>DDFY01000008.1:0-115633 GCA_002337385.1 Erythrobacter sp. UBA1916
GTGCCGTGGTTGGGAATGCCGATGATGTCGCCCGGCTCGGCGGTGTCGGCGATCTCGCGGTCCTGCGCGAAAAACAGGATCGGCGAATGGACCGCAATCGGCTTGCCCAGCCCGCTCGGGGTGAGCTTCATGCCGCGTTTGAAGGTGCCCGAGACCTGCCGCATAAAGGCGATGCGGTCACGGTGGTTGGGGTCCATGTTGGCCTGGACCTTGAAGATGAAGCCCGTGACCTCGTTATAGTCCGGGCTGATCTCGTCCTCCCCGGCAGGCTGCGGACGCGGCGGGGGCGCGAAGTCGGCGATGGCGGCGATCAGCTCCTCGACGCCGAAGTTCTTGAGCGCCGAGCCGAAATAGACCGGGGTGAGGTCGCCGTTGCGGTAGGCTTCGAGATCGAACTCGGGATAGCCGACCTTAGCGAGTTCGATTTCCTCGGCGTAGTTTTCGGGGATCGCGGCATCAGCCTCGCGCGTCCCCAAAAATTCCTTCGACGCGCCCTCGGGCCGCGCCACCAGCCCAGTGCGGAAATCGAGCAGGCCTTCGAACAGCCCGCCCATCCCGATCGGCCACATCTGCGGGCTGACATCGAGCGCGAGCTTGTCGGCCACTTCGTCAAGCGTCTCGAAGGCATCGCGGCCTTCGCGGTCGACCTTGTTGACGAAGGTGATGATCGGCACCGAGCGCAGGCGGCAGACCTCGAACAGCTTCAGCGTCTGCGGCTCGATACCCTTGGCCGCGTCGATCACCATGATCGCCGAATCGACCGCGGTCAGCGTGCGGTAGGTGTCTTCGGAGAAATCCTCGTGGCCCGGGGTATCGAGCAGGTTGAAGGTGATGGTCTCGCCATCGAATTCCTTCTCGAAGGTCATGACCGAGGAGGTGACCGAAATGCCGCGCTGCTGCTCGATCTTCATCCAGTCCGAGCGGGCGCGCCGGGCATCGCCGCGCGCCTTCACCTGTCCGGCAAGGTGGATCGCGCCGCCTTGCAGCAGCAGTTTTTCGGTGAGCGTGGTCTTACCCGCGTCAGGGTGCGAGATGATCGCGAAGGTACGGCGATTGGAGGTCATGGCGCGCGGCCTTACGCGGGGTGTACGGTTACGTCCATGCGGAAGCTGCATTCCTCGCCGGGAGCGAGCAGCGTGATGCCCGGTTTGTCGCGGAATTCGCCGGCATAGCCCGCCGGGTCAGCGATGCCCGCCCATGGCTCGATGCACAGGAAGGAGGCGCCGGGCTTCTGCCACAGGCCGAGCATGGGCAGATCGGGATAGGCGATGGCGAGCGCCGCCCCGTTCTCGCCCTGATAGGTCAGGCGGCGGCTGGCGGGCGCATCCCAGATCATCGCGTCGGCGGCGAACAGATCAGGCGATAGCGCGAGCTGCTTGCCCTCGACCGGCGACGGCGCAGTGACCTCAAGCAGGCCAGCGGCGTTGAGACGGCGAATCGGCGCGGGCTCCGCCTGTTCGAACGCGATCCGGTGCGCCAGCTTCTCTCCGCCACCGGGAAGCGGCCAGGCAAAGGCCGGGTGGAAACCGAAGCTGAACGGGAGCGGCTCCGCGCCCGGATTCGTGACAGTGATCGTGGTGGCAAGCCTGCTGCCCGCCAATTCATAGCTCGCGGTGATGGTGAAGGCGAACGGGTAAGCCTCGCGGGTTTCCTCGCTATCCTTCAAACGGAAGTGGGCCGCTTGCTCGCCGTGCTCGAGCAGCTCCCACGCCATGCGGCGGGCAAAGCCATGCTGCTTCATCGGGTACTCGCGCCCGTCGACACGCAGCACGTCGCCGTTGAGCCGCCCGACGATCGGAAACAGCAGCGGGGCATGGCCGGTCCACCAGCGCGGATCGGCGTCGGTCATGTACTCGCGGCCCGCGCTGTCGGTCAGCGATTGCAGCTCGGCTCCTAGCGGAGCGATCGTGGCGGTCAGGTCGCCCGATGCGATCCTGACCAGCCCGCTCATCCGCGCAGCTCCGCGCCCTGCTTGGCCGCCGCCGCCACGATGGCATCGGCAATCGCCTTGAGGTCGGCGTCCTTGTACGACTTCTCACCCGGCTGGAGCGTCACTTCGAGCGCGACGCTCTTCTTGCCCTCGGGCACGCCCTGCCCCGCGAACACGTCGAACACGCGGGCATCGACGATATTCGCCTTGTCCGCGCCCTTTACCGTGCGCAGCAGGTCACCCGCTGGCAGTTCGGCGGGAACGAGGAAGGCAAAGTCGCGCAGCACCGGCTGCAGCGCAGGCGGTGCGAAATGCGGCTTGGCGAAGCCTGCCGCGCCTTTCTTGGCCGGAATGGCATCGAGAAACAGCTCGACCGCCACCACCGGGCCATCGACATCGAAGGCAGCCAAAGTGCGCGGGTGCAGCGTGCCGAAGCGCGCCAGCACGTTCTTGGGCCCAAGCCGCAAGGTGGCCGACTGGCCAGGGTGGAACTGATCGCCCGCCTCGCCCATGACCTGCAGCTTGTCGACCGGAGCGCCAGCCTCGGCCAGCAGCGCCATGGCTTCCGCCTTGGCGTCGAACGCGTCGAAGCCCTGCGCCTTGCCAGTGGCCCAGCCGCGCGGGGTCTTGTCGCCCGCCAGCACCACGGCGAGCGTCAGCCGCTCGTCGCTCGCGCCGTCCTTGCCGCGCAGGTAGCGACGGCCGATCTCGAACAGCCGCAGCGCGCTCGCACCGCGGTCGAGGTTGCGCTTTGTCGCCGCCAGCAGACCCGGCAGCAGCGAGGGGCGCATGGCTTTCAGGTCTTCGCTGATCGGGTTGTCGAGCACCCACAGCGGACCATCGGCGAACAGCTCGGCCTCGGCGGTCGGGAGGAACGACCAGGTCACCGCCTCGTTCAGCCCGCGCGCAGCCGCCGCACGGCGGACCCTGCGTTCCAGAGCCTGCGCCGGGGTGGCCGTGGGTCGGGCCACGCTATCGGCACGCGGCAGGGCCACGCTGGCGACCGCGTCGAGCCCGTGGATGCGCACCACTTCCTCGACCAGATCGGCGGGGCCTTCGATATCGTGGCGGCGCAGCGGCACGGTGACGTTCCAGCTGCCATCGACCGCGAAGTCGAGCGCCTCAAGGATGCGCTTCTGCTCGCCCTCGGCAACCTCCACGCCGCCAAGACGGGCCGTGAGGCCGGGATCGAACGCGATCACCTTCGGCTCGCTCGGCGGGGAACCGGCGCGCACGGCTGTGCTCGCCTCGCCGCCGCAGAGGCGCAGCACCAGCGAGGTCAGCCCTTCCAGCCCGCCATCGAGCCAGGCCGGATCGACCCCGCGCTCGAACCGGGTGCGCGCATCGCTGGCAAGGCCAAGCTTGCGCCCCGTCACGCCGATGGTCTCGGGGTTGAAATAGGCGATTTCGAGCAGGACATCGGTGGTGCTCTCGCTCACCGAGCTGTCGAGCCCGCCCATGATCCCGGCGATATCGTGCACGCCCTTGTCGTCGGCAATCACGGTCATCGTGCTGTCGAGCGTGTAGGTCTTGTCGTTGAGCGCGACGACCTGCTCGCCATCCTGCGCGCGGCGGGCGACGACCGGGCCGGTCAGCTTGGCCAGATCGTACACGTGTGCGGGGCGACCGAAGGCGAGCGACATGTAGTTGGTGATGTCCACCAGCGCCGAAATGGGGCGCTGGCCTGCCGCCTTGAGGCGCGCCTGCATCCACTCAGGGCTCGCGCCGTTGGTCACACCGCGCACCACGCGGGCGTAGAACGCCGGGCAGCCCTCGGGATCGTCGGTGCGCACTTCGACCGGGCAGTCGAACGCCTCCTCGATAGCGAAGCTCTTCAGCGGCTTGAGCGTACCGAGGCCTGCCGCCGCCAGATCGCGCGCGACGCCATAGACGCCCATGCAATCGGGCCGGTTGGGCGTGATCGCCACGTCAAGCACCGGGGACGCGCCATGATAGGCGGCAAAGTCGGTGCCGATGGGCGCATCTTCAGGCAGCTCGATGATACCGTCGTGATCCTCGCCCAGCTCCAGCTCGCGGGTCGAGCACATCATGCCCGACGATTCGACCCCGCGAATCGCCGCCTTGCGCAGGACCATGCCATTAGCCGGAACCACGGCTCCAGGCGAACCCAGCACGCCGACCAGCCCCGCACGCGCATTAGGTGCGCCGCAGACAATCTGCTGCACCTCGCCCGTGCCGTTATCGACCGTGAGCACCTGCAGCTTGTCGGCATCGGGGTGCGGCTTGGCGGTGAGCACCTTGGCCACGCGGAAACCGGCAAGCGCCTCGGCCGGGTCTTCGATCCCTTCGACCTCAATGCCGATTGCGTTGAGCTTGGCGGCGATATCGGCAAGGCTCGCCTCGGTGTCGAGGAAGTAGCTAAGCCATTCGAGCGAGAACTTCATGCGCGTTCTCCTACACCGGCGGAAAGCGTCGGCTGGGCCAGCGCCGAGAAACCATAGTGCGACAGCCAGCGGGCATCGCCGTCGAAGAAGGCGCGCAGGTCGTCCATCCCGTATTTGAGCATGGCGAGCCGGTCGACGCCGATCCCGAAGGCAAAGCCCTGCCATTCGTCGGGATCGAGCCCGCTCATTTCGATCACCCGGCGGTTGACCATGCCGCTGCCGAGCAGCTCCATCCAGCCGTGGCCCGGTTCATCGCCGCTGCCGCCCAGCACGCGCTTGCCATCGACCAGCGCGAAGCCGACATCGGCCTCGACCGAAGGCTCGGTGAAGGGGAAGTAGCTCGGGCGCAGACGGATCACGATGTCCTCGTTCTCGAAGAAGGCCTTGAGGAAGGTCTCCAGCGTCCACTTGAGGTGGCCGAGGTGGATATCCTTGTCGATCACCAGACCTTCGATCTGGTGGAACATCGGGGTGTGGGTGGCGTCGGAGTCGCTGCGATAGACGCGGCCCGGCGCGATGATGCGCAAGGGCGCACCTTCCGCCAGCATCGTGCGCACCTGCACCGGGCTGGTGTGCGTGCGCAGCAGCATCTTGCCGCCCTTCGGCGCAGTGTCAGGGAAATAGAACGTATCGTGCATCGCCCGCGCCGGATGGCTTTCGGGCATGTTGAGCGCGGTGAAGTTGTACCAGTCGTCCTCGATCTCGGGGCCGGTGGCGACGGCAAAGCCGAGGTCGGCGAAGATTTCGGCCAGCTCGTCCATCACCTGGCTCACCGGGTGGACCGAGCCGCGTGGAACCTCGGGCGCGGGCAGCGTCAGGTCCAGCGTCTCGGCGGCGAGCTGTGCTTCGAGAGCCGCCGCTTCGAGCACGTCCTTGCGCGCAGCCAGCGCATCGGTGACGGCCTGCCGCAGGGCCTGGATTTCCGGACCCTTGGTCTGGCGCTCTTCGGGGGTCATCTTCCCCAGCGTCTTCATCAGCGCCGAGACCGAGCCCTGCTTGCCCAGAAATTCGACGCGCAGCGCCTCAAGGGCAGCCAGATCGGCTGCTGCCGCAATGCGCGCTTTCGCGTCTTGTTCGATCGTTTGAGTTTCCGACATGCCCACTAGCAATTGTTTTGGCCAATAAGCCGCGCCTGTTAGCGAGCCTGCGCCCGCCTCCCAAGCCCTATTTCGTCTCAGGGCCCATGCTTGGCCTGTTTCCGCCAGCATAACGCAGGACTGTCGGCAGGTCGGTCTGCGCGACAGCGCCCTGATCGACCATGCGTTGCGCAAGGATTCGATCGAGGATCGGATGCGGCATTTCCGCGTATTCCGAGGGGGTCATGCCCATGATGCTACGGAAGTCGCGCACGAAGTGGGCCTGGTCGAAATAGTGTCGGTCAAGCGCGCTACTCCAGCTGCCACGCGATTCGAGCATGAACCGGGAAAGGCTGCGCAGGAACCGCTGGCGGCGCAGCAAGGTCTTGGGCGGAAAGCCGAAGTACTGGCTGCACATGCGTTCGAGCGTGCGGCGGCTCGTGCCCACTTGCTCGGCCAGATCGTCCACATCGTTGAGATCGGCATCCTTGAGCGCCTCCTGGCAGGCCAGCACGCGCGGAGACACCGGCGGAGTGCGCGCGTCGAGGTCGAGCAGGAAGCGGTCAATCGCCGCGGCGGCGGCATCGTCGTCGCCTCCCGCCTCCTCGACCACCCTGAGCAGCGGCGAGAAAGTGTCAAAGACAGAGCCTTCGCCCTCAACGATACGGTTCCTGAGCGAGGAGGCCGGATGGTCAACAAAGCGCGCCCATCCAGCCGGATGGAGCCCGAGGCCGAAGATTCGCGAGGTGCTGAGCCGAAAGTCGATCGCCCGGCTGGTGGGCCCGCTGACCGCAAAGGACGAGCATTGACACATGGCAGCCGGGATGACGCGGGCGATGGGCGGCGTTCCGACATAGGTGAAGCGCATGGCAGCCCATTCGGGGTGAAGCGCATCGGCAACGGATACGCCTTCATCGCAGGTCAGCGCGAAGCTGTAGAGGGCCGTGAAATAGGGCGCGAGCACATCGGACAAACGGAAGAACCGCACATCAAGAGTAAACGTTGGCATCGCAGGATCGTCCAACCCAAAGGCCTCACTCGCGCGCGCCGCAGGCGAAACGGGCCAGCCAATGCCCAGTCACTTAACCTCGGAGCGAATACTGCGTTTCGCAGCCCTTATTATGCGCCCAATAATCTTAGGTTCTTAACCACTTGGCAACCGAAACTTTCAAACGTCAGGATTCGTAAGCCAAACCTGAAACGGCAAGGGGCGCGCTCGGCCATGCCGAACGCGCCCCTTTACCTGGCTGGAAATGCGGCCGCCCGATCAGGCGGGAAGCGCTTCCTTGGCCTGCTTGATGATAAGGCTGAAAGCAGCACTTTCGTTCATCGCGAGGTCGGCCATCACCTTACGGTCAAGCTCGATCCCGGCCAGCTTGGTGCCGTGGATGAACTGCGAATAGGTCAGGCCTTCGGCGCGAACGGCAGCGTTGATGCGCTGAATCCACAGGGCGCGGAAGTTGCGCTTGTTCACCTTGCGGTCGCGATAGGCGTACTGGCCGGCCTTCTCGACGGCCTGACGGGCGACGCGAATCGTGTTCTTGCGACGGCCGCGATAGCCCTTCGCCTGTTCCAGAATCCGCTTGTGCTTGGCGCGGGTGGTCACACCGCGTTTAATGCGAGGCATAGTATATCTCCTTTAACGCGCTGGCTCAGTTGAGGCCGTAAGGCGCCCACTTCTTGATGTGCTTGACGTCCGCTTCGGACAGCACGTCGGTGCCGCGGTTCTGGCGAATATACTTCGCGTTGTGGCTGATCAGGCGGTGACGCTTGCCGGCGACACCATGCTTGACCTTGCCAGTGGCGGTGAGCTTGAAGCGCTTTTTCACGCCGCTCTTGGTCTTCAGCTTGGGCATTTTCATCTCCTTCAAAAGAGACACGTCCAACCGGCCCTGGCAGCCCTTTTCGCCAGGCAGGCAGATGAATCACGTGTCGGTGAAGCGCGGGCTCTTAGACAACTGGCAGCAAAAGGCAAGCGGCACGATGCCGGGCGAGGTCTAGTGGTCGTGGTGACCCGCGTGCCCGGCCATGGCCTCCAGCACCTCTTCGAGCCGCGCCGGATCGCCCAGCGCCAGCACCTGACCGTCGGACCCGGCGTGAAGCGGCTCGCCCGCCCAGTCGCACATCAGCCCGCCTGCGCCTTCGACAACAGGCACGAGTGCGGCAAAGTCGTATAGCTTGAGGCCCGCTTCACACACGATGTCGAGCTGGCCCGAGGCGAGGCAGGCATAGTTGTAGCAATCGCCGCCCATGACCATGCGCTTGTGGTTGGTCTTGGCGGCAAGGGCCATGAAGGTGTCGCCTTCGGACTGGCTGAAATAATGCGGCCCAGTCGTAGCGATGGCAGCGTCGGACAGCTCGCGGCAGCTGCGCGTAGTGACCGGATCGCCGTTGAAGGTGGTGGGCTTGCCGGTGACACCAAGCCAACGCTCGCCAGTGATCGGCTGGTCGATCATGCCAAGCACGGGAAAGCCATCGACGAGCAGCGCGATCAGCGTTGCGAAGATCGGACGTCCGGCGAGAAAAGCAGTGGTCCCGTCGATCGGGTCCAGCACCCAGACCCGAGACGACTTGCCTTCCTTCACCCCATATTCCTCGCCGTGGATGCCATCGGCGGAGTACTCGGCCTCGATCAGCTTGCGCATCGCCGCCTCGGCGTTGCGGTCAGCAATCGTGACCGGCGAGGCATCGGCCTTGGCCTCCGGATCAAGCGCGGTGCGGAAGAGCGGACGGATTTCCGCCCGCGCGGCCTCTGCCAAACGGTGAGCGAGGGCGATTTCGGCGTCGAGTCGCATCAGGGCAGCGTTACAGGATCGTCGGCCATGTGCACGCGAACCACGATGGCGCGCACGCCGTCAGGCCCCGCCTTCGGGGTGTGGACCACGCGCGGCGGAATAACAAAGGTCTCACCGGGCGAAACCACCTGCGGCTCGGCCCCGGGCAGACCGACCAGCGCCTCGCCCGCGATAACATAGAGGAACTCTTCCCAGGGATGGGAATGGGGATCGCCCACCGCATCGGGGCCGAGGTTAAGATCGGTCACGATAAGACGATGGCCAGGGGCAGCGGCAGGGGCCGTGTCGAACACGGCATTGGGCCCGATTGGCGGAGCCCATGCCGCTTGCGGAGCGGGCTCCTGCGCGAATCCAGCGCTGCAAGCACCAAGCGTCAGACCAAGAAGCGGGAGGCAAATACGGGTCCGGAACGCTGCTTGCATGATGCTCTCCCTAGTCGAACAGACTTGAAACGCTGCTTTCGTCGGCAATGCGGCGAATCGCCTCGCCCACCAGCGGTGCGACGCTCAGCACCCGGATGCGCTCGGACGCCAGGCTGGCCTCGGTCGGCAGGATCGAATCGGTAATCACCAGCTCCTTAAGCGCCGAGCCGTTGACCCGCGCCACCGCGCCGCCTGAGAGCACACCGTGCGTGATATAGGCGGCCACGCTCTTGGCGCCCTGGTCCATCAGCGCGGAGGCCGCGTTGCACAGCGTGCCACCCGAATCGATGATATCATCGATCAGGATGCAGTGGCGGCCCTGCACGTTGCCGATGATATTCATCACTTCCGATTCGCCGGGACGCTCACGGCGCTTGTCGACGATGGCCAGCGGCGCGTTGTCGAGGCGCTTGGCGAGCGCACGGGCACGCACCACGCCGCCCACGTCGGGCGAGACCACCATCAGATCCTCGTTGCCGTAGCGCGCCTGAATATCGGCGGCCATGACCGGCGCTGCATAGAGGTTGTCGGTCGGAATATCGAAGAAGCCCTGAATCTGGCCTGCGTGCAGGTCGACCGAGAGCACGCGGTTGGCGCCCGCTTCGGTGATCAGGTTGGCCACCAGCTTGGCCGAGATCGGTGTGCGTGGGCCGGGTTTCCGGTCCTGCCGGGCATAGCCGAAATAGGGCAGAACGGCGGTGATCCGGCGGGCCGAAGCGCGGCGCAGCGCGTCGATGCCGATCAGCAGTTCCATCAGGTTGTCGTTGGCCGGGAAGCTCGTCGACTGGATGATGAACACATCCTCGCCGCGCACGTTCTCGTGAATCTCGACGAAGATTTCCTCGTCGGCGAAGCGGCGGACGCTGGCGTCGGTCAGCGGCACTTCAAGATAACCGGCAATGGCACGGGCCAACGGCAGGTTGGCGTTGCCGGACATGATTTTCATGGTGCAGAACCCTCGAGATTGCGCAGGCGATTGCTCAAGCGCCACCCTCTAGCGGGGCGTCACATGATTGCAACCTGTGAGAGGCCGAGGCCGGGGAAAGCTCGGGGGCATTCCGCCCATCCGATGCTCGCCCTTCACCCGGCACAATGTCTGCCCGTTGGTGCGCGCGCCGCCGCGCTGGCGGCAACGGCAGCTCTGACCGACCTTAGTCGATCCGGTGTTCGCCCTTCACCCAGCGCACCGTGCCCGAAGAGGCGCGCATCACCACACTTTCGGTGGTCATCACGCTGCCACCTGCCGGGCGGCGCAGCGTCTTCACGCCTGCCAGCAGCGAGCCTTCGGTGACGCCGGTCGCGGCGAAAATGCAGTCGCCACTGGCAAGGTCTTCCAGCTTGTAGATGCGGTCGAGATCCTCGATGCCCCACTTGCGCGCGCGGCCGCGCTCGTCATCGTTGCGGAACAGCAGCTTGCCATTGAACTGGCCGCCCACGCAGCGCAGCGCAGCCGCCGCCAGCACACCTTCCGGCGCGCCGCCCGAGCCCATGTACATGTCGATGGTGGTTTCCTGATCGGTGGTCGCGATCACACCGGCCACGTCGCCGTCGCCAATCAGCACCACGCCGCAGCCGATTTCGCGCAGCTCGCCGATCAGCTCGGCATGGCGCGGGCGATCGAGCACGCAGACGATAATCTCATGCGGCTTCACGCCCTTGGCCGCAGCCACGGCCTCGACGTTCTCGCGCACGCTCTTTTCGAGGCTGATCACGCCTTCGGGATAGCCCGGGCCAACCGCCAGCTTCTGCATATAGACGTCGGGCGCGTTGAGCAGGCCGCCCTCTTCCGCCGCTGCCAGCACGGCCAGCGAGTTCGGCCCGGCCTTGGCGCAAATCGTGGTGCCTTCAAGCGGATCGAGCGCAATATCGATCTTCGGCCCCTTGCCCGGAGCGCCGCCGACCTTCTCGCCGATATAGAGCATCGGCGCTTCGTCGCGCTCGCCTTCACCGATCACCACGGTGCCGTCTATATATAAGGTATCGAAAGCCTCGCGCATCGCTTCGACGGCGGCGGCGTCGGCAGCCTTCTCGTCTCCACGGCCGATCAGCTTGGAAGCGGCGACAGCGGCAGCCTCGGTCACGCGGACCATTTCGAGCACCAGGACCCGGTCGAGCACACTTTCGATAGCGGCGGTCTTATCTGTCATACTGGGTTCATCCCTCATGGCCTTGTTTGGGTTCGCTTAGGTTGGGATCGAATTTATGTCGAGCCGAAGTGTCGCACTAACTGCGATCTGTTTCGCAATTGCGGCACCCATGCCGCTGCACGCGCAGGGCCCGTACCTCGCCCACCGCAGAGGAGGCCAAGCACGTCTATCGCGCCGAAGACATGCCCACGGCCCACGATCCGTCTGCCAAATGATGACGCCTATATATAAGGCGACGGTCGCCGTCGTTCAGTAACGCAGGCGCGCCGCTAGTCGATCAGCCGCATAACCAGCGGCGCTTCGGTCAACGCCGGACTTCCCGCCAGCAGGTCGAGCGCCTTGGTGACAGACCCTTCCGGCCCTTCGTGCGTGACCATGGCCACAAGCACCGGCTCCCCGTCCTCGCCCGGTTTGCCGTGCTGGATCAAGCTCTCGATCGAGACCTCGGCGTCGCGCAGCGCGGCGGTGATCTCAGCCAGCACGCCGGGACGGTCGGCCACGGTGAAGCGGATGTAGGCGCGGTTGCGGCGACCGGCAGGGTCAGCCGGGGTGCTCGCATCGAGCATGCCTGCGGGCAGACCGAGCGGCGGCGGGTTGAAGCCCCGCGCAATGTCGATGAGGTCGGCCACGACCGCGCTTGCCGTCGGCCCGGCCCCCGCACCGGCGCCTTGCAGCAGCAATTGGCCAACATGATCACCCTCGATCACCACGGCATTGGTCGGCCCCTTCGGCCCGGCGAGCGCGTGGTCTTTGGCGACCAGACAGGGGGCGACCCGCTGGAACAGCCGCGCTCCGCTCTCGTCGGTGGTGCAGTCGGCAAGGCCGATCAGGCGAATCACGAAGCCGAGCTGGTCCGCCTGCGCGATATCAGCCGCACGAATCGCGCTGATCCCCGAGCAGTCGACCGCCTCGAAATCGAGCCGGGTGCCGAAAGCGAGCGAAGCAAGAATGGCCAGCTTGTGCGCCGCATCGACGCCTTCGACATCGAAGGTCGGGTCCGCTTCGGCATAGCCCAGCTCCTGCGCATCCTTGAGCACGTCGCCGAAATCGGCGCCGGAGCCTTCCATCTGCGAGAGGATGTAGTTGCAGGTACCGTTGAGAATTCCGTAAATGCGTTCGATCCGGTTGGCTGCTGCGCCTTCGCCGAGCCCCTTCACCGCCGGAATGCCGCCAGCC
Source organism: Erythrobacter sp. UBA1916 (assembly GCA_002337385.1). GTDB lineage: Bacteria > Pseudomonadota > Alphaproteobacteria > Sphingomonadales > Sphingomonadaceae > Alteraurantiacibacter. Next base: position 11,952 of record DDFY01000008.1, read on the forward strand.
ACGGCGGCTTCATAACGCAGCGGCACGCCGGCCTGCTCCGCCGCCTCGGCCAGTTCCATGCCATGGTGCGCGATCATCGCCTTGTTGGCCGTCACCAGCCCCTTGCCGCCCGCGAGCGTCTTGCGCGCCAGCGCCAGCGCCGGGCCATCCGACCCGCCGACCAGCTCCACCACCACGTCGACATCGTCGCGATTCGCAAAGGCGGACATGTCGTCTTCCCAGACATAGCCTGACAGGTCGACGCCGCGATCCTTGCTGCGATCACGCGCGTTGACGGCAACGATCTCGATCGGGCGCCCTGCCCGCTTGGCGATGAGATCGCCGTTTTCGGTCAAGACACGGATCACACCCGCGCCGACCGTGCCCAGCCCTGCCAATGCGATCCGCAAGCTGTCCGCCATTCTATGTCCTCTTTCGCAAGCTTCGCCCCTGCAGTGATGCCGGGCCATCGTGAAGGCGCGTTAAAGCGCGGCGCTGGCCATGGCTAGGGCCGGATCACCGCAAATGGACCGATTTTCACCCGATGTGGCGTTCACACGGCCCCAGTTCGCGCTTGATAAAGGCATAGTCTTCCTGCGCCTGCTGGCGTGAGACGCGGTCGCTCTGGAGGTAGCTTTCGGCAGGAAGCTGTTCGGGCAGCTCGCAAGCGAACCGATACCAGGCGATTGTCTCGGGCGCAGGCGGGCTGGCCTCCTGATCGACGATTTCTCCCAGCGAGACACCCCACTGCGGCGCCATGCCCGGACGACGCACGACGCTGAGCGAAACCGGAACCCCGGTTTCGGTCTGGACGAACATCTGTGTCTCTGATTCGCCAGCAAGATTTCCGGCAACCGAGATCACGTCTTTAACGCCGGTTATGGCGGGCAGCGCATCGCTGGCAGCCAGCTGATTGAGCACTTGTTCAAGCCGCGCTTCGATCGTCGGGCCAGCCGGAATCAGCGAATCGGATGACAACAATTGCACCGAACCGGACTGTCCGGTCACCGGTGACGCGAAGAAAACAAACGCCTGATCCTTGATTCGTGGCGGATCCCCATCCTGATTCGGCAACTTATCGACAAGAAAACTCAACGATTCGCCCAAAGGCATCGGAGATTTCAATAATCGCTGGATTGTTGATTCGACATACAATCTGACATGCCCCGGCGCGAGATTCGGTGCTCGATCGAGAGGCACAACTATTTGATCATCAACGAAAACTACACCGACTATCTCGGCTTCCAGAGCATGGTCGACGAGATCGGCATAGGTCGGAGCGCGTTCAGGCGGGAGTTCGGCGGAAACAGCCTGCGCAGACCCCCTTTCCATGCCCGCACCGGCGCATCCGGAGGCAGCGAGAACGACTGAAAGTACCGCGGTAACCATACGGAAATTCGGATAAATCAGGGAACGAGCAGGCATCGAGGCTTTCCTTTCCGGGCCATGGTTCGGCGGCTTGGCAACCCGCGAGTTTCGCACACAGAAATGACGCGTGAGTGAATCGCAGGTGAACGGATAAAGCGTTTGCCCATGCCGGACATCGCCGTTACACCCTCGCCAAACGGCCCGGCTAACAAAACAAGATTACTGGAGCCTTAGCATTGCACAATCCATCAAGGTTTGCTGCAAAAGGGGAAAGTGGTGTCGGTTTTGGCCGGACATTTTTGAATCGAGCGTGGCCAGCATACCACACCAAGGTTGCTGGTCCTGAGGGCCAGGCCCCTATGTGGGCATGGCGTGTTTGAGATGGAGTGATGGGACTGGATGGCTTACGCTGACCAACAAATGAGCGGTAGTCGCGTTGTCGCGATTATCATCGTTGGCCTCATTCATGTCGTCATTGGTTATACGCTGGTCACCGGACTTGCCTATTCGGCGGTCAAATCGGTGGTCGAACGTGTAACCACGGTCGATATTGAAGAGCCCGAACCCGAGCCGACGGAGGAACCCCCTCCGCCGCCGGAACCTGAAACCGCGCCGCCGCCACCGGTTGCGCCGCCACCGCCGATCAATATCGCGCCGGCGCCACCGCCGATCGTGACGCAACCGCGGATTCCGCCGCCAGCACCGCCTGCGCGCATTATTCCGCCGCCGGCTCCTGCCGCACCGCCTCCGCCGCCCCCGCCTTCGCAGGCACGGGCTGCACAACGTGACAACTTCAACCGTTGGGCCTCGCGTATTCAGGAAGCCTATCCTTCGCGTGCCATCCGGCGCGAAATCGAAGGGAATGTTGGGGTCTCGGTGACGATCAATGCCGAAGGGCGCGTGACTTCCTGTCGTGTGACTTCGTCGAGCGGCGAAAGTGTACTCGATGACGCAGCATGTGAGGGCATGGAGCGGTACGCCCGCTACGACCCTGCCCTTGATGCGGCTGGCAACCCCACCACCGGTAGCGATTCACTAACGATCGTTTACCGACTGAGCTAACTCACAAGATTCAACCTATCTCTTACGAAGAGGACTGATCCGCATGCTTATGAACATTCTTGCCGCCGCCGGTGAAGCCGCAGCGCCTGCCACCGAATTCGGCTTCGTGCAGGCCCTTGAAGAAGGCGGCCCGGTCGCCTGGGCGATCCTTACCATCATGATCATCATGTCGGTGGGCTCGTTCTACATCCTGATTACCAAGTTCCTTGAGCAGAAGAAGATCCTCAATCAGTACAAGGCAGTCCGTCAGAGCTTCTGGCGCGCCAACACGCTGAGCGAAGGTGCTGGCAAGCTCGAGAAGAACAGCGCATGGCGTCAGCTGGTCGACGACAGCCTCAAGGCCCAGGCCGAGCACGACAAGATGCCCAACAGCCTCGAAGCCCATGACTGGCTCCACGGTTCGCTGGGTCGCTCGGAAGACTCGATCACCTCGAAGCTGAACGGCGGCCTGTCGTTCCTCGCCACCGTCGGTGCAACCGCTCCGTTCGTTGGTCTGCTCGGTACGGTTATCGGTATCTACCGCGCCCTGATCAACATCGGCATGAGCGGCTCGGCCTCGATCGACAAGGTCGCCGGTCCCGTCGGTGAAGCGCTGATCATGACCGCCATCGGTCTGCTCGTCGCCGTTCCGGCCGTGTTCGCCTACAACTGGCTGCAGGCCCGCAACAAGAAGATCGGCGAACTGATGAGCGCCTTCTCGACCGACCTGCAGGCCTACATCACCTCGAACGGTGCCGTTAAGCCTGCCCTCGCCACGACTGCGGCGAAGCCGGTGGCCAAGCCTGCTGCCAAGCCCGCCACCACCGCTGGCGGCGTGCCCCCGAAGAAGGCCTGATAGCCAAAGCGGAAAATCGGCGGCGAGCATTCGTGCATCGCACTGGCTCGCCGCCTCCGTCCCAATTCTGAGATAGGACAAGTCATATGGCTATTTCGACAGGCGGTGGCGTCGATAAACCGATGGCAGACATTAACACCACGCCTCTGGTGGACGTGATGCTGGTGCTGCTCATCATCTTCCTGATTGCCGTCCCCGTCGCCATCCAGACGGTCGAGAAGCTCAAGGTTCCGATCTTCGTGTCGGTCGAATCGGAAGACAAGGTCGAGAACCTGCTGATCACGGTCACCACGACCGATGCCGCAGGCCGCACCCCGGGCACGCTGCGTACCAGCTATACCGGGGCCGATCGCAACGGCGAGTGCCGGGTGTTCTTCAACAACACCACGCTGGTCGATTCGAGCGAGCTTTACGATCGTGCTTTCACACGGCTCGACAACATCGTGCAGAAGGCCGGTGGCGTCGAAGCGATCATGGCCAACCCGGAAATGATCCCGCAGGTGCACATTCGCGGTGATGTCAACGCCCCGTGGCGCTGTGTTGCCGGCACGATCTTCAACGTCCAGGCGGCCGGTTATCCGACGGTGGGCTTCATCTCCAACCCGGTCGACCCCAACGGTTGATCGGTACTGGCCAGGAATCAGGAGTAACAACCTATGGCAATGTCAGGCGGCAAGGATGATGGCGCCCCGATGATGGACATGAACATGACGCCGTTGATCGACGTCCTGCTCGTGCTCCTCATCATGTTCATCATCACCATCCCGGTGGCAACGCATGCGGTCAATATCGACCTCCCGGTGGCAAGCGACGAACCGCCGCCGCCGGATCAGGTCGATCCGATCAAGAACAAGATCGTGCTGACCCCCAACGGCGAGATCCTGTGGAACGCCACGCCGATCAATCAGGGCGAGCTGGTTCGCAATCTCGAAGAGACGCTGCGCTTCTCGGTTGAGCCCGAGCTCCAGTTCGAGCCCGAAGCTAACGCGAGCTACGATCTGTCGGCCAAGGTGCTCAACATCATCAAGGCCAGCGGCGTGACCAAGTTCGGCTTCGTCGGCAACGAAAAATATCGCCAGTTCGGCAAGTAAGGCCTGATCGCCTTAACCGAACGCGAAAGCGACATGGAAAAGGGGCTGCTTCGGCGGCCCCTTTTTTGTTGTCTGGGGGAGGCCTTGACCTGGACCGGGATACCTGATGTAATGTTCTAACATTGCTTGGGAGAGCGTCTAATGGCTTTTTCGATTGCACGCGCGAACCGTCCTATGGGCGAGCTCAACACTACACCCCTCATCGACGTCCTGCTGGTGCTGCTGGTGATGTTCATCATCACCATCCCGGTCGCCTCGCACAGTCTCTCGGTCGATCTTCCGCGCAACTGCGCCGATTGTCCGGCGGTCAACGATGTGAAGAACAAGGTGACGATAGAGCAAGGCGGCACGCTCCGCTGGAACGGGCGAGAAGTCAGCGAAACCATGCTGCGCGACCTGCTGCGGCAGACACAGGCCATGCCGGTGGAACCGCAATTGCAGTACGAACCGGATGGCAATGCTTCCTATGCCCAGTCCGCACGTGTGCTGAACCTGATCCGGCAAGCGGGCGTTACGAAGCTCGGGTTCGTGGGCAACGAGCGGTATCGTTCATTCGGTGCGCAGTAGCGCGCCACGCGCTGGCTAATCCAGCGGCTCCACCCGCATCGCCGCGCCCGCCAGGCTCTCGGCCTCGAGCAACAGTTCGTCGTCCTGCGCGCCCTGCGGCACGGCCTCACGCCCGATCATCACCATCACCGGCACCGCAAGCGGGCTGACCCGTTCGAGCACCACATGTTCGAGCCGGTCGGCCGCGGTCTCGAGCACCTCGGCCAGTCGCGCCACGTCGGTCATCCGCGCGCGGGCATCGGCCCAGGCGGCCTCGATCAGCACATGGTCCGGCTCATGCTTGCGCAGCACATCATAAATGAGGTCGGTCGAGAAGGTGACCTGCCGCCCGCTTTTGCGCTTGCCCGGTTGCTGGCGTTCGACCAGCCCACCAATCACCGCCACCTCGCGAAAAGCGCGGCGCAGCAGGTGCGATTGCGTCACCCAGTCACTGAACTCATCGGCCAGAATATCGGGCGATAGCAGCGGCGCCGGATCGTCGACCCGCTTCAGGCCCCAGACCGCCAGCGAATAGTCATTCGCCACGAAGCCGCCTGGCATCAGTCCGCGCGCCTCCATCCGCGCCGTGATCAGCATCCCCAGCGACTGGTTCGCGTTCCACCCGGCGAAGGTGTAATAGGCCGCATAGTGCTGCCCCCCGTGCGGGAAGGTCTCCACCAGAAGGTTGTCCGGGCCCGGCAGCTGGCTACGCCAGTCTTGCACCTCCAGCCATTCGCGCACGTCATCTGGAAACCGGCCCCAACCCGCGCGGTCGGTCAGCAGTTCACGCACGCGGCCCGCCAGATGAGTGGTGAGCGGCAGGCGGAGCCCGCCGTAGCTCGGGATCATGGCCGCCTTGCTGCTCGCGCGCACCACCAGCTCCATATCGCGCAGGTTTTCGACCTCGACGTTGACCCCGGCAAACCGGAACGTGTCGCCGGGCCGCAAGCTCGCGGCGAAGCGCTCCTCCACCTTGCCGAGCGAGCGACCATTGCGAAAGCGCACGTCGAGCATCTCCGAATCGACGATGATCCCGGCGTTGAGCCGGTGTCGCTGGGCATGGTCGGGATGAGCGAGCCGCCAGGTGCCATCGCGATCGCGCACGATCCGCCGAAAGCGGTCGTAGGCCTTCAGGGCGTACCCCCCGGTGGCAACAAATTCGAGCACGCGGCCGAACATTGCGGCATCGATCCCCGCATAGGGCAGGCACGAGCGGACCTCCGCCAGCAACGCCGCCTCGTCAAACGGCGCTGCGCAGGCGCAGGCCATCACATGCTGGGCCAGCACATCGAGCCCGCCGGGGCGGAAGTCCTCGCCGTCGCGCTGGCCCTCGTGAACGGCATCTAGCGCGGCGGTCGCCTCCAGAAACTCAAACCGATTGCCCGGCACCAGCAACGCGCGGCTGGGTTGGTCGAGCCGGTGGTTGGCTCGCCCGATTCGCTGCAGCAGACGCGACGATCCCTTCGGCGCGCCCATTTGCACCACCAGATCGACATCGCCCCAGTCCACCCCCAGATCGAGACTGGCTGTGCACACCAAGGCCCGCAATTCGCCACGCGCCATCGCCCCCTCGACCTTGCGGCGCGCCTCCTTGGAGAGCGAGCCGTGGTGAATGCCGATCGGCAGGTTCTCCTCGTTCGCATCCCACAGGTTCTGGAAGATGTATTCGGCGAGGAAGCGCGTGTTGGTGAAGACAAGCGTGGTGCGATTGTCGGCAATGCGCTGGTACAGCTGGGAAATGGCCCAGGTCGCAGCATGACCGCCCCAAGGCACGCGTTCGCCATCGGGCAGCAGGATCTCCAGCTCCGGATCGGCGCCCTCCTCGCCTTCGATCAGCGCAACACTATCAAGATCGCCCCATGGCGCCAACCAACCGCGGAAGCCCTCGGGATCGGCAACCGTTGCCGACAGGCCCACGCGCTGCATTTCGGGTGCAATCGCCTGCAAGCGCGACAGCGACAGTGCCAGCAAGTCTCCGCGCTTCTGCGTGGCGAAGGCATGGATCTCGTCCACCACCACGCGTTTGAGCCCTTCGAACAGCAGGAAGCTGTCGGGATAGCTGAGCAGCAGGCTGAGGCTTTCCGGCGTCGTCAGCAGCACATGCGGCGGGCGGGCGCGCTGGCGTTTCTTGCGGTCGGACGGGGTATCGCCGCTGCGCGTCTCGATGCGGATATCGAGCCCCATCTCCTCCACCGGGGTAACAAGGTTGCGCTGCACATCGTGCGCCAGCGCCTTCAACGGCGAGACATAGAGCGTGTGCAATCCCTCCGGCGGCGCGGCGCCATCAAGGCGCGACGGGCAGAAGGCGGCAAGCGTGGGGAGGAACCCGGCCAGCGTCTTGCCCGCGCCGGTGTCGGCGACCAGCATAGCGTGCTTGCCGGCATCGGCAGCGGCGAGCATTTCCGCCTGATGGCGCCGCACCCGCCAATCGCGACTGGCGAACCAGTCGGAGATTTCAGGCGGGATCGCGGCGGGCGTCATTGCCCCAAGATGGGGCCTCGGCCCGATCGGGGAAAGGGCCGCCATGACCCCATCGCGTCAGTACTCGCGAGCTTCCTCGGCCTCGAGCCCACTAACCATCGCGTCGAGCTCAAACCGATTCATCCTGAGCATACTCGCCAGCTTCTCCTGCTCGGCGGGTTCCAGATCATCCCAGCTGCGCTGCTCGGCAAGATCGGCCGTGGCGGCATCGAGCTCAGCCTGCATGTCGGCCATCCCGGCGAAAATTGCCGGCATCGCCTGCATCATCGCCCCGGCAAAGCGCGGGTCGGCTGACATCGAGAAACTCTTGCGCGCATAGTTTGCGCCGCTTTCGGTCGAGAAGAAGGCATCGATATCACTGAGTTCGGTGGCATCGAAATAGACCGCGTACATCTCTGACATGGCCGACTTCATCGTCGGTTCCATCGCGGCCATCATGGCGTTCATCGCGCGCGGCATGGCCTCGGCTTCGCGCTCCCTACGCAGCTCCCAGTCCGGATCGAGCATGGCGGCGGCGTGCGCCACGGCGTCATCGTCGATGTTCTCAAGCTGGCTGGCCGAAATACCGAGCAACTTGGCCAGCTGCAGTTGGCCGCCAGACTCGTCCAGCTCCATGAGCGGCCCGAGAAACCCATCGAACATGCCGCTCATCATCTCGCCCATCGTGCCATCGGGGATGATCTTGTCGACCAGCGCCGTGGCAGCGGGCAGGCGCGCCTCTTCTTCAGGGGTAAGTGGCTCGACCGGGAACTTCTCGCCCAGCGCCCCCATCACCCCGGCGAGATCGTCTCCGGAGAGCACCTCATCCTGCGCATCCTGCGCCAGCAGCGACGCAGGCATGACGATCAGAGCGAGCGGGGCGACCAGCTTCAGAAGGGACTTCATCACAGGTATCCTCAGTGCCCGGCTTGCGGGCCGCGTTCGAGGCCCGAGGCCGCGAGCTGCTCGTCGATCTGCGCCATCAAGCGATCAAGGCCCTCCTGCGTGTCACTTTCAGCGCGGGCGACCAGCACGTCCTGCGTGTTCGAAGCGCGCAGCAGCCACCAGCCGTCCTGCGTGTTCACGCGCACACCATCGGTGGCATTCACCTCGACGCCGGTGGCCGAAGCCAGCCGTTCCTTCACCTCGTCGATAGCAGCGAACTTGCGGCTCTCATCGACCTGGAAGCGCATTTCGGGCGTGTTGAGCATATCGGGCATAGCGCCGCGCAGCTCGGTGACGGACTTGCCCAGCCGCGCGGAAGCCGCGATCAGGCGGATGCCGGCATAGAGCGCGTCGTCAAACCCGTAATAGGTGTCGGCGAAGAACACGTGGCCGCTCATCTCGCCGGCCAGCGGGGAGCCGGTTTCCTTCATTTTGGACTTGATGAGCGAGTGCCCGGTCTTCCACATCAGCGGCTTGCCGCCATTGGCGGAAACACTGTCGAACAGGGCGCGGCTGGCCTTCACATCGGCGATAATCGTAGCGCCCTGGCGCTCTTTCAGCAGATCCTCGGCGTAGATCATCAGCAGCTGATCGCCCCAGATCACCCGGCCCTCGCCGTCGATGGCACCAATACGGTCACCGTCACCATCGAAAGCAATTCCGAAATCGAGGTTCTTCTCCGCGACAAGCTGGCGCAGATCCTCAAGGTTGGCTTCAACAGTGGGGTCAGGATGATGGTTAGGAAAATTCCCGTCGACATCCGTATAAAGCAGGTGATGCTCGCCCGGCAGCTTCGCGGCAAGCTTTTCGAGCGCGGGGCCGGCGGCGCCGTTGCCCGCGTCCCAGCCGACGCGCAGCTTGGAAAGCGCACCTTCGTCGATCCCTTCAAGCGCGGTCAGCATGCGCTCGATATAGGCGTCGATGACATCGAGCGTCTCGATCTCGCCCACGCCGATGTCCCAATCGCCCGCCTCGGCCATTTCGCCGAGCTTGAGGATGTCCGCCCCGAAAAACGGGCGACCCATGAATACCATCTTGAAGCCATTGTAATTGGCGGGGTTATGGCTGCCGGTTATCTGAATGCCGCCATGAACCTCTTCAGCTGAGGCCTCGGCATAATAGAGCATCGGCGTCGGCCCCATGCCGACCTTGCGCACGTTCACGCCCGTGCTGGTCAGCCCTTCCACCAGCGCATGCTCCAGCATCGGCGAGCTGACGCGCCCGTCGTAGCCCACGGCCACCATGGAGCCGCCAGCACGCCTGATTAGTGTCCCAAAGCCCTTGCCGATCGCACGCGCATCGTCCGCTCCCAGGGTCTCTCCGATGATCCCGCGAATGTCATATTCGCGCAGAACGGTGGAATCGAACGTATACGTCATCAAGGAATCCCCTCAGCTTGGGTCGCTGTCACCTGGTAGCTCTTCGAAGAGCAGGTCGCGCGCATCGTTGGCCGCGTGCACCTGGCTGTTCGTGCCGCCCCGATCCGGATGAACCATGGCGACGAGCCGCTTATGCGCGGCAATTATGTCTAATTTATTTGCATTTGCGCCCACGCCCAGCAATTTTCTGGCGTTGAACACGGCCTGCGCGCGAGGCGAAATGCGTTTTTGCCATGGCCAGCGCCCAGTGATCCAACGGTAGGCAATAATACCTACCATCGCAAGGATCAGCAACCGGGTCACGCGATCAGGCGGCTTCAGTTGCCGGGAGCGCGACAACCTCGCCACCCTCGGCTTGAGGCATGGGAAGGTTGAGGTTGGCGAGCAAGCTGCGCAACTCCTGCCTGGCGACGAGGTGGCTCGTCCCCAGATCGCCCAGGTGCCCCTTGTCGAGCAGCGTCAGCCCGGATGGGAACAGCTCACGATAGACCACGCGTTCGGACAGGCCCTGCACCGCACGGAACCCGACCCGCTTCGAAAGCTCGGTCAGCGCCTGTTCGATGCGGCGCTGGTTGCGCGCATCGGTGTAGCCGGTGCGGTTGCGCACCAGCACCCAGTCCATCTCGCGGCGTTGCTGCTCAATCGTGGCGCGGCTGCGCTTGATCCGCGCCTCCCAGATCGCCTCGGCATAGAAGCTCAGGCGGCTGACCTTGAAGTTCTCGGCATCGACCTGCCCAATGAGGTCGAAGTCGACGAAGCTGTCGTTCATCGGCGTGACCAGCGTATCGGCCTGAGTCGCGGCATGGCGGGCGAAGGGATCGTCGCGGCCAGGGGTATCGAAAATCAGGAAGTCCATCCCCTCGCCGATAGCCTGTGCCTCTGCCTCCAGCTCCTCCACGGTGCTGCCATGACAGGTGTCGAACTTGGGCCCCGGCAGCGCGACACCGCGGCGCGCCTGCGTGGCGGCGCGATTTTCGCAGTAGCGGAAGAAGGTCCTCTGGCGCACGTCGAGATCGAGCGCAGCGACCTTGGCACCACGATAGGCCAGCGCCACCGCAACATGCACGGCCGTGGTCGATTTGCCGGTGCCGCCCTTTTCATTGGCGAAAACTATACGGTGGGGTGCGCTCACGGTGGCCTTTCTCAAATCGCTCTGGGCGGCTAGGCCCAAGCAAGGTCTTGTATCTGAGGGCGAGGATCATGCAAACCGTCAGCACGCTGGTAGAGCTTCGTTTGGCTGTGGATGACCTGCGCAAAAGTGGCACGATTGCGCTCGTTCCCACGATGGGTGCACTGCACGAGGGTCATCTCACTTTAATGCGAGAGGCCCGCGCGCGCGCCGATCACGTCGTGGCGTCGATCTTCGTCAATCCAACGCAATTTGGCCCGAACGAGGATCTGGACGCCTACCCCCGGCGGATGGCCGAGGATGCGGCGCTGCTCGAAGCCGAGGGGGTGGCGCTGTTGTGGGCGCCGACCGTGGATGCGATGTATCCCGACGGTTTTGCAACCACCATCTCGGTTTCTGGCGTAAGCGAAGGCCTGTGCGGGGCGAGCCGCCCCGGCCATTTCGCGGGCGTGGCCACGGTGGTGTGCAAGCTGTTCAACCAGGTGAGGCCCGACCATGCGCTGTTCGGCGAGAAAGACTGGCAGCAACTGGCGGTGATCCGGGCCATGGCGCGCGACCTCGATCTGACCCTGCCGCATGTGAGCAATATCCACGGCGTGACCACGGTGCGTGAGGCCGACGGGCTCGCGATGAGCAGCCGCAACGCCTATCTCTCGCCCGACCAGCGCACCGCCGCCGTGACCCTGCCACGAGCGATGCGCGCGGCAATCGAAGACATCGAGGCAGGCGACGACGTGGCCGGCGCGCTGATGCGCTTACATGCCGCGCTCGGCGAAGCGGGGTTCGGACCGATCGACTACGTGACGCTGGCCGATGCTTCGAGCCTCGTACCGCTTGCTCAGGCTCCCGATGCACCCGCTCGCCTGCTGGTGGCCGCACGAATCGGTGGCACGCGCCTGATCGACAACATGCCGGTATCGCCGGTCAAGGGAGAGGAAACGCAATGACCGAAGCCGATTTCCTGCGCTACATCAACGCTTTCAACGCCAACGACTTCGAGGGCTTCGGCCAGTTCTATGCCGAGGACGTGGTGTTCGAGCTTGGCTCGATGAAGCGCATCGTCGGCAGGGCGGCGATCCTCGACTTCTATCGCGAAGTCGCCGCGCATATGGACGAGGAGGTGGTGCCTCTCGGGGTGCTGGTGGGGCCGCACAACCTGGCGATGTATTGCCGCACCACCTTCGTGACCCGGGTGGACTGGCCCGACTTCGAAATCTGGCCCACCAAGGCGGGCGACACCCGTGTGGTCGAGACCATCGCCTGGTACGAACACGACGGCGCGCGCTTCACTCATATTCGCGGCGGACGGTTCAAACCGTGACGAATTGCAAATGGCTACCTATATGGACGCCACCATGCGCTCATTGCACCATTCCATGCGGCTGACGAGGTGGCCCGATCATGCCTGAGCGCAAGCTCCTGCTGGCCTCGATCCACGATGTTGGTCCGGGGTCGGAACGGCAGGTGGATCAGTTGGCCGGGTTGATCGAAAAGCAGCTCGGCAGCGCCCGGTTCGCCATGCTGGTGGTGCCCGAGCACCACGGCGCGCATCGCCTTACGCCCGGAAGCCCCTTTGCCGCACGCCTGCGCGACTGGGCCACAAGCGGCGTCGAGATGTTCGTGCATGGCTGGTATCACCGCGATCAGTCGCAGCACGAAGGTCTGGCGAGCTTCAAGGCCAAGCACATGACCGCGGGCGAAGGCGAATTCCTCGGGCTGTCTCAGGCCGAAGCCACCCGCCGCATGCGCGATGGGCGCGCCCTGATCGAGGACATTACCGGACGCGAGGTGGCCGGATTCATCGCCCCGGCCTGGCTCTATGGCGAGGGTGCGCAGGCAGCGCTGGCCGAATGCGGCTTTGCCATGGCCGAAGACCATATGCGCGTGTGGCAGCCCGGTTCGGACCGGCAGCTGGCGCGCGGCCCGGTGATTACCTGGGCCAGCCGGTCAACCATGCGGACCGCTTCTTCGCTGGCCTTCGCAGCCCTTGCCCGCACTGCATTGCATCCGCTCGACGTGGTGCGCGTGGCGGTCCACCCTGGAGACACGACCAAGCCCTCCATCCTCGCCAGCATCGAGGCAACGCTTGCCTCCTTCGCCAACCGCCGCCGGGCAGGCCGCTATGCTGAACTGCTGAACTGACCGGCAAATGGCAAATCGCTTAGGCCCGCCACGGCCTGTTCCCTCTCGCAAGTGCAACCGCGCCGCCCCTGCCGGGTGGCTTGCTTGCGAAAATGCTCCGGTTGAGCTACAGGCCCGCGCCAAGCGGAGGGCTGCTGCGTGACCGATATGCGCAGCCCAACCGAGGATCGGCCCGAACGGCAGCGGCCCGAGAGTGACCATTCGAACGAAGGCCAAGCAATGCCACAGCCGATCCTAGCTCCGGTAGGCGGAGACGTGATTGCCCTGCAACCGCAGGATCAGAAAAAGCCATTCAGCTGGACCAAGGCGATCAGCCTCCTGCTGTCGCTTCTGGTCATCGCGGCCTCGATCTATTCGCTGCGTGATATCGATCCGCGCGCTATTCTCGGCATGCTGCCGGTCTCGCCTGCCTTCTGGCTGCTGTTCGCGCTGGGCTTCATGGCCGGGCCCTTGGCCGAGTTCTATATCTTCCACCGGATCTGGGGCGTGGGCTTGCCTGCACTCGGCGCACTCACCCGCAAGCTGATCTATAACGAACTGCTGCTGGGTTACCTTGGCGAGGCCTGGTTCTACGCCTGGGCACGCAAGAACTCGGAAATCAAGACGGCGCCGTTCGGCGCGGTCAAGGACGTGGCCGTGCTTTCGGCAATGTCGGGCAACCTGATGACGCTGGTGCTGATGGCAGTGGCCGCGCCCTTCCTCGGCATGCTCGACCTCGGCGCCCATACCGATGCCGTCGCCTGGTCGCTTGCCTTCGTGGTCGGCACTTCGCTTATCATCATGCTCTGGCGCAAGTCGCTGTTCTCGCTCACCCGCAGCGAGCTGAACATGGTGTTCTGGGTGCACATGGGCCGCATCGTGGTGACCACCTCGATCTCGGGCCTGCTGTGGGCCATCGTGCTGCCTAACACTCCGATCGGATACTGGCTGCTGCTGGCGGCGATCCGCCTGCTCATCAGCCGCCTGCCGTTCGTGCCCAACAAGGACATCGTGTTCGCCGGTGTCGCCGCACTTACGGTCGGCCCGGAATTGCAGATCGACGAGTTGCTGGCGATGATGGCTGGACTCATCCTTGCAGCCAACCTCATCGTCGGTTCAGGACTCGCGCTCTACGACTTGCTGAAAGGAGTGACACGCAATGACGCTATTGACTAGCCTCGCCATCCTGCCGTTGCTCGCGCAGGGAACGCTTCAAACCGGGCCGGAACTGGGCAAGGCCGAAGGACGCTGCCGCGCCAACGAGCAAGGCCCTGCCCTGCTCGTATCGGTGGTCGGACTGAAGGACCGCAGGGGCAATTTGAAGCTGGAAGTCTATCCCGCCAACGAGGAGGATTTCCTTCAGGACGACAATATCCTGCTCAACGCCGGCAAGACCTTCCGCCGGGTGGAAGTGCCCGTGCCTGCCGGGGAGACCCCCGAGCTGTGCATCCGCGTGCCCGGACCGGGGCGATACGGGGTGATCCTGCTGCATGACCGCGATACGAACCACCGCTTCAACTGGCAGCGCGATGGGATTGGCTTCGCCAGCAATCCGAGCTTCGGCATGAGCCAGCCGGACTGGGACGAAGCCATCGCCACCGCGGGCAGCAGGCCCACGCGCATTTCGATCACGCTCAACTATCTGCGCGGCCTGCGCGGCATGCAGCCGCTGGACTAGGCCCCATGCGGATCGTCGACGTTTGCGGCTTCTACACTCCGCATGGGGGCGGTATCCGCACCTATGTGGACCAGAAGCTGCAAATGGCCGAACGTCTGGGCCACGACGTTACCGTGCTTGCCCCCGGCGCCGAAGAAGGCACCCGCGAAATTTCGTCTTGCGCGCGCATCGTCACGCTCGAACAGCCGCCTTTCCCGCTCGACAAGAAGTACTACTCCTTCGTCGACAAGGAGGTGGTGCATGCCGCGCTCGACGAGCTGAAGCCCGATTTCATCGAGGCCAGTTCACCTTGGAAGAGCGCGGATTTCGTCGGTGAATATGCGCCGCCCATTCCGCGCTCGCTGGTCATGCATTCCGACCCGCTGGCAGCCCATGCCTATCGCTGGTTCGAAGGCATCGCCCAGCCCGCTTCGGTGGACAAGGCCTTCGACTGGTTCTGGCAGCGTCTGCGCCGCCATGGCCACCGGTTCGACCTGGTGGTCTCGGCCAATTCAAGCCTGACCGATCGGCTGGCCAAGGGCGACGTCGTCAACGGTCCCGGTCTTGCCAAGGGCGTGACCGTGCCGATGGGGATCGAGCCGGGCCGCTTCTCGCCAGAGCTGCGCTCGGAAGCCTTGCGCGCCACCCTGCTGGCCACCTGCGATCTGGGCGAGGATGCGACCTTGCTCGTAAGTGCTGGGCGATTGGCAACCGAAAAGCGCTATCCGATGCTGGTCGAAGCCGCCACCATTGCCGGGCACAGCCGCCCGATCGGGCTGGTGATCTTCGGCGAAGGGCGCAGCCACAAGAAGATCATGAAGGCGATAGACGGCAACCCGCATATCCGCCTGCTGCGGCCGATCAACGACCGCGCCCACTTCGCCGCCGTCCTCGCCAGCGCCGATGCCCTGCTGCACGGCTGCGAGGCCGAGACCTTCGGCATGGCCGCAGCTGAAGCCTATGCCAGCGGCATCCCCATAGTCGCCCCTGAAGGCGGCGGCGCGAGCGACTTCGTGCGGTATCACCCGCAATATGGCTTCCGCCCGAACGACACCGCCGATGTGGTGCGCGCGATCCTGGCTCTGCCCGAAGGCAGCCGCCCCGAACTGCCCGCACCCGTGCCACGCAGCATGGAAGTGCACTTCCGCGAACTGTTTGCGCTTTACGAGCAGCAGTCGCGGCGCGCACCCGCTGCGGCCTGAGCTCGGCTGTCGTGCGGCTCGGCCGACTTGACCGTTACCTGCTGGGGCTGAGCATCGGTACGCTCGGCGCGGTTATTGGTATTCTCATGTCGCTGATGGTGCTGGAGAACATTCCCCGGCTGGTCGAGGTCACCCGGCTATCGGGCGAGCGCGGCTATATCCTCGGGCAGACGATCCTCGGCCTGCTGCCCGAATATGCCGGGATCGGCATGGTGGTGGGGCTCTATCTCGCCGTCGCCATGGCCATCCGTAAACTGGCGACGCGCGGCGAACTGGATGTAATCGAGGCGACGGGCACCCCGCCCTTGCGCTGGATGCGCATGCCGCTGCTGCTGAGCGCGCTGGGGGCGCTATTCGTCTTCGCCAATCAGGGCTGGCTGCAGCCGGCAGGCGAAAAGCGGTTCGACGAAATCTACCAGAAGATGGAGCGCGGCGAATTCGGCTATCGGCTTGCGAGCGGCGAGTTCACCGATCTGGGCTCGGGCTTTTCGCTCTATTTCGATAGCGTAGACCAGCACAAAGGCATGCTGACAGGGCTCATCTTCGTCGACGGCGATAATGTCTATAATGCGTCGAGCGGTACGCTTTCGCTGTCGCGTGATGGCGAAGGCAAGATCACGCTGCTCGATGGCCAGACCCTGATTGGTGCCGACGGCGGGGTGCTGAACTTCAGCAACCTGACCTTCTATCTGACCGGCGACGGCGTCACCACCAAGCCCCCGGCCGAGCCGAAGGGCTATCACAAGGTACCGCTCGACCAGCTGCTGTTCGCAGAGGACGCCGGTGCACGCGCTGCGGCCTATGGGCGATTGTTGTGGGTGGCGCTGGCCCTGGCCAGCCCGGCGCTTGCCTATGCGCTGGCGCGCCCGCCGATGCGCTCATCGAGCCCGATTGGCCTGATCGCGGGGCTAGCGCTGCTGGTGTCCTTCCTGAAGTCGATCACGCTGGTGGAGACGGCAAGCGGCGCGGACCCGGCGCCAATGGCTCTGCTGGTCGCAGGCAGCTGGGTGCTGGTGGTGGCGTTGCTCCTATGGTGGCAGCACCGAGCCGGGACGGGCGCGCTCGACCAGGCGGTTCTCAAGCTCGGCAAGCGAGCTGCTGCGCTGATTGCCCGGTTTGCTCCGAAGGACGAGACCCGATCCGCACCAACAACGCCGACCGCCGCCTGAGGCAAATGCCGAAGGGCAGTACCCGCGTTAGCCCCCTCAAGTGCGAGGTTTAGCGAGATCTTCAGAACATCTCTGGGAATTTCTGGGAAAGGCGGCTGGAGCGGGTAGCGGGAATCGAACCCGCATAGCCAGCTTGGAAGGCTGGAGCTTTACCACTAAGCTATACCCGCTCAGGCCAGTAACGCGCTTGCCACCAGCACGTGGGCCGCGTCAAGATGCCTGAGTAGTATCACCCTCATTCTCGACCGGCTTCGTATCGTCAGCCGGTGGTGGAGCAATCGTCAGTTCTACCCGGCGGTTGCGACGGCGGGCGACTTCATCGGGCGAACCATCTGGCTTGGCATTGGGCACCAGTGGGTTCTGTTCGCCGAACGCAATCACCGTAATCCGCTCGTTCGCCACCCCACGCTCGATGAGCCACGCCGCGACATTTTCGGCCCGCGAGCGCGATGCGCGCAGGTTGGCCTGATCGTTGCCTGCGCTGTCGGTGTGGCCAGCCAGGGTGATCGGCCAGCCAGCGCGCAGGGCATCGCTTTGCAGCACCAGTTGGAGCAGCTCCTCGGCGTCGGGCGAAACGTCGGTGCCGTCTGCAAAGGGCAGCACCACGTCGAGCGGTTCGGGCGGCTCGGGTGTGGGCTCAGGTGTTTCGATGACGTCCTCGCGAATGATCGAAACGCCGCTTGGGCTAGGTGTTGCCGAAGGCTCCCCACTCGGGATGACGACGTCCGTCGGGATGACATCCTCGTCCCCTGCATCGTCGTGACGGATCTCGCAGGCACCCAGCGCGGAGGCGAGCAGCACGGCTGCGAGGACTCGGGCGACTGGGGAGGGCTGGATCGATCTGGGCATGGCAGTTTCCTTGGCTTGGCCTCAGGCGGGTGCCGTCTTGCGCGGCTGCTTGCGGCGCGCTTCGACGTCGGCAGCCTGGTCGCGCGGGGGCGAGAACGAAACGATAATATCACCCGGTGCCGGCTCGGGCGCACGAGCGTGGGTGAAGAACTGCATCTCGCCTTCGGGGCGCAGCAGCAATAGCATATTCGTGGAATCGGGGAGGTTTTCCCGCGCGTCTTCCAGATCGTACTGTTCTGACAGCTTGGTGCGGCGGAACACCCACCCATCCAGCTGGCGCTGGTGCACGTCCTCCACGGCATAGCCCGAAGCGAACAGCGAACGCCCGCGCAAAGACGACGGCAGCGCGAACTGGTCATCGTCGACGCCATCTCCGAGCTGGTACACCTTGTCAGTGCCGATTTCAGGCGCGAATTCGGAGCAGACCAACGCGTTGTAAGCCTCGTTGTCGGTCGCGGCGACCAACACCTGGTACGGGGTGAGGTCGAGATTGTGCTCGGTCGCCTCGTTGAGGATTTCGCCATTGTAGGTGTCGAGGCCCGCAGCGCGCGCGGGCTTGAGGCGGGTCCAGCTCGAATCGACAATCAGCACCGGGGTCTTCAGGTCGTGCATCATCTTGCCCAGCGCAATCGTCCAAGGCGTGGCCCCGACGATGAGCAGGCCCGGCCGCTCGGCGCCCTTCACCCCGAGCAGGCGCGCAGCCGGATTGGAGGTGAAGCCCGAGGTGACGATTGTAGCTACGACCACGCCGAAGCTCAGGCCGATCAGAATCGAGCCATCTTCGAAGCCCAGCTCGCCAAGGCGCAGCGCAAACAGGCCGGAGATGGCGACCAGCACAATGCCGCGCGGTGCGATCCACGCCAGGAACAGGCGCTCGTTCCAGGGTATGTCGCTAAACAGGAGGCTGATGAGCACCGTCGCCGGGCGCACCAGCAGGATCAGCGCGAGCAGGAACAGCCCAGCGCGCCAGTCGAAGAACCGCAGGTCGGAGAATTCGAGCCCCGCCGAGAGCAGGATGAAGATACCCGAGACGAGCAGCACAGCCACGTTCTGCTTGAACGGGTGGATCGAGCGCAGGCTCGACACCTGCATGTTCGCAAGCGCCACGCCCATCACCGTAACCGCGACCAGCCCAGCCTCGTGCTCGATCAGGTTGCAGACTACGAAGGTGCCGATCACAGCCACCAGCAGTACCGGCACCTTGAGGAATTCAGGCACATATCCGCGCGGGAAGCTCCAGGCGACCAGCCAGGCGGCAGCATAACCGATCGCCCCGGCGAGCAGCCCGGCAGCAACGATCTGGGGAATAACTTCAAGCGCGAACCCGCCATCGGCCTGGGTGATGCGCAGGTATTCGTAGGCGACCACCGCGCACAGAGCGCCGATGGGATCGTTGACGATGGCCTCCCACTTGAGCAGCGTGGCAGGCCTTTGCTTGATAGCGGACTGGCGCAGCAGCGGCATGACGACGGTCGGACCGGTCACCACCAGGATACCCGCGAAGAGAATAGCCACAGGCCAGACGAGGCCCGCGACGTAATAGCAAGCCAGCGCTCCGAACAGCCATCCCAGCGGTACGCCAAGAAAGACCATCCGCCCGATGCCGCTGCCACTCTGGCGCAGTTCGCGAAAGTCGAGGCTGAGGCCGCCTTCGAACAGGATCAGCGCAACGCCGATCGAGATCATCGGATCGAGCAGATCACCAAAGGCATGTTCGGGATTGATGATCCCGAGCACCGGGCCGACCAGAAAACCGGCCATGAGCATCAGCACGATGGCAGGCCAACCCGTTCGCCAGGCAACCCATTGCGCTCCGATACCGAGCACGCCAATCAGCGCGATAACAATTGCCTGCTCTTCCATGGGTCCCCTTGTCAGCACGCTCCGACCGCGCGAAGCTGGCAACTAGCCAATCCCATAGCACAGAGAAGGTTCCGAAACCTCCCTTTGAAGGCTCGGCTCGCTAGTGACCTTCGAAGGTAAGGACTGCGCGCCCTTCCACGCCTTGTTCTCGCAAGGCGGCCATGCCGGCCAGCTCAGGCAAATCGATCACGAATAGGGCATGCGTACAGTGCGCCCCGGCGCAACGCAGAAGCTTGGCAGCGGCAAGAGCCGTGCCGCCAGTCGCCAACAGATCGTCGACCAGCAGGATCGACTGGCCCGGGCGCACAATGGTTGGATCCAGCTCAAGCCGGGCTTCACCATATTCGAGCGCGTAGTCTTCACCCAAGGTGGGAACGGGCAGCTTGCCCGCCTTGCGCAGCGGTACGAAACCGGCGCCGAGGCGCAAGGCCAGCGCGGAACCGAAGATGAAACCGCGTGCCTCTATTCCCGCGACAGCATCGACCTGCAGATCGGAAGCGAGATCAGCAAGAGCATCGATAGCGCCGGACAGGCCCGCGCTATCGGCCATCAGCGTGGTGACGTCACGGAACAGGATCCCGCTGGCCGGAAAGTCCGGCACCGTGCGGACCAGCGCCTTGAGATCGGCTACCGATGGTGGCGTTGCGGGAGGCATCTCCCGCCCGCTCAATCCTCGCGGCGCTTGGCGTTCGCCCAAACCGACTTCTTCGCGAACCAGGCCAGGATGGTGGCAAACAGCAGGAAGCCGAGCACCGGCCAACCGGTCTGCTTGCGCTTCACCAGCTTGGGCTCTGCCGTCCAGGTCAGGAAGGCAGATACGTCCTGCGACATCTGGTCGACCGTCGGAACGGTGCCATCGTCATAGGTCACCTGGCCTTCGGTCGTCAGCGGCGGAGCCATGCCGATCACCAGCGACGCGAAGTAAGGGTTATAGTGACCACCGTTGGGGATCGTGAAGTCCGGGAACTCCTCGGCCAGTGCGGCGGGCGGCTCCTGGAAGCCGGTCAGCAGCGAATAGACGTAGTGCGTGCCTTCGTGGCGCGCCTTGGTCATCAGCGAGAGGTCAGGCGGAATCTTGCCGCCGTTCGCCGCCGATGCAGCCACGGCATTCGGATAGGGCGAAGGCATGTAATCGGTCGGCAGAGCCGGACGCGAAGCCGCTTCGCCAGTGTTCGGATCGACGCCCGGCACGCGCTTGCTGGCAGCCTCGGCCTTGATCTGCGCTTCGGAGTAGCCAAGCGCAGCCAGATCGCGGAACGCAACCTGCTTCAGCGAGTGACAGGCCGAGCACACTTCCGAGTAGACCTTGTAGCCGCGCTGCAGCTGGGCAATGTCCCAATGGCCGACGGGGCCCTCGAACGAGTAGTGGACGTCTTCCTTCGGATGAAGGTGGAAGACATTCTCAGCGGTCTCAGTGGCCGGGTCGGTGGCCGCGGTATAGGCGCCGACACCGAAGGTGAGCAGCACCACGAAGGTGAAGCCCAGGCCGACCAGAATTCCAACAAGGCGGATCATCGTTTCGTCTTTCCTCTGGGTCCGGGCTTATTCGGCTGCCTTGGCGGCGGGTTCGATCACGGCACTGTCATCACTGCCCAGCACTGCCTCGGTGATCGAGAACGGCAGCGGTTCGGGCCGTTCGACCGAGGAGATGATCGGCAAGATCACCAGGAAGTGCAGGAAGTAGTACGCGGTCGCGATCTGGGAGATCATCACGTAGGGCTCTTCGGCCGGGGCACCGCCGCAGTAGAACAGCACGGCCATGCAGGGGATCAGGCCGAACCAGAAGAACTTCCGGAACATCGGGCGATAGTGGCCCGAGCGCACCGGGCTCTTGTCGAGCCAGGGCAGGAAGAACCACACCAGGATCGCCGAGAACATGGCGAGCACGCCCCACAGCTTGGCCGGGATGATGAAGTCGAAGGTGAAGGCACGCAGGATCGCGTAGAACGGGTAGAAATACCATTCGGGCACGATGTGGGCCGGGGTCGAGAGCGGGTTCGCCTCGATGTAGTTATCCGGGTGGCCGAGCGCGTTCGGGAAGAAGAACACGTACATGAAGTAGATCAGCAGGAACACGCCGAGCCCGAAGCCATCCTTCGCCGTGTAATACGGGTGGAACGGCACGGTGTCGCTTTCCTGCTTCACTTCCACGCCGGTCGGGTTCGACGAGCCGGGGATGTGCAGCGCCCAGATGTGCAGGATCACCACGCCCAGGATCACGAACGGCAGCATGAAGTGCAGCGAGAAGAAGCGGTTCAGCGCGGCATTATCCGGCGCAAATCCGCCAAGCAGCCACACCTGGATCGGCTCACCCACAAGCGGGATAGCCGAGAACAGGCCGGTGATAACCTTGGCACCCCAGAAGCTCATCTGGCCCCAAGGCAGCACGTAACCCATGAATGCGGTCGCCATGGTGAGCAGGAAGATCACCACGCCGAGCAGCCAGATCATCTCGCGCGGAGCCTTGTACGAGGAGTAGAAGAAGCCGCGGAAGATATGGATGTAAATCACCAGGAAAAAGAAGCTGGCGCCGTTGGCGTGCATGTAACGCAGCAACCAGCCCCAGTTCACGTCGCGCATGATGTGCTCGACCGAATCGAAGGCAATGCCCGAGTTCGCGGCATAGTGCATCGCCAGCACCACGCCGGTGACGATCTGCAGCACGAGGCAGATGCCTGCCAGCACACCGAAGTTCCACCAGTACGAAAGGTTGCGCGGCACGGGGTAGCCGGCACCGACAGCGTTATAGACGAGCCGCGGCAAAGGCAGCTTTTCGTCCATGAACTTCATGACCGGATTTACCGGCTCGTAATTCTTGGCCCAGGGGAAACTCATCGTCGGTCTCTCTTGCCTCAGCCGATCACGATAGTCGTGTCGGTGGTGAATTCGTAGGTCGGCACTTCCAGGTTCTTGGGAGCCGGACCCTTGCGGATGCGCGCGGCGGTATCGTAACTCGAGCCGTGGCAGGGGCAGAAATAGCCACCGTACTCGCCCTTGTTCTCACCCTCGGCAGCGCCCAGCGGCACACAGCCAAGGTGAGTGCAAACGCCCATGACGACGAGAATGTTGTGATGCCCGTCTTCGGTGCGCTCCTCCAGCGTCTGCGGATCGCGCAGGCTGGAAACGTCAACGTCGTTGGCGGCCTGAATCTCGGCCGGGGTCAGGTGACGGACGAAAACCGGCTGCTTGCGGAACACAGCCTTGATCGACTGGCCTTCCTCAAGCGTGGAAATATCCAGCTCGGTCGAGCTTTCAGCCAGCACGTCAGCGCTGGGTGCCATTTGCGAGATCAGCGGAATAAGAGCGGCCAAGCCGCCCACGCCAGCCGCGGAAACTGCGGCAATCTCGATGAAATCGCGGCGACGAACGCCGTCTTCGGTTGCGGCCTCGTGCGCGTCTGCGGTGCCAGTGCTAGCCATTACCCTGCCTTGCCTGCCGGTCCGCCATACCAGCCGTGTGCCGAGCTTGCGAACCGAAACATAACCCTGAAGTCGCACACGACCAAATGTGCCCCGGATGCGACTTGGCGCGGCTGATAGACCAGCAAGGCGCGCCTGCCAAGCCGCGATTTAGGGCAAATTTTGCCGAAAAAGCCGCAGAATTGCGAGGCTTTCGCAATAAAGGCCTCTGATAGAGGGTCAGCCCGGGCGGGCGATTAGCGAGAACTGCCGTCCATAGGTCGGCTCACCCCGGTGGGTGGCGCGGCGGAACGAGTGAAAAAGCGATTCCTCGGCATAAGTATCGCGCGCGAGATCCTCGATCCGGCCAACGCCCGCCGACTCAAGCCGTCGGCGTACATAGGCGGGCAGATCGAACTGGAAATGCCCCGGCGCGCCCGACTCGAACAGCGCCCCGTTGGCCGCATCATGCTCCACCAGACGGTCGCGGAAGGCCTGATCGACTTCATAGCTCGCCTGCGCAATCGTCGGCCCGATCGCCGCGACGATGGCATTCCGATTCGCGCCCGCTTCGACCATCGCCGCCACCGTTGCCTCAAGCACGCCGCCGAAGGCGCCGCGCCAGCCTGCATGGGCCGCGCCGACAATGCCGGCAGACGAGTCAGCCAGCAGGACCGGGGCGCAATCGGCCGTCACCACCGCGAGCACAAGGCCGGGCCGGTCGGTCACCAGAGCATCGGCTTCGGGCAGGTCCTCGCCGGTGAACGGCGCATCGACGAAGACCACATGCGGCGAATGGACCTGCTTCACCCGCACCAACCTTGCACCAGCCACGATCCTGGCCGGATCGGGCTCGCCTTCGTGGCCGATCCCGGTGAGGAAGCCGTGCGGCACCCCATCCAGAGCATCGGCCCGCAGGATGGCGCGTGGGTCAGCCAAGGCTGCGCGCTACCTGTTCCTGCGTATCGCGTGACAGGTTGTCCGCCGCCGCAATCCGCTCGAGCTGCGCACGCATGAGGTCGGCACGCGCGGGTTCGATCCGGCGCCACCGCCCCAGCGGCGGCACGAACCGCGCCGCTGTCTGCGGATTGATCGGATCGAGCGCCAGGATCAGGTCGGCAATCATCGCATAGCCCGAACCATCCGCGGCATGGAATGCGCCCGGGTTCACCGCCATGGCCATATAGAGCGAGCGCACCCGGTTCGGGTTCGACAGCGTAAAGTCGGGATGCTCGGCCAGCGCCCGCACATGCTCAAGCACATTGGGGTGCAGCGAACCCGCCTGCAGCGCGAACCACTTGTCGATCACCAGCGCATTGCCCTGATAGCGGTTGTAGAAGTCGAGCAGTTTATCTGTGCGCTCGGGGCAGTCGAGCCCGGCCAGCACCATCAGCGCGCCTTGGCGGTCGGTCATGTTGTCGGCTGCATCATATTGCTGTGCGGCAAGCTTCGCGGCCTTGGCCGGATCGCTCGCAGCAAGATAGACCAGCACCTGCGTCTTGACCTTGCGCGCACCGCTCGCCTCGGCGTCGAGCGTGAAGGGCACCTTGGCCGCGCGGTCGTAAAGCGCGGCGAAGTCGCTCGCCAGCTCGGCCCCGAGATAGGCGCGCAGGGCCTGCCGCTCGGCATGGATCGCGCCCGGATCGGACACGGTCATCTGCTCGGCGAGATAGCCCTCGCCCGGCAGTACCAGCAATTCGCCGCGCATCAGGTCATCAAGCGCCTCGTCGCGCAGCACCGCGCCCAGCGCCCCGGCGATGTCGGCCCGGCCCGCCGCGCGCTGCGCCTCGTCGAGCTTGCCTTCGATCGCATCGACCAGGTGGCCGACGATCAGGTCCTGCATCGCCTCGTAACGGGCGAAGGGATCGTCGTCGTGCGCGGCAAGGAACACCAACTCCTCGCACGCGACGTCGCGTTCGATCGAAACGGGAGCGGAAAAGCCGCGATTGATCGAGAGCGCCGGGGGTGCGGCGAACCCTTCGAAGGAAAAGTTGGCCTCTTCCTTGTCGAGCACGATCAGGTGCTCTTCGCCGCGCTTGCCGGTCGCGCGGTCAAACAGCGCCACCTTGAGCGGGATCGGCATCGGCTGCTTTTCCGGCTGACCCGGCGTGGGCGGAACGATCTGCGACAGGTGCAGCGTCGCGGTGTCGCCTGCATGCTTCAGCTGGGCGCGCACCTTCGGGGTGCCGGCCTGCGAATACCACAGGCGGAACTGCTTGAGGTCCAGACCAGCGCCATCTTCCATCGCGCGGATAAAGTCCTCGCAGGTGGCCGCTTCGCCATCGTGACGCTCGAAATAGAGGTCGCTGCCCTTCCGAAAGGCCTCTTCGCCCGCCATCGTGCGCATCATGCGGATGACTTCTGCGCCCTTGTTATAGACGGTGGCGGTGTAGAAGTTCGAGATTTCGCGGTAGGAATCGGGCCGGATCGGGTGTGCCAGCGGCCCCGAATCCTCGGGGAACTGCGCCGCGCGCAGCACGCGCACATCCTCGATCCGCTTGACCGCGTCCGAGCCCATATACTGGCTGAACAGCTGGTCGCGCAGAACGGTAAAGCCCTCTTTCAGCGAGAGCTGGAACCAGTCGCGACAGGTCACGCGGTTGCCCGACCAGTTGTGGAAGTATTCGTGCGCAATCACGCCCGCCACGCCGTCGAAATCGGCGTCGGTCGCGGTTTCGGGGTCGGCCAGCACATATTTCGTGTTGAAGATGTTGAGGCCCTTGTTCTCCATCGCCCCCATGTTGAAATCGCTGACGGCGACGATGTTGAACACGTCGAGATCGTATTCGCGGCCGAAGGTTTCCTCGTCCCACGTCATCGAGGCTTTAAGCGATTCCATCGCGTGGTCGGTGCGCGGAAGATCGCCCTCGCGCACATAGATGTTAAGCGCCACCTCGCGCCCGTTCATGGTGGTGAAGCTGCTCGAATTGGCGACCAGATCGCCCGCCACCAGCGCAAACAGGTAGCTCGGCTTGGGCCAGGGGTCGTGCCATTCGGCCCAGTGGGTGCCACTGTCGCCCTCGCCGCTGGCCTCGCAATTGCCGTTGGAGAGCAGCACCGGGAAGGTCGCCTTGTCGCCGCTCATGCGCACACGGTAGGTCGAGAGCACGTCGGGCCGGTCGGGGAAGAAGGTGATGCGCCGAAACCCCTCGGCCTCGCACTGGGTGCACAGCATGCCCGATGAAGCATAGAGCCCCATCAGCTTGGTGTTCTTCGCCGGCTCCACCTGAGTGACAATTTCCAGCTCATGCGCATCGCCGGTGAGCGGGACGATCAGGTCCGCCCCATCGCGGTGCCAGCCGTTGATGGCCTCGCCGTCGACTTTGACGCTGAGCGGCTCCAGCTCCTCGCCGTTAAGACGAATCTCGTCGGTGGGGAGCGCCTTGGCGTTGCGGGCCAGCGTCAGCCGCGCGGTGACCTTGGTCGCTTCCAGCCCGAGGTCAAAATCAAGCGCCACTTCGGGCACCAGCCAGCCGAACGGCTGATAGTCCTCGCGGCGAATGGTGATGGGATCGTGGGGTTCAGGAGCGGCGTCGGCCATCTCGGGGTTGCGGGCAATATCCATGGGCACGATCTAGGCACTTTCGCGGTAAGTTCGAGGGGGTAAAGAGACCGAATGATCCAATTGTTTGTATTTGGTCTTGGATACACGGCGAAACGCATTGCCGACCGCGCTGTTTCCGCCGGTTGGCAGGTGCGCGCCACCGGCAGCGACGGCGATCTCGACTTTGCCGACAGCGATGCAGTGCGGGCGGCGCTGGCCGAGACCGACCTCGTCCTGTCGTCGGCCCCACCGGGCGAGGAGGGCGACCCGGTGCTGGCGCGCTACAGCGAGGCGCTGGGCGGCAAGCGCCTTGCCTATCTGTCCTCCACCGGAGTCTATGGCGATACGGGCGGCGCCTGGGTCGACGAAAGCGCGCCGACCGGCACGGGCCGCCGCACAAGCCGCGCCGAGGCCGATTCGCGCTGGCTCGCGCTTGGGGCGCGGGTGTTTCGCCTGCCGGGGATTTACGGTCCGGACCGCAGCGCATTCGAGCGCGTCGCCAGCGGCAAGGCGCACCGGATTGACCTGCCGGGGCAGGTGTTCAGCCGGGTCCATGTCGAGGATATCGCCCAAGGCGTTATGGCCGGGTGGGACGCGCTGCCGGGAGCCTACAACCTCGCCGACGATCTGCCCGCCAGCCAGAACGCGGTGATCGAAGAGGCCTGCCGCCTGATGGGCCGCGAACCGCCGCCGCTGGTGACGCTGGATGAGGCCGGGCTGTCACCGATGGCGCGCGGGTTCTACGAAGAGAACCGCCGGGTCGCCAATGGCAAGGCCAAGCGGATGCTCGGCTTCCGGCCGCTTTACCCGACCTACCGCGAAGGGCTCAGGAGCCTGCTCTGACCTGCCGTCCGCGCAGCGCCACCAGCAGCCCGACGATCGCCAGTGCCCCGCCCGCAATCGCCAGCGCCGACCAGTGGTAGCCTTCGAGCACGGTGGAGACGGCCATCGCAATCACGATCACCAGCACCCCGTTATAGGCCGCGCGGCCCGCGCCAAGCTTGCGCACCAGCTCGTAATAAAGCGGGAAGGTGATGACCGAGCCAGCCAGCGCCAGCCAGGCCGTGCCCAGCCAGTAGGCCGGATCGCGCGGCACCACCGGCATGCCGAACAACGCCCACGCGATGGCGGCATCGAACAGCGTGCCATAAAGCATCGCCCATGCCAGCAGGCTCACCAACGGCACGTCCCTTCCAGCGGGGCCGGCCTGTATGACACTGGATATCGAGGCCGAAAGCATCGCCGTCAGCGCCAACAGCGCGCCCAGCGCCACGCTATCGCCAAGCGGGGCGGCGCGTGCCTCGTTCACGAGCAGCAG
Source organism: Erythrobacter sp. UBA1916 (assembly GCA_002337385.1). Classification (GTDB taxonomy): domain Bacteria; phylum Pseudomonadota; class Alphaproteobacteria; order Sphingomonadales; family Sphingomonadaceae; genus Alteraurantiacibacter. Next base: position 39,867 of record DDFY01000008.1, read on the forward strand.
CGCTATCCCGGCCAGCGCGATCACACTGCCGACAACGAAGCGCGCAGTGATCACCTGCCCCAGCAGCACCCGGCCCAGCACCGCATTGGGCACCAGCATCATCCCGATCAGCAGCGCCACAATGCCCGAGGTCAGGTGCAGCTCGGACCAATAGACGAACATGTAATTGCCGCAGAACTGGAACAGCCCCATCAATAGCGCCAGCCGATGCGCCCGCCCCGGCATGGCGAGCCGTTTGCGCATGATCAGCGCCAGCGTAAACATGGCAGGGGTCGCCAGCATAAAGCGCCATGTCACCGACCAGGCGGGCGGCACCTCGGCGATCTGGGTGGTTATCACGAACCAGGTCGAGCCCCAGATCAGCGCCACCACAACAAAGGGCAACGCAATCGCGGGGCGCAGCAGGGTGTGCGGCGGGGTCTCGCTCATAGACGGGAGATAGCGCGGCCGAGCGCCTCGGCGTGTTCAGGCCGGGTATCCCAGGCGGCGACGATCCGCACATGGGCGTGGTCCCAGTCGTAAAAGGCAAAGTCCTCGGCGCGCAGCGCGGCTCGCTCCTCAGCAGTGAGGCGAACAAACAGCTCGTTCGACTGGTGCGGATAAAGCAGCCGCTTACCCGCGCCCTCAGCCACCATGCCCGCAGCGGCATTGGCCTTGCCCGCGAGGTCCAGCCACAGATCGCCCTCCAGCATGGCCAGCAGCTGCGCCGCCATAAAGCGGCCTTTCGAGCGCAGGTGCCCGGCCCGCTTGCGCCGCCAGCGCACGAGGTCAGCCTGCGCCGGGTCGAACAATATAATGGCGTCGGCGTCCAACGCGCCGTTCTTGGTGAAGCCAAAGCTCAGCGCCTCGGCCGGGCCAACCGCCTCCGCCGGGGTGCAGCCGAGAAAGGCCACCGCATTGCCGAATCGCGCCCCGTCCATATGCAGCCCGAGGCCGAGTCGCGCTGTCGCCGCGCCGATCGCCGCCAATTCGGAAGGACTGTAGGCCAGCCCGAATTCGCTCACCTGCGTAATCGACACCGCCTGCGCGGGCACCTGATGCACCCCGCGCGTGATGCCAGCCGCGACCGCCTCGATTGCGCCGGGCGTCAGCTTGGCGCCCTCGCCTTTGGCCAGCAGCAGCTTGGCGCCGTGCAGGAAAAACCCCGGAGCGCCGCATTCGTCGCGCTCGATATGGGCGTTCTCCTCGCAGATCACCGCGCCGTGCGGCTCGACCAGCGTGGTCAGCGACAGGCAATTGGCCGCCGTGCCCGTGCCGACCCACAAGGCCGCGCAGTCGCGTCCGAACAGATCGGAAAAGGCCGAATCGAGCCGCTGGCTCAGCGCATCGTTGTCATAGGGGGCGTCGGGAGCATCCGCAGCCTGCATCGCCGCCCAGACCTGCGGATGGACACGCGCGGCATTGTCGGAGAGAAACTGCATTGGAACGCCCATAGGCCCCCGCCCGTTGGACGCAAGAAGGAGCATTCCAGCCATGAGCGACAGCATCGAAATCACCCACGACGACCAGACCACCCACGGCACCTATTCGGCCCCGGTCGAAGGCGCAGACCGCCCTGCCGTCCTCACCTGGACCGCGCTCGGCGAGGCGCGAATCGCCGAACACACCTTCACCCCGCCCGAAGCGCGCGGAAAGGGCATCGCGCTGGCCTTGGTGAAAGAGATGGTCGCCGATGCCCGCGAGCACGGTTTCACGATCGAACCGCAGTGCCCCTATGTCGAGGCGCAGTTCCGCAAACACACGGATTGGGCCGATGTTCGGGCGGATTTGCCGCAGTGAGAGGGGGCTCTCTTCGCGATGGTGCTGCTGGGGAGGATTGAACTCCCGGCCTCACCCTTACCAAGGGTGCGCTCTACCACTGAGCTACAGCAGCGTTCGCCATCTTGCGAAGCAGGCGCGCGCTATTGTCGTGACTGCGGCGAAAGTCAAGGCGTGCTTGAGCCTGCGCATCAATCGCGGCATGAGATAACCCATGAATGGTAAACAAACACGCGAGGAACGGCTCGCGGAAAAACTGCGCGAGAATTTGCGGCGCCGGAAGACGCAGGGCAAGGCTCAGGCACGCGCCAGCGCGATTCGCGATGGGGTAGAGACCGCAAGCCCCCTTCCAAACGACGACGCGGGCCGCTAACGCGCTGCCTTCGCAGTATTACGCCTCGCAGGAGAGTTCCGCCCGTGCCCACCCTGATCCTCGTTCGCCATGGCCAGAGCCAATGGAACCTCGAGAACCGCTTCACCGGCTGGTGGGACGTCGACGTAACAGAAAAAGGCGTGGCTGAGGCAATCGCTGCGGGCCAGTTGCTCAAGGACAAGGGCCTGCTGCCAACGCGCGCCTTCACCTCCTTGCAGAAGCGCGCGATCAAGACGCTGCATCTGGCGCTGGAGGAATGCGACCGCCTGTGGATTCCCGAAACCAAGGACTGGCGCCTGAACGAGCGGCACTATGGCGGGCTGACCGGGCTTAACAAGGCCGAGACAGCCGAACAACATGGTGAAGACAAGGTGAAAGTCTGGCGCCGCAGCTTCGACGTGCCGCCTCCGCCGCTCGAAGCGGGCAGCGAGTTCGATCTCTCCGCAGACCCTCGCTATGCCGGGATCGATGTCCCCAATACAGAGAGCCTCAAGCTCACTATCGAGCGCGTGATCCCCTATTGGGAGGCCGAGATCCTGCCCGAGCTGGCGAAGGGGGAAACGGTGATCATCTCCGCGCATGGCAACAGCCTGCGCGCGCTGGTGAAGCACCTTTCGAACATCCCGGATGACGAGATCACCGGGCTGGAAATTCCCACCGGCCAGCCGATCATCTATGAGTTCGACGATAAGTTGAATCCCGGTCAGTACTACTACCTAAAGGACGCTTGAGCACGATGGCCGCACCCAAAGTCGCTATCGTAATGGGCAGCCAGTCTGACTGGCCGACTATGCAGCTCGCCGCCAATGTGCTCGACCAGCTCGGCGTTGCCTACGAGGCGCGCATCGTCTCGGCGCACCGCACGCCTGACCGGCTGCACGCCTTCGGAAAAGGTGCCTCGGATGAGGGCTTCGAGGTCATCATCGCCGGGGCCGGTGGCGCTGCGCACCTGCCGGGCATGGTGGCCGCGCTAACCCACCTGCCGGTGCTCGGCGTGCCGGTGAAATCGCGCGCCTTGTCGGGGCAGGACAGCCTGCTTTCGATCGTGCAGATGCCCGCGGGCGTTCCGGTCGGCACGCTTGCCATCGGCGAGGCGGGCGCGACCAATGCCGGGCTGATGGCCGCCTCGATCCTCGCGCTGACCGATGAAGCTCTGCGTGAACGCCTGATCGACTGGCGTGCGGCACAGACCGATGCCGTCGCCGAAAAGCCGGTCGACTGACACGCATGCTCGCACCCGGCAGCACGATCGGCATTCTGGGAGGTGGGCAGCTCGGCCGGATGATGGCCGTGTCCGCCGCCCAACTGGGCTACCGGGTCCACATCTTTGCGCCCGACGACCACTCGGTTGCCGCCGAGGTTTCCCACGCTCATACGCAGGCGGAGTGGGACGATGCCGCCGCGATGGCAGCCTTCGCCAATGCCTGCGATGTCATCACCTACGAGTTCGAGAACGTTCCGGTCGCCCCGCTGCTGGCGCTTGATCAGGCAAAGCTCGCACCCGGGCCGCGCGCGCTCGAAGTGGCGCAGGACCGGCTGAGCGAAAAAACTTTCGTCAGCGAGCTTGGCGGCACGCCTGCACCATTCGCTGCGGTCGATTCGATGGCCGACCTTGAGGCCGCGATCGCTCAGCACGGCACGCCCGCCATCGTGAAGACCCGCCGCGATGGCTACGACGGCAAGGGCCAGTGGCGAATCACTGGCGCCGCCGATATCGATGCAAGCGAAGTCGCCGCCACCGCGATGGTCTTTGAGGGTTTTGTGACCTTCGAGGCAGAATTCTCCGTCATCCTCGTGCGCGGACACGATGGCGAGGTGCGGTTCTGGGACTCGACTCACAACACCCATGAGCAGGGCATCCTCGCCCATTCGGTGCTGCCCGCGCCCGCCATTGTCGGCGAGCAGGTGAGCAAGGCCCGTGCGCTGGCCCAGCAGATCGCCGAAGCGCTGGGCTATGTCGGCGTGATGACCTGCGAGTTCTTCGCCACTGCCGATGGCCCGGTGTTCAACGAGATGGCCCCCCGGGTCCACAATTCGGGCCACTGGACCATCGAGGGCGCTGTCACCAGCCAGTTTGAGAACCATATCCGCGCCATCGCCGGGCTGCCGCTGGGCGATACGTCCAGCGTGGCTGACTCGGTCGTGATGGATAACCTGATCGGCCCCGAGGCCTTCGACATCGCCCGCCACTTGTCCGACCCGCGCGCGCACCTGCACCTCTATGGCAAGCTCGAAGCACGCGAAGGCCGCAAGATGGGCCACATCACTCGCGTCGGCTGATGGCACGGCAAGTTCTCTTCATCGTCGCGCGGGCGACCAATGGCTGCATCGCGCGGGACGGCCAGGTTCCCTGGGCGATCAGTGAAGACCTGAAACACTTCAAGCGCCACACCATCGGCAAGCCGATGATCATGGGCCGCAAAACCTTCGAGAGCCTGCCCGGCCTGCTGCCCGGCCGCCGCCATATCGTCATCACCCGCCAGGCTGACTGGCAGGCCGAAGGCGCCGAAGTCGCCCATTCCCCTGAAGAGGCGCTGGCCTTGGCGGGCGATGGTGATCTCTCGGTGATTGGCGGGGCGGAAATCTGGAAGGCCATGTGGGACGCGGGCACCCATTTCGAGCTGACCGAGGTGTTCGAGGATACGCAGGGCGACACCTTCATGCCCGCCCCTGCACCCGAAACCGGCTGGCGCGAGGTTGCGCGCGAAAGCCGACCAGCGGCAGGTGGCTTCCCGGCCTACGACTTCGTCAGCTTCGAACGGGTTGGCGCAGCGTGATCCGGCTTAGCCATCGCGATCCTCTGCCCGAGACCTTGCGCGGAGCGGTGGTGGCGCTGGGCAATTTCGACGGGTTTCATCTCGGGCACCAGAAGGTTGCCGCAGAGGCGGTCAACTGGGCGAAAGCCGAAGGCCGCCCCGCCATCATCGCCACCTTCGATCCGCACCCGGTGCGCCATTTCGCCCCGCATGTCCCGCCCTTCCGACTGACCACGCTCGACCAGCGCGCCGAGCTGTTCGCCGCCGCCGGGGCCGACGCCATGCTGGTGTTCGACTTCGGCGAGGAGCTGGCGACCATGCCCGCCGAAAGCTTCGTGCGCGACCTGCTCGCCGGACAGATCGGCGCGAGCGGCGTGGTAACGGGCGAAGACTTCACCTTCGGCAAGGGCCGCGGCGGCAATGTCTCGGTGCTGCGCGACATCGGCGCCACCTGCGGTCTCGGCGCAAAGGCGATAGCGCCGGTTTCGCTCGATATGCAGGTCGTCTCCTCCAGCCGGATCCGCGACGCGCTGAAGGCCGGCGAATGCGACGTGGCCGCGCGCCTCCTCACCCGCCCCTTCGCGATTCGCGGTGAGGTGGTGCATGGCGACAAGCGCGGGCGCACCATCGGCTTTCCCACCGCCAACATGGACATGGGCCACTACCTGCGCCCGCGCTACGGCATCTATGCCGTCACCGCACGGATCGTGGCCTCCGGGCAGGTACTCAAGGGCGCGGCCAACCTTGGCGTGCGCCCCAGCTTCGATCCCCCGCGCGAAGTGCTCGAACCCTATTTCTTCGACTTTTCAGGCGACCTCTACGGGCAGGAAATCGAAGTCGCGCTGCATCACTTCCTGCGCCCCGAGGCAAAGTTTGCCGGTCTCGATGCCCTCGTGGCGCAGATGACCACCGACTGCGAACGCGCCCGCGCGCTGCTGGGCTGAAGGCGTTGGGCGCGAATCAAAATTGCCCAAAGCCTCCGCCACCGCTAAGGCCCGCGGCGCAATGACCGAGAAGCGCGACTACCGAGACACCGTCTTCCTGCCGAAGACGCCCTTTCCCATGAAGGCCGGGCTCCCCCAGAAGGAGCCCCGCATTGCTGCGCGCTGGGAAGAGGAGGGGATTTATCAGCAGATTCGCGCCGCGCGCGAAGGCCGCGAGAAGTTCATCCTCCACGACGGCCCGCCCTATGCCAATGGCGATATGCACATCGGCCACGCGCTGAACCATATCCTCAAGGACATGGTGTGCCGCAGCCAGTCGCTGCTCGGCAAGGATGCGCCCTATGTTCCCGGCTGGGACTGCCACGGCCTGCCGATCGAGTGGAAGGTCGAGGAAAAGTACCGCAAGAAGAAGAAGAACAAGGACGAGGTGCCGCCGCGCGAGTTCCGCCAGGAATGCCGCGACTATGCGCAGCACTGGGTCGACACGCAGCGCAGCCAATTGAAGCGCCTCGGCATCAATGGCGACTGGGACAATCCCTATCTCACCATGCAGTTCGACAGCGAGGCGGGCATCGTCACCGAGCTGCTGAAATTTGCCGAGAGCGGCCAGCTCTATCGCGGCGCCAAGCCGGTGATGTGGTCGCCGGTTGAGAAAACCGCGTTGGCCGAGGCCGAGGTCGAATACGAGGACATCACCTCGACGCAGATCGACGTGGCGTTTGAGATTGTTGAATGTCCCAACCATCCAGAACTGGTCGGGACATATGCGGTGATCTGGACCACCACGCCGTGGACGATCCCGGTGAATCAGGCTTTGGCCTATGGGCCGGACGTGCAGTACTCGACGGTCAACGTTGACGGTCGCACCTATCTGGTCGCTACCGACTTGGCAGCGAAGTTCTTGGAACGAGTCCCTAGCGATCCGGCCATCGAGTATCAGACGGGGCCAGCAGGTCGCATTTTGGGTTCCACTCTCGCCGGAACAATCGCCCGCCACCCGATGCACCATCTCGGCGGCTTCTACGCAGAGCCGCGCCCGCTGCTCCCCGGCGACTTCGTCACCACCGACAGCGGCACCGGCCTCGTCCACATGGCGCCCGACCATGGCGAGGACGACTTCGACCTGTGCAAGGCCCACGGCATCACCCCGAAATTCGTGGTCGACGCAGGCGGTGTCTACAAGGACGACTGGCTCTGGCTCGGCGCTGACGATCTCGACGACGAAGGCAAGCCGCGCCGCCGCTCGGTGATCAACCCCGGCTTCAATTCGCCCGAAGGCCCGATCTGTTCGGACCTGCGCGCGGCGGGCGCTCTCCTCAGCGCATCCGCAGACTATCAACACTCTTATCCACACTCGTGGCGCTCGAAGGCCAAGGTGATTTACCGCTGCACGCCGCAGTGGTTCGTGCCGATGGACAAGCCGGTCAAACCCTTCGACTTCCCGACCGCCGTGCCCGATGCGCTGGGCGCTGCCGTGGCGCTGGGCGTGCAGGCCGATCACACCGCCACCCTGCGCGAAACCGCCATGGCCGAGATCGACAAGACCCGGTTCGTCCCCGCCAAGGGCAAGAACCGGATCAGCGCGATGGTCGAGGGGCGGCCCGACTGGGTACTCTCGCGCCAGCGCGCCTGGGGCGTGCCGATCACGCTGTTCGTTGACCGCAAGAGCGGCGAATATCTGGTCGATCCGCAGGTCAACCGCCGCATCATCGAGGCGATCCGCACACAAGGCGTCGATGGCTGGGATGCCGACAACGCGCAGGCGCTGCTCGGCAACGATTACAATGTCGACGACTACGAGATGGTCAAAGACATTCTCGACGTGTGGTTCGATTCGGGTAGCACCCACGCCTTCGTGCTCGAAAGCGGCCGCTGGCCCGATCTGGTGCGCCCCGCCGACGAAACGCCCGCCGACCTCTATCTCGAAGGCAGTGACCAGCATCGCGGCTGGTTCCAAAGCTCGCTGCTCGAAAGCTGCGCCACCCGTGGCCGCGCGCCCTATAAGGCCGTGCTGACCCATGGGTTCACCATGGCATCGGACGGTCGGAAAATGTCGAAGAGCCTCGGCAACTCCATCGATCCGCTCAAGGTGATGGAAGAGTTCGGCGCCGACATCATCCGCCTGTGGGCGCTTTCGGTGGACTTCACCGAGGACCACCGGATCGGCCCCGAAATCCTCAAGGGCGTGGGCGACAGCTATCGCAAGCTGCGCAACACCTTCCGCTACATGCTCGGCGCGCTTGAAGGGTTTACCGATGCCGAGAAGGTCGATGTGGCCGAAATGCCCGAGCTGGAGCGCTATGTGCTGGCGCTGCTCGGCGAGCTGGACGGCAAGCTGCGCAAGGCGGTCGCCGACTTCGACTTCAACGCCTACACCCGCGCGCTGACCGACTTCGCCAACGAAGACCTCTCGGCCTTCTTCTTCGATATCCGCAAGGACCGCCTCTATTGCGACGCGCCCGATGGGCTGGAGCGCCACGCCTACCGCACCGCGCTCGACATCCTGTTCCACGCCCTGGTGCGCTATGCCGCGCCGGTGCTGGTGTTCACGGCAGAAGAGGTCTGGGGCACGCGCTATCCGGACGGCGGCTCGGTGCATCTGCTGGAGTGGCCGGAGGTGCCTGCGGTTGAGGCTGATACCGCGCGTTGGGCAAAGCTGCGCGATCTGCGCGAGGATGTGACAGAGGCAATCGAACCATTCCGGCGCGACAAGGTGATCCGTTCGGGGCTGGAGGCCAAGGTCACCATCCCCGCCGCAGCCGTGCCCGCAGGCTTCGATGAGGCAGACCTCGCCGAACTGTTCATTACCGGCCCGGTCGATTGCAACGGGGAATCGCTCGTTGTCGCCAAAACCGACAATCACAAGTGCGGCCGCTGCTGGCGCCACCTGCCCGAAGTCGCCGAAGACGGCGACCTGTGCAGCCGGTGCGAAGGCGTGGTCAGCGAACTGGATGCCAAGGCATGAGCGCCGCCAACAAATTCCGTGCCATCGGCATCGCCATCACGGCGGCGATCTACTTCATCGACCAGAAGCTCAAAGGCTACGTAGTCGACGACCTCGGCCTCAAGGCCATCGGTGACAACTACCCGCTGCTGCCCTTCTTCGATTTCACCCGCACCAACAACTATGGCGTCTCGCTCGGCATGTTCGAAGCGACCTCCATGGAAATGCGTTGGGCGCTGGTCGCCGTTACCGGGCTGATCGCCTGCGTCGTGCTCTATCTGATGCTGCGCGAGCGGCGGCTGGGCGACATCATCGCCTACGCCATGATCCTGGGCGGGGCTCTGGGCAATATCCGCGATCGCTTCGCCTATGGCTATGTGATTGACTTCGCCGATTTCCACATCGGTGAGTTCCGTCCCTTCCTCATTTTCAACGTCGCCGACGCTGCGATCAGCATTGGCGTGGTGATTATCCTTGCCCGCGCCTTGTTCATGCGCGAGAAACCCGATGACGAGCAGAGCGCCGCCTGACGTGGCGCCAACGGCCAAGAGAGATTTTATGCGCAATTCCATCCGCACCGCGATCATCGTTGCCGCCGCACTGGGCGTCAGCGCCTGTGGCGGCCTCAAGATTGACCGTGACCGGCCCGACGAATTCGCCGTGCAGCGCCAGGCTCCGCTGGTGATCCCGCCCGATTTCGACCTCACCCCGCCCGATCCGGGCGCACCGCGTCCCACCGAGGGCACGGCCGCGCAGCAGGCGCTCGAAACGCTGTTCGGCGGCGAGTCTGGCCGCAGCGCGATCGAGACCAGCGCTCTGCGCAATGCTGGCGATGCCGAAGTAGGCATCCGCACCACGGTGGGCGACCCGGAGACCTTCACGGTCGACAAGGGCGATGCCACGCGCACGATCCTCGTCGCCCCTGAAGGCGACGGTCAGGCCGCACGCGTCGCTATTCCTTCCTGATCTGGTCCGGGTCAGCTGACCCGGGTCACCAGCAGCTTGTCGATCCGGCGCCCGTCCATATCGACGACTTCGAAGCGCCAGCCCTGCTCGGTGAAGTGCTCGCCCTCGTTCGGCAGCTTCTTCAGCACATCCAGCGCATAGCCCGCCGCCGTGGCAAAATCGCGCTGCTCGGGCAGTTCGAGACCAAGCTTCTCGGCCAGCGCATCGGCTGACAGGGCGCCGGAGATAAGCAGCGAGCCATCCTCGCGCTGCGCCACCATCGGGCTATCGCCTTCATCCTGGTGGCTGGCGAAGTCACCGGCAATTGCAGCGAGCAGATCGGCCGAGGTGACGATGCCATCGAGGTGGCCATATTCGTCGTGCACCATGGCCATCGCCGTGCCCGAGTGTTGCAGCGCGCGCATCGCATCGATCGCATCGAGCTGATCAGGCACGACCTCGCTCTTGCGCACGAGCTTGGTGAGCACCACCGGCTTCCCCGCCACCAGCAGCGCCAGCACCTCGCGCACCTTGATCACGCCCAGCACCTTGTCGTCAGGCGCGCCCTCGGCAACGGGCAGGAGCGAATGGCTGGTATCGGTGATCCGGGCGCGAATCTCGTCTTCGCTGGCGTTGACGTCGAGCCATTCCAGTTCGGTGCGCGGCGTCATGAGTTCGCGCACGGGGCGATTGGCGAGCCGCATCACGCCCGACAGGATCGCCCGCTCGCCTTCCTCGATCACACCGCTGCGAGTGGCATCAGCGAAGATCATCTGCAGTTCCTGCGCGGTAATCGTCTGCTCGCCGCGATGATGCACCCGCAACAGCCGCAAAAGCAGGGTCGAGCTGTTATCGAGCAGCCAGACGAACGGCGCGGCGACACGCGCCAGAATATCCATCGGGCGCGCCATCACGATGGCAATCGGCTCCGGCGAGCGCAGTGCGATCTGCTTGGGCACCAGTTCGCCAATCACCAGGCTGAAATAGGTCGTCAGCACGATGACAAGAGCGAAGCCGACCTCGGGCGCGTTTGCGGGATCGAGACCCAGCAGCACGAGGCGCTCACCCACCGGCCCGCCCAGCGCTGCGCCCGAAACCGCACCGTTGATAATGCCGACCAGCGTGATGCCGATCTGCACCGTGCTGAGGAACTTGCCCGGCTCTGCCGCCAGCTCCATCGCGAGGCGCGCGCTCTTGCTGCCGCCCTCCGCAGCCTGGTTCAGCTTGGAGGTGCGCGCCGAAACGATCGCCAGCTCAGACATGGCGAAAACGCCGTTGAGCACGATCAGTGCGGCAAGATAGGCGAGCGAATCCCAGGGGAATGGTGACATCAGACCTCGCCCGCTAGCAGATTGCGCGGCAAACGCGAATGCCCAAGCGCAGGCTTTGGACGGCTCTCGTTCAGGAACTCACTGGCACAAGGGGCGTTGTGGGCGCATAGGTTTGCTTGCCGACCCGCTTCACAGGCGGTCGTCATCAGAGAGGGACATATATGAAAACCAAGAAGATTCTCGTCGCCTCGGGCGCGGCACTTTCGCTCCTTACGGTCAGCGCATGCGTGACCGACCCGAACACCGGCCAGCGCCATGTCTCGCGCACCGCGATCGGCGGTGTGGGCGGTGCGGGCCTGGGCTACCTGCTCGGCGGCCTCATCGGCGGAAAGACCGCCCGTATTGTGGGCGCGGGCATCGGTGCAGCTGCTGGCGGCTATGTCGGCTACCGCATGGATGAGCAGATCAAGGAGCTGGAAGAAGCCACAGCGGGCAGCGGCGTCGACGTTTCGCAGACTCCCAATGGTGACGGCATTCTGGTCAACCTGCCCGATGTTACCTTCGCGGTGAACTCGGCCGATATCTCGCCCTCGATGCGCCGCACGCTCGATGGCGTGGCGCAGAGCATGGTCGACTATCCCAATTCACTGATCGACGTGATGGGCCACACCGATTCGACCGGGTCGGAGCAGTACAACCTCGAGTTGTCGCGCCGCCGCGCCGAATCGGTGACCAACTACCTCGTCTCGCGCGGCGTCTCGCGCGCCCGCATCGAATCGATCGGTTACGGCGAGCAGTATCCGGTCGCTGATAACTCCACCGAAGCGGGCCGCGCGGAGAACCGTCGCGTGGAAATCCGCATCACCCCGATCACCCAGTCCGACGTTAACTCGGCCTACTGATTAGTGCGCCGGCCCGTCCGGGCCGGCGTCCTCGCTGCTGCTCCCTCCGCCCTCTCGGGCTGCGGGGCAGCTGCGGACGGGCAGTCGCCCTTGCGGCCCCCATTTTGGGGGCCGTTTTCGTGTGCCGGGTGTGCTGGCGCTATTTAGGGTAGGCAATCGCCTTGGCGCGATCGGCCAACCTTGCCACGGCATCCTTGTGAATCGCGGGTGCGCTCACCAGCAGACCGAAGGCTCTGGGATCGCGCTTGTTGAACACCAGCGGTTCGCCGAAAGCGTCGCTAACCTGCGCCCCTGCTTCGCGCGCAATCAGCGTCGCCGCCGCGATGTCCCACTCATAACCCCAGCGCAAAGTCGCCACGAGGTCGGCCTCGTTCGCGCCGACCATCGCGATGCGCAGCGCAATCGAATTGGGTTTGTCGACCATCGTCAGATCGCTGTCTTCGCGATCAAGCGAATCAGCGGGCACACGCGCACCTGCGAACTGCTCACGGCGACTCGCCACCAGCTTCTCGCCATTGCGGAAGGCACCATTGCCGGCAGTGGAGACCCAGACTTCTCCACGTGCGGGAGCGGCCAGTATCCCGATCAGGGGACGCCCACCGCTGATCAAGGCTACCGATACCGCCCATCCGGTGCGCCCGCGGATGAAGTCGCGCGTGCCGTCAATCGGATCGACCAGCCAGATAAGGTCACGGTCCAGCCGATGCTCCGAATCGACCGTTTCCTCCGATAACCAGCCTGCCGAGGGCAACAGCTTGCCCAATTCGCGCTTCAGAAAGGCATCGACGGCCAGGTCCGCCTCGCTCACCGGATCGCCCGGCAGCTTGTCCCAGCTCGACAGCTCATGCCCCTGCCCCGGCCACAGGAGCAGCGCCATCCGGGCCGCCTCGCGGCAGATCAGCTCTAGTCGGTTAATATCGATCATGGGCTCGCTGCAAATGATGCACGTGCGAAGGCTTTGCAAGCGCGACGATAGTGCCTAAGGCGCATGCAAACCCTTTCCTCTCCCATACGCAAGAGAACAGGCACCGCCCATGAACATCCACGAATACCAGGCCAAGGAACTGCTCGCAAAGTTCGGCATCGGCATCCCCACCGGCTATCCCGCCACCTCTGTCGCCGAGGCGGTTGAAGGCGCGAAGAAGCTGCCCGGGCCGCTTTATGTCGTGAAGGCACAGATCCATGCTGGTGGACGCGGCAAGGGCAAGTTCAAGGAACTGGGCGCGGAAGCCAAGGGCGGCGTGCGCCTCGCCAAGTCGATCGAGGACGTCGAGAGCGATGCAGGCGAAATGCTCGGCAACACGCTCGTCACCGTGCAGACCGGCGATGCCGGCAAGCAGGTCAACCGCCTCTATGTCACCGACGGCGTCGACATCGCCGAGGAATACTATCTCTCGATGCTGGTCGACCGTGCTTCGGGCCGGATCGCCATGATCGTCTCGACCGAGGGCGGCATGGACATCGAGGAAGTGGCCCACTCCACGCCTGAGAAGATCACCACCATCACCATCGACCCGGCCACCGGCTTCATGCCTCACCATGGCCGCGCCGTGGCCTTCGCGCTGAAGCTCTCGGGCGACCTCAACAAGCAGGCGCAGAAGCTGGCCAAGCAGCTTTACGAGGCCTTCACCACGCTCGATTGCGACATGCTCGAAATCAACCCGCTGGTGGAAACGAAAGACGGCAACCTGCTCGTCCTCGACACCAAGATGAGCTTCGATTCGAACGCGCTCTATCGCCACCCCGACGTCGAAGCCATGCGCGACGAGACCGAGGAAGACCCGATGGAAGTCGAAGCCTCGAAGTACGACCTCGCCTACATCAAGCTCGATGGCGACATCGGCTGCATGGTGAACGGCGCGGGCCTTGCCATGGCGACGATGGATATCATCAAGCTCAACGGCTCGTTCCCGGCCAACTTCCTCGACGTGGGCGGCGGCGCCACCACCGAGAAGGTGACGGCGGCGTTCAAGATCATCCTCTCCGATCCGGCGGTGAAGGGCATTCTCGTCAACATCTTCGGCGGGATCATGCGCTGCGACACCATCGCCGAGGGCATCGTTGCCGCGGCCAAGGAAGTCGACCTGTCGGTTCCGCTGGTGGTCCGCCTCGAGGGCACCAATGTCCAGCAGGGCAAGGATATCCTCGCCAACTCCGGCCTTCCGATCGTGCCTGCCGATAACCTCGGCGATGCGGCGCAGAAGATCGTGGGCGAGGTGAAGAAGGCGGCCTGATCCGCCTGCATAGTGCTTATCGGCCGCCGAGGTGCAACGCCTCGGCGGCTCTATGGCCCCGGCCCACTTGACGCATAGGTTAAGGGCTTTACATATTCGGCATCTAACTTTGTGAGAGGACAGCCATGAAAATCCTCGTACCCGTCAAGCGGGTGATCGACTACAACGTGAAGCCGCGCGTGAAGGCGGATGGCTCCGGGGTTGATCTCGCCAACGTCAAGATGAGCATGAACCCGTTCGACGAGATCGCCGTGGAAGAGGCGATCCGGCTGAAGGAAGCAGGCGCTGCTGAAGAGGTGATCGCCGTCTCCATCGGCCCGGCCAAGGCGCAGGAAACGCTGCGCACCGCGCTCGCTATGGGTGCTGACCGCGCGATCCTGGTCGAAACCGATGCCGAGGTTGAACCGCTGGCCGTGGCCAAGATCCTCAAGGCGATTGCCGAGGCCGAGGAACCGGGCATCGTGATGCTCGGCAAGCAGGCGATTGACGACGATTCGAACCAGACCGGGCAGATGCTCGCCGCGCTGATGGGCCGTCCGCAGGGCACCTTCGCCTCGAAGGTCGCCATCGATGGCGACCATGTGAGCGTCACCCGCGAAGTCGATGGCGGTCTGGAGACGGTAAAGCTGGCCCTCCCCGCAATCGTCACCACCGACCTGCGCCTGAACGAGCCGCGCTATGCCTCGCTGCCCAACATCATGAAGGCGAAGAAGAAGCCGCTCGAAACCAAGACCCCGGACGATTTCGGGGTCGACGTGACGCCGCGCCTTGCCACCACCCACGTGGCCGAACCGCCGGTGCGACAAGCGGGCGAGATCGTCCCCGATGTCGACACGCTGGTTGCCAAGCTTAAAGCTCTGGGAGTTGCCTGATGACTGCCCTCGTACTCGCTGAACTTTCCGATGGCGCGATTGCGCCCGCCACGCTTTCCGCCGTCACCGCCGCCGCACAGCTTGGCGGCCCGGTGCATGTGCTGGTTGCCGGGCCGCAGGCTGCGGCTGACGAAGCGGCCAAGATCGCTGGTGTTGAAAAGGTGCTGCTCGCCGCTGATGCGGCCTATGCCGACATGCTGGCCGAAAACGTCGCGCCGCTCGTGGCGGGCCTGATGGACGGCTACGACGCCTTCCTTGCCCCGGCCACCACCACCGGCAAGAACGTCGCCCCACGCGTGGCCGCACTGCTTGACGTGATGCAGGTGTCGGACATTCTCTCGGTCGAAGGGCCGAAGAGCTTCACCCGCCCGATCTATGCCGGCAACGCCATTGCCACGGTCGAATCGAGCGATGCCAAGCTGGTCATCACCGTGCGCACCACCGCCTTCGACAAGGCGGCGGCAGAAGGCGGCTCGGCCAGCGTGGAGGCCGTAAGCGGCCCCGGCGATGCGGGCCTCTCCAGCTTCGTCGGCCTCGAAGCCGTGAAGAGCGACCGTCCCGAGCTGACCAGCGCAGGGACCATCGTTTCAGGTGGCCGTGCGTTGAAGGACGGCGACACGTTCCAGCAGATCATCACCCCGCTGGCCGACAAGCTCGGTGCCGCCATCGGTGCGAGCCGGGCGGCGGTCGATGCGGGCTATGTTCCGAACGACTATCAGGTCGGGCAGACGGGCAAGATCGTCGCACCGGAGCTTTACGTCGCCATCGGCATTTCGGGCGCGATCCAGCACCTTGCGGGGATGAAGGATTCCAAGGTGATCGTGGCGATCAACAAGGACCCCGACGCGCCGATCTTCCAGGTTGCCGATCTGGGGCTGGTGGCCGACCTGTTCGACGCCGTGCCGGAGCTGACAGCCAAGCTTTGACGCTCAGGGGTGGCGTTCGAGCAACGTCACCCTGTCGCCGTCGGGAAGCTCCGCCTCGCGCAGCTCCGAGAAGCCGAGCTTCGCGGCAAGCCGCATCGACGCGGTATTGCCCACACCGATCATGCAGACAATTCGGCGCGGGCCGTGGGTGGCATCGAACCAGCCAAGAATGGCCCGCATCGCCTCTGCGGCGAGGCCCTGCCCCGCATGGTCGCGATGCAGAATCCAACCCGCTTCTGCGCTGTTATCGAAATCTGCCCCCAGACCGCGCCAGGAATGGAACAGGCCGACACTGCCGATCAGCTCCTCGCTGCCGTGCAAACGGGCCATGAAGCTGCCGTAACCGTAAAGCATCCAGCTTCCGGCATTGCGCGCGAAACGCTCGAAGTGGGTCGCCGGATTGTCCGCCAGGCCAAGGAAGCGACCCGTTTCGGGGGCGGATACGATTGCATGCATCGCGGCGATGTCGTCGGCAGTCGGCGCGCGTAGAACCAATCGTTCGGTTTCAATGACAGGGTAGATGCTCATAGCAGCTGCTCGACCGCATGGATGGTGACCCCCACCAGTCCGCCCACCAGCGTGCCGTTGATGCGGATGAACTGCAGATCGCGCCCCACGGCGCTTTCCACGCGTGAGGTAATCGTCCGCGCGTCCCAGCGCTTCACCGTCTCCGACACCAGCCGCACGATCTCGTCACCATAGCGATTGGCCATGCCGGTCAGCGTCCGCCGGGCAAAGCGGTTGACCTGCTTCTGCAAGACCGGCTGGCTGCGCAGCGCCTCGCCCAGTTCGGCCAGCGTTTCACCGAACTGCGCCGAGAGCGCGCCATCCGGGCTACGCAACTGCTCGATCAGCGCATGGCGCATGCGTTCCCACATCCCCATCCACCAGTCACCCAGCGCGGGATTGGCCAGCAGGTCCAGCTTGGCCTGCTCGACCTTCGCCCGGGTCGCATCATCGTGCTGGAGGTCGCTGGCGAGCTTGGTCAGCCCCTCTTCCACCTTGGTGCGGATGGGATGATTGGGCTCAATGAGGATTTCGGCCAGCAGCTTGTAAAGCCCGTCGAGCACCGAATTGGCCAGCCGGTCGTCCAGCCCGGTCCAGCGCAGGATGGCGTTGGCGCGGCTCTGCACCATGTCGCGGACCAGCTGCTCGTTGCTTTCGAGTGCCAATCCCGCCCAGCGCACGAGCCCGTCGATAACCGGACGATGACGCCCGTCGGCGATGGCCCCTTCGAGCATCCGCCCCAACAGCGGCGACACCTCGATCCGTCCGAGCGCGCGCGCTAAACCCGCCTTGGCCTGCAACCCGAGCCGCTCAGGATCGAGCGTTTCGAGCAATTCGATCAGCAGTTCGCCAGCCCCTGCACGCAAACGGCCGGTGCCGCTGAGGCCCCGCGCAACGAGGAAGTCGCCCGCCGCCTTCGCCACGTTGAGACTGTGAAGCCGCCGCGCCACCACGGCGGGGGTGAGGAAGTTGGCCCGCAGGAAGCCCGCCATTGTATCGGCGATGCGATCCTTGTTGCGCGGGATGATCGCGGTGTGCGGAATGGGAATGCCGAGCGGATGGCGAAACAGCGCGGTAACGGCGAACCAGTCAGCCAGCCCGCCAACCATGGCCGCCTCGGCAAAGGCAAGCACATAGGGCCAGGCGGGATGATTGTCGGCCTGGTTGTGCGCCACCAGGAACAGCGCCGCCATGGCCACCAACAGCAGACCCGCCGCGCGGCGCATCGCCTTTGCCTTGTCAGGTGGAATGGTCGGCACAGTGCTCATTGCGCCAAGCGTAGCAAATGCCTGCCGCCTGCGCTGCCAAAGATTGTGCAGGCCGGCCTTATTCCGCGGGCCTTGGCTCGGTCGACGACGCGTGATCGTCGCCCGGCTTGTAGGTCAGGAACTTGTCGCGTGCCCAGGGCCCGAGGCGTTTTTCCAGCCCGTCAGCAAGGCTGAAGCCCGCAGGCACGATCAGCAGCGTGAGCATGGTCGAAAGCAGAAGGCCCCCGATCACCACGGTGCCCATCGGTGCACGCCAGGCCGCATCGCCCGCCAACGAAAGCGCGGTCGGGACCATGCCTGCAGTCATCGCCACGGTGGTCATCACGATCGGCTGGGCGCGCTTGTGCCCGGCCTCGACAATAGCCTCGAACTTGCCCTTGCCGGTCGCCATTTCCTCAATCGCGAAGTCGATCAGCAGGATCGAGTTCTTGGCGACGATGCCAAGCAGCATCAGCATACCGATGAACACCGGCAGCGAGATCGGCTGGCCCACCAACCACAGCGCGATGAACCCGCCAAGCGGCGCAAGGAACAGCGAGCCCATGTTGACCAACGGCGAGACGATCCGGCGATAGAGCAGGACCAGCACGGCAAAGACGAGGAACAGACCGGTCACGATCGCGATCCCGAAGCTTTCCTGCAATTCGGTCTGCCATTCGTCAGAGCCGACCGGCTGGTTGGACACGCCCGAAGGCAGGTCCTGCATGATCGGCAGGCGGTTGATCGCGCTCATCACATCGCCACGTGCAACCCCAGAGGCCACATCGACGCCCACGAAGATGCGGCGGCTCTGGTTGTAGCGCTGGATCGAGGTCGGCCCCATGCCGAAGCGGATTTCGGCCACCCGGCTCAGCGGCACCGAACCGCCCGAGGCCGTCGGCACCGGCAGGTTCTCGATGTTGGCGATGTCGCGCCGGTCGCCCTCGGCAAGCCGGACACGGATCGGGATCTGGCGGTCTGACAAGCTGAACTTGGCCGCGTTCTGGTCGATATCGCCAAGCGTGGCGATGCGGATCGCCTGGCTCAGCGCCGAGGTGGTCACACCCAGCTTCGCGGCCAGATCGAGGCGCGGTTTAATCAGCAGTTCGGGCCGCTGCAGGTCATAGTCGATCCGCGGCGCGACCGCGCCAGGCACAGACGCCATCTGCTCGACCAGCGTATTGGCCGTGGTGCTCAGCAGCTCAGGATCGGATCCGGCGAGCATGATCGAGATGGCACGGCCAGTACCGCCGCCGCCGCCCTGCTGGTCCTGGAAGCTGGCCCGCGCATCAGGCACGCTCTGCAGGTAAGGCGTCAGTTCCTGCTCGAAAGTCTTGGTGTCGCGCGCCCGGTCCTTCCTCATGACAAGGCGGATCATGCCCGACCCCTCAAACGAGATGCCAAGCGCCAGTTCGACCTCCTGCTCCTCGCTCAGGCGATCGGCCAGCGCATCGACCACGCGCTCGGTCTGCTCGAGCGTGGTGCCGGGCACCATCGAAATGCGCACGCGCGAGAAGTCGCTGTCGTTGTTGGGGAAGAACTGCTGCGGCAGGCTGCTGGCGATGATGCCGGTAAGCCCGAGGGCGGCCACGCCCAGCAGCATCATCCACACCCGGTGATCGAGGAAACGCGCAGCGAGATAGCGTGTGCGGGCAAGGAAATAGCTTGAATCGTAGCCTACCACCAAGCCGATCAGCAGCGCGATGAGGAAGTTCACCAGACCGCCGAGGATGTAGAGCCCGAGGAAGGCCAGCGGAACGAGCAGCGGTGACAGGTCGAAAATCGACCGGCCTAGCGTGACGAAAGCAGCCAGCCCTTCGCCCCGTCCGTTCTCAACCGGCATGGCGAGGCCCATCACCAGCGCGACGATGACATAGCCCGTGGCAAGGGCAAACAGGTGGAACACCGGCTTGGTCGGCACCACGCCCGTGCGCTCGCGCATGCGCAGGAAGGCGGTCTTGTCGAGCGTCCAGCGCAGCACCTTCATGTAGCGGTCCATCATCGGGCCACCGCCATGCTCGGCATGGCCCTTGGCCTTGAGGAAGTAGGCCGCCGCCATTGGCGTGATCATACGCGCGACGAGCAGGCTCATCAGCACCGAGGCAACCACGGTAAGGCCGAAGTTCTTGAAGAACTGCCCGGAAACGCCCGGCATCATGCCGACCGGGAAGAACACCGCGACGATGCACAAGGTGGTGGCGACCACGGCAAGGCCGATCTCGTCGGCAGCATCGATAGAGGCCTGATAGGCGCTCTTGCCCATGCGCATGTGTCTGACGATATTCTCGATCTCGACGATCGCATCATCGACCAGCACGCCCGCCACGAGGCCAAGCGCGAGCAGCGAGAGCGTGTTGAGCGAGAAGCCCATCAAGTCCATGAAGAAAAAGGTCGGCAAGGCCGAAAGCGGGATCGCCAGCGCGGCAATGATGGTCGCGCGCCAGTCTCGCAGGAACAGGAACACCACGATCACCGCCAGCACCGCGCCCTCGACCATCGCGGCCATCGAGCTTTCGTACTGCGCCTTGGTATAGTCGACCTCGGTGAACAGCCGGGTGAAGCGGATGCCCGGGTTTTCTTTCTCGACCTGCTGCAGGACCTTGACCGCCTCGTCATAGACGGTGACGTCGGACTCGCCGCGCGCGCGGCTGATGCCGAAGATGACCACCGGCTTGCCGTTGATCTTGGCGACCGAAGTCACCTCGCCAAAGGAGTCCTTCACGGAGGCAATCTCGGCCAGCTTGACCGTGCGGCCACCGCCGAGCGAAATCTGCGTCTGGCTCAGCTCATAGGCCGTGGCGGCATTGCCCAGCACGCGCACCGACTGGCGCGACCCGGCGATTTCCGCCCGACCGCCCGCCGCATTGACGTTAACCTGCCGCAGGGCCGCATTGACCTGGCTGGCGGTGACACCGAACGATTGCATCTTGGCGGGATCGAGAATCACGAGAATCTCGCGATCCACTCCGCCGTTGCGCGTGACCTCGGCCAGGCCATCGACCGACAACAACCGCTTGGTCAGCGTATCGTCGATGAACCACGAGAGCTGCTCGATGGTCATGTCGTCGGCCTCGACGCCGAAGAAAACGATCGGCTGCGAGCTGGTCTGCTGCTTGGCGATGCGCGGTTCGAGAATGCCGTCGGGCAGTTCGCCGCGAATCTGCGAGATCGCCGATTCCACCTCGTTGACCGCCGCGTTGATATCGGTGCCCAGTTCGAACTCGACGCTGGTCCGGCTGGAGCCTTCGGACGCGGTCGAATTGATGTTCTTCACCCCGTCGAGCGTCTGCACCGCCGCTTCGACGCGCTGGGTGATCTGGTTCTCGATCTCGCTCGGCGCGGCGCCAGGCTGCGAGATATTCACGTTCACCAGCGGGAATTCGATGTCAGGCTGGTCCTGAACGTCCATGGCCTGAAAGCTCATGATCCCGGCCACCACAAGCGCGATGAAGGCGAGGATGGGGACGATCGGGTTGCGGATCGACCAGGCCGAAATGTTGCGGAAGTTCACGGCGCGCGCCTCAGTCGGCCTGCGGTGCGACCGGGCGCACCTGCTCGCCCGGATTGAGGAAGCCGCCGGCGCGCAGCACCACGCGCTCCGACCCGTCGAGACCGCTCGTGATCGCGATGCCATCGTCCGAGATCATGCCGAGCTGCACATCGCGCCGCTGCACGGTGTTGTCGGCATCGACGACGTAGACATAGCTGCCCTTGTCGTCGGACAGGATCGCACTTTCCGGCAGACGCGGCGCGTCAATCGTGCCGCTGGCCAGCTCGATCATGGCGAAGCCGCCGGGCCGCAGCGCTTCGTCATAGCTCATTGCGCAGCGCACCGTGCCCTGACGCGTATCGCGATTGATCACAGGAGACTTCTGCCACACCTGGCAGGTCAGCGTCTTGTCGCTGCCCACCGGCGTCACCATGCCGGTCGCGCCGATCGGGATCTGGGCCAGCTCACCTTCGCCAACCTGCGCCAGCACTTCCATCTGGCCACCACGGGCGAGGCTGAACAACACGCCCGACCCGGGGCTAACAACCTGCCCGGGCTCGACATTGCGTTCGAGCACAAGCCCCGCTGCCGGGGCAACGATGTTCAGCTGGGCGTTGCGCGCCTGCCGTTCGCCAAGCTGCGCGCGCGCCACGCGCACACGGGCCACCGCCGCGTCACGGGTGGCGGTCAGGCGGTCGATATCGGCCTGGCTGATAAAGCCGCGCTCAACCAGTTGCAGTGCGCGATCGAGATTGGCCTGTGCCAGGTCGGCATCGGCCTGGGCGACCGCGACCTGGGCCGACTGGCTGGCGGTCTGCTGCGTCTGCACCGAACGGTCGATCACGGCCAGCACCTGTCCGGCACTCACCCAATCGCCCGGTTCCACCCGTACGGACTGGACCCGGCCGCCTTCGCCCACCACGCCGACGGGCATTTCCCGCCGTGCCGCAAGTGTGCCGGTGGCATTGATCTGGCCCTCGATGGTGGTGCTGCCCGGAGCCATCACGGTCACGGTGGGCAGCTCGCCGGTACGGTCTTCGGTGAAAGGCTCTGTTTCCTCGCCGCCGGTCAGCAGCACGGCAGCCAGCACCAGCGCGGCCACCACAGCCAGGATAACCCACAACCGCTTGCGCGACGGCGAACCCTCGGCGCTCTCGCTCCGATCATGGTCCAGCGCGTCTTCGTCAGCGGAAGACAGGTCCATCTTGGTCTCGTAATTCATGAGTTCAACCAGCCCTCGTACGAACGGCGAAGGCCGCGACCCTGCGGTGCGCGGCCTGTCCAACAGGACACGGCCATTCTTGCTCGCTGGCCCATATACCCGAGCCCCTGCGCGGCGCAATCCATCGCTCTGCCAAGGGCGCCCCCAGATCGGCCAACAACATTTGCGCGATATAAGAAAAGGGGCGCAAACCCGTTGGTTCGCGCCCCTTTCGGTGTCTTTGTATCAAATTGTCAGCGAACGCGGCCACGCTGAATGAGGTTGACGATACCCAGCAGCACGATGGCGCCGACAAGGGCAATCAGCAGACCGGTCAGCGAAAACGCCTGAACCGTTCCCTGCACGCCGAACAGCGGCCCGGCGAGCGCATTACCGATCAGCGAGCCAACGCAGCCGACGATGACGTTCCAGATAATACCCATGGAGGCATCGCGGTTCATCACCATTGAGGCCAGCCAGCCAGCGACACCGCCGACGATGATAGCAATAATCCAACCCATACCGATTCCTCCTGTTGCACTATACCGAAGATACTGGCGACCACGGGCTACGTTCCGCAGCCGCCCAGAGTAACGACGGGCTGTGCATATTTTGCGGCAAACCGCAGAATTCGGTATGGTAATAGGAGGAGAACGGCAGCTCAGCTGCCTCTCGCATCAATACTTTAGCTGACGCTCGTAAAGGTCGCGATAGTGCTGAATGCGGGTCACCCGCAGGCCCTGCATGCCCGAACGGTCGACTGCGCGCTGCCAGCCGGCAAATTCCTCGAGCGTCAGGTCATAGCGTTCGAGCACCTCGTCGATGGTCAGCAGGCCACCATTGACCGCAGCCACGACTTCAGCCTTGCGCCTTACCACCCACCGCTTGGTGTTGGGGGGCGGCAAGTCGTCGACGGTCAGAGGTTCGCCAAGGGGGCCGATTACCTGAGCCGGACGGATTTTCTGGTTCTCGATCATTCTTTACCTCGGGTAGCCGGTCGCCGGTCTTTGTCTCGCAGCGATGTGTTGCCAGCCGTGCATTTTCCATTGGTTGAATGATCAGGGTTAATGCGATTTTTACCTTCCGCTTCGGGTGGCTCGTGCAGATGTGCGACATGTTTCGCGATCTCGGCATCGAAGCTCGCCGCGTCGCCCGCATCACCCTCGCCGAACGCGATGCGCAGCTCACGCGCCGCGGCAAGCCGGGCGTTAAGCTCGCTCCACGAGACCGGGCGCAGGCCAGCCTGTGCTCCGCTGTCGTCAGCCTGCGCCGTGTTCTCAGGCGCAAAAGGGTTCTTGGGCTCGAACATAGTCTGTTCATAGACTCACAAGCGTCAAGAAGCGGTAAAGCCCGACTTAACCACTCTTACCCGGGCCTCTCGTAGGCATTGGTGCAAGGATTGGCGCGCCGCGCGACATTCTGTATGGGCGCGTGATGCCCGAAAGCCCCGTTCTTGCAGCGCCGCACGATGCGGCCAGCCTGTTCGACCTGCCCCGCCCGGCCAGCGAATGCCGGATCGTGGTCGCCATGTCCGGCGGCGTGGACAGCTCAGTAGTAGCCGCCCTTGCCGCGCAAAGCGGGGCCGAGGTGATTGGCATCACCCTGCAACTCTACGATTATGGCGCGGCCACCGGGCGCAAGGGCGCCTGCTGCGCGGGTGACGACATTCGCGATGCGCAGACCGTCGCCGACCGGCTCGGCATCGCGCACTATGTGTTCGACCATGAGAGCGCCTTTCGCGAGGAAGTGGTCGAACAGTTCGCCGACGACTATCTCGCCGGGCGCACGCCGATCCCCTGCATCCGCTGCAACATGGGGCCCAAGTTCACCGACCTGCTGACGATGGCACGCGAGCTGGGCGGCGATTGCCTCGCCACGGGCCACTACGTGCGCCGCGAAGACAGCGCCGAGGGGCCGCTGCTGCTGCGCGCCACCGATCCGGCGCGTGACCAGTCGTACTTCCTCTATGGCACCACCAGCGCGCAGCTCGACTACCTGCGCTTTCCGCTCGGCGGCCTGCCCAAGCCCGAGGTGCGGCGGCTGGCCGAAAGCGCCGGGCTGGCCGTAGCGACCAAGCCCGACAGTCAGGACATCTGCTTCGTGCCCGATGGCGACTATGCCAAGATCGTGAAGTCGGTGCGCCCGGAAGGCGGACGGGCGGGCGCGATCGTCCATGCCGAAACGGGCGAGGTGCTGGGCCAGCATGCCGGGATCATCCACTATACGGTCGGCCAGCGGCGCGGGCTGGAGATCGGCGGACAGCCTGAGCCGCTCTATGTGGTGGAACTCGATGCCGAGAGCGCCGAGGTGCGCGTTGGCCCCAAGCGGCTGCTGGCGGTGGGCGCGGCGCGGATTATCGAGACCAACCGGATCGGCCCGCTTCCTACTGGCCCATTGACGGCCAAGGTGCGCTCGCTGGCCAAGCCTGTCCCGATCACGCTCGAAGGCGAACTGGGCGACGGGAATGCCTGCACGATCCGCTTCGCCACGCCCGAATATGGCGTCGCGCCCGGTCAGGCAGCGGTGATCTATGCGGGCGAACGGGTGCTCGGCGGGGGCTGGATCGAAGCGACCGAAAGCGCCGTCAGCTAGGCTAGCCGCCGACGCGCTCAAGCACGCAGCCAAAGCCCTCGCGATATTGCGCGGTGTGGCTGGCGATCAGCGGCACGCTGGCCGTGACCGAGCGCGTGGCATCGTCTTCGCTCACCATCACCAGCTCCATGCCCGGCACGAAGTCCTGTTTGCAACTGTCGAGGTCTCGCCCACCGAGATAGCGGCAGGAACAGACGCTCTTCGCGCCGTAGGCAGTGCCTGCCGCGGAATAGCCACTGAGCTGGTTGCCCCAGGTCCACCATGCAGCCGCGCCTGCCACCAGCACGACAAGGGCAATGGTTGCCAGAGGCGGGGTGCGGCGCTGCGACCGCCGGGACGACGCGCCTCGGGTCGATCTGCGTTTTGCGGTTGCCATTTACCCTGTCCTGTTCGATTGCCCGCGACGCTCATGCTGCGTTTCGCCATCCCTTGCCGCAAGCTCGTCCGCAGGCCAAGCCCTGCCACCTCGCGCCTTGCCGCTTTGGCGCTGCCCGTCGCCTTGTTGGCGGCGTGCTCTCAGGATGGACCTCCCCCCTTGCCGCCCCTTCCCGAAGGCGCGTTGGAGGCGGTGGTCACCGATCCGGGGGTTCCGCGCGAACAGCTGGCCCGCGCAGTCGACGACCTGTTCACCGCCGAAGGCATTGGCACCACCTATGCGCTGGTGGTGATGCACAAGGGTGAGGTCGTCGCCGAGCGCTACGGCGAGGGAGTGACGGCTGACACGCGCTTCGTCGGCTGGTCGATGAGCAAGACGGTGACGGCCGTGCTGGTCGGCATGCTGGTGGCCGACGGCAGAGTCGAACTCGACGATCCCGCCCCCGTTGCCAGCTGGCAGCGGGCAGGCGATCCGCGCGGCGAAATCACGCTACGCCATTTGCTCCAGATGCGCTCGGGCCTGCGTCACCGGGAGGGCTACGACCCGCCTTACGAATCGAGCGAAGTGCGGATGCTCTACCTTGCCGGGCACGATGACATGGCCGCCTTTGCCGAAGCGCAAGCGCTGGAGACCGTGCCGGGTGAAGAGTTCCGCTATTCCACCGCCACCAGCGTGATCCTGGCCGACATCGCTACCGACCTGATCGCCCCCGATGGCACCCCCGCGCAGCGCCAGCAGGCCATGGCCAGCTTCCTCGACGCGCGCCTCGCCGCGCCGCTCGGGATGAAGAGCATGGTCGGCGAATATGACGCGGCGGGTACGCTGACAGGCGGCAGTTCGATCTGGGCCACGGCACGCGACTGGGGTAAATTCGGCGAATTCCTGCGTCATGGCGGATCGGTGAAGGGCGCGCAGATCGTGCCGCGCCGCTGGATCGAGTTCATGCGCACACCCAGCCCCGCCTCGCCAGACTATGGCGCGCAGACATGGCTCAACCGCCCTTCCGGCGGCGATCGCGACGAGCTGTTCGCCGCGCGCGGACCGGATACGGCTTTCGCTGCCGTGGGCCATCTGGGGCAATATGTGATCGTCTCGCCCGATCAGAGCCTGACCGTGGTGCGCCTCGGCAAGACCGACGGGCCAGAGCGGCACGCGCTGGTCGAGCAACTGGCCGATATCGTCCAGCTCTATCCGGGCAGGTAGTAAAGCCCCTCGGCCACGGTCGCGCACTGGCCGGTGAGCATCGCCTTGTCGCCCGCCAGCCGGCACCCGAGATCGCCGCCCCGTGCCGAGGCCTGATGCGCGCGAAAACTCTCCTTGCCGAGCCTGGGCGTCCAGAACACCGATAGCGCCGCATGGGCCGAGCCGGTCACGCTGTCTTCGGGAATACCCGCACCGGGCACGAACACGCGGCTGACCACGTCAGTCTCCTGCCCACGCGCGGTGGCGATGAAGGCCGTATCGCCGTGGCTGGCCAGTTGCGCCATGTCGGGCGCGAGCGCGCGCACCTCGGCCTCGCTATCATAGCGCGCGACAAGGTAGCCCTTGGCTGACCATGCGAGTTCAGCAGGCGCCGCGCCCAGCCCATCGGCAATTCCGGCAGGCGGCGCATCGTCGAGCATGATCGCGGGCAAGGCCATCTCGTAGCCCTCGCCCGCACGGCTTACGGCCAACACTCCGGCCTTGCGGGTGGCGAAGCGGATCACCTCGCGCTCATGGTCCTGCCGCAGGACCACATGGCCGGCAGCGAGTGTCGCATGGCCGCACAGGGCGACCTCGCACTCGGGCGCGAACCAGCGCAGCTCGAATTCGGCCGCACCGCCCGGGGTGGCGACGAGGAAGGCCGTCTCGGCGAACATGTTCTCCGCCGCGATCTGCTGCAACAGCGCATCGGGCAGCCATTCATCGAGCACCATCACCGCCGCCTGATTGCCGCCGAAGGCGTGGCTGGCAAAGGCATCGACGTGGACATAGGGCACGCGGGTTGTGGGGCTGGTGCTCATTCAGATTGCTCCTGTTCCAGCCGGGTGAACTCGTTCTCCTCGACCAGCATGTTGTCCGGCTCATCGAGATGACCGGCGGGGTCGATGTGGATCAGCAGCTCCAGCGATGGAAACTGCCCGCACAGGTCAGCCTCGACCCGCTCGATAATGTCGTGCGCCTGCGCCACGGTGTAGCTGCCGGGCAGATCGACATGGAACTGTGCGAAGTCGGTGGTGCCACTGGTGCGGGTGCGCAGGTCGTGCAGGCGCGATAGCTCGGGGTGCTTCGCTGCCGCCGCCACGAAAGCCGTGCGCTTGTCTTCAGGCCACTCGCGATCCATCAGCGCGTCGATGGCGTCGATCGAGGCCCGCCAGGCGTTGAACAATAGCCAGGCGGCGATTGCGAGGCCAAACAGCGGATCCGCCTTGGAGAACCCCAAGTACTGATCGAGCACCAGCGCCGCGATCACCGCGCAGTTGAGCAGCAGGTCCGACTGGTAGTGCACCGAATCGGTAAGAATCGCCAAGGAGCCCGTCTTGCGCACGACATGGCGCTGCCAAGCCACCAGCGCGAGGGTGCCCCCGATGGCGATCAGCGAGACAGCGATCCCATCTCCAGCCGCCCGCGTCTCGCCGCCATTGGCGAGATGCAACACCGCACGAAAGGCGATGGCCGAAGCCGACAGCGAAATCAGCAGGATCTGGAACATGGCCGCCAACGCCTCGGCCTTGCCGTGGCCGAAGCGATGTTCGCGATCTGCCGGTTGCGCCGCGATCCATACGCCCGCGAGCGTGGCCACACTCGCGATGAGATCAAGCGAGGTATCGGCAAGACTGCCGAGCATGGCGGTCGAGCCGGTCTGCCATACGGCCCAGAGCTTCAGTCCACCCAGAAACAGCGCCATCGCAATCGAAGCGAAAGCCGCCGAGCGGGTCAGGCGGGCGCGTTCATCACTCACGGGTAGAGCAGCGTGCTCGTCCAGCCGCCCCCGGCACGGGTGAACCGACGCCGCTCGTGCAGGCGATTGCGTTCGGCAAGCCAGAACTCCATCCGTTCAGGCGCGAGGCGGAAGCCAGTCCAGTGCGGCGGGCGCGGCACCTCACCGCCGGCAAGCTCCGCCTCAAGCTGCTTCACCCGCGCCAGATAGGTGTCGCGCGAATCGAGCGGGCGCGACTGGTCGGACGCCGCCGAACCCAGCTGCGACACCAGCGGACGTGAATGGAAATAGGCGTCGGCTTCTTCCGGGGTCACTTCAGTAAGCGGGCCTTCAATGCGAATCTGCCGGCGCAGGCTCTTCCAGTGGAACAGCAGCGCCACCCGCGGATTGGCGAGAATCTCGCCGCCCTTGCGGCTTTCGCTATTGGTGTAAAACACGAAGCCATCCGGCCCGTGGCCCTTGAGCAGAACCATTCGCACCGAGGGCACCCCGTCGGGAGTGGCCGTGGCCAGCGCCATTGCATTGGGATCGTTAGGCTCACTCTCCTGCGCCTCGGCAAACCACTGGTCGAACAGGGCGAAGGGGTCACTATCGGGAATATTCTCAAGCAATTCGGTCATGCCGCTGGGCCTTTCATCGCTCCCGCCCGCTGAAGGGGCCGGAGCGGAGCGTGTCACATCGGCTGGGCTTGTAGACAGCCCCCGCACGCGAGGAAAGGCCGATGGCTTGCGAAAAACCCCTGTGTTACCTAGCTAGACCACCATGGCAGATCCCTACACCACCCTTGGCGTTAGCCGCACCGCGAGCGAGAAGGACATCAAGTCCGCCTATCGCAAGCTCGCCAAGGAGTTGCACCCCGATCGCAACAAGGACAATCCGCAGGCGGCGGACCGGTTCGGTCGCGTCACGCAGGCTTACGACCTGCTGTCCGACAAAGAGAAGCGCGGCCAGTTCGACCGCGGCGAGATCGACGCTGACGGCAATCCCACAATGCCGTTCGGATATGGCGGCGGCGGCAGCCCTTTTCAGGGCGGTCCCGGCGGCGGCGCACGCGGTGGCAACGGCTTCGGCGGCGAAGAGGTGGACCTCAGCGACCTGTTCGAAGGCTTGTTCGGACGTGGCGGCGGCTCGCGCGCAGGCGCGGGTTTCGGACGCGGCGGCCCGCAGCCGCGGCCCAAGGGCGCGAACATCGCCTACCGCCTCTCGGTCAGTTTCATCGATGCCGCCTCACGCGCCAAGCAGCGCATCACGCTGGCCGACGGCAAGACCATCGACCTGTCGCTGCCCGAGGGCGTCGAAAGCGGCACCCAGATGCGGCTCAAGGGCAAGGGCCAGGAAGGTCCGGGCGGAGCCGGCGACGGGATCGTCACCATCGAGGTGCAGTCGCACCCCTTCTTCACCCGCTCGGGCGACGACGTGCGGCTCGACCTGCCGATCACGCTCGACGAGGCGGTGAACGGGGCCAAGGTCAAGCTGCCCACGGTCGATGGCGCGGTGATGATGACGGTGGCGCCGGGGACCAGTTCGGGCAAGGTGTTGCGGCTCAAGGGCAAGGGCTTCTCGCGCAAGGGCGGCGGACGCGGCGACCAGCTGGTGCGGCTCGAAATCGTCCTGCCTGACGATTCGTCGGACCTTTCCAAGCGGCTCGAGGGTTGGAGCGACAACAGCCCCGTCCGCGCCAGCCTAGGGGTCTAGGGCGCGGATCGTCCGATCAGGAGCAGCCATGACCGACGCGCCAGCCGATCCCGATTTCGCCCCGCCTGAAGATGAAGAAGAAGAACCCGCACCCGACCTGACGCCGGAAGCGCGCAGGCGCGAAGCGCGCAGACGAATCAGGCTCGGGATGCCTGCCAGCGTCAAACGTGAGGTCGGCCCCGGAACGCGGGTGTTTGAGGTTGCCAAGCGGGTGCTTGTTGGCACCTTTGCCGATGGCTTCATCCATGCCGGCAACCTCGCCTACCTCGCGATGCTGGCAATCTTCCCGTTCTTTATTTCCGGGGCTGCACTATTCTCGTTGATCGGCGAGGAAAGCGAGCGGGCCGCCACGATCGGTGCCGTGCTGTCAGCCTTTCCTCCGGTGGTGAGCGAGGTGATCGGCCCGGTCGCGCGCAACGTTATCGAACAGCGTAGCGGCTGGCTGCTGTGGCTGGGCGGGCTGTTCGGGCTGTGGACCGTGGGCGGACTCATCGAGACCCTGCGCGACATGCTGCGCCGCGCCTTCGGCACGCGGGCGGAAAAGGCGATGTGGAAGCGCCGGCTCGCTTCCACCGGCATCATCATCGGCGCGGTGGTGCTGCTCATGCTCAGCCTGCTGGCCAACGTCGTCATCAACACCGCAATGCAGGTGATCACGGCCTATTTCCCTCAGCTGGAGACCTTGCTGGGCGGCCTCGCCTGGTCGCGTATTGTGCCGGCCTTTGGTCTGTTCGGTTCGCTTTATGCGCTGTTCTACTCACTGACCCCGGCCCGCTATCGCAAACGCGAGTACAAGAAGTGGCCGGGCGTGGTATTGGTCACCGCATGGTGGATCCTGGTTACATTCTCATTGCCGCCGCTGCTCGGCATGGTGTTTTCCTACGATGCCACCTATGGCTCGCTGGCCGGCGTGATGATCGTGCTTTTCTTTTTCTGGCTCATCGGACTAGGACTAGTGATGGGCGCTGAGTTGAACGCGGCCCTGGTAGAAAGCCCGGAAGAGCAGGACAGCATCGGGCGGCAGGATAACCGCGCCAAAGCGGCGCAGGCAAAAGTTACGGAGAATCCCGAGGGATGAACGGTTTGATGGAAGGCAAAAAAGGCCTCATCATGGGGCTGGCGAACGATAAATCGCTGGCCTGGGGTATCGCAAAGAAGCTGGCGGAGCATGGCGCCGACCTGGCCTTTTCCTACCAGGGTGAAGTGCTCAAAAAGCGAGTTGAACCGCTTGCGGCGCAGATCGGCAGCGATTTCCTCGTCGAATGTGACGTGTCGGACATGGACGCGATGGACGCGACCTTCGCCGCCATCGAGGAGCGCTGGGGCAAGCTCGATTTCCTCGTCCACGCGATCGGCTTTTCCGACAAGAACGAGCTGCGCGGAAAGTATGTCGATACCAGCCTCGACAACTTCCTGATGACGATGAACATCTCGGTCTATTCGCTGGTCGCCGCTGCCAAGCGCGCGCGGCCGCTGATGAAGGATGGCGGCTCGATCGTCACGCTCACCTACTATGGCGCGGAAAAGGTCGTCCCGCATTACAACGTGATGGGCGTGGCCAAGGCGGCGCTGGAAACCAGCGTGCAGTATCTCGCCAACGACATGGGGCCGGAAGGTATCCGCGTGAACGCGATCAGCGCCGGACCGATCAAGACGCTGGCTGCCAGCGGGATCGGCGATTTCCGCTATATCCTGAAGTGGAACGAGCTGAACTCACCGCTGCGCCGCAATGTCACCATCGAAGATGTCGGCGGCGCGGGGCTCTACTTCCTGTCCGACCTTTCCTCGGGCGTGACCGGCGAGACGCACCATGTCGATGCGGGCTATCACCTCGTCGGAATGAAGCAGGAAGACGCCCCCGACATTTCGCTGGCCTGAGGCATTTGTTCTTATTATGTTCCCTCTCGATGCGAATCAGGAGGGAACGTGATGATCACAGGTGGATGCCGCTGCGGGGCGGTTCGATATGAAGCTGACAGCGAAGTGGCGCACAATGCGCTGTGCCACTGTCGCGATTGCCAGATGGCGCATGGGGCGCCGATGGTCGGCTGGATTGCCTTCAAGGGTGAGCAGGTCCGCTTCGAGGGCGCTGAACCGGTGCGTTACACCGGGCCAAGCGGATCGACGCGCAGCTTTTGCGGCACTTGTGGAACGCCGGTCGCCTTCGTGAATGACGATTTCTTGCCCGGTGTGGTCGATATTCCGTCGGTCACGCTCGACGAGCCCGATGCCTTTGCTCCGCGAGCACAGGTTCAGGTTGCTGACCGGCGGGCATGGATGGCAGACCTTGCGAAGCTACCCGAATTCGCCCGCTTTCCCGGCGGCGACTAAAGTCCGGCCAACGGGGCCGATCAGTCGCCCGGCGGCGGCGGAACGTCGCCCGGAGCGACCACCTGCGGCAGCGCCGCCTCAGCCTCGTCCGGCAGCGGCGCATCGCGCTCGGCGTCCAGCCGCTCCATATAGGCGCGCTCCAGCTCCTCGACGCGCCCCTGCGTAGCGGCGGCTTCGCTGTCGATTTCAGACAGGCGCTCCTGCCGCGCTTCGTTGATCAGCTCGCTGACGCGCACGTCGCTGCCCTCAGCACGCTCGCGATAGGCAGCTTCGATCATCTCGACCGTGCAGCCCAGATCGCCACCCGCACCGGCAGGCGAGCACGACATCGGGCCGAACCGACCAACCGTCTCCAGGCTTTGCGCACGGTGCGTCCAGGATTCGTTCTCGGGCGACTCGCTCTCGCGCAGGTCGCGCGGGATGCGATAGCGCTCGCTTTCGGGATAGCGGGCACACACCGTGATGGTGTCGTCTTCCGACTGCGGGCAGGCGTCGTCACCATAGATATTGACGATGTTGACCCGATCACCGCCGTCATCCTGCGCCGAAGCGGCAGCAGGTGCGAGGCCAATCGTGGCGGAGATGGCGGCAAGGGCAAACAGTCGGGTCATGGCTTTCCTTTGGGACGGCGGGGCAACGCCGATACTATCACTAGTTATCTGGCACTATTCGTATGATCTATTGAACGCGCGATGAAGCGCCATTGATCCAAGACAACGATCAGACGCGCTCGGCAAGCTTGATCGCCACCCGGCACCCGAGGCGGATCGCCCCCGACAGCAGCGGATAGGCCGGCGCCTGCTCAGCACCCGAAGCCAGCGCAGTATCGCGGTGTTCGCGTTCTTCCTCGCGGAACTGTTCGACCAGTGTGGCCAGCTCGGGATCGTCGCCGTCAGCCTCCAGTTCGTCGAGCTGGGCGGTATAATGGCGGTCGATCTCCTCCTCGACAGCTGCGGTGCAGGCCATGGCCGCTTCCGGCCCGATCAACGCCGTGCCTGCGCCCAGCGCAAAGCCCGCGACCGACCAGAACGGCTGCAGCGCGGTCGGGCGCACGCCGCGTTCGGCCATCAGCGCGTCGAACTTGGCGCGGTGAACCTTTTCCTGCTCGGCCATGTGGCGGATCTGCGCGGCATAGGGGCCACGTTCGCCGACCACCGCAAGCTGGCCCGCATAGATGCGCGTGGCGCCAAATTCGCCTGCCTGATCAACCCTGATCATTGCACTGCGGTCTTTCATCGTGTGGGCCCCTTCGCCAGCAACAGCTTCCAGATCGCTGCCGCACTACCAAGCGAGATCAGCGCATTCCACCCCGCCAGCGAAATCCCGAACAGGTCCCACTGTGCCACGTCGCAGCGGATGATCGGCGCGTTAAGCACAGCTTCGAGCGCGTTTTCGGTGCCGCTCACGGTCGCGCTGCAGCCGGTGATGCCTTCCCACCAGCCATATTCGACCCCGGCATGGAACAGGCCGATCGCGCCCGAAACGGCGATCGCCAGGCCTGCCAGCCCAGTCCACACGCGCTTGGGCGGTGCCACGAAGGCCAGCAGCGCCAGCCCCGCGGCGACAAAATGCGGATAGCGCTGCCACCAACACATCTCGCAGGGGTACAGGCCGAAGCCATATTCCGACAGATAGGCCCCACCCAACAGTGCCAGCGGCACGATCAGCGCAAGAATACGTGCGTTGCGGGCGGACAGGGACAGGTCAGACATTCCGGCCTCTCCTAACGGTCACGCGCCGCAAGCGCGGTTCCGGCCGTGCGACTCAGTGTGCGCAAAGCATAGTCGAGCTGGAAATCTTCCACGCCCTGCTCCTCCAGCTGCTCGGCGGTGAGCTGGAAGCGCGGATCGTCGAGCCGGTCGCGTTCGAGCGCCTCATCCTCGGCCGTCACTTCGCCGATCAGGTGCCCGCGCAGGTCGCTTTCGCGCAGCGCGAGTCGCTGGCGCCGCTCGGCATCGGGGTCGGTCAGTTGCGGCACGCGGATATCCGGATCGATCCCGCCCTCCTGCACCGAGCGCCCCGAAGGCGTGTAGTAACGTGCGGTGGTGAGCTTCAAGGCGCTGTCGCGCGTGAGCGGCAGCAGCGTCTGCACGCTGCCCTTGCCGAACGAGCGCTCACCCATGATGAGCGCGCGGTGGTGATCCTGCAGCGCGCCCGCCACGATTTCGGAAGCCGAGGCCGAACCCTCGTCGATCAGCACGATGAGCGGCAGGCCGGCTGCGGCATCGCCGGGGAAGGCGCTTTCTGCGTCGTAGTAGATCGTGTCACGACGGCTGCGTCCGCGCTGCGAGACGATTTGTCCGCTGGTCAGGAACAGGTCCGAAAGCGTCACCGCCTCGTCGAGTGACCCGCCGGGGTTGCGGCGCAGGTCGAGCACCAGCCCGGTCAGCCGTCCGGTGGCCTCGTTCTGCAGCGACATGATCGCCTGGGCGACATCCTTGCCGACATCGGCGGAAAACTCGTTGACCGAAATATAGCCGATATTGTTCGGCTTGAGCTCAAAGGTAACCGGCTCCAGCTCGATCAGCCCGCGCGTCACCGACACCTCGAAGCTGCTGTCGCGTCCGGGCCGGACGATGGTCAATTCGATCGCGCTTCCCGCCGGGCCGCGCATCTGCGAAACCGCATCATTGATGTCGAGCCCGTAGATCAGCTTGCCGTCAATGTGGGTGATATAGTCGCCCGCCTTGATCCCGGCGGCATCGGCAGGGCTGCCCTTGAACGGCGAAACGACCTTCACCACGCCCTCTTCCATCTGCACCGAGATGCCGAGGCCCTGATAGTTGCCGTCGATCATGGTCTCGAGCCGATCGAGCGCGGTGCCATCGAGATAGGCCGAATGCGGATCGAGCGCCGCCAGCATTCCGTCAATCGCGCCGCGGATCAGGACCTCGTCCTCCACCGGCTCGACATAGCTTGCCTTGATTCGCTGATAGGTCGCGAACAGCTTGGCGAATTCGGGCGATGCCCGGCTCTCGACCTGCGCGAAACCGGCGGTCGTCGCGGGCACGAGCGCCACTGCGGTGCACAAGGCGGCAGCGCGGAGGGTTCGGGCGACGGGGAAGCGAAATGTCATGCGGCAATTGTCCTGCTCTGGTCCCAGCGTGCTTCTATCGCAGCTACGGGGTTAACGCCAGATGAGGCGCCACGCGAAAAGGCACGAGGTCGCCGCGGCTCACTCGGTCAGATCAAGCGGATTGACCGGCTCGCCCGACTTGCGCAGTTCGAGCGTGATCGTCGGCCGACCGGGGCCGGCCACCCCTAGCGGAACGCCCGCCCCGACCTGATCGCCCACCTCGGCATCGGCGCGCGCCAGCCCGGTGATGAGACTGGTCCAGCCGCCCGCGTGCTCGACGATGACGATCTGGCCATAACCGCGATAGGGTCCGGCAAAGACGATCCGTCCCGCACCGGGCGCCACGACCTGCGCCCCGGCAATCGGCGCAAGGGTGAGCCCCGTGCTGGTCGCCGCGCCCTGGCTGGCACCAAAGCCGGTGACGAGCCTGCCGGTGACGGGCAGGATATAGGGCGACGGCCCCCCGCCTGGAGCCGCGCCAGCTGCATCGGCACCTGCGTTGGCAGTGCCGAGAAGCTCGACCCCCGCCGCGCCCGGTTCGCGCGGGCTGCGCGGGCGCAGTACCGGGCCGGGCAAGGCGGCCAGTTCGCTGCGCAAGACAGCTGCGCGGTCCAGCTCGTCGACAAGCCCATCCAGATCGCGTGCCTGTTCGGCCAGAGCAAGCGCACGGTCAGCCTCGCGACTGGCCGTGCTGCCAGCCGAGCGCGCCGCGAGCCGCTGGGCACTTTCGAGCTCGGCCAGCTCCTTGCGCCGGTCGGCCAGCGCGGCCTCTTCGTCCGTCAGCACCTTCGCTGCGGTGAGCTGCTCGCGCCGCAATTCGCGCCCGCGCGCAATCCTTTCGCGCAGGCCCTGCGTGCGTTCGCGCACCTGCGGCACCGCATCGTGCATCAGGGCACGCAGGTAGACGACGTCTTTGACGGAACCAGGTCGCAACACCGCAAGCGCGACAGGGCGACGGGTGAATTTCTGCAGGGCCGCGGTGAGGCGGACCACCGGGCGTTGCTGCCGGCCCACTTCCTCGCGCAGGGTGAGCTGTTCCTCGTCGATAAGGCCGATCCGTGCCTGGGCAGCGGCGATCCCGGCTTCGGCCTGCTGAATTCGCGCGGCCACGGCGGCGGCCTCCGCAGCATAGCGTTCGGCGGCATCTTCGGCCTCGCTGGCCTGCTTCTCGAATGTCGCGCTGCGCGCCTCGGCGGCGCGGCGTTCAGCCAGCGCTTGGGCAAGCGCGGCGCGGGTTTCGTCCGCATTGTCGAACGCGACCGGGGCTTGCGCCCAGGCGGTAGCGGCGAACAACGCAGCGCCGATCAACAGCAGGATGAGGCGATCCATCTGGCTACCCTGCCCGATGATAGGGGTGTCCGGCAAGAATCGCCGTGGCGCGGAACAGTTGCTCCATCACCATCGCGCGTACCAACAGGTGCGGCCAGGTCGCCTTGCCGAACGAAATGAGCAGGTCAGCTGCATCGCGTTCCTCGGGCGTGTGGCCATCAGCGGCACCGATCACGAAGCGGCACTCGCGCATGCCGCCATCGCGCCATTGTTCGAGCTGACGGGCAAGCTCTTCGGAGGAGAGGTTCTTGCCCTTCTCGTCGAGCAATATGGTGCGACAGGGGGTGAGCGGCTCGGAGACCTTGCCGCCGGTTTCGGGCAATTCGGTGAGCTTTACCGGCCAGGTGATGCGCTTTTCATAGCGCGCGACCAGTTCGGCCTCAGGCGACCGGGCAATCTTTCCGCGTGCGATGACATGGAGAAGCATGGCTAAGCTCGATAGTCGGTCCCACAGGGACCGCAAGGGCGACCGCCCGCCCGCAGGTGCCCCGTAGCGGAGCGGAGGGATCAGCACCGAGGACGCTCGCCCGGATGGGCGAGCGCAAAGACAACTACGCGTTGCCCACGGCCTCGCGCTTGCCCTCGTCGCCAAAGCCCCACATCCGCTCAAGGTTGTAGAAGCTGCGCACTTCGGGGCGGAACAGGTGGACGACCACGTCGCCCGCATCGATCAGCACCCAGTCAGCGGCGGGCAGGCCTTCGATTCGCGGGCTCGGCTCGCCGGACTTCTTCAGCTCCTCGGCCAGCTTCTGCGCCATGGCAGCGACCTGCCGGGTCGAGCGGCCCGAGGCGATCACCATGTGATCGGCCACCGAGCTCTTGCCCTCGAGCGGGATCGAGACGATTTCCTGCGCCTGATCGTCGTCAAGCTGCTTGAGGATCATGGCGTGGAGCGATCCGGGGACCGCTTCGATTTCTGAGAGTTGGTCAGTCATTGCAAATATGGTTGCTGCTCTGGTGCTGGTGCCGAGGGCGCTGGGGCGCAGATGCGCTTGTGTGCTGGCTTCGGTCATCACGAAAGGTCAGGCTCCTCATAGGGTAATGCTCATGGGCAATAGCGAGGCCGGGCGGCTCACGCACCCGGCTCCCTATGGCGATCATGAATGAGAGAATGCGTCACTTCGTCACGTGGCGGGGTGCCGGAATATCCGTCCGCCCAGTCAGGATCCTGCTCGCGAATGCTCGTGGCCGAGCGCGGATCCGGATCGAAACGCAGTTCTATCAGAGCGGGTGCGCTCCATTCGCCCCGGTTGCGAAAGCGGGCTGCAGATAACCGGTAACGCCGCAGCCAGGCCATTGCAGGACTTGCAAGGGCATTAGCATCATAGCCCGGGCGGGCAATCACGGCAATGGGCATTTCCCGCGCGATGGCGCGCCAGTTCTTCCAGCGGTGAAACTGCGCCAGATTGTCCGCCCCCATCAGCCACACGAATCGCCGGCGAGGGAACCTCCGGGTGAGCGCGCGCAGGGTGTCGACAGTGAACCGCGTGCCCAGTTCACGCTCAATCGCGGTCACCTTTATCGAGGCCTTTCCGCTATGCGCCTGGGCGGAGCGGAAACGGGCGCCAAGCGGAGCCATGCCCTCGCGCGATTTCAACGGGTTGCCGGGCGAAACCAACCACCAGACCTCATCAAGAGCAAGCGCCTGCAAGGTGAACAAGGAGATACGGCGGTGGCCCGCATGGGCGGGGTTGAAGCTGCCGCCGAGCAGGCCGGTCAGCGGGCCGTCGCGACGGCTACGCGTACCGGCTTGCGACAGTGCGGCGCCCTTACGCTGGCCGAATCTCAGCAAGGTGTGGTCCGGCGCGGGGTCACGCGGAAGCCGTGGCGGTGGTTCTGCGCCTTGATCGCCCACGCCGGATATTCATCATTCGGCGCGCCGATCGCAGAGAGCTGCTCAAGCTCGCTTGCAGTAAGCTCGATATCGCTCGCGGCGAGGTTCTGAGCCAACTGATCAGCCTTGCGTGCGCCCATGATGACGCTCGAAACGACGTCCTGATGCAGCAACCAGGCCAGTGCCACAGCCGCAACTGAAACGCCCCGCTCCGCCGCCATCGGGCGCATGACATCGACGGCCTGCGCGGCCAGCCCAATATCGGCGCGCGGAAAATCGAGCGTCATGCGCCGACCTTTTCCGCTCACCGTGCCATTGTCGCCGAAGTCATACTTGCCCGAGAGCAGGCCGCCGATCAGCGGGCTCCAGACCAGCAGGCCCAGCCCTTCGGAGCGCATCATCGGCACGATCTCGCGCTCCAGATCACGCCCGGTGACAGCATAGAACGCCTGATTCGAAACGAATTTGTCCCACCCGCGCCGCTCGGCGATGCCCAGCGCTTTGGCGATCTGCCAGGCCGCCCAGTTGGACACGCCGACATAGCGCGCACGGCCCGAACGCACGATATCCTCCAGCGCGCGCAGACCCTCCTCCATGTTGGCGTGCGGATCCCAGCCGTGAATCTGGTAAAGGTCCACATGGTCGAGCCCGAGCCGGTCGAGGCTGGCATCGATCTGGCCAAGCAGGTGATAGCGGCTGTAGCCACCATCGTTCGGCCCCTCGCCCATCGGGCCCATGCCCTTGGTCGCGATCACGATCTGGTCACGCGCGATGCCTAGGTCGCGCAGGGCCTGACCGGTGAACTGCTCACTCTGCCCGCCAGAATAGACATTGGCGGTGTCGATGAAGTTCACACCCGCATCGAGCGCCTGCTTCACCAGCGCGGTCGAGCCCGCCTGATCGAGGTCGTGTTGGAAGAAGCCGCTGGGCTTGTTGCCGAAGGTCATCGCCCCGAGACACAGCTCGGAAACGACCATTCCGGTCGCCCCCAGTCGGTTATAGCGCATCCGGCCTCTCCCTTGTCCGGCCTCGGCCTAGGGGCGCGCTTGCCCCGTGCCGTGGACCTGCCACTTGTAGGTCGTCAGCCCTTCGAGCGCCACTGGCCCGCGTGCGTGCAGGCGCCCCGTCGCAATGCCGATCTCTGCCCCAAGGCCGAATTCGCCGCCGTCGGCAAACTGGCTTGAGGCATTGTGCATCACGATGGCGCTGTCCGCCTCGGCGAGGAAACGCGCCGCGGCCTCTTCGTCGGCGGTCACGATCGCCTCGGTGTGGCCCGAGGAATGGCGCGCGATATGCTCGAGCGCGGCGTCGAGACCGTCGACCACGGCCACCGACAGCACGGCATCGAGATATTCGGTGTCCCAGTCCTCGTCGGAGGCGACGCCAATCCGCGAATCGAGCGCCCGCGCCCGGGCATCGCCGCGCAGTTCGCACCCGGCATCGAGCAATGCACCAACGACGTCCTGCGAGGCGGGGAAATTGGCATCAAGCAACAGCGTTTCCATCGCGCCGCAAATGCCGGTGCGCCGCATCTTGGCATTCAGCGCCAGCTTCTTGGCCATTTCGGGATCGGCCTTGGCGTGGATGTAGGTGTGGCAAATGCCGTCGAGGTGGGCGAGCACCGGCACGCGGGCATCGTTCTGCACCCGCTCGACCAGGCTCTTGCCACCGCGCGGCACGATCATGTCCACCAACCCCGCAGCCTTGAGCATGGCGCCAACGGCCGCACGGTCTTGCGTCGGCATCAGCTGGATCGCCTCGGCGGGCACTCCCTTGCTGGCGACGCCCTCGGTGAAGGCAGCGTGCAGCGCGCGGTTCGAGTTGACCGCCTCGCTCCCGCCACGCAGCAGCGCCGCATTGCCCGAGCGCAGGCACAGCGCGGCGGCATCGGCGGTCACATTGGGACGGCTTTCGTAAATGATGCCGATCAGGCCGATGGGAATGCGGCGGCGCACCAGCTCGATTCCCGAAGGTGCGATACTGCGGTCGATCTCCTGCCCAACCGGATCGGGCAGGCTCGCCACGTTCTCGATCGCGGAAGCGATGCCTTCGAGGCGCTGCTCATCAAGCATCAGCCGGTCGAGCATGGCAGGCGCGAGCCCGTTGGCCTTGCCGGCTTCAAGGTCCTTCGTATTGGCGGCGAGGATTTCCGGCGCGGCCTTGCGAATGGCGGCGGCAGCGGCGCGCAGGGCTTCGGCCTTTTCGCCATCGCTCTTCAGGGCGAGCACGCGTTGCGCCTTGCGTCCGGCGCGCGCGAGCGAATGCACGATCTGCTCGCAATCGGTAGGAGTTTCCTGGCCGGAATCGGCCGTGCGGTTCTTTAGTTCGGTGTTCATGAAATCAGGCCTATCATTGGCGCGAGGACTTGTCAGGGGGCGAATCGGTCACCCTCGAAAGGGCGAAAAGTTCCCGCATTTCGTGAAAAATTTTCCCAAGATGACACGACTCGTCCCGCAGTCCCTTCGATTCGCCCCGTAGTTAACCTTCAGCGGTCGACCTCTGAGGAGCTTGCGCTATCGCCCCTGCCGAGAGGGATAACGCTTTAAGCGGGGTCGGCATTGGTTTTTCCTAAGGTTGCAGAACGCCTCGAGCGTGTTCGCTCGTGGTTCCCTGAGCGTGAATTCATCATGCGCTCGCAAGGGCACGTTCGTTTCATCAAGATTAGTTCGCGCCTGCAAATGGGTGCTGCCGGTGTTGCACTGACGGCGGGCCTTTTCTGGCTCGGCTCGCTTGGCGCCATGGCCATCGCGCAATATCAGTCGAGCTCCGAAATGGCCTCGCTGCTCGACCGGGAAGCCACCGTTGCCAAGTCGGAAGACCGGCTTGAGGCCTATCGCGGCGATATCGACGCCACCATGGCCGACCTTTCCAAGCGCCAGGCCGTGCTCGACCAGCTGGCCGCCGACCTTCCCGAGGACCTGCTGACCGACAGCTCCAGCGACACTGTGAGCAATTCGGACGAAGAGGCCGCCCGCCTCATCAGCCTCGTGGGCGAGTCCATTCCCGAAGCCGTTGGTCTGGCCCGGCTCGAAGCGCGTCAGCTCGCCTTCGTCGAACGCATGACCCGGTTTGCCGACCAGCGCTCGCAGCGCGCCGAGGAAGCCCTGCGCTCGCTTGGGCTCGATCCCAATAAGATCCTCGCGCAGGGCCAGGTGGGCATCGGTGGCCCGCTTGAGCAGTTCTCGACCGAGAGCGACGGCTCGCTCGATCCGCGCTTCGAGCGGCTTGGCCTCAGCCTTGCCCGCCTCAGCGCGCTCGAACGCGGGCTTGATGGTGTGCCGCAGGTAATGCCGGCCGATGCTGGCTCGATCAGCTCGGGCTTCGGCCTGCGCCGTGACCCGTTCAAGGGCACCGCGGCGATGCACTCGGGCCTCGATTTCCGCGCCCCCTACGGATCGCCGATCCGTGCTGCCGCTGGCGGCGAGATAACCTTCGTGGGCAGGAAAGGCGGCTATGGCCGCACCGTCGAGGTGAGCCACGGCTCGGGCATGGTTACGCGCTATGCCCATATGTCGCGCTGGGAGGCGAAAGTCGGCCAGCATGTCGAAGCCGGCGAAGTGATTGGCGCCATCGGCAGCTCGGGCCGTTCGACCGGCCCGCACCTGCATTTCGAAGTTCGTATCAACGGCCGCGCGGTGAACCCGCGTCCGTTCCTGGAGACGGCCCCGCATGTTCTTGAAGAAGCGAGATCCCGCCCTGCCCACGTCGCTGGGCAGCCACACGGAGCAACGGCGGGTGGCTAATTCCAGCACTTTCTCGGTGTTCGGGCCGGACGTTACCATCCACGGCAATGTCGAGGCGTCGGTCGACCTCCACGTCGACGGCAACGTGATCGGCGATATCGCCTGCGCCTCGCTCGTTCAGGGCGAAGGCAGCCGCATCGAGGGCGAGGTCAAGGCGCAAAGCGCGCGGCTGGCGGGAACGGTGGAAGGCCGGATCGACGCCGTCGAGCTGGTCATTCTGAAGACCGCCCGCATCATCGGCGATGTGAGCTACGAAACGCTGACCATCGAGCAGGGTGCACAGGTCAATGGCCGGTTCGCGCCGCAGGGTGCCAACCTTGCTGCGGGCAAGGCGCAAGCTGATGTCGCCCCGCTACCTGGCGCGGACGGCGACCAGATGCGGCTCGCCAACTGACCTTTACGAAATACCGAGTTGGAGAGGAGAAAGGGGCGGACCGCAAGGCCGCCCCTTTCCGTTTGTTCGTTTGCTGAAAAGCGCCCGCCTCAGCCCTGGCTGGACGTGCTTTCGTCCGCCTCGGCAGCGCGCTTGGCTTCGAGCCATGCTTCGGCTTCGGCTTCCTGTGCGGCCTGAGCAGCGGCCTTCACTGATTCCTCGCGCTCGCGGCGCAGTTCCTCGATCAGCTTCTCCTTGTCGTCGCGCTGGTCGACGATCGGAGCTTCGGCCTCTTCGCCTTCGGTAGCCGGGATGTTTTTGGCTGCCTTGGCAACAGCGGCATCCAGCTCACGCTGCGAGCA
Source organism: Erythrobacter sp. UBA1916 (assembly GCA_002337385.1). Taxonomy (GTDB): domain Bacteria; phylum Pseudomonadota; class Alphaproteobacteria; order Sphingomonadales; family Sphingomonadaceae; genus Alteraurantiacibacter. The sequence continues at coordinate 82,868 of DDFY01000008.1, forward strand.
CAGGCCCAGCGTAACCGGATCCTTGGGCTGGATGTTGGCGATGTTCCAGTGGCTGCGGTCGCGGATCGCGTTGATCGTGTTGCGCGTGGTGCCGATCAGCTTGCCGATCTGGGCGTCCGAAATCTCGGGGTGGCTGCGGATGATCCAGGCAATGCCATCGGGCTTGTCCTGACGCTTCGACACCGGCGTATAGCGCGGACCCTTGGTGCGGCTGACGTCAACCGGGGCCTTCTGCATCTTGAGCGAATAGTTAGGGTCGGCCTGACCGCGCTCGATCTCTTCGTGAGTCAGCTCACCCGAGTGAACCGGGTCGCGGCCGGTATATTTCGAGCTGGCGAGGTCATCGGCCATGGCCTGAACCTCGAGAATATGCAGCCCGCAGAATTCGGCAATCTGGCTGAAACTCAGCGAGGTGCTGTCGACCAGCCAGCTGGCGGTCGCATGCGGCATCAGAGGGGTAGGCTGGGCCACGGTGATTCTCCATGTGCAGATCGGGCGGGAAAATTCAGCCCGAAATAAAAGGGCCGCCCCTCACGGGACGGCCGACATTGGGCATCTATGTAGGCCAAACATCCTCGAACAGCAAGGATTTCAAGCAAGAGCGCCAAGGGGCACGCCTGCGGTCAGGCCGCAGCCGCCTGCAAGCCGACCATCTGCACCTCGCGGGGGATCAGCGCCAGCCCTTCGCAGAACTGGTCAGCGCTTGCCTCCCAGCTATAGGCCCGGCCAGCCGCGAGGCAGTCTTCGCGCGAGAAGGTGAGCGCTTCGGCAATGGCATCCTCAAGCTGTTCGGCGATGGCACCGCTGCCCGGCGCAAGCACGTCAAGCGGACCGGGCGCCGGATAGGCGGCCACCGGCGTACCGCAGGCAAGCGCCTCGATCATCACCAGCCCGAAGGTATCGGTGCGGCTCGGAAACACGAACACGTCGGCCCCGGCATAGCAGGCGGCCAGCGCCTCGCCCGAGCGGCGGCCGAGGAAGTGCGCCTCGGGATAGGCCTGCCGCAGACGGTCGAACGCCGGACCATCGCCGACCACGACCTTGGAGCCGGGATGACTATTGCTGAGAAAATCCTCGATGTTCTTCTCCACCGCCACACGCCCGACATAGAGTTGAATCGGGCGTTGCAGCTCGAAAAAGAGGTCGGGCGGCGGATAGTCGGGCACGAAGGTGGCAAGATCGACACCGCGGCTCCAGTGATGGAGCTGCGTCAGGCCTTGCATGCGCAACTGTTCGCGAATGGTCTCGGTGGCCACGAGGATACGCTCGGACGGAGCGTGGAAACGGCGGATGAGCGGCCAGATCGCGCTGGCGGGAAGGCCTGTCCGGCTGGCGACGTAGTCAGGAAACTGCGTGTGGTAGGCGGTGGTGAAGGGAAAGTCCCGCTTCAGGCAATAGCGCCGCGCCGCCCAGCCCAGCGGTCCCTCGGTTGCAATGTGGATCGCATCGGGGCGGAAGCTATCTAGCAGCCCGCCGACCTCACGCGGACCGGTCAGCGCCAGCCGTATCTCAGTGTAGGACGGGCACGGCACCGAGCGGAACAGGTCGGGCGAAATGACTTCGACCTCGTGCCCGCGGCTGCGCAATTCGTCCGCCACTGTCGTGAGCGTGCGCACCACGCCGTTCATCTGCGGGAGCCAGGCGTCGGTTACGAGAGCGATTTTCATCGAAAACCTCCCGCGAATCAGGCTGCGGCGGCGACCGCAGCGCCCTCGCCCTGCGATGCTTCGGCCTCGCGCGCGGCAATCTCGTCGGGCCAGTGGAGGATTTCCATCTTCCCGTCGGCATGCTCGACCAGCGCGTTGCAGCCTTCGACCCAGTCGCCGTCGTTCCAGTATTCGATGTCGTCGAACATGCGGTGTTCGGCGGTGTGGATGTGGCCGCAGACCACGCCATTCACGCCGCGTTCGGCAGCGGCCCGGGCCACCACTTCCTCGTAGCGCCCGATGAATTCGACCGCGTTCTTCACCTTGTGCTTGGCCATCTTCGACAGCGACCAGTAGGGCAGGCCCAGCTTGCGACGGACCACGTTCACCCAGTGGCTGATGCCCATCATGAAGGTGTAAAGCGCGTCCCCCACGAAGGCGAGCCAGCGGTGCGACAGCATCACCGCGTCGAACTCATCGCCGTGCAGCACCATTAGGCGGCGGCCATCGGCGGTATCGTGGAAAGCGGCGCGGCGAATCTCGATGCCGCCGAAGTTCAGGCCCGTGAACTGGCGGAACATCTCATCGTGGTTGCCGGGGATATAGACCACCCGCGTGCCGCGCTTGGCGCGCTTCATGATCCGCCACACGATGTCGTTGTGCGCGGCGGGCCAGTAGAACTTCTTCTTAAGCCGCCAGCCGTCGATAATGTCGCCCACGAGATACATCGTCTCGCAGTCGACATTGTCGAGGAAATCGATCAGCAGCTCGGCGTTGCAGCCTTTGGTGCCGAGGTGGATGTCGGAGATCCATACCGTGCGATACTTGCGGCGGCCCTTGTCCTCAGGCTCGGGGACAGAGGGCCTATGCCGAGAAAAGTCGCTGATCGTGGCCATCGGCGTTGCGCCGCCGAAGACATCTTCCAAGTGGTTGCCGAACATAGTGCCCAAGCCCCGATTTGTTTTGCCTTGGGCTCAGGCCTATGCCGAATGAATGTGACAGCAGACTCACATTTCGGCGTCAAATATCTGACAATATTACGCTTGGGTGGCACCGCCCGGCACGCCGGGCGGGCACCAGAAGGGCTCTTAGCGAACCACGTAGGGCTGCTTGCCGACCCAGGGTGAGATCATGTTGTAAGGCACGGTCACGAACACCGCCTCGACCTCGGCGATCTTGCCGTCGACGATCTTGAACAGTTCGAGCAGAACGAAGCTGTGCGGGAAGGTGAAGATCGACTTGTGGCGGCTGCCGTCAGTCCAGGTGATGTCGGTCAGGCGGCCCGAGTGGTCGATGAAGCCGGCAGCAATCACGATGCCCTTTTCTTCGTCGACCAGCGGGAAGCGGCGATCGCGCAGGCGGTCGTCATAGATGTACTGGCCGAGGCGGAATTGCTCAGCGCAGCCCATCTTCGAGATCGGATAGCCTTCGATATCGACATTGGTGGTCTGCAACCCGTTCTCGATCCGGTCGCACGCGTCGGTGAAGTGGGTGAACAGCGTGCCGTCGTTGTTCTGAAGCGTGTCGAAATAGCCGTCGGCAATCGCGATCAGGCGTTCACGCGGCAGGCGCTGAGCTTCGGGCACGTCCTCGGCCAGGACGGCACGCGGACGGCGTGCGTCGTCGATCTGCGGGAACGGGCCGAGTTCGCTCGGACGGCAGACCAGCGTTTCGACCTCGGCGATCTTGCCGCCTTTCAGCGCAATCCGCATGGCCATCACCGCAGCGTCGCCCGACTCCTCGATAATGCCGAACCAGCTGGCCTGCCCGGTCTGCGGGTCAGCCGCCTTCACATCGTAATTGTCGCGCACCTTGGTGATGGTGTTCCACAGCCCGTCACCCAGCATCAGCTGGACGTTGTTTTCGGTGAACACCACGTCGTCCGCCCAATTGGCCCGCGACACATCCTTGGCCGCGAGCGCGGAAAGGTAGGTGTCGATGGCGGCGTACAATTCCTCACGCGTGGCGATCGGGGCGGGGTTCGAAGTCATGGCATTGTCTCTCCTGTTACAATGCCGCTTTTGACCAATTGGCGGCGCTCAGTCCACCGCCAAGACGATCTTTCCGATGTGATCGCCCGCCTCCATGCGGCGATGAGCCTCAGCCGCCTCGGCGAGCGGGAAGACCTGGTCCATCTGCGGCCGCAAAACGCCTTGCGCGACAAGCGGCCAGACCTCGCTTTGAATCTCGGCGGCAAGCATCTGCTTGAAAGCATCGGACCGCGCGCGCAGGGTCGAGCCGGTGATGGTCTGGCGGCGCACCATCAGTTTGGCCATATTGATCTCGGCTTTCGCCCCGCCGAGCACCGCGATCGTGACCAGCCGGCCTTCCTCGCCAAGACAATCGAGATTGCGCTGGGTGTAGTCGCCCGCCACCATATCGAGCACGATCTGGCATCCCGCCTTGTTGGTTATCGCGCGGACCTTCTCAACGAAGTCGTCAGTCTTGTAGTTGATCGCATAATCGGCGCCGAGGGCCCGCGCCGCCGCGCATTTGTCGTCACTGCCGCAGGTCACGATCACTTTCATGTCAAACAGCTTGGCGAGCTTGATCGCCATCGACCCGATGCCCGAGGTGCCGCCATGGACCAGCACCGTCTCGTCATCGCGCGCCAGCCCGCGCTGGAACAGGTTGTGCCACACGGTGAACAGCGTCTCTGGCAGGGCCGCAGCCTCTTCCATGGATAGCCCCTCTGGCACCGGCAGACAGGCGCCGGGCCTGGCAAGGCAATATTGCGCATAGCCGCCCCCGCTCACCAGCGCGCAAACGCGCCGCCCGATCCAGTCCGCCGCCTCGCTATCGCCAGCGCCCACGACCGTGCCCGCGATTTCGAGCCCCGGCAGCTCGCTCGCCCCCGGCGGCGGCGGGTAAAGCCCGGCGCGCTGCAAGCAATCGGGCCGATTGACCCCCGCATAGGCAACCTTCACCAGCACCTCGCCCGGGCCGGGAACCGGCACTGGCCGCTTGCCCGGCGTCAACACGTCAGGCCCTCCCGGTTCACTGATGGATATGGCCGTCATGCGGTCCGAAACCTGAAAATTCACACTGCCCCCTTGCCTTGCACGTCCCCATTCGTCTTGGCTGGGCCCCACTTAGCCGGAGCCATTGACAGCAAGCAATCCGATTGTGATGTTGCAACACGATGGATGGCGATGATCTTCCGCGAGTCCGTAGCGATGCGGCGAGCCTCTTGGCGAAAGAGGAGCTCGACCGCTATTCTCAAGACGAGCTGATGGAACGGATCGCGCTGCTCGAAGCCGAGATCGCCCGCGTAAAGGCGCAGCACGCCAAGGCCGCTGCCCACCGGAGCATGGCCGACCAGCTGTTCAAACCGAGGTCAGGCGAGTGACGGGCCCCGCGGCCCTGCTGAGACCTCGCAATCGCGCCATGGCGCACCATATTGGTCATGAACCCAAGACCCGCCCCGTGCAGGGCCGGTTTTCCCCAGCCCCATGTTAGCCTTCCGTTCACCCTGCCAGCCGCACACTGGTTTCCCTGCCGGCCCAATGGCTGGCTGAGCCAACCGAAAGACTGCAATGCCCAGTTTCGCGCAGAACCTCGAAAAGACCCTCCACACCGCGATCCAGCACGCGATCGACCGGACGCATGAATATGCGACGCTCGAGCACCTGTTGCTGGCGCTGGTCAACGATTCCGACGCGGCCGAAGTGATGACCGCATGCGGGGTTGACCTTGAGGAACTGGCAGGCGTCGTGCGGCAGTATCTCGATCAGGAATACCAGTCGCTGAAGTCGTCCGACCAGGCCGATCCGCAGCCGACCGCCGGGTTCCAGCGGGTGATCCAGCGCGCGATCCTGCACGTGCAGACCTCGGGCAAGGACACCGTGACCGGCGCCAATGTGCTGGTGGCGCTGTTCTCCGAACGTGACAGCTACGCGGTCTATTTCCTGCAGCAGCAGGATATGAGCCGGCTCGACGCGGTGAGCTTCATCAGCCACGGCATCGGCAAGAACGGTCGCCAGATCGAGAACCGCAATCCGCAAGGCTCCGAAGAGCCGGATATGGCGAAGGCCGAGGAAAAGGCCGATCCGAAGAACAAGAAGGAAACTGCGCTCGACCAGTTCTGCGTGAACCTCAACCGCAAGGCGCTCGACGGCAAGGTCGATCCGCTGATCGGGCGTGGGCCAGAGGTCGACCGCACGGTGCAGATCCTGTGCCGCCGCTCGAAGAACAACCCGCTCTATGTGGGCGATCCCGGTGTCGGCAAAACCGCGATTGCCGAAGGTCTGGCGCGCAAGATCGTCGAGGGCGATGTTCCCGAAGTGCTGGAAAACGCGGTGATCTATTCGCTCGACATGGGCTCGCTGCTGGCTGGCACGCGTTACCGCGGCGATTTCGAGGAGCGCCTCAAGCAGGTTGTCTCCGAACTCGAGAAGATGCCCGAAGCGATCCTGTTTATCGATGAAATTCATACAGTTATCGGCGCAGGCGCGACCAGTGGCGGGGCCATGGATGCCTCCAACCTGCTGAAGCCGGCGCTGTCTTCGGGCGCGATCCGCTGCATCGGGTCGACCACCTACAAGGAATTCCGCAACCACTTCGAGAAGGACCGCGCCCTGCTGCGCCGGTTCCAGAAGATCGACGTGAACGAACCGACGGTCGAAGACACGATCAAGATCCTGCGCGGCCTGCGCACGGCTTTTGAAGAGCACCACAAGGTCAAATACACGCCCGACGCGATCAAGACCGCGGTCGAGCTGAGCGCGCGCTACATCAACGACCGCAAGCTGCCCGACAAGGCCATCGACGTGATCGACGAGGTCGGCGCAATGCAGATGCTCGTGCCGCCGAGCCGTCGCCGCAAGACGATCACCGCGAGGGAAATCGAGAAGGTCATCGCGACCATGGCGCGCATCCCCCCCAAGTCGGTCAGCAAGGACGACAAGGCGGCGCTCGCCAACCTTGAGAAAGACCTGAAGCGCGTGGTGTTCGGGCAGGATCAGGCGATTGACCGCCTGTCCACCGCGATGAAGCTGTCGCGCGCGGGTCTGCGCGATCCCGACAAGCCGATTGGCTCGTTCCTGTTCTCCGGCCCCACCGGCGTCGGCAAGACCGAGGTCGCGCGTCAGCTGGCCTCGATCATGGGGATCGAGCTGAAGCGCTTCGATATGTCCGAATATATGGAGCGCCACAGCGTTTCGCGCCTGATCGGTGCGCCTCCAGGCTATGTCGGCTACGATCAGGGCGGCCTGCTCACCGATGCCATCGACCAGCACCCGCACTGCGTGCTGCTGCTCGACGAGATCGAGAAGGCCCACCCCGACCTGTTCAACATCCTGCTGCAGGTGATGGATAACGGCCGCCTGACCGACCACCATGGCAAGACGGTCGATTTCCGCAATGTCGTGCTGATCATGACGACCAACGCCGGCGCTTCCGATGCTGCCAAGCAGGGCATTGGCTTTGGCAGCGGCACCAAGGTCGAGGCGGCGGAAGAGGCGGTGAAGAAGATGTTCACCCCCGAATTCCGCAACCGTCTCGATGCGATCGTGCCGTTCGGCTATCTCCGCAAGGACACGATCAGCCGCGTGGTCGACAAGTTCATCCTTCAGCTCGAACTGCAGCTGTCCGATCAGAACGTGCACATCCAGTTCGATGGCGATGCGCGCGATTGGCTGGGCGAACGCGGCTACGACAAGCTGATGGGCGCACGTCCGATGGGCCGCCTGATCCAGGAGAAGGTCAAGCAACCGCTCGCCGAGGAACTGCTGTTCGGCAAGCTGGCACACGGCGGCGAGGTCCATGTCAGCGTGAAGGATAACAAGCTCGCCTTCGAGCTGACCGCAGCGCCGCCCAAGACCAAGCCGAAGAAGGCGCGCAAGAAGCCCGTTGCGAAGAAGCAGCAGGGCGATGCTTCGGCCGAGGGCAACACCTCGGAAGACTAAGCTTCGCAGCCTTTGTTGAATTGTCCGCAGGGCGGCGCTGGAACCCCAGTGCCGCCCTTTTGCGTTTTTCCCCAGAGTCTTGGGGGATAAATCCGAGACGTCCTTGACCGAATCGGCCTCGCAGTACTGAAGTGAAGTTGGTCGCGTGACCACTTTGTTTGATCTCAGAACCTTGAGCCCCTTTTAAGCGCGAGAGGCGAGAGGCTTTTCGGAGACGTCGGGCTCTACCCGATCTTCAAACAAAGGAGGTGGGTTATGAGACGCGTATTTGTACGTTCTTATATCCGCTGGCGCTTTGGCCGTTGGGAGAGTGTGTGCCATCACACTCGACGTTGGCCTCGTCAGTACTCGTTTAACTTCTAAACGAGAGCAGTGAACTCGGTCACGCGGCCACTTTTCCCAACGACCTTAAATCCGTAGCGGACGGCGTTTGTTCGCACATCGCGAATCCCAGTTCAATATGTGCCTGAGCTATATTTTCGCCTGTCAACCGGACTGACGACAGGAACTCCACAGCTTTCCGCACAGTTGAGAGACTATGAGCTCCGCCCCCCACTGGATCCAGCCACACCCGCAGGGGATTTACGTTGCCCCGGCCGATTGCTGGGTCGATCCATCGGCGGCGGTTGAGCGGGCGCTGGTCACCCATGGCCATGCCGACCACGCGCGCGGCGGGCACGGCGAAACGCTCGCCACCCGCGAAACGCTCGCGATCATGGACCTGCGCTACAATACGCAGGCGGGCGCGGTGCCTGTCGCCTATGGTGAAACCTTGCGGCTCGCCGGCAGCGTCGATGCGACGTACCTGCCTGCCGGTCACGTGCTCGGCTCGGCGCAGATATTGCTCGAACATGCAGGCGAGCGGGTGATCGTCACCGGCGACTACAAGCGCCGCCCCGATCCGACCTGTGTGCCTTTCGAAGTTGCGCGGTGCGACATCTTCATCACCGAGGCGACCTTTGGCCTGCCCGTCTTCACCCATCCGCCGATTGCTGACGAAATCGCCAAGCTGCTGGCAGCGCTTGCCGCCAGTCCCAAGGCCTGCGTGCTGGTCGGCGCCTATGCGCTCGGCAAGGCGCAGCGGGTGATCGCCGAACTGCGCGCGGCAGGCCATCACGATCCGATCTACCTCCACGGCGCGATGGAGCGGATGTGCCGCCTCTATGAAGAGCTTGGCGTGCCGTTGGGCGATCTGCGGCTGGTGGCGGACCACGCAAAAGAGGAAATGCGCGGCGCGATCGTGGTGTGCCCACCCTCGGCGCTGAACGACCGCTGGAGTCGCCGTCTGCCCGAGCCGATAACCGCCATGGCGAGCGGCTGGATGCGCGTGCGCCAGCGTGCCCGCCAGCGCAATGTCGAGCTACCGCTGGTAATCTCCGACCATGCCGACTGGAACGAACTGACTCAGACCGTGCAGGAGGTGGACCCGCGCGAAACCTGGATCACCCATGGCCGCGAAGAGGCTTTGCTACGCTGGCACGAGCTGCACCAGCGCAAGGCCCGCGCACTGGCGCTGGTGGGCTACGAGGATGAGGACGATTGAACTGACTGTGGAAAAAGCTCTCGATTTGACGAAATCGATTCGCCTCAATGACTTAGTTAAGGAATCCTTGCCTTGACATGGAAGGGGGACCGAGTCGTTACCTCGGCCCCCGCCATTCCACCAAGGTTTAATAGCAACCGCCGGTGGAATATGAGCTACCTCACACCGGAATTGTTATCCGGAAAGCTGTATAGGTCAAGGCGGTTGCGAGATCCGAAAGGTCTCAAAATGAAAGCTTTTATTGTTACCTATGACTTGATCAAATCCGGTCAGAATTACGCTTGTATCACAAAGAAGCTGAAGTCCTATCCAACCCACTGGCATATGCAAGGGTCGGTTTGGATCATTCGCACAAGTGAAACAGCGAAACAGATTCGCGATGGACTCAAAAGTTGCTTGGATTCGAATGATAAGCTGTTTGTTGCCGCGCTCTCGGGCGAGGCCGCATGGTGCGGATATACCGACAACATCACTGATTGGTTGAAGCAATCGGCTCTTGTCTAAGCAGTCACTCTGAACTTCGGTACCGCCGGATATCACCCCGGCGGTACCTTCGCGGTGAAGCCACGGAACTCATTCTCGGCTTGAGAGCTTCCGTATAAAATGGAACAATTCGCCGCTCTCATCGATGCGCTGATCTATACCCGCAGCCGCAAGGGCAAGCTGGCCCTGATCGAACAGTATTTGCGCGAGACTCCCGACCCTGATCGCGGCTGGGCGCTTGCCGCGCTCACCGATGGGCTCGACTTTCCGGCAGTCAAAAGCTCGACCATCCGCAACCTGCTCAAGGACCGCGTCGATCCGGTGCTGTGGAGCCTCAGCCGCGACTTCGTGGGCGACACCGCCGAAACCGCCAGCTTCCTCTGGCCCGAACCCCTGCGCCGTGACGACGCCCCGCCTCCCACCGTGTCCGAAGCCGTCGCCAACCTTGCCGCCATGACCCGTGCGAGCGTGATGGCGGACCTGCCCCCGCTGCTCGACCGGCTCGATGCGAAGGGCCGCTACGCGCTGTTCAAGCTCGCCACCGGCGGCATGCGCGTGGGCATTTCAGCGCGGTTGGCGAAGATCGCTTTCGCACAGGCGTTCGATGTCGAGGTCGACCGGGTCGAGGAGTACTGGCACGCGCTCACCCCGCCCTATGCCGAGCTGTTCGCATGGGCCGCCGAGGGCGCCGATCCGCCCGACACCGAGAACATGCCCCTGTTCCGCCCCTTCATGCTCGCACACCCGCTGGAGGATACCCAAGTCGATCTCGCCGACTACGTGGCCGAGTGGAAGTGGGACGGCATCCGCGTGCAGCTGGTCCATGTCGCGGGCGAGACGCGCCTCTATTCGCGCTCGGGTGACGATATCTCGGCCACTTTTCCCGAGCTGATCACGGCGCTCGACATTCCCGCCGTGCTCGATGGCGAACTGCTGGTGCGCGGCAGCCATCAGGGCGGGGAAGCCGGCGGTGCGGCCAGTTTCAATGCCTTGCAACAGCGGTTGGGTCGCAAGACCGTCAGCAAGAAGATGCTGGCCGAAGCACCTGCCTTTGTGCGCCTCTACGATGCGCTTGCCATCGGCGGCGATGATCTGCGCGTCCTGCCCTGGAGCCAACGGCGCGCGCAGCTCGAAGCGCTGATTCCGGAGCTACCCGAAAGCCATTTCGATCTCTCGCAAATCGTCGCGGCGCAGGACTTCGCCCAGCTCGCGCAAATCCGCGAATCGGCCCGCGACGACGCTATCGAAGGCCTGATGCTCAAACGGCGCGACAGCCCCTATGTCGCGGGCCGCAAGACGGGCCTGTGGTACAAGTGGAAGCGCGATCCGCTGCTGATCGATTGCGTGCTGATGTATGCCCAACGTGGCAGCGGCAAGCGCAGCAGCTTCTACTCGGACTATACCTTCGGCTGCTGGACCGGCGATCCCGACAGCGATGGCGAACTGCTCCCCGTGGGCAAGGCCTACTCGGGCTTTACCGACGAGGAGCTGAAGAAGCTCGACCGTCACGTCCGCCAGAACACGCTCAATCGCTTCGGCCCGGTGCGCGAGACCGATAAGAGCCTGGTGTTCGAGGTGGCTTTCGATTCGGTCCACGCCAGCAAACGGCACAAGTCGGGCCTCGCGATGCGTTTCCCGCGCATCCACCGCATCCGCTGGGACAAGCCCGCGCACGAAGCCGACCGGATCGAGACCTTGCGCGCACTGGTGCGGGACTAACCTTGCGGCAGATCAAGGCACCGTGCAGACAGAAAGCCCAAACGGCACACTGAGCCAACCTGCCCGAAAGACCTTGCCGTGAGCGAACCGCAGACGACCACCCCCTATGACCAGATCGGTGGCCAGCCCGCCATCGCCGCCGTGGTTGATCGCTTTTACGACCTGATGGACACCGACCCGGCCTATGCTGAACTGCGCGCCATGCACGCAGCCGATCTGGCCCCGATGCGAACCTCGCTGACCGGGTTCCTCACCGGCTGGGCAGGCGGCCCGCGCGACTGGTTCGAGGCCAATCCGGGCAAATGCATGATGAGCATGCACGCAGGCTTTCCCATTACCGCCGAGACCGCGCGGCAATGGGTCGAGGCGATGGGCCGGGCCTTTGCCGATCACGACCTCGCCGATCATCCCGTGGGTAAGCTCATGAACGAACAATTCGCCATGATGGCTGGCGGCATGGTCCGCACCGCCACGATGGCAGGCTAAACACCGCCATAATCCAATTGCGCGGCGCGCTGTCGTGGAGCAGTTAGGCGGCATGTATCGCATGTCCTCCGCAGATCGCGTGCTCGCCTATTCCATCGCCGGTGCGGCCGGTTTCGTCGACGCCAGCGGCTTCCTTGCCGCAGACCGCTACTTTGTCTCGTTCATGTCGGGCAACACCACCCGGCTCGGCGTGGAGCTGGCGCGCGGATCAAGCGCGGCCTTGGTTGCGGGCATGTTGCTTGCAGGGTTCGTGGTCGGCGTGGCCCTCGGCGCTTTGGTGGCGGACCGGTTCGAACCATGGCGCAAGACCTCGGTACTGATCACGGCGACGCTCCTGCTGCTGGCGGCGGCGGCTGCGCAGTCTGCCGGTGTGACCTCCGGCTTTCTTCTGGGGGCGGTGCTGGCCATGGGCGCGATCAACAATGTCTTCCGCAAGAGCGGCGAGGTGGCCCTTGGCGTCACCTATATGACCGGCGCGCTGGTGCGTGTCGGCGAGGGGCTCGCGGGCCTCATCAAGTCGAGCGCGCAGCGGCGGCGCGGCGCCTTGGAAAGCCTGTTGCTGTGGGCGAGCCTGTCGTCCGGCGGCTGCGTCGGTGCGCTCATTTATCTTCATACCCACTCCGTCGTGGGCTGGCTTGCGGCGCTGTGGGTGCTGGCGCTCACGGTGTTTGCGTGGCGGATCGAGGCGCGCGAGTCAGTCTAGCTGCACCAGCTTTTCGCGCGAAGTTGCGCCGCGCAACAAGGTGAGCCGCGTGGGCGCGCTGCCGAGCGCCTTGGCCAGCAGCCCAATCACCGCATCGTTGGCCGCGCCGTCCTGCGGCTTGACGCGCACCTTCACCTGCACGACGCCATCGACAATCGTGATGCCCTCGCTGCGGGCACCCGGCGTCGCCCGCACCGCCAGCCGCCCCTCGGCATCGGCCAGCGCGCGCAGCGCCTCGGCGGGCGGGAGATCAGGCTTCGGTTTCGCCATGCAAAGTCGCCAAATGCCGCTCGGCCAGGTCGCAATAGCGTTCAGCCTGAAAGCGGATCTTCTCCACCTGCGCCGCGTCCATGGTGCGGAACAACTTCGCCGGCCGGCCGACCCAGATTTCGCGCGCCGGAATGCTCTTGCCCGGGCTGAGCAAAGCGCCCGCCCCCAGCATCGCGCCCTCGCCCACATGGCACCCGTCCATCGCGATGGCGCCCATGCCGACAAAGGCCTTGTCCGCCAGTGTCGCCCCGTGGACCAGCGCCATGTGGCCGATCACGCAGTCCTCGCCGATGATCGTGGGGCAGCCTTCGGTGTCCGGGCGCGGGCCTTCCACGTGAAACACCGTGCCGTCCTGCACATTGCTCCGCGCGCCAACCTCGATCCGGTGGATGTCGCCGCGCAGCACGCAGTTGTACCAGATGCTAGCCTTCGGACCGATGGTCACATCGCCGATGATCCGCGCGCCAGGGGCGACAAAGGCGGTCTCGTGGATCTGCGGCACCTTGCCCTCGAAGGGCAGGATCGTGGCACCGGGAAAGCGCTCGGCGAAAGTCATCTTCTCTCCTGCCATTGTGCGCGGGTGATGTGGTGGACGATGGTCGGGTTCAGCTCGGCGGAGAAATAGGGGTCTTCGTAGTCCCAGTCCTTGCGCCGCTGCATCCCCAGCCGCTGCATCAGGCCCCAACTGGCGGCGTTGCCCTCCACCGTGAGCGCCACAAGATCGTCGTCACCGGTGGTCGCAAAGGCATGATCTATGCAGCCGGTCGCGCCCTCCTTGGCATAGCCCTTGCCCCAGGCGTCTTCACGCAGCCGCCAGCCGATCTCCAGCATACCGCAAACCTTGGTGCCCTCGACCGTGGCGCGCTTAAGGCCGACCATGCCGAGCACTTCGCCCGCCAGATGGCCGCCATCGTTCTTGCGGCGGCAGCACCAAAATGTGAAGCCAAACTCGTCGTTGAAGCCTTCGAGGCGCACGCGCGTATTGGCCGCTGCAGCCTCCTCGCGCACTCCGCCGAGCCAGCGCATCACCGCCGGCGTGTTGGTGTGGCGCACGAAGCCGTCCCACGAGGGATCATCCCACTCGTGCACGATCAGGCGTTCGGTTTCGAAGATAGTTTCGGGCATCAGCTTCACAGGCTGCTCCATTGGGCGCGCGTGATGCGGTAAACCCGGGTGGGATTTTCCGCCGGTTCGTATTCCGGGTCGTCGTAGTCGAACTCGCTGGCGCGCGACAGGCCCAGACGCGCCATCAAGCGGCTGGAACCCGCGTTGTTGTCGCTGGTCTGCGCGTAGACCACCTCGTTGCCGAGCCTGTCGAAAGCATGGGCGAGCGCGGCGCGCGCGGCCTCGGTCGCATAGCCTTTCCCGGTGTGGGACGATGCAAGGCTCCAACCGATTTCGCGTTGTCCGCGCAGGTGCTCAGGCGCGGCAGTAGCGCGCACGTTAAACAGACCGATGCGGCCGACGCGGCATTGTGTCTCGCGATGCCAGATCGTCCAGCGCATATAACTCTTGTCAGCCCATGCCGCGATGTCGGCAGCGAGACTCTCCTCCACCGCCTGCTTGCTGCGCGGGCCGCCAAGGTGGCGCATCACCTCTGGCGTGTTCATCTCGGCCAGCAACCAGGGCAGATCAGCCTGAGCCACCGGCAGCAGGTCCAACCGCTCGGTGGCGAGGGCGTGGTCAGCCATTCAGCAGCCGCGCGGCCAGCGGCGCGTGGTAGGTCAGCACGCCCGAGCAGCCCGCGCGCTTGAAGGCGATCAGCTTCTCCATCAGCAACGCCTCGCGGTCGGCAATGCCCGCCACCGCGCCAGCCTCGATCAGCGCATATTCGCCCGACACCTGATAGGCGAACACAGGCACCTCGAAGCGCTGCTTGGCGCGCCAGATCAGGTCGAGATAGGCCAGCCCCGGCTTCACCATCACGCTGTCCGCACCCTCGGCAATGTCGAGCGCGATTTCGGCCATGGCCTCCTCGGCATTGCCCGGGTCCATCTGGTAGGTGCGCTTGTCGCCCTTCAGCAGGCCGCCCGAGCCAACAGCATCGCGGAACGGCCCATAGAAGGCCGAGGCATATTTGGCGGCATAGGCCATGATCTGGACATTGGCATGGTCACCCATTTCGAGCGCCATCCGGATCGCTTTCACGCGCCCGTCCATCATGTCGGACGGGGCGATGATGTCAGCTCCGGCCTCGGCCTGGGTCAGCGCCTGATCGACCAGCACCGCCACCGTATCGTCGTTCAGGACATAGCCCGCTTCGTCGACCAGCCCATCATGCCCGTGAGTGGTATAGGGGTCGAGCGCGACATCGGTGAGAATGCCGATGTCGTTGCCGCAAGCATCGCGGATCGCGCGGATCGCCTGGCACATCAGGTTATCGGGATTGAAGGCCTCGGCGCCATCGTCGCTGCGCTTGTCGCCCGGCGTATTGGGAAACAGCGCGATGCAGGGAATCCCCAGCGCCACCGCCTCTTTCGCCCGTTCAGCGATCAGATCGACCGACCAGCGCGAAACACCCGGCAGCGAACCGACCGGGTCTTCCACCCCCTTGCCCGAGGTCACGAACAGCGGCCAGATCAGGTCGGCCGGGGTAAGCACAGTTTCACGGTGCATCGCACGGCTCCAGCCGTAGGTGCGGGTGCGGCGCAGGCGAGTGGCGGGATAGGCTCTGGTCATGCTTGCGCTCCTGCCGAAAATCGGCCGCGCAGGCAATGGCAACGCGCTCAGTTCACGCGCTGGCGGTTCTCCAGCCGGTCAATCTCGCGCACGGGCTCCTCATTGGCGTCGGAGGAAGGCGCCAGCGAGGCCAGCGCCGCGCCCGGCTCGACCGATTGCCACCGCGCAAGGCTCGCGCGGAACTGCGCCAGTTCGCGCCCTTCGAGCTGCGCGCGGGAAACGAATTTGACGCTTGCCGGATTGATCGCCCGCCCGCCGCGGTACAATTCATAGTGCAGGTGCGGGCCGGTCGAGAGGCCAGTTGAGCCGACATAGCCGATCACCTGCCCGCGCCGGACCGACTGTCCCGAACGGACCGCCATCCGGCTCATGTGGCAATAGCGCGTCTCCAACCCGCCGCCGTGCGACAGCTTGACCGTATTGCCGCAGCCTCCCGCACGCCCGGCGGAAACCACGCGGCCATCGCTCACGGCGACAATCGGCGTGCCGCTGCGGGCGCGAAAATCCATACCAGAATGCATGCGGCGATAGCCAAGGATCGGATGGCGGCGCATCCCGAAGCGCGAGGAGATCGGGCCGGGCACCGGCGCCACCATACCCTGCCGCTGCTCGCCAGCGCCTGCGGCGTCGTAAAACAGGCCCTCGCGGCCCCAGCGCATCATCTGCTTGCGCGGCTTCCCGTCGCGCAGGATGGCCGCATATTGCAGCTTGCCGACCTCGATTTCGCCGGTGGCGGCGCGCTTGTAGTCGATGATGAAGTCGAACTCGTCGCTCGCGGCGATGTCACGATCGAGGTTCATCTCCTCACCGATCGTGCGCAGGAACTGCTGCACCGCACTCGGCGGGGCACCGGCAGCGCGGGCCGAACGGTAGATGCCCTCGCCCACCGTCCCGCGAATGCGCAGCGGGGTGGCGTCGACAGCAATCTGGTGTGGCACGAGCGCCAAGGCGCCGCCGTCGCGCCGTTCGACCACCAGTTGCAGGTCGAACCGCGCGCGGAACGACAGCGCATCGACCGGGCGCGGCGCATTGGGCGATGCGCGGCGACCAAGCGTGATGTCGACCTGCGTTCCGGGCGCAATCTCGCGCAGGGGCATGGCGCCTGCCACCATCGTCGCGATCTGCTCCGCCTCGCCCGAGCCGACCCCGGCACGACGCAGCATGCGTTCGAATCCGTCGCCCTGTGTAAGCGTGGCGACCAGATCGATGCGCGGGCGTTCGGGCGCGCGGGCCAGCTGTTCGACCGCAAAGGTCGCACCCATCCGGCGGCCGCTGTCGGCACCGAGTGCGAGCGGCATGATCATCTGGCTGCGAAATTCGTCACGCACGCGGTCGTCGATACGCATGGCGGGTGCGGCCTCGACCGGCGAGAAGCCCGGCCAGGCGGCAATGGCAATGGCGGAGAGGCCCAGCATGGTCGCGGTGCCGCGCAGCCAGCGCGCAGAGCCGATATCGTTGGCAAGGTCCGTTGCCAGCTCGTTCTTCTGGAACATCAGGCCAATCCGGCGGCGCAGCTGATCGAGCCGCTCGGTGGTGCCGGAATAGCGCGCAATGCGGCGCTTCCCCTCACCCGAGACGATTGCCCTGCGCTTGATGGCCAAAGTTCTGCTCCTTGCGGTCCGGCTGGCTCCTGCCCTCTAAGGGCGTACCGGACCGATCTACGATAGTGCACAATTTCCTAGCCAATGGCCTGCCGCAATAAAGTTAAATCCCGTCTAACGACGATGAGTCGACTCGCACGAGCGCCCAGCTGATCAGTCTCCCCCGCGAAACCCCTTCGATGCTTGCGCGAAGCAAGCCGGACCGGCATGGTCAGGCTATTGTGTCCCGCTCAGATGCCAACGCGACCATTCGCGCCGTGCTCGGCCCGACCAACACGGGCAAGACTCATCTCGCCATCGAACGCATGTGCGCCCATTCGAGCGGCGCGATGGGCTTTCCGCTGCGACTGCTGGCGCGCGAGGTCTATGATCGGGTGCGCGCGATCAAGGGCGACAAGCAGGTCGCGCTGATCACCGGCGAGGAGCGGATCGAACCACCGCAGGCCCGCTATTATCTCTGCACCGCCGAGGCCATGCCGCGAGATGGCGGCGGAAAAGCTTTCGTCGCGCTTGATGAGGCGCAGCTGGGCGCCGATCGCGACCGTGGCCACATTTTCACCGACCGGCTGCTGCACGCGCGCGGACGCGAAGAGACGATGATTCTGGGCGCGGGCACTCTGGAGCCGCTGGTGCGCGCGCTGGTGCCTGAGGCTCGGATCGAGGAAAGGCCGCGCTTTTCCACCCTTCACCATTCCGGCCCGGTCAAGCTCTCGCGGCTACCCAAGCGCTCGGCCGTGGTCGCCTTCTCGATCGAGCAGGTTTACCAGACCGCCGAGCTTTTGCGGCGCTTCCGCGGCGGCGCGGCGGTGGTGATGGGCGCGCTCAGCCCGCAGACACGCAACCGCCAGGTCGAGCTGTTTCAATCGGGCGAGGTCGACTACATCGTCGCTACTGACGCCATTGGTATGGGGCTCAATCTCGATGTCCACCATGTCGCCTTCGCCGGGCTCGAAAAGTTCGACGGGGTGCGCCAGCGCCGCCTGACACCCGCCGAAATGGCGCAGATCGCGGGGCGCGCAGGGCGCCACCAGACGGACGGCAGCTTCGGCACGCTGTCAGGCAATCGTGGTCATGCCCCGCTGGAGCTGAGCGACGACGAAGTCTACGCCATCGAGCAGCACCGCTTCGCCCCGCTCACCAAGCTCTTCTGGCGCAATCCCGAACCTCGCTTCGATTCGATCGAGCGCCTGATCGCCGACCTCGAAATGCGCCCTGACCATCCAGCCATGGCCGCCGCACCCGAGGCTATCGACCTCGCCGTGTTGCGCCGCCTTGCCGACGACAGCGAGATCCGTGCTGCCGCGCGCGGCCATGCGCAAGTGCGGCGCTTCTGGGAGGTCTGCCAACTGCCCGATTTCCGCCACCAGGGCAGCGATGCCCATGCACGCTTTGTCGCCCGCCTGTGGCGCGACCTGCGCGATGGGCATATCGGGGCAGACTTCGTAGCTGCGCGAATCGGCGAACTCGATCGTGCAGAAGGGGATATCGACACGCTGCAAGGTCGGCTATCGGCGATCCGTAGTTGGGCCTATATCTGCCAAAGGCCCGACTGGGTGCTGGCGCGCGACGAGATGGCTGCCCGTGCCCGTGCGGTGGAGGCGCGGTTATCCGATGCGCTTCACCAAAGGCTAACCGAACGCTTTGTAAACCGCCGGACTTCTGTACTGATGCGGGGAATGGGAAAGGATGCAGGACTTTTGCGGGTAACACTGGAAGACGACGGGCGGGTCATGGTCGAAGATCATGCCATCGGCCATCTTGAGGGATTCCGCTTCGTGGTCGACCAGACCGCCGATCAGGAAGACCGCAAGCTGATGCTCGCCGCGGCGGAAAAGCATATGCCCGCCCTGCTTGCGCAGAAGGCGCAGAAGCTGGTGAACAGCGAACTTGGCGAGCTGGTGATCGCGCGCGGCGGCCTGTGGCGCGGCGAACAGCAGGTGGCGACGCTCGAACGCGGCAAGACCGCGAGCCGTCCCCGGCTTGTCATGGCCAAGGAGCTGGGCAACCTCGATCCGGCGCACCGCACGCAGCTTTCAGAAGCGCTTGAACACTGGCTGGAAGGCGCACTCGCGCCGCTGGCCCCGCTGCGCGCCATCGAAGATGCAACCGGCGATCCCGAAGTCGGCAGCGAAGTGCGCGCGCTGTTGCTTACGCTCTCTGAACGCGGCGGCAGCGTGCCCCGCGAAGAGGCGGGCCTGGCGAATCTGCCCAAGGAACGTCGCCCGCTGCTGCGCAAGCTCGGCGTGACCATTGGCGCGCTCGACGTGTTCGTGCCCGCATTGCTGCGCCCGGCGGCGCGCAAACTTCTGCACGAACTGGCAATCGATCGCCGTCCGCTGTCGGAAACGATGGCCCCGGTGATCGCGAGCAACAGGCAGCTTCCCGCAGGCTATCGCCGCGCGGGCGAGCAGGCGGTGAGGCTCGACATGGCGGAAAAACTGTTCCGCGCCGCGCACGAACAACGGGCCAAGATCGCCAACGTGAAGGACACCCGCGGCTTTGCAATCGACACCGCGCTGGCAACCAGCATGGGCCTCGCTCCCGAGAGTTTCCGCGGCCTGATGAAGGATGCCGGCTTCCGGCAGGGCGAGCCGGTGGCCATGGCCGAGGGCGCCTACGGACCTCCGCGACCGGTGCCCTGGACCTGGCGCCCGCCGCGCAAGGACTTCAAGCCCGCACGGCACTCGCAGGGCAAAGGCAGGGGCAAGCCCGGCGCGAAGGCGAAAGGCCGGCCCCAGCGCGAATCGCGTCCTGCGGCAGATCACCGCCCGGCCACCGGCAATGCCTTTGCCGGTTTGGCCGACCTGCTGGGTGGCAACAGCTAACCGATGGCCTCAGGAGGCGGCCTTAGGCTCGATCTCCTGCTTGTCAGGCTGCGGTTTGCCCGTACCCGCTCTGCGGCCCGCGCGTGGGTCGAACGCGGCCACATCCGCCGCAATCGCCAGCGCATCACCAAGCCGGGCGTACCGATTTGCGTGGGCGATGTGCTTACCCTGCCCATGCCCCATCATGTGCGCCTGATAGAAATCCTTGCTTTGCCCGAACAGCGCGGACCGGCTAGCGAAGCCCAACAACACTATCGCGCGCTTGACGAAGGCCGCGAAATCGCCCTAGCAGACCGCGTTTCCCGCCCGGCTTCAGGCCCGGTCGGCCCATTGATCGAAGGACACAGTGCACAATGACCTACGTCGTCACCGACGCCTGCATCAAATGCAAGTACACCGACTGCGTCGAAGTCTGCCCGGTCGACTGTTTCTATGAGGGCGAGAACATGCTCGTCATCAATCCTTCGGAATGCATCGACTGCGGCGTGTGCGAGCCCGAGTGCCCCGCCGAAGCGATCCTGCCCGACACCGAGGGCGGCCTCGAATCCTGGCTCGAGCTGAACACCAAGTATTCGGCCGAGTGGCCCAACATCACCGAGAAGAAAGACCCGCCCGCCGATGCCGACGAGCACAAGGGCGAAGAGGGCAAGCTCGACAAGTACTTCTCGGCAGAGCCCGGCGAAGGCGACTGATTCGCTTCCCCTTTGCGCGGTAGGGCCTGCCTGCAAGTAGCCCTACCCGACTAGGCATAATCCCCGAAGACGGGGCCGCTTATCCCTTTCTGACGGGAGGGGGTGGCAATTATGTTACGAATCTGTTATATACTTGTGCAACTGCTGCGTTATCCGCGCGGCAGGCGGATTAGGAAGGCAGGCCCCCGCTCTCACCCAGAACATGCACGCAATCAGGTCGCCGATGGGTCGCGCGGCTGCTTAGTGCTTGACGCTGGTTCTGCTGGTCCTGTCGATGAAAGGAAAATCCATGGCAACCAGTGCGCCCGCCTTTGAAGTCGGCGATTATGTTGTTTATCCCAAGCACGGCGTTGGCCGTGTGACCGAGCTCCAGAGCGAAGAAATCGCCGGAATGAAGCTCGACCTTTACGTGCTCCGCTTCGAAAAGGAACGCATGACGCTGCGCGTTCCTGTGAATAAGGTCGAAGCGATCGGCATGCGCAAGCTGTCTTCCGACAAGACTCTGAAAGAAGCGATGGAAACGCTCAAGGGCAAGCCCAAGGTCAAGCGCACCATGTGGAGCCGCCGGGCGCAGGAATACGAAGCGAAGATCAACTCCGGCGACCTCGTGTCGATTGCCGAGGTGACCCGCGATCTGTTCCGCCCCGACGATCAGCCCGAGCAGTCTTATTCGGAACGCCAGATTTTCGAGGCCGCATCGAGCCGCCTCGCCCGCGAACTGGCGGCAATGGAGAAGACCGATGAGCCTGCTGCGCTCACCAAGATCCTCCAGGTTCTGAACGAGCACGCTCCGCAGTATTACGAGAACACCGAAGACGCCTAAGCTTCGCGTTCTTGCCAAAAAAAAGGGCCGCCCGCCTCACCGCGCGCGGCCCTTTTTCGTGTTCACTGCCCTTTCACAGGTTAGCCCTAGGGTGCCGGAAACGAAGGAGCTGCGGTAAGTGCGAAGGAAACTGGCGATAGCTGTGCTCGGGCTTACCCCGTTGACGGGCGGCTGCCTTGCAAAAACGGTTGTCGACGTGGCCACTGCGCCGGTGCGGGTAGCCTCGCAAGGGGCCGACTGGGCGACCACCAGCCAGGACGAAGCCGACCGCAACCGCGGGCGCGAAATGCGTCGCCGTGAAGAGCGCCTGGGCGACCTGCAGCGCGACTACGAACGACAAGCCGACCGGTGCGAGCGCGGGCATGAGGAGTCGTGCCGCGAGGCCATCGCCATCCGCCGCGAAATCGATGCTGCGCTAAACGAACCGCAGCGCTAGGCGGCGGCTCGGCGCAAGCGGTCAGCGATCGCCTCGCCCATCCCGGTCCGCGGAATCGGCGCAACCGCGATCTTCTTCTGTGGAGCGGCCGCCGCTTCGTGCAGGCACTGATAAAGCCGCGCAGCTGCCTCAGCGAGATCGCCCGTGGGCGACAGATTCGTGCTTCCGGCGATGCCACCGAACCCGATCAGGAATTCGTCGGCCCCCGCCTCACTCGCATCAAGCCGGACAGGCTTTCCCGGCGAATAGTGTTTTCGCATCTGCCCCGGCGCTTCGATTTTCGACCCCGACGACGCGCTTTGCGGCCCCACAATCGATTCAACCGCGCCTTTTTCGACCGGACCGGGGCGCAGCAAGCTCCAGCCCCCATCTGCCCGCAGCGCAACGATGGTCGATTCCAGACCCATAGCGCAGGGACCGCCGTCGAGAATCGGCGGGCAATCGTCACCCAGCGACTCGCGAACATGATCGGGCCGAGTCGGGCTAACCCCAAGGCTGCGATTGGCCGAGGGGGCTGCCAGCGGCAATCCCACCACATCGAGCAGCCGCGCCATCACCGGATGGCCCGGACACCGCACCGCAATCGTCGGCAACCCGGCGCTGACTGCGGGCGTAATCGGGCTATCATCACGGGCAGGCAAAACCATGGTCAGCGGACCGGGCCAGAAAGCCTTGGCCAACAGGTGCGCTCGCTCGTCCAAATGGGCCAGCCGCTCCGCCTGTTCCAACGAGGCGACATGCACGATCAGCGGGTTGAAGTCGGGCCGTCCCTTCGCGCGATAGATCTTCGCCACCGCCTCGGCGCTGTCGGCACGGGCGGCGAGGCCATAGACGGTCTCTGTCGGCACCGCGACCAGATCGCCTGCGCACAGCAGCTCAGCCGCTCTCGCAATGCCCTCCGCATCGGGCGCAATCAGCTTGTCTGGACCACCAACCATGTCCCGCCGCTAGACGGCGCAGGCGCATTGGCCAAGTCCCAAGCTTGACGCAGCCTCCGCAAACGGCTGTTTCACCCGCTATGAGCGCAAAAGACGACCTGTTGCACCGCCTCGCCGAGGCTCTGGCCCAAGCCGACACCGCCGCCACGACCGACTGGACCGCCAGCCCCGCCTATGTCTGGGACAGCGCAGGTGGCCGTCCGGTCGCGCGGATCGTCGCGCAGAAGCTCGCCCTGCTGCGCGGAATTGATCGACAGAAAGAGGCGGTGGTCGCCAATGTCGAGCGGCTCGCCTCGGGCCATGCTGCGCATGACATGTTGCTGTGGGGCGCGCGCGGCACGGGCAAGTCGGCGCTGGTGAAGGCTGCTGTCGCCGCCGCGCAGGAAAAGGGCGGCAATGTCGCGTTGGTGCAGGTGGCGACCGATGCCGTGAACACCCTCCCCGCCCTCTTCACGCAGCTCGCCAAGGTGCCGCGCAATTTCCTCGTCTTCATCGACGATCTGGGCTTTGCCGAAGGCGACAGCGTCACCCCGCGTCACCTGCGCAGCTGGCTCGACGGCGGAGTGGAGGCGCGGCCTGCCAATGTGCGGCTCGCGGTGACCTCGAATCGCCGTGCTATCCTCGCCCGCGATGCCAGCGAGCAGGACGACCCGATCAACCCGCGCGACGTGGTCGACGACCAGCTTGCCCTCGCCGACCGCTTCGGGCTGTCGCTCGGCTTCCACGCGATGAATCAGGACGACTATCTCGCCGTTCTTCGTGGTTACGCGGAGGAATTCGGGCTCCCGCTCGACGAGCAAGAGGCGCTGGGATGGTCAAAACGGCGCGGGGCGCGCTCGGGCCGGATTGCCTGGCACTTCATCACCGAGCTGGCCGGCCGCGCCGGCAAAACGCTCGACTAGCCCAGCTTACATGCCGGGCATGGAAATCCCCGGCGGCGGATTCTCGAAGGCACGGCTCGGATCGCCCTTGAGCTCGATCTGCGGCGGAAGCCGGTCGCCCTTGATACGCTCGATCGCGGCGCTGCCCTCTGCACCGGGTGCCATCACCCGCCAGATGATCCCGGCCGTATCGTCACTCACCAGCAGCGATCCCGTCTGATCCCAGGCGAGCCAGGTCGGGCGGCCGTGGGTCTCGCCCGTGCCGGTGAGGAAGCTATCAAGCACCTGCTTGGGCTTGCCCACCGGATTGCCGCGCTCGTCGAACTCCACATAGACCACGTCGTACCCAGCGGCAGGCTTGCGGTTCCACGAGCCGTGGCGGGCGACGAAGGCACCGTTGGAGAAGCCCTCGCCCATGCGCGAACCCTCCTGGCTGAACACCAGGCCGAGCGCCGCAACATGCGCGCCCATGGCATAGCGCGGGGTGCGCACATAGCTCGGGTTGATGCCGTAAGCGCCCTTCACGCGCTCATCCACGATGTCGCCAAAGTAGAACCAGGGCCAGCCGTAGTGCGCGCCAATCGGCACGTCGGTGAGATAGTCGGGCACGAGGTCCGAGCCGAGCATGTCGCGCTCGTTGACCGTGGTCCACAATTCGCCCGACCACGGGTTCCACGCAAGGCCGTTGGGGTTGCGCATGCCTGAGCCGAAGACGCGGGCAAAACCCGTTTCGAGATTCACCTCGTGGATGGCGGCTCGCCCCTCTTCCAGTTCGAGCCCGTTCTCCGCGATGTTGGAGGCCGATCCAACCGCGATGTAGATCGATTCGCCATCCTCGCTGAGCAGCACATTGCGCATCCAGTGATTGCCCGCCGGCGGCAGGTCGGCCAGTTTTTCCGGCTCGCCCGAAAGCGTGGTCGCGCCTTCCTCGTAGGGGAAGCTCAACAAGGCATTGTGATCGGCAACGTAGAGCTTGCCATCGGCCCAGGCGAGGCCTGAAGGCGAGTTAAGATCGTCGCGCAACAAGTGGCGCTCCTCGGCTACGCCATCGCCATCGGCATCGCGCAGCAGCACCAGCTTATTGGGCGAAGGCCCGCCCGCACCCGCCTCTGAAAACAGAATGCCGGCAACGAAATTGGTCAGCCAACCGCCCGAAATCTCACGCGGAGGGGCATTGGTCAGCGTCACCAGCACGTCGCCATTGGGCATGGTGTAGATCACGCGCGGATGATCGAGCCCCTCGGCAAAGCGGCTCACCGCCAGCCCCTCGGCCGCGGCAGGTGCGCCATCCTCGCCCCAGCCGATCGGCTTGGCGACCTTGACCGTGGGGATAGTCTGCTCATCAGGCGCGGCCAGCACCGGATCGGTGCCAGTGGTCTCTTCAAGGCTGAGCTCGGCCGGGTCGCCGCGCGTGAGCCACCAGCCGAGCGCGGCCACGACCACGATGATAACGACGAGGGCGATGAGGATCTTCTTCAGGCGCGACATGGCTTACAGATAGGCGCACGGCGCGATGGCGGCAAACACTTTGCCACCTGCCCATGCCCGGCTAGAGCGAGGCCATGTTCGATTTCGCCCCCGCCCCCGATGCTACCAAGCCTGCCATCTATGCCCAGCTGTGCGAGGCTGCTGCAGCGATCACCGCGGGTGAGCCCGATCCGGTCGCCAACATGGCCAATGTCGCCGCGCTGCTCGGCGAGTTTGTGAGCGACTGCAACTGGGCCGGATTTTACCGCATGGTGGACGGGGAACTGGTGCTCGGGCCGTTCTGCGGGCGGCCTGCCTGTATCCGCATCCCGGTCGGGCGCGGGGTCTGCGGGGCGGCGGTGTCTGAAGCGCGCAGCCAGCTGGTGGAGGACGTGCACGCCTTCCCCGGCCACATCGCCTGCGATGCGCGCAGCCGCTCCGAACTCGTGGTGCCGGTGTTGCGCGAAGGCGCGGTGGTGGCAGTCATCGATCTCGATAGCCCCACCCCGGCGCGTTTCGACGGCGAGGACCAGCTGGGAATCGAGGCGCTCGCCGCGCTGCTGTCCGACCGGATCTGACGCCCCCTTCTCTCGCCCCGATTCGGGACATCGGACGCGGATTGCTTTGTTGTGCGCGGTAAATCGTCCTAAACACCCGGTTAATGGTGGCCAGCTGCGGCAAGACAGGCTCGTGCCTGCGGCAGATGGCCCGGCCGAGTGAGGATCACCCGCATGTCCACGAAGTTCACCCTGGTTTCCGCTTCGCTCGTCGCGCTGGCTGTCGCTGTGCCCGCACTTCCGGCCCATGCGCAAGACGACCGCTACGGCGCGCAGCCCGAAGAGATCACCTACGAAAGCTACGAGGTGGTGCAGGACATCAGCGACGAACCGACCTCCGACGATGTCTACGAAGAGGCCTACGAGTACGAGACCTACGTCGATCCTGCGCCCGACCACCATGCGATGCGCACGATTCCTGCCCGCTCCGGCAACTATCCGACGATAGCGCCCGGAACGGTGGTCACAGGTGACGCCTATGGCCAACCGCTCGGCTACAGCGCGCAGCAACGCGCCGACTGGCTCGCCGATTGCCGCGCGATCTATCTGCGCGAATATGCCGAGCAGGATGACGACAATAACGGCGGCCTGCTCGGCGGGCTGCTGGGCGCGGTTATCGGCGGGCTGGCTGGCAACCGTATCGCCGGAAGCGGCGAACGCCTTGCAGGCACGGCAATCGGTGCTGGGCTTGGCGGACTCGCCGGTGCCGTGATCGGTTCGGCCATCGATAGCGCCGATGATGACGGCGACGCCCGGGACTATGCCATCGATCAGGCCGACGACTATTGCGCAGCCTACCTCGCCCGTTACGAGCATGGCGGCGTGGGCGGCTATGTCGCCGGAGCCTATCCGGTCATGATGGTGCCGGTGCAGACCACCCGCCGCTACGCCCCGCGCGAGATCGTCCACGAGGAATGGGTCGAGGTTGATGCCGCACCGCGTCCGGCGCGCCGCAGCATCCCGCGCCGCCCGGCACCGCAGCCCGACAAGCGCACCCCTATTCGCTGATCATCCCGAAGGTTTGCAACCGCGCGAGAGTCGCGCGGCGCGACTTTCACGCGATGTGGATTATGTGGCTAGATCCCGCCGCCGGTGAGCCGCTGGCAAATCATGTCGAGCTGATCGAGGCTACGGAAACGCACGGTTAGCGTGCCGGTGCTGGGGTCTGCCTCGGTGGCAATATGCACCGGCAGGCCGAGCATTTCCTCAAGGTGGTTCTGCACCGCGACGATATCCGCATCCTGCGCCGCATCGCGCGGGGGGCGAGCCTGACGACGCTGGCTGCGACCGTCACCCTCGCGGCCCTTGCGCGCCAGCTTCTCGACCTCGCGCACGCTGAGGCCCTTGCGAACGGCCTGATCCGCCAGCTCCGCAGCATTATCCAGCCCGATCAGCGCACGGCCATGGCCCATATCGAGCCGGCCCTGCTCCAGGTGGTCAAGCACGTCTTCGGGCAGTGCCAGCAGTCGCTGCAGGTTGGCGACATGGCTCCGCGACTTGTCGACCAGCGTGGCGATTTCGGTCTGCGTCATGTCCTCGAATTCGGCCAGACGCTGATAGGCGCGTGCCTCCTCGACCGGGTTGAGGTCTTCGCGCTGGATATTCTCGATGAGGGCCAGCGCCATCACGTCCCGATCATCCAGATCGCGAATTAGTGCAGGAATCTCATGAACTTGCGCCATCTGCGCAGCACGCCAGCGCCGTTCACCCGCAACCAGCTGATAACGACCCGAGGGCAAGCTACGGACAATCACCGGCTGAATCACACCGCGCGTCGCGATCGAGGCCGCCAGTTCGGCCAGCGCCTCCTCATCGAAGTGGCGACGCGGCTGCTCCGGGTGTGGCTCGATCGCCGACACCGCCAGCATGGCAAGACCTTCACCCGTGCTCGACGCATCGTCTTCGGCGGAGCCCGCGGTAGGCAACTTGCGCGGAGCTACCAGCGACTCTTCCCGACGAGTCTCGCCCAACAAGGCGCCCAGCCCCTTGCCCAACTTGCGCCGCGGGACGGCATTGGTTTTCACCTTCGCATCGGCATTCTCATCGCTCATGCGGCTTTCCTTCGTTCAGGCAAACGACCAATCAATTCACGTGCCAGCGCCATGTAGGCACGGCTGCCGGCACAGGCATGGTCATAGATCAGCGCGGGCAAACCATGGCTCGGCGCCTCCGACAGGCGCACGTTGCGCGGGATCACCGATTCGAACACCAGATCACCGAGGCACTCACGCACGTCATCGGACACCTGATCGGTCAGCCGGTTTCGGCGATCAAACATGGTCAGCACCACGCCAACAATGGACAAATCGGCATTAAACCGCTGCTGCACCTGCTCGACGGTCTGCAACAGCTGGCTGAGGCCTTCGAGCGCGAAGAACTCACACTGCAGGGGCACCATCAGCGTATCGGCTGCGGAAAGGGCGTTCAGCGTAAGAAGGCCAAGCGACGGCGGACAATCAATGAAGCAGATGTCGTGCCCGCTATGCTGATCCAGCGCATCGCGAAGCCGCTGCGCACGATCCTCTACATTGACCAGTTCAACCTCGGCCCCGCTCAGATCGACGGTCGCCGGGACCAGATCGAGGCCCGGAATGGACGAATTCACCGTGCACTCCGCCAGGCTCGCCTCTCCAATCAGCAGGTCATAGCTCGACAGCCCACGCTCCGAAGCGCGCAAGCCGACGCCCGTCGAGGCGTTTCCCTGCGGATCGAGATCGATCAGCAGCGTGCGCCAGCCAGTGGCGGCCATGGCAGTGGCGATGTTGATGGCAGTTGTGGTCTTACCCACCCCGCCCTTCTGATTGGCTATAGCGATGCAGATCATGACTCAGGCGGCCTTCCGTGTCCGATAATGATCGCCGCCTCGGGATTGGTTGCCGATTGTTCCACGTGGAACATCGCTTGAATCGCCTGCGACTGCTCCTGCAGTTCTTGCGCCGCCGACCGCCCTTTCGGCAACAGCCAAGTGGTATCCGGTGTGGAAAAGCGGGCGGATAAACGCAGCAATTTTTCCAGCGGCGCAAAAGCGCGTGCACTGATCACAGCCGCCGGGAGTGTGTCGATGGTTTCCAACCGTGCGCCCACCACGCGGCATTTTGACAGACCGAAGTGCCGGCATACGTGCTCCAGCCACTCGACACGTCGTTTCCGCGATTCGACCAGAACCACTTCGAGATCAGGCCGGGCAAGCGCCACGACGAGGCCCGGAAAGCCCGCCCCGGTGCCAAGATCGAGCCACGGCGATGTTTCACGTGGAACATGATCAAGCAGTTGAAGGCTATCGGCCAGATGGCGGGTCCAGGCGTCAGCGAGGCTCGCCGTCGACACCAGGTTCTGCCGCTCGTTCTCGCTCGCCAACATCTCCAGGAATGCTGCGAACCGCTCCAGCGCGGCCTGATCGCACCGCTGCGCGCAATAGGCCTGTGCTTCTTCCGGGCTCATGCTACCGGCTCCGCCGCAGCCCGACGGGCGTGGACCAGCAGGGCCGCAAGCGCCGCGGGGGTGATCCCGCGAACCCGTCCCGCATCAGCGAGCGTGGCAGGCGACGCAGCCGTCAGCCGCTCCACCATCTCGTTTGACAGCCCGGGCACCGCTGCCCAATCGAAATTCCGTCCCAACATCAACTCCTGCGATGCGCGCAAATCGCGCAGTTCTGCTTCCTGCCGCTGCAAATAGGGTGCGTAGGCCGCATCCTCCGCCACTTCCTGTGCCAGCGGCGTGGCAGGATCGAATCCCTCGGGCAAGTGGTCGGCCAAAGCAGCAAGTGGAATATCCGCATGGGTAAGCCAGTCACGCAGAGGCTTGCGCGTACCATCGGTCCGCACGTTCAGGCCCTGTGCGGCAAGAGTGCTCGCGGCAACGTCCTGCTCCAACACCGACTGCCAGGCCGCACGCCCGTCGCAATGGCGCGTGAACCATTCGTCGCGCTCTGGTCCAAGACAGCCGAGGTCCCGGGCAATCGGGGTCAACCGCGTGCTGGCATTGTTGGCGCGCAGCCGCAGGCGATACTCCGCGCGGGCAGTGAGCATGCGGTAGGGTTCGCTCACACCATGTAGCGTGAGATCATCGACCATCACCGCGAGGTATGAATTCCCCCGATCCAGTGCCGGGGCCGCCCTGCCCTGCAGCGCACAAGCGGCGTGCAATCCCGCGATCAGACCTTGAGCAGCCGCCTCCTCATAGCCGGTGGTGCCGTTGATCTGTCCCGCACAATAGAGGCCGGGAATGGCCGCGATTTGCAGGTCACGCCCCAAGGCGCGCGGATCGATATGGTCGTATTCGACGGCGTACCCCGGCACGACCATCTCGACCTGCTCGAGCCCTGCCATCGTTCGCAACATGGCCAGCTGCACATCTTCGGGCAGCGATGTGCTGATGCCGTTGGGATAGACGAGGTGGGTATCGAGGCCTTCCGGTTCGAGGAAGACCTGATGACCATCGCGGTCGGCGAAGCGATGAATCTTGTCTTCGATGCTCGGGCAATAGCGCGGGCCTGCCGCATCAATGGCACCCGTGAATAGCGGCGAGCGATCCAGATTGTCGGCGATGATCGCATGGCTGCGCGGATTGGTGCGGGTGATCGCGCAGAACACCTGCGGATTGGCGCGCTCCTTCGTAAGCGGCGACATGGTCCAGAAATCGCTGTCGGAGGGTTGTTCCTCCAACGCTGCCCAATCGATTGTCCGACCATCGAGCCGTGGCGGAGTGCCTGTCTTGAGGCGCGCCATCGGCAGGCTCGCCTCACGGAGCTGCTCGGCCAAAACCGAGGCGGCATTCTCACCGATCCGCCCGCCGGTGCTGCGCTTCTCCCCGCAGAACAGCACGCCGCCAAGGAAGGTGCCAGTGCACAGGATCGTTGCCCCTGCCCGCAGGCTATCGCCATCTGCAAGCCTGACGCCCACGGTGCGACCGTTTTCGATGATCAACGAGGCCACCTCGCCGCCGATCACCGTGAGGTTCTCCTGCTGAGCCAGCACGCCCTGCACCGCGGCCTTGAACAACTTACGGTCAGCCTGGATGCGAGGACCGTGAACAGCGCTGCCCTTGGAGCGATTGAGCATCCGATAGTGAATGGCCGCGGCATCAGCAGCGCGGCCGATCAGGCCATCAAAGGCATCGACCTCGCGCACCAGGTGGCCCTTGCCCAGCCCGCCAATCGCGGGGTTGCAGCTCATCGCACCGAGTGTCGAAGGATCGAAAGTGATCAGCGCGGTGGCCGCACCCATACGCGCAGAGGCGGCGGCGGCTTCCACCCCGGCATGGCCCCCGCCTACGACGATGACATCAAATGTGCTCATGATCCTGCCCGACTTAGGCGCAGCGCCTGCCGCCCACAACGGGGATTTCGCAATGCCGATGTTCCACGTGAAACACTCGGGTCATTTCCCGAGGCAGAAGCGACCGAACACCGCGTCGAGCACGTCTTCGGTTGAGGTCTTCCCAAGCAATGCGTCGAAGGCCAGACGTGCCCGACGCAGGCCCTCGCCCACCAGCAAGGGATCGCGCAGAGCCTCGGCATCGCTCAGCGCATCAAGCGCCGCAGCCACCAGTGAGCGTTGGCGGCGGTTGAGCGCGGTCTGTCCGGGTGCTGGCATCGCGGTTCGCGCGCGGTCGACCAGTGCCTGTCGCAAGTCATGCATCCCCGCGCCCGTCCGCGCGGAAAGGGTGAAGTCCGGTGCTTGCTTGGACTGATGGTCGTCGCGGTCGCACTGGGCATCGACTTCCCAGCACCCTTCCGGCCCTGCCCCTTCCAGGCCGAGCCACAGGACGACATCGGCCTTGGCGATTTCCGCTTCGGCGCGCTCGATCCCGATGGCCTCGATCCGGTCGTCGGTTGCGGTGCGCAGGCCGGCCATGTCCACGAAGCTGAAGGCCATCCCGTCGATCGCCACCGACTGCACCAGCACGTCACGCGTGGTGCCGGCAATCTCGGCAGTGATGGCAGCCTCGCTCTCAACCAGCGCGTTAAACAGTGTCGACTTGCCTGCATTGGGCGGCCCGGCCAGGGCAACGCGAAAGCCCTCTTTCAGCAGTTCGGCATACGGTGCGGCGAGCGCCTCGCACAGATCCTGCGTGAGATTGGCGAGATCAGCGGCAAACTCATCGCCCAGAGACTCGACCTCGTCCTCTTCAGAAAAGTCGAGCGACGCCTCAACCTCGGCTGACAAAGCCAGCAGTTGCTCGCGCCATCTGCCCACCTCGTTCGAAAACACCCCGCCCGTCATGGCGAGCGCTGCGCGGCGCTGAACCTCGGTCTCGGCGGAAAGCAAATCGCCCAGCCCCTCAGCCTCGGCAAGATCGATCCGACCATTAGCAAAGGCGCGGCGGGTGAATTCGCCCGGTTCGGCACGGCGGCATCCGGGAATCTCAGCCAGAGCCGCTTGGAGAGCCGCCACCACGGCACGGCCACCGTGGCAATGCAGCTCACCCACATCTTCGCCAGTTACGGAGTTGGGCGCAGGAAAGTAGAGGACCAGCCCGTCATCAATCTGCGCAGCTATGCTATCACGGAAGGGCGTTCGCACGGCCCGACGCGCCTCGGGAACACTGCCGCACAACGCCGCAAGCGCCGTGCGTACCTGCGGCCCGGTAAGACGAATAATCCCGATCCCGGCAGGCGGCGCGCCGGAGGAAAGCGCAAAAATGGTATCCATCAGGCCTGCCTTGCGAAGTTCGCGCTCAGCCCTTGTCAGAAGACTTGGGCGATGATCCACCGCCAGCCGACTTCTGCGCGCCCTCAACGAAGCTCTGGAACATCTTCAGGCCCATCTGCCCCATCGGTGCGAGATGCTTGGCATATTTCTCAAGCTGTTCGACGTTCGCCGCGCCCTTCATCGCCTCAGCGAGGTTGTCGACATAAATGGCGTTGGCTTGCTCGACATCGGGCAGGCCCATGAACTGGCGTGCCTCTTCCGGGCTGCAATCGACTTCGATGGTGATCTTCATGGTCCTCGCCTCTTACTCGTGATCGGCCCCGGCCTGCCACGCAAGCCGGGTGCCAACCACCAATATGAGGGCATCGGCCCGAATTTCCAGCGGCGCGTGCCTACTGGTTCATCGTGGCGAAGAAGTCTTCGTTGGTCTTCGAATCCTTCATCTTGTCGAGCAGGAA
>DDFY01000008.1:115843-284906 GCA_002337385.1 Erythrobacter sp. UBA1916
ACCAGCAGCTCTTCCTTGCGCGTGCCGCTCTTGCCGACATCGAGCGCCGGGAAGATGCGCTTGTCCGCAACCTTGCGATCCAGCACGATTTCGGAGTTACCGGTGCCCTTGAATTCTTCGAAGATGACCTCGTCCATGCGGCTACCGGTGTCGATCAGCGCGGTGGCAATGATCGAGAGCGAACCGCCCTCCTCAATGTTACGCGCCGCACCGAAGAAGCGCTTCGGGCGCTGCAGAGCGTTGGCGTCCACACCACCGGTCAGCACCTTGCCCGAGCTGGGCACCACGGTGTTGTAAGCACGGCCAAGACGCGTGATCGAGTCGAGCAGGATCACCACGTCGCGCTTGTGCTCAACCAGGCGCTTGGCCTTTTCGATCACCATTTCAGCGACTTGCACGTGGCGCGAGGCCGGTTCGTCGAAGGTCGAGGAGATGACCTCACCGTTCACCGAACGCTGCATGTCGGTGACTTCCTCGGGCCGTTCGTCGACCAGCAGCACCAGCAGGATCACCTCGGGATGGTTGTCGGTGATGGCCTTGGCCATGTTCTGCAGCAGCACCGTCTTACCGGTGCGCGGCGGGGCGACGATCAGCGCGCGCTGGCCCTTGCCCTGCGGCGAGATCAGGTCGATCACGCGGGCCGACTTGTCCTTGACCGTCGGGTCCTTGGTATCGAGGTTCAGCCGCTCATCGGGATAGAGCGGCGTGAGGTTGTCGAAGTTGGTGCGGTGACGCACTGCATCGGGATCGTCGTAGTTGACCTTGATCAGCTTGGTGATCGCGAAATAGCGCTCGCCGTCGCGCGGGGCGCGGATCTCGCCTTCGACCGTATCGCCGGTGCGCAGGCCCCATTTGCGGACCTGGTTCGGCGAAACATAGATATCGTCAGGCCCGGCAAGATAGTTTGCCTCAGGGCTGCGCAGGAAGCCGAAGCCATCCTGCAGCACCTCGATCGTGCCGATGCCGAGAATTTCCTCGCCGTCCTCGGCCACTTCCTTGAGGATCGCGAACATGAGATCCTGCCGGCGCATGGTGCTGGCACCTTCGACGCCCAGCTCCTCGGCCATCGAAACCAGCTCAGCCGGCGCCCTGCGTTTGAGTTCTTTAAGATGCATTTCTTTTGTATTCCAATGAGTTATATCGGGATGCCGGCAGGCCGTGGGGCTTGGGGAAAGCAGGCCTTGATCGCTCGGAACGGCGATCGGTTGCCGATTGGTCTGCGCTAAATATGACCTAACGCGCCCCCGGTCAATCGGAGACGCGCTCTGTCAGCCCGGTACAGGCGAAAATCAGAACGGTTTGACGACCGCCAGGATCACGATCAGCACCGCGGCCACACCCGGAACCTCGTTAACGATCCGCAGCGTCTTCTCGCTCAGCGGACGCTCACCGCGGGCCATCTTCTTGGCGTTGGCGACCATCCAGCCGTGATAGCCGCTCAGCAAGATCACCAACAGCAGCTTGGCGTGAAACCAGCCCTGCGTGAACGCGCCGCTGCTGTAGGCAAGCAACAGGCCGAAGACCCAGACCGCAATCAGGCTCGGTGTCAGGATCACCTTGCGCAGCAGACCGGTGCGCTTGGCCCAGAGCGCCTCCTCGGCCGAGCCGGGAGCGCTGTCGTGCATGTAAACCAGCTGGCGCGGGAGCATGAACAATCCCGCCATCCAGAAGATCACGAAGATCAGATGCCCGGCTTTGAGCCAATAGAAGATCGTCAAAAGGAAGTCCTGCATGGGGGCCTAGATAGGCGCGCCAAGGGCGTTCGTCATCCCTCTTATCGACGAAGCGCCGACAAGACCTGCTCCACATGGGCGATGGGAGTTTCCTTATCGATCCCGTGCCCGAGGTTAAACACATGCGGACGACCCTCAAAGATCGCACAGATGGTCTCCACCGCGCGATCAAGCGACTCGCCACCCGCCAGCAGCAGCATTGGGTCGAGATTGCCCTGCACCGGCATTCCGGCAGGCAATTCGCGGTCGATCCAGGCCGGGTCGACCGTTTCGTCCACGCCCACCGCATCGACACCCGTTTCGCGGGCATAGGCGGGCAGCTTGCCGCCCGCACCCTTCGGAAAGCCAATGACGGGAACACCGGGCCGCGCCTCGTGCAGCCGCGCTGCGAGCCGCGCATTGGGCGCGATCACCCATTGCTCGAACTGCGCCGGGCTTAGGCTCCCCGCCCAGCTGTCGAACAGTTGCACCGCTTCGGCGCCCGCATCGATCTGGCCGAGAAGATAGGTGAAGCTCGCTTCCTCGATGGCCCCGATCAACGAACCAAAGGCTTCAGGGTCGCGATAGGCGAGCTGGCGAGCGGCGTGGTGATCCTTCGAACCCTGTCCTGCCACCATATAGGTCGCCACGGTCCAGGGAGAGCCCGCAAAGCCCAACATGGTCACGTCAGGCTCCAGCATGCCCCGGCATAGCCGAACGGTCTCGTAGACCGCCTCAAATCGCTCTGGTGCCGATTCCAGTGCCTGCCAGGCTGCATCGATCAGCGGCGGAGCCAGCCTTGGCCCCTCGCCCGCCTCGAACCACAGATCCTGCCCCAAGGCATAGGGCACGATCAGAATGTCGGAAAATAGGATCGCGCCATCAAAGCCGAACCGGCGCACCGGCTGCAGCGTCACTTCAGCGGCGGCTTCACTATCGTAAACCAGTTCGAGAAAGCCGCCCTTTTCCGCCCGTAAAGCGCGGTATTCCGGCAGATAGCGCCCCGCTTGCCGCATGAACCAGACCGGAAGCCGGTCCTGGCGCTGACCGTTCAAGGTATCGAGCAAAGGTCCGGGCATCGCGAGAGTCCAATCAATATAATAATATTTATATAAAGGTTTATGGTGTTTGTAGGCCCTGTGGAAAGTGGGGAAAGCGCGTTTATCGCGGATTTGTCCCGCCGTCTTCGGGCTTGCGGGCTGATCGACTCATGCCCCTGCGGTGTCAATCATTGCTTGTCCACGCTATCCCCAACCTGTCGACAATCCGTTGCATCGGGGGATCACTGGCGGGAGGAAATGGCCGTTAGTGGGGATGAGAATCCATCCCATGCTTGTCCGCAACTGCCTCCCGTGGTTTATGCCGGGACTTATCCACATGACCCGTTTGCACCTCCATCTGCTGTCGGATTCCACCGGCGAAACGCTAGAAATGCTAGCGAAAGCGTCGCTCGCGCAGTTCGACGACACCGATGTCGTGCGCCACTTCTGGCCAATGGTTCGCTCGCTTCAGCATCTGGAACGGATCGTCGATGATCTGAAGGCGAACCCGGGCCTCGTGCTCTACACATTGGTCAATTCGGAAATCCGCTCGAACCTCGAGATGCGTTGCCGCCAGTTGGGGCTGCCGCATGTGGCGGTGCTCGATGCGGTGACCGCGGCGCTGGAGGAACGGCTTGGCCAGCAGGCACGCGGAAAGCCCGGCAAGCAGCATCAGATGGACGAGGCCTATTTCCGCCGCGTCGATGCGATTCAATATACCATCGCGCAGGACGACGGGGTCGGGTTCGACAACTGGGAAGAGGCCGACATCGTGCTGGCGGGGGTGTCGCGCACCTCGAAGACGCCGACCAGCATCTATCTCGCCAACCGCGGATTCAAGGTGGCAAATATCCCGCTGGTGGTGGAAAGCCCTCCCCCGCCCGCGCTGTTTGCCTTGCGTCGGCCCATGATCGTTGGCCTTACGACGGCGCCCAAGCGGCTGATCGAGATTCGCCGCAATCGCCTGTTGTCGCTGAACGAGAGCACCACCACCGCCTATGTTGACGAAGAGCGGGTGGAAAAAGAGGTCGCCTTCGCGCGGCGCATGTTCGCCGACAATGGCTGGCCGGTGATCGACGTCACCCGCCGCTCGATCGAGGAGACGGCGGCGGCCATTATCAAATTGCACAGCGAGCGCGGGCAGCGTTCGCGCCAACCCCAGGTCGGACCCAAACCGATATGATTATTCTTGCTTCCAAGAGCGCCTCGCGCCGCGCCATGCTCGGTGATGCCGGGGTCGAATTCGACGTTATGCCTGCCGCCATCGACGAACGTGCGCTTGAGGCGTCGCTCGGTGATGTCGCGCCGGCACAGGTGGCGCTTGAACTGGCGCGGGCCAAGGCTGTCTCGATCGACGGCGGGGAAATTCCCGTGCTGGGGAGCGATTCTGTGCTGTCGGTCGCGGGCGAGCGGTTCGACAAGCCGACCAGCCGCGAGCAGGCCGCCGAGCATCTGCGCTATTTCTCCGGCAAGGAGATGGTGCTCGATTCGGCTGCCGCGATTGCGCTGGGCAGTCATGTGCGCTGGGACCACTGCGCACAGGCGCGGCTGACGGTCCGCCCGCTGACCGAGGACTTTATCGAGCGCTATCTGCGCGCCGAGTGGCCCGAGGTGGCCCAGTGCGTCGGCGTGTTCCGGATCGAGGCGATGGGCGTGCAGTTGTTCGAACGCATCGAGGGTGACTATTTCACCGTGCTCGGCATGCCGCTGCTCCCTGTGCTTGGCGCACTGCGCGAGCTGGAAGAACTGCCCGCTTGATGAGTCTCTATCGTGTCTAGGCCCTATGCCGAGGTGATCGGCGATCCCATTGCGCAGTCGAAATCGCCGCTGATTCATGGCCACTGGCTGGACCGGGCCGGAATCGCTGCCGACTATCGCCATCATCGCCTCGCGGTGGACGACGTGGCGACCTACCTTGCCGAGCGGCGGGCTGATCCCGCCTGGCGCGGCTGCAATGTTACCATGCCGCACAAGCTGGCGGTGATGGAGCATCTCGACGCGATCGAGGAACCGGCGCGGTCGATTGGCGCGGTGAACACGATCTATCGGGCAGGCGATGGCACGCTGCGCGGCACCAACACCGACGCGCCCGGATTTCTTGAGCCGCTGCGCTCATTGCTGGCGGACACCCACCTGTTTCGCATGGCCCGCATCTTTGGCACCGGGGGAGCGGCACGCGCTATCGTCAAGGCGCTGGCCGACGAGGGCTTTACGCTGGTGCTCGCCGGGCGCGATCCTGACAAGGCGCGCCGCCTGCTCGATGAACTCGCACCCAAGGGCGAGCATCATGCCATCGATCTGGCGCACTTTGCCGACCCCACCGACTTTGCCTTCGACGACCGTGAGGGCCTGCTCGATCTGGTGGTCAATGCCAGCCCGCTGGGCATGACTGGCCAGCCGCCGCTGCACTTCGATTTCAGCCACGCCCCTCCGGGTGCCCTCGCCTACGATATCGTGACCAGCCCGCTCGAAACGCCCTTCCTGAAAGAGGCCCGCGCCGGGGGTCTGCCCACGGTGGACGGACTATCCATGCTGATCGGTCAGGCGGCTGTCGCCTTCGAATATTTCTTCGGCCAGAAGCCTCCGCGCGAGGATGGCGATGCGACCTTGCGCGGTCTGCTCACGGTATGAGCGCTGACGGCCCGATCCTGCTCGGCCTCACCGGCTCGATTGGCATGGGCAAGAGCACCGTGGCGCAGATGTTCGCCGATCTCGGCGTGCCGGCGTTCGATGCCGATGCCGAGGTGCGCGCGATGCAAGGCCCCGGTGGCAGCCTGCTTGCCGCGATAGAGGCCGAGTTTCCCGGCTCAACCGACGAAAACGGGGTTCGCCGCGAGGTCCTCGGCGCGCAGGTGTTTGGCGACCCGGCAGCGCTCGCGCGGCTGGAGGCTATCGTCCACCCTGCCGTGGCGGAGAAGCGCCGGCTCTTCCTGCTGCGCAATATGGATGCGCCGGTGCTGCTGTTCGACATCCCGCTATTGTTCGAAAAAGGCGCCGACTATGTCGAGCGGACCGTGGTCGTCTCTGCCCCACCGGAAGTCCAGCGCGCGCGGGTGCTCGCCCGTCCCGGCATGACCGAGGAGAAGTTTGCCGCGATTCTCGCCGCGCAAATGCCTGATGAGCAAAAGCGCGCCCGTGCCGACTATGTCATCGACACGGGCCTTCCCCTCGCCGAAACGCGCGCAAAAGTCGGCGAATTGCTGGCGAGCCTCATTGCCTAGTTGCAACGGCCACCACGAAGGCAGATAACGAATCCATGCGCGAGATCGTGTTCGATACCGAAACCACCGGCCTTGACCCGCAAACCGGGGATCGGATGGTTGAAATCGGCTGCATCGAGATCGCCAATCGCATTCCCACGGGCAACTCCTTCCACGCCTATTTCAACCCCCAGCGCGACATGCCGATGGAGGCTGAACGGGTGCACGGGTTGTCCGCCGCCTTCCTCGAAGACAAGCCGCTGTTTGCCGAGCGTGCCAGCGAGCTGCTCGATTTCCTCGGCGATGCGCCGCTGGTGGCGCACAATGCGCAGTTCGACTTCGGCTTCCTCAATTTCGAGCTGCAGGCCTGCCAGCTCGCCCCGATCGGCCATGACCGGATGATCGACACGCTGGCCATCGCGCGCAAACGCCATCCCGGCGCAAAGCACACGCTGGATGCGCTTTGTTCGCGCTACGGCGTCGATCGCAGCCACCGCGTGCTGCACGGCGCGCTGCTCGATGCCGAACTGCTGGCGCAGGTCTATGTCGAGCTGATGGGCGGTCGGCAGATCGGGCTTGGCCTCGCAGTCGATAACAGCGCCCCGGCTGAACAGACCGCCACTGTCTTTGCTCCCAAGCTGGGCGAACATCGGCCAGCCCGCCCCCACTCTGCGACAGAAGACGAAATTACGCGTCATCAAGAGTTTATGAAAACAATAAGTTCACCTCTCTGGACGCAATGAGGTGTCGTACCCATATTGGGTGCGTTGAATTGAAAAGCAGGAGAAGTCTTATGGATATTCGTGTGTCGGGCCACCAGGTGGATACCGGTTCAGCGCTGCAGGAGCATGCCTCCGACCGGCTCACCACGATTGTCGATAAGCATTTCAGTCGCGCGATTTCCTCTACCGTAACCTTCGGCAAGGCGCCCTCACACGCCTTTGCCGCCGATATCATTCTGCACGTCAACCACGGCTTGATCCTGAAGAGCCACGCCCAGGCGCACGATGCGCATCAGGCGTTCGACCAGGCGGCAGAAAAGATCGAGAAGCAGCTGCGCCGCTACAAGCGCCGTTTGAAGGACCACCACGAGCAGGCTGTCCATGCCGCGCGTGAGGACGAGGCCGCCTACACGGTGTTCGCGCCGTTCGAGGACAACGACAATTCCGATGCCGAAGTCACCGAGGATGCACCCGCGATCATCGCCGAGACCAGCATCGATGTGCCCGAAGCAAGCGTGGCCGATGCGGTGATGCTGCTTGATCTGCGGCACACAAATGCGTTGTTTTTCAAAAACGCTGGCACCGGACGTCATAATATGGTCTATCGCCGCGAAGACGGGGCCGTCGGCTGGGTTGAACCCGCGTGACGGTCTGATCGGGCCTTTCGCCGATAGTGTAAGGCTCTGGTCATAGCTAAGCGACTATAGGGGCCGCGTCTGCCGGATGCGGCCCTTTAGCCGGGGCTGAAACAGGCGCCTCGCGAAAGAACGAAATCACAAGACCATGCATGCCACCTTTGCCATGAACCCGCAGTCGGTCGACATCGTCGATGCGGCCACCAAGGACGACATCCTCGAGCAGCTCAGCGCGCTGTTTGCCCGCGCCTATGGGCTGGACGCGGCGCTGGTGCTTGAGGCGCTGATTGAGCGTGAGAGCCTCGGCTCCACCGGCTTCGGTCGCGGTGTGGCCATTCCGCATGCCCGTATTCCTGGGATCAAGCGGCCGATCGCGGCACTGCTCCGGTTGGAAAAGTCGGCTGATTTTACCGCTGCAGATGGCATGCCGGTCGATCTCGTGTTCGGTCTGCTGTCGCCCGAAGGAAGCGGTGCGATGCACCTTCACGCCCTGGCCGAGATTTCGCGTCTGATGCGCGATGATGATATGCACGAGGCCCTGAGCGATGCGCCCGATGGCGAGGCGCTTTACGGCCTGCTTACCAATGCGACGGATCGTGACGCCGCCTGATCGTGCGGAGCCCGTCCCGGCGAGCGGGGCGCAGGCTCACTATAGTGCGCTTGAGCATCTCTATGCCTCGGCCCCGATCAATCAGTTGTTCGAATCGCAACTGGAGATAACCGAGCCCGGCGTGGCGCGGATTGTCTTCGATGTCGACGAGCGGGTCTATCACGCCGCCGGCGCCGCACATGGCACGATCTATTTCAAGATGCTCGACGACGCGGCCTTCTATGCCGCCAATTCGCTGGTGTCGGACCGGTTTTTGCTGACGACGGGCTTCAATCTCCATTTCACCAAGCCTGTCCGCACGGGCAAGGTCGTGGCCGAGGGGCGCTGGATCAGCGGCAAGCGCCGCGTGTTCATTGCTGAAGCACACCTCACCGACGAAGACGGCGATGAGATCGGCCGTGGCACCGGCACCTTCATGCGCTCGCGCATCGCGCTGTCGGGTCTTGATGGCTACCGGATGCCGGGCTGAAGCGAGGTTGAGGTTTGGACTCAGGGAGAATCCCTACCCATCTTGAAGTAACCGGGCTTCTGCGCGCGGTCGAAGTGCGCGGAGGCTTCGGAACGGTGCTTGCCAAGGGCGAGCGCGATGCGGGGACATTGCTGATTATATGTTGCCATAGAGGCACAGATAATTGCGTGTACGAACGAATGCCACAGCTCGACGGGACC
This sequence comes from Erythrobacter sp. UBA1916, assembly GCA_002337385.1. GTDB lineage: Bacteria > Pseudomonadota > Alphaproteobacteria > Sphingomonadales > Sphingomonadaceae > Alteraurantiacibacter. Next base: position 124,432 of record DDFY01000008.1, read on the forward strand.
AGAAAATGGACCGTTATCAAGGTGGAAGACACTGAAAACCCGCTAGAAATCATGGAATACTGGCAGCGTCGCAAACGCCAGGATCATGACCTGTGGGTTATCGAGCTAGACCATCCCGAGGCAGCCGACTTGCTCGAATAGTTGCCTGCACTGGTTGACATTCAAATCCCTAGGGCTATTTGGCCCGCGCCTTTCCTGAAGAAGCGTACACCATAACCTCCGGCATTTCGGCCGGTCGAAGTGGTGCGCAGACGGGGAGACGCCGCCGGGTCACCGCAATGGATGTGGCCTTGCCGAATGCCACTGAAGCGCATCGGCAAGGCACTGACCCGGACTGGCTGCTCACCGCCTTGGTTAACGGGATACATGACTGCAGGTCTTTTTCGCGCTGGGGCAATCGCCTCGGCCGTAACTCTGTTTGGCGCGACTCTTGGCACGATTGCCGAGGGCGCGAATGCCCAGGATCAGGGCGTGGGCGCTGAGCCCCAGATGATCGAAAGTTCCTCGTCCGAGGACACCGCGGCTGACGAAGTACGCTTCGTGGCCAGCCCGGTGGTCCAGGACATTGGCGACAAGGCCGACGACGCGCCAGCCATCGTGCTGCCCCCGGTCGATGTCAGCAACCTGCGCGAACTGGTCGCGCAGACCGAGATCCCTGAAACGGTGAGCGGCGACCTGAAGTGCCTCGCGCAGGCGGTCTATTTCGAATCGCGCGGTGAACCGCTGGCGGGTCAGCTCGCCGTGGCTCGCGTGGTTATCAACCGCGCCGATAGTGACGCGTTCCCGGACAGCTATTGCAGCGTGGTTCGCCAGCGGGCGCAGTTCTCGTTCGTGCGCGGCGGACGCATTCCCGAACCCAACCGCCAGTCCACGGCCTGGATGCGGGCCAAGGCCATCGCCCAGATCGCCGAAAACGGCACCTGGGACAGCGATGCCGGCGATGCGCTCTACTTCCACGCTACGCGCATCAAGCCGCGCTGGGCACGCACCAAGGTGGCTCGGGCCACCATCGACAGCCACATCTTCTATCGTTGAGAACACCGGACGGGGCCTGAGTGCCCTACCCGCGTGCCGTAAGGCTCAATCCAGCTCGACCCAGACGGGGGCGTGATCGCTGGCCTTCTCGCGCCCGCGATAATCGTTGTCCACGCCGGCGGCGGTCATGCGGTCGGCGCATTCGGGCGAAAGCAGTAGGTGATCGATGCGGAACCCGTGGTCGCGCTGCCAGGCACCCGCCTGATAGTCCCAGAACGTCCAGACACCGCCGCGCGGGTTGAGCACGTTCAGCGCATCGGTCCACCCTTGCCCCAGCAGCCGCGCATAGGCGTCGCGCGATTCGGGCTGCATCAGCGCGTCGTTGGCCATGGCCTTGACCGAGTAGACGTCCTTGTCCTCGGGGATGACGTTGAAGTCACCCAGCACCACGCAGGGCTTCTCGCTCGCCAGCAGGCCTTCGAGGTGGAGCCGTAGCCGCTCCATCCACGCCAGCTTGTAGTCGAACTTGGGGCCGGGCTGCGGGTTGCCGTTGGGCAGGTAGAGGTTGGCGACATGGACGCCGTTGAAGTCCGCCTCGATAAAGCGGGCCTGTTCATCGTCAGGATCGCCCGGAAGCCCGCGCGAGACGTTTTCCGCCGGGCCGCCGTCGGTCAGGATGGCGACGCCGTTGAAGCCCTTCTGGCCGTGCGTTTCGACGTGGTAGCCGATCGCTTCGAATTCCTTGCGCGGGAAGCCCTCGTCCTGGCTCTTGATCTCCTGCAGGCAGGCAATGGCAGGGCGCGTTTCCTCCAGCCATTCGATAAGGCGCGGCAGGCGTGCCTTGACGCCGTTGATGTTGAAGCTGGCTATGCGCAAGGTCTGTCTCGCGTCAGATGCCGAAGCTGGAACCGCAGCCGCAGCCGGCGGCGGCATTGGGGTTTTCGACCCGGAAGGCCGCCCCACCCAGCGATTCGACATAGTCGACCGTGGCCCCGTTCACGAGATCGAGGCTGATCGGATCGACCACCAGCCGCACGCCCGCCGTTTCGCTCACCGCGTCGTCATCCTCGGCACTGTCGGCGAGGTCGAACTTGTACTGGAAGCCCGAACAGCCCCCACCCTCCACCGAGAGGCGCAGGATGGCGGGCTTGTGCTGGCGTTCGGCAATCGCGTTAACGCGTGCGGCGGCAGCTTCGGTAAGGGTCAGGGGGCTGGTCATGCCCCTGATCTAGGCCTTGCGGGGCACAGGCTCAAGCCGAGGCGATATAATCGCGCATCTGTTCGGCCTCGGTTTCGATCTGATCCATGCGGAATTTGATCAGATCGCCGATCGAGATGAAGCCGATCATGCGGTCTGCGTCCATCACGGGCAGGTGGCGAATGCGCCGCCGCGTCATCAGCGACAGGGCGCGAAGCACGCTGGTGTCGACCGTGATGGTGATCGGCGGGCTGGTCATCACCTCGCCAACCGTGCGGCTGAGCGCGCGTTCCCCCTCGCGCGCGACCGAGTAGAGCAGGTCGCGTTCCGAAAAGATTCCTGCGATCTCGTCCCCCGCGAGCACCGGCAGAGCACCGATGCGCTTTTCTGCCAGCAGCCCGGCAGCAGTCTGGACGGTGTCGCTAGCGGTGCAGGAAATGATCTGCGAATCGTGGTTTTCGAGAATATCGGCAATTGTCATAGATGTGCCTCCCCTGCCCGGCATGGATGCGGGCTTGCCTGCATAATGCCACGCTTTGCCGAGTCTGCGCAAATCGCATGGCAGGCTATCCTTGCAGCGGGCGCCGTGAACGGGCATGGCAGGCCTTATGTCCCGCCCCTCACCGCTCGATGATCCGAAAAAGGCTGCTTACGCGTGGGCGCGCTATCGCCGCTTGATGCGGTTCATGTTCGCCTTCACCGTGCTTACGGTGATCGTGGCGCTGGGCGTGATCTACAGCCAGGTCGAGGACGTTTCGCCGCACTTCTTCATCGCTACGGCGCTGGGAATCGGCTTTTCGATGCTGTTGATGAGCGCGCTGATGGGCTTGGTGTTCCTGTCCAGCGGCACGGGTCACGACGAATCGATCCACGATCCGCTCGCGGACGACGAAAAGTAGCGGACAGTTACTGAGCCGGGTGGAGCCGATATTGCTCGACCGGCTCGCCACCGATCAGGTGCTGCTGGATGATCTGCTCCAGCACTTCCTCGTTGCACGAGTGATACCAGACCCCCTCAGGCCAGACGACCGCGATCGGCCCTGCTTCGCAGATCTGCAGGCAATCGGCCTTGGTGCGCTGAATCGGCCCGATAAGCCCCAGCTCTTTCAGTCGCCGCTTGAGGAACTTCCAGGCGCGTTCGCCATCCTCACGGCGGCAGCACTTCTGCTTTTCGGATAGGGCGCAGAGAAATATCTGGCGGGTGATCGAGTCGCCGCCGATCTTGCCCAGGGCGCGTTGTGCCTTCGTCAGGTCGCTCAGTGCGACTTCCCCGCGATCCGGTCGATTTCTTCGCGCACCAGCTGCTCGACCACGGTGGGAAGGTTCTCGTTCAGCCATTCGGTCAGCATCGGGCGCAGCATTTCGCGCACCATGCCTTCAAGCGGGCTTTCCTTCGGCGTATCGGCCTCGTCCGTCGCGCTGCGGGCGAGCATCGCGAGTGCAGCGAAGCTGTCGTTTACGCTCTTCTGCGCAGCGGTGCCGGTGAGCGCTTCGGGCTCCTCTTCCGGTTCGGCCGCAGCTTCTTCGACGGGTGTCTCTTCGGCAGGAGCTTCTGCAACAGGGGCCTCTTCGACAAGCTCTTCGCTCGGGTGCAGGCTATCGGCCAGCACTTCAGCCTCGCCCAGGTCGAGCACTTCGGCGGTCTCGTTGCCCGAAATCAGGGCGTCCTCGGCTTCGCTCGGGGCTCCTGCGCGCAGGGCGGCGGAGAAGCCGGTCGATTCGCGCTTGCGCTTCTCGACGGCAGCGACTTCGCGGTTCTCGCGTTCGATCACCCGCTTGATGATGCCGAGAATCTCCTCGGTGGATGCTTCCGAGTGCTGCATTCTTATTGCTCCGCCCCTGTGTTGCCCGGAATTTCAGCGTCTTGCGCCGGGATGTCAACCGTGCGTACGCTTTGCGTCACCGGGTCCTCGTCCTGGCTCCAGTCCCACACGTTACCACGCACGCGCTCGTAGTTGGCGACCGGATCGTAGAGCGGGCCATATTCGGACAGACCCAGATCGCGCGCTTCGGCGCGGCCCATGGCGGCAAGCAGGGTGAAACCCGCGACATAAGCGTTGCGCCGCGCAGTCACCAATTCGACCTGCGCGTTCAGCAATTCCTGCTGCGCGTTGAGAATGTCGAGGATCGTGCGATTGCCGACGGTGTTTTCCGCCCGAACGCCTTCAAGGCTGAGCGCGGCGGCATCGACCGCACTTTGCGACGAGAGCACGATGGCACTGGCCGCGCGCCAGCTCGTATAGGCGCCGCGAACCTGCGCGATGATTGCGCGTTCGGTCGCCACGACCTGTTCGAGTGCGGCCTGCGAATTGGCCTGGGCCTGCCGTTCACGCGCCGAAACGCGGCCACCCTGGAACAGCGGCAGGCGCAGGCGCAGCCCGGCTTGCGCCGTGGTTGAGGCTTCGGGCGAGTTCGGGTTGCCGAGCGTGCCGAGATAGTCCTGATAACCGCCGGTAGAGTAAGCCTCCAGCGTTGGCATGCGCCCTGCCCCGGCCACGTTGATGTCGTAGCGCGAGGCCTGCGCACGCTCCATCGCGGCGATCAGGTCCGGGTTGTTCTCGAGCGCGATCTGCACCGCCGTATCGACATCGGCGGGCAGGCCCGGCAGCGGCGGCGGCGGAGCCAGCTCGCCCGGCGCAGTGCCGACCAGCTCGACATAACGCTCACGCGCAGTGATGAGGTTGGCTTCGGCTGATTGCAGGTTGCCGCGGGCCACCGCCAGCCGGGCGTCGGACTGGGCGACGTCGGTGCGGGTGAGGTTGCCGATTTCGAACCGGTCGCTGGTGGCCTGGTAGTTGACCTCGAGTACTTCGACGTTGTTGGCCGAGAGTCGCACGATCGCCTCGTTGCGGATCACGTCCATGTAGGCGGCGACGACCTGGTTGAAGACCATGCTCTCGGTGCCGCGCAGCTCGGCGCGGCCTGCTTCCACGCGGGTTTCCGCGGCGCGCACGCCGTTGCGCACGGCCCCGCCCTGATACAGCGGAACCGTCAGATCGACGCTCGCACTGAGCGAGCGGTCAGGCGAAATGAAGCTGGTCGAACTCTGCTTGAGATATTCGGTATAGGTGCCCGAGCTGCTCGCACTGGGCAGGCCGCTGGCGCGCTGGATCACCACGTTCTCGTCGGTCGCGCGCAGCTGGGCGCGGGCGGCTTCGAGCGTGGGGTTCTCGGCATAGGCCGAGGCGAGCGCGTCCCTCAGCGTATCCGCGCTGGCCGGGCTGGCGACCAGGCAGGCAGAACCGAGCAGCGCCGCAATGGCAAAGCGGCATCGCATGGTCAGAAGCTCCAGCCTTTCGGAGCATCGAAAGCGGCAATGCGCGGAATGCCCAGATCCTGCACCGGGAACAGCGCCGCCTTGGCCCCGTTCGCGTCGGTCGTCTTGCGGCCAATCGCGAGCCGGGTGACGCTGCCTTCAACCGTGCCGGTGACGATGCGGGCATCATCGGCGAGGCGGGCCAGCAGGCTTTCGGGCAGGTGTTCGGCCGCGCCATCGACCAGCAGCAGGTCGGCAGGCTTGCCCCCGGTGCTGGCGGTGATCGCCTCGGCGGGGGTCAGCTCGATCACCTCGGCGACCAGCGGACGCAGCAGCTCGGCCAGATAACCGCTGCCGTTGGCGACCACGATCGCGACTTCGCTGCCCTTTGGGGCGGCTTCCTGCAGGATCGTGCCCTGTACCACCGGAGCAGGCAGCGCGCCGCCGCCGTCAAGCCGAATCGCCCGGTCCATATAGGCAGTGGCGCGGGCGCTCTCGGGCACGAAGTCTTCGCGGGCTACCGCGTTCATGCGGGCGATCACCTCAGGCGCGGTGACGCCGCTGGTGCGCAGCTGGCTGTCGATCATCGCACGGCGTGCAGGGTTTGTCGGGCTTAAGGTGGTTTCCAGCATGGTCTCTTCAGCAAACTCTTGTGGGATGCGGCGCAAAGTGCCTTAAGCCCAACCAAAGCCGAGGCCAAGGCCTTTGACCGTCGCAAACTGTCGCGCGGATGAGGCCAATCGATCAAGAGGAGTTATGAGACGATGAGCGACATGGTGATGATCCGCGAGGATGACTTGATCGAGACGGTCGCCGACGCGCTGCAATATATCTCATATTATCACCCGATGGATTACATCACCGCGCTGGGTGAGGCCTACAAGGCGGAGAAGGGCCCCGCGGCGAAGGATGCCATCGCGCAGATTCTCACCAACAGCCGGATGTGTGCCGAAGGGCACCGGCCGATCTGTCAGGACACGGGAATCGTCAACGTGTTCGTGAAGTGGGGGCAGGACTGCCGCCTCGATTCGAAGCAGAGCCTGCAGGAGGTCGTCGACGAGGGTGTGCGCCGGGCTTACAACCACCCCGACAACAAGCTGCGTGCCTCGATCCTCGCCGATCCCGCCTTCACCCGCCGCAACACCCGTGACAACACGCCCTGTGTGCTGAGCGTCGAGATGGTGCCGGGGCGCACGGTCAGCATCGATGTCGCAGCCAAGGGCGGCGGCAGCGAAAACAAGAGCAAGTTCAAGATGATGAACCCCAGCGACAATATCGTCGACTGGGTGCTGGAGCAGATTCCCTCTATGGGCGCGGGCTGGTGTCCGCCGGGGATGCTCGGCATCGGCATCGGCGGCACTGCGGAGCACTGCGTGAAGCTCGCCAAGCTCTCGCTGATGGAGCAGATCGATATGGCCCAGCTCAAAGAGCGCGGTGCTCAGACCGATCTCGAACAGCTGCGGATCGACATTTTCGATGCAGTGAACGCACAGGGCGTGGGCGCGCAGGGGCTGGGCGGCCTGTCCACCGTGCTCGATGTGAAGATCCTCGATGCGCCGTGCCACGCGGCGGGCAAGCCGGTGGCGATGATCCCCAACTGCGCGGCCACCCGCCATGCGCATATCACGCTCGACGGCTCCGGTCCGGCCTATCTGCCGCAGCCCGATCTCGATGCCTGGCCCGATGTTCACTGGGAGCCCGATGCCGAGGCGATTCGCGTCGATCTCGACAATCTCACCCCCGAAGTGGTGGCCAGCTGGAAGATGGGCGATCGTCTGTTGCTTAACGGCAAGATGCTGACCGGGCGCGATGCGGCGCACAAGCGCATTCAGGAGATGCTGGCCAGGGGCGAAGAGCTGCCGGTCGAGTTCAAGGGCCGCGCGATCTACTATGTCGGCCCGGTTGACCCGGTGATGGGCGAGGTGGTCGGTCCGGCTGGCCCCACCACCGCCACCCGGATGGACAAGTTCACCGAGATGATGCTCGATCAGGGGCTGCTGGCGATGATCGGCAAGGCCGAACGCGGCGCCGATGCGGTCGACGTGATCAGCCGCTTCAAGGTCGCCTACCTGATGGCGACGGGCGGTGCGGCCTATCTCGTCGCCCGCGCGATCAAGGAGGCCAAGGTGGTCGGCTTCGAGGATCTCGGCATGGAAGCGATCTACGAGTTTACCGTGAAGGACATGCCCGTCACCGTCGCAGTCGATGCCGAGGGCAACAACGTTCACAAGCTCGCTCCGCTGCATTGGCAGGAGAAGATTCGCAAGGAAGGCCTGCTTCCGGCCGAGTGAGCGGGGCGGTGTTCGACCAAGCGCCGATCTGGCTCGACCAACCGGCTTTCGCCGGGTGGCGGCCTGCCAGGGCGGGGCGCTAGAGCTTGGCGATGAAATCAGGTCGCACAGTTCAGCCAGCCGCGCGGGTCCCGTTCTGGACCGTGCTAGCCTCGGTCGTGGGGCTGTGGGCGACCTATTTCGTGCTCGTCACCGTGCGCGCCGAGCTGCTTGGCCTGCCGTTTCTGGACGAGATGCTGGGGCTGCGGTTTCTGACCACGCTCTGCGGCATCCTGATCACGCTTGGCCTGTGGCTGGTGCTGCGGGTGTTCGATGGGCAGCCCATGTGGCTCAAGATCGGCGCCGCGCTGCTTCTGGCCATGCCGGCCGCGCTGCTGACGGCGCAGGCCAATGCGGTGATCTTTGCCGAGATGCAGGCCGCGGTCGACGGGCTCAAGATGGCGCAGCAGGGCTTTGCCGAAGACGCGCTGATGGTCGATCAGCAAGACATGGCATGGGCGACTGAGCGCGAGCGGCTGATCGACTTTGCCACCAGCCGCTATTTCCTGCTGCTGGCCTGGTGCGCGCTCTATCTCGCGCTGCTCACCGGCGAGCGTGCCCGCTCGGCCGAACGGCGCGAACAGCAGTTCCGCAGCGCAGCCAAGGCGGCGGAGCTGCGATCGTTACGCTATCAGGTCAATCCGCACTTCCTGTTCAACACGCTCAATTCGCTCTCCGCGCTGGTGCTGACCGGCAAGACCGAGGCGGCCGAGCGGATGATCCAGACCATCTCCACCTTCTATCGCCGCAGCCTGGCCGACGATCCCACTTCCGACGTGCCGCTGCGCCATGAGATCGCCTTGCAGCAGCTCTATCTCGAGATTGAGGCGGTGCGTTTCCCCGCGCGGCTGCGCGCGGTCTATGAGATTCCGCCGTCGCTGGAGAATGCGCTGGTGCCGGGCATGATCCTGCAACCGCTGGTGGAGAACTCGGTGAAACACGCGGTCTCGCCCAGTGGCGGCGAGATCACCATCACGCTGGCTGCGCGCGAGGAATATGGGAGGCTGGTCATTACCGTCTCGGATAACGGTACAGGCGCGGTGGAGGAGGACGATCATTCCGGCCACGGCATCGGCCTTGCCAATGTGCGCGAGAGGCTGGAGGCGCGGTTCGGCGCTGACGCCAGCCTCGTTTCGGGTCTGGTGCCGGGTGGCTATGCCACGCACCTGCGGCTGCCGATCCTTACCCGAGGCAAGTCATGAGTCAGACCCCGCTACGCACGCTGATCGTCGACGACGAACCACTCGCGATCGAGCGGATGCAGGTGCTCTGCGCCGAGATGCCCGGCATCTCCGTTGTTGGCACGGCTGCCGATGGCGAGGCTGCCTTGCGGCTGGCCGAAAAGCTGAAGCCCGACCTCCTGCTGCTCGACATGACCATGCCGGGGATGGGCGGGCTGGCCGTGGCGAAGAAGGCCAGCTCTGGCGAAACCCCGCCTGCAGTCATTTTCGTCACCGCGCATGACAATTTCGCGGTCGAGGCCTTCGATATCGACGCGGTCGACTATGTGTTGAAGCCGGTCGGCAAAGAGCGGCTCGCTCGCGCGATCGAGCGGGCACTGGTGCGGCGGAATGACGCCGCGGAGGCGGGCGAATCGAGCTGGCTTGAAGAGCTGTGGGTGCCCGATCGCTCGGAATTGCTGCGGATCGAGGCCTCCTCGGTGCACCGCATCGATGCCGAGCGCGACTATGTCCGCCTGCACACCGACCCGGCGGGAGAGGGGCGAAGCTACCTGCTGCTGCAGACCATCGCCGGGTTGGAAGAGCGGCTCGACCCGGAAAAGTTCATCCGCATCCACCGCTCGACCATTCTGCGCCGCGACTTCATCAAGGGGTTGCGGCACGAGGGGCTGGGCGTGTGGTGCGCCGAGCTGGCTGATGGCGAGCTCTTGCGGATCGGGCGGACCTATCTGCGCAAGGTAAAGGCGATGGCCGGGCGCTAGGTGCGCGGCTGATCTTGGCTCCACCAAAAAAGCCGCCCCGGCGAGGGGGCGGCTGTCAGGCGATGCCGGAGGGCTTATGAGGGGGCTAGCGCCTCCCGCACCGGGCTGGACGGCGCGATTCAGCCACCCAGATTGGCGTCACGCTTGATCTGCGCGAAGTGGCGGTTGAGCTGGCTCTTGGCGGTTCGGACGCAAGTGCGGGCTTCGCGTGAAAGGATACGGCTGCCGGTTGTGACCCGATTCGCCTGGCATACCTCGCGCGCGGCACTGTCGATCCGGCGGTCCAGTTCGGCTTCGCCTTCGGGGGTCGTCAGATCGAGGTCGGTATAGGTTACGCGGACAGAGTTTTGGTCGGCTTCGGCGGCGGAAACGGCGGGGGCGAGCGCCAGTGCGCTGGCGGCAATCGCGAGCTTGATAGTGGTGGCCTGCATGGTGTCTCTCCTGTCTGCACCCTGGTCTTGGGTAAAAATCTTCGTCTGGGTGCGCCGCGGCCAGTGGGACTGCTTTTGGCCGCGGCGCACAAAAAGACCTAGGCGATTTCAGGACCTTCATCCGCTGCTGCTCGACCTGCCGACTCGCGTGATCGACAGACGGCAGGCTCTGCCGACGAACGGCATACCCCGCTCCATGAGCGGCGATTTGCCTCGACACCGGGCAGGCTGCAAAAGGGGCAGGTGATGGGAATCGCCTTTGCCTTTGTGCTTGGAATCGCCAACTTCTTTGCCCAGCGGGTCGTGCTCGACAGCGGCCACCCGCTGCTGGCGAGTCTTTCGCCTGACCGGTATCGACTGGCCCGTGCGGGCAGTCTCGCCCTCGAATTTGCGCTGCTGGTGGCCGTGATGCTGGCCTCGCGTGAGGGGCCGGATGCCTGGCTTGCGGTCTATGCGCTCTATACTCTTGGCAATGCCAGCGCGGCCTGGCTGATCCGGCGGGGCCTGTGACGGGAACCGGGGCGTCTAGCCAGCATTGTGCAAGCATGGCGGGGAACCAAGGCATCTGGCTCATTCACAACGACGCGAGCGGCAGCAACGATGCAGCCGGGCTTGCGGCCGTGCGCGAACATTGCCGCGCGCGCGGCTTGCCGGTGGCGCGCGAGACCAGCTTTCCGCGCGACGACTTGCCGACGCCGCAGCTGCTCGATGATATCGGGATCGGAATTGCCGCTCTGTTCGCGGGCGATGGCACGATCAACGCTGCGCTCAATGCCTTGGCAGGCTGGGGCGGCAAGGTGCTGGTGCTGCCGGGCGGAACCATGAACCTGCTCTATCACCGCCTGTTCGGCGATCTGGACATGGTCGAGGCGATTGATGCCGTGGCCAGCGGCAAGGCCACGTGCCGCCGGGTGGAGATGATCGAAAGCGCGGCTGGCATTGGCTATGCCGGTGTGCTGACTGGACCGGGCACCCGCTGGAACACCGTGCGCGAAGCCATGCGCAAGCGCGATCTGGCGGGCATAGCACGCGAGGCGAGCGACGCGCTGGAGCATACGCTCGAAGGCTCGCCCGTTGGCTGTATCGACCCGGTGCTGGGCAAGGCCGAAGGCTATCCGCTGATCCAGCTCGCCCCAACGCGCGGGGGTATCGAGATTACCGCCTATTACGCCGAGACCACCGGCGAATATGTGAAGCAGACGGTGGCCCTTCTCCAGCACGATTTCCGCGCCGGGCCGCACGATGTGCTCGGCCACGAGGATAGCATCACCCTGCGCACGGTAGGCGCCGAAGAGCTTGGCCTGCTGCTCGACGGTGAGCCTGCCGAAGCCAGCGGAGCGATCACATTTCGTCTCGGAAATGCCAAGGTGGATATGCTAACGACCCGGCCTGATGGCTGATCCGAAGCTTCTGTTTCACCTTTCCGATGTGCACTTCGGCCTCGTTGACGAGGACGCGATCGCTTGGGTTGAGCGCGAAGTGCGCGAACAGTGCCCCGATATGGTCGCGATCACCGGCGACCTCACCATGCGGGCGCGCCATCGCGAATTCGCCGCCGCGACCACGTGGATCAATGGCCTTGAAGCGCCGGTTACGGTCGATGTCGGCAACCACGATCTGCCGTACTTCAACCTCTTCGAGCGGTTCTTCGATCCCTATCGCCGCTTTCACGGCATGAAAGACCTGGTTGAGCGCGAGATCGTGTTGCCGGGACTGGCGCTGGTTCCGCTCAACACCACGGCACGGGCGCAACCGCGTTTCAACTGGTCGAAAGGCTGGGTGAGCAAAGGGGCGCTGCGCCGCTGCCTTGCCGCGATCGATGCCCTGCCTGCCGGAACGCGCGCGCTGGTCACCGTGCACCATCCGTTGCGCGAAGTGGGCACGCGCGGCACCGCGTTGACCCATGGCGGACGCCACGCGCTTGATGAACTGGCGAAGCGCGGGGTGCTCGCGGTGCTCAGCGGGCATGTGCACGACGCCTTCGACATCATGGAACAGACGCCGCACGGGCCGGTGAGGATGATCGGTGCGGGCACGCTGTCAAAGCGTATTCGCTCGACCCCGCCGAGCTTCAACGAGCTGCGCTGGGATGGCGAGCAGCTCGAGGTCTGTGTGCGCAACCTCGAACACGTCGATACCTTGGCGATGCAGATCGACGATGTGCCCGAGGATGCCTTGCCGCCGCGCGAACCGGGCGAGCCTGTCGCGCCGGTCGGGCATGTGCCAGCCAGCGATCCGCCTGTTTACTAAGTTGACCTGAGACAATGCCGGACGCTCGTCGCGGTGGCAGCACCGTCGCGTCCGGACGAAGGGAACAGGCTCATGCTCAAGATTGCGCTCATCCTCCATGCCGTCATCGCTACCAGCTTGATGGGCATCGGAGTCATTGCCGTGCTGGCTGTCGATATGCACGCCGGTTGGCGCGAGATCGCGCTGGCGGCGCTGGCAGGGTTCGTGCTGGCGATCCCGGCGAGCTGGTTTGTCGCGGGGCAGATCCACAAGCTGCGCGGCGGCAACAGCTGAGCCGCAACGAAAAAGGGCGGCCCTGCGGGGCCGCCCTCTCGTGTTCCGGTGAAGGCTGAAATCAGCGCTTCGAGAACTGGAAGCTACGACGTGCCTTGGCGCGGCCATACTTCTTACGCTCGACCACGCGGCTATCGCGGGTGAGGAAGCCAGCGGCCTTAACCACGGCGCGCAGGGCAGGCTCGTACTTGGTCAGCGCCTGGCTGATGCCGTGCTTTACAGCGCCAGCCTGGCCCGAGAGGCCGCCGCCCGAAACGGTGGCAACCACGTCGTACTGGCCTTCACGATCCGAAATCGCGAACGGCTGGTTGATCACCAGACGCAGCGTCGGACGGGCGAAGTAGACTTCCTGGTCGCGGCCGTTGACGGTGACCTTGCCGGTGCCCGGCTTGATCCACACGCGGGCCACGGCGTCCTTGCGGCGGCCGGTGGCATAGGCACGGCCCTGCGCGTCAAGCTCCTGCTCGCGCAGCGGCATGGTCGGGGCAGCCGGAGCCACTTCGCCAGCCTCGGTAGCTTCACCAGCACCCGCATCGGCAACAGCGCCGGTTACGGTCTTGAGGTCGGCCAGATCGTTGACCGAGTTGGTCTCGCCGCTCTTGTTTTCGTCGGTCATCAGGCGGATACCTTGTTCTTGCGGTTCATGGCAGCAACGTCGAGCACTTCGGGCTTCTGCCCGGCGTGGGGATGCTCGGTGCCGGTGTAAAGGTGCAGGTTGCTCATCTGCACGCGGCCAAGCGGGCCGCGCGGAACCATGCGCTCAACAGCCTTTTCCAGCACGCGCTCGGGGAAGCGACCGGCGAGAACCTTCTCGGCGGTGGTTTCCTTGAGCCCGCCGGGGTGGCCGGTGTGCTTGTAATAGGTGTGCGTCTTCATCTTGTTGCCGGTGAACCGCACCTTGTCGACGTTGAGCACGATCACGTGATCGCCGCAGTCGACGTGGGGGGTGTAGAACGGCTTGGTCTTGCCGCGCAGCAGGTTGGCGATGATCGAGGCGAGGCGGCCAACGACCAGACCTTCGGCATCAATCACGAGCCACTTCTTTTCAACCTCGGCCGGTTTGATCGACCGGGTGACTTTCGTCAGCGCCTTCATGGGCTATGGTATCCTTGCTATCGTCGCTGGCCACAGGCCAGATGGCGATGAGTGAACTGGGCCGCTTCGGCATAAATGCAGAATCATCTGCAATCGGCCTCGCGAAGGGGCGGCGTTTGTCCTGCAAAGGGCTGCAAGTCAAGCGAATGTGCGGGTTAGCGGAGAGGTAAAATAATACCTCTAAGCTTCACCGGCTGCTATCGCCATGGCTCAACGGCGCGGCAATCCGCTCGTTTCCGGCGTTTGACGCCTCAGCTTGCTTGCGGGCCGAGCGCGTTATCAAGCCAGGTCAGCGCTTGCGGCGTCGCCTGATCGGCGGTCCAGCCCACGATTACCGGCGTATCGTAGCTGTGCAATTCGGCAAGGCGCGCAATGGTGTCGTCCATCTTCTCGGCGCTGGTCTTGCACAGGACGCCATATTCCTCGCTTTCGTCGATCTCGCCTTCCCAGGCAAAGACCGACAGCAAGGGGCCGACAATGTTCACGCAGGCCACCAGCCGCTCGGCAACCAGCGCATGGGCCATGCGGCGCGCTTCCTCGCGACTCTCGCAGGGGCACCAGACCAGCGCGAAGCGAGCCGCGCCCGCGCTCATCGCCGCTGACCGATAGCGTGTATCCCCCAGGCGGTGCTGGCGACAAGCAGCGCGCCGACGGCCTGGTGCGCCACCGCGATCCACAGGTCCACCCCGGTCATCACCGTGGCAATACCGAGCAGGATCTGGGTTCCGACAACCGAATGGATCACCACCGAGGCGCGCCGGTCGAGCGGGCGCAGCCGCCGGCCGAGCACCACCAGCACGGCCAGCACGGCGAAGGCCCACCAGCGATGGAGGAAATGGAGCCAGTACGGATCGCGGGTGAAGGTCCACAAGACGCCGTGCGTCCAGTCAGCCTCGGGCACCAGTCGGCCCTGCATCAGCGGCCAGGTGTCTGAGGCGAGGCCAGCGTTGAGGCCTGCCACCCATGCGCCCAGCAGCAGCTGCACGAACAGCATCAGCGCCACCAGCAGGCCAAATGGCGTCACCCGCGCCGAATCGATGCGGCGCGGCAGCGCGCGAAGATCAAGCGCGGTCCAGACCAGACCGGCCAGCGTGAACAGCGCGGTGAGCAGGTGGATCGACAGCCAGAAGTGGCTGACATCGGTCATCTCGGTATTGAGGCCCGAGCGCACCATCAGCCAGCCAAACGCGCCCTGCAGCCCGCCCAGCGCCAACAGCGCCAGCAGGCGCGGCTTGTAACCCGCCGGAATCATTCCGCGCAGCCAGAACACCAGCAGCGGCAGCGCAAAGGCCAGCCCAATCAGGCGGCCAAGCAGGCGGTGCGCCCACTCCCAGAAGTAGATGAACTTGTAGTCCGCCAGCGTCATCCCGGCAGGGCCAGAAACTTGCTGGAACTCTCCGATTTTCTGATAGCCGGCGAATTCGGCCTGCCATTGTGCGTCGGTCAGCGGCGGCAGCGCGCCGGTGACGGGTTTCCACTCGGTGATTGAAAGCCCGCTTTCGGTGAGCCGGGTAATCCCGCCGATTACCACCATGGCGAACACCATCACGGCCACCGCCAGTAGCCAGCGCGCAATTGCCAGCGGCCTGCCGCCGCCTGTAAGAGAATAGCCTTGTGCGACCATAATGCGTCGCGCTCTGTGCCTTTTGCGCGGCCTTGGCAAGAGCAGGTAACGAATGTTCGCACTTGCGCAATGTTATAGCGTTACATACATGCACCACATGGAGCAGAGAATGCCCGGAATTCGTGGTCGACTCGATCGGCTAGGCTTGGCGCTGTCGGCGTTGTGCCTGGTTCACTGTGTCGCGGGCGTGGTGCTGGTGGCCGGAATGGGCCTCGGTGCGACCTTTCTGCTTGATCCTGCGATTCATCGCGTCGGGCTTGTGGTGGCCGTCATCGTGGCGGGCATCGCGATTGGCATCGGGGCGGTGCGTCACCGGCGCAAGCTGCCCTTCGTCGTGGCGATGACAGGCCTCTCGTTCATGGGCGGCGCGCTGGCGGTTGGCCACGGCGCGGAAGAGGTGGTGCTGACCATGATCGGCGTGAGCCTGGTGGCCGTTGGTCACGTGCTGAACTTGCGCCACGGCTGAAGCGCGCTATCTGCTGGCGCATGACCAGCACGATCTCCCTTACCGTCAACGGCGAAAGCCGCCGTACCTCCTGTGCCACCATTGCCGATCTCGTGCGCGAGCTGGGCCTCGCACCGGAGAAGGTTGCGGTTGAGCACAATGGCGAGATTTCGCCGCGCTCGGGGCTGGGAGAGGCGCAGCTTGGCGATGGCGATCAACTCGAAATCGTCCACTTTGTCGGCGGCGGATCGGGCGAGGACGACGATAGCTGGGAAGTGGCCGGACACAGGTTCACCAGCCGCCTGATCGTCGGCACCGGCAAGTACAAGGACTTCGCGGAAAACGCCGCTGCGGTCGAGGCGGCGGGGTCCGAGATCGTTACCGTGGCCGTGCGCCGGGTGAACATTTCCGATCCCAGCCAGCCGGTGCTGATGGACCATATTGACCCCAAGAAAGTCACCTATCTGCCCAACACCGCCGGCTGCTTCACCGCCGAGGACGCGATTCGCACCCTGCGGCTGGCGCGCGAGGCGGGCGGCTGGGAGCTGGTGAAGCTCGAAGTGCTGGGCGAGGCCAAGACGCTCTATCCCAACATGAAGGAAACCCTGCGTGCGACTGAGGTGCTGGCCAATGAAGGCTTCAAGCCGATGGTCTACTGCACCGACGATCCGATCGCGGCCAAGCAGCTTGAAGAGGCGGGCGCGGTGGCGGTGATGCCGCTGGGCGCGCCGATCGGCTCGGGGCTGGGCATCCAGAACCAGGTCACGATTCGCCTTATCGTCGAAGGGGCGAGCGTGCCGGTGTTGGTCGATGCGGGCGTGGGCACGGCCTCGGATGCAGCGGTGGCGATGGAGCTGGGCTGCGACGGCGTGCTGATGAACACTGCCATCGCCGAGGCGAAAGACCCGATTCGCATGGCGCGTGCCATGCGGCTTGCGGTTGAGGCAGGGCGGCATGCCTATCTCTCCGGGCGGATGGGGCGGCGGCGCTATGCCGATCCTTCCTCGCCGCTAGCCGGACTCATCTAATTGCCGCGTTAACCTTAAAATAACCGCGGGGGGCGACAGTCCATGCAGGAATCGCAAGGACCCCGGCCTCATGTCGTACCAATCCAGCACCGCTTCGCTTGCCATTGCCGAAATGCGCGAATTCGCCGGCTTCACCGCCGACGAGCGTCAGTTCATCGAGCGCAGCCTCGATATTGCGCTGGGGCGCGGCGATGCCTTCAAGCAGTGGTCGCCCGACGGGGGTGATGCCCGCGCGATTCGCAAGCAGTATCTCGCCTATCGCGAGCTGCGCACGCTGCGCGAAGCCGCTCCCGAGCCGCACGCGATGGACGGCATTTCCTTCTACATGGGCGCCCTGATTCGCATCGCAGCCAACGATCTGGCGCTCGAACAGATCGAGACGTTCTCGGCTTTCCGCTTTTTGTACGAACGGCTGCTTGGCGCGTCGGCTCGGCCCTATCTTCCCGCCGTGTTCTGCGCCGCTGCGGCCCTGCCGCAGATTCGCCCCGGTATCCGCCGGGTGCTGCTGCAGAGCCTGTCGGAAACCGCCGCCACGGCACCGGGCTGGTCCGAGCGCGAGCCGAGCTTCTTCCCCGAACGGGTTCTCAGCGACGCGGCCTGATTCGCAAGCTGCCGGTCAGTAAAGCGCTTCCAGCTGCTCGCCATAGGCGGCGCGGATGAAGGGGCGGCGAATCTTCATCGTCGGTGTCATCTGATCGTTCTCGACGGTGAAGGGGGCGTCGGCGAAGGTGAACTTGCGGATCTTCTCGATCACCGACAGGTCTTCGTTGGTGCGATCGATCACCGCCTTCATTGCGCTGCGGAAGGCGGGTAGCTCGCGCAGTTTGGCGAGGTCAGCCGGTTCGCCGTTCTCCTGCGCCCAGGCCTTCATCCATTCTTCATCAGGAACGATCAGCGCGACCATGTAGGGCTTCTTGTCGCCTGCCACCATCGCCTGCGCGATCTCGGCTTGCAGTGTGAGCATGCCCTCAAGCTTCTGCGGCGCGACGTTGTCGCCCTTGTCGTTAACGATGATGTCCTTCTTGCGGTCGGTGATCGCCAGCCGTCCGCGTTTGTCGATATGGCCGATGTCGCCCGTGTGCAGCCAGCCGTCTTTCAACGCGGCTTCGGTGTCGCGCGGGTTCTGCCAATAGCCTTTCATCACCAGTTCGCCGCGCACGAGGATCTCGTTGTCCTCGCCAATGCGCACCTCGACATCGCGCATGGGCGGGCCGACGGTGGTGAGATCGATCCCGACCGAGGGCAGGTTGACGCTGATCACCGGCGCGCTTTCGGTTTGGCCGTAACCCTGAAGCATGGTTAACCCCATTGCCTGGAAGAACCCGCCAACCTCGGGATTGAGCGGCGCTCCGCCTGAGACCAGCGCCTTGATCCGACCGCCGAACAGCGCGCGCACCTTGGGCCGCAGTGTTGCAGCGAGCAGCGCTTCGGTCGGCTTGTCGATCAGGCTGCGGCGATTGGTGGCCACCTTCACGCCCAGCTTGAGCGCCCGCGCGAGCAGGAACCGGGCGCTGCCGCCCTTCTTTTCGACCTGCTTGATGATCTTGGCCCGCAGCACTTCGAACAGGCGTGGCACCACGATCATGAAGGTAGGTTGAGCTTCCTCCAGATTGCTCGAAAGCTTGTCGAGTCCTTCGGCAAACCAGATGTCGGCACCCAGCCCGATGGGCAGGTAGAACCCGGCGGTGTGCTCCATCGCGTGGCTGAGCGGGAGGAACGAGAGGAACCGTTCCTGATCCCACCCGAACTCGCGGCTGAGCAGCTCGCCCGCCGCGCTGACATTGTGCAGGATCGCGCCGTGGTGAAGCATCACTCCGCGCGGGCTGCCGCTGGTGCCGCTGGTGTAGATGATGCAGGCAAGATCGTCGCGGGTTACCGGCGTAATGCGCGCCTCGACCGCGGCGCGGGCGGCGGCATAGTCGCCGCTAACCACCTCATCCCACTGGTGGACGCGAAAATCACCCGCCTGCGCCGAGGGGACAGGGTCCATCGCGATCACATGGCCGATCCCGCCGGTGCGCAGGATGGCGGGAAACAGCGTCTTGCCCAGCTTCTCGCCCGAGAGGAACACTGCGCTGGCATTGGAATTGTCGATGATGTGGCAGTGATCGCTCACCGTGTTGGTGGTGTAGGCGGGCACGGTCACGCAGCCTGCGGCCATGATCGCCAGATCGGCGATGCACCATTCGGGGCGATTCTCCGAAACGATTACCACCCGGTCGCCATTGCCGAGGCCCATGTTGTGCAAGGACTGGGCCAGCAGGCAGACCTGACGCGCGGCCTCGGCATAGGAAATCGCGGTCCAGCTGCCGCCCACCTTGGCAGTCAGGAACGGGGCGTCGCCCTGCTCGTCGGCGCGCTGCAGAAACAGGGCGACGAGGTTCGGAGCCGTTGAAATATCGGTCAGTTGCACGCGTGTGCCATCCTCTCGTGCGGTTGCTGGTTGCAACCTGTCATAGGGGCGGACTTACGCAACGTGCGAAGGCACGGCAAGTTTCGCAGATCGCTCGCGCTAGTTGCCGAGCGCCACGCCTTCGCTGCGCGGATCGGCCGCGCCAAGCCATTGGCCACCGACGAACTCGACTGCATTGGCCTTGAACGGCATATCGTGCTCGACCACCTTGTGGCCGAGGGCCTCGAGGTCGCCCTTCATCGCCAGCAGCGAGGAGCCGGGTTCGAGCACGATCGTGTCGCCGGGCGAGAACAGGCCGGGCAGGGCGATGGCCTCCTGCGCGGTGAGGCCCCAGTCGAGCACCCCGATCAGCGCCTTGGCGGTCTGCACCGGGATGGTGGCCCCGCCCGCCGCGCCGATGGCGATCCGCAGGTTGCCCTCGGGGCCATAGACCAGCGTTGGCGACATCGAGCTGCGCGGGCGCTTGGAGCCTTCCACGCGGTTGGCCACGGGCACGCCGTCGACCAGCGGCACCATGGTGAAGTCGGTCAGCTCGTTGTTGAGGTAAAACCCGCCATACATCAGGCCCGAGCCGAAGGGGCCTTCGACGGTCGAGGTCCAGGACACGGCATCGCCCTCACGGTCGACCACGGCGAAGTGGCTGGTGCCGTGCTCTGGCCATTCGGGCCCCTCGGCCAAGGCAAGGTCTGCGCCCGGCGGCACGCCCGGCTCGGGATCGGCCAAGGTCGAGGTGGGCGAAATCAGGCTGCCGCGCGCGGTCAGGTAAGCCGAATTGACGAGGCCCGCCACGGGCACGTCGACGAAATCGCTATCGCCGAGATAGCGCCCGCGGTCGGCATAGGCGAGGCGCTGGCTTTCAGCGAACAGGTGCCAGGAGGTCGGCGAATCGGGGCCGAGCGCGGCAAGGTCGAACTGCTCCAACTGCTTGAGGATCGCGAACACGGTGGTCGCGCCGGAGGACGGCGGACCCATTCCGCAAATGCGATAGACGCGATATTCGCCGCAAACCGGGCTGCGCCACTTGGCTTCGTAGTGGCGCAGGTCAGCCGGGACCATGGCGCCATCGCGCGGGGTGTCGGCGGCGACATAGTCGGCCAGCTGAGCCCCTGCCGGGCCCTGATAGAGCCAGTCCGGCCCTTCGGCGGCGATCTGCGCGAGCGAATCGGCCAGCGCGGGGTTTTTCACCAAGGTGCCCACGGGCAAGGGTTCGCCCGCAGCATCGTAAAACAGCGCCTGGCCTTCGGGCACGCGACCAGCGCGATTCTTGGCTCTGGCAAGGGTGGCGTTGAGCCTTGGGGTGATGACGAAGCCGTCACGCGCGAGCTCGATGGCGGGCTCGAACAGCGCCGCCCATTCAAGCTGGCCGTAGCGTTCGTGCGCCTTCCGGGCGAGCGCGAGGTTGCCGGGCACACCCACGCTTAGCCCACTCATCACCGCGTCCATAAAGGGGATCGGCTGGCCATTATCGTCGAGGAACCAGTCCGGCCCCGCCCCGCCCGGCGCTTTCTCGCGGCCGTCTAGCGTGGTCACTTCGCCTTCCGGCGTGCCGTGGACGAAAAATCCGCCGCCGCCGATGCCTGAACTCTGCGGCTCGACCACGGTCAGTGCGAGCATCACCGCGATGGCGGCGTCGGTGGCGCTGCCGCCCTGTTCGAGCATCGCCATGCCCGCCTCGCTGGCACGCTGGTCGGCGGCGGAGACCATGCCGGTGTGCGGCGCTGCAGCGGCGGTCGGCGCGGCGGCGGGAGCCTCGACCACGGGCGGCACAGTGGCGCAGGCGGCAAGCAGGAGCGAGAGCGCCAGCGGCGCAATTGTGCGGTGCGACATAGGGCGATCCTATGACGTTCCCACGGCCTCCGCAATGCTGTTGAAACCGTCGCGTTGCATCAGTCGTTCGAGCCCGGCGACGATCTCGCGGGCGATGCCCGGACCGCGATAGACCATCGCGCTGTAAAGCTGGACGAGGCTGGCACCGGCGCGGATGCGTTCCCATGCGTCATGCGCGGTGGCGATCCCGCCAACGCCGATCAGCGGCATGGCGCCGCCCGTTTCCTTGCGGAAATCGCGCAGCCGCGTGAGCGCCGGTTCGCGCAAAGGTGCGCCCGAGAGGCCGCCGGTCTCATCGGCATGGCGCGAGGCGAGCGGCGGGCGGGCGATGGTGGTGTTCGATACGATCAGCGCGCCGAGCTTCTTGTCGAGCGCGATCCGGGAGATGGCGGTCACGTCGGCGGGCTCAAGATCGGGCGCGACCTTGAGGAACACCGGCGGGCCTTGCTCGCCGCGCGCTTCCATCACCGCGTCGAGCAGCTCGATCAAAGCGCCTTCGTCCTGCAGCGCGCGCAGGCCGGGGGTGTTGGGGCTGGAGATATTGACCGCGAGATAGGAGGCGAGCGGCGCCATCGTGCGGGTCATCACCGCATAGTCGTCAATCCGGTTGGCCGAATCCTTGTTCGCGCCAATATTGATCCCGACAATCCCGCCGCGCTCCTTGCGTGCGGAAAGTCGCTCAAACGCCAGCGCTGCGCCGCCGTTGTTGAATCCCATTCGGTTGATCACCGCGCGATCCTCTTCCAGCCGGAACAGGCGCGGGCGCGGGTTGCCCGGTTGCGGCAGCGGGGTCAGCGAGCCGACCTCGGCGAATCCGAAGCCAAGGCCGAGCAAGGCATCGGGCACTTCGCCATCCTTGTCGAAGCCGGCCGCCATGCCAAGCGGGTTGGGAAAATCGAGCCCGGCTACGCGCGTGGCGAGCGGACCTGCCGGGGCTGGGCCGCTGGCCGGTGCAAACGACAGCGCGAGCAAAGCCAGCCGATGCGCATTCTCGGCATCGAGGCGGAAAATCAGTGGGCGCAGCAGCGAATAGAGCATGCACGGCCTGTGGCAGCATCGGGCTGCACCGCGCAATCGACAATTTTCCAAAAGCACGAGTTTGGCGTTTTCTTACAATTCGCGCGCGGGAGAATCGGCTAGGCAATTCGGGCGACCCGAAGGGCTCGAAGCCAATAGCTACGAGTTCTCGACTTAGGGCGGTAGGATCTCAGGATCCTGCCGCCCTTTTTTCTGCGACATATTTTGTGTGCTGCGCTGCACAACCTGCGCTATGGGCCCTCACCTGCAAGCGGAGTGGCGGCAATGTCCTTCGCGTA
This sequence comes from Erythrobacter sp. UBA1916, assembly GCA_002337385.1. Taxonomy (GTDB): domain Bacteria; phylum Pseudomonadota; class Alphaproteobacteria; order Sphingomonadales; family Sphingomonadaceae; genus Alteraurantiacibacter. The sequence goes on from DDFY01000008.1 coordinate 146,835, forward strand.
TAAAGCAAGAGCGGGGCGCAGCGGACATGGGTAGCGAAGGCAGGCGGAGCCTCGATCTTGATGGTGAGCTGACCCAGACATCCCGGTTCGAGCTGCGCTATCTCCCGGTGCCCGAACAGCTCGCGCACCACGTCACCACCTTCTATCACTTCCGCTGCGACGAGCCGGAGATTCGCGAGGTCCAGCCCGCTGCCGTGGGCCAGCTGGCGCTGTTTCCACGCGGCCAGGGCACGATCCATTTCCGCGACGGTTCGATCGATCGCGCGCATGAGACCAACCTGCTCAGCCCGGTGTCGGTGGCTGCGCCGTTCGTGGTCGAGGGGCCGTTCCATGCCATCGGCGCCGCGCTCACGCCGCTTGGCTGGGCCGAGCTGACCGGTTTGCACGCCGGCGAACATGCGAACAGGCTCTATGCCGCTGAAGAGTATCTCGGGGAAAGTGTCGGCAATCTCGGGGCCAGGCTGTGCGCCGCCTATCGCGAGGGGACGATGGATGCGGTGGCCTGTGCCGAGGCGCTGGGCCAATGCATCGGTTCTCACCTGAGCCCGCTCAGTGACGAGCATCGCCAGCTGATCGCTCGGACCGCCGCCTGGCTTAGCGGCGATCTCAACCCCGATCTGGACGAGTTGTTCGCCGCCAGCGGCTATTCGCGCCGCCAGACTCAGCGGCTGGTCGATCGGTTCTTCGGACTGGCGCCGACCACGCTCAGGCGCAAGTACCGCGCACTGCGGGCCGCGGCGCTGTTTTCCCAGCCCGATCTCGCCCCGGAAATGGAGGCGATGGTGCGCGAGTGCTTCTACGACCAGTCGCACCTGATCCGCGAGATTCGCCTCTTCGCCGGTCGTACCCCGGCGCGCCTGTCAGACGATCCGGACAGCTACCTCACCGAGATGCTCGACCTGAGGAACCTGCGCGAGTTGCGCTGAGCCCCCGCAGGCGCGGGTTGCTAACGACTCGCAACAGGCAATCGGGCGTTGAAACCCGCGGGAAAGGCCATTAGCTGCAAATCGGAACGAATTGATCTGATTATGCCCCGAGCCGAACCATGCGCCTCTCGAACCTAGCTGACTATGCCGTTGTCGCAATGTGCGCTGCCGCGCGCCACTGCGGCCATGCGCGCGTGTCAGCCACGGTGCTGGCGGAGGAGACGGGCCTGCCCGCCCCCACGGTGCAGAAGCTGGTCAGCCAGCTGTCGCGCGCCGGATTGCTTAACAGCACGCGTGGGGCAGGCGGCGGGATCAAGCTCGCACGTCCGGCGGCGGCAATCACTCTGGCCGACATTGTCGAAGCGGTCGAGGGGCCGATTGCGCTCACCGCCTGCGTCGAGACCGAGCGGTCGGAATGTGCGCTGGAGGCGAGCTGTCAGGTCCGTCCGCACTGGGCGCTGGTGAACGAGGCGCTGCGCGGCGCGCTGGCGGATATTCCGCTGACGCAGCTGGCGCGGTTGCCCGAAGAAATGAAGTTGGAAGCATGACGCAAGAGATCGAAGTTCAGGATCAGGCCGCGCGCGACGCCGCTGCCAAGGCCGCCGACTATGAGTTCGGCTGGTCGAGCGAGATCGAGCAGGAGTTCGCGCCCAAGGGCCTGAACGAAGACACGGTGCGCTTCATTTCGGCCAAGAAGCAGGAGCCGGAGTGGATGCTCGACTGGCGACTCAAGGCCTTCCGCCTGTGGCAGGACATGGCCGAGCCGGACTGGGCCAAGCTGCACTATCCGCCGATCGACTATCAGGACGCCTACTATTACGCGGCGCCGAAGAAGAAGCCCGAGCTGGAATCGCTTGATGACCTCGATCCCGAGATCAAGTCGGTTTACGACAAGCTGGGCATTCCGCTGGCCGAGCAGGAAGTGCTCGCCAATGTGAAGACCGACCGCAAGGTCGCGGTCGATGCGGTGTTCGACAGCGTCTCGGTCGCCACCACCTTCCGCAAGGAGCTGGAAGCTGCCGGCGTGATCTTCCGCTCGATTTCGGAGGCGATCCGCGAATATCCCGAGCTGGTGAAGCAGTGGCTGGGCAAGGTCGTGCCGGTGCGCGACAACTACTTCGCCGCACTCAACTGCGCGGTCTTTTCGGACGGCACCTTCGTGTACATTCCCGAGGGCGTGCGCTGCCCGATGGAGCTGAGCACCTATTTCCGCATCAACGCCGAGAACACCGGCCAGTTCGAACGCACGCTGATTGTGGCCGAGAAGGGCTCCTATGTGAGCTATCTCGAAGGCTGCACCGCGCCGCAGCGCGACGAGAACCAGCTCCACGCCGCCGTGGTCGAGCTGGTCGCCATGGAAGATGCCGAGATCAAGTATTCGACCGTGCAGAACTGGTATCCCGGCGATGCTGACGGCAAGGGCGGGATCTACAATTTCGTGACCAAGCGCGGCCTGTGCCAGGGCGCGCGCGCGAAGATTTCGTGGACGCAGGTGGAAACCGGCTCTGCGGTGACGTGGAAATATCCCAGCTGCGTGCTCAATGGCGAGGATTCGGTGGGCGAGTTCTACTCGGTCGCCGTGACCAACAACCACCAGCAGGCCGATACCGGCACCAAGATGATCCACAACGGGAAGAACACCCGTTCGACGATCATCTCGAAGGGGATTTCGGCGGGCAAGTCGAACAACACCTATCGCGGCCTCGTGCGCGTGGGTGCCAATGCCGACAATGTCCGCAACTTCACCCAGTGCGATTCGCTGCTGCTGGGTGATCAGTGCGGCGCGCATACGGTGCCCTATATTGAGGTGAAGAACCCCACCGCGCAGATCGAGCACGAGGCGACCACCTCGAAGATTTCCGAGGACCAGCTGTTTTACGCGATGCAGCGCGGGCTCGATGAAGAGCAGGCCGTGGCGCTGATCGTGAACGGGTTTGCCAAGGAAGTGCTGAAAGAGCTGCCGATGGAATTTGCCGTCGAGGCGCAGAAGCTGCTGGCGATTTCGCTTGAGGGGAGCGTGGGGTGATTAGAGCATTTATCAGATGTAACGTTGGTAACGGCGTCGATGCAATCGGCGAGGCATATGAATTCTACGCATTGCCTCGACCGGGAGACACGGTCCGTGTCGATCATGTTGAACATATCGAGGAAGTTCGAGTCTTCCGGGTCATTCACAATGTGACAACCGACAGAGCAACCTCAACGCCCCGGCATCCGATCATCATCGAATGTGAATATTTAGGGCGGATCGACCCGGAAGGTGCTTTCCTTGACTGACCGTAAAACCCTAAACCTCCGCCCGGCGTCGCACCCCACCTCGGACACGCCCGAAATCCCCGGCCTCAAGAAGAAGGGCCGCGGGTGGGAAATTTCCGAGAAGCGCCTCGATGCGCTGCACGACCGCGCGCGCGAATTGCGTCGCCACTCCACCGAGGCGCACAAGGCGCTGGCCGAGCGCTTCGCCAAGGCGGACCTCGGCAAGTACAAGTTCACCCGCCACGCCGTGGTCGGCAGCGCGATTGTCGACTTCAACTGCCATATTCTCGGCATGGCCGTGGTGATCGACGAGGGAGACCAGCCCGAAGCCATCGCCAAGCGCTCGGACCGGGCGCTGGAGGCGGTCGGTATCCGCGTCATGCGGATCAAGGCTGAGGAAATTCTAACCGATATGGATAACGTGCTTCACCGCATCACCGCCGGCATGCGCATGCGCATCGGCGACAAGCGGCAGCGGCGCGGCCAGCACGAGGCGGCCCGGCGCGATGCCCGCACCTCGCGCGAAACCGAATACAGGAACGACTGATGCTGAAAATCGAAAACCTCCACGCCGAAATCGGCGGCAAGGAAATCCTCAAGGGCCTCAGCCTCGAACTGGGCGCGGGCGAAGTGCACGCGATCATGGGGCCGAACGGCGCGGGCAAGTCCACGCTGTCCTATGTGCTCGGCGGCCGTCCGGGCTATGAGGTGACCGCCGGTTCGGTGACCTTCAAGGGCGAAGACCTGCTGGCGATGGACCCGCACGAGCGTGCCGCCGCCGGGTTCTTCCTCGGCTTCCAGTACCCGGTCGAGATTCCGGGTGTGTCCAATGTGCAGTTCCTGCGCGAGGCGCTCAATTCGCAGCGCCGCGAGCGCGGGGAACAGCCGCTCACCGGCGGCGAGTTCCTGAAGCTCGCCAAGGAAAAGGCGGCGCTGCTCAAGCTCGACATGGAGATGCTCAAGCGTCCGGTGAACGTCGGCTTTTCGGGCGGCGAGAAGAAGCGCAACGAGATGGTGCAGATGGGCATCCTCGATCCCATGCTGGCCGTGCTCGACGAGACCGACTCTGGCCTCGATATCGACGCGCTCAAGGTGGTGGGCGAGGGCATCAACGCGATCATGCGCAAGCCCGAAAAGGCCGTGCTGCTGATCACGCACTACCAGCGCCTGCTCGATTACGTGAAGCCTGACCATGTCCACATCCTCGCCGCTGGCCGCATCGTGAAGAGCGGCGGGCCGGAGCTGGCGCTTCAGCTCGAGGAAGAGGGCTACGACGAGGTCATGGCGGCATGAGCTACATGCCCACGATCCATGACGAGGAATGGCGCTACGCCGATTTCGACGCGCTGGAGACCGTGCCCGAGGCGCAGGTCACCGGCTGGAGCGAGATCGCAGTGGCACCGGGCGAGGTGCTCGCGCGCAGCTTCGTGCTCGATGGTGCCACGCCCGATGTGCAGCGGCTGCGCGTGACGCTGGGCGAAGGTGCGCGGGCGGAGATTTTCGCGGTCAATGTCGCCAGCGCCTATGCCCGGCTTGAGATCGAGGTCACGCTTGCGCCGAAGGCGCATTTCGAGTTCGGCGGCGTGCTGATCGGCGGCGGCGATGTGACGCGTGAATTCGTCACCCGCACGCTTCATGCCGAGCCCGAGGCAACCAGCAACCAGACCGTCCGCGCGGTTCACTGGGGCACGGCCTCCGGCAACTACCTTGGCCGGATCGACGTTGCCCGCCACGCGCAGAAGACCGACGCGGCGCAGGATTTCAAAGGCCTGCTGCTCGAAAAGGGCGCGAGCGCCAACGCCAAGCCCGAGCTGGAGATCTTTGCCGACGATGTGAAGTGCGCGCATGGCGCCACGGTGGGCCAGCTCGATGAGATGGCACGCTATTACATGGCGAGCCGCGGGATTGCCCCCGATGTGGCCAAGCACCTGCTGATCCGCGCCTTCCTCGCCGATGCGCTGGCCGCGCTGGAAGACGAAGCCGAGCAGGAACGCCTGTTCGATCATGCGCTCGCCGCGCTGGAGCAGGCGGCATGAGCGAAGCGCAGACCATCAGCCGCAAGGCAGACTTTCCGGGCCTCGTTCGCCCCGATGGCTCGTCCTGGCACTATCTCGATACCGGCGCGACGGCGCAAAAGCCGCAGGCCGTGGTCGATGCGGTCACCCGCGCGATCGGGGTCGACTACGCGACGGTCCACCGCGGCGTCTATGCCCGCAGCGCCGAGATGACGCGGAGCTACGAAGCGGCGCGGCGCCGGGTCGCCAGCTTCATCGGTGGGCGCGAGGAGGAGCTGGTCTTCGTGCGCGGCGCGACCGAGGCGATCAACCTCGTCGCCTACAGCTATCCCAACAAGGGCCGCGTCCTGCTCTCGCAGCTCGAGCACCACTCGAACATCGTGCCCTGGCAGCTGGCGGGCTGGCAGGTCGACGTCTGCCCGCTCACCGAGGACGGGTTGATCGACCTCGATGCAGCCGAGGCCATGCTCACGAGCGAGCACACCATGGTCGCCTTCGCGCATGTCTCGAACGTGCTCGGCTCGGTGCTCGATGCCGAACGCGCGGCGCAGATCGCGCACAAGGTCGGCGCGAAGCTGCTGCTTGACGGGTGTCAGGCCGTGCCGCGGATGGCGGTCGATGTGGCCGCGCTCGATTGCGATTTCTACGCCTTCTCGGGCCACAAGCTTTATGGCCCGACCGGGATCGGCGCGCTGTGGGGCCGGGCCGAGCTGCTTGACGCCATGCCGCCGTGGCAGGGCGGGGGCGCGATGATCGACAAGGTCGCTTTCACCGGCACCACCTTTGCCCCGCCGCCGCAACGCTTCGAAGCGGGTACGCCTGCCATCGTCGAGGCGGTCGGTCTGGCAGCGGCCTGCGACTATGTGAGCGCCCTCGGCATCGGCGCAATCGCCGCGCACGAGGCAGAGCTGGTGGCCGAAACGCGCGCGCGGCTGGGCGCGATGAACGACGTGACGCTCTACGGCCCCGACCGGTCGGCGGGGATCGTCAGCTTCATGCTCGACGGCGTGCACCCGCACGATCTGGGCACCATTCTCGACGAGGAAGGCGTGGCGATCCGCGCCGGGCATCACTGCGCGCAGCCCTTGATGGAGCATCTCGGCGTGACCGCCACCGCGCGCGCCAGCTTCGGCCTGTACTCGGACGAGGACGATGTGGCCGCGCTGATCCGCGGCATTGAACGAACGAAAAGGATTTTCGGCTGATGGACGAAAAAACCAAACAAACCGATTTCATCGTCGCGCCTTCGCCTGCGGAAGACGTGTTCGCCAAGCCGCCGCGCGCGCGCGTTTCCGATGCGCCGATCGAGGAGGAAAGCGCGAGCGAGAAGCTCGAACGCAAGCGCGACTACCTTGAGGGCTTTCTGCAGCAGAAGCCCGAAAGCACCACGTCGGGCGAACCCGGCGGGGCGACCTACGAAGCGGTGATCGAGGCGCTGAAGGAAATCTACGACCCCGAAATTCCGGTCAACATCTATGACCTTGGCCTGATCTACAACGTCGAGGTCAGCGAGGACGCTGACGTCGCCGTCACCATGACACTGACCACGCCGAATTGTCCGGTGGCCGAATCGATGCCCGCCGAGATCGAGCTGCGGGTCAGCTCGCTGCCCGGTGTGCGCGACGCTGAAGTGATCGTCACCTGGGACCCGCCGTGGGACCCGGCCAAGATGAGCGACGAGGCCCGGCTCGAACTGGGCATGCTCTAAATGGCAAGCACCGCGCCTGCTCTGGTGATTGACCGCGCCGACTATGCCGACCCGCGCGATGCGGCGGATCTGGTCGCGCTGCTCGATGCCTATGCGCGCGATCCGATGGGCGGCGGCGAACCGCTGAGCGACCATGCCCGCGCCCATTGCGTTTCCGGCCTTGCCGCGACACCCGGCGCGTTCAGCCTGATTGCGCGGCGCGATGGTGAGGCCGTGGGCCTTGCCAATTGCCTGACCGGCTTTTCGACCTTCGCTGCCGCACCGCTCGTCAACATCCACGATTTCGCCGTTCTTGCGCAGGCGCGCGGGCAGGGCATCGGGCGGGCGCTGATGCAGGCTATCGAGGCCGAGGCGTTGAAACGCGGCGCGACGAAGATCACATTGGAAGTGTTGAGCGGCAATGCTCCCGCGCGGGCGCTCTATGCCGCCTGCGGCTTTAGCGACTACCAGCTGGACCCGACGGCCGGACAGGCCATGTTCTGGCAGAAGAGGCTTCAATGACCGAAACCACCAAGACCCGTCCCGCACCCAAGGCTGCGGTTGTGCTTACCCCCGGTGCCGAGGCGCGCATTGCCGACCTGATGGCGAAAGCGCCCGATGATGCCATCGGGGTCAAGCTTTCCACCCCGCGCAGGGGCTGCTCGGGGCTCGCCTATTCGGTCGACTATGTGACCGAGGAACAGGCCTTCGACGAGAAGATCGAAACCCCCGGCGGCACCTTCTACATCGACGGCGCTTCGGTGCTCTATCTCGTCGGCAGTACGATGGACTGGGTGGAGGACGACTTTTCCGCCGGGTTCGTGTTCGACAATCCCAACGCCAAGGGCGCTTGCGGCTGCGGCGAGAGCTTCATGGTCTGAGGCTCCGGCTTTCACCGCCGCTGTAACGCCCGCGCGCAGGCGGCGCGATCCACCGCTGCTCCATCGCTGGCCCGCCGCGCCTCGACCCAGGTGGCGACTGGCTCGCTGTTCGGCCTTAGCGGATAGAGAAACACGTCGAGCACGCAGGCCGGCCCTGCGAACTGCAGCTTGCGCATATCACCCTCGGCCACGTCGAGCCGCGCTTCGCCGAACCGGCGCAGCAGTGAATCGCCGTCCTCGCGAATAATCCCGGCAAGGCCCGGTTCGTTCATGATCTCTGGCGCGCGGAACCCTGCCACCGGGCGTGGCGGTGGTTGCGTCGGCGGAACGGGCACCGGCCCGCGCGGGGGTGGAGGAGCCTGCGGCCTGGGCACAGGGGCGCTTGAGGCGCAGCCGGCCAGGGCCAGCAGGACCAGCGGCGCGAGGGCCGTACGGAAAGCGATCATCAAGAGGCCTTATCTGCGCGCGCGGATTGCGAGCGGTGAACGAGGTGAGTGGCGCTCGCCGCGCCAAGCACGGGAGCGAGGAAGTTGACGAAGGGCACCAGCATCAGTGCGGCCACGACACCGCCCAGCGTCAGTCGCGCTGCCGTGCTGACCGGGGCTTGCTCGCCCGCTGCGTGGGCATGGCGCAGCCACACCATGTCCTGCAATTCGCGCCCCAGCAGCCAGGCGTTGACGGCCCAGAACAACAGCGCAGTGCCGATCCCGGTGAAGGCCAGCGCCAGCGCAAAGGGCGCGGCGATCAGATTGGCGAGCAGCGCGCGTCCGGCTCCGCGCAGGGCCTGCCGCAGCTGCGCGGGCATGGCCAGTTCGCGCGCTTGTGTCGCCGCTTCGGGATAGTGTCTGCGCTCCACCGCGAGCACGATCTCGTCGGCGTAGAACTGGATCACCGCCAGCGCCACGATGCGCCAGAGCAGCCAGGCCCCGATCAGTGCCAGAATCGCAGAGGCCACGCTGCGCACCGCGCCTGCCCCGGTGAACAGGTGCTCGCCGAGGCCCGCCAGCGCCAGCAGCCAGTCCGCGCCATACCAGCCCAGACCCGCCAGCATGGTGAAGATCAGCAGTGTTACCGCCGCGCTCTTCAGCAGCAGGCGCAGGACCACCCCTTGAAACATCTGCCCGAAGCCAAGGGCAAGGCTGGAAAGGACTATGCCCATAACGGGTTGCGATTGCCGTTAGCTTGCGCCAAGTCAACGCCGCCGCGCGGCCTGCGTCCGATGAACGCCGCAGAAAAGGGAATTTCATGACTGAACCTCGATACGATGTAATCGCCATCGGCAATGCCATTGTCGATGTTGTGGCCTCCTGTTCCGACGAGCTGATCGAAGAGTTCGGCATGGCCAAGGGCGGCATGACCCTGATCGACGAGGACGGTGCTCGCGATCTCTATGCAGCGATGGGCCCGGCGCGCGAAATTTCCGGTGGCTCTGCCGCCAATACGCTGGCCGGCCTCTCGGCGCTCGGCGCGCAGTGCGCCTTCGTGGGGCAGGTGGCTGACGACCAGCTCGGCCAGGTCTTTGCGCACGATATCCGTGCCGTGGGGATCGACTTTGACGTTCCGCTGCGCGCAGGTCAGCCCAGCACCGCGCGCTGCCTGATCTTCGTCACCCCCGATGGTCAGCGCACCATGAACACCTATCTCGGTGCTTCGCAGTTCCTGCCCGCCAGCGCGCTGGACGAGGAAGCGATCGGCGGGGCGGGAATCCTCTATCTCGAAGGCTACCTGTGGGACCCGGAAGAGCCGCGCGCAGCGATGCGCCGGGCCATCGAGGCGGCCAAGGAGGCTGGGCGCAAGGTTGCCTTCACGCTGTCGGATGGCTTCGTGATCGCGCGTCATGGCGATGATTTCCGCGCCCTGATCGCCGAGGGCCTGATCGACATCCTGTTCGCCAACGAGGCTGAACTGGCCGCGCTGACCGGCGAAGACGACTTCGAGGCGGGCCTCGCCCAGCTTGCGCCGCAGGTGGAAACGCTGGTGGTGACGCGCAGCGAAAAGGGTGCGGTGTGTTTGCGTGCTGGTGAGCGGGCCGAAGTGCCTGCCGAACCGGCTACGGTGGTCGACACGACCGGCGCGGGTGACCTGTTCGCAGCCGGGTTCCTGTTCGGTCTGGCACGCGATGAAGCGCTGGCGACTTGCCTCAAGCGCGGCGCGATCTGCGCGGCGGAGGTGATCTCGCACTACGGCGCGCGGCCCGAGGCCGACCTCAAGGCGCTGATGGCCGAAAAGCTGGGCTGACCCCTGGCGAACTTGTCGAAGTTGACAGGGTGACAGGTGCTCTGTTCGGCAAGTTCGTCGTTTGACTTCAGGCGTTTGGGGGCAGAAAAGCGAAGTTGACACTTCGCCCGCACAAGGCCGGGCGCGCAGGAGTTTGGCAATCGTCATGGCCCCACCCGCAGCACGGTGGGGCCGACGTAGGAAAGCCAAAATCGTTCGCGTCAGTCGCTCCCGCCCTCGATCAGTTCGTCGAGGAACAGCGCCATCAGCGTGGGCTGGCCGCTGACCCCGGCCTTGGCATAGACCGACGACAGCTGCGAACGCACGGTGCCGGTGGCCGATCCGCGCAATTGCGCAATCTCCGCTGGGCCAAACCCCTTGAGCGCGAACAGCGCGACCTCCGCCTCGCCCGGCGAGAGGCTCCATTCGGCAAACCGCTGCTCGATGATCCCGGCGAGCGCCCCGCGCGCCACCGCCAGCGCTTCGGCCTGGCGGCGCCCGGCGGCGAGCGACCGCAGCAGGGCGCGGGCCGCATAGGCGATCCCCGCCAGCAGTGCCGCGCCCACCAGCAGGTCAAGCAGCGACAGCGCCCCGGGGCCAGCCTCGGCCACGGCATCGGCAAGGAAGTAGATCGCGGCGGCCACCTGCAGCACGATGGCCGCCAGCGCCAGGCCCGGTTTGTCGCCGCTCACGATGGCACTCGCGCTGATGGCACCCGATTTGAACTCCTGCTTATGGCCGTTTCGTCGCCCTGAAGCGTAGCCGCCGTGTCATTCCATGCAGGAGAACACGATGGACAAGCAAATGCAAAGCGCGCTGACCAAGGTTCCGGCGGTCACGCTTGGCTTCTGGGTGATCAAGATCCTCGCCACCACCTTTGGCGAGACGATGGGCGATACTGTTTCGATGAGCTGGCTGGGTGAAACCGGCGCCAGCGCGGGGCAATCGGGGCTTAACGGCTATGTGGTGGGCACGGCGATTTTCGGCGGGCTGCTCGCGGTGCTGGTATGGCTGCAGATCAGGGCGCGGGCCTTTCACCCGTGGCTTTACTGGGCGACGATCATCGCCTCGACCACGGCAGGCACCACGCTGGCCGACTTCGCCACCCGCTCGCTGGGGATCGGCTATCCGGGTGGTTCGCTGGTTCTGCTGGGGCTGGTGCTGGCCTCATTGATGATCTGGCACCGCGCGCTGGGCAGCATTTCGGTCAGCTCGGTGCACGAACCGCGGGCCGAGCTCTATTACTGGCTGACGATCACCTTCTCGCAGACACTGGGCACGGCGCTGGGCGACTGGGTGGCTGATGGCGCGCTGGGCTATCTTGGTGCGGCGGTGATTTTCGGGAGCGCGCTGGCGCTGCTGGCACTGGCCTATCGCTTCACCGCGGCCAACCGCGTGGCGCTATTCTGGGCCGCGTTCATCCTCACCCGGCCGCTGGGCGCGGTGGTGGGCGATTTCCTCGACAAGCCGGTGGCGCATGGCGGGCTCGAACTGAGCCGCCTCGCCGCCTCGCTGGTGCTGGCCGGGGCCATCGGCGCGCTGATCTGGCTGGTGCCGCAGCGCGCCGGAGAGGTGTCGCACTAGGCCTCGCGCGCGATCTCGCGCCAGCCGATATCGCGGCGGCAGAAGCCGCTGGCGAAATCGATCTTGTCGACGGCGGCGTAGGCGGCGTCCTGCGCCGCCTTCGTATCCGCTCCGCGCGCGGTGACGTTGAGCACACGCCCGCCATTGGCGCGCAGGGTGCCGTCCTCTTCGTCGCGCACGGTGCCGGCGTGGAACACCACCGCGCCCTCGGCCTCGGCGTCACCCAGATCGATCAGGCCGCCCTTTTCGGGCGTGCCGGGATAGCCCTCGGCCGCCATCACCACGGTCAGGGCAACCTCATTGGCAAACCTCAGGGGCTCCTGCGAACCAAGGCGGTCCTCCGCGCAGGCCAGCAGGTAGTCCGCCAGATCGCTTTCGAGCCGCATCATCAGCACCTGGCACTCGGGATCGCCGAAGCGGCAGTTGTATTCGACCAGCTTGGGGCCGTCCTCGGTCAGCATCAGCCCAGCGTAGAGCACGCCCGAATAGGGTGCGCCGTCGTCTGCCATCTGCCGCACCGTGGGCGCGATGATCTTCGCCATCGCTTCGGCCTGCAGCTCGGGTGTCAGCACACGGGCGGGCGAATAGGCGCCCATGCCGCCGGTGTTGGGGCCGGTGTCGCCGTCGCCCACGCGCTTGTGATCCTGCGCGGTGCCGAAAGCCATCACGGTTGCGCCGTCGGTGAGCGCGAACAGGCTCGCCTCCTCGCCTTCCATGAATTCCTCGATCACGACCTCTGCGCCGGCATCGCCGAATTGGCCGTCGAACATGTCGGCGAGCGCGGCCTCGGCCTCCTCGCGCGTTTCGGGCAGGACCACGCCTTTGCCCGCCGCGAGGCCATCGGCCTTCAGCACATAGGGCGCTTCGAACCGGTCGAGCGCTTTCAGCGCCTGTTCGAGGCTGGTGCAGTGCTCATAGCCGGCGGTGGGAATGCCCGCGCGGTCGCACAGGGCCTTGGTGAAACTCTTCGAGCCTTCGAGCTGCGCCGCTGCTTGCGACGGGCCGAAGGTGGCAATGCCTTCGCCGCGCAGCGAATCGGCAAGGCCGTCGACCAGCGGCGCTTCCGGCCCGATCACCACCAGCCCGATGCGCTCCTGCTCGCAAAAGCCGACCACCAGCTCGTGGTCAGTGATGTCCATCGTGAAGCATTCGGCCAGCTGTTCCATGCCCGGATTGCCGGGGCTAGCGAACAACTTGCCCCCATCTTGAGCAATGGCGCGGGATTGCGCGAGCTTCCATACCAGCGCATGTTCGCGCCCTCCCGACCCCAAAACGAGGATATTCATGGCTTGCCCGGCCTCTTATTACGATGACAACGATCCGGCGCTCGTAGCGGCGAGCCGCTCCGGCGACAATTCCCAGGCGCTCACGATCACCGAGATTTCTCAGGCGCTCAAGCGCACGGTGGAGGATCGCTTCGGCTTCGTACGGGTGCGCGGGGAGCTGTCGGGGGTGAAGCGGGCGGCTTCGGGGCATCTCTATTGCAGCCTCAAGGACGAGAAAGCGGTCATCGACGCGGTGATGTGGAAGGGCACAACCGGGCGTCTGGCGTTCAAGCCGGAAGACGGGCTGGAAGTGGTCGCCACGGGCAAGCTGACCACCTATCCGGGCCGCTCGAAATACCAGATCGTGATGGAGTCGATGGAGATCGCGGGCGAGGGGGCCTTGCTCGCGCTGCTCGAAAAGACGCGCCAGCGGCTCGCGGCAGAGGGGCTGTTCGCGCCCGAGCGCAAGCGCCGCCTGCCCTTCGCGCCGAAGGTGATCGGGGTGGTGACCTCGCCCACCGGGGCGGTAATTCGCGATATCCTGCACCGGCTGCGCGATCGCTTTCCAACCCATGTGATCGTCTGGCCGGTGCTGGTGCAGGGGCAGGGTGCAGCCTCGCAGGTTGCCAATGCGGTGCGCGGGTTCGGCGCGCTGGACGAGCACGGCCCGGTGCCCCGGCCCGACTTGCTGATCGTAGCGCGCGGGGGCGGTTCGATCGAGGACCTGTGGAGTTTCAACGAGGAAGAAGTGGTGCGTGCTATCGCGGCCTCGCCGATTCCGGTGATCAGTGCCGTGGGCCACGAGACCGACACCACGCTGGCCGACCATGCCGCAGATGCCCGTGCGCCCACGCCCACCGCGGCGGCGGAAATGGCCGTGCCGGTGCGGCGCGAGCTGGCGGCTTTCCTCGAAGATCTCGGCTTGCGGCAGAAGCGCGCCGTCTGGCGTCCGCTCGAAATGGGGCGCGAACGGCTGGCTGCGCGTGCGCAGCGGCTGCCAACGCCCGAGACGCTGCTCCAGCCCGCGCGCCAGAGGCTCGACGATCTGGCCGAGCGTCTGCGCCGTGGCCTGACCGACCGCGCGGCGGCGGGGCGCGAACGTCTCGCCAAGGCGCGGCTCAGTCCGGCCATGCTGAGCCGCAACCTGCGCGATGCGAAGGGGCGGCTGGCGGCCGTGCGGCTTACCCCGGCGCTGCTCACCCGGCCTCTGGCGGACAAGCGCCAGCAGCTCGCGGCCCTCGAACGGCTGCGCTTGCAGCTTGATCCCGAAGCACCGCTCGCACGCGGCTATGCGCTGGTGAGCGCGCCGGGCCACCGGGCCATTTCGTCACGCGAGGTGGCCGCCGGGCAGCCCGTACTCACACTCAAGTTCGCCGATGGCACGCTTGATGTTGCCACCGGCGGCGCGCGCAAGGCACCGCGCAAATCCGGGCCATCTGCCGCAAAAGTATCTCCGCCGGGCCAACCCAAATTGCTTTGAGCCCCCCGTGCCCCTACATGAGGCCACATGCTGATGTCATCGGATACCCCTTCGCACCGGGCCGCCACGCTGATCTACGGTCCAAACGACTTCCGCGTGGTGAAACCCGGCCACTTCGTGACCTGCGCCATGAGCGGCGAGCCGATCCCGCTTGAGGTACTGACCTACTGGAGCGTCGAGCGGCAGGAGGCCTATGCCTCGGCTGAGCTTTCGACCCGCCGCGCGCTCGAAGACCTGTGAGGAGCGCTGTTGCCGCCGGAGCGCTGCTCGGGGCGGCGCTGCTGACGGTCGCCTGCATTCCGTCCGCCGAGGCGGGGGAAGACGTACAGGCGGCGCGGGTTCCTGCGCCGGTCGCCACACCTGCGCCCGTTCCCACCCCCACACCGACGCCGACACCCACCGGCCCCGCGCAGTTCACCTATGCGGGTGAGACCGAGCAAGGCGGCTGGATTCGCGGGCAGGCCCCGGCGGGCGCGGTCTCGGCCATGCTCGGCGACGTTCCGCTTGATCTCGATCCCGAGGGCTACTTCTTCGCCGCTTTCGACCGCGACGCTGGGCCGGAAGCGACACTCACTGCGACGCTTGCCGACGGCACCACCAAGAGTGCGACGATCACGGTGCGCCCGCGCGCCTGGCAGCTCGAACATATCAACGCGCCTTTGCGCCCGGGTGGCGGCTCGTCGGAGGCCTTCAAGCGCCGCCGTCAGCCCGAACTCGACGCGATCTGGGATGCGCGCACGGCCGATTCACCGGTCGATGGCTGGCGTGAGAGCTTTATCTGGCCTGCGCAGGGGCGGATTTCCGGGAAATTCGGCGCGCAGCGAATCTATCAGGGCGAGCCGGGCAGCTATCACTCCGGCCTCGATATTGCGGGCGGCGCGGGTGCGCCGGTCGTGGCCCCCGCCTCGGGCAAGGTCACGCTGGCGACCACACGGCCGTTCAGTCTCGAAGGCAACCTCGTGATTGTCGACCACGGTGACGGGCTGAACTCGGCCTTTCTGCACCTGTCGCGAATCGACGTGACCGAGGGGCAGATGGTGAAGCAGGGCGATCCCATCGGCCTGATCGGGCAGACCGGCCGGGTGACCGGCCCGCACCTGCACTGGAGCATCAAGTGGCATCTCGCGCGGCTCGACCCGCTGCTGTTCGTGCCTCCGCGCTGACCGCCGGTTCCATGGGCAAGGTTCGGATCAAGCGGCTGGCAGTGGTGGCCGTGCTGGCGCTGCTGATTGCGCCGGGCACATGGTGGCGCGACGATTCGGGCGCGGTGGCGGACGACCGGGTGTGGTTTGAGCCGCTCGACGTGGCGCAGCCCGAGGGTTGGCCCGCCGGCCTGACGCTCGAAGGGGCGTGGAACGTCATCGACCGCAACCCGGCATTTGGTGGCTTTTCTGCCTTGCAGATAGATCCGGCGGGGGCAGGCTTTATCGCCTATTCCGATCGCGGCACCTATGCGCGTCTGCCGCGTCCGCCTTCGACCGCTGGCGTGCCTGCGCTTACGGCAGCTTTTCCGCGCGATCCCTTGTTGGGCGACCCGCAGGATATCGAATCGGTCACCGCCGATCCGGCCAGCGGCGCGATCTGGCTGGGGTACGAGAATCACAATGCCATCCGCCGCTATGTCGCCAATGGCACCTCGCAGTTTGTTGAGCCCGAGGCCATGGCCGACTGGAGCAAGAACTCCGGACCGGAGGCGATGGTGCGGCTGACCGACGGGCGCTTTGTCGTGCTGGCGGAGCGAGGCGGGGAGGGCTTGTTGTTTGCAGGCGATCCGCTCACCAGCGACGAGCCGATGCACTTTTCCATCGATCCGCCGGGCGATTTCCTGCCGACCGACATGGCGCAATTGCCCGATGGCCGGGTGCTCATTCTCCTTCGCGACCTGGAGCTGGCCTTTCCCCCCTTTGCCAGCCTGCTGATGGTGGCCGACCCGGCGACGATTCGCGATGGCGAGGAATGGCCGCTGGTGGAACTGGCGCGGGTCGACGAGGCGTGGCTACGCGAGAACTACGAAGGCATGGCAGTCGAGCCGGATGGCACGGGTGCGGCGACCGTGTGGCTGATTGCCGACGACAACCAGTCGCTGCTCCAGCGCACCTTGCTTCTGAAGCTGCGCTATCAATATGCACCGGACACGCAAACGGCCCGCGAGGCGCTGTCGCCTGCGGGCCGCTAGCTAAGCAGCAATCACGCGCTGTTTACGCGGCGGTGATGGCCTTCTTAAGCTCGCGCTTCACCTTCTGGGCGTTGGTCGAGAGCTTTTCGTCACGGGTCTTCAGCAGCCAGTTATCGAGGCCACCGTTGTGCTCCACCGAACGCAGGCCCTGCGTCGAAACGCGGAACTTGAAGCTGCGGTCGAGCTTCTCGCTGATGAGCGTGACGTTCTGCAGGTTAGGCAGGAACACGCGCTTGGTCTTGTTGTTGGCGTGGCTCACGTTGTGGCCGACCTGACGGCCCTTGCCGGTAAGTTCGCAGATGCGCGACATGGCGAAATCTCTCGTTCGAAACGGTTTCAGTGAATCAGCAACTAGGCTGGGAAAGGCGCGCGCATACATAGTGCGGGCAGGGCCGTCAAGAAAATGGCGCCCAAAACGCGATATTGCCGCGCGCATTTCGATGGCCTAGCGCCGTGGAATGACCCGTTGGCCCATGCCCCTTCCCATGCAGCGAGCCCTTGAATTGGCTAGAGAAGCTGCCGCGCTGGGTGAAGTGCCGGTTGGCGCGGTGGTGGTCAAGGACGGCGAAGTGGTGGGCGAGGGGTACAACCTCACCCGCACCACAAACGACCCGACCGCCCACGCCGAGATCGTGGCGATTCGCCGCGCCGCCCAGGCGCTGGGGCAGGAGCGGCTCGAAGACTGCGCCTTGTTCGTGACTTTAGAACCCTGCGCGATGTGTGCAGGCGCGATTGCCCACGCGCGGCTCGCCTCGCTGACCTATGGTGCGAGCGACCCCAAGGGCGGCGGGGTTGAGCACGGCGCGCGGGTGTTTGCTCAGCCGCAGTGCCATCATCGGCCCGAAGTGGTGGCTGGCGTGGGCGAGGGCGAGGCGGCAGAGGTGTTGCGCGGGTTTTTTGCCGGGCGGCGGTGATGTGGCCCATCCGGTGCAAGGTTTGATGGAGTGAAAGTGATGGTGGTGAACAAGGTCAGGGAGATTCGCGGATCAGCAGTGGGCTTGCTGCTGTTGCTGGTGATTGTCGCAATTCCCCTCCTGTTCCTGCTTGGGCTTGCCGAGTTCAGCGTCTGGGCGCTCAACTGGATACCGGACGTGTTGTGGGTCGCGATGGTGATGTGCATCGCGCTCATTCCCCTCGCGGTGATTCCTGCCACCAGAGCTATTGCCGGCACGGCCTACGGACTTGCGGCCTTTGTGTTTATCGCAGGCCTGTGGCTCTATTCACTGGCCTTTACCTACACCGAGTGGGGCCTGATCGGCGTGGTGCTGGGCGTGATCGTGGCGGGCATCGGGGTGGTGTTTACCGCGATCCTGGCAGCGCTTTTCAGTGCGTCGTGGGCGGTGTTGGGCAATGTGGCTATCCTGATTGCGCTTGGCCTTGTTACGCGGTTTCTGGCGGCATGGCTCAAGGCTTCGGCGCAGGAGCGCTTCATGCGCCAACGAATGCAGGACCATCCGTCCGAGGCGATCATCACGCAGCCACCGCGCGACGAATAGCGCGTCTTACAGGCCCCGCCAGATCCGCACTCGCACATCGTCGTCCGGCCCCAGCCTGCGCCGGTCGCAGCGGGTGGGCCTGAAGTCTCTCCCGTAGCATAGGCGCATCTCGCGCAGCCAACCGCGTTCGTTCACCACCAGCCCGACCATCTCGGGGTCGAACGCGGCGTTGGCGTCGGTAAAGGCGCGGCGCACGTCACCGGCGGTGAGGCCGTCGCGGCGAGACAGCGCGTCGTAGTCAGGCAGGCGCAGAGAGCGCCACAGGATGCGCGTAACCCTCAGGTAGACATCAGGATCGGGCACCATGCAGCTGCCGTGCTTAGCCCATTCATGCGCGAGGAGCGCGGCATCGGGCGTCATGCATAGGGATTGGCGCAGTTCGGTCTGGCTCGGTTGGCGGGAGCTACCGCACCATTGCGGCCAGCTTGAGCGGCCTTCCGGCCACAGGCCGTGGACGATCAGCCCGAAGCTGCCCGCACGGCCTGAACACTGGCGCGCGTTGCGCGGGCGATTCTCACGGGTGCGGCAGAACTCCGGACTCCAGCTTAGCGCCAAGGTATAGCCGGTGACGGGCATCTCGCGGCGCGGGCCATCGGGCGTGACGCGTGGCACGCTGATGCGCCCTTGCGGTATTGTGCACTGGTAGGCCTGAGCCTGAGCGATCCCGCCGTGGCAGAGAAGCGCCAGCAACGGGCTGACCCAGACAGCTCGCAAGGTAGACCGGTCAGCGCGGCGGCTTCTGCGCAGCCAAGGGGCTGCGAGCCAACTCATAGAGGCGTGAAATCCAGCCCGATGTCCGCCGCAGGCGCGCTTTGGGTGAGGCGGCCGACCGAGCAATAGTCCACCCCGGTCGCGGCCTTGGCGGCGATGGTGTCGAGGTTGATCCCGCCGCTTGCTTCGGTCCGGGCACGGCCCGCGATCACGCGCACGGCTTCGCGCAGTGTCTCGGGGTCCATGTTGTCGAGCAGGATATGGTTTGCCCCTGCCTCCAGCGCTGGTTCGATCTGGTCGATCCGGTCGACTTCGCAGATGATCGAGCGGATACCTGCCGCGCGTGCGCGGGCCACGGCCTCGCCCACGCTGCCCGCCACGAGGATATGGTTGTCCTTGATCATCGCCGCATCCCACAGGCCCATGCGGTGGTTCTGCGCGCCGCCCCGGCGGGTGGCGTATTTCTCCAGCACGCGCAGGCCGGGAATGGTCTTGCGGGTGTCGAGCAGGACGCACTGCGTCTCGCCCATGGCGTCGACATACTGGCGCGTCATGGTGGCGATGCCGCTGAGGTGCTGCACGGTGTTGAGCGCGCTGCGCTCGGCGGTGAGCAGGGCGCGGGCGCTGCCCGACAGGCGCATGAGGTCGGCCCCGGCGGGGGCTTTCTCGCCCTCTTCGCGCAGGATGGTGATCTCCATTTCGGGGTCAAGCTGGCGGAAGAAGGCGGCGGCGATCGGCAGGCCGGCCACCACGATCGGGTCGCGCGTGTCCATGATGCCCGAAAAGCGCGCCTCGGCGGGGATCACGCTGGCGGCGGTGACATCCTTGCCGCCGCCCGGCCAGCCCACGCCAAGGTCTTCATCCAGCGTGCGCAGGACGAAACGTTCAAGATCGAAGCCTTCGAGTGTGAATTCCATTGTGTCCTTGGGCCGCAGCAATGCAGCTGTTCGAAATTGGGTGGCTGTCCGTCGACAAGCTCAGGACGAGCGGGGTTGGATCGGTAAAAGCGGAAAAGCGCCCCTTCGACAAGCTCAGGGTGACAGGGCTGCGCTCAATAAATCGGTCGCCGCGGCGACCGCAAGGGCGACTGCCCGCCCGCAGCGGGGCCAGCTTGCTGGCCGCATAGCGAGGACGCGGCCCCGGATGGGGCCGCGCAAAACAAACTAATGCACAAATCGCGCAACAACATCGCGATAGCTGCGCGACACCTTCACCTCGGCCCCCGATTCGAGCACGAGGAAGCACTCGCCATTGGTATGCGGGCGCACCTGGCGGACGAGGTCGAGGTTGACGATCGTGCTGCGGTGGACGCGCTGGAACACCTTGGGGTCAAGCCGGCGCTCCAGATCCTTCATCGTCTCACGCAGGATCAGCGAATTGTCGCCGGTGTAGATCACCATGTAGTCGCCCGCCGCCTCGATATGCTCGATGGTGTCGACATCGACGCGGAAGATCTGGCCCTTGTCCTTAATGTTGATCATCTTCTCATAGCGGCCAGAGAGGTCGTCCTCGCCGCTGGTGAGGTCTTCGAGGCTTTCCGGGCTGACCTCGGCCAGCACGTCCTTCAGCTTCTCAGCCTCTTCGGTCGAGCGCTTCTCGGTGAGGCGCTGGCGTACGCGCTCGACGGTGTCGGCCAGCTTGTCCTCGTCGACCGGCTTCATCAGGTAGTTCACCGCATTGGCTTCAAAGGCGCGGATCGCATGCTCCTGATAGGCGGTGACGAAGACGATCAGCGGCGGCTCGATCTCCATGATGCCTTTCACCACCGAGAAACCGTCAAAACCCGGCATCTGGATGTCGAGGAAGACGAGGTCGGGCTTCAGCGTCTTGATCGCGCGGATCGCCTCGCGGCCGTTGGCGCAGGTTTCGATCACCTCGATGTCAGCGAACTTTTCGAGCCGCAGGGCAAGGCCCTGAACGGCAAGGGTCTCGTCATCGACGAGGATGGTGCGAATGGTCATGCGGGGGTTCCGATTGCTTGGGCCGGGGCCGGAGGGGACGGCCGCGGCTGGGGGGAAGGGAGTGTGTCTCGTGCCGAGTCGTCGCTGGCGACCGGTTCGAACGGGATTTCGATGATGACGGTAAAGCCGCCCTCGGCCGGGGTCTCGATGGCGAAGCGATGATCTTCGCCATAGGCCTGGCTCAGGCGTTCGGCGATATTGGCGAGGCCCACACCGGTTGAGGAGGGGGTCCGGGTCAGCTCGTTGGCGGGGCGGCGCACGTTCTGGAGGCCCGGCCCGGTGTCAGAGACCGACACGCGCAGGCGCGAGCCGATAACCTTGGCGGTCAGGCTGATGCGCGCGCCTTCCTCCTGTTTCGAGACGCCATATTTGATCGCGTTCTCGACCAACGGCTGCAGCAGCATCGAGGGGATCGCAGCGCGCGCGGCCAGCGCGTCGACCGCGAATTCGGTCTGCAGCCGTTCCTCGAAGCGCATCCGCTCGATTTCGAGGTAGAGCTGGAGCGTCTCGACCTCCTTGGCGACGGCGACCTTGCCGCCCGGCTCGCTCACCAGCGTGTGGCGCAGGAAGCCCGACAGCCGCGTGAGCATGGCATTGGCGCGCTCGGTCTGTTTGAGCAGCACCAGCGTGGAGATCGAATTGAGCGTGTTGAACAGGAAATGTGGATTGAGCTGGTAGCGCAGCATGGCCAGCTGCGCGCTGGTGGCCTGGGCCTCAAGCCGTTCGAGCTGATCGGTCTGCTGCTCCACCTGAAGGAAGAAATTGATCATGTAATAGAGCGCCGACCACGCGCCGAGCAGCGTCATGTCGATATAGAGCAGGCCGAGCACGAGGCTGAGGAAGTCGGTCTCGCTGGCTTCGGGGCGCAGGCTGATGGTCGAGGCGTTGATAAAGGCCGAGACCGCCACCGCCAGCGCCAGCACCACGATGGTACCGGTCCAGGTGATGATCGGGCGGCGGTTGATCAGATAGCCGTAGATCACCGAGAGGATCAGGCTGATCGAAAAGCCGGTCACCGTGGCGATCAGCACCGAGACAAGGAATTCGGGCGGGCGCTCGTTGGTGATGGCCGTGGCCGAACGCAGCGCCATGGCCCCGCCCCAGCCGATCAGCTGCAGGCGCCAGAAGGCGCGGTTCTTGTCCTTGAAGAACGGCGTGGGTTGAAACGGCAGCATTGCCATGGGCCTGTCTTAGCCGAAATTGGCTTTCTGCAAGAGTCTGCGCGTCAGCCTTGCGACGATATGTGCTTCCCCAGCGCCCGGTTCAGGATTTCCGCGCGGCCGTGATGGCATCGGCAAGGTTGTCGATCCCGACTGCGCCGTTCAGCACCTGATCGCCCACGATCCAGCTCGGCGTGCCGGAGAAGCCCAGCGACTGGGCAAGGAACATGTTGTTCTGCAATTGCGCTTCGAAGGCGCCGCTGTCGATTGCGGCCTGCGCCTTGGCTTGGTCCACCCCGGCTTCGCGCGCGGCGGCGGCGATGTTTTCGTCGCTCGGCCCGTCCAGTCGGAACATGGCATCGTGAAAGACGGCGAACTTGCCCTGCTGCGCGGCGGCGAGCGCCATGCGCGCCGCGGCTCCGCTGCCTTCGGACAGGATCGGAAATTCGCGGATCACCACCTTGAGATCGGGATTGGTCTCGATCAGCGCCATCACGTCGTCCATCGACTGGCGACAGTAGCCGCAGGCATAGTCACTGAATTCGACCAGCGTGATGTCACCATCCGGATTGCCCAGCACCGCGCCGGGGAATGCGGTTTCCAGCTCGTCACGCAAGGGCTCGACCTTGGCCAGAGCCTCGCGCTGGTTGAGCACCTCGATCGCTTCGGGCAGCACCTCGGGGTTGGCGAGCAGATATTCGCGGGTGGGGTTGGGGCCGATCCCGGCGAACTGCCAGGCTGCAGCGCCGGCAAAGCCGCCGACCAGGGCGATGACAAGGGTGATGATCCAGCGCATGCTCAAGGCTCCTACTTGCGGTCGCGCGCGCGTTCAAGCTGCGCGCGGGCTTGCAGCGCGATGTCTTGTGCGCGCAGCCAGTCGGGGCTGCCCACTGGCAGGCGGGCTTCGGCGGCCTCGGCGCTGGACAGCGCGATCTGCGGGTTGCCTGACATGATCTGTTGTTCGGCGCTGGCGAGCCGGGCGCGCGGAATGTCGCCGCGTTTGCCGTAGACGACGCCGAGTTGATACCAGGCGAACGGGTTTTCGCGGTCGCGCCCCACCGCTGCGCGCAGCACCTGTTCGGCCTCGTCAAGATTGGCCGGGTCCTCGGTCGCGATCAGGGCATGGCCAAGCATCGCCGCGATCAGCGGGTTGGCCCCGGTCAGCCGGGTCGCTTCGCGCAGGGGCGGGAGCGAATCGTCCACCCGGCCCGATTCGAGCAGAATCTGACCCTTGAGTTCGAGGAAATAGGGGTTCTCCGGTTCAGCCGCGATCAACGCATCGGTTTCGGCCAATGCCTGATCGACCAGCGCTTCCTTGTGATAGGCATAGGCGCGGGCATAGTGCGCCGGTTCGCTGTCGGTGCCGACCGGATAGAACTCGAGCGTGCGCTCCGGCTCGGCGAGGTAGCCGAACAGCTTGGCCTTGGCCTTGGCGTAGCGCGCTTCGAGCGCGGCCACTTCGGCCTCGGGCTGCGGCGTGGGACTGCAGGTGGCCGCGCCGCGCGGGATCACTTCTGTCTGCGGGTCGGCGTCCACGCCTTCGGTAACCACGGCGACCAGATCAGCCGGTGGCCGGTCCGATGGGGTGTCGGAAGCGAGCGATTCTTCAAGCCGCCGGATGCGATTGCCCGTCAGCGGGTGCGAGCGGGAAAATTCGGCATCGCCGCCCTGCCGCACGTTGTGGCGATATTCGAGATTCTGCAGCTTGCGGAAGAAGGCCACCGCGCCATCGCCGCTGATCCCGGCGCACTTGAGGAAGCTGACGCTGGCGGCATCGGCGCTGGCTTCCTGCACGCGGCTGAAGGCGAGGAACGAGCCCATCGCTGCCTGCTGCCCGGCGGCTAGCACGCCCATTGCGGCCTCTCCGCCACCTGCCGCCGCGGCTGCCGCAGCAAGCAGGGTGGACAGGAGCGTGATCGAAGTGGCCTTGGAGGCGCCTTCGGAAAAGCGATTGATATGCCCGCCGGTGATGTGGCCCAGCTCGTGTGCGAGCACGCCTTGCACCTCGTTGGCGCTATCGGCGGCGTTGATGAGGCCGGAGTGGACATAGATCCGCTGCCCCCCGGCGACGAAGGCATTGATCGAGCTGTCGTTGAGCAGGACCACGTCGACCTGGCCCGGATTCATCCCTGCCGCTTCGAGCAGCGGGTCGAGCATGTCCTGCAGCAGCTCCTCGGTTTCCGCATCGCGCAGCACGCTTTGCGCGGCAGCAGGTTGCGCCGCCAGCGCGACGGCGGCAAGCGCGGCCATCGAATGGGCGATCAGGCGGGCGAGCGGGCGAGTAATCTGGCGCATGGGTCGCAACAGGGGTAGCGACCCGGTGGCTGAACGCAAACTGAAGCTTTCGGCAAAGCGCCGGTTGTTCAGGCCAACAGGCGGCGCGCAGCCTTCTCCACCAGCGCCACATCGTTGGGCACTTCGCCGAGCATGCTCACGCTGCCATCTTCGCCGCGGCGAACCATGACGAGCGCGAATTCCTCGCCTTCGCCGGTGAGCGCAGAGAAGGTGCGCGGTTCGATCTCGCGTAGCTTGCGGGCGATGACCTTGCGCGGTTCGCTGCGCGGTGCGGGGTCGGGCTTGCCGGCTTCCTCGCGGCGCAGGCGTCGCTCGCTTGCGACCACGCCCTTGAGGCCGCCTTCGGCCTCGCGCAGGAACGCGGCGAGCGTGCCGCGTGCCATGCCGTGGCGCTGCGCATGGGCGAGCACGGCGGCATATTCGGTGAGGCGGGTCTTGTCGTAGTCGGCGCCGAACACGAGCTTGACGATCGGCGTCATCGGCGCGCGGTCCTGCACCGTGAGCCCCGCATCGGTGAGCATTTCGGCGAATTCTTCGGGTGCCTCGGCGGCAGCGAGCGCGAAGTCCCAGGCGCGGCTCACGGCATCGTAAAGCGCGTTGCGGGTGCGATCCTCGCTTTCGCGGGCCTGGGTGGCCTGTTCGCGGGCAAGGGCGAGCCAGTCGGCGAGGTCCATGCCGCGCTCGGCCAGGTCCTCGACATCCGGTTTCTTGGCGGCGTGCACGATTTCTTCGGCGACGCCGGCATCGCGGTTAAAGCCAGCGCCCGGACCATCGGCCCAGTTGGCCAGCGTCGCTCGCTCGGAGCGCTTGGGCGCCGCGGCGGGTTCGATGGCCTGCTCGATTTCAAGCAGCAACTCGTCGGCCGTCGCCTGGTCGGCCAGTTCCTTCCAGTTGATCGCCCCGTAGATATGGGTGATCGTCGTGCCGTCGCTGGTGTAGGGCAGAAGGATGCCGCGATAGAGGATCGAGCGGCCGCGCTGGTTTACGAACTCGGCCTCGAATCCGATCGGCGCCTGGTTGGCGATGATCTGCATGTAGTGGTCGGTAATCCGGCTCAGCAGAGAGCGGGCCGGCACGTCGGACAGTCGCTCGATCTCCGTGGCGCTCACTTCGCATTCGCGGGCGAGATTTTCACCAAGGAAGGTAACGCGCGGATCGTCGCTGCCGTCGGAGAAGTCGAGCAGCACAGCGTTGACACCGAAGTCCTCGACGCTCTCCGGGTCGAGGCTGGAGATAAGGGGGAGGTGCCCCCCATCGAGCTGGCTGGCCCAGAAATTGTAGGCGCGCACCTGCATGCGGCGCTCGTTGTTGCCGATTACGGGCGGAGGTGCATCGTGCGGCTCGTCGAGCTCGTGCTCGTCCGCGCGGTCGAAATATCCCTCGTAGTTGTCACCCGAGCTGCGGAACGTATCCATGCCGATGGCCCTTTGATTGCGTTTTGGCAGGGCTCGTTCTGGCGCGACATGGTAAATTAAGCGTAAAGTTGCGCGCAAATAGGTAAATATCGCCGGGTGCGGCGCGCGGCTGCAGCTAGAGGATGTAGCGCATCCGAATGGTCTGGTTGAGGCTCTCGGACCCGACGGGGAAAGCCGCATCTTCGAAATCGGGCGGCCCCATCCGCACCGGCGCATCGCGCGAGAAGCCGAAGCCTTCGCGCGGGATCATCGACAAGGCGCGGTCGGCGCGGCCATTTTCGTTCTCATCGTGCAGCAGGGCGATGGCATAGGTGCCCGGAATGACGCCGGTGAAGTGCAGTACCATCTCGTCAGCCGCGGCCGCATTGGCCTTGTACGAGCCCTCCACATCGCGGCAGCGCGGAAAGCGGCGCTCGTCGCTGGTCATGCAGGCGATAACCCGGCCCTTGGTGTTGCGCAGCCCGGTGACGGTGACGTCCACCGTCACGCCGCCCTCTGCCGGGATGGCAGGGGTGACGGGCAGGGCCGCCAGCGTGAGGGCGATCAGGGTGAGGAGAGGCCTTTGTCGGTTTTGCACAAGCGATCCCAGAAACGAAAATAGAGGCCGTAGTTGCATAGGTAAGCCTCGTGGTGAACGTGATGATGGCTGGCCGTTATCAGCCACTCGCCTAAGCGCGAATGAACGAGCCAGCGCGGAAACATCTCCCAGCCCATGTGGTTGGTCACGCCCATGATCGTCATGATCGTGAGCACCAGCCCTAGCACACCGATGTGGATCGGCACCAGGAACACCAGCGCGGGAATGACCACGGCGCCCGTCAGCGCCTCGATCGGATGAAAACTCATCGCCGCCCAGGCGGTGGGCGGGCGGCTGGCATGGTGGACGGCATGGGCGATGCGGAACCAGCTGGGCACGTGCATCAGCCGGTGTGTCCAGTAAAACCAGGTGTCGTGCGCGAAGAGGTAGATCAGCAGCGAGAGCGGGAGATACCACAGCGGATAGGCGGAAAGATCGGTGTAGATGCGGGTCCAGCCGTGTTCCTGCCAGCCCCATGCCACCACCCCGGCGGGAATGCCGTAGATCGCGGCCGAGGCGAGCGACCAGCCGATTTCCTTGCGAATCTGCCTTGCGCGCCCGGCATAGTGGCCGGGCCGCACCCGCGCCGTCGCCAGCGCGAACAGCCCGCTGGTGGCCAGATAGCGCACGGCCACGATCACCGTCATGGCAACCGCGGAGAGGATAATGGCGAAGGTAACGTCAAAGGTCACCTCGCCGCCCTAGCACTGCGTCAGGTCAGGCGACAGATGGCCTGCGCCTTATTCCTCCCACCCGGCGCAATGCGGATCGAGCGCGACCAGCTGGCGCCGCAAGGCCGTGCGCGCGAGCCGTTCGACCTCGACCTTGCGCCGTGCGGCGGCCAGCGGATGACTGGGGGCAGGGCGCACGATCTCCGCATCATACCCATCGGCCACGATCACCCCGCACATATCCGGCCGGAAATCCTCGCCATCGAGGCAGCCGCGATCAAGCTCGGGCGGCAGGCCCCAGTAAAACCGGTCGCAGAAATCGAGATAGTCGGGCCACTTGGCATCGCCCAGCAGGTCTGTCCGCGCGACCTTGACCTCCACGATCACGATCCGGCCCTTGGCATCCAGCCCCATCAGATCGGCCCGGCGCCCGTTGCGCAGCGGCATTTCCGGCATCACCCAGATGCCGTTGCGCGCAAACAGGCGGCTGATCCCGCGACACACGTCTGCCGCGCGCACAGGCTCGACATCTGAGGCAGGCGGAGGGGCGGACTTGGAGAGCGATTCGATCATGCGCCGATGCTGGAACGAAATGGGAACATCGTCAAGAGACGATATACCCGCTGGCTGTTCAGGCGGCGCGCAGGGGCCCAAAGGTGCCGGCGGCGGGGACCATGGCGAGCAGCGCCGTGCGAGCCGCTGCGAATTCGCTCCACAGCGCCGCGGCTGCGGAGCGGCAATCGCCGCCGCGCGCGTTGATCGCCATCAGCGCGGCGATGCCCGGTTCCATGATGGCGCTCAGGTCTTCGAGGGCACGATCGGCAGCCTCGCGGCGCCACGGCTTCGCATCGCGCAGGAGGGCGGGAAAGTCCCTGATCTCGCGGCCCGGCCGTCCGGTGCTCACGCCCGCCAACATGGCGACGACCTGCCCGGCATCGGTGAGGGCCGCCCAGCGCAGCGCGCTGGCGTTCGATCCGCTGGGATGGCGGCCGGTTACCGGGGCGAGGGCAGGCGAAGCGGCGTTCATCGGGCAAGTCTATGCCCGGTATGGTTGAAAAGCCGTTAGCGATGGAGACGGCGGCAAATCCGGGGCCGGGGTGCCGGCCAGGCGCAGCGCAATCTTGCTGCGGTTTAGTCTTCCGGTGGAGGGCCGAAGGGATCGTCTTCAAGTTCGTCGAACCCGAGGTCGATGTTGGCGCCGCCCTCTTCATCGGTCAGCCGGTTGTTCTCCTCGCAGACATATTCGCGCATGTCCCAATCGGCCTTGCGGCGGAAGGCCTGCAGTTGCACCAGAGGCTCAGCCAGTACGCCGGGATCGGTGATCGTGGTTTCGACCATCAGAACGTCGGGCTCGGCGAGCCAGAAGTGTTCGTGGATGCGCATCTTCTCCGACGGCTCAATCCCGCTCTGGTAAGTCACCAGGTGGTTGAAGCCGACGGTATCGACCACCAGCATATCGCCTTCCCAGCGGCCAACCGAGGTGCCGTTGAACAGTGGTTCGGGGTCGTCGGGCAGTTCGCGTCCGTCGAGATAGAGGCGGCGGGCCTGAGAGTAGGTTTCGGTGAAGATCGTCACCCGGTCGGGCGAGAACAGGAATTCGACCGGATAGGGCTGGCGCATGATGTTGGGCATGCCCGGCGGGATGCAGTTGGCCTGCAGGTACTGGTTCACCCCCTCGCGCCGCTGCTGTTCGAGGAAGGCATCGTATTTGGCCTGAGCTTCGCGCGTGAGCTCGGGGCGGGTTGTCCGCCGTGCGCCTCTGGTGGCGAAGAGGTAGCGCCAGTCGGGGCTCCACACGCCGGTAAAGTCGGGCCAGTCGGTCACCTCGGCATAGCCTTCGGCCCGGGCGGGCGTGAACGTGTCACTGGGCTGGGCTGCGGCCGGCGCTCCGGCCAGCGCCAGCGCGATTCCGGTGACGATCGTGGTCGCTTTCACCATGGCTATTCTCTCTCCCCCGAGACGCGATGCCCGTTTGGGCTATCATCTTTGCACCATCAGTGGAGCGACTTTATTGCACAAGTCAAGATACTGGTTGATTCTGTCTGTTCCTCGTGGAAAATCGCTCGCAAGGCACGGGGCCGTAAGCCGTCCCGGCAAGGAGAGGCAGTGATGGGCAAGTTCACGACAATCGGATTGGCGCTCTTGGCGGCGGGCACGGTGGCAGGGTTGAGCGGGTCGGGCGCGGCGCACCATTCGACCGCGATGTTTGCCTGGGGCGACGAAACGCGGCTCAACGACCTGACGGTGGAGCGCTGGGTGTGGACCAATCCGCACACCTTCATTTACGCGCGTGATGCCGAAGGCAACCGCTGGGCTTTCGAGGGGATGAGCCCCAACCATCTCAGCCGCGAGGGCTGGACCCGGCGCTCGCTGGCGCCTGGAGAGAAGGTGTCGCTGACCTACTACCCGCTGCGCGACGGGCGCAACGGTGGTTTCAACGTGCGGGTGTACAAGGCTGACGGTAGCGAGATGAAGCAGTTGCCTAGCGCGATGTGAGGTGAAACAGGTGCGGTGACGATTGCGCTTGGCGTTCGCGCGCCGCATTGCTAGGCGCGACGGCGCTGACCGCAATGCACCCGTAGCTCAGCTGGATAGAGCGCTGCCCTCCGAAGGCTTATGTCCGACGCGAGAGCAGCGATTTTATACCGGATTTGCGCGGGTTTAGGAAGGCTGAAGAAAGAAGGGACGAAAAAACTCACCAAAATCTCACCGTGATCGGACAGCCGAATTTGATCATGGATTGACGTTTTTCGGCACAAATCTTACGGCTTCTACGCCTTACGCACCCATAGCTCAGCTGGATAGAGCGCTGCCCTCCGAAGGCAGAGGCCAGAGGTTCGAATCCTCTTGGGTGCGCCAAAATCTCCAATAAATTCAGCATTATATGGGCCTTGCAATCTTCCGTTTTGCACCTTGGTCGTCGCCAAAACTCACCAGCTTTGGTGTTTTCACCTCCATAAGCCCTTCGATTTCCGCCAGAAACGATCCGTTCGTTTCTCACCACGCGAAACTGAGTGTGAGGGGAAAGCCTTCCCCTGACCGGGAGCCCATAGGTCTCCCGCTACCCCTTCTGCGGGGACACCCCGCAACGCCCCGCTCGGCCCTCCGCGCCGATGGGTAAATCCGCATTCGCGGATTTGTGTCTTTCCGTAAGTATGGAGATCGGGCCAGGGCATTCGCTGTCCCGATCGCGCGTGTTTGCGGCTCTCCCCGTCGGTGGGGTGGGCGACGCTTCCCTCTAGGCCCGCCGCGCCGGGGCGCAACGCGCTTGCGCGCTTACCTCCTCTATCGTTCCGGCCCTGCGGGTGCGCTCCGGCTCTGCCGGCGGGCCTTCGGTTCGCTCTTTCACCGCCCACCCCATTCCGGGGTGAGTGTGTTGAAGGAGAAGTGTGATGAACGCTGTTACCGAAACCACCGCTGCCGAGCCTGTGTCGGGCGTCGAGATTTTCGTGCCCCTGAACAAGCTAAAGAAGTCTCCGCGCAATGCGCGCAAGGTGCCGCATGGGACAAGCGCCATAGAGGCGCTGGCTGCATCCATCGCGCACAAGGGACTGATTCAGAACCTTGTCGTGGAACCCGAAGTGAAGGACGATGGAACGCCAACCGACTTCTATTTCGTGACCGCTGGCGAAGGCCGCAGGGAGGCGATGCTGCTGTGTGCCAAGCGCAGGACAATGAAGAAATCCGATCCGGTCCGCTGCTGGCTCGATACCGAAAACGATCCGTCCGAGATCAGTCTGGACGAGAATGTGACCCGGACACCGATGCATCCCGCCGACCAGTTCGAGCGGTTCCGCGAGCTTTCCGAAACCAAGGGATGGGGCGCGCAGGAAATCGGCGCGCGGTTCGGTGTGTCCGCCCATGTGGTGAAGCAGCGGCTTCGCCTTGGTGCCGTGTCTCCCAAGCTGTTGCAGGTCTACCGCGAGGATGGGCTTACGCTGGACCAGTTGATGGCCTTTGCCATTACCGAGGACCACGAACGGCAGGAACAGGTATTCGAGAGCCTGCATCATAACCGCGAGCCGTGGATCATCCGGCGCGACCTGACCGCCGCCAATGTTCCCGGCCATGATCGCCGGGCGATCTTCGTGGGCGAAGCAGCCTATGAAGAAGCGGGCGGCACCATCATCCGCGACCTGTTTGCCGATGAAGGTGGCGGCTATTTCGAGGATGCGGGTTTGCTCGACATGCTTGCTATCGAGAAGCTGCGCGAGGTTGCCGCCGAAGTGCAGGCCGAAGGCTGGAAATGGGCCGAGGCGCATATCGACTATCCCCACGCGCATGGGATGCAGCGTGTCTATCCCGAACCCGTTGCCCTGTCCGATGAGGACGAGAAGCGGTTGGAAGCGGCATGGGTCGAATATGACCAGCTTGTCGAGGGTTTCGACTCCTATGACGAGATGCCCGAGGACGTGGCGGCAAAGGTCGAGGCGCTAGATGCGGAGATCGACGCGATTTCCGACAAGCGTCATGCCTATGATGCCAATGTGATCGCGCGTGGCGGCGTGTTCGTTGTGCTCAACCATGACGGCACGGTCAGGATCGAGCGCGGTTTCATTCGTGCTGAGGATGAAGCGCTGGCCGATCCGCAGCCAGAAGGTGAAGTCATTGACCTTAAGGCGGTCGAGGATGAGCAGGCCGAAGGTGATGAAGAAGTGCAGGACATCGAGGACGAGGAAGTCGGCAAGCCGATTTCCGAGGCCTTGACCCGCGACCTGTCCGCGCACCGGACGCTTGCCCTTCGCGTGGCGCTTGGCGAGCGGCCCGACATGGCGCTGATCGCGCTCACCCACACGCTGACCTCGCAACTGTTCTACAGCTATGCCGAGGCCGGTTGCCTTGAGGTTAGTCCGACCGTGACCCCGCTGGGCAGTCATGCGGACGGGATCGAGGATACACCGCTGGCGGCCAAGGCAAACGCGGCGCATGAGGCATGGGTCGAACGGATGCCGCGTGATGTGGCGGACCTGTGGACCTTCATCGTCGCACTAGACAATGAGGACCGGATGGGGCTGCTGGCGCATTGCGTATCCGGCACCTTCAACGCGTTGCGTCTGCCGTGGGATCGCAAGCCCCGGTCGTTGCAAGCCGCCGACAGGCTGGCAAGTGCGCTGACGCTGGACATGGCGAAGGACTGGACGCCCACCGTTGACAGCTATCTTGGCCGTGTCACCAAGGCGCATATCCTAGAAGCCGTGACCGAAGGCGTGTCGGAAGAAGCCGCCCGCCGGATCGCCGACATGAAGAAGCAGGACATGGCGCAGGCCGCCGAGCAGCTTCTGGCCGGAACTGGATGGTTGCCTACTGTCCTGCGGACGCCGGAGGCGGAAGCGGCTCAGCCATCCGACGCGGAGGCTCTCGAAGCGCCAACCGAGGATGGTGAAGACTTCTACGCCGTTGCCGCCGAATAGCGGCATGAAGCCGGGGCTGCGCGAGCGGTCCCGGCTCTCTCTACCACTTTGGCGATAGCCGAAAAATTGCGGCCGCGCCCGATGGGGCGCGGCCAGTTCCAGCAAACGGCTCATATTGGGCCGACAGGAGACTGTCTGCTTTTGACTGCCAAGCGCAGTATGCTGCCGATTCGGATGCGAACTACCGCGAATTGTCGGCTCGTCGTTTCTCGTAGCTGCTTGGCGCATTCCTATTTGCTGCACCTGGCTTACACCTGTTTTCGCAGGAAAAGGTGTTCTCCGAAAAAGACAACTGCGATTCCCAGCGCCGCAAAGAGGACGATCATCGCGTCGCTCTGCAACTTGGTCCAGGTGAAGGCTCCCAGAACGACCAGATCAGCCGCCAGCGCCGCCAGCAAAATCTCGGCACGCGCCCCGATCTCCTTGCGCAGGTTCCGCAGGACGCCCCAATGCACAAGCATGTCCATGACGAGGTAGAAGAACACGCCAAGGGCAGCGATGCGGGAAAGGTCGAACAGGACAGCAAGGACTCCGGCGACCACCACCGTGTAGACCAACAGGTGGCTGCGCAGACTACCTTTCATCCCGAAGTGGCTGTGCGGGATCATCTTCATCTCGGTGAGCATTGTCAGCATGCGGGATACGGCGAACACGCTCGCCACGACGCCGGAAGCGGTGGCGGTAACGGCGATCACAATCGTGAACCAGAACCCGATGCGGCCAAGCGCGGGCTCGGCGGCTGCCGCCAGCGAGTAATCGCGCGCCGCCACGATTTCGTCGATGCCAAGGCTTGCCCCCACCGCGGCTGCAACAAGGAGATACGTCACGACGCAGATGCCGATGGCGATCATGATCGTGCGCCCGACATTGCGGTGCGGATCAACGATCTCGCCGCCGCTATTCGTGATTGTCGTGAAACCCTTGAAGGCAAGGATCGAGAAGGCGACGGACGCAACCATGCCCTCCCACCCGAATCCGCTTGTGGGCTTTGCAAAGGCTCCACCCGAAAACCCGCTCACCCAGAGCGCGGCGATTGCGAAGATCGCGATACCGCCAATCTTGATTGCTGACATGACAATCGAGACCATGCTCACCGAGCGATTGCCCGAAGCATTCACGAGATAGGCGAACACGATCAACGCCAGGGCGAGTGCCGACTGCAGCAGACCATTGTCCTGCATCTCGAAGGGACGCAGCGCGTAGGTGGCAAATGTGCGCGCGACGAGGCTTTCGTTGATCACCATTGAAAGCGCCATAAGCAGCGAAGCCGCAGCGGCTACGGTGCTTGGACCGTATGCCTTCTGCAGGATCATCGCGATGCCGCCTGACGAAGGCCAGGCGTTGGACATCTTTATGTAGCTGTATGCCGCCAGGGCAGTGACGATGGCACCGGCGATGAATGACAGCGGGAACAAGGGGCCGGCGAGTTCGGCGATCTGTCCGGTGAGGGCGAAGATACCCGCGCCGATCATCACTCCGGTGCCCATGGCGACAGCGCCGCCAAGCGTTATGCTTTCCTTCTCTTCCGATCCGCCGTGTGAATGCTGACCATCGGTGTGGTTTTGGTGCGCTTCCGTCACAGCCTTGCCGTCCGCAACCGCAGGGAGTTGAGGACCACAGAGATCGAAGACGCACTCATCGCAAAGGCAGCGAACATCGGACTGATGAGCATGCCCATGACCGGATAAAGCACCCCTGCGGCGACCGGCACGCCTGCAGCATTGTAGATCAGAGCAAAGAACAGGTTTTGCCGGATGTTGCCCATGGTCGCCTGGGCAAGTCGGCGGGCGCGAACAATCCCGTCGAGATTGCCCTTCACCAGAGTGATGCCCGCGCTTTCGATGGCGACATCCGCGCCGGTCCCCATGGCGATGCCGACATCGGCCTGTGCCAGAGCGGGGGCATCGTTAACGCCGTCGCCTGCCATGGCCACCCTTGCTCCACCATCCTGCAATTCGCGAATGATGCGGGCTTTGTCTTCGGGCAGCACGTCGGCACGGATTTCGTCAATGCCGAGCCGCGCGGCGACAGCCTTGGCCGTGCGTTCGTTGTCGCCCGTCGCCATAATGATGCGCAGGCCAAGCGTGTGCAGTGCCTTGAGCGCATCGGGCGTGGTTTCCTTGATCGGGTCAGCCACGCTGACGAGTCCGGCAATCGCTCCATCGATCGCTACGAACATCACAGTCTCGCCTTCGTCACGGCGCTGGTTGGCCTTTTCGACCAGATCACCGGCAGCCAAGCCAAGGTCTTCGATCATCGCCTTGTTTCCGAGCGATACCGCGTGCCCATCGACCTCGCCCTTCACACCCTTCCCGGTGACCGCCTCGAACTCCCTCGCCTCGACAAGGGAGATGGCTCGCTCCTCGGCACCATTCACGATGGCTTCTGCCAGGGGATGTTCGGAGCCGCGTTCGAGCGATGCGGCTACTCGCAATACTTCCTCCTCATCCTTTCCCGGCTGAGGGAGGACGGCGACAAGCTTAGGCTTGCCCTTGGTGAGCGTGCCGGTCTTGTCTACGATCAGAGTGTCGATCTTCTCGAACCGTTCCAGCGCTTCGGCGTTCTTGATCAGCACGCCTGCCTGCGCGCCCCTGCCGGTCGCCGTCATGATCGACATGGGAGTGGCCAGGCCAAGCGCACAGGGGCAGGCAATGATGAGAACGGCTACGGCGGCGACCAGGGCATAGGCCAGGGTGGGTTCTGGTCCCCAGATGGCCCATGCGATGAATGCGAGCACGGCAATACCGATGACCGCCGGGACGAACCAGCCTGCGACCTTGTCTGCATATTTCTGGATCGGCGCGCGCGAACGCTGTGCGGCTGCCACCATCTCCACGATCTGCGAGAGCATGGTGTCCGATCCAACCCGCTTGGCTTCGATCACGAGGCTGCCAGTGCCGTTGATCGTTGCTCCGGTGACGGGATCGCCTACGACCTTCTCGACCGGGACCGGTTCGCCCGTAATCATGCTTTCATCGACGGACGACCGACCATCGACCACTTCGCCGTCAACCGGCACCTTGTCGCCCGGTCGCACGCGCAGGCGGTCGCCCACATGGACGTGTTCGAGCGGGATCTCCTCCTCGCTGCCATCATCACGGATGACCCGCGCGGTCTTCGCCGCAAGGTCGAGGAGCGCGCGGATTGCCTTGCCTGTCCCTTCGCGGGCGCGCAGTTCCATGACCTGCCCCAACAGGACCAGCGTCACGATAACCGCCGCCGCTTCAAAATAGACCCCGACATGGTCTTCCGCATCGCGGAAGCCGTCAGGGAAAATATCGGGTGCGATTACCGCGACCACGCTGAACGCATAGGCTGACACCACACCCATGCCGATCAGCGAGAACATATTGAGGTTGCGCGTGCGGAACGAGTTCCAGCCCCGGACCAGGAAGGGCCATCCGCACCACAGCACCACAGGCGTGCCGAGGACCAGCTCGATCCAGACGGTGGTGCGCTCCCCAAAGACCTCGCGGATGCCCGATAGCCCGACCAGCGGCCCCATGGTCAGGACCAGCAAGGGGACGGTCAAAATCGCGCCAACCCAGAAGCGGTGCGTGAAATCAACAAGTTCGGGATTGGGGCCTTCCTCGACCATTGTGGCCGAATCCAGTTCCAGCCCCATGCCGCATATCGGGCAGGAACCCTGGTGCGTCTGCCGCACCTGCGGATGCATCGGGCAAGTGTATACCGTTCCCTCGTATCCTTGGGGGACGGTGTCGTAACGCCCGTCACTTGGAGCATCTTTGTCAGCGTGATGACTGCAATGCCCGGCGTGTTCGTGATCGTGAGCCATATCGGAGAGCTCCTCGACTCCGCGCGGTCTCAACCGGCGCGGCGACTGAAATGGTTATACAACGGCACCAGCAGGATTGCAGCATAGAGGAAACTTCCCACGGCTCCGGCGATGAAGCCGGAAAGGGTCAACCACTCGAATCCCGGCAAGAGTGTTGCCCAAGCGCGGTGCATGTGCATCTGCTCAGGCGCCCCCAGGCCGAAGGCGATGCAGGCGAAGTAGGTGATCAGGAGGAACAGGCTGAGCGTCCTGCCCCAGGCCCTGATGCTTTGGCCAATCGCGGATTTCGCCATTGTTCTTTTCCTTCTCGATCTGCTTTGGCGGCGTCAGGGACTTGCCTGAACAGCCACTCTACGGAGAGAGCGAGCGCCGTGATCTCATTTTCAGGCGCTCGCCCCATGTCCGTCCCCTGACGACTTAGCCGGGGGTGTGGCCTTCGTGGGCCGAATGATCCTGCGGGGCAGGATCGCTCTGGGGAGCGTCGGTCTGACCTTCGGTCGCGCTGGGTTGGGCGGCCTGGCCGTGGTCCATTGTGCCATGCTGCATCTGGCTGTGATTCATGTTCGCATGGTCCATGTGGCCGTGCTCCATCATCTGGCAGGTCATCGTGCCGTCTTCGCCGCGCATCATCATGCCGTGCATCCGCTCGCCGTTGTGCGTCATTTCACACATCTGCGGCTGTTCGGCTTGGGCTGGTATATCCTGGTCTTGCGCTGCAAGCGGTCCAGCAAACATGCTTCCCGCAGCCAGTGCCATAATCAATCGCTTCATTGTCATTCTCTTTCGGTTCTATTCGTAACTGGCAAACACGCTGCGACCGGCGCTGCCGAAAGCGATCACCTGGTAGGGTTGCGTGCGATCACCCATCTCCATCCCCGGCGAGCCGATCGGCATTCCGGGAACCGCGAGACCTTCAACGCCCTCTGGTCGCTCGCGCAGGAGGCGGGCAATATCCGCCGCCGGGACGTGACCTTCGATGACATATCCATCGACCACCATGGTGTGACATGATCGCAAATCGACCGGCACACCTTCGCGGTCCTTGATCGCGCCAATGTCCGAACGCTCTTTCACAGCGATCTCTGCCTGCATGCCCGCATGGACATGATTGGCCCACTCTTCGCAGCACCCGCAATTCGGATCGCGGAACATCGTGTAGCTCGCCGCCTGGGCAGCATTGGAGCAGGCCGCGAGCGCCATCAGCAGTGCAGGAGCCATTGATCGACGCAGTGAGATGATGGGTGAAAGTGTCATAGGAACTTACTCCAATTCTAATCAGCGCAGGCCGAGATGGTTGGGGCCGAACACCATTTCTCCGCCGAGGTAACCCTGGGCGACGATAGCGACCGCAAGAACGAGCAGGACCACCCGAAGCGCCTTTCTGCGTTCGCTTCTGAACGCGAGCCAGGTAGCGAGTAACGCCAGTGCGGCGATTGCGGTCCCGTTCCAGCGGTGAAGGCCGAGTGTCTCTGATCGGTCGGAAAGCCGCCAGCCTCCCGCGGTCCATCCCAAGAGCGCAGCGACGACCGCCCCAGCCGCGCCACCGGCAACGAGGAAGCGGGAGGTCACCTCCAGGCCAATGGAGGGGCGCACCAGCAACATGAGTTCGGCGATTGCTGCGGCCAGCAACAATGCGATCGGGAAATGCGCAGCGACCGGGTGCAGCCGCCCAAGCACATCGATTACAGATGTGGCGCGGTTCTCTGCAATTGCCGCTGCCATCGCCTGCTCGGGCGTCAGACTCGCTTCGGCTGGCGCAACTGCGGGAGCGACTTCGCCATCGTGATGGTCAAGCATGCCGGTATCGTGGTGATCGTCTCCGGCATGGTGTTCGGCGTCAGCGTCGTGCCCCATCTCCACCTGCACCATTTCGGCATCAGTCATGTCCTGCTGGTGTTCTTCGTGGGCAGTGACAGGAGGTGCCAATGCAATCGAGAGGCCAATTGCCAATACAGGCAGGACCAGTCGTCGAAATCTTGCAATCATGTTTGCCATCCCTTGGTCAGGCGAGATAACCAGTCCTACGAATGACGGGCCGCCAGCCCTCAAGAAAAATTGAGGGGCGCTGCGCCAGCATGCGTATGTCAGGGCAAGAACGGGAAGAATTGCATATGCACCATGACGATCATCTGGACAGGGCGCTCAAGTCCCTCGGCAATGTCGCGGCGCCCTCAATGTCTGGCGACTTCATGGATGGCGTGTGGCTGCGAGCCGGGCAGATGGAGCAAGCTGCGGGCCAGCGCCGCCGCCTGGCCTTGATGGCTGGCATGGCATTTATCGGGCTTGGAACGGGAATTGGCGTGGTCCAGGCTCCTGCCTCGGCCGAGCCTGCCCAGTATCAATTGATTGACGGGGCCGATCTCTCCCCGTCTGCACTTCTTCATGTCGAACCATGAAGTTCGGCATTCTCCAGATCATGGCCGGTGTTCTGCTGGCGATAGCTGCCGGTTGCATCGGCGCGTTCGCAGCGGGTGAGTGGCGTGACGGCGAACAAGGCCAGGGATTGCATGCCTTTGTCCACGACAAGCTCGATCTCGATGCGGAGCAATCCGCGGCGCTTGAACAGCTGGAAGCCGACTTCGCCATCGAACGCCGACAGCTGGAGCTTTCCCTGCGTGCGGAGAATGCGCAGCTCGCAGCCGCGATGGATGAGGAGCACGAATACGGACCGCAAGTCTCCGTGGCGATCGACAACGTCCACGCCGCAATGGGTGACTTGCAGAAAGCGACAGTGCGCCATGTCTTTGCCATGCGCGACTTGCTGACTGAAGAGCAGCGGGCTCAATTCGACAGGCAGGTCTCGGCATCCCTCACCGGCGAAACCGGCGAATGAACGGCGGTGGTCAAAGAGACGCAGCCCGCTGAACACGATCTGGTAGAGCAGGTCCAGACTGGCAGCCGGTCGGCCTTTGATCGGCTGGTCACGCCACTCGTCCCGCAATTGCTTACGCTTGCGCGCCGCATGCTGGGTTCGGCGAGCGAAGCCGAAGATGCCGTGCAGTCCGCTTTGGCATCTGTCTGGGTGGCACGCACGAAACTCGATCCTGAACGTCCCCCGGTAGCCTTCCTGACCACGGTAACCCTGAACAAATGTCGCGATGCCCTGCGGCGGCGCAAGGCAGCTCGCTTCTTTGGGTTCGCCGGCAACGATTTCGATCTCGACCTTGCCGCCGATGAGCCCGATGCCGGAGTTGTCGCAGCAGATCGCCAGGCTTTGGAAACGGTTCAGCAAGCGATGGAACGCCTCCCAGTCAGGTTGCGCGAGGCACTGGTGCTCGTGAGCATGGAGGGCATGTCCCAGCGCGAAGCGGCGGAGGTCCTTGGCGTTACAGAAAAGGCCGTCGAGACCCGCGTCTACCGGGCGCGAGCGCGCTTGCGGGAGAATTTCGACGGATTTTGAGGGGTGTGTGCGAAGGCTGCGTAACACTTGGCATGAGCACGAACCCGATAAGCATCGATCGCCGCAAGTTCCTCTCTGCCAGTGCAGGTGCAGCAAGCCTGATTGGTCTTGGCCATTCAATACCGGCCTGGGCGACCGGCAGTCACGAAGGGGCGCTGGCTCGCAAAGGCAGCGATGTGCTGTCCGGCGAACACCTGACCATGACCGTTGCCGATGCCCGGTTCGCCACCGGCAATCGCCGCGGCCCTGCCGTGACGGTCAACGGCTCGGTGCCGGGTCCGCTGGTGCGATTGCGCGAGGGTCAGAACCTCGTCGTCGATCTGCTCAATAACAGTTCAATGGGCACGTCTATCCATTGGCATGGCTTGCTCGTTCCGTTCCTGATGGACGGTGTTCCAGGGGTGACCATGGCGGCAGTCGAACCTGGCGAAAGCTTCCGCTACGAATTTCCCGTCCGCCAGGCAGGCACCTATTGGTGGCATGCCCACACCTTGCAGGAACCGATGGGACACTACGGCCCGATCATCATCGATCCGGCTGGTGGCGATCCTCACCAGGTGGACCGTGATTACGTAGTCATGCTGTCGGACTGGTCGCCGATGGACCCGCACGAAGTCATGCGGAAGCTCAAGGTCGGCGAAGCACCCTTCAATTATCAGAAGACGACGGCGACCGACGACTACCCGCTGTCAGGCGAGGATCGCCGCATGTGGGCGCGGATGCGGATGATGCCGACGGACATCTCTGATGTTTCGGCTCCGCTCTACAGTTACCTGATCAACGGGCATGGCCCTGAAGACGGGCTTGAGTTCGCTTTCCAGCCGGGCGAGCGGGTTCGCCTGCGCTTCATAAACGGATCGGCCATGACCTTCTTCAATGTCCGGATCCCCGGTCTGCCGATGTCGGTGATCTCTGCCGACGGGCAGGATGTGCGGCCGGTCGAAGTCGACGAGTTCCAGATCGGCAACGCCGAAACCTACGACGTGATAGTGGAGCCTGCCGACGATGCCTCTTTCGCCATCGTTGCCGAGGCAATGGATCGGTCCGGCATGGGAATTGCCATGCTGGCAAGCCGGCCCGGCGCGCAGGCGGAGGTGCCGCCGCTGCGCGACCCGCCGCTGTTGACCATGGCCGACATGGGCATGAGCCATGGATCTTCCGGCGCAGCCATGGATCACGGCGCGATGGATCATGGTGATACGTCCGAGGGCGGAGCGGTGGGTGCCATGAACATGCGCGATACCTCGCTGCTACCGCCCAGTGTTGCGGTGGGGCCAGGCGTGGACATGGTTTCGATGAACCCTGTGGATCGGATGGGTGACCCCGGCATCGGCCTCGACAATGTCGGTCACCGCGTTCTCAACTATCGCCAGTTGGTAGCAGCCAACATGAACCGCGACATGCGGCAGCCGACCCGGCTCAAGGAGATCCACCTCACCGGCAACATGGAGCGCTACATGTGGTCCTTCGACGGCCAGAAATTCTCTGCCGTCGCCGATGATCCGATCCGCTTCGCCTTCAACGAGCGGGTGCGCGTGAAGCTCGTGAACGACACGATGATGGCGCACCCGATCCATCTGCACGGTCACTTCTTCGAGCTAGTGAACGATGCCCCGCACGGTCACCAGCCGCTGAAGCATACCTTGGTCGTCCAGCCGGGGGGCAGCGCACAGTTCGACCTGACAGCGAACGAGCCGGGCGACTGGGCGTTCCACTGCCACCTGATCTACCACATGCACAACGGCATGTTCCAGGTGGTCACAGTTCGACCTCTGCAAGGGGGAGCAGGCTGATGTGCAAGACCATGCTGTTGTCCCTGCCGCTTATTGTCCTGCCGCAGGTGGCCTTGGCGCAGGACCACGACCATTCCAGTCCCAATCCCGCCGAGGTAACCGCCCCAGTTGAGGAGGAGAGTGCCGACGATCCGCACGCCGGGCATCAGGCGATGGACCATTCGGACGATCACGGCATGTCACTAAATGCCACTACGGAGAGTTCGAGCGGGCAGACGATGGATCACGCCGCAATGGGTCACGGCTCGATGGATCACGGTGCAGCGGGGGACAGCGCAGACATACCGCAAGGTCCGCCGCCAACCGAAGCCTTTTCGGGACCGCTCTATGCTGCGGACGCCTTTGTCGGCGAAAAAGAAATGGCCGCGTCGCGCGCGGCGGTCGCTCGTGAGGTCAGTGGCTTGCCGGTCTACTGGTTCCAGGCGGATCGTGCCGAATATAGGGTGCGGGGCGGCCAGGACGGTTACCTATGGGATGTGCAGGGCTATTACGGCGGTGACCTCGACAAGTTCTGGTTCAAGAGTGAAGGTGAGGGTAATTTCGGCGGCGAACTTGAGAGCGCGGAGCTACAAGGGCTGTGGAGCCATGCGATCGGTCCATGGTGGGATTTGCAGGCGGGCGTTCGTCAGGACTTCACCGGACCGGAGCGCACCCATGCCGTGGTCGGCATCCAGGGACTGGCACCCTACCTATTCGAGGTCGATGCCGCCGCATTCCTCTCGACTAGTGGCGATGTCACGGCGCGTTTCGAAGCCGAGCTGGACCAGCGCATTACCCAGCGCCTCATCCTGCAACCGCGCGCCGAGTTGAACCTGGCAGCGCAGGACATACCCGAACTGGGTGTCGGTGCCGGGCTCGACAGCGCCGAACTCGGCCTGCGCTTGCGTTACGAATTTACGCGGCAGTTTGCGCCATACGTCGGGATCGAGCAGGAATGGAAGGTTGGCAGCAGTGCAGACTTTGCGCGAGCGGCTGATGAAGATCCGAGCGTGACCAACTTTGTATTCGGTGTTCGCTTCTGGTTTTGAAATCAGCTGAAATCGGACGCGGATCACCTGCATCGGCACGCCATTCTGGATTCTCCTCCATTTCAGCCCTTAAAAGCCTCAGCTGTGATGTCCGCTTTCAGCTAACCCGCAATGATGCTTTGATGACCACTATTGGGGCGCAAAGCTGACGCGCTACCATCCCTTCTCTCGTGTGCCGCCTGCCCACACGGCCTCTGTCATGACTGGTCTGACCGGAGAAGGCTTCGCCCGATCGCTTATGCCGCAATGACGGGCGCCCCGCTTTTTTCCGCCGCCTGACGGCTTTGCATCGCGAAACAAAAAAAGGCGGCTTCCCGCCATCCTCCGCTTCGCTGCGGTCCCTTTGGGATGCGCCGTCGATCGCTCCGGTCCCTTGAACCGCCATCGAGGCCGCGATGGGCGCGGTTCGAGCAACACGAAAGGACATAGACATGGCTATCATCGGCACCTTCACCGCCAACGACAACGGCGAACTGGGCGGCACCATCAGGACGCTTGCTCTCAACACCCAGGCAATCCTCCGCCCGGTCGACAAGGACGGCGAGAAGTCTCCCGACTTCCGCGTCAGCACCGGCGATCTCGACATCGGCGCCGCCTGGAAGAAGACCAGTCGCGAAGGCCGCGATTACATCTCGGTCAAGCTGGACGATCCGAGCTTCCCGGCTCCGGTCTATGCCACGCTGTCCGAGAGCGACACCGCCGGCGAATACGCCCTCATCTGGTCGCGCTGACGGCCAAGAGCGCCCCGCCTGTTCGGGCGGGGCGCATCGGTCATCGGATGGATCGACCGGCTTTCGTCTTGCGGTTGCCGTCATCGCCAGCTAACACTTGCGAGTGAATCGCAATAAGCGGCATGAGGGGAAGCGCAGAAAGGACAGATCGATGACCCGCCACTTCCCGCCGTCAAGCCTCGACGATGCCGCGCATCGTTCATTGCTGGTCGAGGCGGCACGGTGCTGGCGCAAGGCACGCGATACGGGTCAGTCTGTTCAGCCCTGTCTCTACAAGATCCTGGCGTCCCATAATTGCGAGATGCTTGCTCCCGTGTTCGATAGTCTGATGCACCTGTGCGAAGACGCGCTCGGGCGTCCGGTCGCTATCGGTGAATCCGCGGCACTGTCGGGCGATGAGCATCTGCTGCTTGGCCTGATCGACGGATCGAAACCGCGCCGCGCCTGCATCGACTGCGCCGAAGGCGCGGCCTCGGCCCTCGATTGTGCCATCTGCTCGACACGCATCATGATGGGCCTCGCCCTCGTCCATGATGCTGGCAACGTTCCTGGCCGCACCGTTGCCGTCCAAACTGTCCCGCCCGCTATGAATTGAGAGGCGGATACGACGGGATGGGTAAATATGATCCACTGTGCACTTTCCTGAAACGCTGGCGGCGGCGCAACGATGCCGAAGGCGTCGAACTGCGCTTCGCGCATATCGAAGACATTATCGGCGGTTTGCTGCCGCGCGGCGCTGCCGAGCCCGAATGGTGGTGCGCGAACGGGCGCGCCGACGCCCATGCGCCGCATCGCCGCGCCTGGCTCGATGCCGGGTTCGAGGCGATTGCCGAGCCGAAGGCCGAGACGGTCTATTTCAAGAGACGGCCCACGCTCTGACCAGCGTGGGATGATCTCTGTCGGCGCGGCTGATGCCGCACCGTGAGGGCTAAGGGCCTTGCCCTCGCGCCGGTCAAGGGAAGCTGCGCCGCCCTGGCCGGTCTCCCCGGCCTTCCTTCATTGCATTGCGTGCAGGCCGGGCGAGCCCCCTCCGGCCCGGTCGCCCTTGCCCGTTGCTACCCCAGTCTCGCCGACGGGCAGGGTTTCAGCGCGGCGCTTCCCGCTGCGCGGAATCCCAGACCCGAGGAAGGGAAAGACCCATGAACATTCATCATCTCGCCACCCGGTTCGGTCGTAACGCCCACCAGATCAGCGGACGTGAGCCGCTCGACAATGAGGCGCTTTACAGCCACGTCCCCTCGATCTTCGCCCGCGAACCGCATGACAGCCGTTCGGACCGCTATGTCTATGTGCCCACCATCGACATCGTGGAGGGGCTACGCCGCGAGGGATGGTTCCCGTTCTTCGCCGTGCAGTCGGTGCCGCGCGACGGCAGCCGCCACGGCCACGCCAAGCACATGCTGCGCCTGCGCCGGGATGAAGGTATCGGCAAGCCCGAGGCCGCCGAGGTCATTATCGTGAACTCGCACGATGGCACGTCTGCCTATCAGATGTTCGCCGGGATGCTGCGTTTCGTCTGCACCAATTCCATGATTGCGGGCGAGCGGTTCGAGGAAGTGCGCGTGCCGCACAAGGGCAATATCCAGCATGACATCATCGAGGGCGTTTACACCGTAGCCGAGGACTTCCCCCGCTTGATCGATGCCAGCGAAAGCATG
The DNA here is from genome assembly GCA_002337385.1 of Erythrobacter sp. UBA1916. Lineage (GTDB taxonomy): Bacteria > Pseudomonadota > Alphaproteobacteria > Sphingomonadales > Sphingomonadaceae > Alteraurantiacibacter. Next base: position 191,425 of record DDFY01000008.1, read on the forward strand.
AAGGAAATCCAGCTTGGCGAAGAGGAGCAGCGCGTGCTCGCAGAAGCCAGCCTTGTCGCCCGCTATGGCGAAGACGAAAGCCCACTCACCCCCGAACAGATCATCGAGCCGCGCCGCCGCGAGGACCGGGGCAATAGCCTGTGGGGCACGTTCAACGTCATTCAGGAAAACGTGATCCGGGGCGGATTGTCTGGCCGCAAGCGCAACGCCGAAGGCCGCATTCGCCGCAGCACCACCCGCGCGATCAACGGCATCGACCAGAATGTAACACTCAACCGGGCGCTCTGGACGCTGGCCGAAGGCATGCAGCGCCTCAAGACGGGTTGACCGCAATGCCGTGGAGCCGGACAACCGGCTCCACGTTTTTCCGCAATTGCACGGATACGGAACTACGTTTTCACGCATCGCAGGGACTACCCCAACCCGGCCGCGCGTCCCGGCAGGTCCGCGCGGCCGGTCGAATAAGCGTGCTCGCCGGGCCATAGCCCGGCTCGCGATTTGACTATTTCCATTCACCCAAAGCGACTATAATAGTCGTTTGCGTAGCGAACAACGCGCAGGTTGTGGAGGTGATCGTGCATGATCACTTCCCGCCAAGTGCGGGCCGCTCGTGCGCTTCTGGGTTGGACACAGGAGATGCTAGCAGACAAGGCCCTTGTTGCGCTCACTGCGCTCAAGCGCCTGGAATCGGAAAACAACCTGTCCGTGCGTGACGATACACGCCATCAGGTGGTCAAGGCGTTGGAAAGCGCAGGGATCGTTTTCCTCGATTCGGACAGGGGACAAGGAGTGCTTCTCGTGAGCGAAGCCCAGAGCGAACCGAACGAATAGCGCCATGCAAGGCGCCAGCATTTATCCGCATTTTCTCCGACCGCTATAGCAGGCGCGGGACAATTGCTCCGCGTCGTAATGGTGTAAGTGCCCCGAGACGCCACGCGCCAGAACAATGGCTGAATGCGGAGCGAAGCTATGACGATACCCGCTTTCGAAGACCGCGCGCCCGATGCGGCGCATGTCACCGACTATGACGAACGCCATCACCACACCTATTGGCGGTTGCTCGATGCCGCAGCGGAAAATGCCGATTGGCGCGAGGCCGCCGCGATCATATTTGGGATCGACCCTGAGGCCGAACCCGAGCGCGCGCGCCTGGTGCATGACTCCCATCTCGCGCGTGCGCGCTGGATGACCGAAACCGGCTATCGCCATTATCTGCGCCCTCCCGAATCCTAGGGCCGGGATGGGACTGCGGAGCCAAACTGGCAGCCAACGTAGCCAGACCGCTGACTTGAAACGGCTATGCGCCCGCGCGATCGACAGGGCTTCTGCTCAGCTGCTCGGCTGAGAACATCTTCCGCTGCGCTCCAAAAGAGAGCCACGCTTGGGAGAGGTTCGATGCCGCCTGAGAGGGACTGGCGCACGCCCCCGGACGAAGCCAGGGACGAGACGCTGCAATATTCGGACATTGCGATGGGCTATCTCAGTCGCAACGCCCGTTATCGTACCGAATATCGCCGCGCTATCGGCAGGGTGAAGCGTGGAGCGGTCAAATCCGACGACGCCACCGCCGCCTTGGTGCTGCGATGGGGGATCAGCTTCCAGACGGACCCGTCCGCCGCGTTCGATCCGAAGCTAGCGGTTGCGCGGCCCGATCTTTCGCCGACCGATATAGTTCTCGCTCCGGCGCTCTCCCGCATCGGCGCCGAGCGGCTCGACCCGAAGTCGCTGGGGGACATTCGCGCCTGCATCACCATCGGCGAGTTCCGACATTTCATTCTCGCCGACAAGGATGGCGATGAGCACCTCTGGGTCGCTGGTTCGTTTGGCCGTCCGCTGGCCATGATGCTGCCGTTCGGGACCGACCCACTCGTTCGCCTCGCATCCGCCGAGCGCTTCTGCCGCCGCCTGCTCGGCATGGCGGTCGGGCCACCGCCGCTACGGCCAACACAGTTCCGGCGGCATCATTTGCTCACCTTGCTGCAGGTGCTCGACGGGCATGATGCAGGTGCCACCCGCCGGGAACTCGCGGCGGCGCTGATCGATCGCGATGTGCGCGATTACAGCGCCGCCGACTGGTACGACAGCCGCGAGCGCAAGCGCATTTCTCGCTGGATCAGGGAAGCCGTCGAACTGCGTGACGGCGGCTATATTCGTCTGCTGCGCGGCGGTTGAAAGGGGGACATTTCCGGCCCCCATACTTCTGTCTCTTCTCCGCTACGCATCCCCTTCGCCATCATCGCCTCCTGTCCGCCGGGCCCGCTTTTCAGGGCCGGCCATCACAAGGAGGATCATCATGAGCGAACCGGCAGCCGTCACCACGCCACGCTATCTCAAGACACCCGACGCGGCGGTCCATCTCGGCCTGTCGGCACGTACGTTGGAGAAGCACCGCTGCTATGGCACCGGGCCGGTCTTCCGCAAACTTGGCGGCCGTATCGTCTATGCCATCGAAGACCTCGAGGCCTGGGCAGCGCTCGGCACACGCCGTTCGACCTCCGATCCTGGGAAGGGCACCGTCCACCCCGCGAAGCGCCTGCCCACCGACTGTGTACGTCGCTGAGTCCCATGCGCGCTGCACACTCTTCTTCCGGCGGCCCGGACACCGAACGGACGCAGCTTGAACTGTTTCGTTCGGTCCCCGGCGATCTCGCGCCGCGCGATGCACAGGATCTGATGGCCTGGCCGTTCTTCAGCCTCGCCAAGAGCAGGCGCATAGCGCCGATCGATTTCAATATGGGCAAGACCCGGATATCGGTCGAGGCGGTACCCGAACATGGCATGGCGACCATTTGGGATGCCGACGTGCTAATCTGGGCGGCGAGCCAGCTCATTGAGGCACGCGATGCCGGAAGGCCGACCTCGCGCCTCATGGTGACGACGCCCCACGAGATATTGGCGTTCACCCGGCGGGGCACTGGCAAGGCGAGCTACGAACGGCTGAAAGCCGCGCTCGACCGGCTGCAATCCACAACTGTCGCCACCTCGATCCGGCAGGAGCATCAGCGACGCCGCCGTCGCTTCTCGTGGATCAATGAATGGCGTGAACTTGCGGACGGCCGAGGCCGTCCGCTCGGGATTGAGCTGATCCTGCCGGACTGGTTCTATGCTGGTGTGCTCGACCGCGCGCTCGTGCTGACGATCGACCGGGCCTATTTCGATCTGACCGGCGGATTGGAGCGCTGGCTCTACCGTATCGTGCGCAAGCATGGCGGGAGGCAAGAGGGCGGGTGGAGCTTTGACATTCCCCACCTTCACAAGAAGTCCGGCGTGCTTTCGCCGCTGCGCCGCTTCGCTTTCGAATTGCGAGCTATCGTCGCTCGTCAGCCGCTGCCCGGTTACGCCCTCAGGCTTGAACACGCACTTGGTCGCGAGCGGCTGAACTTCGCTCCGATCCCGGAGCATCCCTTCGACACCGCGATGCGCCGAATGGGCATCGACCCTGTGGATAAGCGGTCATGAGGTTCGGACTATCGGGAACACCGGCACTCGGACGATCAGGAACGCGATCCTCGGACTATCGGGAACGCGAGTGGCCCGTAATCCCGCAGAAATCCTCGCGAAATCGCACCCCCTCTAACAGTGCTAATAGAATCGAATCCTTCGGATTCTTGCTAACGCAATTCGCTGCTGTGGACAGATCGCGTGCCGCTTCGTCGGCAAGGCATCTGCTCGACGGTGGCTCACAGGAGATCGGCAATGAATAATGACTCACCCAGCGGTGCGCGCGAAGGCTGCGCATTGGGCTCGGCACGCAAGCAACTGACCGAAGTCGAGCTGACCTGGATCGAGAAGAAATTTGAGCACTGGATACGCTTCGGTCGGATTGCGCAGGACCGCATCATCACGCGAAGAACCCGCGTCGTCGGCTTCCGACCCGGCGCGATCTTCACCTTCGTGCGCTGGATGGCGAACGACTATGGAACGATCAGTTCACGCATCAATGTGCTGCGCGCCGTCGCGCCCGGCGAAGCCTACACGACCTTGCCTTTCGTGCGGCCCGGCGGAGAGATTCTGCTTCACATTGAGGGCTGGCCGAAGGTCAACGAGGTGTTGTCCGCGATCGACAGCGTGGAGGCCGCCGATGTCGATCCTTGCGAAGCCGCCCCAGATCATTGGCGCCATGTTCACAACCGTATCGCGGCCGGGCAGAGCCCGCGGCCCTATACGATGGAACGCCACCTTGCCTGGCTCAAGCGTCGGGAGATCGAGGGATGACCCGCTTCGGCTATGTCATCGCCACGCTCGTTACCGCACAGGTGTTTATCCTTCTGTTCGTTGCGGTGGCGCTTGCCGATCCGCGTCCGCGCTTCATCTGGAACGCCAGTGCGAGCGCACCGATCGGTCTCTACCGGACACATGCCGCCCCCGACCCGCCGGCAAATTCGCTGGTAGCCGTCATCCCGCCACAACAATGGGCGCACTGGATGGCCGAGCGCGGCTATCTCCCGGAAGGCGTGCCGCTCCTCAAACATGTGGCGGCGAAAGCCGGACAGTGTGTATGCCGCAACGGCAACATGGTGAGCGTCGATGGCCAGCCCGTTGCCGTTGCTCGGGATCGCGACAGCCGAGGCCGCCCGCTGCCTGTCTGGCAGGGGTGTCACAAACTTCGGTCGGACGAATTTCTGTTCATGAACCCGTCTGTGCCCGACAGCATGGACGGTCGTTATTTCGGCCCGCTCCCGGCCACGACGCTGCTGGGGCGCGCGACACCCATGTTCACCCGAGACACGCCGGACGGACCGCTTATCTGGCGGAGAATCGCGCCATGAGTCGAGGGAGTCTTGCCGTCGCACTGGTATTGGCCGCGCAGATGGTTGGTTCATCGCCGGCCGCTGCGGAACCTGCGCCCGGCATTGCCACGGCCAATCCTTATGCAGCGCATGTGGTCGATGCAACGCGGCGGTTCGGCATTCCCCAAGATTGGATATGGGCAGTCATGCGCGTCGAAAGCAACGGTGACAGACGCGCTGTTTCGCCCGCCGGAGCGATGGGCCTGATGCAGATCATGCCCGCTACCTGGGCCAATCTGCGCGCGCGTTATCGTCTCGGATTGGACCCGTTCGATCCGCGCGACAACATCATGGCGGGCGCAGCCTATCTTCGCGAGATGCACGACCGCTATGGCAATGCGGCTGCGATGCTCGCCGCCTACAATGCGGGACCGGGCCGCTATGACGAATACCTTTCCGGCAGCCGGCCGCTGCCCCGCGAGACGCGCGCCTATCTCGTAAAGCTGACGGCGATCACGGGAAATTCCGGTAACGCGATGATTGCGGCTGTGACACCGCCAGACCCTTTTGCCTGGCGCCGCGCGGCTCTGTTTCCCGCACGGGCAGATGGCATTCCTACTAGGGAGGATGTGGTGACTGACGACACTTCGGATGCTTCGCAGACCACGCGGTCCGCTACCATCGAGCCGCCGACAAACGGCCTGTTCGTATCGCTCTCAGAGCAATGACGAGCGTCACCACCTACAGCGCCCCATGGCGTGCTCTCCGCCCCGCTGGAGTGCAGCAGAGAAGTGATCGGTCGCCTCAACTCACGAAGAAAAATCGATGGCAAGATAAAAGCCGCGATGTGCCAAGCCATCTGCAGCCGGTCGTAGCCTTGTTTTACAAGGCCTTGTGGCGTTCCGCCGCGAGGTGTGCGGCAATGTCCGCGATGTGTGCCTTTCGCCACTTCCTACCGTTTATGCGGCTTTGCGGCACATTACCGGACTCCCGACCATGAAAGGCGAGGAAGACTTCCGTGTCCGGCCAGGCCGCATCCGCACGCGGGGCGGACAGCGTGCACGACCCGCTATCTCGCAGGCTCTTGCCGCCGCCCAACGAGCCGGCGGCCTTGGCGCGGGACGCGCACGATCTTCAGGTGTGGGGTTTTCGACCTTCGGACGCGGGCGTGTAGCGAGCATTCGCGCCGCCCATCGTCTCGGTAACCGGGCTCGCAACGTCGTGATCAAGGCGCGCGTGGTCCGGCACGGGAGCCGCTCGTCGCTTGGTGCACATCTCGATTACCTGCAACGCGATGGCGTCACCCGCGATGGCGAGCGTGGCATGCTATTCGGGACCGAGGGCGACGAATTCGACCGCGGCGAGTTTTCCGCGCGCTGCGAGGATGACCGGCACCATTTCCGCTTTATCGTCTCGCCCGAAGACGCCGGGCAAATGCGCGACCTCAAGACTTTCACGCGCGAGCTGATGGGGCAGATGGAAAAGGATCTCGGCACCCGTCTCGACTGGCGCGGGGTCGAGCACTGGAATACCGACAACCCCCATGCACATGTCATCGTGCGCGGCGTTGGCGAGTACGGCCGTGATCTCGTGATCGCGCGCGACTATATCCGCGAGGGAATGCGGGCACAGGCGCGCGAGATCGTCACGCAGGAACTCGGCCTGCGCACCGATCTCGAAATCCACCAATCGCTAGAGCGGCAGGTCAATGCGGAACGCTGGACAGATCTGGATTACCGATTGGCGCGAGAGCGCGACCACAACGGCATCATTGAAACGGCTCCTGAACGGGGAGTACGGCCTGGTCCGGATCATGCACTGCGCATCGGCCGCTTGCGCAAGCTCGAGGGGCTCGGCCTCGCCAGCGAGGTCGCGCCCGGCCAATGGACAATGGCTGGAAATGCGGAGACCGCGCTGCGAGAATTGCAGGCTCGCGGTGACATCATCAAGCGGATGCACCGCGCCATGACTGAGCGGGGCATCGACCGGGGCTCGGCCAGCTATGCGCTCGAACCCGAACCCGGACAGAACGTAATGGGCACGCTGGTGGAGCGTGGGCTGCACGACGAGCTGACTGGCAGGGCTTATGCGATCGTCGACGGCATTGATGGGCGGACCCATCATATCCAGCTTCCCGACATCGATGCGACCGGCGATTGCAGGCCCGGTGCGATTGTCGAACTACGGCGCTTCGAGGATCGCAAGGGCCGGCAGCGGATGGCGCTGGCCGTACGCTCGGACTTCGACCTGAACGCACAGGTCCGCGCGCCGGGTGCGACCTGGCTCGATCGGCGGAACCTGTCGGGCGATGGGCGAGACCTCGGGGGTGGTTTCGGGGCGGAGGTTCGGGACGCGATGGAAAAGCGTGCCGAGCATCTCGCAGGTGAGGGCCTGGCGCGGCGGCAGGGGCGACGGATCATCTTCGCACGCAATCTGCTTGATACGCTCCGGCGGCGGGAACTGGATGCCACCGCCGAGAAACTGTCGGCGGAAATCGGCCTGCCGCATAGGCCATCACTGACGGGCGACTATGTCCTCGGCACTGTGCGCCAGCGGTTGAATCTTGCCTCGGGCCGTTTTGCCATGATCGAAAATGGCCTCGGCTTCCAGCTCGTGCCCTGGACGCCATCGCTGGATCGTCAGATGGGCAAGCACATCTCCGGTGTAATGCGCGGCGACGGCAGCGTGGAATGGTCGTTCGGGCGCGGGCGGGGGTTAGGGCGATAACGTCGCGCCCTGGGCCGGGAGCAGACAGGCCGCATTTGGCGGATGATAGTGAATTTTATTCATTATAAGTGGCACCGGTACCTTCGCAGTTACGTCAACTTTAAGACTAGGATCGCAATTCACTTAGCCCTTGCTTCCATGATAGGGAATGACTGGGGCCCACAGACGAGGGGGAATGCTGCATCGGATAGACTACCGTTCGCTCGCCGGCCACGGACGAGAGGAGTGGTGACAGTAGGATCATTCGAGTACGCCACGTTGTTTCCGAGGCGGCTCCGTGTGCCCCCTTTCCGTCCGCCTAGCTCGACAGCCCAATGACACTGACGCTCGTCCCGATAGATCACGGCGAACTCTGCCACGGCTGGGCATGGACCATCGACGATGAAGACGTGCTCGCTGAACGCGTCGCACGCATCGTGCTCGGTCAGTATCGCCATGTTGCCAAGATCCTGAGCGGTGCGGGCGTGCCGGGGCCCGCTGCCAATGCCGAGCAGGCGCTTGCAGCGATCAAACAGTTGACCTTAGCCGAGGGCGAAGATCCCTGGCATCGTGACGGCTGGCTGTTTCAGGCGATATCGTGGATCGCCGCGCACCAGCAGCCTTCCGCGTCGCTCACCCGCATGCCGCATATTCGCAAGGCCGACAAAGGCTTCGACGGCATGCAGCTCGAGTTAAACGAAGCCGGCACCTCGGTCACTGCGGTCGTCGTCTTCGAAGACAAGGCCACCGATAAGGCCCGCGACACGATCCGAGATGATGTCTGGCCGGGTATCGTTGCGCTCGAAAAGGGCGAGCGCTTGAATGAACTTAGCCAAGAGGTAAGCGGGATGCTCGACGCGCGCGCCGCCGCTGATCCCGAGTTTGACCTTGATAGCGCAATCGCCAACATCTTGTGGCACGATGCCCGACGCTATCGCATCAGTATCACCATCGGCGACACTCACAACAATGCCGATGCCCGCGCCAGATTGTTTAAGGGCTTCGACAAGTCCGCGCCCGGCGCTGCGGCCCGCCGCCGCGCCGACACCATATATCTCCCCGCGATGCGCAACTGGATGACAAGCTTCGCCGCGCGCGTGATCGTCAAGATAAAGGCCATCGCCAATGTTTGATGCGACGACCGCAGCACTGATTCGGGCGGCGCCTCCACTTGACGGACTCGATCTCGACAATCTGCCGAAACGGCTGACCGAAGCCTTTGCCGATATCGTCTCGGCGCGCATTCGCCTGCGCGGTGCTACTGTCGAGGCAGACGATGAAGCGTTGGTGGCAACCGTTGCTGAACTTCGCCGCATCGCTGCAGCGCACGAGACCTATGCCGCCTTGCTTCCCGACCGCGAGAATCGCGCCTCTGCAGCCTTTGTCGCGGCTTCGGCACATCAAGCCATTTCTCTGGCACTGCGCGGAGCCGATGCTCCCAGCCAAGTCGATATTGCGGCGGTCAGCCCCGAGGTTTGCGCCACATTGCTCTTCCTCCTGGCAGAAGCGCATGCCGATGCGGCCGAAGCCGCCAAGCGCATTGTGCCTGCGCCGGAGGCCGGGCCGATCGAGCGCGCCCTGCTGCTCGCAATCCGCAATCTTGCGCAAGGTCGGCTCGGGGAGATCGTCGGTGCCGACGAGCCTGAGATTGATGCTGAAGGCGATGATTTCGGCGCCCGCGCTCTCGATGCGCTCCGGCTGCTGCTTCTGCGTGGCATCACCAATCTCGCAAGGCAGCTGCGCCTGCGCGTCGACGTCGCGCCCGAGGCGGGTGGGGTCGTTCCAGCGAGCACGCTGTTCGCGCAGGTGCACGCCCTCGCCAGCGAACCGGTCGATGGCGCCGGCGCGGCCGGCGAGACGCTGCTGAGCCTCTATCCCGGGCCTTTGCACCTCGCCAATCTACTTCTGGGTCTAGACGGCGACCTGCTCGGAAGTGCGCTCAGCCGCATTCCGACGCCGGGTGGGGTCAGTGACAATGGCTGGTGGCAGACGCTCCGTCGCATGGCCCGGCAGCGCCCCTATCTCTGGCGCAACCATCGCGAAGCGGTTGCGAAAGGCTATCTGGAACAGGGCGTCTCATCGGCGATCAGCTTTCCGACTGGTGGCGGCAAGTCAACTCTCGCGGAACTTAAGATCGCCACCGCGCTGCTGCGCGGCGAGCGTGTGATCTTCCTCGCGCCCACGCATGCACTCGTCGGGCAGACCCAGCGATCGCTGAAGCGCATATTCCAGGACTACAGCATTCTTGCCGATGTAGACGAGGATGTCGGAATTGGCGACGTCGTCGTGCTCGGCGAAGTCACGGTCATGACGCCCGAGCGCTGCTTAATGCTTCTGTCGATCGATCCCGATGCCTTCCAGGATCTCGGGCTGATTGTCTTCGACGAATGCCATTTGCTGCATCCACGTGAAGATGATCGGAGTAGGCGCGGGCTTGATGCGATGCTCGTTATTCTAAATCTTACGCGCATCGCTCCTGACGCCGACTTGCTGCTGCTTTCTGCAATGATGAAGAATACGCAGGAGATCGCTGACTGGATTGCTCATATAACCAGCCGCCAATGCCTGACGTTAGATCTTAGCTGGAAGCCAACGCGGCAAGTGCGAGGCTGCGTCGTCTATCCCGCCGAGCAGATTAAAGCGCTCAAGACTATCCTAGACCAGGCCCGCACCGACTATCCCGACCACAACATGCCGCCTGTCTCGGTGAAGAACGCGTTGCTGGCGCAGCCCTTCGGTCTGTTCAGTCTCCTGCAGACCTGGTCGACCACCGCCCGCAGCGACTATGCTCTGCTGCAGCTCCTCGGCGATGGCCGCTTACTGTCGGCTGGACGTTCCAAGGGCGGCAATTGGTATCTCACCCCTAACGGCAACGAGACAAGCGGCGCAATTGCCGCCGCCGCAGCGAGCGCGGGCATGAAGACATTAGTGTTTGTGCAGAGCACTGTTTTTTGTGAGAAATGCGTCAAGGATTACCCCTCCCGCGTCCCCACCAGCCAGATTACGCTTACAGAGGAAGAGCAGAAATGGCGCACCCTCGCCGAAGAGGAGATGGGTGGAGCCGGTTACTGCTACATGAAGCTTGCAGCTGATGGCACGCTTCGAGCGGGGACCGCCAGCCATCATGCACTGCTACTGCGCGAGGAGCGTGAACTGCACGAAAGCCTGTTTCGCCGGCCAGATGGGATCAAGGTGCTTTTCGCGACCTCGACGCTTGCTCAAGGCATGAATCTGCCGAGCGAAGTTGTCATCATTTCAGGGGACAGTCGGTTCGATCCGCAAGCCGACAAGATGCAGAAACTTGAGGCACATGAGCTGTTGAACGCCGCAGGACGTGCGGGACGTGCCGGCGAAGGTGCGCAGGGCTTCGTCTTGCTTGTACCCAGCAAGGTCATCGACTTCGACGATCAGAATAATCAGATAAACGGGCATTGGATGGAGCTGCAGGCAATCTTCGAGCAGGCCGACCAGTGTCTCGTTATTGACGATCCGCTGAAGGCGGTGCTCGACAGCATTCACGACGGCGTCACCCAGACCGGCGCCTCAGCCTATCTCTTGAGTAAGCTACCGCTGGCAATCGCAGGGGCCGAAGACGATCCCGCCGCAGTGTTGCTCAACAGGAGCTTCAGCGCGTACCGCGCGCTAGCTGCCGCTGATGCCGACTGGCTGAGCACAAGGGTCGCATCGGCCCTAGCTGCACGAGCCACGCTCGAGTTGCCAGAAGCCGACCGCTGGATCGAACAGGTCTCTAGCGCAACCGGCCTCTCCGTCGCGTTGCTGCAGCAGATCAGCGAATTGCTCGATACCGGCTCCTTTTCAGGAACTGCAGAGCAGGTGATAGCGGCGCTGCTCGACTGGCTCGACGCGCATCCGAGTCAGTTGCTCCGCCTTCTGCGGCCCGAGAGCCTGGAGGAGGCGTTCGGTACGCCTTACAAGAGCCTCGGCGACGATGAGGCGCGTGGGAAGCATGCGTTGTTGTGGCTGCGGAAACTTTTGCCGATCTGGTTGTCCGGTGTGCCGCTGTGCGAACTCGAAAAGGCATATCTCGGACGGACCACCAATCTCAAGCAGTGCAAGAATGCCCGGCATTTCGTATCGCGGCTCGTGCCCGATCTTGCCTTTATGGCGGGCCTTCCCGGACAGTTGCTCGCGGCTCGGTTGCGCGCTGCTGGAGACGAAACACCCGTGTCCACCGTCTTGGCTACATTGAGCGGCGTCGTCCGCGAAGGCTGTGACAGTCCCGACAGTTTGGCGGTACGCTTGCATTTGACACGTTCGGTGTCGCGCGTTGCTGCCCGCAAACACTACGATGCTATCCGCCAGCATATTCAGCCTGGCAGTCTTAACGAGAGCTTTGAGGAGACGCTGGAGCGTATACGGAATGCAGATATAGTAGCCAGCTTTGACAAGCTAGATGATCTCAATGGGGATAGTTAGAGGTCGCTCGGTGCCGATTACCACCTCGCCGACAGGTGACGCTACTCGAGATGAGCGATAGCTTAGAGCGCATCTCCGAAGGCGGATGCAGAAAAACGCAATTCTATTCACACTGCACCATAAGTGCAGCTGAACGAATGGCCGGTTCCAGGAAGAGCTAAGTGGACCGCGAATGACCTTGATTGAGGCGCGAAGCCGACATTCTGCGACCACGCGAAATACGCGCCCACGCCATTCCCTGTCTTTCTTCGCCACGCTGCGCTGGACACAATTCGTGCTTGAATCCGCGCCTTCCTAGCCTCCTCGTTACCCAAAGGAGGTCCAATGTCCGCGACCAAGATATTGTGGGGCCAGGTCATCGCCGTCCTTCTGATCGTGCTGATTGCGATCTGGAGCGCGACCCAATGGACGGCAGCGGCGCTGGCCTATCAGCCGGAATTGGGATCGCCCTGGTTCTCGCTGGGCGACTGGCCCGTTTATCCGCCGCCGGCCTTTTTCTGGTGGTGGTTTGCATTCGACGCTTATGCCCCGGAGATATTTAGGACGGGTGCCTGTATCGCCGTGTCGGGTGGATTCGCTGCGATCGTCTTTGCTATCTGCATGTCGGTATGGCGCGCGCGGGAAGCGCGAAACGCTGAGACCTATGGGTCGGCACGCTGGGCGACCATGGGAGAAGCTCGGACCGCCGGGCTGTTGCGCGACGAGGGTGTCGTTCTGGGCCGTCTCGGATCGGACTATCTGCGCCATGATGGACCCGAGCATGTTCTTTGCTTCGCCCCCACGCGCAGCGGCAAAGGTGTCGGCCTGGTTGTGCCGTCGCTACTCACCTGGCCGGGCTCTGCGATCGTTCACGACATCAAGGGAGAGAACTGGCAGCTAACGGCAGGCTTTCGCGCGCGTCACGGTCGCGTGTTACTGTTCGATCCGACCAACGCTGCATCGGCCGCCTACAATCCCCTGCTGGAAATTCGCAAGGGTGCCTGGGAAGTGCGCGATGTGCAGAATGTCGCTGACGTTCTGGTCGATCCAGAAGGCAGTCTTGAAAAGCGCAATCACTGGGAGAAGACCAGTCATGCACTACTGGTCGGTGCAATCTTGCATGTTCTCTATGCTGGCGAAGACAAGACATTGGCCGGAGTCGCCGCCTTTCTGTCGGACCCGCGGCAGCCGATCGAATCGACCTTACGCGCGATGATGACCACGCCGCATCTGGGTAAGGCAGGTGTCCATCCCGTCGTCGCCAGCGCCGCGCGCGAGCTGTTGAACAAATCGGCGAACGAAAGATCGGGTGTGCTCAGCACGGCCATGTCTTTCCTGGGACTCTATCGCGATCCCGTGGTCGCACAGGTGACGCGTAGTTGCGAGTGGCGCATAGCGGATCTCGTCGAGAGCGATGTGCCGATCACACTCTATCTGGTCGTGCCGCCCAGCGACATCTCACGCACCAAGCCGCTCATCCGCCTGATCCTCAACCAGATCGGACGGCGGCTGACCGAGGATTTGCGGGCCCGGCAGTCGCGCCACCGCTTGCTCCTGATGCTCGACGAATTTCCTGCGCTTGGCCGGCTCGATTTCTTCGAGAGCGCGCTCGCCTTCATGGCAGGCTACGGCATTCAGAGCTTCCTGATCGCCCAAAGCCTTAACCAGATCGAAAAAGCATATGGACCGAACAACGCGATCCTCGACAACTGTCATGTGCGCGTGTCGTTTGCCACCAATGACGAACGTACCGCCAAGCGCATTTCGGATGCACTGGGCACGGCTACCGAAATGCGGGCGATGAAGAACTATGCCGGCCATCGCCTGTCCCCCTGGTTAGGGCACCTGATGGTTTCGCGCTCGGAAACCGCTCGGCAACTCCTGACGCCGGGCGAGGTGATGCAGCTTCCACCTGACGATGAGATCATCATGATCGCCGGTATCCCGCCAATTCGGGCGAAGAAGGTCCGCTACTACAAGGACCGGCGGTTCGCCGAACGAGTTATTTCACCGCCGGATATGGAAGGCGGAGCACGCAAGACGCGTCCCGACGATTGGAGCGGCCGGCGTCCAATCGTTGCGCCGCCGACGTTTGAACCGGCACCGGTAGACAAGTCTGTCGAAGGATCGGGCGAGGATGACGAGGCCGAAAATGCCGGGTTGCGCCGACAGCCCGATTTGGAACGTCATGTCGATATCTCACCGGCTCCCAAACCCGCGCCAGCCAACGAGTTCGAACCGGAGGATCCCGAACCGGATAGTGATGCCGCGCGGCAAGCCACCGTGCGCCGTCAGGTGCGGACCGTAGCGCGTCAGGCATCACTCGATCCCGATGATGGTATTGAATTGTGACGACCAAGGCGCGACTTTCGGTCTATCTTGACCAGGAACTTATGCAGGCGCTGGCTGCCTATGCCGACCGGCGCGGGCAATCACGTTCGCTGATTGCCGAGGCAGCTATAGCCTCCTTCCTGTCACCTGATGGCGACGAGCGGAGTGAGGCAGCGGTGACAAAACGTATAGACCGACTTGACCGTAAGGTGGCGCGGCTCGAACGCGATCTTGGCATCAGCGTCGAGATGATCGCGCTATTCGTTCGCTTCTGGCTGACATCTACTCCGCCGCCGCCGGAAAGCGAACGCGCCGTGCTACGCAGCCTGGGTGGAGATCGCTACGACGCCTTCATTGATGCGTTGGGACGAAGGCTCGCCAGCGGACGGAGGGTTGGGCAAGAGGTCGTGGAGGATCGAATTTCATCCGAGGAGAAATGATAGCTGGTGTCGGACGATCCGGAATGGCGGCTTTCAGGAGCGCTGATTGGAATAGCCGACGATCCGGACGGTGAACCGGCGTGTCAGCTTCGCGCCCAATAACCAGTCGTTTCGCTACCGTTCGGACTGTCCTCGAAAGCGGCCGCTACCGCATATGCCTATGAGCTACAACAATGGCATCTTGCGCCATGCGATTGCTGAAGCGCTATTGGGACAACGCGCTATGGGCGGCATACCACATATCCTTGGGCACCCATCTCAACACAGGCCGAGAAGTAACTCATCAATAGCCAGTAGAGTTGGACGAAGTGCGGCGACGGCGCTGTCCCCTGCACGACATCGGCAAGGACTCCTTCCACCTGCGCACGGCTGAGCGACGAGGTCACAATAAATACTCGCCGGAGCGCATCTGGGGCGACGCGCACCGCGTCAAGTTTCTCGGAAATCTGTTGTGGCGTTCCGCCACGGATCATCCGGGCGATGTCGGTCTGGACGCCGTTGTTACGATAGCGATTAGCCCAGCCGGCCAGTTTGTGGGGCAGCATATCGGCGGGTAGCCCCATCCGGCCGAGGTTCTTGATCGCTTGGCCGACCGATTCATGAAAGGCCGACGCGCTGAGGGACTGGTTACCGTGTTTGGCATGGTAGAAGCTGATCATCGTCGGGCTGCTGTGGGTGCTGACCCCGATAAAGTCGGCCCATTCATCACCGAGATCATCACAGAGCAATACGTCATCGCCGTCTGCGATCGTATCGACCACCGAGCGGAATACGCAGTCTTGGGCAAACTCCACCTGGCCAACCGCAAAATCGCCTTTCTCACTGGTGGTGTGCACAAGCGAGGGATCTGCCTGTAGGCGTGCGAGCAGCGCAGTACCGCCGCCAGCAAGCGCCTCGTCGCGAAACAGCGCCCCGTCGATGTACGCCAGGGCGAGATCGCTGAAGAGTATCGTGAACAAATTTTCGCGGTCGAGGTAGCGCGAAAGTGAGACCGCATTGGCGTCCTCCCCTAGCGGCTGGCTGCGTTTCTCGACTGAAATTCCGGCGATTTGCGGGACATCGAGTTTCCGCAATCCGATCCGCGTTGCTCCGATACGCAGCCTGGCGATCGGGGTAACGCCGTCTTCGGCGCGCACTTCGAGTACGCGGCGGCGGCGCACGACCGGGAACGCTGGCTCGAGCGCGGCCAGTACGGCTTCGGCTTCAGGTTGCAGCAGTTCCTCGACACCGTTTGCGCCCTCGCGGATCAGGCGCACTCCGTTATCGGCATTGAACAATGCGTCGGCCAGACCCATTGTGTCGATGCCGACGAAGGTTGGCCGGACGTGGGAAGGGAGCGCGGTCAGTTCGATAGCGCGCGCGAAGTTGCGGATGAAGCCGGCGACCGCTCCGCCATCGGCTTGGAGGAGTTCCGAGATCTGGATGGCCCATGCAACGGTTGCTTCGACTCCAACGCGATCGGCGCGAAGCGAAATCCGACCGGTGGTCGGCGTGGCGGAATAGACACCGTCTTCGCGTCGCACGCTATAGGCTTGGGGAATGAAGCGACTGGCGCTGCTGGTGGCGACGGCGTTCTCGAGATCGCGAGCTTCGAGCGATTTTGAACGCAACGCGAGCGGCGAAATCGACATATTGCGTAGACGCAGCTTCTGAAACACCGCGTCTTGCCGGGCGATCGCGCACTCTATCCGCTCATTTGCGACTTTGCCGAGATGGGCGGTTTTGAATGCCGAGGGCAGATCTAGCCCCGATTTGAAAACCGCAATGTACGGACCGTGCTCGACGATCAGCACATAGCCATAGACGCGCTCGACAGCTTCGGCTTCAGGCGCAAGGAAGGCCACATCGCGTTCGTGCGAGAAGCAGATCGCCGAATAGCGGGCATCGTCAAGCACGACCCGATCGACCCGGAACAAATTTTGCGAAGGCCGTCGGGCCTGGGCGCGAATAGTCGTGAAGAGGCGATTGATCGCTTCGTTCGACAGACGGCGTTTACGCTGGTAAAAATATCCCGATTGCGCGATTTCGAGATGGTCAATCATTCGTCGTCCTTGATCGTGTCAGTATGTCCGGGGGTTGGCGGCACAGTCGTGAACTCAGTGGGAAGATTGACCGGCTTATAACCCTTGGCGATCCGTTCGATCACCGAATGATGGAGCAGCGCGCCTTCGGGAATTTTACGCGGTTCCGCGCACGGCAGATAATAGCCCCCGCCCGACACCTTCTCAGGGAAGCGCTTCCACCTGCGGTTCTTGGGCAGATATTCCAGCGGCTTCCAAGGGATGGTCATCGAATTGTGGATTTCGCCATTTGCATCGGGCGCGACATACATGCGTTTGCCTCCGGGCAGAGGAGCGCCCTCCGCTAGATGATTGAACAGGGACTCGTTGATTTGAAGGCCGTGCTCCTGCGCTTCTCGAGCCATCCAGATCAGCGGAAACTTGGCGACCTGACTTACGGCCTCAGCCCAGCCACCACCAACATCGGAATGGTCCCCAGCGAACCAGACGGTCTGCTGGTCCTGCAAACCTTCGGCATTGGCGAACGGATCGGGTTTGAAGTTCTGGCGCGGGGTCCAGTTATAGAGCCGGAACATCCGACGACGCTCGTCGATCGCAGCGGCTTGCCGGAATACGCGTACGCTCGGATTGGACTTAGTGTACGGCAGGAAAGACTGGCTGGGAAACCGCAGCAACCCCGGACGGACCAACACCGAGGCGACCGTGTCCCACACACCCAAAAAATGGATCGGCACCCGGCGTCCGCCAATCACACGGCGAAACTGCCAGGCGATGTCGAGCCGGTCTTCGCGGTCGGCGCGTTTATAGGCCTTGAGCGCATATTGGGCGACGTTGCGCTGATCAGTTTCGAGCAGACCGACCAGATGGATTAGGCCCGCGACTGCGCGGGCAGTGTACGCGCCGCGGCTGAAGCCGAACAAGAAGATCCGGTCGCCTGGCTGATAGTTGTCGATCAAATAGCAATAGGCGGCGAGAATATTGGCGTCGAGACCCCAGCCGGTTGCGAGCCCGAAGGCCGCGATCGCGCTTTGCGCGGCAGGACTCCAGTCGGTGGTAAGCGGCACGGTGCCGATGCCGGGGTGATAGAAGACGCGCTGACTATCGCTGCGTTCTGCGCAGCGATATAGCTTTACGACGTTGGTCAGGTTATCCTTGACCTCGTTGCTGGTGCCATCGAGCAGTAGAATCAGATTACGCGGCATCATTGCCCCCTGAGCCCAAGGGCATCAACAGCCACTTCTTTGGGGCAAGATGTCTTGGAACCGAAATCGATGGACAACCGCCTTCGTGCGTTTGACGGCTTAGGATCCGATAGAGCTTTCTCATTACCTTCATCGACCGATCACCAGCCGTTGTTGAAAGCCACCCTGGTCGCGCCGTTCATCCCACAGGATTAGCGGCAAATCTGCCTTTGGCATCCACACCCTACCGACTTCGATCGCCATTGCGACGGGCAGCGCTGGAAAGACGTGAATCTCGGCATCATCGCCATGTGCGAGACGAATTGATGCGAAAGTCTGCCGGAGCAGCGTACGGAACGCCGCAAGGCATTCTGGGCGGCCCAAAATGTCATTGCCGGGGCTCTCTGCTTCGATCGCCCAGATTGGTATGTCGTCTCCAAGCACGCTGCTGATCCGTTCGTCATCAATCGTGGCGCTGATGCCGAGGTTTAACGCCACCTTTGGCGCCGTTCGTGGTTCGGCTCGGCGATCGAGAAAGGTGATCGGCGGCCAATTTTCGCGCCATACCCAGCCTTTGGGTTCGCGCGAAATCTGACGCACATCGACATCGGCGATATCGCTGAGCAGGCTGCCAAGTTGGATCAGTAGGGGCTGTGGCGCGATCGCAAACACGCTCAAATGTCGGATTTCGCCTTGGCGGAGACGTTCACCCACCCGCAATTCGAACTGCCGGGCGAGATGGTCATGTTGAAACTGCCAATAAGCGGCGTCATTCTCACTGAAGCTGGAGTCTTTAAGCTCAAGCGCCAGTGGATGCCCAAGTGGATAGCGCGTCGGTAGCACCGCTGTCCGGCTGTGCGTAGCAGAGACCGGACAATCATGTTCCCCGATGCGCGCGGCATAATGGAGTAGATGCGTGGCGCGGTCAGCATCAATCGCAGTCACCAGCGCGATCCGAGCCTCATGTGCTGTTTTCATCTCAAGAAGCCGTGCTTCAGGGTGACCCGCAACCTCCTCGCGATCAATCAGGCGGTGGTGCACGTCACAAAGCAACATCAGGTTGTTGATGTCGTCGGCCAGCGTATGCGAACGGACCGGATCGCCACGCGGACCGTCGGGCGCAGCTGCGACGATGTGCGCGATATAGGCGGTGTTGAGCTTCTCGGCGCCAGAGATGATGTCGCCGATCAGTGGCTTGTTACAGCCGGAATATTGGCAATTGCCGCCGGCTCGGGTCCACAGGATCAAGCGGTTTTTCTCGGACACCCGGACTGCCGCGCGCCCCTTCCCCTTGATGATGCGGGTCATGCGGCCCTCCGCAGCAGTTCAGCAACGGGATCGTTGATCGGATTGCGCAACCGCGAGAAATCGATGTCGCGAAGCCGATCGGCCAGCATGCGCCGATCGACCCTCCCGGACTGACGCTGCTCGATAGTGGCGACGGTCAGACGACTTGTGTCCATTCCCGTGACTGTGCTGGTCCGATGCAGCAGCTGCTGCCATCCTGACCGTCCGTTGCCAAAGGTTTTCGGAGGCTGCGAGGCGCCATGGTTGCGGCCGCCGCCATGCCAAATGCCGGTCGCATGCCACGCCTCGTAGAAGCGCAGCCATTCGGCAATCCAAGGCACGGTCGTCGCGCCGATCGCCTGCGAGGTGTCCCATCCGCCGCAGGCGGGATCAAATAGGCAGAGGTTGGGGTCGTCCAGTTCGTCATAGACATGCGGGATCGGCGTGTCGGGATCTTCGGCGCGCCGTTCGACGCGGGGTGAGAGAATGCGTACTTCCGGAAACCAGGCATGGGCATATTCGAAGCCGTTCTGGAAGTGCCGGCGCACATAGAGGATCGACACCTCATAGCCTTGCGACAAACCATACACCCGGCCACGCCACAGCGCGAGATCCTTCCCCAGCAGGACGGTGCGGAAGGGCCAGTCACGCCTTAGCAGGCGATCCTGTTGCCACAAGGGGAGCGGCGGGGCGGCGTTGATCACTCGCGCCATCGAGTGCCTCCATAGAAAGATGTTTGCGGCGTCGGGCGGCCCTGCGAGCTGGTCGCTGCGGCCATTGTCGGCAAGATAAGTTTGCCAGTGTGTTTCTGGTACCGGCTTTCGCCCAGTTCCTTGGCCCGGCCCATCCGATCGGCGAAAGCACGGACCGCTTCCCCGGCAGCATGTTCACCGAACAGCTCGGCGAGGATTTCCTGGCGCTCCCGAAGCGTCACTTCGTCATGGACGTAGCGATAGAGCTGGCGGACCAGATGGTTGAGATCGCCAAGCCAGAGCGATTGGTCATAACCGCTGCCCGGCCAGCGGTCTGTCAACACATCTGCCTCGCAGCGTGGGTTGGTCTCATGGATGTGGGTGCTGTTGCTAACGTGATATGCGAAACGGTCGCGCAGCGCGACTGCATGCTCCAGCAATGCTGCGGCAAAGGTAGGGCTGGAGGCGCGAAAGCCTGCCACTAGCTTGGCCAGCAGCACGCTCGGCGGGCAGCGACCATCACGCAGATCATAGCGCAGATTGCGGAACCGTTTGATAAGCTGGAGGCTGGCGAGGGCACGCGACATGCCATGCGGTCCGACTTGCGCCGGCAAAGGTTCGACTTCAGCCCGTTTGGCCAGCACCCGCGCGCTATCGACTGCAATTACGAACATCGGTTCAGGAGGCGTCTGCTCCTTGAACCAGTCAGTGAAGCCGAACGGATTGGCAGTGACGCGCTTGCCCGGATTATGGGGCTCCTCGGCGCGGTGATGGAAGATAGTGCTCTGTCGTGCCAGGGTTCCGGGCTGTAGGACTGCCGGGGTCAGGTCGACATGCATCTTGTCGGCATATTGAACCTGCACGCAGCGCGTGCAGCGAGTCGTTGCCTTGTAGTAGCGCGAGCCCGGCTCCCCACGGATGGTATGATAGAGCAGGTCCAGGACGAACGCGGGGCCGCGATCCATTTCCGGATCAAGCTCCAGCATGGCATCGATATCAAACTCGTCATTGGTCGCACGCGAAGCAACCGACGATCCCTGCGCCGCGCCACCTTGACCGTAAACGCGGCGAACACGCCCTTTGAGCAGGCTGCCATCGCGTTCCACCCAGTCTCCGAGTGTATGATAACGTTGCTCGGCCACCTCATATTGCGATGGCGGGAGCTGAACCCCTGCTAGCACATCGGCGAGCAGGATGTCGGCTTCGGTGGCAAGCGCGTTCGGACGAGAGAAGAGCTTATTGGCTCCCGCAGCGTGCGCGATCTGGCGGCCGTTTGGTGTGGCATCACCGATCGCCCCATTGCGGAACTCGAGGTCGGTGCCGGCGACCTGAAGCGCGGCCCCCTCGGTATTCTTCTTGGCATTCATGTCCTCAAGCTCCTTTCTGGTCCCAGATCGGGAACGCTTTTGTGATCCCATGATCCGCAGCGATTCGCAACCCTCAACGTTCCCGAAACGGGAACAATTATGCTTGCGAAAAATGTCCAGCTATGCGATCGAGGAATGAGATTGATTGGACGACCTCTACTTTTGCGTATGGCCGAGGATGCGGATGAAAATCTGCAGGATGACTTGCGCGCATTCGCCGCCGAGGTTGAAACGGCGTCCTGGAACTCTTCGAAGAGCCTTAAGCGGGCCTTTCCCGAGGCGCGCATTGAGGGGCGCCGCGCCCTCGTCGATCTTGACGAGCGCCATTGTGCGGTGATCATTGTAGATTACGAGAGGAGCGTTACCGTGGTGGAATACGCTGGATTGAGGGCGGAATACCAAACGGCGGCTGCGACCGCTGCAAAGTCAGGGCGGCGCAAGTGAGTCCCGTGACGACCGTGCGCACCGAAGCGCAGTATGAGAAGATGAGTGCACGGCTTGCCAAGCTGATCGCGTCCGGCGGGCCCGGCGAGGAAATCGAACTACTGTCTCTTGTGCTTGAGGATTATGAGCGCAAGAATTACGAAATCGAGGCTCCGACCCCATTGGCCGCAATACGTTTCCGTATGAAGCAAGCATCGTTGGCGCCGCGCGACCTCGAACCTTTTATTGGATCGCGTTCCCGTGTTTCCGAAGTTTTATCTGGCACAAGATCCCTGTCGCTTGACATGATACGAGCCCTCAACCGTCATCTTGGTATTCCGGCCGACGCCCTCATCAAGGAGGATGTCCCGCAACATGAGACTGTGATCGAAGCACCCTCGGTACATGCGATTCGAAAACTTCGCGATCTCGGGGTGATGAAGGCGAAAGAAGAATTCGAGGCTTTCATGGTTCGCATGATCGGGCCCGGTCATGCGCCGGCCTTCCTGCGCAAGTCACGCACCGAACGCACAAACGCGAAGACCGACCAGGCTGCGCTTACTGCTTGGCTGGCGACCGTGCGTCATCTTGCGGGGCGAGCAAAGGTGTCCAAGCCGAAGAAGAAGATGCGGGGAGCCGCAGCAGGTCGAAGGCTGGCACAGCTCAGCACGCTTCCAGACGGTCCGAAGAAAGCACGCGAGCTTCTACGCGAGTGGGGCATCGCCCTCGTCACGCTTGAACATCTCCCCGGTACCTATCTTGATGGGGCCGCAATGCGCCGCAACGACGGGGTTGACATCATAGCCATGACGCTGCGGCACGATCGCCTCGACAACTTCTGGTTCACCCTTCTCCACGAATTCTGCCATGTGTCGGAACACTTGGCGGAGGATACGCCTCTCATACTCGACGATCTCGATCTGAGGAGCTCGGAGGAGATCGAGGAGGAGGCCGACCTCTTCGCGCAGGACGCGCTAATACCGCGCGATATTTGGAAGAAATACGTCACGCCAGAAATGAGCACCGAGGAATTGGAGCTCATCGCCAGGAAGGCCAAGGTGCACGTGGCCATCGTTGCGGGTCGCTGGCAGAGAGAGCATTCTGACTACCGGCGCTTCGCGAAGAAGCTGGGACGCGGCGAGGTGCGCCGCCAGTTTGAGAATCGCACTTAGACATTGAGGCAAATGGCGGCATTGAGAAGCTGGCGGCAGTGGCGAATGCACCTGCTCTTGGGTCGACTGCGGCTCCAGCAATTGCCTCCTCTGAGTGTCGGCCTTCCCATTTCTCATTCGGAAACCGGACAGGTAGAAGACGGCCCAGTTGCCGTTACTGGCAAGCGACTGAACGTAGGGCACCTTTTATTGGCGAGCTGTTCCGGTGCGGAAAAATGACGGCTATGTCGGCGGCAACGGGCTGGGCTTGCGCCGATGACGCCGGTGCCTCTCTAGAAATTTCGTGCTTATTCCCGCGAAAACTGCGACAAGGCCGGGAAGGTTCGTCTATGGGTGCTCCTCACAATGAGCGTATGGCTGGGGGCGAGTCGATGGAAGCTGTGTTCAGGCTCAGGGGTGGCAAAGCCGAAGTCGAGGCAGCCTTGACGGACATCGCCGCACTTTCCGGCGTGGAAACGGTGCGGGGGACGCCCGAGCCGGTCGTCGGCTCGGTATTGTCGCGCGGGCGACAGCATCAGATCGAACTTGTCGAGTGCATCGTGTCGGTCGTGCTGGGGCTCGCCACCTCAGCCGCTTATGATGGTCTGAAGGCTGCGGTGGCCGCCATCGGCAAGCGGCGGGAAATAGAGGCCACAGAGGAGGACGAGTCCACGCCGCAATGATCCCGGCGGCTCCCGTTCTACAACGCCCGGTGCATCGATCTTTTTTCTCGGGATCGCACTACAATCCGTATTTCCTTATTACGCGAAACGCGCACCGGTTGAAGGAATTGGATCCAAGCGACTCGACTGCCACGCTCGATTTCAACCTCGCGCATATCCATGAGAACGTTCATTGGTTCCAACATGTCGGAACGACATACGGCGCGTTCATGGACGCCCTGCGATCGTCGCAGCGCTACGTCCTCATGCGCTTTCTGCGCGAGCTGCCTCGCACCCAGCGCAAAGCCCTGCTTGAGGATCGACTGAAGACTGGCCGACCGTTCATCGAGCTGGACCCGCGAACCCAATATCCAAAGGACATCACCTTCGACGCGCCCGCAGTCAGCCTCGTGAAGCAAATCTGGTTCGATCATCAATGGCTGCACGCCAGTTTCGAGGACTCGCGTGCGACCGATCGACTGGGCCATCCGCCCGTTGATGCCTGCTCCAACGTCATGGCAGACGTCATCTTGAACGCCTGCGACACGCACGGCTTCCTGTCGCCGGACTATAACGCCGACAGCCATGTCGGTGCGCGCGACTGGTACTTCACCACCGATAGAACGATCGCCGAGGTGGTGACGGAGATCGACGGAGAGCGGGTCCACGTTACATCCGTCGGGCTCATGGAATGCGCAGCGTCGCTCAACGAGCTGCAGTGGCTCCAGGGCAATATGATCGGCGTGGTCGCGCCCGATGAGTTGAAGCGCATCGTTCAGGCGAGGATCGAGGAGTTTGTCGGCAGCAGCTACTCAATACCCTTTAAGCTGTTCCACCTCGCATCCGACAGACCCCGCACGAGGTCCAGCACCCTGTGGCTTTCGCTCAATCTTTTGGTTTTCTTCGCGCTGAATCCGCCTCTTCCCCCAAGAATCCTCTCGCGTCCACGCGAGCCCTTGACCTGGCCAGAAGTGTATCCGCCGATCCGCTTCTTTATGGGGCTTCGCGTCCTCGACGACATCGAGCCGATCTCCGATCCGCAGTCGGTCGTTGAAATGCAACGCTACATCGCGGACATCGCCAATGCCACCGGCCTCGAATATTGCGGCGACGTCCCCATACCGCAGCGAAAATACACCACCGCAGAATGGGATGCCGCTTCCGAGACGGAGAACTACCCCCTCTCCATCGACGACGAATTGATTATCCAAGCGCAGCTGCGCGTCGAACGCATACCCGACCGCCTCCCGCTCATCGCCAATTTTGCAAGCTGTCTGCAAGGCAAGCTGAGCAGGCAATTCGCCCGCCTGATCTTTGCGCATGAGGAACGCTACGACTTCTTAGGGCCGCCACTCGAATTTTTGAAGAATGGCAAGGTAGGCTTTCGCGGCTCGGCCGCCTTCGGCAACAATGTCGTTCGATCCGTCGCCGTCAGCGCTGCCCTATTCGAGTTCGCTTGCGGCGCAGGCAAATTCTCGCTCGCCGAGTTGCCTTCCGAAGTCGGACGCGGCGACAATATGTTTCGCTTTATGGAAGATACGCTCCACCATCTGATCGTCGAAACCGATAACGTCTATAAATGAGCGGCGAAGGGTCGGTGTGACGGCCTCCCAGACCGAAATTTGCGTGGTTTTCAGGCGGGGGCCGACGCGATCGCCCTTAGCAGAAACGATTATCGAAGACTTCCTTGGTGTTCTGGCTGGCAGTCTCGCATCATAGCGGTAGCTGACTTCGTCAGCGCCGCTCTGTGATGATCGGGAACCTTTCCTAGTGAAACCACCAATACAAGGGTGGAGCCCTTCGCTGAACGAAAGGCCGTTTTCAGGGAAGTTGCGCGGTGGACTGAACGACGGCTATTCAGGCGAAAGCTGTCACCATGAGACACCGCAATTGTCGTAGGTAGGGTGAGCCGATCTCTACTGCGGCAAATCCTCACGAAAACGGTCAATCTGATGCATCCGTTCGTGAAGCACGGTGACGATCCCGACCGTGTCATCGGACAGCACCCGCCAATAGATATAGTGATGTTCGTAGCGGCAGTAGAATCCGTCCACTCCAAACTCGGCCGGAACCGGACGCCATCGAATATTTCGAGCCGCGATTTCCTCGAACCGCTCGAACAGGCCTCGAATATAGCGAGCTGCCTGCTCCTCGCCCCACGTGTCGCGGGTATAGACGTAAATTTCGTCGAGACGGCGACCCGCGCGATCCTGGACGCGAAAGACGGCCACGCGATCAACCCCGCGCGTTGCGGGCGATCACCGTTTCGGCATCAAGGGCCTCATAGGCCGATTCCGGCGCCGCGAAAGCGGCGGTCAGTTCGGCTTTCAGTCGCTCGAACCCTTCGGCCTCGACCCGCTCCTTGTCGCGGCGGATGAGGTCGCGGACATATTCGCTGACATTCTCATAGGCACCGCCGTCGCCGATATTGTCGGCGACGAACTCGCCCAGCGTGCCGCTCACACGCACATTCAGAGTCATGGCCTTGGGCATGGCATTGTCCTTCGATCATTCGTCCTCAATATAAGGAATATTGTGGACAAGCGCAACGACCTCTCCGTCTAAAGTGTCGCAGTATTAAACCATCGATGGTTCCCTCATGCCACTCCCCAGGCGTCAGGGGCTCCTACGCCATTCTCTGTCTTTCTTCGCTAGCCTGCGACGCGCGCATTTTCCTGTTGAGTCCCATCGCTTTGCGGCTTTCTTGATGGGCCTCTGACGTCGGGCGGCGGTTCGCCTGGCAGACAAGCAGGGGCTGACCTTGACCGTCCATCCGATCCGTTCCGAGGCAAGTTCACGCGGCGCGCGCATGCTGCGCACGGCGCTCGGACTGTCGATCGCAGCCTGGCTCGACGATGCGACGGTGATCGAGGTCATGTTGAACCCCGACGGCAGGCTCTGGGTCGACCGACTGGGCGAAGGCATCGCCGACACCGGCATGACGCTGTCCGCTGCCGATGGCGAACGCATCGTCCGCCTCGTCGCGCATCACGTCGGCGTCGAGGTTCATGCCCGATGCCCGCGCGTGTCGGCGGAGCTGCCGGAGAGCGGCGAGCGGTTCGAGGGTCTGCTGCCCCCCGTGGTAGCCGCGCCCGCGTTCGCTATCCGCAAGCCCGCTGTCGCCGTATTCACGCTCGACGATTATGCTCGCACTGGCATTATGTCGGCGGCCGAAGCTACGGTGCTGCGCGAGGGCGTAGAAACGCACGCAAACATCCTCGTCGCTGGTGGTACAGGCAGCGGCAAGACAACGCTGGTCAATGCGCTGCTGGCGGAAGTGGCGAAGACCGCCGATCGCATCGTGCTGATCGAGGATACGCGCGAGCTGCAGTGCGCCGCGCCCAACCTCGTCGCCATGCGCACCAAGGATGGCGTCGTCTCGCTGTCCGACCTCGTGCGCTCCAGCCTTCGCTTGAGGCCCGACCGAATCCCCATCGGCGAAGTGCGGGGCCCCGAAGCGCTCGACTTGCTCAAGGCATGGGGCACCGGACATCCTGGCGGGATCGGCACTATCCATGCCGGAACCGCGCTCGGTGCGCTGCGGCGGATGGAACAGCTCATCCAGGAGGCCGTCGTCACGGTCCCGCGCGCGCTGCTCGCGGAGACCATCGACATCGTCGCCGTGCTGGTCCGCGACGGGCACGGCCGCCGCTTGACCGAACTCGCCCGCGTTGACGGGCTTGATTCTTCCACCGGCGACTACCGCCTCACTGCGCTTTCCCAGCCCTCATCAGGAGACCTGCCATGATCCATGCTATCAGGCATGGCGCCCGCCGCGCTATGCTTGTCGTCACCGCCAGCGTGATTGCGCTGTCCCTGTCTTCGCCTGCTTATGCCGGCGGATCGTCGATGCCGTGGGAAGCTCCGCTACAAAGCATCCTCGAAAGCATCGAGGGACCGGTAGCGAAGATCATCGCGGTGATGATCATCATCATTACCGGTTTGACGCTGGCGTTCGGTGACACTTCGGGCGGCGCGCGGCGGCTGATCCAGATCGTATTCGGGATCAGCATCGCCTTCGCCGCCAGTTCCTTCTTCCTGTCGTTCTTCAGCTTCGGCGGCGGGGCGCTGGTCTGATGGAACCGGGCGAACCGATCCCTGGCTATATGGCGCCGGTGCATCGCGCACTCACCGAGCCGATCCTGCTTGGCGGTGCGCCGCGCAGCCTTGCGATCCTCAACGGCACGCTGGCAGGCGCCATCGGACTCGGTTTGCGGCTCTGGATAGTTGGGATAGCCATCTGGGCCATCGGCCATGCCCTATCGGTCTGGGCTGCGCGGCGCGATCCGCAGTTCGTGGACGTTGCCCGGCGACATCTGCGCTACCCGACCTGGATGCGGCCATGATGTCCTTGCGCGAATACAGGAGTGGCGCCGCGCATCACGCCGACTTCCTGCCCTGGGCGGCACTGGTGAAGACAGGCGTCGTTCTAAACAAGGATGGCAGCTTTCAGCGCACGGCGCAGTTCCGGGGACCAGATCTGGATTCGGCGACGCCGGCAGAACTGGTCGCCACAACCGCGCGGCTCAACAATGCGCTGCGACGATTGGGTTCGGGCTGGGCGATCTTCGTCGAGGCGCAGCGCAGGCCCGCACTTGATTATCCCGAATCTACATTTCCTGATCCGGTCTCGGCGCTGGTCGAGATGGAGCGGCGCGAGCAATTCCGGGAAGAGGGATCGCACTTCGAGAGCCGCTATTACCTGACGCTGCTGTGGATGCCGCCGGCTGAGGACGCGGCCCGCGCGGAAGGCTGGCTTTACGAGGGCCGGTCGAACTCCGGCGTCGATCCGTGGGAACTGCTGGGGAGCTTCACCGATCGCAGCGATCGGGTGCTGAACCTGGTCGAAGGCTTCATGCCCGAGGTGTGTTGGCTCGACGATAGCGACACGCTGACCTACCTGCACAGCACCATCTCGACCCGCCGCCAGCGTGTGCGCGTTCCCGAGACGCCGATGCATCTCGATGCGCTGCTCGCCGACGAGCCGCTGACCGGCGGGCTGGAGCCGAAGCTGGGCGAGCATCATTTGCGCACATTGACGGTCACGGGCTTCCCGAGCGCGACCTTTCCCGGCCTGCTCGACGAATTGAACCGCCTCGCTTTCGAATATCGTTGGTCCACTCGCGCGATCATGCTCGACAAGAGCGATGCGACCAAGTTGCTGACGAAGATCCGGCGGCAATGGTTCGCCAAGCGCAAATCCGTCGCGGCGATCCTCAAGGAGATCATGACAAACGAGGCAAGCACGCTGCTCGACAGCGATGCCTCGAACAAGGCCGCCGATGCCGACACCGCCCTGCAGGAGCTGGGCGCCGACTATGCCGGCATGGCCTATGTCACCGCAACGGTAACGGTGTGGGATCGCGATCCTGCCCTCGCCGCCGAAAAGCTGCGGTTGGTGGAGAAGGTCATCCAGGGCCGTGACTTCACCGTGATCCCGGAAGGGATGAACGCGATCGAGGCCTGGCTGGGAAGCCTTCCCGGCCACACCTACGCCAATGTCCGGCAACCGCCGATTTCGACCATCAATCTCGCCCACCTGATCCCCCTGTCAGCGGTATGGGCGGGGCCGGAACGGGACGAGCACTTCAATGCTCCCCCCTTGCTTTACGGCAAGACCGAAGGCTCGACCCCGTTCCGGTTTTCTCTTCATGTCGGCGATGTCGGGCACACGTTGATTGTCGGCCCGACCGGTGCGGGAAAGTCGGTACTGCTGACGCTGATGGCAATGCAGTTTCGGCGCTACGAGAACGCCCAGGTCTTCGCCTTCGACTTCGGCGGCAGCATCCGTGCGGCCGCGCTCGGAATGGGCGGCGACTGGCAGGATCTCGGCGGCGGTCTGTCCGACGACGACGATGGCGGCGTGCAGCTCCAGCCGCTTGTGCGAATTGATGATCCGGCAGAGCGCGCCTGGGCCGCCGAATGGCTCTCGGCGATCCTTGGCAGCGAAGGCGTTGCTGTCGATCCACAGGCCAAGGAGCATATCTGGTCGGCGCTCGGTTCGCTGGCGTCTGCGCCAATTGGTGAGCGCACGATCACCGGCCTTTCCGTTCTGCTCCAGAGCCAGCATCTGAAGCAGGCACTGGCGCCCTATTGCATCGGCGGGCCATGGGGCCGGTTGCTCGATGCCGAGGCAGAACGGTTCGGTGAAGCCGACGTGCAGGCGTTCGAGACCGAGGGTCTGGTCGGCGCCGGATCGGCCGCAGCCGTGCTTTCCTACCTCTTCCACCGGATCGAGGGCAGGCTCGACGGCTCGCCCACACTCATCATTATCGATGAGGGCTGGCTCGTCCTCGACAGCCCGGACTTCGCCGCGCAGCTGCGCGAATGGCTGAAGACGCTGCGCAAGAAGAACGCGAGCGTGGTCTTCGCCACGCAGAGCCTTGCCGATATCGAGACGTCGAGTATCGCGCCGGCCATTATCGAGAGCTGCCCGACACGCATCTTCCTACCCAATGAGCGCGCGGCTGAGCCGCAGGTTGCAGCCATCTATGAGCGGTTTGGACTCAATGCCCGCCAGATCGAGATATTGAGCCGGGCGACGCCGAAGCGCGATTATTACTGCCAGTCGAGGCGCGGCAACCGGTTGTTCGAGCTGGGCCTGGGCGAAGTGGCGCTAGCCTTCGCCGCAGCGTCTTCCAAGACCGACCAGCTCACCATCGCCGAGATCATGGAAACGCATGGGTCATCGGCTTTCGCCACCGAATGGCTGCGCCATCGCGGCTGCGGCTGGGCCATCGAACTGTTGCCCGAGGCTTCCGCCTCCGGGAACCACCTTTCCCTCACGCCAGATCTGGAGATTGAATCATGAAACTGCCCCATATGCGCCATGCCCTTATGACCGGTGTTCTTGCCGCCACGAGCATCGTCGGTCTTGCCGCTATGAGCCCGGCTCACGCGCAGTTCGGCGGGATCGTTTATGATCCCACGAATTACGCGCAGAATGTACTGACCGCCGCCAGGTCGCTCGAACAGATCAACAATCAGATCCGGCAAATCCAGAACCAGGCGACCAGCCTCGTTAACGAGGCGCGCAATCTAGCTTCGCTGCCGTACAGCTCGCTTCAGGCCTTGCAGGATCAGGTCAGCGAGACGCAGCGGCTGCTCGGTGAAGCCCAACGCATCGCCTATGATGTGCAGCAGATCGAGCAGGCGTTCACCGATCGCTATA
The DNA here is from genome assembly GCA_002337385.1 of Erythrobacter sp. UBA1916. Taxonomy (GTDB): domain Bacteria; phylum Pseudomonadota; class Alphaproteobacteria; order Sphingomonadales; family Sphingomonadaceae; genus Alteraurantiacibacter. The sequence continues at coordinate 222,003 of DDFY01000008.1, forward strand.
AGGGATCGGCACTCACCGGCAACAACGCCCAAATGATCGCCAATGCCAATGCGCGCTGGGAAGACAGCGTTGGCGCCTTTCAGGATTCGCTCAAGGTGCAGGCGGGCGTCGTCGGCAATATCGACGGCGCTCGCACTACGATGGACGATCTGGTCTCGGTCAGCCAGTCCGCGACCGGCGCGCTGCAGGCCAGCCAGGCGGGCAATCAGCTTCTCGCGCTGCAATCGCAGCAGCTTGCCGATCTGACCGCGCTGGTCGCGGCACAGGGCCGGGCGCAGGCGCTCGATTCCGCGCGACAGGCGGCCGAGGAAGCTGAGGGGCGCGAGCGCTTCCGCCGTTTCTTCGGGCGCGACTGAGATGAGTCGAACGGCCAGAATCTCGGGCGTCGCGGCAATCGCCGGGATCATGCTGGCCGTGGCGATCGTCGCCTTGAGCGAGCCGGACGACTTACCGCGCGAAGCGGTTCTGCCCGTCGTCGAAGAAAGCGAGCCGCAGGAGATGCTGGCGCGCGAACTCGAACGCTGCGCAACGCTCATCATGCCCGATACGGCTTGCGAACAGGCCTGGGCGGAAAAGCGCCGACGCTTCTTCGGCAGCGATGAGGGCGAACGGCGATGAACGATACCGGCGTCATCGACAGCTTCCTGGGCGTCTTTACCGGTTATATCGATTCCGGCTTCGGTCTGCTGGGCGGTGAGGTCGCATTCCTCTCGACCACGCTGATAGCCATCGATGTCACCCTTGCCGGCTTGTTCTGGGCCTGGGGCGCGGACGAGGATGTGTTGCAGCGGCTCGTCAAGAAGACGCTCTATATCGGTATCTTCGCGTTCATCATCGGCAATTTCTCCACGCTGGCGACGATCCTGTTCGAAAGCTTCGCGGGGCTGGGGCTCAAGGCGAGTGGTGATGCGCTCAGCCTCGCGGAGTTCATGCAACCCGGTTCCATCGCCGCAACCGGGCTCGACGCCGCCCAGCCCCTGATCGACGCCACAGAAGCGTTCAGCAGCATCTGGTCGGTGTTCGCGAATCTCGCCATCATTCTCGTGCTGCTGATCGCCTGGCTGATCGTGGTGCTCGCGTTCTTCATCATCGCGGTGCAGGTCTTCATCACCCTCATTGAGTTCAAGCTGGTGACGTTCGCCGGCTTTGTTCTCCTGCCCTTCGCCTTTTTCGGTCGCACGGCCTTCATGGCCGAGCGCGTGCTGGGCCATATCGTCTCGACCGGCATTAAGGTGCTGGTGCTTGCGATCATCACCGGCATCGGCACCACCCTGTTCAGTCAGTTCACCGTTTCCATGGGGCCAGAGCCCGATGCCGAGCAGGTCATGGCAATCACGCTGGCCGCGCTGGCGCTGCTCGGCCTTTCCATCTTCGGCCCCGGGATTGCCAACGGCATCGTCACCGGCGGTCCCCAACTTGGCGCAGGAGCCGCGGCCGGAACCGCGCTGGCTGCCGGTGGCGCTCTGGTCGGCGGTGCGGCGGCCGCCCGGCTTGGCGCGGGCGCAGTGGCAGGTGCGATCGGCGGCACGACAAGAGGCGCGGCGTACGCGTCCGGCGCCGCGCGCGGCGCCTATGCCGCTGGCTCATTCGGCAAGAGCGGCAGCGCGGCCGTCGCTGGCGGCGTAGCCGGTGCTGGCAAGGCTGCCGCAGGAGCCGTGCTGTCGCCGCTCAGAAAGGCGGCCGGATCACTCAAGGAAAGCCATCGCGCGGGTCTGGGCGCAACCGCCGATAAGGCGGGAAGCGCTGTCTCCTCTTCATCACAGCCTGCATGGGCCGCCGCGATGAAACGCCGTCAGTCAGCCGCTCATGGCGCGACTGTTGCCGCACATACGCTGAAGGCTGGTGACAGCCACGGTGGCGGTTCCGGTCCCGATATTCGCGAGAAGGATTGATACAATGTTCCGACGCGCCTCCATTCGCTACGCTCAGACGCCTGAACCCGTCACGCCTTATCAGCGCGCGGCGCAGGTCTGGGATGACCGCATCGGCTCCGCGCGTGTTCAAGCTCGGAACTGGCGGCTTGCTTTTTTCGGTGCACTGGCAATTTCCGGTGGTCTGGCTGGCGGACTCGTCTGGCAATCCGCCCGCGGCCACATCGTGCCTTGGGTGGTGCAGGTGGACAAGCTCGGCGAAGCGCAGGCGGTCGCGCCTGCCGAGGCCGACTACCGGCCCACCGACCCGCAGATCGCCTTCCATCTCGCGCGCTTTCTCGAGCACGTCCGTTCCATTCCGTCCGATCCGGTGATCGTGCGGCAGAACTGGCTGCGTGCCTATGAGTTCACCACCGACAAGGGCGCGCTGGCGCTCAACGATTACGCGCGTGCCAACGATCCTTTCGCCGATATCGGGCGCGTAGCCGTGGCAGTCGATGTGTCGAGCGTGATCCGCGCTTCCGACGACAGCTTCCGCGTGGCCTGGACCGAGCGTCGCTATCAGGACGCACAATTAGTCGAGACGAGCCGTTGGTCGGCGATCCTCACCGTTGCGGTGCAGACGCCGCGTGACCCCGATGCCCTGCGCACCAATCCGCTCGGCATTTTCGTGCATTCCATCAACTGGTCAGAGGAGCTGTCGCAATGACATATCCGCCAATCTCCCGCGCTGCTCCGGCGATTTTGCTGGTCTGCGCTACCGCACTTTCCGGCTGCGCCACAACGTCGGCCGATCTGCCCGATATTGCCTATGATGATCCACCGGGTGAGATCGCCGCCACGCTTGCACCGGACCCGCCTCAGCCGGTCGAAGTGGTTGCCATACCCGAACCGTTGCCACTCCCGGGACAGTTAAAGCCGGTCGCACTAGCGGAGCAAAATCCCGAACCCGCCGATCCGTGGAAACGTATCGGCGCGGCCAATGATGCCGCGCGCGTGCAACCGGTCCGCGACGGCTTTCTCAATGCTATCCAGCAATACCCTTGGGCCGAAGGCGCGCTCTATCAGGTCTACACTGCGCCCGGTCAGGTCACAGACATTGCCTTGCAGGAAGGCGAGCAGCTTGTCGGCCCTGGACCGGTCGCGGCCGGCGATACCGTGCGCTGGATCATCGGAAGTACGGTGAGCGGCAGCGGCGGAGCAGCCCGCGTGCATATCCTCGTCAAGCCGACCCGGCCCGACATTGCCACCAATCTTGTCATCAATACCGATCGGCGCAGCTATCATCTGGAACTGCGCGCAACTCCTGAGACATATATGGCCTCGGTCTCCTGGATCTATCCGCAAGACGAGCTGATCGCCTTGCGAAATCGGAACGCAGTGGCGGCATCCACCGCACCCGTGGCCGATGGTGTCGATTTGTCTACGCTCAATTTCCGATACCGCATCGAGGGCGACCGCATGCCATGGAAGCCCGTGCGGGCTTTCGACGACGGACGGCAGGTGTTTATCGAGTTTCCCGCCGGAATCGCGCAGGGCGAGATGCCGCCGCTCTTCGTGACGGGGGCCGCCGGCGATGCCGAGCTGGTCAACTACCGCGTGCGAGGCCGCTATATGGTAGTGGACCGGCTGTTCGCGGGCGCTGAACTGCGCCTCGGCGACAAGCGCAGCGAACGGCGTGTGCGCATCCTTCGCACCGACGGCAAGCGCCGGAGGCGGTGATGGCTGAGCCCAACGAAAGCGCCCAGGTCGATCCGGTCGTGCAGGAAGTAACGGCGCAACCCGGATCCACCGATCCGCGCCCGTTCCAGCTTCGCGGACCCACACCAAGCGTCATGCGCCTGTCGCGAAAGGCATTGGCGGTGCTTGGCATAGTGGCCGGTCTCGGCATCGGCGGCGCGCTTACCTATGCGCTGCAGCCGCCCGGCGAGCGGGCAGGCGAGGAACTCTTCAATACTGACAGCCGCGCCACGAGCGAGGCAATTACATCGGGGCCGAAAGACTATGGCGACGTGCCCAAGCTCGGAGACCCGCTTCCCGGCGATCTCGGCGGCCCGATCGTCGCGGCGCGCGAACGTGGCGAGAATGTGCCGGTGCCGCCGGTCGGTGCGCAGCCCGATCCGCGCGCCCAGGCCGAGGAAGCCGCGCGCCAGCGCGCAGCACAAGAACGCGATGCGGCGCGGACCAGCGCGGTTTTTCTCGGTGGTGGGTCTGCGGGAGGAGTGAGTGCGATGCCGTCCGTTCCGGTCTTACCTGACCTTGCGGCACAAGCGCCAGCCGATCAGGACGGAGCCGCACTGCAAAGCGATCAGCCAGCCCAGCTCGCCTTTCTTGAGCAGGCATCCGACCAGCGCATGGCAAGTGCAGAGCGGCTGACCGCGCCCGCGTCGCACAACGTCCTTCAAGCGGGCAGCATCATCCCGGCCGCGCTCATCACCGGCATTCGCTCCGATCTCCCCGGCCAGATCACCGCGCAAGTCACGGCAAATGTCTACGACAGCCCTACGGGGCGCATCCTGCTTATTCCGCAGGGCGCGCGGCTGATCGGCGAATACGATAGCGATATTGTCGCTGGGCAGACCCGCGTACTGCTTGCCTGGGATCGGCTCATCATGCCGAACGGCCGCTCGATCATCCTTGAGAGCCAGCCCGGTGCCGATCCGGCGGGGTTCGCTGGTTTGCAGGACGGGGTGAACCACCATTGGGGCAATCTGCTCCGGGCCGCGGCTATTTCGACGTTGCTTGGCGTAGGCGCCGAGTTGGGCGCGGACAGTGATGACGATCTGACTCGCGCGCTGCGTCGAGGATCACAAAGCACTATCAATCAGACAGGCCAGCGGATCGTCTACCGGCAGTTGAACGTGCAGCCCACGCTGACCGTCCGGCCGGGGCATCCCTTGCGCGTGATCCTGGCCCGCGACCTCATATTGGAGCCGGTGGGAGGCTCGCGATGACGAAACTGAAGCTTGGGCTGCTGGTTGACGACAAGCCGGTAAAGGTCACGGTCGAACTACCGGCTACCGTCCATCGCGACCTTGTCGCCTATGCTGCCGCGCTGGCGGCCGAGACCGGTGGCGATGCCGTCCCGCCGGAAAAACTGATCGCGCCGATGCTGGCCCGGTTCATGGCGACCGATCGGGCTTTTCGCCGGCATCGTTCCCAAGCGAACTGACGGCGACTTATATCCCGCCTCAATTGCCAAAGAACCGCTTTGACCGCGCCCTGCCGTCTGCTTCCACGGCCGCCATTTCGGCATTGAAGCATTCGTCGCCGCGAACCGTTCCTTCCGCGCATTGTGCCTGGACATGCCGCGCTTCGTCGAGATGGGCGGCGAAATACTGCTTGCCGCGTGGTCCGGCTTTAGCCGAAGCTGCAATGCTTGCCGTCTGCGGAGCGGGTGCGATGGCAGGCCGCAATACAAATCCGGCGCCAAATCCGATGAGCGCGATGATGAGTGTCTTGCGTTGAGTCATGACTGTTCCTCTCCCGATTGTTGAGCCGATGGCGCCCGCGCCGGGATGGGCGGCAGCGAATAGCGGACGGCCACGAAATCGAGGAACCGGCGTAGAACGGGATTTTCATTATCCTCGCGCCAATAGCCCGAATAGCCAATCCGTATATGGCCGTTGGTTTCATGGACTTCGCGGAACACCACATTCGGCACCTGAATGCCGAGTGCGGATTCCGCGACGACCGAGATCCGTCCGCCAAGTGCGATGACGCTGAGTACTGTGTCGCGGCTCACATCCTCCATGTCTATCTCGGGCGCGTAGCCTGGCATTCCTAGCTTGCCCAAGAGCAGGTTGCGCGTTTCAGGACCGGGATCGCGCGCCGTCAGCAGGAAGCGTTCGTCGGTCAGGTCGGTCCAGTGAAGCCGGTCACGCTCGGCAAGCGGATGACCTTCCGGCATCGCCACGAGGATACGCTCGCTCCAGAATGGGCGGCTCATCAGTCCCCGATAAGGAGCCTCGCCGATCATGATCGCGATGTCGAGCAACCTGTTCTCGATTCCCGCGAGCAGTATATCGCGGCCCCGCTCGAAGCCGCGTACCTTCACATCGGGAAACCGCTCGCCGAACTCGCTGACTGTCGCACGAAGATTTCCGGCTGAAAATGAGGTGTAAAAGCCAATTGCGAGCCGGCCGGCGTGGCCGGTCTTCGTTGCACGAACCCAGTCGTTCAATTCCTCGAATTCGTTCACGATCCGCTGGGCCGTCTCCAGATAGGTTCTGCCGTTCGGCGTCAGAGTCGCGCCACGTGTCTTTCGGTCGAAGAGAACTATTCCGAGCCGCCTTTCGACTTCCAGTACATGCCGACTGAGCGTGGCCTGCTTGATGTTGAGAAGACGCGCCGCACGGCTGAAACTTCCTGCCTCCGCGGCCGCGATCAGATAGCGAAGCTGGCGTAATTCGATCACTAACTCTCTCAAATGACAATACTAACCAAACCTCTGAAATCATCGAAGCTGCCAGAAGCCAGCGGAAATGCTCCGCTCATGCTTAACCAAGGTGCAATTTCATGCGTGGCTCTTGTCGCGATAGGCGAGCAGGCGCAGAGCGTTAAAGACCACGAGAAGCGTCGATCCTTCATGCACCGCCACGGCCGGTCCGATGCCCAGCCCCAGAATGGTCGCCGGCACCAGGAAGACGACGACGCCGAGACTGACAAAGACATTCTGCAAGATGATCGATCGCGTCGTCCGGCTCAGCCCCACGGCAAATGGCAGATGCGACAGGTCGTCAGCCATCAGCGCAACGTCCGCCGTTTCCAGCGCGACGTCGGATCCCGCCGCGCCCATCGCGATGCCCACGGTCGCGGTCGCCATGGCAGGGGCGTCGTTGACGCCGTCACCGACCATCGCAACCTTGGCCTCGGCGCGAATCTTCTTGATCGCCTCGACCTTGTCTTCGGGCATGAGATCCCCCCATGCCTCATCGATGCCCACATGTGCGGCGATCCCTTCCGCCGCGCGCTGGTGGTCTCCGGAAATCATGATCATCCGTTCAATGCCGATTGCCCGCAACTGTTCGAGCGCTGTCCGCGCGGTGTCGCGGGGAGTGTCCATCAGTCCGATTGCCCCGAGGTCGCGACTGTCGCGTCGCACGACCATCGACGTGTAGCCGCCTTCGCGCAGTTGCTCGATGGCTGCCGCCATCTCGTCGGAAAGCCTTTGAACACCGTCGGCACCGAACATTTCGGGCTTGCCGATCAGGACCTCCTGCCCGGCCACCACCGCGCGAACTCCCATGCCGGTCATGCTCTTGAGATCGTTAGCCTTGGGAATCGGGTATTCGCCCACATAGTTCCGACCATCACGGGCGATGGCTTTCGCAAGTGGATGGTCCGACAGGCTCTCCACTGCGACGGCCACAGCCATCAGTTCCGCCTCTGTCACACCTTCTGCCGAAACTATGCGCTGAATTTGCGGCTCGCCTCGGGTGAGCGTACCGGTCTTGTCGAAGGCCACCGCCTTCAGCGAGCCCAGCAGCTCCAACGGTGCGCCGCCCTTCACGAGAACCCCGCCTCGTGCGGCTCGGGCCACGCCGGACAAAACCGCGCTCGGCGTGGCGATAGCCAGCGCGCACGGGCTTGCCGCGACCAGAACGGCCATGGCCCGGTAGAAACTGGCACTGAACGGCTCGTCCACCACGACCCATGCGAAAAGCATCACGAACGCGAGCAACAGGACGATCGGTACGAAAAATCGCTCAAAGCGGTCGGTAAAGCGTTGTGTGGGCGACTTTTGGGTCTCGGCCTCGCTCACCATCCTCACGACCTTCGCGAGCGTACTTTCGCTCGAAAGGCGCGTGACCTCGACCTCGATCAGGCCGCTGCCGTTGATGGTCCCGGCGAATGTCCGGCTGGCCGCGTCGACCTGCTGCGGATTGGAGCGGGCAAGCGCCTCATCCGGCACGGCATGTTTGTCCACCGGCATGCTTTCGCCGGTCACGGGTGCCTGATTGATGCTGGTCGTGCCCTTGACGATGAAGCCGTCGGCCGGGATGCGGGCATCTGGCCTGACGACGATGACATCGCCCGGCACCAGCTTTTCAACGGCGATCTCTTCGCTGCCGCCGCTTTCCAGCCGGAGCAGTGCGGTTTGCGGTGCCAGCTCGGCTAGAGCCTCGATTGCGCGCTTGGCCCGCCCCATCGCGTAATGCTCCAGTGCGTGGCCGAGGCTGAACAGGAACAACAGCAGCGCCCCTTCGGCAAAGGCGCCCAGCGCCGCCGCTCCCGCAGCCGCGACCAGCATCAGGGTATCGATTTCGAATTTGCGCTGCCGCAGATTGTCGAAAGCTTCCCGCAGGGTGAAGGAGCCGCCGAAGAAGTAGGCTGCGACATACAGCGCGGTCGGCAACCAGTCCGGCGCGCCGGAAACCAGCTTCTCGATCGCAAAGCCGAGGCCGAGCATCATGCCGCTGGCGAGGGCGAAGAACAGTTCGGTGTTGGGCCCAAGGAAATTTCCGTGATGGTGGTTATGGTCCTGATCTGCTTCGCCGTGGTCATGCCCGGCATGCGCATCGCCCGCCGACCCTGCGCCGGAAGGCTGCTCCCGCCGGACGTCCATCCGGGCCAGGGCCTCCTCCAGTTCCCGCTCGGAGATCTGCTGCATATCGTATTCTACTCGAACCGGTCCCGCGACATTGGCGCCCGCTTCCAGAACGCCGGGCAACTTGCGCAACTGTTCACCGACCGAACGCGCCTTGCGTTGATGACCGATCCCCTCGACCGACCACAGGAGGTGGCCATAGCGTTCCGCGATGGCAGCGCCGGCGGCCCGGGCAATATCGCGAATGCGCGACAGGGAGACGATTTCGGGATCGTAGTGAATGCACAGCAGCGCCGGCTTGTCGTCCTCGGCGGCCAGAACATGGGCGCGGTCGATTCCTTGCCGTGCGACAAGATTCGCGGTCAGGCGTTCCACGCAACCGTCGTTCTCATCGGGAATATCGGGAAGAACGAGCGGGATTTCGAGTTTCAGCTTCTCTGTCATCAAATAGTCCACTTTGCATTGCGTGAGCGATTGCGCTCGATCGTCATCCTGCCGTTGGAACGATCAGGTCTTGCGGAGGAAACCAATGGGCTTCCTCCGCAAGACGCAGATGATCGTCAGGTGATTTCAGACCACTCGCGGCGTTCTGTCCGAGTGAGATTGCGCCGAATGCGATCCCACCACTTTTCCCGCCAGCTTCGTTTGTCCTCATCCGTGTGCAGGACAAGCCGGGCTATAGCCGGAAGTACGAACAAAGTGAGTGCCGTGGCGGTGATCAAACCGCCGATGACCACCGTCGCGAGAGGTCGCTGCACTTCGGCCCCGGTGCCGGTGGCTATCGCCATCGGCACGAAGCCGAGCGATGCCACCAGAGCCGTCATCAGGACCGGCCGCAAGCGAGCCAGTGCGCCTTCGCAAATGGCATCGTCGAGGGCCAGTCCCGCATCGAGCCGCTGGCGGATCGCGGTCATCATCACGAGGCCATTGAGGACGGCAACGCCCGACAATGCGATGAAGCCGACCGCAGCGGAGACCGAGAACGGCATACCCCTGAGAGCCAATGCGAAAACACCGCCTGCAAGCGCCATCGGGATCGCGCTGAACACCGACAAGGCCGGAATCCATCCGCCCAGCGCCATGAACAGCAGCAAGAGGACGACCATGAAGCAGATCGGCACCACGATCGAGAGCCGTTCCTTCGCGGCCTGCAGGTTCTGGTACTGCCCGCCCCATTCGATGAACGATGCGGGCGGCATTTTGACCCTGTCGCCCACCTGTGCCTGCGCTTCTTCCACGAAGGAGCCGAGATCGCGCTCGCGGACATTGGCAGATACGATCACGAGCCTGCGGCCCTGCTCGCGGCGAACTTCTGCCAGCCCGTCGACCACCCGGAACTCGGCAACCGAGCGCAAGGGTATCGTCGAACCGCCCGGCAGCAGGATCGGGAGCGCACCGAGCTGGTCGAAATCGTCCCGCGCCGCATTCGACAGGCGAACGACGACATCGAACCGGCGATCGCCTTCGAAGACCAGCCCGGCGGGCCTGCCTCCAAGAGCAATGGCGACCGATTGGGCCACGTCTTCGACCGTAAGGCCATAACGCGCGATGGTGGGCCGGTCGAACGCGATGTCGAGCGTCGGGAAGCCGGTCACCTGCTGGACCTTGACGTCGGCCGCGCCCTCGATGCCCTGCAGAACCCCGGCAACCTCGTTGGCAGCAGCGGTCATAGCGGTGAGATCGTCGCCATAGAGCTTGACGGCGAGATCACCGCGTACGCCCGCGATCAGCTCGTTGAAGCGAAGCTCGATCGGCTGGCTGAATTCGTAGGCATTGCCCACGAGGGCACCAAGCGCGCTTTCCATCTCGGCAACCAGGTCATCCTTGGACAGGCCAGGATCCGGCCATTCGTCACGCGGCTTCAAAATGACATAGGCATCGGACGCGTTGGGCGGCATCGGATCGGTTGCCACCTCAGCCGTACCTGTGCGGGAGAAGACCAGTGCGACCTGCGGAAACTGCTCAAGCCGGTTTTCGACCTTGCGCTGCATTTCGAGCGACCGCTCGAGCGGGGTCGACGGGATGCGCAGGGCCTGCACGGCGAGGTCGCGCTCGTCGAGCTGCGGCGTGAATTCGCTGCCAAGGAAGCTGAACATGAAGGCCGCGACCGCGAACAGTCCCGCCCCTACGCCGATCACCGGCCACGGACGCGCTATGGCGCGGCGCAGCGCGGGCCCATAGCGTTCCTTTGCCAGGCGAACCGGCTTCACTTCCTTTTCGGTGAGCTTCTTGTTGAGCAGCACGGCGATCATCGCTGGCACGAAAGTCAGCGACAGGACGAACGCCGAAGCCAGCGCCAGCATCACCGTGATGGCCATGGGCGAGAAGGTCTTGCCTTCGACCCCGGTGAAGGTGAGCAGAGGCGCGTAGACCAGCAGGATGATCGCCTGCCCATAAACGGTCGGCTTGATCATTTCCTGCGCCGCCAGCCTCGCTTCGGTTAGCCTCTCGCCCAACGTGAGCAGCCGCCCTTCGCTGTGCTGGCGGGCGGCAAGCCGCGCGACGCTGTTTTCGACGATGATGACCGCTCCGTCGACGATCAGGCCGAAGTCGAGTGCGCCAAGGCTCATCAGATTACCCGACACGCCAAGCCGGTTCATGCCGATTGCGGCCATCAGCATCGATATCGGAATGACCAGCGCGGCGATGATCGCGGCGCGGATATTGCCAAGCAGCAGGAACAGCACCACGATAACGAGCAGCGCCCCTTCGACGAGGTTCTTCTCGACAGTGGCGATGGTGGCATCGACCAGCGAGGAGCGATTGTAGACAATCTCCGCTTCGACCCCGTCCGGCAGCGAAGCGCGCACCTCCTCAAGCCGTTCGGCAGCCTGCGCCGAAACGGTGCGGCTGTTTTCGCCTGCACGCATAAGCACTGTGCCCACAACCGCCTCGTCGCCGTTGAGCGAAGCCGCGCCGGTTCTGAGCTCGCCGCCGATGCTGACGGTCGCGACATCGACGATGCGGATCGGAACGCCTTCGCGTGTCGCGACAACGGCCTGCTCGATATCTTCGATGCTACCGAGCCGGGCATCGACCCGCGCGAGCAATGCCTCACCCGCGCGGTCGACGAAGTTCGCACCCTCGGCAAGGTTGGCAGCCTCCAGCGCATTGATCAGGTCGTCGAATGACAAGCCGTAGCCGGTCAGGCGCGACGGATCGGGCTGGACGAGATACTTCTTCTCGAAGCCGCCGATGGAATCCACCCCGGCGACGCCCGGTGTCGAGCGCATCAGCGGCGCCACGATCCAGTCCTGTACCGTGCGCAAATACGCGGCCTTTGCGACATCGCTGTCCAGCCTGTCGCCACGTTCGGTGACGAAGCTGCCGTCCGCCTGCCATCCGGTCGTACCGCCTACTGGGGCGCCGTTCCCGCTGGGGTGCTCATATTCGATCGTGTACATGAGCACTTCGCCGAGACCGGTCGATATCGGGCCCATGATCGGTTCCGCGCCTTCCGGCAGGGCAGCGGTCAGGGGAGCCAGGCGCTCGTTCACCTGTTGCCGTGCGAAATAGAGATCGGTCCCCTCCTCGAAGATGGCGGTGACCTGACTGAACCCGTTGCGCGAGATCGAGCGTGTGAAGTCGAGCCCCTCAATCCCTGCCAGGCCGGTCTCGATAGGATAGGTCACCTGGGTTTCAACTTGCGCAGGCGACAGTGCCGGCGCCTCGGTGTTGATCTGCACCTGAACGTTGGTGATGTCCGGCACAGCATCGATCGGAAGCTTGAGCAGGTTCATCGCCCCCCAGATTGCGGCGCCGACTGTCAGGACGATCATGGCCCAGCGGAAACGAACCGCGACATCGAGGATCATCCCGATCAGGCCATGAGATTGGCGCCCCTCGCGATGGGGGCTTTCGATTGCGTTATCAGTGGCCATGGGAAGCACTGTCCTTTTCGAGTTCTGCCTTGAGCAGGAAGGCGTTCTTGGTCGCGATGTGCCAGTTCGGCTGCAGGCCGGACACGATGGTCACCATGCCTCCCGACCGCGAGCCCACGACGACGCCGCGAGCCTGGAAGCCGCGCCGGGTCTGCACGAACACCACTTCTTCCCCATCGATGGTCTGGACCGCGTCTTCCGGCACAGCCACGCGTGTCGCGTCGACCTCACCCGAGGGACGAATGGTGGCTTGGAGAAATGCGCCCGGCTGCAAGCCGGGAATGGGCCTGGCGAGCGACAGCACGGCAGTCGCGCTGCGACTTTCGGGATCGAGCGAGGGCGTCACCGAGCGGACCCGCGCGCCGACTTCCCGGCCATCCCCTGTTTCCAGAGAGGCCTCGTCACCGGGCTGGATACGGACAGCATCAGCCGATGGCAGGGCCACGTCGACCTGAATCCCGCTGGGATTGACCACGCGATAGAGTTCCTCGCCGGCGTTGACGAAGGAGCCGAGCACAATTGGTGCCGCCGTGACCCGGCCCGAGAGCGGACTGGTCACCGCTAGCGATCGCCCGTCTCCGTTGACGCCGGCCGCTGTCGAGGCCGCACGGGCACGCGACAGCTCCGACTGCGCAACCTGCAGATTGGCCCGTGCCGCTTCGAGATCCTGGCGCGCCGTGACATTGGCTTCGAATAGACGCTGTTCGCGTTCATAAATTGCCGACAACTCGCCGACCCGGGCCTGTGCTGCGCTTACTTGCGCGGCGAGCCCGGCGGCATCGGCACTTTCGAGTCGGGCAATGGCTTCGCCCTCCCGCACGTAATCACCCAACGTCTTCCCGACGCTGCGCACAACACCCGATGCCCGGGCATCAATCCGTGCACTGGCGGCCGGACTTGCCGTGACCGTTGCGGGAAAGACGAGTTCGACGACGGATCCTCTGCCGACCGTTTCGATCACGATTTCCGAGGCACGGATCTGCTCGGGGGTGATCTCGACCAACCCTTCGGGCACCCCGTCATCGGCGTGATCATCACCGCCGCCATTCTCTTCGCCTTCGGCGTGTTCTTCCTCTCCTGCATCACGCGGGGCCCCGCCGCTGTCGGGCCAGAATACAAAGGCAGCAAGGATCAGGATGACGAGGCCGATGGCAACGGCCAGACGTTTGCGATTCATGATAGAGGTCCTCATTGCGCAGCGAGCCAGATGAGCTCGGCCGCGAGACGGCCACGGTCTTCCCGGGCCTGGATCAGGGCTTCACGGATGGTGTCGCGTGCCTGGGCGGCCGCCAACACCTCGATGAGCGGGAAGCGGCCATTGCGATAACCGACATTGACGAGCCGAAGGGCTTCCTCGGCTTGCGGTAGCGAGGTCTGAGCGAGAGTTTCGACCCGGGTTTCGGCGGCAAGGTAGCGCGAGCGCGCCTGCTCGATCTCCAGCCGATAATCAGCCAGCGCTACAGCCTCGCGTGCGTTCGCGGCACGCAGGCGTGCCTGCGCGGCGGCGATGTTTCCCTGGTTGCGATTGGCAAAGGGTAGCGGGATCGAGACGCCAACGAGAAACGCCTGCTCATTGCTTTGCTCGAACCGACGGACACCTGCGGAGATGACCGGGTCGGGCACCGCCAGTGAGCGTTCGCGGTCTATTGCGGCATCGGCCGCCTCGCGCTCGGCACGGGCGACCTGGAGACGCAGGGATCCTTCGGAAACAAGCAGGTTGGCAGGCGGCACGATTGCCGGGAAATCTGCGGGCACCAGGGGCGCGGAAGCGGTATCGCTCCACAGCGCCGCCAAGGCAGTGCGTGAAGAGAGTGAGGCAGCCTCTGCCGCCTGCAACTCTGCTTCGGCTTCGGCGACTGCCGCTTCAGCCCGCAGCGCGCGCAAGGGCGGCTCTCGGCCGACTTCGACCAGCAAGCCTGCGATACGCGCGAGTTCGCGGTTGCGTTCGACGATATCGCGCGCGAGTTCGAGCCGCGAGGCAGCGGCGACCGCCTCGACATAGCGAGCGCGAACCTCGCGGCCGAGCCGGGCCGTGGCCAGCTCGCCCTCCAGCGAAGCCACCAGGGCTTCGGCTTCGGCCGAACGGACGCGGGCGCCGCGCTTGCCACCCAGTTCGAGACGTTGGCCCACCGAAAGTGTGTAGTCGGTGGCGGACAACCCCGAAAAAGCGCCGGTGCCCGCGAAGTTTTCAGCTTCGAAGGAGAGCTCGGGGTTGGGCCTTAACCGGGCTTGGTCGATGAGCGCGCGGGCTGCCGCAGCGTCTTCAACCGGCCCGATGAGCCGCGGGTTGACAGGGTTATCGGAGCCGGTCTCAACGACTCCGCTCCGTTCGAGCGCGTCGTCGAGCGACAGGACGGGTGTGTCCTGCGCTGCGGCCGGCACGGTAAACAATGCGAGACTTAAGCCCCATACAAGGGAGCCCCGCCAGAAACTGGCGTTCATGGATCATGATTTCCTCTAAGAATTTACGCAAAGCGCCGTGAACGGCGCAGTGGCGGAAATTCAGGCGCGAGGAGGGCGCTTCGGCAGGTCGCGCTCTACGGATGCGAGCCGCGCCACACGCAAGGGAAGGCGCGTGGAAACCATGAACATCTGGGCATCAAACGCTTGACCGCGTTCCAGCGCCGTTGATGTGTGATGACAATGGCCATGTGCGCATGTGGCGCTTTTCTCAGCTGGCTGCTTGTCGGTTTCCCCGTCCCCATTCGAATGGGAAGCCATCATTTCGACGACCGTTGGAACGTCTTCCGCCGAGCATTCCAGAGCTTCCGCGACCGGGGCAAATAGCACGCCGATCACTGCAAGCAGCATCAGGAATGACCTGAAGGGAAAAGCTCGAAACAGCCGGACCATACCTGCCTCATATAGAACCAAGGCGTGACAGTAAAGATACAAATTTAGTGTTATGTTATATCAAAAATGATAGATGTCTATAAAATATTTCAACTAACTATAGATAATTTAGGAGATCAAATAGCTTCTAGAAAATAACATCTTAAACGAGGTGGCTAACTATCGGTGATAAATTGTATAAAATTTTAGTTTTAAAGTGCCAAACAATATGTTCATTCCGTTTGAGTGGATGCAAGCAAACAATAAGCGGCGTCTGGATATTGATAAGTCAGACGGCTTCTGCGACATGGGCTTCGATCACGACGCCGAGACGCTTGCGCACTGCTCCGAAAATGGCCGCGAGATTGTCCATCGGCGATCAGCACGCAACTCAAGAAACTTGAGGAACAGGCGGGCGCGCAGTTGTTCGTGCGCAAAGGCAGGGGGCTCGTCCGCACCGCCGCCGGCGAAGCGCTGATCGCCTATGCCCGCAAGATCGTGGACCTGAATGACGAAGCGGCGCTCGCCCTGGGCGCTGCCACCAATACCGGCGTTGTGCGTCTCGGATTGCCGCAGGATTTCTTCGAGGATGTAATGCCGGCAACGCTCACCGCGTTCTCCAGTCGGCATCCGACGGCGCAGGTCGATATCCGCGCTGGTCAAAATCACAAGCTTGCCGAGGAAGTTGCCGCAGGCAGGCTGGACGGGGCCAGCGTCTATTTCGACGAGGGTTCCGGTGGCGAAGGGGAGCTGCTTTGCACCTTGCCGATGCGCTGGCTTGCCCATGAGAGTTTCAAGCCCGCAGGGGCGAAGCCGGTGCCGCTGGTGATGTTCGACCACCCCTGCCTGTTTCGCAAGGCGGCGCTGTCCGCCCTGGACCGTGCCAGACTGCCGTGGCGCGCGGCGGTGACAACCCCCAGCCTCTCCTATGTCTGGGCCGCACTTCGCTCGAAGCTTGGAATAGCTGTGCGCACTGCGCATGGTGTCCCGGAGGATATGGTCTGCGTCGATGGCAGGTTCGGCCCTCCCGACCTACCTCCCATCGAAATCCGCCTGCTCACCTCGCAAACCGCCTCGTCTGCAGCGCAGGATATGTGTGAAATCCTGCGCGGAGAGGCAAACCGACTGATCGCGCCGGCTTGATGGCCAAATGGCGTGTGCGGAGCTGAAAGGATCTCAACATGACAGAAGGATCGCAACGTCCGATAGCGGCAACCATCGCGGTGGTTGTTCGTGAGGGTCAGGTCCTGCTGGTTCGTAGGGCCAATCCGCCCGATGCAGGGCGGTGGGGTTTTCCCGGCGGCAAGATCGAAACCGGCGAAACCATCGAACAGGCTGCCATTCGCGAACTTTACGAGGAAACCGAGATCCGAGGCGAGGCCTTGCAAACCTTCACCGCCGTCGATGTCTTCGACCATGATGAGCATGGCGGGCTTCGTCGGCACTTTATCCTTATTGCCGTGCTATGCCGATGGTGTTCAGGCGAACCTGTTGCTGGTGATGATGCGCTCGAAGCCAGATGGTTCGACCTTGCGGATCTCGAGGACGCAAACGTCGCACTCAGTCTGAATGTCAGCGAAGTTGCATGGCAGGCCGCCGCCATGCGCGATGATTTTTCCGAAACTCTATAACAGCCCTTGCCAGAAAGTTGATTGGGACATCAGCCGAGGCTGCCGTTGGGATAGGCTATTCCCCGCTGGCCCTCCTTTGCCGCGGTTGGCCCGTGCGCTTGCAGCATAAGGAAACGTCCAAGCGCCGCCTTCCGCGAGCTTCGATCTAGCGCGAAGTGTGTGTTGGAGAGCGCTGCCCCGTCGAGTAGCGCCTGAATGTAACCC
The DNA here is from genome assembly GCA_002337385.1 of Erythrobacter sp. UBA1916. Taxonomy (GTDB): domain Bacteria; phylum Pseudomonadota; class Alphaproteobacteria; order Sphingomonadales; family Sphingomonadaceae; genus Alteraurantiacibacter. Next base: position 238,972 of record DDFY01000008.1, read on the forward strand.
GACACTGTGTCGGCAGCCATGATGAGCGCAGCATCGAGGGTGTGGACGTAACGGCTAGTAATCGAGCCCGATGCGTGGCCGAGTAATGCCGCAATGGTGATCTCGGTGAAGCCCAAATCGTTCGCTATGCTGGCGAAGCTATGTCGAAGCGTATGGGCGGTGAGATCCGATAACTCCGTATCGGCGAAGATCTTTTCCCAATGGCGGGGAAAGCTGCCGAACGGCCCTTCGGAGTTCCTCTCACCTGGAAACACATAGACGCTGTCATCACCCGTCTGGCGCGCGTCGAAATACTCCACGATGGGCAGTCCCATCGGCCGAACTGACTGGCCCTCTTTGGTGTCTTCGAACCGGAAGGCGCTGCCTTCTGTGTCTATTTCCGCTTTCTTCGCCTCGATGATCTCTCCGCGTCGGCAGCCTGACATCGCGATGACCCGGATGATATCGACCGTTCTGGTGTAGCGCGGGTCCAGTGCTGCTTTGGCGAGGATACGCCCAAGAGTGCGATATTCCTCCTCGCTTAGCCGACGCTTGCGCACCGCGTCTTTTGGTTTGCGGACACCGTGAGCAGGATTGCCTTCAATGATGCCAAGTTCATCCCGCGCATAGGTGAAGATGCCGCCCAGCAGACCGACTGTCCGGCTAGCCGCTCCAAGGCCACCTCGGACAATGGACTTGCCGCGCAGCTTGTTCGTCCTTTCTATGGAGCGCGTCTTGCCGGCCATGATGTCCTTCATCATCGCTGTCACGTCCGCCTTGGTGACGTGAGTTACGCGCTTCGAGCCGAGCAACGGGATGATGTGGCGCGTGATCCGGCCGAGATCGGTAATCTTCGTGCTGGCCTTTTTGGGCCGTCCGCCTTTGCCGAGAATCCGGCCGGCTTCCAATTCAGCCATATACAGCTCGCACAATTCCTTGACCGACATCGCCCGGCGGGCGCCGTTCCGATCTTCGAGTGGGTCGTTGCCCTTGGCGACATCTGCTAGCGCTTGGATCGCCAACGTTCGCGCCTGTTCGGCGGTGACGGTGCCATGGCGACCGAGCTTCATCCGGCGCCGGACATTGTTGGAATTGCGATAGTCGACAAAATAAGTTCGCGTGCCTGATGGCAACACAAATACGCCGAAGCCTTTCAGATCGCTGCACCAAATAGTATATTGCCGATCGCGCAGGTCGGCTTTGTCGACGAGGGTTTTCGTCAGTTTTGGCATTTTGCACCTCGCTAGAGCGGGTCCAGAAAACTCACCAAAATCTCACCACCAGATCGAAAACTGTGGGGTGACTTTGCGTAGTCTGGAATACTCTCATTGTCAATAAAGCACTGTATAAACAGTAACTTATAGAGCTCTAGCGTTGGATTGAAAAGCCTGGCGTAGCGTTGTGGTTCTAGCTCCGAAGGCAGAGGCCACAGGTTCGAATCCTGTCGGGTGCACCAGCCTTGCTTCAAAAAACTTAGTCTATTGGCCGCGGGGAAGCTCCCCGCGAGGTGGCGCCTACATTGAAGGCGTGGCGGAGCACCCGTCACAGCGAGAATGCTCGCCTGTCCGAGAGACCGGCGGCTGCCGCATAGAGACTCGCGCGGGATCGAACTCCGGCGTCGGGCGTTCAAATTCCCGGCGCCTCGTCGAGCCCTGTCAGCATGCTGTAGGCAATGTAGGGTCTAACCGGCCTTTACACCGGGCGGCGTTTGTCAGTACCGGTTAACACAATAACCAAAAAGGGGCGTATCACATGCTCGTGCGAGGATTGTTTGAAGACAAGGGCGCGGAGAGAAATCTCGGCTTCTGGATCCCGCTTGCGGCCACTGTGGCGCTCGTCATCCTTGGGGTGCTGGTGCACCCGGGCTTCTTCTGGGGCCTGCTAGTCTCGGTCCCGCTGTTGCTGATCGCGCTTTGGGACATGGTGCAGACAGCCCACTCGCTGCGGCGCAACTATCCGCTGACCGCCCGCTTCCGCTGGTTGTTCGAAGACCTTCGCCCCTTTCTGCGCTCCTACATCGTGGAAGGTCCGCTCGAAGGCCGGCCCTATGACCGGATGTCGCGCTCGCTCGTCTACGCCCGGGCCAAGGACGAGGAAGACGCCCATCCCTTCGGCACCGAGCTTGATGTCTATTCCGAGGAATACGAAGCGCTGTGCCATTCGATCAATCCCAACGCCGCTGCGCCTAAGCGCACGCGGGTCAGGGTCGGGACCGATCAGTGCAGCAAGCCCTATGAAGCGGCCCGCCTCAATATCAGCGCGATGAGCTTCGGCGCGCTGGGCAACCACGCGATCGAGGCGCTCAACATGGGCGCGAAGATCGGCGATTTCTATCACGACACCGGCGAGGGCGGTCTTTCGCCCTATCACCTCAAGCATGGTGGCGACATCGTCTGGGAACTTGGCTCCGGCTATTTCGGCGCGCGGAACAAGGACGGCAATTTCGATCCCGATGCCTTTGCCGACAAGTCGCAGCACGAACAGGTCAAGATGACCGAGATCAAGCTGAGCCAGGGCGCGAAGCCGGGGCATGGCGGATTGCTGCCGGCGGCCAAGGTCACGCAGGAGATTGCCGATACCCGGCAGGTTCCGGCGCACGAGGACTGCCTTTCGCCGCCGGGCCACTCGGCCTTTTCTACGCCGCGCGAGATGCTCGAATTTGCCGCCAAAATGCGCGAGCTTTCTGGCGGCAAGCCGGTCGGCATCAAGCTGTGTCTTGGCATGCCGCACGAGATTTTTGCTGTCTGCAAGGCCATGCTCGACAGCGGTATCTATATCGATTTCATCGTCGTCGATGGCGGCGGCGGTGGCACAGGTGCGGCGCCGCTGGAGCTGTCCGACCATGTCGGCCTGCCGCTGCGCATCGGCCTTTACTACGTGAACAACGCGCTGATCGGCACGGGTCTGAAGGACAAGATCAAGCTGGCGGCATCGGAAAAAGTGTTCTCCGGTTCGTCCATCGCGATGAACGCGGCGCTGGGCGCGAACTGGTGCAATGCCGCGCGCGCCTTCATGTTCTCGCTCGGCTGCATCCAGTCGCTGCGCTGCCATACCGGCACCTGCCCGACTGGCGTTGCGACCAGTTCGCCTGTCCGCCAGCGCGGGCTGGTGATCCCGGACAAGGCCAAGCGCGTGGCCAATTTTCAGTCGAAGACGCTCGACAGCCTGCACGATATCGTTGTCGCCTGCGGCCTGGAATCGCCCGATGAATTCACTCCGCGGCACCTGCGTCAGTGGAAGAACAATGCCGAGATGATTCCGTGGTCGCAGATCGTGAATGAGGTGGAGCCTGGCAAGCTGCTGCAAGAGCCAGAGAGCACGCCCTTCGCCGAATATTGGCGCATGGCGGACCCCGATACGTTCAAGCCGATGGTGTGATGGTGCTGGAGGGAGCTGCCGCGGCGACACCGGCTCCGGCCGCGTCTCCATCCCCGGCCAGCAGCGATTCCTTTCAGTCGCTGGCCTCGCTGACGCATTATCTCGATCCCAACCATCTGTGGGGCGCAATCGGGCTTGGCGTCGTATTCCTGCTTTTCGGCTTTGCGCTGAGCTGGGCGATCCATCGGACTCTCAAGACGCTGATCGATCATGATCCGAACGAGCGGATCGACCGGATGACGATCAGCTTCATCCAGCATCTGGCCACGTTCATCATGTGGATCGTGCTGGCGCTGCTCTTCTCTCACCTCGTCCCCTCGCTCAACAAGCTGACGACATCGCTGCTGGCGGGTGTCAGCATCGTTTCGGTGGTGATCGGCTTTGCCGCGCAGTCCACGCTGGGCAATCTGGTGGCGGGCATCAGCCTGGTGCTTTACAAGCCCTTTCGCCGCGGCGACCGGCTGCAACTGACCACGCCCACCGGGCTGGAAACCGGTATCGTGGAGGACCTGTCGCTGGGGTATACCGTGCTGCGGACGTTCGACAATCGGCGCATTGTCCTGTCGAACGGAACAATTGCCAACCAGACCATGATCAACCTGTCCTCGGTGGACCTGCGCGTCATGATGACGCCGACGATTTCGATCGGTTACGATTCCGACATCGAAAAGGCGCGCGCGATCGTGCTGGAACTGGCCGAGGCGCATGACGATGTGTCCGAAGTGGTCGGCTGCCCGGTGGTGGCACTGGGAGGGTCCAGCGTGGATCTCTCGCTGCGGGCCTGGTGCGGCGATGCGAGCATGGCCACGGCGGTCGAGCACGATCTGCTGGAGCAGATCAAGCTGCGCTTCGACGAGGCGGGTATCGAGATACCCTATGCCTATCAGAACGTTGTGCTGAGCGGCACGATATCAGCTGTGGGCGCGCAATCATCAACTGACGATGGCCGGAGGACCTGAATGTGTGAATTGTTCGCGATGAGTGCGTCGGTCCCGCACACTGTCCGCTACGAACTCGATCTCTTTGCTGCGGAAGGTGGAGAAAAGCATCGCAACCGCGACGGATGGGGCATCCTGTTTGCGCAGGATCGCGATGCCTACCTGTTCCGCGAACCAGCCCCCGCCGCCACAAGTGAACTCAGCCGGATGGTGGTCCGCAACGAGCGTCCGTGCAGGCATCTTATGGCGCATGTCCGCCGAGCGACCGCGGGCGCACCGGCGCTGGAGAATACCCACCCTTTCGATCGCGTCGTGAATGGCAAGCGGATGGCTTTTGCCCATAACGGTGGCTTGCCTGGGATCGAGGATCGCGATGATGCGCGCGAGCTGATTGTACACCGGCTCGGCGATACCGATTCCGAACTGGCCTTCCTGATGCTGCTCGACCGGCTGCGCCGCGCGGAGGCGGCTGATCCGGTTGCCCGTCTCGATGTGTTCGCGCGGTTTGCGGCGGAAATGCGCGAGCTGGGAAGTTCCAATTTCCTGTTCTTCGATGGCGAACACCTGTTCGTCCACGCTGACCGGCGGCGCTTCGAAACCGAAGACGGGGTGACCGAGCCGCGCGAACCGGGTCTGAACATCCGCAGCTTCGGTGAAGGCGATTGCGGCCAGGGCTGGAACGCACGCGGAGCGGGCATTGAGGAGATTTCCGGGCCGTTGCACCTTTTCGCATCGGTGCCGTTGGACCCGGAAGGTTGGGAACCGCTTCGGCGCGGAACAGCTTTAGTCTTGAGAGATGGGAAGATCGTGTCGCAATGCATGTGCTGACATCTCGGGCATAGGGCAAATGGCGGGCTGCCGGGCGTCCAAGCGAAAGGATGAATATGTCGAAGAACGTGGCGGAAATCGTGGTGGATGCTTTGCAGAAAGCGGGCGCAAAACGCGTTTACGGAATCCCGGGCGATACCATCAATCACTTCACCACCGCTGTCGCCAAGAGCGACCTGCGCTGGGTGGGGGTCCGCCACGAGGAAGCCGGCGCCTTCGCCGCTGGCGGCGAATCGTACATGACCGGGGAACTGTCGGTCTGCGCGGGCACATGCGGGCCGGGCTCGCTGCACTTCGTCAACGGCATTTTCGAAAGCCACCGCAATGGTGCGCCCGTGCTGCTGATCGCATCTGACGTGGCGCGCACCGAAGCCGGCTTCAATTTCCCGCAGGAAGTCGACCAGAAGAAGATTTACGAGCAGCACTCGCATTTCTGCGAATATATCTCGCACCCCTCGCAGGCGCGCCGGATCGTGACCAAGGCCGCGCAGGCCGCGCTGACGAAGAAGGGTGTGGCGGTCGTCATCGTCAATGGCGACATGTTCACCGAAACCGATGACGATGCGATGGACTGGGAGGTCTACCGTCCGCAGTCGATCTGTCGCCCGAACGATGCCGAGATGGCCAAGCTTGCCGCGATGGTCGATGCGGCGGGCAAGGTGTCGGTCTATGCCGGGATCGGTGCCCGCGATGCGCGCGAGGAAATCATGGCCTTTTGCGACAAGGTGAAGGCGCCAATGGTGCACACGACCAGGGCGAAAGAGTTCCTTGAGCCGGACAACCCCTACAATGTCGGCGTGAACGGCATTCTCGGCAACAAGGCGGGCGTGGAAGCGCTGGAGGATGCCGATCTGGTCATCACGCTGGGCTGCGACTTTGCCTATACCCAGTACTACCCCGAAGCGAAGAAGATCGCGCAGATCGATATCGACCCCACGCATCTGGGGCGGCGGTCGGCGATCCACCTTGGCCTTGTCGGCGATGCGAAGACGACGATGTCCGCGCTGCTGCCGCTGGTCGCGGCGAAATCGGACGACAGCCACCTCGAGGCCCAGCGCAAGCAGTGGCAAGAGGATTTGCAGGGCTATCTGAAAGAAGGCGAGGAACATGATCCCTCGCTTATCCATCCGCAATTCGTGGCCAACATGCTCGACAGGAAGGCGGCGGACGATGCCATCTTCGTGTCCGATGTCGGCACCTCAATGGTCTGGATGCTGCGGCATCTGAAGGCCAACGGCAGGCGGCGTTTCCTCAACAGCCTGCTGCACGGCACCATGGCAAATGGCTTTCCTCAGGCAATGGGGGCCAAGCTGGCCTATCCTGATCGCCAGGTCATCGCGATGTGCGGCGATGGCGGCCTGACCATGCTGATGGGCGATCTGCTCACGCTGGTGCAGGAGGATATTCACCTCAAGCTGGTGGTCTTCCACAATAACACGCTCGGCTTCGTGGAGATGGAGCAGCGCGTGGAAGGGCTGGTCGATCACTTCACCGGGCTGCACAATCCTGATTTTTCCAAGCTGGCGGAGGCTTGCGGGTTTGCCGGGTGGCATGTCGAGCAGGCTGGCGAGCTGGAGCCGGCGATGGATGCCTGGCTCAGTCACGAAGGGCCTGCCTTGCTCGATGTCCACGTCAATCAGATGGAACTTGTCATGCCGCCAAAGATCGAGGTTTCGCAGGTGGCAGCGACTGCCTTGTTTGGCGTTAAAGCGGTGCTAGACGGCAGGACCCGGGAGGTCGTAAACCTGCTGAGGAACAATTTCTTGCGATGACGTCCGTCGCAGCTAGTTTGATCGCGAAAATCAACGCGGCTCGCCGCGCAAATCAGGAAAAGCCATGATCCGCAAAGTTACATATGCCCTGCTCGCCCTTCCGGTGGTCCTCGCAATCTCCGCCTGCGGCGATCCCGAAGCGCAGCAGGAAGAGCAGCTCGAAACCGCCACGCTTGACGAGCCGGGCCTCGAAGATACCTCCGTCACTCCAGACGAGGCGCAATCTGAGGCGCTTACTCTGGCCGCACACCTTGCATCGGGCGAACTGGATAATGCCGAAGTGGCGACCACGCTCGAAGACCTCGATCGCCTGATCACCGCCAACATTGTCGAATTTCCCGAGGATATTCGCCCCGGTCTGACCGGGGACCTCGAGTCGGCGCATGCTGCTCTCACCGCCGAGGACATGGGCGCCCTGCAGGAAGCGGCCACCTCGATTGAGAACCGGCTGACCGAAGCGGCTCCTGCTTCCGACGAAGCCTCTGCCTCTGATGCCGAGTGAATGACAGGCGCGGCCCCGAGCTTGCGCGCCGCGGCGCAGCGCCGGGTTCGGGGCGCTCCTTCCCTCAGGCTTTGTAGCGCATAGGGAAGGTCCAAATGGGGCAGGGGTCTATGGTCTGGGCAAAAATCGGGGCAGCCTGTCTTCTGGCCTGTGTTGCCCTGGACCCGGCGCTTGCGTCGGGGGGGCTCCAGCAGAGCTTTCTCCAGCCGATGGGCCCGGTCGCCGAGGAACAATTCTCGCACCTGATACGGGTCGTCGGGATCACCATGATCGTGATCCTGCCCGTGCTGCTGGGCGTGCCCTTCATCCTCTGGCGCTATCGTTATTCCAAGCCGCGCGGCGATTACACGCCTGAATGGGAATTTTCGAAGAAGCTCGAATATGCCTTGTGGGGTGTGCCGGTGCTGGTGGTGGCGGTGCTGGCAAGCTGGCTCTGGTATTCCACCGATAAGCTTGACCCCTATGTGCCGCTTGGCCCCGATCCGCTGCAGGTGCAGGCTATCGGCCTCGATTGGAAATGGCTGTTCATTTACCCGGAAGAAGGCATCGCGACGGTCGATGAACTGGTGGTCCCCGTCGGGCGGCCGGTGGAAATAACGCTGACGACCGATACCGTCATGCAGAGCCTGCTGATCGCGCCGCTCACCGGGCAGATTTACGCGATGCCGGGGATGACGACGAAGCTCAATTTCTCCGCCACCCGCACTGGCGAGGCCGAGGGCGAGAACACGCAGTTCAACGGCGATGGGTTCGGCCGTCAGAAATTCACCGTGCGGGCATTGGCTCCGGCGGACTATGCATCATGGGTCGAGGGCGGCGGAGATGGCCTGACACTCGATGAAGGCACATATGCCACGCTGCGGCAGCAGTCGGTCTTGGCAGATGCTCGCGGTGATCTGGGGCTGGACAAGCGCGCCGAACCCATCGTCATGACGCTTGGCCAGAAGGGCATTTTCGAACAGATCGTTGCGAAGTATCACGGGGCTGCGGGCCCGCGCTGGGGCGGCACCGGCCTGCCGCAAGGCAACGCCACGGGAGGCGGAGAATGAGCGGGAACACCAGCCCGATCTTCGGCAACCTTAACTGGAACGTCACGCCCTACACCGATCTGTTGCAGCACGTGGACAGCAGCACGATCGTGGGCGCAGGTGCGGCCAGCGTGCTGGTGTTCGGAGCCATCGCCGGGGTGGCCTTGTTCACCTACATGCGCTGGTGGGGCCCGCTCTATCGCATTTGGCTGACCTCGCCCGACGCCAAGAAGATCGGCATCATGTACATCGCGCTCGCGCTCGTCATGCTGGCGCGCGGGATCATTGAAGGTTTCGTGATGCGCGCGCATCAGGCGACTGCGCTCGGCACGCTGGCGCAGCCGGAAGCTGGCCTTGTCGCGCCCGATCACTTCTCCCAGCTGTTCAGCACGCACGGGACGATCATGATCTTCTTCGTCGCGATGCCGCTGTTGATCGGCCTTATAAACTTCGTCCTGCCGCAACAGCTGGGCGCACGCGACATGGCCTTCCCGGTGCTGAATCAGGTCAGCCTGGGGCTGACCGCAGCGGGTGCAGCCCTCATCATGATTTCGCTGCTGGTGGGCCAGTTCGGAACCGGTGGCTGGACCATGTATCCGCCCTATACCGGGATCGATTTCAGCCCCGGCGAGGGCGTCGACTACTGGCTCTGGGCGATCCTGATCTCGGGCATGGGATCGACGCTGACGGGCATGAACTTCGCCGTTACGATCTTCAAGGAGCGCGCTCCGGGCATGCATTTCATGCGCATGCCGCTGTTCTGCTGGACCAGCCTGTGCGTCGCCATCATGCTGGTCTACGCGATGCCAGCGCTCACCGTGTCGAGCGCGATGCTGGCGCTTGATCGCTATGCCGGTTTCCACTTCTTCACCAATGCCGCTGGCGGCAACATGATGAATTATGCCAACATCTTCTGGATGTTCGGCCATCCGGAGGTCTACATCCTGATCCTCCCGGCCTTCGGCGTGTTCTCGGAAATCAGCTCCACCTTCTCGGGCAAGCGGCTTTACGGCTACACTTCGCTGGTGATCGCCAGCATGAGCATTGCGGTGATCAGCTTCACTGTGTGGCTGCACCACTTCTTCACCATGGGCCAAAGTGCGGGCGTGAACATCGCCTTCGGCATCGCCACGATGATCATCGGCATCCCGACCGGCGTGAAGATCTACGACTGGATGGCGACCATGTGGCGCGGCAGGGTGCGGATCACTACGCCGATCGTCTATCTGACCGGCTTCTTCCTGCTGTTCGTTATCGGCGGGCTGTCGGGTATCATCCTCGCCAATCCTTCGATCGACTATCAGGTCCACAACTCGACCTTCCTTGTCGCGCACTTCCACAATGTGATCATTCCCGGCGTGCTTTACGGCATGCTGGCGGGCATCCATTACTGGTTCCCCAAGGCCTTCGGCTTCCGCCTCAGTGAGACATGGGGGCGGCGCACTGCCTACCTGTTCGTCGGCGGTTTCATCTTCACGTTCATGCCGCTTTACGTGCTGGGCATGATGGGCTTCCCGCGCCGCTCGCCCACGTTCCAGAATCCCGAGTTTCTGCCCTGGATGTATGTTGCGGCGTTTGGCGGCGTGCTGATGATGTGCGCGCTTGCCAGCCTCATGTGGACCTTCTGGACCAGCTATCGCAACCGCACGGCTCTGGCGGTGCCCGGCGGTGATCCGTGGAACGGGTCAACGCTCGAATGGTCGTCGCCTGCGCCGGTGCCCGAATGGACATTCCCGCAAATTCCGCAGATTCAGGCGCGCGGTGACTGGGGCGAGGCGAAGCGGGCGGGTGACCCATGGAAAGGTCCCGAACGCTACACCGATATCGAAATGCCGGCGAACACGGCGCACGGGCTACTGATTGCGGGCGCTGCTTTCGCGCTCGGCTTTGCGATGGTGTGGCATATCTGGTGGCTCGCGATTTTGAGCTTCCTTGCCATTCCCGGCATGATCGCGCTGCGAGGAATGCGCGTGATCACGCCCAAGATCATTCCGGCCGCGGAAGTCGAGGAAGCCGATCGCCGGTTCCGCCAGCAGGTGGCAAGCCTTGCCTCGGCAACCCGCGCCGATGAAGAGACCGAGCGCAATCGCGGCGTGCCTGACCTTTCGGAGTTCGCAGGATGAGCGAGAAAAGCCTCTATCCCGGCCTGAACCTCGGCGGAACGCACGGAAAGGCGCACGAAAAGGCCGAATCCACCGTGTTCGGTTTCTGGGTGTTCCTGATGAGCGACCTCATCATTTTCGGCATCCTGTTCGCGTCCTACGCTTCCTATCTCAATCCCATGGGGATGGCCGGTGGGCCGGGGCCGAACGACCTGTTCGACATCACAAGCGTCGCGATCCAGACCGCGTTTCTCCTCTTCGGCGGCATTGCCTATGCCGGCGTTTCGCTGGGGCTGAAATACGAGCATGGCCGCGCGAAGCTGATCGGCTGGTTGCTCGTGTGTGCGGTGCTCGGCGCGGGCTTCCTGTTCTTCGAGGTGAAGGACTTCATCACCCAGGCGGGCGAGGGCGGCACACCGCAGGTAAGCGGCTGGCTCAGTTCCTATTGGGCGCTGGTGGGCCTGCACGGGTTCCACGTCTTTTCCGGCATCCTGTGGATCCTCGCGATGATCGGTCAGATCGCCACGCGCGGTGTCGACGATGCGGTGAAGATTCGTCTGTCGATGCTGGGCGTGTTCTGGCATTTCCTCGACCTCATCTGGGTCGGGATCTTTTCCTTCGTTTTCCTGGTGCCGCTCGCATGATCAAACCCAACACCGGAGAGCTCGATCCGCAGGAAAGCGCGGCCAGCGAGATCAAGAGCTATACCACGGGCTTTATCGCCAGCCTGCTGCTGACCGTGGGCGGCTTTGCTGCCGCGCTGTCTGATCTGCCGACGACCTGGAAGGTTGTCCTCATCTGTGTGGCGGCGCTGCTGCAGATCATCACGCACATGCGCAATTTCCTCCATCTCAGCTTCTCCGGCGGGCAGTCGCGCGAAGACCTTCTGCTGGTGCTGTTCTCGGCCATCCTGCTGACGATCATGGCGGGCGGCACCTGGTACATCATGTCCGACCTCAGCGGCCGCATGCATCAGACAATGGATAGCGTTGCGTCTGCTCAGTCCCAACCGCATTCGAGGTAGCGCAGCGCAAAGCCTGCCATCAACGCCGCGCCTTTCGGTAGCACGCTTTCGTCGACGATCATCCGGCTCGAATGGAGGCCGCAGCAGCCCTGCCAGTCGCTGCCCTCGGCTGCCACGCCGAGGAAAAACATCGCGCCCGGTATCTTTTGCAGCACATAGGAGAAGTCCTCCGCTCCCATGGTCGGGTGGCTGCGTTCTTCCCAGCTTTGCGCGCCGCCCAGTTCGGTCGCGACCTGTTCGCCCAGGCGCGCGGCGCGCGGGTCGTTCACCGTTACCGGGAAGCCCTCGATAATGCGCACCGTGGCCGTGCAGCCGTGGGCCAGTGCGACATGTTCGGCAAGATGCGCCACCGCTGCATGAAGCTCGGCGCGTCGCTCCGGCGAGAGGGTGCGCATGGTGCCGAGGAGCTGCGCCTCATCCGGGATCACGTTGTGCGCTGAGCCTGCCTCGATCTTGGCAATAGTGACCACGGTTGCTTCGCCAGCGTTGAAGCGGCGGGTCACCATCGTCTGCAAGGCGAGCACGATCTCGGCCGCGACCGGAACGGGGTCGATCGCATCGTGCGGCATCGAGGCATGGCCGCCCTTGCCCGAAACGGTGATTTCGAGCTGGTCGGCTGAAGCCAGCATCGGGCCGGCGCGGCCGATCAGCACGCCGTGCGGCGCATTGGGCCAGACGTGCAGCGCAAAGGCCGCCTCGGGCAGCGGATCGAGCAGGCCATCTTCGAGCATGTGGCGCGCGCCGTGGAACCCCTCTTCGCCCGGCTGGAACATGAAGCGGACCTCGCCCGCCAGTTCGTCCTGGCGCTTGGCCAGGAGCCGGGCCGCGCCTGCGAGCATGGCGGTGTGCGCATCGTGGCCGCAGGCGTGCATCCGGCCAGCGGCCTGCGACGCGAAGGGCAGGCCGGTCTGTTCGTCCATCGGCAGCGCATCCATGTCGCCCCGCAGCAACACACTGCGCCCCTCGCGCCCGCCCTTGAGCACGGCCACTGCACCGGTGCACGAGGTGCCGTCGCGCCATTCGAGCGGCAGGTCAGCCAGATCAGCCTTCACCTTGGCGAGCGTGAGCGGGGTTTCGAGCCCCAGCTCCGGTTCGGTATGGATGGCGCGCCGCAGGGTAACGATGCGGTCGCGCAGGGCTGTGGCATTGTCCATCAGGGTGTCTGTGAGCATGGTCGGGCTTTCGATTGGGGCAGGCGATTGTGCCTCTGTTAGCCATTAGAGCGCAACTGGCCGAGACGGGCAAATTCTGCTCCACGAGGCACAGAGCCTCCAAAATGGACCAAAGTGTTCGTGGATAAGAAATTGTCCTGAGCTTGTAGGGCGAATCACAGAGCTATAACGCTCTACGGCAATCCATGCGCGATGTGCTTATCTCTCCTTCGATCCTTTCAGCCGATTTTTCCCGGCTCGGGGAAGAGGTGCGCGCAATCGACGCGGCCGGCGCGGACTGGATCCATGTCGACGTGATGGACGGCCACTATGTGCCCAACCTCACGATCGGGCCTGCCGTGGTCAAAGCCCTGCGCCCGCACACGCAGAAAACCTTCGATGTGCACCTGATGGTCTCGCCGGTGGATCTGTGGATCGATCAGTTTGCCGAGGCCGGGGCTGATATCATCACTGTCCATCCCGAGGCGGGCCCGCATGTTCACCGCAGCGTGCAGGCGATCAAGGGCGCCGGGTGCAAGGCGGGTCTGGCGCTCAATCCCGGCACGCCGGCCAAGTTGCTCGACTATCTCTACGAAGAGATTGATCTCGTTCTGGTGATGAGCGTGAACCCCGGTTTTGGCGGGCAGAGTTTCATCTCCAGCCAGCTGCGCAAGATCGAGGCGATCCGGCAGACCATCGACAAGCGCGGCCTCGACGTGCTGGTCGAGGTCGATGGCGGGGTCAATGCGGAGACTGCACGCCAGTGCGCTGATGCCGGGGCCGATGTGCTGGTGGCCGGATCAGCGACGTTCAAGGGCGGGCCCGCGCAATATGCCGCCAACATTCTTGCGCTGAGGGGAGAATCAGCGTGAATGCAGAGCCTGCCGAACTCAAGTCCCGCCGCGCCAGCGCCAAGGACGGGCAGGCCGAGGAAAAGCAAGCGTCCAACGGGAAGGACGCTGCGCGCGCCATTCCGTTGCGCGACGCGGGGAGCGAGCCACTGGTGAGCAGCGAAGAGCCTGATCCCAAGCCCGTGCCGCAACGGTCGCTGGTTGTTACCGACATTACCCCGCCCGCAATCACCGCGGGCGAGCGATTAATGCGGATGGCCTACCGGTTCGGCATGTCGGGGCCGACCATCCTTTCGCCTTTCCGCAAGCCGGGCAAGCCGCGCCTGCTGGCCACGGTCGAATGCCCGCTCGATGGCGACCGGGTCGCGGGCATGGCGCTCAGGGCCGGGCACTTTCTCGTCTATGGGGTGAAGGCGCCGATTGCGCAGATCGACTTTTCGCCCGTTGCCAAGCTGACCCCGCCGTTTGAGCGGACCGTGCACGGTTTCTCGTGGCTGCGCGATCTGGAAAGCTGCGGCGCGCGGGCGCAATGCGCGCCGGTGGCCGAGCGGGTGCTGGCCGCCTGGCTCGATGCCAATGGGCAGCCGGGCAAGGGCGCGGCCTGGAAGGTCGAGAACGCTGGGCTGCGGTTACTCGCCTGGCTCGTCCATGCGCCGTTGGTGATGAGCGGGCAGGACAAGGCCCTGCGCAATCGCACGCTCGAAGCCTGCGAGGAAACCGCGCGCTGGCTCGACCGTCATGTTGGCCGCGCTGATGACCGGCTGGGCGAAGTCGCGGGCTGGTGCGCCATCACGGCGGCGGGGCTGCTGCTGCCCGATGGCAAGCCGCGTCGGCTGTTCGGCGAGGCGGGCCTTGTGCGTGCGCTTGGCGAGATGGTGGGTGACGATGGCGGGGTGCTGTCGCGCAGCCCGCTGGCGCAGATGCAGGCCATTGCCATGCTGGTTGATCTGCGGGCCTGTTATCGCGCCACGCGGCGTGATCCGCCCTCGGCGATTGAGGCGATGCTGGCCATGCTGGTGCCGCCGCTGCTGGCACTGATGCATTCGGACGGGGGCCTCGGCAGTTGGCAAGGCGCGCCCGCTGTCTCGGCGGAGCGGCTGGCCGCGCTCGTGGCCGCCAGCGGCGTGCGCACCCGGCCGCTGCGCGAGGTGCGCGGCTGGGGCTATCAGCGTGTCTTTGCCAAGCCCGCCACGCTCCAGCTTGACGCTTCGCCGCCGCCGCTTGCCAAGCATGCGCGCAGCGGCTGCGCTTCCACGCTGGCCTTCGAATACTCCTATGGAGCCCATCGCCTGATCGTGAACTGCGGCGGTGCGGGGATTGCTGGCGGACAGGTGCCGGTCCGGATCGAGCAGGGGCTGCGCGCCACGGCCGCGCACTCGACGATGGTGCTGGGCGATGCCAACTCCACTGCGGTGCTGATCAACGGCAAGCTCGGCGGCGGGGTCAACGAAGTCGAGATCGACCGGCGCACGATTGAGCTGGAATATGGCACGGCAACTCGGCTTGAGGCCAGCCACGATGGCTATTCCGCGCGCTTCGGGCTGCTGCACCGGCGCATCCTGACGCTGCGTGAAGACGGCTCGGAACTGCGCGGTGAGGATCTGCTGGTGCCCGCCGGAAGGCGCGGAAAGCGCGGAAAAGTGCCGTTCGCGATCCGCTTTCACCTCGGGCCTCAAGTTGAGTTGAGGGCGGCGAGCAACGACCGTAGCGCCGGGTTGGTGTTGCCTGATGGCAGCTATTGGCAGTTTGTCAGCGCCGATGCCGAGATCGAGGTCGATGAAAGCCTCTGGGTCGATGGCATGGGGCACCTTCATCCTGTACAGCAGCTGGTGATTCAGGGATTCGCCTCGCGCGGCGGCGGCCACTTTGCGTGGCTGCTGAAGAAAATGGGATAGCTTTTACATGACCGATGTTGCGATCAAACGGGCACTCCTCTCGGTGTCCGACAAGGAAGGCGTGGTTGATCTCGCGCGCAGCCTTTCAGACAAGGGTGTGGAGCTGGTTTCGACCGGCGGCACGGCCAAGGCGATCCGCGACGCGGGGCTGCCGGTGAAGGACATCTCCGAGCTGACCGGCTTTCCCGAAATGATGGATGGCCGCGTGAAGACGCTGCACCCGGTGGTCCACGGCGGGCTGCTGGCCGTGCGCGACAATGCCGAGCATGTCGCCGCAATGGAAGCGCATGGGATCGGCGCGATCGACCTGCTGGTGGTCAACCTCTACCCGTTCGAGCAAACCGTTGCCCGCGGCGGCACGCGCGAGGAGATCGTCGAGAACATCGACATCGGCGGCCCGGCCATGGTGCGCAGCTCGGCCAAGAACCACGACTTCGTCACCATCGTCACCGATCCGGCTGACTATCCTGAACTGCTTGCCGAGCTGGGAACGCTGGACGGCAAGACCAGCCTCGCCTTCCGCACGCGCATGGCGGGCAAGGCCTATGCCCGCACGGCGGCTTACGATTCGGCGATTTCGACCTGGTTCGCGCAGGGCGATGCCTACACCAACCCGCTCGGCCCCGAGGCGCTGAAGGCGACGCCCTTCCCTGAGAGCATGACGCTCGCCTTCGCCAAGCAGGACGAGCTGCGCTATGGCGAAAACCCGCACCAGAGCGCGGCGGTCTATGTCCCGCGCGGGCCTTCGACCAAGGGCATTCCGCAGGCGCGGCAGGTGCAGGGCAAGGAACTGTCCTACAACAATTTCAACGACGCCGATGCCGCGCTCGAACTGGTGAGCGAATTTGCTGGCGGTGATCCGGCCATCGCGATCATCAAGCATGCCAACCCCTGCGGCGTGGCGCAGGCGTCGAGCCTGCTTGAAGCTTGGCAGGCGGCGCTCGCTTGCGACAGCGTTTCGGCCTTCGGCGGTATCGTTGCCTGCAACCAGCCGCTCGATGGCGCGACCGCTACCGCGATCTGCGAGATCTTCACCGAGGTGGTGATCGCTCCGGGTGCTGACGAGGCGGCTCTGGCAGCCTTCTCGGCCAAGAAGAACCTGCGCCTCCTGCTGCTCGACGAGCTTCCGCAGGCCAATCGCCCCGGCATGCAGATGAAGACCATCGCCGGCGGCATGTTGCTGCAGTCGCGCGACAATGGCGACATCGGGCTTGATGACCTCAAGGTCGTCACCAAGCGCCAGCCTACGGCGCAAGAGCTGGCCGACAGCCTGTTCGCCTGGAAGGTGGCCAAACATGTGAAGTCGAACGCCATCATCTTCGCGAAGGATGGCGCAACGGCAGGCATCGGGGCGGGGCAGATGAACCGCCGCGATTCGGGCCGCATCGCCAATGTCCGCGCCAAGGAAGCAGCAGAGATCGCCGGTTGGAGCCAGTCGCGCACCACGGGCAGCGCCATGGCGTCAGACGCGTTCCTGCCCTTTGCTGACGGGATCGAGGTCGCGCTCGAAGCGGGTGCAAGCGTGGTGATCCAGCCCGGCGGCGCGATGCGCGACGAGGAAGTGATTGCGGCAGCCGACGCGGCGGGTCTTGCCATGGTGTTCACCGGGATGCGCCACTTCCGCCATTGAGGCGCGCGAGGATGTGCAGTGCGGTGAAGCGCCTTGCCGGTACGACGAAAACCGGCGCGCTTCACCGCATGTCAAGTTTGCAGGGCTTACATCAAGGGCAACGATTGAACGCAACTTGACCCCACGGACTGACCAATGGCCCTCTTCTCATCGGAACTCTATCGCAGCTTCTTTGTCGGCTTCGGCATTACTGCTATTGTGCTGGGAGCGCATATATTGCCGCTGCTTGGAGGAGCCTGATGAATTTTAAAGCCCTGCTGATCGGAGCCGCCCTGGCCGTAAGCGCCTGCACCGGCCCCGCCATCGCCGCGGAAGAGACGTTCGACGCACCGGTCGCCACGCGCCAGGCCAACGAGCGCGGGTTGCAGACCGCGATCCTCGCCGGTGGTTGCTTCTGGGGCATCGAGGCGGTGTTCAGCCACACGCGCGGCGTGACGAGCGCCGTATCGGGCTATCATGGCGGCAGCGCTGACGATGCAACCTATTCGCGCGTGTCGAGCGGGCGCACCGGCCATGCCGAATCGGTCAAGATCACCTACGATCCGACCGTGATCCGCTACGACCAGTTGCTGCAGATCCTGTTTTCCGTGGGCGCCGATCCCACCCTGCTGAACCGTCAGGGCCCCGATCACGGCACGCAGTATCGCGCCGCGATCGTGCCGACCACGCCTGAACAGCGCGCCGTGGCCACGGCCTACGTGCGCCAGATGAACCAGTCGGGCGTGTGGGACGAACCGATCGTGGTGAAGGTCGAGCGTGAACAGCAGTTCTACCCGGCGGAAACCTACCATCAGGACTTTGCCGACAAGAATCCCAATAACGCCTACATCCAGCGTTGGGATGCGCCCAAGGTGGAGGCGCTGCGCGAGAACTTCCCGAGATTCTACCGCCCCAGCTTCCGCAAGGGGTGATTGCTGCGCGGCAGATTGCCGAAGGCGTCGGGCGTGCCTATGTAGGTGACCATGGGAAAGCATGCGCACAAGGAACATAGCGGCGAA
This sequence comes from Erythrobacter sp. UBA1916, assembly GCA_002337385.1. GTDB lineage: Bacteria > Pseudomonadota > Alphaproteobacteria > Sphingomonadales > Sphingomonadaceae > Alteraurantiacibacter. The sequence goes on from DDFY01000008.1 coordinate 257,048, forward strand.
TCGCTGATCGAGGAGGCCGGACGCGCCATCGTTCAGGCTGGCGAACAGTGGACCGCCATGCGGCAGGATGTGTTCCGCGCGCTTGCCGAACAAAGCCGGCCCGCTTCGGCCTATGACATCGCCGAACATGTCGGCACCATGCGCGGCAAGCGCGTGGCTGCGAACAGCGTGTACCGCATCCTCGACCTGTTCGTGCGCACCAACCTTGCCAACCGCATCGAGAGCGCCAACGCCTATCTCGTGAACAGCCATCCCGGCTGCCGCCACGATTGCATCTTCCTGATCTGCGACGATTGCGGGCAAGCCGATCACTTCGATGACGACAAGCTGACCGGCGCGCTGCGACAGGCGGGTACTAACGCTGGCTTTAGCCAGGTTCGCCCTGTGGTGGAGCTGCGCGGCCTGTGCGCCGAATGCGCCAGCTGACGGCCAACTGACTGCAATGTTTCTTGTTTGGTCGACTTGCGCGGCGGCAGCCGCTAAGCCGATGCCATGAGCAATCGCCCGCAAACTCCCCTGCTCGATACGGTCAATGTCCCGGCTGACCTGAGGCAGCTGAAGCCTGACCAGCTGCGCCAGTTCGCCGATGAACTGCGGCTGGAGATGATCGATGCAGTCGGTTCGACCGGCGGGCATCTTGGTTCAGGTCTTGGCGTGGTCGAGCTGACGGCGGCGATCCACTATGTCTTCAACACGCCCGAGGATCGGCTGATCTGGGATGTGGGCCACCAGGCCTATCCGCACAAGATCCTGACCGGGCGGCGTGACCGCATCCGCACCTTGCGCCAGGCCGGGGGGCTGTCGGGCTTCACCAAGCGCAGCGAGAGCGAATATGATCCGTTCGGCGCCGCGCATTCGTCCACCTCGATCAGCGCCGGGCTGGGCTTTGCCATTGCCAACAAGCTATCGGACCGTCCCGGCCGCGCCATCGCGGTGATCGGCGACGGCGCGATGAGCGCCGGCATGGCCTACGAGGCGATGAACAATGCCGAGCAGGCGGGCAACCGGCTGATCGTGATCCTCAACGACAACGACATGTCGATCGCGCCGCCGGTGGGCGGGCTGTCGGCCTATCTCGCGCGGATGGTGTCCTCCAGCGAGTATATGGGGCTGCGGTCGCTGGCCTCGAAGGTGGCGCGCAAGTTCTCGCGCCGGGTTCACCACGGGCTCGGCAAAGCGGAGGAATATGCCCGCGGCATGGCCACCGGCGGAACCCTGTTCGAGGAACTGGGATTCTACTATGTCGGCCCGATTGACGGGCACAATCTCGACCACCTGATCCCCGTGCTCGAAAACGTGCGCGATTCCGAACAGGGGCCGGTGTTGGTCCATGTCGTGACCCAGAAGGGCAAGGGGTATGAGCCGGCGGAAAATGCCGCCGACAAGTATCACGGGGTGCCCAAGTTCAACGTCGTCACCGGCGAGAAGGCCAAGAGCGCCGAGGGGCCGCCTGCCTATCAGAACGTGTTCGGCGAAACGCTGGCGAAGCTGGCGGATAGCGACGAGAAAATCGTCGCCATTACTGCGGCCATGCCTTCGGGCACTGGGGTCGACAAATTTGCCAAGGCGCATCCGACGCGCACATTCGATGTCGGCATTGCCGAACAACACGCGGTGACCTTCGCCGCGGGCCTTGCCGCGCAGGGGATGCGGCCGTTTGCGGCGATTTACTCGACCTTCCTTCAGCGCGCCTACGATCAAGTGGTGCACGATGTGGCGATCCAGAACCTGCCCGTGCGCTTCGCGATCGACCGTGCCGGGCTGGTCGGTGCCGATGGGGCGACCCATGCGGGCTCGTTCGACGTTACCTATCTCGCCAGCTTGCCCAATTTCGTGGTGATGGCGGCGGCTGATGAGGCCGAGCTGGTCCACATGACCTATACCGCCGCGCTCTATGACGATGGCCCGATTGCCTTCCGCTATCCGCGCGGCAACGGCGTGGGCGTGCCGCTTCCGGCTGAGCCGCAGCAACTGGAGATCGGCAAGGGCCGCGTGGTTCGCGGCGATGTCGACGGCGGCAAGGTGGCGATCCTGTCGCTCGGGCCGCGGCTGGCCGAGGCGCTCAAGGCTGCCGAGCAGCTCGATGCACGCGGCTTGGCAACGACGGTGGCCGATATGCGCTTCGTGAAGCCACTCGACGAAGAGCTGATCCGCAAGCTGATCGCTACGCATGAAGTGGTGGTGACGGTGGAAGAGGCGGCCTTTGGCGGCCTCGGCGCGCATGTGCTGACCATGGCAAGCGATGCCGGCTTGCTCGACGAGGGGCTGAAGATCCGCACCCTGCGCCTGCCTGATGTGTTCATCGATCACGATACGCCGGAGAAGCAGTACGACCAGGCCGGGCTTAACGCGCCGCAGATCGTCGATACGGTGTTAAGCGCGCTGCGGCACAACAGCGCGGGCGTGGAAGAGGCGCGGGCCTAGCCGGCTGCTTGACCTTACCGTATTAACGCACTAACACACTGCGATGACCTTCATCGCATCGCTTATCCTGCTTGGCGAAGTTTCTGCGGCTCTGGCTGCTCCGGTGCGTCATTACGAGCGCACCAACAGCGACGGCACGGAGATGGAGCGTGTGGTTGTCTTTGCGCGATCACCCGCGCAGGTCGAGGTGTTCAAGGGCCGCAATCGCTGCGCCGATGCGGCCTGGGTCACCGGGCTGCTCGATCCGGAGACTGGTCAGGCCGTAGAACTCATTGGCGGACGGCTTACTCCCGAGCTGACTCAGCACCGGATTGCCACGCTCGCACGGGACAACGATGGCGTGCTTGCGCTCAAGCTTGACCGAAACGGGGCCGATGCCAGCTTTTCGGCCCGCGTGGGCGAACGCTGGGTGTTGTACGATTTCGACTTCGCCGACCTGATTGCGCATCCGCCCGAACAGATTTTGCGCCGCGAAGATCTTCGCTTCGAGTTGCCGCACCTGATGCTTGGCGATGCGCCGAGCTTCACCAATCGCGGCGAACTCACGCTGACCTTTGCTGGCGAAATGCCGCGCGGTGGCCACCATGCCCTGCTCTATCTGGCCGGTGGCCCGGCGCTCGCGGGAGCGCAAGGCCGGTTCTGGTTCGATGCGGCAGATGGCCGCTTGATCGAAGCGCGGCTACCCATTCCCAACCACGCCGAATACCAGGACTTCGTGCTGAAGCTGGTGCGTGAAGAGCAGGGCGAGGAGGCGTGGCAGGCGCTCCTCGCCGAGCATTGGCGGGATTGCCCGGTTAGCCCCTGACCTCCGGGTGCACGCCTGCCGCCTGCGGCTCCCCGACCTCGCTGCCGCCGACCAGATCGTCGCCGACGTCATCGTCTTCCAGCGTATCGAGGTGCATCCAGCGCTTCACGATCGGGCTCACCAGCAGCACCGCTACGCCCACGCCGATCGCGATCATGCCGATATTCGAATAGATATCGAGCGTGGTCGCCTTGTCCATCGCGCCGCCTTCGCCGCCGGCTGCCTCGCCGATCTTGCCGGCCACGAAGCTGCCCACGGCCGTCATGTAGAACCAGGCACCCATGATCAGGCTGGCCATGAACGACGGGGCCAGCCGGTTCATCGCCGAGAGGCCCACCGGGCTGAGGCACAGTTCGCCGGTGGTGTGCAGCAGGTAGATCAGGAACAGGAAGATCACCGGCGTCATCGCCGCCATGCCCACGCTCTGCGCGCCCCAGGCGAAGACGAGGAAGCCCGCACCGACCTGGAACAGCGCCAGAGCGAACTTGGCAGGCGCCGAAGGCTCCAGCCCGCGCTTGCCGAGCCATTGCCACAAGCCGGCAAAGAGCGGGGCAAACAGGATGATGTAGATCGGGTTGATCGACTGGAACACCGATGCCGGGATGTTGCCGGTGTCGATATATTTGTCGGTGTAGAGGTTGAGGCTGCCCGGGGCTTGCTCGAACAGGCCCCAGAACAGCGGATTCAGCGCGATCAGGAACAGGATCGCGAAGATCCGCTCACGCGGGTGCTTGGGCAATTTGGTCGCCTGATAAAGCACGTAGCCAAGCAGGCTTACGCCGCACACGATCAGCAGAAGCTGAATGACGTCGCGATATTGCAGCAGGAACCACATTGCCGCGACCGCGCCGACACCGGCGGCATAGATCACCATTTCCTTCGCCTTGGGCAGAATTGCCGGGGCCTCGCCCGCGCCGCGCAGCGACGATTTGCCAAGCACGAAGACAATAAGGCCAAGGACCATGCCGATGCCCGAAAGGCCGAAGCCATATGCCCAGCCAAGCGTCTGGCCGAGATAGCCAACAAGAATAGAACCGGCGGCCGCGCCGACGTTAATGCCCATGTAGAAAATCGTATAGGCTGCGTCGCGGCGAACGTCGGTCTTGCGATAGAGCTGGCCCACCATCACCGAGATATTGGCTTTCAGGAAGCCCGAGCCGATGATGATCAGCGCCAGTGCCAGCCAGAACACGTTGATCGTGGGATCGGACTGGCCGCCGTTGCCTTCGAAAGCCATGAACAAGTGGCCGATTGCAAGGAGGACGCCGCCGAACAGCACTGCCTTGCGCTGGCCCAGATAACGGTCAGCCAGCCAGCCGCCGAGCACCGGCGTCACATAGACCATCGAGCCATAGGCACCGAGAATCAACGACCCTTCGCCCTCGGAGAAAAGCCAGTGCTGCACGAGGTAGAACACCAGGATGGCGCGCATGCCGTAGAAGCTGAAGCGCTCCCACATCTCGGCGAAGAACAGCATGTAGAGGCCCTTGGGGTGGCCGAAGGCCTCTGGCTGGCGCCGCATGGCAATGGCAATGCCCATCGACAGGAAAGCCGCGAGGATCACCGTCGCTATCGCGGCGACCCAATCGCCCTCGTTCCACAAAGCCAGCTCTTTCATGCAGGTCCTCGATTATAGTTGGCCAAACGCGCACCCTAGCGGCAGAATACCACATGTGAAGCGCAAAAGGTTGCAATGGAAACCGGCTGCCCGCAGCGCGGCTTGACCCGCGCCGCTGTATTATGGCAGTGATGCACCTGCCATGAGCGATACTCGTCCCGTCTATATGCGCCTGCGCGACCGCATCGCCGCCGCCATTATCGACGGTGTCTATCCCGAGGGAGAGATGCTGCCTTCGGTGCGAGCCTTCGCGGCTGAGCAGGGGGCCAACCCTTTGACCGTGGCCAAGGCCTATCAGCAGTTTCAGGCCGATGGGCTGGTCCGCGTGCAGCGCGGGGTGGGCATCTTCGTGTGCGAAGGCGCGGCAAGCCAATTGCGTGAGCGTGAGCGCGCCGCCTTCCTGCGCGATGAGTGGCCCGAGCTATGCCAGCGGCTCAAGCGGCTGGGTCTGCGCATGGAAGACCTGTTAACGCCGGGATAGGCCAAGCCCCGGGATTGGGCGAAGAATATTGCACTACGTCAAGTTCTCTGGCAGTTATTCGGTAAGCTGATGCAGGGCCGCAAACGCGGATCACTGCTGGCAGAACAAAGCCTTCGTTTCGCACGTCACACACAAGAGGTCCTGATGATCCGGTCTGAACTCCTGCAATCTCTCTCTGAGGATAATCCGGATCTGCGCGCCGAAGAGGTGGAGCAGGTGGTTGACCTGTTCTTCGACGAGATCTCTCAGCGCCTGTCCGAAGGTGGACGGGTCGAACTGCGCGGCTTCGGCACCTTTTCCACGCGCCAGCGCGATGCCCGCAGCGGCCGCAACCCGCGCACCGGCGACAGTGTCGACGTGCCGGCCAAGAAGGTGCCCTATTTCAAGCCGGGCAAGGAAATCCGCGAGCGTTTGAACGCCGACTGATCTTTAGCCGCTTGCAGGCAGAAAAAGGGGGCGCGAACCACTAGCGGTTCGCGCCCCCTTTTTCTGTGTTTGGCGGCTGCCCCTCTCGAAGAGGGGCAGCGCACCAGGATCAGAACTTGCGTCCGACCGACAGCGACCACGTGCGCGGCATGCCGGGCTGTGCGGTCACGAGGCCGAGCGAGGTGGTGACGTCGCTGACGGTCAGGAAGTAGTACTTGTCGAACACGTTCTGAACTTCGAGAGCGACATTCCAGTTCTCGTCCGCAGTGGTGAAGCCGAGCCTGGCGTTGCCGAGGAAGTAGCTGTCGATCTTCGACCACGAGGTGTTGAAGCTATCGGTGAAGATCTCCGACTGATAGGCCCCGTCGAAACGGGCCATCAGCGTACCGGCATCGATTTCGTAATCGTACTGGATGCCGAAGCTGTAGGTCCATTCAGGCGTATAGGGCGTCACTTCGGTGCCGGTCAGGCCCGAGGTGCCGACATCGGTATACTCGAAGTCGATGTACGACAGCCCGCCGTCGAGCGAGAGGCCGTCGACCGGGAAGGCCGACATTTCAAGCTCGAAGCCCTTCACGTCTGCCGAGCCGACGTTGTTCGGCTGGAGGCAGGGCGAACCCGGGCAAGCCGAGAGCTGCAGGATGATGTCGTTGTACTTGTTGAAGAAGGCTGCACCATTCAGGCGGAGGCGGCGATCCAGAAGGTCGGACTTGAAGCCGATTTCATAGGTCGTGATCGTCTCCGGGTTGAACGACTTGAGCTGGTTACACGGGGCGGGAATGACGTTCCCGTTGCCATCCTTGGGCAAGTCGGCGCATTCACCCGCCGACGGGCCGAAGAACGGACGCGGATTCACGCCGCCGCCCTTGAAGCCGGTCGAGACCGAAGCATAGGCCAGGAAGCTGTCGGAGAAGCGGTAGTCCGCCGCCAGGCGCCAGTCCCAGCGATCGCCTTCGAAGGAGTCCGACACGTCGAACAGGCCGACCAGCAGGCAGTTGGGCGTGTTGCCAACCCCGGTCGGACCGGCCGTCGGTGCGCCGACGAAGAACTCGCAGGCCGGCGGGATCACATCCAGCACGCCATCGGCATTGGTATCGAAGGGCACGGTGCCGTCCGGGTTTGACCGGAAGTAGGTGTAGACCTTCTTGTCCTTCGTGTAGCGGATGCCGCCGGTGAAGCTGAGCATGTCGGTCGGGTGGAGGGTCAGCGTACCGAACCCTGCCTTGGTCGTGCTCGGCGTGGTGTCCGGGCCGTGGATGAAGTCGATACCGGCGTAGTTCAGGTCAACACGGGCGGTGTATTGACCGTCCTGGTCGAGATAGTAGCCACCCACGGTGCCTTCGATCAGGCCATCGGCCAGCTCGAAGTTGGCGCGGACTTCCTGGCTCCACGCGCGGTGGTTCAGCTGGTTGTCGAGCTGTGCAACCGGGATCGGCGTGGCATCCTGATCTTCACCCCAGTTCGACTGGTATTCGCGCCACGAACCGATCCACACCAGTTGCAGGTTGTCGGTGGCGTCGAACGTGATGTTCCCATGCACGCCCCAGCCGACGAGTTCGCTGATCGGCCGTGCCGCGTAGGGCTTGTAAGGGGCCTGCGAGGTGGGCTGGCGCGCGTCGAGGAAGTTGCCATAGTTGATGTAGCGCGGATCGCCAAAGGTACTGCCGATGGTGTCGCAGCTGTAGGGGCCGGAGGGCACGAAGGCGCACGAGCCGGGTACGGCGTTGCCATCCTTGCCGATCAGCCAGGGCAGCGCTGGCGGCGGGCCGGCGACGGGCAGTGCACCGTTGCTAACCGCGGGGTTCTGCGAGAACGGATCGAATGTTTCCGGGGTGGCAGATACCGCGCCCATCGCGAGGAGAACCTGCGGCCCGGCTTCGCCCTTGTCGGACGAATAGTCACCCGAGACGTTGACCTCCAACCGATCGGTCGGGATCCAGCGCAGCGCGATGCGGCCGGCCACGGTCGAACCGCCGCCGAGTGTCTCGCTGCCTTCGTTGTCGCGGCCGCGCACATTGTTGCTCTGCACGTTCGAGTTCGGGTGGGTCTGCCCATAGTCGAGGCGCGTGATGTAACCGTCGACGCTGCGCCCGATGCCGGACACGCGGGCGAAGAGATTGTCGGTAATCGCGAAGTCGGCCATGCCGCGAGCTTCGATGCGGTTATACGAACCGTAGGTCGCGCGGAACGAGCCGCTGTTGTCGCCTTGCGGACGCGCGCTGAACAGCTTGATGGAACCACCGATGGAGTTCTTGCCGGCGAGCGTGCCCTGCGGGCCGCGCAGGACTTCGATCCGGTCGAGATCCATCAGGTCGAGCAGCGAACTCGAAAGCGTCGGGATGAAGACGTCGTCGACATAGACGCCCACACCCGGATCGAGCGCATAGTTGAAGTCGACCTGGCCCACGCCGCGGATGAACGCGATCAGGCCGTTGCCGCCGCCTTGCGGCTGCGCTTTCAAGGTGACGTTCGGTGCCTGTGCGGCGACCTGCGCGATATCGGTCTGCCCGCGTGCTTCCAGCATTTCGGAGTTGACCGCGGTGATCGCGATTGGTGTGTCTTGCAAATTGGCTTCGCGGAATTCGGCGGTCACGACGATCGTATTTGTACGTGCACCGCTATCTTCGTCTTGCGCGAAGGCTGGTGTTGCCATCCCGGCCATAATGGCCAGCGACGACGCAACGCAGAGCGACTTGAACTTCATCAGGCATCCTCCCCAGGTGCGAGGGCCGCAATTGGCCCTCCAATGTGATGTTCTGCCCTCGGTCGCTTTTAGAAGCAGTCCGACAACAGACTAGGTGGGAGAAAGTGCCAAGCGGGTGCTTTTTATGTGCACCCTGCCTGTTTCAGTCATCTCTCCCGCAAACCTGCTTAGACGGTCTGTCAATCCAATCAAGTCAGCTTGGTAATAGTTCTATCTTGGGCAACCATATGTCGTAATTTGGCAACAGCCAAAGCTTGTTAAGCTTTCTAACTATTACACAAGCCAAGTCTTGCCCAGTTGGCCCTCCCGCGCCATGCTTTGCACAAGGCCGCGAGAAAAGGCGGCCATGGGAGAGTGTATATGACGCAGGCTGGCGGTGCCGCCCACGGGCGGTTGGGCGGCTATGAGCTGAGGGTTCTGCTGCTGCTCGGGCTGGCTTACGGGTTTGCCTATTTCGATCGCATGGCGATGACCTTCCTCGGTCCGCTGGTGAAGGCCGATCTGGGGCTCAGCAACGAGGAGCTGGGCTGGCTCGGCTCGGGCTTGTCGCTGACCTGGGCGCTGGGAGCCTACTTCGTTGGCCGCTGGTCCGACCGGATCGGCAAGCGCAAGCCGTTCCTGCTGGCGGCGCTGGTGATCTTCTCGCTGTGTTCGGTCTTTTCCGGCCTGGCCTGGAGCTTCGGTTCGCTGCTGGTGAGCCGGATCGTGATGGGCGCGGCGGAAGGGCCGTTCCTGCCGATCTGCCTCGCGATCATGGTCGCCGCCTCGGCCGACAGCCGCAAGGGGCTGAACGCAGGCGTGGTGCAGAACGTGTTTGGCTCGATCATCGGCACTGCGCTGGCGCCGGTGGTGTTGATCATGATTGCCCAAGCGTTCGACTGGCGCGCGGCGTTCTTCCTCTCAGGGATTCCGGGGCTGGTGCTGGCGCTGCTGATCTGGCGCTTCATCCGTGAGCCGATGGAAGAGCAGCCCGCGACCGAGCCTGCCGTGAAAGAACCGTTTGGCGCGATGATTGCCTCCGAGCTGCGTGAGATGCGCGGCCTGATGGCCACGCGCAACATCGCGCTGTGTTCGCTGGTGAGCGTGTTCGGGGTGGGCACCGTGGTGATCGGCTCGATCTTCATGCCGCTCTATCTCGACGGGCCGCGCGACATCGAGCCGGCCACCTGGAGCCGGATCATGTCGGTGATCGGGTTCTCGCCCGCCGTCGGCGCGGTGAGCGCGGGGCTATTGTCCGAGCGGGTCGGCCGCAAGCTGGCGCTGGTGCTGTTCTGCGCGCTGTTCGCCATCGCGCCGGCTGCGCTGCTGTGGCTTGAGGCCTCGCCGGTGGTGCTGGCCATGGCGCTGTTTGTGAGCTGGATGGGGCTGGGCTCGTTTCCGCTGTTCATGGGGGTCATCCCCGCCGAGACGCTGGGCCACGCGCGCGCGGCGACAGCGATGGGCGCGGTGGTGGCCGTGGGTGAGATCTTCGGCGGGTTCGCCTTGCCGCCGCTGACCGGGCGGCTGGCTGACAGCTTCTCGCTCGACTTCGCGCTCTATGCCCAGCTCATCTGCGGGGTGCTGGCGGCGTTGGCGGCGCTGTTCGTGGCCGAGACCAACCCGCGCTTTGTGAAGCGCTGATCAGGCCTTGCGCGGGGGCTCCAGTCTGCGCGCGAAATTGAAGGTCAGCGCCGAGAGCACCGAGGTGACCGCAACGATGGCGCAGACCGAGCCGATGGTCAGCGTCATCGGCCACGAAAATCCGGCGAGGTGGAGCGTGCCGGTGTCGCGCGTCGCCAGCAGCAGGCCGCCAATGTAAGGGCCGCCCACAGCGCCAATGCGTCCGGCGGTGGTGGCAAAGCCCACTCCGGTGGCGCGCAGCTGCGGCGGGAAGGCGAAGGCAATCGTCAGCCAGTTGGTGGTTGACGAGCCGAACAGCGCCGCGCCGATAAACGGGGCCAGCCACAGCACCGTGGCGGGCGTGCCAATGGCCTGCCCGAACAGCGCGATCAGCCCGCCCATGCCAAGCATCGTCAACCACATGATCGGGCGCGTGCCGAACCGTCCGCACAGATATCCCGCGGTAAGGCCGCCGATGATCCCGCCGTAGGAGAAGTATTGCGAATAGCGCGCGCCCAGCACCGCATCGCCCGAGGCCTCGGCAATCAGCGGGGGTGCCCACTGGATGATGAAATACCACCCGAACATGTTAAGCGCATGGGCGAGGAACAGCTTGAGCAGCTCGCGCACGTGCACCTTTTGGCGGATTTCGCGCAGCACCGCGCCGTGTGATCCGGGCGGTTTGGGCGGTAGTTCGGCGAGTTCGGCAATGCCCATCCGCCGCAGCACCCCGTTGGCCTTGACGAGCGCGCCCTTGGGCTGGCGATTGAGCAGGAAATCGAGGCTTTCGGTCATCAGCAGGATCGCGAGCGGCAGCAGCAGAGCGGACAGCGCTGCGCCGACCCAGAAGATCGCCCGCCAGTCGAAATTGTCGAGCGCGCTGGCGGCGACAAAGGCTCCGATGATCGTGCCCACCGGGTAGGCCGAGGCCACCACGCTGCCCGAAAACTCCCGCCGCCGGAAGCTCGCATATTCGAGCGCGAGCATCCCCACCGTGCTCGTCATCCCGCCAATCCCGAGGCCGGTGACGAGGCGGCCCGCCACCATCGGCCAGTAGCCCCCGGAAAGTGCGCAGACCATCATTCCGCAGCTCATCAATACAAGGCAGGTGAGAATTGCCGGACGTCGTCCCCACTGGTCGGCCACCGGCGAAACGGCGAGCGCGCCCAGTGCCATCCCGGCCAGATGCGTCGCCAGCAAGGTGCCCAGCTGCGCATCGGACAGGCCCCAGGCGGCCTTCAGCGAGGAGCCTGCCAGTGAGATCGCGAGGATGTCGTATCCGTCGATCATGTTCACCAGCACGCAGACCGCCACCACGAGGTATTGCGGCAGCTTCATCGTCCGCTCGCCGAGCACGTGGCGGGGATCGTCTGCGGGCAGCACGACGGATGCGCCCGGCTGGGGTGTGGCCATGGTCTCTCCTCTCGCGCCGCTCGACGGCGGCTTGGGCTTGAGGCTATGGTGCAAGCCCGAAGGCGTCAAAACAAAACGAGAGGATGGGCCTGGCATGACGAATGAAGCGGCGCAGCCCCGCGATGTCGAAGCGCGCCTGCGCCACGTCAAGCGCGGCGAGAAGGCGACCTTTTACGCCGGCGACCGCGAGCGCAGCTATTGGCCCGGCGAGGAGCACGCGGTCATCATTCACGATATGCGCCCGATCCGCGCAGAGCTTGCGCTAGACCGCAATGGCTTCGTGCTGCTCGACGAGCCGACCGACGTCACCGACTTTGCCAATTCGGATGAGAAGGCGCGTTATTGTCGCCAGTGCGAAGAGGTGGTGCAGCGGCTCACCGGTGCGGACAAGGTGGTGAGCTTTGGCCCCATCGTGCGCACCAGCGCTGCGGGCACGCATGGCCATAACCAGCCTGCCTTCGGCGCTCATGTCGATTACGGCGCGCGCACCGTGGCCGACTATACCTTCGACCTCCTGCCACGCGAAGAGGCCGAGGAGCGGCTGGCGCGGCGGCATATTCTGATCAATGTCTGGCGGCCGCTCGCGCCGGTTGAATCGACGCCCTTTGCCGTCGCCGATGCCAGCACTATCCGCCGCGAAGACCTGTTTGATAGCGAGGTCATCGGCGGTTTGGGCGGGATTGATCGCTCGCTCTGGGGCTTCAACCTGGCCCATGCGCCGGGGCAGCGGTGGTATTGGGCACCTGAGATGCAGCCGCACGAACTGCTCGCCTTCAAGCTGTTCGACAGCGAGGCCGATGCCGTGCAGTTCACCGCGCACACCGCCTTCGAGGATCCGGGCGCGCCCGCCGATGCCGCGCCGCGCCAGTCGATCGAACTGCGGACCATCGCCTATCTCTGACCTTGCGCTGCAATCGCGCGAGCGGCCCATTGCCACAGGCCTTTCGCGCCCGTAGTCCTAACAACCGTTAGAGTCGCAAGCACTCAACATGGGAGAAATTGCCGGTGGGTTATCAGGACTACGATCGCAGCATCGAAGCGCGCGGCGGTAGCTATCGCCTGCAGGGCCGCTGTGACGAGAAGTTTGCCCACGTGTTCGATGCCTTCGTGCAGAATTTCGAACAGGAAGAAGAACTGGGCGCAGGCTGTTCGGCGGTGATTGACGGCGAGACCGTGGTCGACCTGTGGGGCGGCTGGGCCGATGCCGGGCGCAACCGCGAGTGGGATGCCCATTCCACCGTCTGCATGATGAGCACGGCCAAGGGCGTGACCGGGATCGCTTTCAACATGCTCGTTGATCAGGGCCTGATCGATATCGACAAGCCGGTGGCGCATTACTGGCCCGAGTTCGCGCAGAACGGGAAAGAGGATATCCTCGTGCGCTGGTGCCTCGATCACCGCGCGGCAATCCCTGTGCTAACCACTGATGTGCTGTGGCCGGGCGCTTTCCTCGAATATGGGCCCTATATCAAGGCGCTCGAAGTGCAGGAGCCGCTGTGGGAGACGGGTACGCGCGCGGCCTATCACGTGCACAATCAGGGCTTTCTGCTGGGCGAGATCATGCGCCGGGTGACCGGGCTGACGGTCGGCCCGTTCCTGCGCCGGCATGTCACCGGGCGGATCGGCGCGGAGTACTATATCGGCGGGATGGACGCAGACGAGCAGAGCCATGTCGCCGAGGTGCTGCCCAACACCAAGGCGCGGCTGTTCGCGGCGAAGGACACCGCCATGCCCGAAAAGCCGACCACCCCCGAAGGCTGGCAGGATGGGGCGGTGCTGCGCAAGTTCGCTTTCTTGCAGAACCCCGACGAGCCGTGGCACACCACGATGAACTCGCCGATCTGGCGCACCTGCGAGATCGCCAGCGGTTCGGGCCACGGCAATGCGCGCGGCGTGGCGCGCATCTATGGCGCGGCGACGGGCGAGGTCGACGGCGTGTCGCTGCTGAGCAACTCCGCGCTGGAGGCCATGATTACCGAGCAGCATCACCAGGTAGAGCTGTTGCAGGACCGGCCCTATCATCAGGCGCTTGGTGTGCTGCTGAACACGCCCGAGGCCGTTTACATGGGGCCGAACAGGCGCAGCTTTGGCCACCACGGTCTTGGCGGCTCGATCGGCTTTGGCGATCCTGATGCGAAACTCGGTTTTTCCTATTGCTGCAACCAGATGCATGCTGTGGGCGACAATGGCCCACGCGCAAGGCGGCTGATCGATGCCGTCTATGCCGCCCTCTGACGAAAGGATTACGATGACCGACAAGAAAAGCGCGCCCGAGATGACCGGACAGGAGATGTTCGATCAGGGCATGGCGATCCGCCGCAAGGTGCTGGGCGACGACTATGTCGACAAGGCGCTGGCGAAAAGCGGGCCGTTCAACGAGCCGTTGCAGGAGCTGGTCACCACCTATTGCTGGGGCTGGAACTGGGGCCGCGAAGGCCTGCCCTTGCGCGACCGCAGCCTGATCAACCTGGCGATGATCGCCGTGCTCGGCCGCGAGAACGAGCTGAAGATCCATATCCGCGGCGCGCTCAACAACGGGCTGTCGAAGGAGGAAATTCGCGAGGTGCTGCTGCAGGTCGGCATCTATGCGGGCATCCCGGCGGCGGTGGATTCGTTCCGTATCGCCAACGAGGCTTTTGCCGCGATCGAAGCCGAAGAGGCCGAGTGATGGACGCGGCCACGCGCCTCCTGATCGAGCATGAATGCGGCAAGCTGCCACTGCTGTTCGCGAAATATGCCGACAATGGCGACCATGCGGCGCTGGCCGAGCTGTTCATGACTGACGGCACCTATGACCGTCCGTTCAGCCCCGGCTACCCGTTCCATGGCCGTGACCGCATTCAGGCGATATTCCGCGACCGTCCGCCGATCCTCGTGCGCCATCTGGTGACGAACGTGCTGGTCGAAGTGACGGGCGAAACCACCGCGCGCGGCAGCAGCTACCTCATCATGATGAGCAACCACGATCATGTAACCCCGCCGCAGAAGTCGAATGGCATTTTCGTCGGCGGGTTTGACGATGAGTACAGGCTCGACGGCGACACATGGCGCTTCGCCAGCCGCAAGGGTCACCTCGCGCTGCACGAGGGCGGAGCGATACCCAACTTCCCGCCGCCATCCGACGAGGCGCGCGGGCTGAGCTAACCACCATCCACGGGAGAGGATGACAATGACGGTAACGGCCGCAAACGCGAACGAACAACTGGTGCTCGATTTCTTCGAAGTGCTGTCCTCGGGCGACCTCGAGAAGCTGCGCGCGTTCTATCACGAGCATTCAGTGTGGGAGCCCAAGGTCAAGGAGATCGCCGGGGCCGGCAAGCACATCGGGATGGACATCATCGACAAGTTCCTCGCCCCGGTGCGCGGAATGTTCGAGCCGGGCGATCCCAAGATCCACGTGCAGAACATGTTTTCGGCGGGGCCGTTCGTCTGTGTGGAAAGCAATTCCACCGGCAAGACCCTGGACGGCCTCGTTTACGACAACGACTATTGCTGGGTGTTCGAGGTCTCGAACGGCAAGATCGACGCGATGCGCGAGTATATGGACAGCCTCTACACCGCCAAGCTGTTCGGGATGGAGTGATGGCGCGTTTTGCCAAAAGGTTTGAGGGCCAGCCGATCCTGATTTCGGGCGCCGGGCGCGGCCTGGGCGAGGGCATTGCGAAACACCTCGCGGCCGAGGGCGCTATCGTCGGCGTGGCCGACATCAACGGCGAAAGCGCGCTGGCCGTGGCTGAGGCGATCCTTGCCGAGGGTGGCAAGGCCTTCAGCTACGGTGCGGATTGCGGCAGCCGCGAGGCGTTCTTCCAGCTGGCGGAAGACTTCGCCGCTGACGCCGGGCCGCTGCGCGCGGTGATCAACAACGCCTCGGTGCTGGTTTACGAGCCGATCGAGGCGGTGACCGAAGAGACGCTCGACCGGATGCTATCGGCGGGGCTCAAAAGCGTGTTCTGGGGCGTGCAGGCCTTCCTTGCCCACCGCGATGAGAATGCTCCGGGTACGATCCTCAATTACTCCTCGCCGGTGGCCTATCGCGGGCGGCCCAATACCGGCGCCTATACCACGATCAAGGCGGGAATTGCGGGCCTGACCAAGGTACTGGCGGGAGAACTTGGCCCGCGTGGGGTTCGGGTCAATGCGATTGCTCCCGGCTCGGTGCCCACGCCTGCGACCGAGGGCTTTGTCACCCCCGAGCAATACGAACAGCGCGCGAAGAACATTCCGCTCCGGCGCAACGGCACGCCGATGGACGTGGCGCAGGCGGTGGCCTTCCTGCTCAGCGACGAGGCTGCCTTCATCAACGGAGCGATGCTCGCCGTCGACGGCGGCATCATCGCGGCGGGGTGATTGTGATCAGGGAGAGAGACACGTGAAAATCTGGCAGGAACGCCTCGACCACCTCAAAAGCGTGATCGAAGCCGACATCGCGAACGACGACTATTTCGGCGTCGTGCTGCGCGTGGCGCGCGGCGGGGCCATCGTGTTCGACGAGGCTATCGGCCATGCCTATGCCGGCGGCGAACGGCCGCTGACAAAGGACGACGTGTTTTCGCTGTTCTCGGTGACGAAAGCCTTCACCAATGTCCTCATCATGCGCGCCATCGAGGAGGGCCGTTTCGCGCTCACCACCAAGGTGAAGGATGTACTGCCCGAGTTCACTGGCAAGCCGCGTGAGGATGCCACTTTCTTCCACCTCATTACCCATCAGGCCGGGATGCCCGGCGTGTGGAGCCCGAAGCCGGGCATGTTCCTCGACCGGCTGCAGGAGCTGTTCGACGAAAGCATCGCCCATGTTCACGGCACCAGCCAGCCGGGCGAAAAGAGCGACTATTCGCCGCTGGTGAACCATGTGCTGATGGGCATGGCGCTGGTGCGCACCGATCCCAAGGGCCGCAACTACCAGACATTGCTGCACGAAGACCTGTTCGCGCCGCTCGGCATGGACTCGACCGCGATGGGTCTGCGCAAGGATCTGGACGCGCGCCACGTGCGCCCCGACATGCGCGGCACGGTCCCGATCAAGCACCTCTCGCGCAATATCGCGGGCGACCATGCGCTGTTCGAAGACCCCGAGGTCGAGGCCCCGCATGTCGGCTGCGCGAGCACCTGCGGTGACCTGTGGCGCTTTGCCGAGATGCTGCGGCGGGAGGGCGAGCTGGACGGCGCGCGCATCCTCAGCCCGCGCATGGTGCGGCTGGCGCGCAAGGTGCAGACGGGCGACAAGCCGAACGAACTCTATAAAGGCGTGGCCCTGCGCGCCGGGTGGAAAGTCCCGCCGGCCAATCAGGGGCTGGGCTTTCAGGTGCGCGGCACGGGCGTGTTCCAGCACCTGTTCGGCCAGCTCGCCAGCCCGGAGACCTTCGGCAACTATGGCGCGGGCAGCACGATGTTCTGGATCGATCCCGAGGCCGACGTCACCTTCTCCTTCCTCAGCGCGGGGGTGATGACGCAGGCGGCGAATATCGAGCGCTGCGGCAAGCTTTCCGATATCGCGCTGAGTGCCATGCTGTGACGGACCTTCAAACACACCCACTCACCCTGAGCCTGTCGAAGGGCAGCCACAACCGTAGCCCAGCCGTGGGGCGACCCTTCGCGCATATCCTTCGACAAGCTCAGGATGAGCGGGGGCTGGGAGTAGATCTATGAGTGACGCAGACATCATCGTAATCGGCGCAGGCCACAACGGCCTCGTCGCAGGGGCCTATCTCGCCGTGGCGGGCAAGCGCGTGCTGGTGCTCGAACGCAACGCATGGCTCGGCGGCGGGGTGGTCAGCCGCGAGCTGACCGAGCCCGGCTTCCTGCACGACCAGCACTCGATGAGCCACATCTTCATCCAGGGCAATCCGCTGCTTTTGAACGACGATCTTGGCCTCAAGCGCAAGTATGGCCTGCGCTATGTCTTCCCTGACGTGCCGATGATGAGTGTGTGGGAGGATGGCACCACCCTGCCGCTCCATCGTGATCCGGCCAAAAGCGCGGCTGCCATCGCGCACTTCAGCCAGAAGGACGCCGATACCTTCCTCAGGATGAGCCAGCAGGCCGCACAATGGCTGCCGATGATTCAGGCCGGGCTCTACTCGCCGCCGATGCCGGTGGGCGCGCAGGCGGCGATGATGGACCAGAGCGCCGAGGGGCAGGAGATCATGCGCGCCATGGCCGTCTCCACCTTCGACCTGATGGAAGAGCTGTTCGAGCACGACAAGGTGAAGGCGCATTTCGGCCGCGTGGCGGGCGAGAACCTTGTCAGCCCCGATGAAAAGGCGACCGGGATCGGCGCTTACGTGTTCCTCGGCTTCCTCGAAAAGTTTGGGTTTGGGGTGCCGGTGGGCGGCTCGGGCAGCCTCACCAATGCGCTGGTGGCTTGCATCGAGGACCACGGCGGCGCGGTGCGCACCGGCGCAGAGGTGCGCGAGGTCTTCACCGACGGCGCGCGGGCCTCGGGCGTGGTGCTCGACAGCGGCGAGCGGCTCACCTGCGCCGATGGCGTGATCGGCGCGCTGCATCCGCATATTCTGCCCGATGTGGTGCCGAGCCTGCCTGCCGAAGTGGCGCGCAAGGCGAAGCGTACGCACATCACCGATGCCGCCTGTTTCACCGTCCACGCCGCGCTCGATGCGCCCTTGCAGTTCAAGGCGAAGAACGCCGACGGCAGCGATCTGTCCGCCGTGATGTATGAGCTGATGCCCGACAGCTACGAGGACATGCGCCGCGCCTTCGACGAGCTGCGCTATGGCAATTTCAGCTCAACCCCGCTGGTGGGCGTGGGCCAGTTGCCGCAGCACGATCCCTCGCGTTGTCCCGATGGCAAGAGCATCTTCCACGCCTGGGACTACGTGCCGTACAGCCGCAAAGATGGCCGCGACTGGGACGAGGCCAAGGGCGAATTCGCCGAGAAAATGATCGCGCGGATGGGCGACTTTATCGACAACGTGCCCGAGGCGGTGCTGAGCTATCACTGCGACAGTCCGGTCGACATGGAGCGCACCAGCCCCAGCTTCTTGCGCGGCGACCTCCACGGCATTGCCACCACCACCTACCAATCGGGCCGCCACCGGCCCACGCCTGATCTCGGCGGCTATACCGTGCCGGGGGTCGAGCGGCTCTATCTGGTCGGCCCGTTCCAGCATCCGGGCGGCGGCGTGTTCGGCGCCGGGCGCGCCACGGCCATGGTGATGGCGGAGGACCTGGGCATCGATTTCGACGGGATTGCCGTAGCATGAAAATCCGCGCCGCAGACAAAAGCGAGCTGATGGAAATCAGCAAGATCGAGGTGAAGGGCGAGGATCTGGTGCTCAAGGGCAAGGTCTATGGCGCCATGCCGATGACCGCCGTGATCACACCCGAGGAAGCGCGCAAGTTCGGCAAGATGCTGACGCCGAAGCTGGTGTGGTTCCTGCTCACAATGCCATTTCGGAAAGGAGCCAAGTGATGCGCCACAAGGACAAGTCCATCATCGTTACCGGTGCGGCAGGGGCCATCGGCTTTGCCACCAGCGAAATCCTTTGCCGTGAAGGCGCAGAGGTGATGCTGGTCGATATCGCTGCCGACAAGCTGGAACAGTGCGTCGCCGAATTGCAGGGCGAGGGCTACAAGGCGCACGCCCATGTCGCCGACTGCGCCGATGATGCGGCGGTCGAAGCCTACGCCAAGGCGGCGCACGAAAAATTCGGCAAGATCGACGGCTTCTTCAACAACGCCGGGATCGAAGGCGAACTGGCCCCCACCCACGAATACGATATCGGCTGGTTCGACAAGGTTCTGCACGTGAACCTGCGCGGCATGTTCCTCGGCCTGCGTTTCGTGCTGCCCTACATGGTGGAAGCGGGCAGCGGCGCGGTGGTGAACACCGCCAGCATCGGTTCCGAGCGTGGGCTGGCCGGGGCCTGTGCCTACAACGCGGCCAAGCACGGCGCGGTCGGCCTCACGCGCACGGCAGCTTCGGAAGTGGCACAGAAGGGCGTGCGGGTGAACTGCGTGATGCCCGGCGTCATCGAAACCCCGCTGCTGGTCGGCATGCTCGAACAGATGTTCGACAGCGTGGAGGCAGGCATGCAGAAGCTCGGCCAGACCGCGACGCTCAACCGTGTGGGCCAGCCGCGCGAGGTGGGCGATGTGGTCTCGTTCCTGCTCAGCGAGGAGGCCAGCTACGTCAACGGCGCGAAGTGGGAAATCGATGGCGGCGCGCTGGCCACGATCCGGAACGATATCTAAGGGCCAGCGTAGAGACCTGTCGAAGGGAAACGACGCTGCGCAAAGTCCTCACTATTCTCGCCGTGCTGAGCCTTGTGGCGGGATCGCAGGCGCAGGCGCAGGTGGCGCGCTCGCCCCAGCCTGCACCTGCCCCGGTCGTCCGGCCGATGCCATTCGAGGCGGACATCCGTGCCTTCGAACTGGTGGACGCAGCCTTTCCTCCGCCGCCCTGCGCAACGCTGTTCGTCGGTTCGTCCTCGATCCGGCTCTGGCGGAACCTGGCTGACGATTTCCCCGACCGCCGGGTGATCAATCGCGGGTTCGGTGGGTCGACCATCGCCGATACGCTCCGCTACTTTGATCGCATCGTTGCGCCCTATGCCCCGCGCGCCATCGTGTTCTACGCCGGGGAGAACGATCTTGCCGCGGGCAAGAGCCCGCAGCAGGTGTTCGCGGATCTTCAGGCCCTGCTGAAGCTGAAGCGCGAGCGGCTGGGCGACACTCCTATGTGGGTCCTGTCGCTGAAGCCCTCGCCTGCGCGCTGGGCGCAGCGCGATGCGCAGCTGGCGTTCAACACCATGGCGCGCGAGCTTGCGCTGGCGGAAGACGACATGGCCTATATCGACGTGGCCTCGCCCATGCTGACCCCCGCCGGCATGCCGAAGGACATCTACGGCCCCGATCACCTGCACATGCGCCCCTCAGGCTACCGCATCTGGACCGCCGTGGTGCGCTCAGCCCTGCAGGATGTGCCGCCGCCTGCCCGCTGCCAATCACGATAGTCAGGAACCAGCACGCCTGATCAGGGGTTTATTCCGCAAAGACCCCTAGTCAGGAGAATATCAATGATCGGCAAGATTATCGGCGGCTTTGCAGGCGCCAAGCTCGCGGAAAAGACTTCTAACCTCGGCGGCACGGGCGGTGCGCTGCTCGGCGCGGCGGCTGTTGGCGTGGCGCGCCGCCTATCGCTTCCGGCGCTTCTGGCGCTCGGGGCGGGCGGCTATGCCTACAAGAAGTACTCTGAGCGCAAGGAAAAGACGCCTGAGGAAAAGGCCCGCGAAAAGGTCGCCGCTGCGGCAGTGTGATTGCGGGTTGGAGGAGGCTCAGGCCGGCCTTTCGGGGTCGAGCCCGGCGGCTTCCTCCACCACCTTGGCGATGGCGGTAAAATCCGCCTCGCCGCCCTCGCGCGCCAGTGTGCGTTCGAGATAGTCGGCGACGACATGGCCGAGCGGCAAGGGAACCTGCGCCGCTTCGGCCTCGTCGAGCAACAGGCGCGTGTCTTTCAGGCTCAGCGCGGCAGCGAAGCCGAAATCGAATGTGCGCGGCAGGACCGACTTGGGCCACTTGTCGCGCGTAGCCGAATTGATGCCGGTCGACTGGTTGAGCACCTCGATCATTCTGGCCGGATCAAGCCCCGCCTTGATCCCGAAGGCCATGCCCTCCGCCGTGACCCCGATGGCGACCGCGCCAAGCAGGTTGTTGACCAGCTTCATCGTCTGTCCGGCTCCGGGCGTTTCCCCCATGAAGATAGGCTTGCCAAACCGCATCAGGAGCGGTTCGAGTGTCGGATAAAGCGCTGCTGGTCCGCCCACCATCAGCGACAGCGTGCCGTCATGCGCCTTGGCGATCCCGCCCGAAACGGGCGCATCGAAGCTGGCGACCCCCTTGGGTGCAAGCAAGGCATCGAGTTCCACCGCGAGCTGCGGCCCGGAGGTCGAAAGATCGCACAGGATCGCCGGACTGCCGCCGCTGACGATCTCCGCGACGGCCTCGCGCACGATCGGCGGCGTGGGCAGGCTGGTGAAGACCACGTCACACTGCGCGCCGAGCGCCGCTGCGCTTTCCGCAGCTTCCGCACCTTTCGCCACCAGCGCGGCGACGGCATCGGGGGCGATATCATGGACCAGCAGGCGGTCGACATGTCCGATCAGCCGCGCCGCCATGCCAGCGCCCATCCGGCCCAGTCCCAAGAATCCAACGGTGGTCATGCTTGCTCCGATAAGGCTGTTGCGATGGGGGTGTGCGGCGCCAGATCCACCCGCGCGATGTCGTTTTCCGAGGGGAAGCAGCGCAGCACCAGCGGATCGTGGCCCGGAACGACATGGTCGAGCGATTGCCCCGCCAGCTCCATCAGCCGTTTCTGCGCAGCGCAATAGGCGGCCTCGTCGACGAAAATGGGGAAGGGAATTGCGCGGGTGATATTGGCGTAAAGATGCGCCGCATCGCTCGCCAGCACTACGGGCCCGCGCGCAGTGTCGCAGACGACCGCCTGCAACCCGGCGGTGTGTCCGGTGAGCTGCACCAGCGCGATACCCGGCGCAAACGCGCTGTCGCCATCGTGGAACACGACGTGGTCGGCATAGAGCTTGCGCACCAGCTGCGCGACCGGCTCACCATCGAAGGGCGCGCGGGTCGGCTCGTCGAGAATCTGGCGGCTGGTGGCAAAGGCCAGTTCGGCGTCCTGCACGTGGAAGTGCGCATTGGGGAAGGTGCTCAGGCTGCCGGCGTGGTCATAGTGCAAATGGGTCAGGATCACGTCCTCGACCAGCAGCGGATCGATCCCCGCCGCGCGCAGCCCTTCGCTGACCGGTCGGACCATCTGCCGCCCGCGCGCAACCGCCGCCTCCTCGCCGAAACCTGTGTCGACGATAACCGGCGGTGCGCCAGTGCGGTGGATCGCCCAGACGAAGTAGTCGAGCGGCATCGGCAGATCGTGATCGTCGACCGGCGCTGCGAAATTGGCCGAGGCCTCCCGCTCGTGCCGGGCATAGCGGATGGCGTCGATACGGGTGACCTGCGCGCTCAAGTGAAGGTGAGCCTCACCGGCTGCTTGATCGGGCCATGGCCGACCGTGGTCATCCACGGCTCGTAGTCGCCCGCGAGTTCGAACGCCTCGACCTCGCGCACCAGCGTGCCGAGGAACGCCTGCGCCTCGGTCTGCGCGAGCATCCGTCCGACGCAGCCGTGCACCCCATAGCCCCAGCCGAGCGAATGCCTGGTATCGCGCTCGATGCGGTATTCGTCCGGTGCGTCCCAGAAACGCGGATCGCGGTTGGCGGCGGCGAACATGAGCCCGCAGCGGGTGTCTGCCGGGACCACGTAGTCGTCAATCGCGACATCGACCATGGCGATCCGGCCCGCCATGCGGCTGGGCGAATCCCACCGCAGCGATTCGTCGAAGGCGCTGCGCAGCAGCTTTGGATTGGCGCGCAGCTTGGCATATTCCCCGGGGAACATGGCCCAGGCGCGGATCGCATTGGCCATGGTGAGATAGGTGGTGTCGGCCCCGGCGCTGAGCACGGTTTGCAGCAGCAGCTTGGCCTCGTCCTCGGTCACTTGGTCCGCGTCGGCGGCGGCGAAGATGCTGGCGCCAATGCCATCGGGGTCGAGCGCCTCGCGGTCGCAGGCCGTGCCGAGCCATTCGACCACGGCGGAGAAATCGTGATCCATCGCCTCGTCAAACAGCTCTCCCGGCGGGCCCATCGTGGCCCAGACCATCTGCGAGAAGCCGTGCATGTGGTGACGGCCCTCCTTGGGCAGGCCGAGCACCTCGGGCAGGATGTCGAAGATCCAGGCCTGGGTGATCTCGCCCACGGCGTCGACAGCCTCGCCTTCCCGCTCGCGCAGCTTGCCGACGAACTGGTCCGCCGAGGCCTGGAAGATCGCCTTGGTCCGCTCCAGCGCGCGCGGGCTGAGCGCATCGGAGACCACCTTGCGCACCTGCGTGTGGCGGGGCGGATCGTCGGTCAGCAGGATTTCGGGCCGCGGCGAATTGGGATCGTGCCAGGGGCGGCTGGTGGAGGAAAAGGTCTTCCAATCGAGCAGCCCGCTGGTCACGTGCTCGTGCCGCGCGATCATGCAGGTGCCGTCGTGCAGCCGCACCACGGGGGCGAATTCGCGTAGGGCATCGTCCACCGCGCGCGCATCGCGCACCGCCGCGGGGGTGAAGATATCGAGCGGGTAGTCGGGGATTTCCTTAGTCATCGGGCGTCTACCCCCAATCCCCGGAACCACACCTTGCCATCCTTGCCCGTCTCGAAGTGCCCGGCGGTCGGTTCGGCGAAGTGCGCGCCGACGATCAGCGTGCCGCTGTCCTTGTATTGGTCCACGAAGGCAACGCGGGTGGCACGGCCGGCATCCTTGTCCATGTCGAAGGTCGCGTCGCGGTGCGGCATCGCGCATTGCATCGGATGGTGCATCAGGTCGCCGGTGATGACTGCGCGCTCGCCCTTGCTCTCGATCCGGACATGGATGTGTCCCGGGGTGTGGCCGTGGCTCGGCTCGCAGCTGAGTTCGGGGCAGATCACGTGGTCGGTATCGATAAAGTCCGCCAGGCCAAGCGCCACGATCGGGTCGACACATTCGACCAGGTGGCCGTCCGAATGCACGCCATCGTGGCGGATCACCTTCTGCCAGGCGTCGTATTCGGTCTTGCCGAACAGGTAGCGGGCGTTGGGGAAGGTCGGCTTGTATTCTCCCGTTTCGGGGTCTTTGTACGTGTTCCAGCCGACATGATCGAAGTGCAGGTGGGTGCAGAACACCACGTCCACCTCATCGCGCGTAATACCGAGGCTTTCGAGGTCTTCGAGGAAGCCTTCCGGCAGGTCGCAGAACACGTCGAAGTCGCGCTCCCGCCCGGCGCCGATGCACGAATCGACCACGATCACCTTGTCGGGCGTCTGCACCACGAAGCCCTGGAAGTTCATCCGCTGCTGGCCCTCCGGCGTGGCATAGTGCGGGTGCAGCCAGTCGAGCGCGATCACCTCTTCAGGGGTCGCGTCGGGCATGGTCATGTGGATGTCGTCGCGGAAGTCCCACAGCTCGACGATGCGGCTGATTTTCACATCGCCGACCGTCCAGGTCTTCACATGGTCTGCGGCCATTGTCCTCTCCTCAGGCTGCCACGGCCGTGTTCGGCTTGTAGCGTGCTACACTCTCCTCCGGCAGCTGCGCCGGTGTCAACTGCGCTTTGCCCAGCACGAAGTCGGCGCACTTCTCGCCGATCATAACGCAGGGCGCATTGGTGTTGCCGCCGATCACCAGCGGCATGACGCTGGCATCGGCCACGCGCAGCCCCGCGATTCCGTGCAGGCGCAGCTGCGGATCGACCACGGCGCTGGTGTCATCGGCTGCCCCCATCTTGCAGGTGCCGACCGGGTGGTGAACCGTATAACCCGTCTCGCGGATATAGGCATCCCACTGCTCGTCGCTCTGGCATTCAGGGCCGGGCGCGACTTCGGTGCCATCGTATTTCGCGAAAGGCTGGCTGGCGAAGGCCGTGCGGGCGATCTTCAGCGCGCGGATCAGCGGCTGGATATCGTCGGGGTGTTCGAGCAGGTGCGGGTCGATCAGCGGGGCCTCGGCGGGGTCGGCGCTGGCGAGCGTGATGGCGCCCCGGCTCTTGGGATAAAGCGCCACCGGGCTGATCGCATAGCCATGGCCGACCGGGAACGGCACGCCCTTCATCGTCAGCCGCTTGGCGGGCTGGAACACGAACTGCACATCGGGCCTGGCGAGGCCCGGATCGGTGCGGAGGAAGGCCACGCTTTCGAACACGTTGCCCGCCAGCGGCCCCCTGCGGGTGAGCAGGTAGTTGAAAAACTGGAACACATTGCGCGGCATGGCCCGCCAGCTGATGCCGTAGGAGGTCATGTCACCCGTCTCCATGTGGATCGGGCTGGCGACGTGGTCCTGATAGTTCTGGCCCACGCCCGGCAGATCGTGGACCACCTCAATGCCGTGCGCCTTCAGATGCGCGGCGGGGCCGATGCCGCTGAGCATCAGGATATGCGGGCTCTGCACCGCGCCTGCGCTGAGGATCACCTCGTGGCGTGCGCGCAGCACCCGGCCATCGGTCAGCTCGACGCCCACGGCGCGCCTGTCCTCAACCACGATCCGCGCCACGCGGGCGTCGACCTGCAGGTGAATATTGCCGCGCTCCATCGCCGGGCGGAGCATATTCTTGGCCGTGCTCTCGCGCTGGCCGTCCCGGATCAGGCCCTGGCGGCGGCCATAGCCTTCGGGGTTCGGCCCGTTGAAATCGGGACAGGCGGGAAACTGCTGCTCGGCCAGCGCGGCCATAAAGTCGTAATTGAGCGGGTTCGGCCCCTCGACCATCTTGGCGTTGATCGGGCCGTTTACGCCGTGGAACACGCTCTCGGGATAGTCCTCGTTATGCTCGGTGCGGGTGAAGTAGGGCAGCACCTCGGCATAGGACCAGCCTGTGCAGCCCGCGTCGGCCCAGTCGTCATAGTCGGTGGGGTGGCCGCGAAAGTAGACCATGCCGTTGATCGAGCCCGAGCCGCCGATGACCTTGCCGCGCGGGACGCCGATTTTCCGGCCCGCCATGCCGGGCTGGGGGACGGTTTCGAACCCCCAGTTGGTGGCCTTGCGCCCGATGGCGGCGGCGACGAAGCTCGGCACGTGGATGAACGGATGGCTGTCATGCCCGCCCGCTTCGAGCACGCAGACGGTTTTGGAGGTGTCCTCGCCCAACCGCGCGGCCACGCAGGCGCCGGACGAGCCTGCGCCAATGACGATATAGTCGAATTCGCCTGCCAGCATTGTTGTACTCTCCCGTGGCGTATGGTGCCAGCGGGGGAGGTGATTGCAAGGCTAATTGTGTTGGGCGTTAGGGTTGGGGAGTGTGCCATCATATATTGTGCGCCAAAGCTCGCTGGCACTCCGAGACCATTCATCGTCGGCAAAATCCCAACCTATTTCACTTCCCTCAAAAGCCAAGCTCGCTTTGTCTGAGAGCGCCCGCAAATCTGATAATATTTGGGTCACGTCAGAGAATACGGGCCGCTCTCTCTCCTCATCAAATGTTAGATTGTGCGCAAGAAACTCGTCTCGAAAATTACGAAGCCGTTTGGCAACATCTGAATTCGCCAATTCAGATGTTTCGCGCTCAAGTTCGGACATTGCTGTTTCTGCTGATAATTGATTTTTGTCAGCGAGAAATCCGTCTTCAAGCCAATTCCGAGCTCGATCCACCAGTTCATCGCGAACACCGTCGAGGTTCATTAGCTCGACCATAACTGGGAAGGAGACTCTGTTTGTTTTTAGCGCTGTTGAGCGACCGACGCTGTCGAGCGCTCGAATGGCGATCATAATTGCTTCGTGAAGTGTTGCTGAGGCGAAAAGGTTAACCGTTTTTGCAGCGTCTTTTTTGGGTAAAGGTATTGAACGAAGCGGGTTGTCCTTCGAATTGAAAGATTGCCACGTGGTCCATAATGCATTCGCTCTGTAGAGAGAGCCATTCCGCAAGAGTTGGTTATAGGTTTGCAGTTTATCTGCCACTGAACTCGCGTTGTAGTTCACTTTCTCACTCCCCATCATACTCAATCGCCCCAGCCGCAGCCCCGCTCATCACAAACCCGATAGGCCGCTCGGCCTCTTCGGTCAGGTGCCCGATCAGCCCGCCGGTCCGGCATAACAAACCGATCCCCTTCAGCGCCGCGACCGGCCAGCCCAGATCGAGCATGATCGCGGGGATCGGGCCGTTGACGTTCACCGGCAGCGCGCGGCCAATCGTCTCGGGCAGGGCCGCCTGCAAGGCGCGCATCATCGCCACGTGCTCGCCGCTCGCGCCGCGTTCGTCGGCGAGCTTGAGCAGCAGGTTCGCGCGCGGGTCGCCTTCGGAGTGTTGCGGGTGGCCGAAGCCGGGGACGGCTTTCGTATGCTCGCGCCACTTGGCGATCTGGCGCTTGGCCACGGCGTCCACCGCATCGCCGCTGGCGCGCTGGTCCTTCACGCAGTCGTGGTAGAACTTGCCCGCCACCTCCGCGCTGCCCAGCACCACCGAGCCGCAGCCCAAGAGTCCCGCCGCGACGGCGCCCTGCACTGCCTCGGGCGCAGCGGCCAGCGTCATCCGCGCGGCCACCACCGAGGGCACCAGCCCATGCTCGGCCAGCGCGCAGAGCACGGCGTTGAGGAAGAAGCTCTGGTTTTCGTCAGGCTCCTCGCCCGTCACCAGCAGCCAGAAGTATGACGAGAAATCGAACTTGCCGATGATGTCATCGCACAAGCTCCGCCCGCGCACAGTAATGCTGTCTGCATCTGATGTGCAGATCGCACTGAAGGGCTGGTCCTGTTTTCCGATGCGCATTTCTTGTCTCTCCCTTGCACCAAGCCCACCCTGCTGCGACTAACCTTGCCTGCGGCTCGGCAAGTCTCGCTCCCCTCCCGCTTGCGGGA
>DDFY01000008.1:285053-320542 GCA_002337385.1 Erythrobacter sp. UBA1916
GGGCCGAGGTGATCAAGGTCGAGATGCCCGAGACGGGCGATCCGTTCCGCGCCTTCAAGGGCGACCTCTATTCGCCGCATTATCAGACCTATAACCGCAACAAGAAGTCGATCACGCTCAACACCAAGGTGAGCGAGGAGGATCGCAAGGCGCTCGATGAGCTGGTGCGCGGGGCCGACGTGTTCATCCAGAACTTTCGCCCCGGTGTGGCCGAGCGGCTCCATGTCGATGCGGCGCGCTTGCAGGGGATCAACCCGCGGCTGGTCTATGCCGATATCTCGGGCTTCGGCAACGATGGCCCGTGGAAGGACCGCCCCGCCTTCGACACCGTCAGCCAGGCGTCTTCCGGTTTCCTCAGGCTGCTGGTGAACCCCGGCAACCCGCGCGTGGTCGGCCCGGCGATTGGCGATGCGGTGACGGGCTTCTATGCCGCCTATGGCGTGCTCGCCGCGCTCTATGAGCGGGAGAGGACCGGCAAGGGCCGCCGCGTCGAAACCTCGATGTTCGAGGCGATGAGCCACTTCAATCTCGACGACTTTACCCATTATCTGAGCGCAGGCGAGGTGATGGGGCCGTGGAGCCGCCCGCATGTCTCGCAAAGCTATGTGTTCGAATGTGCGGACGGCGGCTGGATCGCGCTGCACATGTCGAGCCCGCCCAAGTTCTGGGAAAATCTGGCCGAGGCGGTCGGCCAGCCGGATATGCTTGCGCGCCCCGAGTTCGAAAGCCGTCCGGCGCGGATCGCAAACTACGAGAACGTGGTGCGCTTCCTCGCCCCGATCTTTGCCGAGCAGCCGCGTGCCTATTGGGAGGAGCGGCTCACCGCCCTCGAGGTGCCGCATTCGGCGGTCTATTCGAGCAAGGAGGTGCTGGAGGGCGACCTTGCCAAACACCACCAGCTCGAAGTGAGCGGCGAGGGGCAGCGCGGCACCTTCCGCACCATCCGCAATCCGATCCGGTTCGATGGCGAGGTGGAGGCTGGGGTCATCCCGCCGCCCGAACTCGGCCAGCACAATGAAGAAATACTTGGCCGGAAGAGCTGATGCGTTAGGTTGCTAAAGATGAGGCCGCGCAAAAAGACTCGGCCCAACGGGAGAATGGATCATGGCAAAACTGCCGAGCAGACTGCACCACACCGCCTATGTGACCAAGGATCTGGAAGCCACCCGCGCCTTTTACGAGGACGTGATCGGCCTGCCGCTGTCCGCCACCTGGTGCGAGGCGGATATGCTGTTCGGCAAGGAGCGGACCTATTGCCACGTGTTCTTCGACCTGGGCGATGGCAGCTCGCTGGCCTTCTTCCAGTTCGCCAATGCCGATGATCAGGCCGAGTTCGGGCCGGAGATTCCGTCCTCGCCGTTCATCCATATCGCGCTGAACGTCGATGCTGAATGCCAGGCGGGAATCGAACAGCGGATCAGGGACGCGGGCATTGCCGCGCCTGACACCTATGTGCTCGAGCACGGCTATTGCCGTTCGGTCTATGTGAAGGACCCGAATGGCATGATCGTCGAGTTCTGCAACGACGACCCGCGCGCCGCCGAGGGCAAGGCCGAGCGCAAGGCCAAGGCCCATTCCGAGCTGAAGCGCTGGCTGGCGGGGAATTACGAGAACAACAACAATTTCCGCAAGGAAGAGGCAGCATAGGGGCTCCGCGCGCATGAGCGGTTTCGCCACCAGCCACACCGGCAGCCTGCCGCGGCCTGACTATCTGCTCGACCTGATGTTCGCGCGCGAGGGCGGGGAAGAGGTCGATCCTGCCGCGCTTGATGCAGCGGTCGAGCGGGCGACGGCGGACGTGGTCGCGCGGCAGATCGCGGCGGGGCTGACCGTGGTCAACGATGGCGAGATGTCGAAGCCCAGCTACGCCACCTATATCAAGCACCGCTTGTCGGGCTTCGGGGGCGAGGCGGGGCAATACGAATTTGCCGACCTTGAGGACTTCCCCGGCGCCAAGGCCCAGGTGTTCGGCAACAAGGGGCGGGCGAAACGGTCGGCCCCCGCCTGCACCGCCCCCATCGAAGTGATCGACATGGAGGCCCCGCGCATTGACGCCGAACGGCTGGGGCGGCTGGCGAAGGGGCATGCGACCTTCATGTCGGCGGCCTCGCCGGGGGTCACCGCGCTGTTCTTCCCCAATCAGTACTACGATAGCGACGAGGACTATGTCTTCGCGCTCGCCGAGGGCTTGCGGCACGAATACGAGACGATCGCCGCAGCGGGGATCACCTTGCAGGTCGATTGCCCCGATCTTGCCATGGGTCGCCACGTGCAGTTCACCGATCTCAGCCTTGAGGAGTTCCGCCAGCGCATCGGCATGAATGTCGCCGCGCTTAACCATGCCCTGCGCAATATTCCGCCCGAACAGTGCCGGATGCACCTGTGCTGGGGCAACTATCCCGGCCCGCACCACTGCGATGTGGCGCTCGCCGAGATTGCCGACATCGTGTGGCAGGCGAGGCCGCAAACCGTGCTGGTCGAAGGCGCTAACCCGCGCCACGCGCACGAGTTCGCCTATTTCGAGGACCATCCCTTGCCCGAGGACAAGGTGCTGTGCCCCGGCATGATCGAACCGCAAAGCCCCTATATCGAACACCCCGACCTGATCGCGCAGCGGATCGGCCGCTATGCCGATCTGCTTGGGCGCGAGCGGGTGATGGCGGGAGTGGACTGCGGCTTTTCGGTCCACGCGGGCAGCAATGCGCTTGATCCGCAGGTTGTCTGGGCGAAACTGGCGGCGCTGAGCGAAGGTGCGCGGATCGCTAGTCACCGCTACTGGTAAGGCGGGCATTCCCGCGCTAGGCGGGCTTTTCGCAGTGCGGGCGTGGCGGAATGGTAGACGCCGGGGACTTAAAATCCCCTGAGCCTTGCTCGTGCGGGTTCGAGTCCCGCCGCCCGCACCATGCGCTTTCCCTTCACCGTCGGCAAATTGCTTAAGGGCATATGAATCCCCAAAGATGCGAATGGGCTAGCCTTCATTCCTCATGCAACGAGGGCGCACCTCAGGGAGCGCGCTTAGGGTAACCTAAACAATTCCTGAACGATCCTGCCGCATATTGTAGTTCGGCAAAGAGCGCCGAGAACCAATCGGGAAGGCCTATGGAAGACCCAATGAAGCTCGACAGCACCAGCATTTCCAGCCCTGCCGAGAGCGGCACGGGCGCAGAGATGCGTGCAGCGCCTCGTGTTGGGCTGCTCATACGTCCTGCCAAGCTCATTACGCCCGATCACCAGTTCTTCTGCGTTATCCGCGACCTTTCCGAAACAGGGTTAAGCGTCTGCGTGTTTCACACGCTGCCGAAATGCGACCACTATACGATCGAGTTTCAGAACGGCGATCGTGTCGAAGCCGAGGTGATGTGGGAGAGCGGCGACCGGATGGGCCTGCGATTTTCTGAGCGGGCCGATCTCGAACGGCTGATCCTGAGCCCGAGCCGATTTGCCAAGCGCGCAATCCGCATCGAACTCGATTGCCCGGCGATCGTGGCCATGCCGGGTCGCGATGTCGCCGTGCGCATCTGCGATATCTCCGGTCAGGGGGCGAAGATCGCCTGCGAGGAGCACCTGATGCTGGATGCCAGTGTTGTCCTCAGGGCCACGCATTTGCCCTCAACGCGGGCCAAGATCCGGTGGCGGCGTGACGGGGCCTATGGACTCGTTTTCGAGGATACGATGCAAATGAGCGAACTGGCGCAGACCGTTGCGGCGATGCAGGGCGTTCCCTTGTGATTTTCCATGGGGCCGGGGCGCTTCATTAACCGCCCGGCAACCATTTTCCTTCACTCCCGGTGAGCACACCACTCGGGGGGCTTAATGATCAGTACCAGTGCCAGGGGCAGCCACGAACTCGATGTCGACGTCGTCATTGTCGGAGCTGGTCCGGCAGGCCTGACGGCAGGCTATTTGCTTACCAAGGCCGGTAAGTCGGTGGCGATCATCGAGAAGGATCAGACCTACGTCGGCGGCATCAGCCGCACGGTGGAGCACGAGGGTTATCGCTTCGATATCGGTGGGCACAGGTTCTTCTCGAAGAGCCAGCAGGTCGTCGACCTGTGGAACGAGATCCTGCCCGACGACTTCATCCAGCGACCACGCATGAGCCGCATCTACTACGAGGGTAAGTTCTACTCCTACCCGCTGCGCGCCTTCGAGGCGCTGCGCAATCTTGGCCTGTGGCGCTCGGCCCAATGCATGGCGAGCTACCTGCAGTACAAGCTGTTCCCGATCCGCAAGGTGACGAGCTTCGAGGACTGGACCACCAACCAGTTCGGCAAGAAGCTCTATTCGATCTTCTTCAAGACCTACACCGAGAAGGTCTGGGGTATGCCTTGCGATGAGATGAGCGCCGACTGGGCCGCTCAGCGCATCAAGGGCCTGTCGTTGTGGGGCGCGGTGGTCGACGGGCTCAAGCGCTCGCTTGGCCTTAACAAGCTTAACGACGGCACCGGCAAGCAGGCCAAGACACTGCTCGAAACGTTCCGCTATCCCCGCCTCGGCCCCGGCATGATGTGGGATGCCGCGCGCGACAAGATTGTTGCCACTGGCAAGGGGCAGGTGCTGATGGGCCATGCCCTGGGCCAGCTCGCCAGCGACGGCCAGGGCGGCTGGCGCCTGCGCGCTGACGGGCCTGAGGGCGAAACCATCATCACGGCGCGTCACGCCATCAGCTCCGCCCCGATGCGTGAGCTGGCCACGCGCCTGCACCCGCTGCCCGCGACCACGCTGCAGGCAAGCAACCTCAAGTATCGCGACTTCCTCACCGTGGCACTGATGATCCGCTCGGACGACCTGTTCCCCGACAACTGGATCTACATCCACGATTCCAAGGTGCAGGTTGGCCGCGTGCAGAACTTCCGCAGCTGGTCGCCCGAAATGGTGCCCGATCAGGATATCGCCTGCGTGGGTCTCGAATATTTCTGCTTCGAAGGTGACGGCCTGTGGACGTCGAGCGATGAGCACCTGATCGCGCAGGCCAAGCGCGAGATGGACATCCTCGGCCTGTGCAAGCCGGAGGACGTTGTCGGCGGCGCGGTGGTGCGCCAGGAAAAGGCCTACCCGGTCTAC
This sequence comes from Erythrobacter sp. UBA1916, assembly GCA_002337385.1. Taxonomy (GTDB): domain Bacteria; phylum Pseudomonadota; class Alphaproteobacteria; order Sphingomonadales; family Sphingomonadaceae; genus Alteraurantiacibacter. The sequence continues at coordinate 290,118 of DDFY01000008.1, forward strand.
GATGAAACCTATGCCGAGAATGTCGAGGCCATGCGCGCCGAGTTGGCGGAGCGTTTCCCGACGCTGCACCTGGTAGGGCGCAACGGGATGCATCGCTACAACAACCAGGACCACGCGATGATGACCGCGATGCTCACGGTCGAGAATATCCTCGCCGGAGAGCAAGTCTACGACACCTGGTGCGTGAACGAGGATGCCGAATATCACGAGGCGGGCGACGAGGGTGCCGAGACGACGCTTCCCGCGCGCGAAACCCGCGCCTTGTCTGAAGATCAGGCGGCCGCACTGGCCTCGGTGCGTGATGTGCCGGCAAGGGTCGACAAGGCGCCTGATACCCGGAACGAAACCGAACGCAAGGTGGCCTGAAAATGGGTTGGCGCAAGGTCATCGCGCCTTTTTTGGAGGCGCAGTTCCTCCGGTATGCGATCTGTGCCGTGGGAGCGATGGCAGTCGATGTCGGCTCCTTCGTGATCCTGCTCGGACAGGGGATGTCGGCTGGCCTTTCGGCGGCGCTTGCCTATGCCATCGGGACGATGGCGAACTGGTGGCTGGTAAGCCGCGGTGTCTTCGACGAGGCATTGGCTGCCCGCGGCCCTGCTCGCCTGCGCCAGCAGTTCCTGTTCTACGGTACGACGCTTGTGGGCCTCGCGCTAACTACGATGATCGTCTCGGTGCTGGTGGCGACGGGAATGGTGCCGATTGTCACCAAGGCTATCGCGATCGTGGTTAGCTTCTTCCTCAACTGGAGCGTGCGCAAGTACCTCGTATTTCGTCCGGCTTGAGAGGCGCGGCGCGCGGGCATGGGTAACTGACATGGCAAACTATCTTGTTACGGGCGGTTCGGGCTTTCTGGGGACGCTGCTGGTAGGCAAGCTGCTGGCCGATGGGCACGAGGTGGTCTCGCTTGACTTGCTGCCGACCACGCTTGCGAACCCGCGACTGGAGGCCGTGATCGGTGATATTCGGGACCGTGCCTGCCTCGATGCGATTTTTTCGCGCGGCGTACCCGATGCGGTGTTTCACTGTGCTGCGCTGCTGGCGCATGGCTCTATCCCCGATGGCGAACTCGACAGCCACAACGTGCTGGGCACCCAGGTGCTGGCAGAGGCTTGCGCAGATGCGGGTGTCAGCAAGATCGTCTACACGTCGAGCAACTGCTTGTGGGGCCACGGCTTCGATGAGCCGGTGAGCGAAGACATCGTGCCCGAACCGTGCGAGCACTATGGCAAGACGAAGTGGGAAGGCGAGAAGATCCTCGCCCGTCTCGGCAACCGGATCGAGAGTGTCTCGATCCGCTGCCCCACCATCATCGACGAGGGGCGTCTTGGCTTGCTTGCGATCCTGTTCGAATTCATCGCCGACGATAACCGCATTCCGCTCGTTGGCGATGGCAGCAATCGCTATCAGTTCATCTATGCTGCCGACCTGATCGATGCCATGTTGCGTGCTGCGCACTGCGACGGGAGTCACGTGTTCGGCATCGGCTCGGACAATGTGCCGACCATGGCGGGCGCGTTCCAGCACGTCATCGACGGCACGACGAGCCGCTCGCGCCTGCTGCGCTTGCCCAAGTGGCCGATGGTCTCAGCGATGAAGCTCGCCCATCTGCTGCGCATGTCTCCGCTTGGCCCCTATCACTATCGCATGATTGCCAGCAGCTTCGTGTTCGATACGAGTGCGATCAAGTGCACGCTGGGCTGGCAGCCCACGCTCACCAATGGCGAAATGCTGCTGAAGGCCTATCGCTATTACTTGGACAATCGCGCCGAGATCGCCGCGCGCGGCAATGTCTCGGCGCACCGTCAGGCCACCCGAATGGGTGTGATCCGCCTCCTCAAGATGCTCGCGTGATCATGGCTGAAAGCGCCATGCCTCAAACTGACATTCCGCCGTTTCGCCCGAAGTCTCGATGGGCGATGCCTGCCGTTTGGCAGGTCTGGCTCGCTTTCGTTGCGATCCTTATCGTGGTGATCCTCGTCACCGACTGGCCGCTGATGATGCAGGACCCGGATGATTACATGCGCCTGCTGCAGGTGCGCGACTGGCTGGGTGGGCAGGCCTTCTATGACACCCGCCAGTACCGGCTCAATCCGCCCGTTGGTGCGGACATGCACTGGATACGGCTCGTCGATCTCCCACTCGCCTTCTTCATGATGTTGTTCGGCACGGTGCTGCCGGCGGCCAAAGCCGAGGCGGTGACGCTGGCACTGGTGCCGTTGGGGCAACTGCTGCTGGCGCTATACTTGTTGCGCGCAATTGTGCGTCGGCTTGGGGGTGGCAAGGCCGAGCAACTCGCGGCGACCGTCATCGTGCCCCTGTTTCCGCTCCTTGTGACCAACTTCCTGCCAGCGCGGATCGACCACCACGGTTGGCAGGCGCTTGCCGCGCTAACTGTGGCATGGGCGATGGTATGCAATTCCCGGCGTCATGCCGCGCTGGCGGGGCTGGTCACGGCTGCATGGTTGATGATCTCGCTCGAAGGTATCGCCTTGGCCGCTGTATTTGGTGGGTTGTTCGCGCTGCGTTACGTTCTGTTCGGTGAACGCCAGCACGAGGCCTTTCTCGGTGCGCTCGCGCTCGGTATTGCCGTGCTGTTTGCGATCTTTCGCCCGGTGTCCGAGGTGTTCACCGCCTTGTGTGACTTGCCGGCATGGCCGCATATCGTCGCCTTTGGCGGCGGCGCGCTTGTCGCTGCCGGAGCGCGGATACTGCCCGGCCAGGGCCAGCCATTGGGGCGGCTGGCATCGCTTGTTCCCGTGGCGGCAGTGGCTGCGGCAGGACTGTTGGTGCCGCTTGGCTGGTGTGTTGTTTCGCCGCTTGATCTCGATCCCTTCCTTAAGGCGAACTGGTTCGACAACATGGCTGAAAGCGCCAACATCGCGCGCCAGAGTGCTTCGGTGGCGGGGATGACCTTGTGGACTTTGCTGCTGGCCGTGGTGGGAAGCTGGACGATGCTGGCTCAGTCGCAGAATCGCGAACTGTGGCAGGCGCGTGCCTTCTATGGCGTGGCACTTGTCGGCGCATGCGGTGTCTCGCTGCTGATTATGCGGGCTGGCCTCGGCGCGCAGCTCTTGTGCGTACCGGTTTCGGCCTTCCTGATCGTGAAATTCTGGGCGCGAGTGCGCGCAATAGAAGCCGCATTACCGCGTATAGTCGCGACCCTTGGCCTGCTGTTGCTTGCTACGCCGACCTTTGTCAGCGCCGCGCTGAAACCGCTCGATCGCGCCAACGTGCTCACGCAGGTGCAATTGCCCGCAGGCTTGGCCGCGGAGTCATGCGATTACAGCAAGCTCAACGCGCTGCCGCGCTCGATGCTTTTTGCAACGCTCGATCGCGGTCCGGAAATTCTTGCCCGCACTCCCCACAGCGCGGTGATGAGTGGCTATCATCGCAATCAGGAAAAGATGCGCGAGACGATCCTTGGTTTTGCCGGTCCGTTGCCTGAGGCAGAAGCCATCATCCGCGCCAACCATGCCGATTTCGTTGTTGCCTGCCTGACCTCGGGCGACCTGGCGATTGCAGCCGGAGCGGGTGAGAACAACCTAGCCGACGCAATCTACGCCGGAACTCATCCTGACTGGCTTATGCCGGTGCCCGGCTTCGAACAGGGGCCTTTACGCGTCTATAAGGTGCGCTAGCCTCAAGCAGGCCGGAATGTCAGCGCCACACCGTTGATGCAGTGGCGCTTGCCGGTCGGGCGGGGGCCGTCGTCGAACACGTGGCCGAGGTGCCCGCCGCAGTCGGCGCAGTGGACCTCGCGGCGCACATAACCAAGCTTGCGATCGGTCGAATAGCCCACCGCGCCCGCGTCGAGCGCCTGGTAGAAGCTGGGCCAGCCGGTGCCGCTGTCGAACTTGGTTTCCGAGGAATAGACCGCATTGTCGCACCCGGCGCAGTAGAAGGTGCCGGCGCGGTGCTCGTCGTTAAGCGGCGAGGTAAACGGGCGTTCGGTCGCCTCTTCGCGCAGCACGCGGTATTGCATGTCGGTGAGGCGGCGGCGCCATTCGGCGTCAGTGTGCGTCACACGGAAAGACTGCTGGGCCTTGGCGGGTTCGCTGCCGCAGGCGCTGAGCACGGGGAGCGACACGCCCACACCAAGCCAGGTCAGCACGGAGCGACGGGAAAGCGAGCGATTGTGGGTCATGGGTGCACCTCTTATCTGGTTGCGGCCGAACCCTTGCTGAACAGGCCGCGCACGAACCCGGCTGGTCCGCGCCTTCTCTCCACGCCCTTCTTAGCGCCTTGCGGGCCGGATTTCATCACCCGCTTGCGGAACATCCTTGCGCCAACGCGCACGAATACTGCCACACACAACGCCTGCCATGCCAGCGCCACCACGTGCGGCCAGAGGCTTTCGTCCATCGCCGCGCGCGCCACCATCACAAAGGGCGAGCTTAGAGGAAACGCTCTACCGGCAAAGTCGATCCAGCCGCCAGAATTCGTGACGGTGAGGCTGGCAAGGAAGAACACCAGAATCTGCAGCATGGTGGCCGGCATCGACAGCGTCTGCACCTCGCGCACCGTCTTCGCCTGCGAGCCGATGGTGAGGAAGATCGCGCCCAGCAGCAGATAGCCCATGGCAAAATAGAGCGCGAACAGCACAATGAACATCGGCCAGCCTACACCCGGCATCGCAATATCGGCCAGCGACACGCCGCCCGCCGTCAGCACGATTCCCGCCGTGGATCCCCACACGAGGATCCCGACCACCGAGATCGCCAGCATGGCAAACAGCTTGCCCAGAAACACCGCGTCCATCGGGATGGCGGCGGCAAGCACCTCGATGATCTTGTTGCCCTTCTCCTCCACGAGGTTCGACAGCACCATCGAGGCGAGCAGCATGATGAGAAGGAACAGCAGCACCTGCGCGCCTTGCGCGGTGTGGATGCGGGCGGAATTGCGCGCCGCTGCGCTTGAGGCGACGGTGCTGGTGGCCACGGCGGGATAGTCGAGCGACTGGCCCTCGGCCTGCGCGGCGATCATGCCCACGATGCCCTGCCAGCGCCCGATGCTGCCTTCGGTGGCGGTGAGATGCGGCGCGGCGGGCGTGCCGGTGACCACGGCGGCAAGTTGCCCCTCGCTTTCCTGCAAGGTGGCCGCAGCATCGAAGGTTTCGTCTGACGCGACGGAGCGCAGCTCGCTCATCGGCGGGACGGCGGGGCCAAGTCGCTTGGCGAGGGCGTCGCGCGCCGTGATCATCGCGTGGTTATCCTCCGCGCTCATCGCCAGCCCCACGTTGGCAATCCCGGAGCCTTGTTGCACCTGCGCGCCGACACCGCCGGCCAGCACCATCACCACCACCGGGAACAGCGGGCCGAGCAGGAAGAAGATAAAAGCGCGGCTGAACAGGATCGCGGTAAAGTCGCGCCGTGCCACCACATAGGCGGCCTGAAGCAGCGGGAGGCGTCCGGCGGTCTGGCTCCTGGCGGTCATGCCTCGTCTCCCGGTTCGCCTGCGACCATGTCTTTGGCCGCGACCTCGCCGGCAATGGCGACGAAGGCATCGTGCAGCCCGGCGCGCTCGATCGAAAACGAGAGGATACCTGCCTCGCCCTCGATCAGTGCCTTGAGCAGCGGCTCCACCCCGGTTTCGGGCAATGCGAAGGTCCAGAAGTCACCCACCCGGCGCGCGTCCTGCGGCAAGGCGGAGAGCCAGCCGCCTTCGCGGCGGCGCGTTTCCAGCCGGACCTGTGCGGGGATGCGGTCGCGCGCCTCGTCGACCCGGCCCGCAAACGGCACCTTGCCGCCCGCGATGATCGCAATGCCTTCGCAAAGGCGCTCGGCGTGGGAGATGACATGGGTGGAGAAGATCACCGTGGTGCCCTTGTCGGCGAGCCCGCGGATCAGCACCTCCAGCTTACCCTGATTGATCGCATCGAGGCCCGAGAACGGCTCGTCGAGGACTACCAGTTTCGGTTCGTGAACCAGCGTGCCGAGCAGCTGCACGGTCTGCGCCATGCCCTTGGAAAGCTGGCGTATCTGTCGGTCGACCGCATGGCCGAGACCGTGGTTTTCAAGCAGCTCACGCGCCTTTTCGCGGCCCTGCTGCAGCGGCAGCCCGCGCAGCGCGCCCATGAAAGCAATCGCTTCATAGGCCTTCATCGCCGGGTAGAGTCCGCGCTCTTCGGGGAGGTAGCCGATGTAGCGGGCAACGTCCTGCGGGTTGCTCGCGCCCAGCACGATCCGCTCGCCCTCGTCGGGATCGATAATGCCGAGCAGCATGCGCAAGGTGGTGGTTTTGCCCGCGCCGTTGGGGCCGAGAATGCCGTAAATCGCGCCGGTGGGAATGGCCAGGTCCACCCCGTCGACCGCTGTGGTGCCATCGAACCGCTTGATGAGGTTGTGTGCCTCGATTGCCATAGGGGCCGAGGTGCCCTCGCGCGGGGAGAAATCGCCTGTCGCCATGTCCATGCGGTCGCTTTAGGGGAAAGGAATGAACGGTGCGTATCCTTACCATGGTTAGCGACACGAATGCCACGACGCTGCAGCAGCGGCTGCGCGACAAGGCGCGCGAGCTGGGCTTTGCGGCGATTGGCTTTGCGCCGGCCGAGGACGATCCGGTGCGCGCCGAAAGGCTGCACGAATGGATCGAGGCCGGTTATCACGGCGATATGCAGTGGATGGCCGACCGCGCCGATGTGCGGCAGGGGCCGCAGTCGATGTGGCCGGTCGCCAGAAGCGTGATCGCATTGGGCATGAGCTATGCGCCAGATGTCGATCCGCTGGCGCTGGAGGGCGACCCTGAAAAGGCGCGGATTTCGGTCTATGCGCAGGGGCGTGACTATCACGACGTGGTCAAGAAGGCGCTGAAGGCGCTGGCGCGGTGGCTGGTCGAACAGGCACCCGAGACCGAACTGAAGGTTTTCGTAGATACCGCGCCGGTGATGGAAAAGCCGCTGGGCGAGGCGGCAGGGCTCGGTTGGCAGGGCAAGCACACCAACCTCGTCAGCCGCGAGCACGGCTCCTGGCTGTTTCTCGGCGCGATCTACACCACGGCGGAGTTCGAGCCTGACGAACCGCATTCCAACCGCTGCGGATCGTGCCAGGCGTGCCAGGATGCCTGCCCGACCGATGCCTTCCCTTCACCATATCGGCTCGATGCTCGCCGCTGCATATCCTATTTGACGATTGAATATGCCGGGCCGATCCCGGAAGAGTTTCGCGAAGCCATCGGCAACCGCATCTACGGCTGCGACGATTGCCTCGCCGTTTGCCCGTGGAACAAGTTTGCGGAGACGGCTGCGCGGCACAAGGCCTTCACCGCGCGCGAGGAGCTGGTTGAACCAATTGTGGCCGACTTGCTGACGCTCGACGATGCCGCTTTCCGCGCGAAGTTCTCGGGCTCACCGATCAAGCGGATCGGGCGCAACCGCTTCGTGCGCAATTGCCTGATCGCGGCGGGCAACAGCGGCAATTCGGCGCTGACCCAGCAGGTGCGAGCGTTGACCGGGGATGGTGATCCGGTGGTGGCGGAAGCCGCGCGCTGGGCGCTTGGCAAGCTTACATCAGTTCCTTGAGCGGCCGCTCTATATCGGCAACCTCTTCCGGGGCGACCTGAGTGCGCGCCTCGATCAGCTTGCGGCCCTGCACATAGTCCTTGGCCCGGTTGACGGCATCGACCGCGAGAATGCGGCCATCCTTCAGATAGACCACCGAAAAGCTCCGCTCCGCCGGATCGCCGCGCAGCACGGTGGCGTCATGGCCCTGGCTGATCCCGGCGGTCTGCAGCTTGAGGTCGTACTGGTTCGACCAGAACCACGGGAAGGCCGCATAGGGCACCGGAGCCCCGCAGATCGCGCTGGCAGCGGTCTTGGCCATGTCGTTGGCGTTCTGCACGCTTTCGAGCCGGATCACGGCGCCGCCCGCATGGCCGTTGGCATGGGCGGCGCAGTCGCCGATGGCGTAGATGTCGGGCAGGCTGGTGTGGCAGAATTCGTCGACATCGACGCCGTTGGCCCCGGCGGCCCCGGCATCGATCAGCGGGCCGACCGCAGGCACGATCCCGATCCCGACAACCACCGCATCGCAGGGCAGTACTTCGCCGTTGGTCAGCTCGACCCCGGTCACGCGGGTGCCATCGCCCTGCAGGCAATCGACCCCGACACCGATCCGCAGGTCGACGCCTTGCGCGCGGTGTTCGCCCTCATAAAAGCGCGACAGCTCCTCGCCCGCCACGCGTGAGAGAACGCGGTCGAGCGCCTCGATCAGCACGACATCGCAGCCCAGCTTGCGCAGCACGGCCGCCGTCTCAAGCCCGATATAGCCGCCGCCGATCACCACGACCCGGCGCCTGCCCTCGGCTAGTTCAGCGATCAGCTTGTCGACATCGGCCTTGTCGCGCACGGCGTGGACGCCTTCCAGACTGCCGCCCGCGCAGGACAACCTGCGGGCATTGCCGCCGGCGGCCCAGATCAGCTGGCCATAGCCCATGGTCTCGCCCCCGGAGAGCGTGACCTGGTGGGCATCGGGATCGATCCGGGTCACCGCCTTGCCGAGATGCAGCGTAACGCCTTTTTCGGCCCAGAAGGCCTCGGGCCGGATCAGCAAGCGTTCGAACGGCTTGTCGCCGCTGAGATATTCCTTCGACAGCGGTGGCCGTTCGTAAGGCGGATGCTGATCGCGCCCGATCATGGCTATCGAGCCGGTGAAACCCTGTTGCCGCAAGGCGATTGCGGCCTGAGCGCCGCCATGGCCGGCACCAACGATGATCACGTCATAGCTTGTCATGGCGGGGTGTTGCCCGGATTGTCGCCCCAGCGTCAAGACTTTGCGACCGGCGTGGGGCCATCCTGGTCGAGCAGGAGGTTGCGAGCCTGGCCCGCAACCTGCGCCAAGACCGCCGGGCGAACCGGCTGCACAGCCTGCGCGCGTGCGACCGTCTGGCGGAATTGGCCGATCTGGGCTTCGTTCTGCTCCGTCCACTGCCGCACGGCCCCTTCGGGGTCCTTGGCAAAGTCTGGCGTGATCGCGGCCAGGCGGGCGAGGAAATCGCGGCGGATCTGCTGGAAATCGCGCGCGAGGCCTGCCACCAGCAGCCGCTCCCACGGATCGGCCGGGCTCATCACCGAGGCCTGCCCCTGCGCCCAGTCGATGCCGAGCGAGGCACCCGTCAAGGTGAAGGCACGGGCAAGGCCGAGCGGCTCGATCGCCGAGGAATTGGCAAGGCTGGCAATGCCGATCGCCCCGTCCAGCGCGAACAGCCGCGCAACCTTGCGGGCCAGCTCCGGGGGAGCCTCAAGCGCTTCGAGGTTGTCAGCAATTTCACGGACATGGGCCGCCGCTGCCGCGCCGATCAGCGTATCGGCATGTTCGGCCAGCTGGCTGACCACGTCGCCGAGACGGGCGCGCAGATCGGCCGGGTTGGGCGCGCCGTTGGCGGCCCGGATCACGTCAGCGATATGTGCGCGCAGCCCGCTGGCGGACTGTTCGAACAAGCCGAGCCGTGCAGCTTCGGGCATGGCGGTGGCGTCAATTTCTTCCCACAGCGCTTCCATGTCGAGCATGGCCGAGGCGGCCACGAAGGCGCTGCCGACGATGGCCAGCCCGACGCCTTCCTCTTCCGACAGCTCGAAGGGATGGATCAGGCCCATCCGGTTGACCATCTGGTTGGCCACCACGGTGCCAACGATCTCGCGCCGGAGCTGATGGTGGAGCAATTGCTGGGGGAACTTCTCCTGCAACAGCGCGGGGAAGTCGGCCAGCACCAGCGCATCGGCGTCGTCGTCGTCTGCCAGGGGCGATTGCTCGATCGCATCCTGCAGCGCCATCTTGGTGCTCGACAGCAGGACGGCGAGTTCGGGCCGGGTCAGGCCATGGCCGTCGCTGCCGCGCCTTGCCAGTTCCTCGTCGCTCGCCAGGCCTTCGGTCGCGCGGTCCAGCACGTCGAGGTCTTCGAGCATCTCGATCAGGCGCACATGCGCGCCCATCGAGCGGGCGCCGCCGCTTTCGGCAATCGACAGGGCGAGCGCCTGCAGCCGGTTGTCCTCCAGCACCAGTTCGGACACATCTTCGGTCATGTCCTTGAGCAGCGCATTGCGCCGTTCTTCCGACAGGCCGCCAGCCTTGCGCGCGGCGCTCAGCGCGATCTTGATATTCACCTCGTTATCCGAGCAATCGACGCCGGCCGAATTGTCGATGAAGTCGGTGTTGATGCGCCCGCCCTTGAGCCCGAAGGCGATGCGGCCCGCCTGCGTCACGCCGAGATTGGCGCCTTCGCCGATCACCTTCACGCGGAGGTCTGCTGCATTGACGCGTAGCCGGTCGTTGGCCGGATCGCCGACCTCGGCATTGCTCTCATCGGCGGCCTTTACATAGGTGCCGATGCCGCCGAACCACAGCAGGTCGTTGGGCGACTTGAGGATCGCGCTTACCAGGCTTTCAGGATCGAGCGCCTCTTCAGAAATGCCCAGCGCCTCGCGCGCTTCGGGGGAAAGCTCGATCCGCTTGGTGGTGCGCGGGAAGACCCCGCCGCCCTTGCTGATGAGGCTGGTCTCGTAGTCTGCCCAGCTCGAACGGGGCAAGTCGAACAGGCGCTTGCGCTCGTCCCAGCTTTTGGCCGGATCGGGATCGGGATCGATGAAGATGTGGCGATGGTCAAAGGCAGCCACCACCTTGATCGCCTTCGACAGCAGCATCCCGTTGCCGAACACGTCACCCGACATGTCGCCCACGCCGATCACGCGGACCGGCTCTTCCTGAACGTCGACACCCATTTCGCGGAAATGCCGCTGGACCGAGACCCAGGCCCCGCGCGCGGTGATGCCCATGGCCTTGTGGTCATAACCGTTGGAGCCGCCGCTGGCGAAAGCGTCACCAAGCCAGAAATCATGCTCGATCGCAATGGCATTGGCGGTGTCGGAGAAGGTCGCGGTGCCTTTGTCGGCGGCGACCACGAAATAGGGATCTTCGCCATCGTGAATCACCACGCTGTCCGGGTGCACGACCTTGCCTTCGACGATGTTGTCGGTGAGCGAAAGCAGGGTGCGGATGAACAGCTTGTAGCTCTCCTTGCCCTCGGCGAACCAGGCATCGCGGTCCAGCGCGGGGTTGGGGAGCTGCTTGGGATAGAACCCGCCCTTGGCGCCGGTGGGCACGATCACCGCGTTCTTGGTCTTCTGCGCCTTCATCAGGCCGAGCACCTCGGTGCGGAAGTCGTCGCGCCGGTCGGACCAGCGCAGGCCGCCGCGCGCCACGGGCCCGGCGCGCAGGTGAATGCCCTCCACCCGGCGCGAATAGACGAAGATCTCGCGCCACGGCACCGGCCTTGGCAGGCCGGGCACAAGCGAGGAATCGAACTTGAAGGCCAGCGCCTCGCGCCCTGCCGGGGCGAACACGTTGGTGCGCTGGATCGCCTTGATGGTGTTCCAGTAGAGGCGCAGCACGCGGTCGTCGTTGATTGCCGACACTTCGGCGAGGCCCGCGCGTATCGCTTCTTCGGCTGCCGTGCTGGCCGCCGGACGATCGGCTCCGCAGGCCGGATCGTGGCAAGCGGTGAACAGGTCGATCAACCCGCGGGTGACGGCCGGGGCATTCGCCAGGGCTTCGACCACGGTGTGGATCGTGAAGGCGATATTGGCTTGCCGCAGATAGCGGTAGAACGCGCGCAGCCATTCGGTGTCGCGCGCGTCGAGGCCGGCGCTGATCACCAGCCGGTTGAACACATCGTTCTCGGCCCCGCCATTGATGACCTGTCCGATTGCCTCTTCAATGATGGCGGAGCGCTCGAGCAGGCTGGCCGGATCGACGCCCGGCTGCACGCCGAGGCTGAAATCGTGGATCGTGCCGGCATTGTCGACGGCAAGTTCGGTGGGCACCTCGGAAAGGACGCGGAAGCCGAAGTTTTCCAGCGCGGGAACGGCGTCGGACAGCGGCATCGATCCTGCATGCTGGTAGATCTTGAGCCGCAATGGCCCCGTGCAGCCCTCATCGGCGCAATAGAGCCGCACGCCGCGTTCGGGCGCGTCGTTTCCGTCAAGCGCGCGCAGGCGGATGATGTCCTGCGCTGCCTCGGCGGGGCCATAGCGGGCGCGATAGGCCGTCGGCAGGGCATTGGCATAGCGCATCGCCAGCGTGGCGGCATGGGCCTGCTGGTCGGTTTCGCCCAGCGCATCTTCCACCGCGTCGAGCCAGCCGCGCAGTAGCGTCTGCACCGCACGGTCGAGCACCTCGGCATCGGGTTGCCGTTCCTGCCCGCGGAAGTCGAGCACGTAGCGAAGCAGGGCCAGATTGCCCCCTTCGACCAGCAGGCTCCAGTCAAGCGTGCGGGCCCCGGTTTCGCTTTCGAGCAAGCCTTCGATCTCGTGCCGAACCGTGGTCGAGAGCATGTCACGCGGGAGCCAGACGAAGGCGAACAGATGGCGCCCAAGCGGCGCAGTGACGAGCGTGGCGCGCGGACGGGGCCGTTCGCCCAGCGCAATCATGGCGGCGACCACGCGGACGAGATCGTCATCGGCAAAGCTGATGACGAGATCGTGCGGGAGCACGGTCAGCGCGTGGACGAGCCCCTTGTAGTCATGGCTTTGCGGAGAGAAGTCGAGCCGCTCCATCAAGGTGGCGAACTGGCGGCGCAGGACCGGCACGTTTTCCGGCGGTGAGGACAGGGCGGCGCTGGTCCACAGGCCCGCATGAACCGACAGCGAGGCGACACGGCCGTCCTCGTAGACGGGCACGATGAACAGATCGAGCGGCACCGTGCGATGCACGCGCGAAAGGCGATTGGCCTTGATCACCAGCGGAGCGCGGCCCGGCGCGCCGTTCTCACCGTCGAACCAGGCGAAGGCGCCGGCGAAGGTCTCGTCGGCTACGACCGGGTCGCCGGGGCGGCGGAATATGCCCAGCGTGCTTTCGATATCGCCATTGCGCGGGCGCACGAGGTGGCCGAGCTGGGTCATCATGCCGTCGCCCAGCCAGCGCAGCAGTGCCGCACCTTCGCCATCGGCGACGAGGTCGGCATCCTGATGGATGCGGGCCTGCATGGCCGGCCAGTCGGCCACGGCGGCGCGGACGTCGAGGATCGCGGCCTCAAGCGCCTCTTCAAGCGCGTGGCGCTCGCGGGCATCGACCCGCGCGGTCTCGATATAGATCCACGATTCGCGCTTCTCGCCGGTACCCGCGCCCTCTGGCACGTCGACCAGCGTCCCGCTCTCACGGCGGACGGGCAGGATCGGGTGGATCAGCAGGTCGATCGGCATGCTCCGCGCGGCCATGGCGGCGGCGATCGAATCGACGAGGAACGGCACGTCCTTGTTGACCACCGCGATGCGCAGGAAGCGGCGTTCGCCCGCCTCGCTGCTCATACGGATGGCGGGCTTGCCGTCTTCACGTTGGCGGGCTGTGGCAAGCACGAAGGCCGCAGCCTCGTCGAGCGCCTCGCCTTCAAGCGATGCCTCGCCGGGGAGGAAGCTGCCGGTGATGCGGCGCTTGAGAACTTCGGCAAAGCCGCGCTCCTGCTCGGTCAGGTCACCGGCGGCAGAGCTTGTGGGGGCGGACGTGGTCTTGGCCATTTCGGGGATGTCTCCTTGCGCCGCAGCGCAGCATTGTGCCTTGGATCAGGCGGCGATCCGTTCCATCGCCAGTTCGAGTGAGCGGCGGCGGGCCGCTGGATCGTAGGTTGCGCCGGAAAAGATGATCTCGTCGGCATTGGTGCGGGCAATGAAGCGTTCGATCCGCTCGGCCACGGTGCGCGGCGAGCCCACGGCGGCGGCGGTCGAAATGCTCTCGAGCATGGCCTGCGCCTGCATCGGCAGGGTGGCGCGATATTCGGGGATGGGCGGCGGCAGACGGCCCGGATCGCCGCTGCGCAGGCGCACGAAGGCCTGTTCGTGGCTGCTGGCGAGCGTTTCGGCCTCGTGGTCGGTCTCCGCCGCGATCATGGTCATGGCGGCCATCACATGCGGCTTGTCGAGGTATTCTGACGGGCGGAACTGGGTGCGGTAGGCTTCCAGCGCGGCATCGAGATGGGCGGGGGCGAAGTGGCTGGCAAAGGCATAGGGCATGCCCAGCCGCGCGGCGAGCTGCGCGCCGAACAGGCTCGATCCCAGCATCCACATTTCGACCTTCGCGCCGAGGCCGGGCGTGGCCTTGATCGGCAGGTCGAGATCGCCGGTGAGAAGCGCGCGCAGTTCGACCACGTCCTGCGGGAAATATTCGGCCGCGCGGTGCAGATCCTTGCGCAGCGCCTGGGCGAGCACCTGCCCCGCACCGGGCGCGCGGCCCAGCCCGAGGTCGATCCGGCCCGGGAACAGCGCATCAAGCGTGCCGAACTGCTCCGCGATCACGAAAGGATTGTGGTTGGGCAGCATCACCCCGCCCGAGCCCACGCGGATCGTGTTGGTGGCATGGCCGATATGGGCCAGCACCACCGATGTCGCGCCCCCGGCAATGCCCGGTGAGCCATGGTGCTCGGCCACCCAGAAGCGCTTGTATCCACTCGCCTCGGCGGTCTGCGCCAGCGCGGCGGCATCGGCGAGCGCCTCCGAAATGTTGCTGCCCTCGCGCACGGTGACGAGATCGAGAACGGAAAACTGAGTCAAAGCAAGGTCTCCAGCGTGCGCTGTAGCAGGGCGATATCCTGCGGACGTGACAGGCGATGGTCACCGCCCTTCACGAGCACGCCCTGCACATCGCCGGAGGCGAGCGCGCGCATCAGTAACACGGAAATGTCGGACGGCACCTCGTCATCCTCCTGCCCGTGGAGCAGGCGCGTCGGGCAGGTGAGCGGAACCTCGCGGATCAGCATGCGCTGTAGCTGCGCATCCTGCCAGAAGCCCGGATGGGTGGGAGTGGGCATGGGGCCGTAGGGATTGTCTTCGAACACCGTCTGTCCAGCGGCCAGCGCGGCCTTCTGTTCCCGGTCATAGCCCCAGGAAGTGAAATCGGGCGCAGCTGCGATGCCAACCATGGCGTGAAGCCGCCTCGGTTGTTCGCTTTCGAGGGCCATGCCGACCAGCAGCATCAACCAGCCGCCCATTGAGGAACCGACCAGCAGCACCGGCCCTTCCACCTTCGCTTCGATCAGCGCCAGCACCTCGTCTTTCCAGCGGGTCAGCGTGCCTTCGCCGAAGGTGCCGCTGCTGCGACCGCAGCCGGAATAGTCGAGCAGGAGGCAGGCGCGGCCCTCGCGCTTGGCCCAGTCATGGATCGCCGTGGCCTTGGAGCCGTCCATATCGGACATGTAACCGGGCAGGAACACGATCGTCGGGCCGGTGCCCGCAACGTGGCGAAATGCAATCTTGCGCCCGTCGACTTCGTGATAGTCGCAAGCTTGTTCGGCCATTTCCATTCGGCACTCCTCTCCATTGGCGCCGCTAGCAACGCGCTAAGACCTTTCGGCGCGCCGCGCCTTGTGCCATGGCGCGCGCAGGCAATCGATAGATATCTGGTATCATGAGCAATCACTTCAAGATTTCCCTTCCCGATGGTTCCGTTCGCGAGATGGAGCAGGGCACGACTCCGGCGGATGTAGCGGCGGAAATCGGGCCGGGCCTCGCCAAGGCGGCGCTGGCTGCGCGCGTAAATGGCGAGCTGCGCGACCTCACCCGCCCGTTCGAGGGCGATGCCGAGCTGGCGCTGATCACCAGCCGCGACGAGGAAGAGGCGCTCGAACTGGCGCGGCATGACTATGCGCACGTGCTGGCCGAGGCAGTGCAGGCGCTGTGGCCCGGCACCCAGATCACCTTCGGCCCCGCCACCGACGACGGTTTTTACTATGACGTGAAAGCGCCCGAGCGCCGCGCACCGTTCTCGATGGACGACCTTCCGGCCATCGAAGAGAAGATGCGCGAGATCATCCGCGCCAACAAGCCGCTCACGCGCGAAGTCTGGAGCCGTCAGCAGCTGATCGACAAGTGGCAGGCCGATGGCGAGACCTTCAAGGCCGAGTGGGCCAGCGAACTGCCCGAAGGCGAAGAGCTGACCGTTTACAAGAGCGGCGAAGACTGGCTCGACATGTGCCGCGGCCCGCACCTGCCAAGCACCGGCAAGCTCGATCCCGATGCCTTCAAGCTGATGCGGGTGGCCGGGGCCTATTGGCGCGGTGACCAGAAGAATGCGCAGCTCACGCGCATCTATGGCACCGGCTGGCTGACCAAGAAGCAGCTGAAGGCGCACCTCACCCGGCTGGAGGAGGCCGCCAAGCGCGACCACCGCAAGCTGGGCCGCGAGATGGACCTGTTCCACCTGCAGGAAGAGGCGCATGGTTCGGTGTTCTGGCACCCCAAGGGCTATCGCATCTGGCGCGAGCTGGAAGCCTATATGCGCCGCAAGATGGACGGCGCGGGCTACCGCGAGATCAAGACCCCGCAGGTGATGGACGCGCGCCAGTGGGAGCAGTCGGGCCACTGGGGTAAGTATCGCGAAAACATGTTCGTGATCCCCGACGAAGTGCCCAACACCGAGGAAGACGGCCCGGTCATCTCGGGCAAGGCCGACTGGATGGCGCTGAAGCCGATGAACTGCCCGGCGCACGTGCTGGTGTTCAAGCAGGGCATCACCTCCTACCGCGACCTGCCGATCCGGCTGGGCGAAATGGGCTGCTGCCACCGCAACGAGCCGCACGGTGCGCTGCACGGGCTGATGCGCGTGCGCCAGTTTACGCAGGACGACGCGCATATCTTCTGCACCGAGGGTCAGGTGGTGGAAGAGGTGCAGGCCTTCATCGCGCTGGCCGACGAGGTCTATCGCGACTTCGGCTTCACCTATGACATCAAGCTGGCGCTGCGCCCCGAACAACGCTTCGGCAGCGATGCGGACTGGGACAAGGCCGAGCAGGAATTGCGCGATGCGCTGACGGCCAATGGCCTTGAGTGGGAGGAACTGCCCGGCGAAGGCGCGTTCTATGCGCCCAAGCTCGAATGGCACCTGACCGATGCGATCGGGCGGACCTGGCAGGTCGGCACGATCCAGTCGGACCGCGTGCTGCCCGAGCGGCTCGATGCGACCTATATCGGCGAGGATGGCGGTCGCCACCGCCCGGTCATGCTGCACCGCGCGATCTTCGGTTCCTACGAGCGCTTCATCGGCATTCTGATCGAGCACTTTGCGGGCCGTTTGCCCGCCTGGCTCGCACCGGTGCAGGCCGTCGTGGCGACCATCGTTTCCGACGCCGATGCCTATGGCGAAGAGGTGATGGCAAAGCTCAAGACCGCGGGCATCCGCTGCGAGAGCGACTATCGCAACGAGAAGATCAACTACAAGGTGCGCGAGCACAGCCTCGCCAAGGTGCCTTACCTGCTGGTGCTCGGTATGCGCGAAGCGGAAGAGGGCAAGGTGGCCTTGCGCATTCTCGGCGAGAAGGACCAGCAGGTGCTGTCGCTCGACGAGGCCGTGGCGCTGATCGCGCGTGCGTCGATGGCGCCTGATCTGGCGTGATCGTGCGCGCAGGCGCGGCGCGTGATAGCGCGGCTGCGCTGGCCATCTGGCGGGCCGCTGTCGATGCGACCCATGGCTTCCTCTCGCCCGAAGACCGGCAGGCTATCGACGCGCAGGTGAGCGCGTTCTTGCCACAATCTCCGCTATGGGTGGCGGAAATGGATGGTGAGGTGGCCGGGTTTATGGTGCTGGACGGCGATATGATCGAGGCACTGTTCGTCGATCCCTCGCGGCATGGGCAGGGCGTCGGTTCGGCGCTTGTCGCCCATGCCCTGACGCTTGTCCCGCAGGCCAGGGTCGATGCCAATGAGCAGGCTGACAATGCTGCCGCGTTCTACCTCGCCAAGGGGTTTGAACGGATTGGCCGTTCGCCGTGCGACCACGAGGGGCGGCCTTATCCGCTCGTCCATTTCCGCTTCCCGGCTAAGGCGTAGCGCGGCTGATGGAGATCCTCGCGAGCTTTGGCGCGCTGCAGATCGCCGTTGCGGTGGCGGCGACGCTGGGTGCCGCCTTCATTCGCGGGCTGACCGGCTTCGGCTTCGGTATCCTGCTGGTGCCGATCCTCGCGTTGGCGCTGACGCCGGTCGAAGCGGTGCTGGTGCTCAATATCATGGCCGGGCTGCTTTCGCTTAGCGAGATCCGCTATATCCTGCGCGAAGCCGAACGCTCTGCGCTTACCATCGGCGCGCTGGTGCTGGTGACGACCCTGCCGGGGCTGATGCTGCTCGATGCGACACCGCCTGCCCTGGCACGGCTGCTAATTGCGCTGGTGGCGCTATCGGCTTTTGTCGCCGTGCTGCTGCCGCGCCGAGCGGGGGATCAGCCGGGCCACCTCACCACGGGCCTCACCGGAGCGGCGGCGGGCATTCTCACGGGCTTTGCCGCCATGCCGGGGCCGCCGGTGGTGCCCTACTACGTCGGGCGCGACATTCCGCGCCGGACCGCCAAGGCATCCATGATCGCGGTGTTCGGCGTGGCCGCCATGGCCGGGGTTGCCTCGGGCGCGACGCTGGGGGTGCTCGAATGGCGGATCGTGGTGCTGGCTGTGGCGCTGTTCCCGCTGGTGATGCTGGGCAATTGGTTGGGCAGCCACGCGTTCGGCAAGGTCAGCGAAAGGCTGTGGCGGATTGTCGTGGGTGTGGTGCTCGCGGCGGCGGCCGGAACGGCGTTTCTTAAACTGCTCTAGCGAGCTTGAGCTTTAGAAGGGCAGGGCCTGACCAGCGGCGATCAAGGCCAGCGCGCAGGCCGTGACCATCGCGAAGCGCAGCGCGTCGGCTGGACGAGCTGTGATCTGGCGGGCTTGGGCAATGAGGCCGGTCATAGGCAGGTTTATGCCCGCGCACCGGTAAATAAAGTGTTAAAGAGGTCGCGCAGCTAGGCGAGCGGAACGTGCTGGCTGCAACAATGGAACGATCCGCCGCCGGTCAGCACGGCATCAGCCATGAGGCCCACGGCCTTGCGCCCCGGAAACAGCTTTCCAATCGCCTCGACCGCCGCCGCATCGTTGGCGCAGCCGTAGATCGGCACCACCACCACTGTGTTGGCGATAACGAAGTTCATGTAGCTCGCCGGTTCGGCATCCTCTTCGCCATAAAGCCCGGCAGACGGGATACGGTGGACGGTCAGTCCGAAGTCGGCGGCCCTTTGCGCGGCATCATCGTAAACCGTGGCGTTCGGGTCGTCGTCGCTTGTGGCGATGGGAATGGCGATCTCGCCCGGCGCGACGAACCGTGCGAGGTTGTCGACATGGCCGTCGGTGTGGTCGCCCAGCAGGCCCTCGCCGAGCCACAGGATGCGCTTGAAGCCCAGCTCTGCCGTCAGATGCGCGGCGATCTCGTCGCGCGACAAGTCGGGGTTGCGGTTGGGGTTGAGCAGGCATTGCTCGGTCGTCACCACGAGGCCCGTGCCATCGGGGTCGATCGAGCCGCCTTCGAGCACCCAGTCGGCCTTGCGATAGGCAAAGCCGCCTGCCTCGGCGAGCGAGGCACCGGTCTCCTGATCGCCATCAAGCAGGTACTTCTCGCCCCAGCCGTTAAAGCCAAAACCCTGCGCCAGCCGCTCGCCCCCTTGGGTGCGCACGATCAGCGGGCCGGTGTCGCGAATCCAGATGTCGCCATAGGGGTGCCGCTCGAAGACCACCGAGCTATGCGCCAGCGCCCGCGCCGCGGCTTCGCTTTCCTCGTCGCGCACCCCCAAGCGGACCTGCTGGCCGCTTTCCGCAATGGCATTGGCGAAGGCGGCTACCTGCGCCTGCGCGGGGGCGAGGTCGTCCTCCCACAGGTCGGCAGCGGCGGGAAAGCCGATCCAGATCCACTCCTGCTCGGCCCATTCGGGCGGCATTGCCTGACTCACCGGTTCAGCACCCCTCGCCGGCAGCGCAGCTGGCATCGCGGGTGGCGCGGAATTCGTCGCCCTCGACCCAGTTGGGCCAGTCCGCGCTATCGGCCAGCTCGCGGCCAATCGCATAGTAAAGCGCGACATCCTGCGCCACGCCGCTCCAGTCCCAGTTCGGATCGTACTCGTCCTTGGGGCCGTGGTAGTGGTTGGCGGTGTAGTCGGCATGGCCTGCCTCGCCGGCTTCGAGCCCACCGTCGAACAGGTCTTCGCCGCTCTTCACATAGAGCATCGGCACGCCGCGCTTGGCGAGGCTGAAGTGATCCGAGCGATAGTAGGACCCGGCTTGTGGATTGAGATCGGCGGTGATCGTGCGGCCTTGCCCTGCCACTGCGCGCTCGAGCGTTGCATCAAGGTCGCTCTTGCCGCCGCCGATGGCGACCACGTCGCGCGCCGGGCCGAGCACATAGAGCGCATCCATGTTCACGCCGCCCACGGTCTGGCTGAGCGGGAAGACCGGGTTCGCGCCATAATATTCCGAACCGAGCAGCCCCGATTCCTCGGCGGTGACGGCGAGGAACACCATCGAGCGCTCAGGCGCCCCGGCCTCGTGGTTCATCTGCGCCAGCGCGACCAGCGCGGCAACGCCGGTGGCGTTGTCGACCGCGCCGTTGCAGATGTCGTCGCCGTCAGGAGCGGGCGTGCAGTGGCCGAGGTGGTCCCAGTGCGCGGTGTTCAGCACATATTCGTCGGGCCGCTCTGTGCCCGGCAGCACGCCCACCACATTGGCCGAGGCGAAGCGGCGGATCGCATTGTCGAACGAGGTACTGGCCGTGATGCCGAGCGGGATCGCGGTGAAACCGGGCTGCGTGGCGGCCTCTTCGAGCTGGGCCAGATCCTGCCCCGCTGCGCTGGCAATCGCTTCGGCCACATCATGTGTGACCCAGCCGTTGACCTTGGTCTGGCTCATCCCGCCGTCCTTGCGCGCGGCATAGACCTGCGGGCCGGACCAGCTCGATTCGACCACGTTCCAGCCATAGGCAGCCGGGAAGTCGGCATGGACGATGATCGCGCCCGCTGCGCCTTGCCGTGCGGCTTCCTCGAACTTGTAGGTCCAGCGGCCATAGTAGGTCATGGCGCGGCCGTTGAAGATGCCCTCGAGGCTGTCGGAGGCATAGTCCGCATCGTTGACGAGGATCAGCGCAGTCTTGCCGTGCATGTCGACGCCGGCGTAGTCGTTCCAGCCGCGCTCGGGTGCGTTGATGCCGAAGCCGACGAACACGATCTCGCTGCCGTCCAGGGTGATGTGGTTCTGCTCGCGGTAAGTCACGCCGACCCACTGATCGCCGTAGCTGTAGTCCGCCCCGGCGATGGTGAGCGGGGCGATGTTCTGCGCGGTGATTTCCACCAGCGGCACGTCCTGCACCCAGCTGCCATTGTTGCCCGGCTGAAGACCGGCGGCGGCGAACTGCTCCTCCAGATAGGCGATGGTCTTTTCCTCGCCCGGCGTGCCGGGGGCGCGGCCTTCGAACTCGTCGGAGGACAGGACGCGTGTCACGTCCTTCAGCGTGTCGACCGGGACGGCAGGGGCCTCCTGCGCACTGGTGGCGGTGGCCGTAGCAAAAAGCGCAAGGGCGCACAGCGGTGCGAGCGTACGTGCGAGCATATGGTTTCGTCCGAAATTTGTCACTGCGCGAGCATTGGCAGGAGCGCGGCCCCATCGCAAGCGCGCAACACTTGCCCGCGCGCGTCGCACGAGGCAGGAGGCGGGCATGACCGCCAACTGGCAATCCGCACTCGCCCGCGCACAGGACCATGCGCCGTTTCTCGCGCTGGCTCTGCGCCGTCGGCCCGAGCTGGCCGAGCTGTTGGCGCAGGGCCGCGCCGAAGAGGCGCTGGCGGCGGCGCGCCGGTCTGGCGAGGGTATCGACGATGTCGGCAAGGCGCTGCGGATCGAGCGGCTTTCGCATGCGCTGGTGTTGGCGATTGGCGACTTGGCGGGCGCTTTTCCGCTAGAGCAGGTGCTGTCTGAACTGACCGGCTTTGCAGACAGTGCGCTGGACCGGGCGATGCGCGCGGTGGTTGCGCGGCGTTGCCCGGATGCGGAATTTGCCGGGTTCACCGCACTTGCACTGGGCAAGCAGGGCGCGGGTGAGCTGAACTACAGCTCGGACATCGACCCGATCCTGCTGTTCGATCCCGCCACCCTGCCACACCGCGAACGCGACGATCCGGGCGAGGCGGCACAGCGCTATTCGCGCCAGCTGGTCGAACTGCTCTCGGCCCGCACCGGCGAGGGTTATGTCATGCGGGTCGATCTGCGGCTGCGCCCTGCGGCTGAGGTCAGTCCGCTCGCGATCAGTTTTCCGACCGCGCTTTCGCACTATGAAAGCTCGGCGCTGGCCTGGGAACGCGCGGCCTTTATCCGCGCCCGCGCTGCCGCTGGCGATATTGCCGCGGGTGAGCACTTCCTTGAGGAGGTGCGCCCGTTCGTCTGGCGGCGCAGCCTTGACTTCACCGCCATCGAGGAAATTCGCCGCCTCACCGCGCGCATTCGCGAGGCCTATCCCGGCCCGCGCGAACCCGGCCCCGGTTTCGACGTAAAGCGCGGGCGCGGGGGCATTCGCGAGGTCGAGTTCTTCGCCCAGACGCATCAGCTGATCTACGGCGGCCGACTGCCCTCGCTGCGGTTGCGCGGCACGCGCGCGGCGCTTGATGCGCTGGCGAACGAGGGGATCATCGCGCAAGAGGCGGCGCAGGAGCTGGGCCAGGCTTACGACCGGCTGCGCGAGGTCGAGCATCGGCTGCAGATGGTCGAGGACCGGCAGACGCACGAATTGCCGGCCAGTGCGGAGGCGATCGACAATGTCGCACAGCTTGATGGCCTCCCGGACGGTGCTGCCTTGCTGGCCGAACTGCGGACGATCTGCGCCCGGGTGGCCGAGCATTATGACGGGCTGCTGGGCGAAGACGAGGATGGCACGGCCGGAGCCGTGACAGTGCCCGAGCAGTTTCGGGCTGATTTCAACGCGCGTGTCGAGCATTGGACCGGCAGCCTGCGCGTAATGCGCAGCGCCGGGGCCCAACAGGCCTTCGCGGTGATCCGCCCGCGTTTGCTGGAGGCGCTGGCCGAAGCGCCCGATCCGGCGCGCGCGCTGGTACGATGGGAAACGCTGCTCGAACGGTTGCCGAGTGCGATCAACCTGTTCCGCCTGTTCGAACAGCGCCCCGGCCTGCTCGACACCGTGCTGCGCGTGTTGACGCTGACCCAACCGCTCGCCGACGAGCTGGCGCGCCGTCCAGAGCTTCTCGATGCGCTGATCGATGCCAGCGCGCTCGACCTGCCCGGCAGCGTTGACGATTTGGCCGAGGCCATGCGGCGATCAGAGGAGCCGGACTACGAGATCCGGCTGGGCCGCATCCGGCAGGTCGTGGGCGAGGAACGCTTCGCGCTCGGCGTGCAGCTGATCGATTGCCGCCACGATCCGCTCGCCATTGCCGAAGGCCTGTGCCGCGTGGCTGAGGGCGCAGTGCGCACCGGGGCCGAGGCGGCGATCACCGAGTTCGAGCAGGTCCACGGACGGATCGAGGGCAGCGAGCTGATTGTGCTCGGGCTGGGACGGTTGGGAGGCGGGGCTCTGACCCATGCCTCTGACCTCGATGTGGTCTATCTGTTCACTGGCGAGATCGGCAGCGAATCGGACGGACGGCGTCCCTTGTCGACATCGCTCTATTTCAACCGGCTGGCCGCGCGCGTTACCGCTGCCCTGTCGGTGCCGACTGCGGAAGGTGCGCTCTACGAGATCGACACCCGGCTGCGCCCGCAAGGCAAACAGGGTCCGCTCGCGGTCAGTGTCGAGAGCTTCGCGCGCTATCAGGCAGAGGAAGCCTGGACCTGGGAGCATATGGCGCTCGCCCGCTCGCGCCCGATTTTCGGCAGCGCGGAGGCGCAGGCCGGGTTGCAGCAGGCGATCCGCGAGGTGCTGCTGGCGCCGCGCGATCCCGACAAACTGCGCGCAGACGTGCTCAAGATGCGCAACGGCGTGGCCGACCACAAGCCGCCGCGCGGTGACCTCGATGTAAAGCTCCAGCGCGGCGGGCTGATGGATAGCGAGTTTCTCATCCATTACCTGCAGCTGCGCCACGGGGTTGGCCTGGCGCCAGCGCTGGAGACAGCGATTGGCGAACTGGTGGCTGCGGGGCATCTGCCGTCTGGCTATGCCGAGCACCACCTTGCGCTCACCCGGCTGCTGGTGGCCGCGCGGCTGTTGGCACCGGGCAGCAGCGAGCCTTCACCGCCCGCCAGCGCGGCGCTGGCGCGGGCCTGCGGAGCGGCCGACTTGCCCTCGCTGCGCCGGGATATCCTGGTGTCGCGCAAGGTCATCGCCGCGCAGTGGGCAACAGTGTTTGACGAAAAACTGGAGATCGAATGATGAGCGATAGACCCGATATCGGCGATACAGTGCCCGACATCACCTTGGGCACGCCCGAAGGCGGCAACGTGAAGCCGTCGGACTTCAAGGGCTCCAAGCTGGTGCTGTTCTTCTACCCGAAGGACAACACGCCCGGTTGCACCACCGAAAACATCGACTTTTCCGCCCTGGCCGAGGACTTTGCGGCAGCAGACACCAAGCTGCTCGGCATCAGCAAGGACTCCGCCAAAAAGCACCAGAACTTCATTGCCAAGCATGATCTGAAGGCCCCGCTCGCGACCGATCCCGAGACCGATGGCCTTGCCGATGCGCTGGGCATCTGGGTCCAAAAGAGCATGTATGGCCGCCAGTTCATGGGCATGGAGCGCAGCACCTTTCTGGTCGATGCGCAGGGCAAGATCGCCCGCGTCTGGCGCAAGGTGAAGGTGAAGGGCCACGCTGCTGAAGTGCTGGCTGCGGCGCAGGAGCTCTGACCATCGCCGCTTCGGCAGACCTGTCGCAGGCGATCCGCGCTGCCCTGCTCACCGGCGATGCGCGCGCCAAGGTGATGGCGACGCGCAAGCTGGTGCGCGAATGGCGGCTGGGGCGCCTGCCGACCGGCTTCTCGGTCGCCATGCCGGACCATCCCGAATGGCCCGGGGGTCTCGAAGTGCTGCCGCCGTCGCAAATGCCCAAGCGTGGGCGCGGTGGTTCTGAGCGTAACCGTATCGCCCTGTGGCATTCGCTCGCGCATATCGAGTTCGTCGCCATCGATCTCGCGCTCGACATGGTGGGCCGCTTCGGCGCGGCGCAGGACGAGCGCTTTGTCGCCGACTTCCTGCGCGTGGCGGCGGACGAGGCGATGCACTTTGCGATCATCGAACGCCATCTCGCGCAGATGGGTGCGCGTTATGGCGATCTTCCGGTCCACGGCGGCCTGTGGCAGGCCGCCAGCGACACGGCGGACGACGTGCTGGCGCGGTTGGCGATCGTGCCGATGGTGCTCGAAGCCCGCGCGCTCGACGTGACCCCGGCGACGCTCGAACGGGTGCGTGCGCAGGGCGATGAGCGGGGAGCTAAAATCCTTACGCGTGTGCTTGACGACGAGATCCGCCACGTGGCGGCGGGCGCAAGCCATTTCGAAAAGCTCTGCGAAAAGGCCGGATTGGTGCCGGAGAATCACTGGAAAACGCTCGTTCGTGAGCGATTCGGGGCACGCGTTAAGCCACCGTTCAACGACTCAGCGCGTCAAGCAGCCGGTCTGCCGCGAGAATATTATATCGCGATTGCCTGATTAACCTTCACCAGCTCTATTGGTTCCCGACGGAAAAAGCGCGAACACATCGACGCTTTGGAAAGGGCGGGATTTGCCGCAAGGCAGACCCCAATAAAGAGCAGAAGGGATCGTATGCTCTCGAAATTTGCAACCGCGCTTGTGGCGCTGTCTGGCCTGTCCGCAGCCCCGGCTCTTGCTAACGAAACCACCGTCGGCGTTGCGGCTTCGGCCAGCGCCTCCACCGCTTCAGGCGGTGTTGATACCGAATTCAGCGAGCTTTTCGCCAACTGGCAGACGCTCGAAACCGGTGGCCGGGTGACCCAGTCGGGCGACATCATGGCTGGCCCCAACATCGCCATCTCGGTTCCTTCGCGGATGCCGCTTGAAGATGCCGTGCTGACCAGCGGTTTCGGCATGCGCAACCATCCGATCCTGCGCCAGCGTCGCGGCCACAAGGGCGTCGATCTCGCGGCGCCGACCGGCACCCCGGTCTATGCCACTGCCGATGGCCTGGTGGGCATGGCTCAACGGTTCGGCTCTTATGGCAACTACGTCCAGATCGAGCACGGCGGCGCCATGCAGACCCGTTACGCGCACCTTTCGCGCTATGTCGTGAAATCCGGCGAGAATGTGCACAAGGGTGACCTCATCGGTTATGTCGGTTCGACCGGCCGTTCGACCGGCCCCCACCTCCACTACGAAGTGCGGGTTAGCGGTGAAGCGGTTAACCCGATCCCTTATATGACGGCCGAACTGGCGATCGACGACAATCCGCTGGCCGCACGCGGCGGGCCGGAATAAGCCTGAGCGATTGATCCTGAGCCCAAGCAAAAGGGCGGCAATCTCGCGATTGCCGCCCTTTTGCTTGGGCAGGTCTATCCGTGCGCCTTACTGGGCGAGCAGACGCTCTGCCATGGTGCGCACTTCGGCGCCCATGTCTTCGCGTTCCAGCGCGAGTGCCAGCGTTGCCTCGACGAATCCGAGCTTGCTGCCGCAATCGAACCGGCGGCCCTCGAAGGTCACCGCGTGGAAGGGCTGGCTGCCGATCATGCGGGCCATGGCATCGGTCAGCTGGATCTCGCCGCCGGCACCCTTGCCCTGCGTTTCCAGCGTGCGCATCACTTCGGGCTGGAGGATATAGCGGCCGGAAATGATCTTGTTCGACGGTGCCTCTGCAACCGGCGGCTTTTCGACGAGGCCCTTGACCTCGGTCAGCGCGCCGCGGCTCTCGCCCGGATCGATCACGCCGTAAGACGAAACCTCTTCGTGCGGCACTTCGAGCACTGAGATCAGGTTGCCGCCCACTTCGTTGTAAGCCTCGACCATCTGCGCCATGCAGCCGGGCTTACCCACCATCATCTCGTCGGGCAGCAGGATGGCGAAGGGTTCGTCACCCACGATTGCGCGGGCGCACCAGATGGCATGGCCGAGCCCCATCGGCACCTGCTGGCGCACGGTGATGATATCGCCCGGCGTGGCGCGAGTCGGTTCGAGCACCGACATATCCTTGCCGCGCGCTTCCATCGTGCTTTCCAGCTCGAAAGCCTTGTCGAAGTGCTCGACGATGGCGGTCTTGCCGCGTCCGGTGACGAAGATCATCTGCTCGATTCCTGCCTCACGGGCCTCGTCGACGGCGTACTGGATCAGCGGCCGGTCAACGATGGGAAGCAATTCCTTCGGGATTGCCTTGGTGGCAGGAAGGAATCGAGTGCCGAGCCCGGCAACCGGGAAGACGGCTTTGCGGATCGCTTTGGGTTTGCTCATGCCAATATCAATGAATGGGCCCCCGTGAGGGGTCAAGGTCGTTCGTCGCGATCGTGCGACAGTGGGGCACGTTTGCCGACTTAGGTGAACTTTTCTCCATCCCACGCGTTGGTTAGGCAATTGGAGGAAAGTCTCATGGCATTGATAAAACTGGCGGCCTTGGCTGCCACTGGCGCAATCGGATATCGCTACTTCACCAAGTTGCGCGACGGTAAGCATGCGGCCTTCGCTTCAGGCCAGGGTGACG
The DNA here is from genome assembly GCA_002337385.1 of Erythrobacter sp. UBA1916. Taxonomy (GTDB): domain Bacteria; phylum Pseudomonadota; class Alphaproteobacteria; order Sphingomonadales; family Sphingomonadaceae; genus Alteraurantiacibacter. The sequence goes on from DDFY01000008.1 coordinate 317,517, forward strand.
ATTCGAATTTTGCGCAGGTGCGCGATTCGGGTCCCTCGTCGATGGCGGACAAGCCGCAGCGCAAGTGGACCGAAGTGGACGAGGAAAGCGACCAGAGCTTCCCCGCGAGCGACCCGCCCGCGAACTACTGACCGCGTCTTTCAGCCAGCTCGGCGACTAGCCACAGCCGCAGGGCGGTTGCCAGGCCCGGTGCGGGATCGGCGTCGATTCGCTCGGCGTCGATCCGCGCCACCAAGGCGTTGAGCGGCAGGTGCTCACGCTCGGCGGCGCGTTGCAACAGTTCCCAGAACAAGGGCTCCAGGCTGATCGAGGTCTTGTGCCCGGCAATCTCGACCGAGCGTTTGACGGGCGGGTGATAGAGTTCGTCCATCGTCCGCGAGATCTGCCTAGAACGCCACCTGCATCAATACATGTGCTGCCCACCGTTGATCGACAGGGTCGACCCGGTGACGAAGGCGCCGTCTTCGGAGGCCAAGAAGCTCACGCCGCGCGCGATTTCCTCGGCATGGCCAAGCCGGCCGACGGGGATCTTGGCGACGATCTTTTCCAGCACGTTCTCGGGCACCGCGGCGACCATGTCGGTGTCGATATAGCCCGGCGCGATGGCGTTGACGGTGATCCCGAAGCGCGCGCCTTCCTGCGCCAGCGCCTTGGTAAAACCGTGGATGCCGCTCTTGGCGGCGGCATAGTTCACCTGGCCATATTGCCCGGCCTGGCCGTTGATCGAGCCGATATTGACCACCCGGCCCCAGCCGCGCTCTTTCATGCCGGCGAAGGTCGCCTTGGCCATGTTGAAGCAGCCGCCGAGGTTGATCCGCATCACGTCGTCCCAGTCCTCGTAGCTCATCTTCATGAGCGTACCGTCGCGGGTGATGCCGGCGTTGTTGACCACCACGTCGATCGGCCCGACCTTACTGGCGATCTCTTCGCAGCCGGCGAGGGCGGCCTCGTGGTCGCCCACGTCGAACTTGAACACGGGAATGCCCGATTCGTCGGAGAAGGCCTTGGCCTTTTCGTCGTTCCCGGCGTAGTTCGCAGCCACGGTAAAGCCATCAGCTTTCAGGGCTTCGCAAATAGCGCGGCCAATGCCACGGGTTCCGCCGGTAACTACTGCAACACGAGCCATGTCTCTCTCCACCTAAAGTTTAGGTGATTCATGGCAAAGCGGTGAGAATACGTAAAGGAAAACCGGCGGAATTCCGCGGTTTTATCAGAACCGGAACTGTGTTCCGATATAGACGGCCTGGCTATCCTGCTGGCGCACATCGGGCAGCGGGCGCAGGTCACGTTCCTGCTGGTAACGGACGCCAGCGGTCACGTTGAGGTTGCGCGTCAGGCTGTAGCTGCCGCCAACATCGAGCAACTGATCGCCCAGACGTGAGACACTGTCACCTGATGCGGTAGCAGGTGCTTCCTGTTCCAGTTCAACCCGAGCGGCGAACCGGCTCGGCTTTTCGGCGGCGCCAGCGCGCGGCTGGAACTCGGCGAGATCGGGAACCTCGGCCGAAGAAAGATTGGCAGCAAGGTTGCTCACACGCGAGGGTGCCTGGGCAAAGCTGCTGTAACCGCGGGAAAGGCCAAGGTTGTACCGCGAAGAAGCGACTCGCAGGCTGCCATCGGCAGAAGAGAGATCGCTATCGACCGAGGTGCGGCCAGAGAGCACTTGCGCGACGCGCTGATCCACGCGCACTGCCACGGTGACCGCCCGACTGGAGCCGTCGCTGCTCGAGTTGGCGGGGGTGAAGCGCATCAGAGGCGCCTTGCCGCCAGCGCGTTCAGCCACGATGCGGGCGATGCGCGGATCGGCAGAGGCAGGCGTGAATGAAACCGAGTGGCCCGCTTCGGAATAGGCGGTGCCGTTCCCGATAAGCCCGATGGCGACCACCGAGCTGGGCAGGGCAGCGGCCAGCAGCACAGCGCCGACGCTAAGCGCCAGCTTCGGTGCTAATCTGGAAAACCCCCTGGACATCATGTTTCCTCAATTCATTAGGCCCAACGTAACTTATCGGGCCGAGATGGCTAGCCCCTGAATCCCTTGATCGTGGGATTCGCGAGTCTTCGCCTATCGCTCATGTTTGATACGCTTGTGACGGTGATATGGCCACGAATAAGCTACATTTGGGTTAGGTTGTGGATAAGGTGTTGCACGCGATCCACAATCGCCGGTTTGATTCAGCAGTGGTTCACGGCTAGTCGCCCCAATGGCGCCTCGCTGCGAACCGGGCCTTGCCGCGCGAATGGTCCGGTCTATAGCGGGGCGAACACGTAAGATACTGACAGGAACGCCAATGGCTTTTTCGACTGACTGTGCTGGCCGATTTGCTCGCGTGCTGCTGCTGGGCGCAGGCATTGCCGCGCTGGCCGCTTGCGGCGGCGGTAACGATAAACGCTTGCGGGCGGATCTCGCCGCCTCGCAGGTGACTTCGATTGGCGTCAATTCCTATCTCTGGCGCGCCAGCCTCGAGACGCTCTCGTTCATGCCGCTGACCCAGGCGGATAGTGCGGGCGGCGTCATCGTGACCGACTGGTATGCCAATCCCGATAATCCGGAAGAGCGTATGAAGCTCTCGGTGACGATCCTCGATCAGGATCTGCGCGCCGATGCGCTGCGGGTGGCGGCGAGCCGCCAGGTTCTGCGCGATGGAACGTGGATCGAGGCGCCGGTGCAGGCTGCCACGGTGCAGCAGCTGGAGGATATCATCCTCACCAAGGCGCGCGATCTCAGGCGTTCCGCCGTCGGCTGATCTGGCCTAGGGGGCCGGTATGACAGATTCTCGATTCGCAACCAGGTTCCAGCCTGGCCAAGCCGACTCGCGTTGGCAGCAGGCGTGGGACGAAGCGCGCTGCTTCGAAGCCGACAGCAGCAGCGACAAGCCCAAGAGCTTCATCCTCGAGATGTTCCCCTATCCCTCGGGGCGCATCCACATCGGCCATGTGCGCAACTATACGATGGGCGACGTGCTGGCGCGCTATCACAAGATGCGCGGGCGCGAGGTGTTGCATCCGATGGGCTGGGACGCCTTCGG
>DDFY01000025.1:0-46823 GCA_002337385.1 Erythrobacter sp. UBA1916
TGCCAATGGCATAGGCCAAGGGCTTGGACGGCAACTGCTCGCCGGCGGGAAACAGGTCTGATTGAAACATGGCAATTCGTCCTCCTAATGAAGGCATCGGGGCACGCCCTCTGCCGGATCAGGAATTCGAGAAGCCCTCTCTCCTCTACGGCGCCGCCTTGCGGCTCAGCCATGCTGTCAGTTCATCGTTCCAGTCGGTGTCGCGTGAGGATGGTTTGCGAACGTGGATCGTCCGTTCATCGCAGGCATAGGCGGACAGGCCACGCGAGGCAGCCAGCTCGCCGCCAGCATCGTGATCGACGAAGAGATGAAGCTCGGTCACGCTTTCGGGCACACTAACGAGGCCGAAACGCTCATTCCCCAGGGTCGCCCAGACGGGAATGCCGGTGAGAGCATAAGCCGACATCGCGCTCTCGATTCCCTCAGCAAGGCCGAGCTTGCCAGAGGCCGGAGCGAAGAGGCGGACAGCAGATTCACCGAGCGCGCCAAGCGCGCGTTTCGGCTTGTCGAAAGCGGCCTTGGTATTGCCCGAAAGGAACGTGCGATGGACGGCGACCGGCCCCTCGTCGAGGCTGACTGCCGCGATCAGGGCGGGCAAAAAGCGGGTCCGTCCTTTTGGACCAAGCGGCGTTCGTGGATGGAAGCGGAGCGCTGGAGATGCGGCGAGGATGCCGCGGCTCTCAAGATATTCCTTTGCCGGACTGGCACGCAGTGGCTGTGCATCGCGCCAGATCCTCAGCGCTGCCGCCGAGGGTTTGCGGGTGCTGGTCGGTTCGGGGCCGTTGGTGGTCGCAGAAGCTGAAAAAAGCGCCGGTGCCTCGAATCCTTCACGCGCCAATGCAGACAACACGCTCTGCTGATCGCATCCCGCAAAGCAATGGAAGAGGATGGCCTGTCGGCCGAGCGACACACCGAGTGACGGCGTGCGATCATCATGCGCAGGGCAGCAGGCCATGCCCTTGGTGCCGGACCACTTGCCGCCCCGGCTTTCGCAGATCTTGCGGGCGGTGTCCTCAAGCGAGGTACGTGACAGGGTTGAATTCGAAACGGGCATACCGGCTCCATCGCCTCACAATTGCCCCTCCAACCGACCCTCTCTCCTCTCGGATAAGCACGCAAAAAAGCGTTTTCCTACACCTATTTGTTCTATTTATGTTCTCTTACAGATCGAGGCAAGGTGAAAGGTTATGCGATGCGAATGTATCTGGTGGCCTGCGGTTGCGGTGCGCTAGCGATTGCGATTGCGATAGCGATACCGATCTCGGGGTCTGCGCGGGCGCGGGAGTTTCAAGTCTTCGACCATGACCTCAGCAAAGTTGAGGTTACAACCGACAAAGGTCTTGGCTTTAACCCGACTGCAATCGACTTGGCCAAACCAGAAGGCGGCAAGGCTTATATCGATAGAAGCTTCAAGGAAGCTTTGTACGAGCCACTCATCCGGCAAGCTGAAGCGCGATACCAATTACCGCCTCGACTGCTTCAGGCCCTGATTTGGCAGGAATCGCGGTTCAACCCGATGGCGATCAGTCCGGCTGGCGCCGCTGGTCTCGCTCAACTGATGCCGGGAACGGCAAGAGAACTCGGTGTCAGCAATCGCCACGATCCGGCTCAGAACATCGACGGTGGCGCGCGGTATCTGAAGCAGATGCTAGAGCGCTTTGGTGCGATCCATCTCGCGCTGGCCGCCTACAACGCTGGACCCGGCGCCGTGTCGCGAGCCGGCGGGATACCGAAAAATCGGGAAACGCCTGGATATGTGAAGAGCGTTATCGACCGATGGATGGCATACAGCTCGATATGACTACGAATCGGAAAAGGATCAGCGGACGGCTCGAGCATCTTCCTCGGGGAGCTGCAATTGTAACCGATGCCGGTGATCACTGGGTTCTTGAAGACTATGAACCCTCAAACGATGACTTCGGATTTGAAGTTACCGCAGAGGGTATTGTCGTCGGGTTCGACCGGCTTCGCGTCGAATGGCTTGGTCAGGTGTTCGCTTAGGAGCAGGTCAAGCAGCCCTCAAGACCGCAATGTTTTGCGGCTTGCCGCCGATGGAGTCGAGGAAGTCTGCCCAATCCTGCAACATTGCACGCCGAGGAGCGAGATATTCGGCAGCATTGTATGCTCCGCGAACTTCGTTTTCTTCGCTGTGTGCCAATTGCAGTTCGACCCAGTCTTCATGATATCGACGGATCCACATCGGGGGATCGCCGACCTCGACAAGCTGCTCATTCGCCCAGGTGCTCGCCAGACCCCTGAAGCCGTGAACAGTTTGCCGCCCGTGGTAACCGAGCCGATAGAGGCCATAGATCATCGTATTCTCTGAGAGCGGCATCTTGGGCTTCTGGCCTGGAAAGACGTATTTACCTTCGGACTTGCTGATCAAATCCTGAGCAAGAGAAGCGGCTTGTCGCGACAGTGGCACGATATGCTCGCGGCCCATTTTCATCCGGTCAGCGCCAATGCGCCATACTGGTGAAGGTCCACCCATATCTTCGAACTCGTGCTTCTTGGCGAATCGAAGCTCCTTCGTCCGCACCCATGTAAGAAGAGCGAAATTCAATGCTGCCCGGGTAATCTCGGAGCGTCTCTCACCCTCTTCTTGATATTGCCCGATCTTAATCATCAGCTCGGGTAGCTGCGCGAGAGGTAGCTTCGCCATATGCTTGACCCGAGGCCGTGGCTTCAGTGCCCCGCGAAGATGCGCAGTAGGGTCGGAATCACAAAGGCCGCTGGCAATAGCGAACTGGAACACCTGTCCAATACATTGCTTTGCCCGCCGACTGATGTCGAGCGCGCCGCGCTCTTCGATTTTCCGAATGACCTTCAGCACTTCTGGTGGAGTGATCTCATGCATCATGAGCTCGCCCAAGTCAGGAAACACATCCTGGTCCATGCGTGACCAGACACGCTTCGCATGCGCGGGATCGAGACTACTTGCTCTGTTCTGATGCCACATGGTGGCGATCGCCCTGAAGGTTTTGGCCTCTTCGAAGTCCCGACCCGGTTTGTGGACCATCGGGTCCCTGCCCTCAGCCAGCACACCTTTGGCAACTTTCTTGAGTTCTCTTGCTGCCGCTATTCCTACTTCGGGATAGGCGCCGAAAGAAAGCAGCTTCTCCTTACCGTGGTAACGGTATTTCAGCCGCCAGAGCTTCGAGCCGTTCTTTTGAACAAGGAGGAATAGACCCTCCCCATCCGCAAGCTTGTATGGGCGCTCTGCCGCCTTCGCTTTTTTGATCTGAATCTCACTCAAGGCCATTGGGGGTATCGCTCCTTTTCGCTACCCCCGGAAAATACCCCCAAAATACCCCCACACCAAATCCGGCTTCAAGCGAATGCAAGCGCACGCAAGCGGACGCGAATCGCTCACATCATTCTGTTTTAATTGAATTTTGCGGATGCATGCGGCCCCAAGCGAACCCATGCGGATTCGAGAATGGTAGCGGAGGAGGGACTCGAACCCCCGACACGCGGATTGTGATACCAACGGAAACCGACCTTTGGCGCGTTTATGTGGGCCTGCAAAACCACCTCATAGTTAGTAAGCGCTCAGAGCACGTCCTCACGGTGCTTCGCCAATGAGCGTCCCACTAAGGCTGACGACTGATGGCCAACGCGAGCGACGAACCCGCGCAGTCTACACACGCGCTGCCGGCGAATGTCGGCGGCGAACATCGGTCCGAACCGATTCCACCCCAGCGATACCGTCTCGTGGCAGTTGTCGATGCGGCGCTCAAACAGCATGTCTTCCACGTTCAGCAACGACAGCCGAAAACGACCAGGCCGATCACTTCACGTGAAGAATTGAAGTAGCCGACCGGAATTGCAGCCCTGCTCCTGCCGATCGGCTAGCATCGTTTCGCCCGTTCGGCCCATTAGCACTAACAGTGCCACTCAGAGTGCCATTGGCGCATTCCCTCTGACAATTTCGCCTTGCGGCTTGGTCGCTAGCCCGCCCGCAATGCTGCTATGGTCGAGAAGTGCGCTCGTCTTTCTGCGCCGCCTAACCAAGCCCAACCCCGCAAAGGCTACCAGTGCGACCCCAAAAACGCTGGTGACATAGGCCACGCCAATGAAGAAGCTCAGCCACGGCAGCTCAAGCCCGGCGAAGTTGCGCACCAGCAGCAGCACGACACTACCAACATAACCGCTGGCATCGGCCACGTAGATCAGGAAGCCCGCCGTCGCCACGGTGCCTGACCAGGCGATCAGCCGATCAAACAGCATGGCGTTGAACGGGGTATAGGCGAGGTAAAGCCCAGCCCCGCTCGCGACCATCCAGGCGATCGGCGACAAGAGTCCCTGCTGGAACGCTAGCGTCGACAGCCCCAGCAAGGCAAAACCAAAGGCCACCGCGCCATGCATCCAAGCCATGGCCCTGCCATTGTCATGCACCCGCACCAACAGCGCCAGCGCCACCAGCGAGATGACCGCCACCGGGGCCTCGCTCGCAGTGAAGACGCTGGACGCCTCGCCATAGCCGAGCGCCTGCCATATCTCGGCGGCGAAGTTGTCGCGCAGGTCGCGAAAGGCGGTCAGCAGCACGTAAGAGGCCACCAGCGGCACCAGCAGCAGCCAGTGCTCGCGCAGGAACGCGCTGCGCTGCGCGGCCATCATCGGGCGACGCGCAACTCGCTCGGCCTCGTCGGCCGGATCGGGCGCTGGCAGCGCCGCCAGCCCCAGCACCGAGACCAGCAGCAAAGGCATGAACACGGCCCCCGTCGCTGCCGGCATCCAGAACTCGCTGACTCCGTAATCGACCATCAGCGCCTTGCCGATCGACTTCACCACGCCTGAGCTAAGGATAAAGCTCGCGCACAGGATCGCGCCCAGCACCTCGCTCACCCGGCGGCCTTCCATGAAGCCGAACACCAGCCCCCAGATCAGCCCCAGCGGCAAGCCGTTGAGAAACAGGAACGTGACGTTCCACGGCGCCGGCACCAGCGCGAACATCACCAGCGCCAGCCACGAGGATCCGATCAGCAGCAGGATCGCAAGCGCCCGCCGCTCGGGTGCTAGCTCGGCAATCACCTTGACCCCGATCAGCTTGGACAGCGCGTAACCCACCACCTGCGCCAGCACGAGCGCGATCTTGTAGTCGAGCACGAAGCCCCACCCCGCCACGTGCTCGAAGGTCGCCGCCGTGAACGGCTTCCTGAACGCATACATCGAGAAATAGGCGCAGAAGCCAGCCAACCCCGCAAACAGCACGAAGGCGGTGGGATGCGCGCGCGAAAGCCAATTGCGAAAACTGCCAATCATCTGACTTGCTCCTGTCACAGACATTTGGTCTATACCAGCTATGCGACAGTGGAATGACGAGAGACAGCCTGTGCCAGCCATCGATGAAAGCTTGAGGTCAACCGGCGTGGGAGCATGGCAGGCATGAGCGAGAACTATGATCTGGCCATCGTCGGGGCCGGGATTGTCGGGCTTGGCTGCGCGCTGGCGGCGGCGAAGCGCGGGCTGCGGGTGATCGTGATTGACCGCAATGCCCAGGCCGACGGCGCCTCGGTGCGCAATTTCGGCTTCGTGACCGTGACCGGCCAGCGGCGCGGACTGGTCTGGGACCGCGCCCGCCGCAGCCGCGACCTGTGGCTCGAAGTGGCCGCACCGGCGGGCATTGAAGTGCTCCAGCGCGGGCTGTTCATGCCCGTCCGCCGGGCCGAGGCCGTGGGCGTGCTGGAAGAATTCATGACCACCGAAATGGGCCAGGGTTGCGAATTGCTAACCGCGCGCGAGGCCGCCGCCCGTGGACCGGAGGTCACCGGCCCCGAAACCCAGGCTGCCTTGTGGAGCCCGCACGACCTGCGCGTCGAATCGCGCAGCGCCATCCCGCTGCTCGCCCGCTTTCTCGAACGCGAACATGGCGTCACCTTCCTGCGCGAAGCCGGCGTCCTCGCAGTCGAACCGCCCCATGTGCTGACCGGACGCGGCGAGGTACTCGCCGACCGCACGATCATCTGCCCCGGTGACGATTTCTCCGGGCTCGGCGCACAGATCCTGCAACAGGCCGGATTGGTGCGCTCTAAGCTGCAGATGCTGCGGCTGGCAGCACCCGGCTTCACCCTGCCCGCAGCGATCATGTCCGACCTCGGGCTGGCACGATACGAAGGCTATAGCGCCCTGCCCGCCGCCGCTGCGCTGCGCGCCCGGTTGGAAGACGAACAGGGCGAGCACCTGGCCAACGGTGTCCACCTGATCGCGGTGCAAAGCGCCGACGGTACGCTGGTGGTGGGCGACAGCCATCATGAAGGTGCCACCCCCGATCCCTTCGCCAGTGAGGCAGTCAACCAACTGATCCTGGCCGAGTGGAGCGCCGCCACCGGGCAGCCTGCCCCCGCCGTGCTCGAACGCTGGACCGGCACCTATGCCCGCGGCCCCGAACCCAGCCTGCTTGCCGCACCGCATCCGCGCGTCAGGCTGGCGCTGATCACTGCCGGAAACGGCGCATCCACAGCCTTCGCCTTCGCAGAAGAGGTGCTGGCCAATCTGTTCGAGGAGAACGCCCCCAATGACTGAAATCCGTAACGCCTTCGACATGGTGATGTTCGACTGGGCCGGCACCATGGTCGACTTCGGCAGCCGCGCCCCGGTGCTGGCGCTGATCGAGGCCTTCCGCCTGTCGGGTGTTCCCGCCGAGGAAGCCGAAGCCCGCGCCGACATGGGCCGCGCCAAGGCCGACCATATCCGCGCCATGCTCGCCCAGCCCCGGCTTGCCGCCGCATGGGAAGCGGCGCGCGGCACTGCGCCCGATGAAGCCGCCGCCGCCGAAGTGCTCGAAACCCTGCAAGAGCCGATGATCCGCCTCGCCCGCGAGACCGCCCACCTTGTGCCGGGAGCTGCCGAAACGGTCGCTCGCCTGCGCCAAGAGGGCATAAAGATCGCCTCCTGCACCGGTTATTCGCGCGAGATGATGGAAGCGATCCTGCCCACCGCCAAAGCCGAGGGCTACGATCCCGATCTGGTCGTCTGCGCGAACGAGACCGCGCAGGGCCGCCCCTCGCCGTTGATGGTTTACAAGGCCTGCGCCGATCTCGGTGTCTGGCCGCTCACCCGCGTGGTGAAGGTCGATGATGCGGAAGTGGGCATGGAAGAGGGCCGCAATGCCGGGTGCTACACCGTAGGCGTGGCCGCCTCGGGCAATGCGGTGGGGCTGAGCGCGGAGGAATTCGCCGCGCTCGATCCTGCCGACCGCGCCGACCGGGTTGCCGCGGCAGGCGAGCGGCTGACAGCAGCCGGGGCCGATCTGGTGATCGCTTCGGTGGCCGACCTTATTCCCGCGCTCGAAGCCGAAGCGGCCCGGCGCGGCTGAGCCGGTTGGCGCGGCGGGGGCCCTCAGCCCTGCCGCGCCAGCCGCACCAGCATATCGCGATAGCTGTCAAAGGCTGGCAGGTCGTCGCGGTCCTTCTTGCCCAGATCGTCGTAGTCGCGCAGCCGCAAGGCTTCTGCACGATAGGGTTCCTGTTCGAAGCACGAGGCCTCATCTGCGTCCATCGGTCCGCCCTGCAAGGCCAGGCTTTCGAGCGATGCCGGGCTCAGGCTGGCGACATAGGTCGGCTGGCGCAGCGCAAGATAGCGCTTGGCATCGACATGGAGCCGCACCGGTTCGCTGACTGCAGGGCCAAACCGTTCGTGCAGCCAGTCGGCGCCCGTGATCTCGTGCCGGGTATCTATCCCGCGCTCGGCCGCATCCTCGCCCTCGTGGTGTAGCAGGTGGCCAATGTCATGCAGCAGCGAGGCAGCGATCATCGCTTCGTCCTCATCGGCAAGCCGCGCATTGTGCGCACATTGCAACGCATGGTCGAGCTGGCTGACCTTTTCGCCATAATGCAAGGTGCCAAGGCGCATGAACAAGGCGATGGCCTCATCGGCAATGGCGGCGGGAGAGCGGTCTGTCTTCGTAGTCATCATGGTCTAGACCAATTGCAGATTATGCGGCGCAACGCACCCATTTTTGCGAGGCGCGGCAATTTTCCCACGAATTCCGCTTGGCAAGTTGCAAAGACAGGGCCCGTTCCGGTTGTCGGGTCCGGGTTGTGAGGCTAACAGGAATCATGGAAAACGCGGTAGATACCAGAACCGATGGGCCCGAAAACCGCCAGTACCTCGGCCTTCGCGACGGGATTTCCGCGCGCATCTCGGCGGGCGACCTCAAGCCGGGCGACAAACTGCCGTCAGAGCGGCAGCTGCAAAGCGAATTCGGCCTTGCCCGCGGCACCATTCGCGAGGCGCTGTTCCTGCTCGAAGCCGAGGGCGCGATCTTTCGCCGCGATCGCAGCGGATGGTATGTATCTCCCCCGCCGGTGGTCTACGATCCGACCCGCTGGGAAGGCTTCATGTCCTACGTCGAGGCGCAGGGCCGTGTGCCCGCCACCCACACCATCAGAACCGAAACACTTCCCGCAGACCCGCTGCTTTCCGAGGTTTTTTCACGCCCGTTAGGCGCGCCGCTGCATCATATCCGCCGCCTTCGCTCGGTCGATGGGCGGGCGGTCCTGGTCGAGAAACTGATCGTCGATGCGGCCATTACCCCGGACCTGCTCGACTTCGATCTCAACACCTCGCTCACCGCAATCCTGAAGCGCAAATTCGGCATTACCGTCGCGCGTAACCAGATCTCGATGCAGCCCTGCGCGCTGACCGGCAACGAGGCGGTGGACCTGAAACAGAAGTCGGGCCTGCCTGGCCTCGCCCTCCAGCGCGTGAGCTATGACGGCCATGGCCGGGTGGTCGAATACGATCACGAATACTGGCGCCATGACGCCGTCCAGATCAACGTGGACCTGCGCGTGCGCTAGCCACAACCGGCGCACAAGTGATTCAACCCGGCATTTTGCCAACCGCGACCGCGCGGCCCTTTTGCCGCATCTGCACAAAATCGCCGCGACGCAGCATTTGACCGCCGTCCTGTCACGCAACTGTTATCAAGCCCCGCTAGTTGCACATCTGGTTCAGACCAGTTTGCCAATAAGAGGGGTTTCTCATGAACGGTTGCAATGCCTCTCGGGCCCTCCGCCCGAGCTACCGAAATGTCTTGTTCACCACTGCATCGGCCATGGCTCTGCTGTGCCCGGCCGCAGCGTTCGCGCAGGATAGCGCCACCGACGACAGCGACGACGCCATCATCGTCACCGGCTTCCGCCAGTCATTGTCCGAAGCGCTCGACGCCAAGCGCGACTCGGATATCCGCATCGATGTGATCGTGGCCGAGGACATGGCCAAGTTCCCCGATCTCAACCTCGCCGAATCGCTGCAGCGCCTGTCCGGCGTACAGATCAACCGTGAGGCCGGCGAAGGCCGCCGCATCTCGCTGCGCGGCCTCGGCCCCGATTTCGCCCGCGTCCAGTTGAACGGCATGGAAGTGCTCGGCAACGTCGATTCGGCGCAGGACAGCCGCGGCCAGCGCTCGCGCGACCGTGCCTTCGACTTCAACATCTTCGCCTCCGAACTGTTCAGCCGGGTCGAGGTCGAAAAGACCTATCAGGCCGTGCAGAAAGAAGGCGGCATGGCCGGCACCGTCGGCCTCTTCACCGCCAAGCCGTTTGATTACAGGGACGGCCTCGAAGGCGCGATTTCCCTCAAGCTCGGCACCAACACCTACACCGAGGACGCCCAGCCGCGCGTCGCTGCGCTGCTGAGCCAGAACTGGGACGACACCTTCGGGATCGCCGTCTCCGTCGCCTGGAGCAAGCGCAAGACCACCGAGCAGGGCCACAACACCTACAACTACACCAGGGTGAACGGCGAGCAGATGCAGGGGCTGGTCGACAACGGCGTCGATATCTCGAACCTGTCGGCCGCCCAGCAGGCCGATCTGCTTAACCCTGACAACACCTTCTATTTCGCCGACGGCAACCGCCTGTCCTCGTGGAACGCCGAGCAGGAACGCCTTGGCATCACCGCTGCGGTGCAGTGGCAGCCGAGCGACGACGTGCTGTTCACGCTCGACGCGCTGCACGGCCGCTTCACCACCGACCGCGACGAACTGCACCTTGCCACCCGCCCGCTTAACTCGCGCGGATCGATCATTTTCGATGGCGCGGCATCGGACCCCTGGCCTGCCAACTTCCAGACCGGCTCGGTCGTCAATGCGATCGAGTGGGACCAGAACAACTACGTCACCTATGCCGATGTTACCAATGTCGGCTTCGGCACCGAGCATCGCCGCTCGCACAACCAGAACCGCTTCTGGCAGGTCGCGCTCACCAACACCTGGAATGTCACGGACACGCTGACCTTCGATGCCCTCGCCGGCTGGGAAAAGTCGACCTACAAGACGCCCTACGACGACAAGTTCTACATTCGCGCCCGCGGCAACATGATCGCCGACTATGGCAAAGACGGCCGCTCGGCCACCTTCAGCTATCCCGGCTTCGACACCACGAACCCCGCCAACTACGCGCTCGACAGCTTCTACTATCGCGGCTTCAACAACGAGAGCGAGCTTTACCAGGGCGAAGCCAACCTCGCCTGGGAAGCGAGCCCGGTGTGGACGGTCCGCCTCGGCGCGGCCTATCACTCGTTCCGTCAAAAGGGCAAGGATCTGTTCTACGACAGCAACGTCAACGGCACGACCGACAAGATGCGCGGCGATCCGGTGACCGGCGTGACCGACGTGTTCACCAACGAGTTCGGCTCGTGGCTGATCGGCGACTATGCCGAAGCCTTTGACCGCTATAACGAATATCACCGCTTCGAGCCAAACGTCGACGGCACCGGCGGCACGATCCAGGATATCGAGAACGTCTACGAGACGACCGAAGACACCATCTCGGGCTACCTCCAGGCGGACTGGGATACCGAGGTCGGCGGCATGCGCTTGCGCGGTAACGTGGGCCTGCGCGGGTACAGCACCGACACCAAGAGCGTCGGCTGGATCCAGGGCGACAACTATGCCTATCTCGGCACCTCGGAGGTCGAGGGCAGTTACTCGGGCGTCCTGCCTGCCATGAACGCGGTGCTCGAAGTGACCGACGATGTGCTGCTGCGCTTCGCCGCCACCAAGAACCTCAACCGTCCGAGCCTCGGCTCGATGGCGGCGGAGGGCACGGCCTTCCAGAACGAGGACAGCGGCGAGATTACCGTCCGGCGCGGCAACCCCAATCTGAAGCCCTTCACCGACACCACTTTCGACTTCGCGGTCGAATACTACTTCGGCGATGTCGGGCTCCTGTCAGCCGGTGTGTTCCACAAGATCATCACCAACTTCATCCAGAACGCTGTGATCGAGAACCTCACCTTCGGCGAAACCGGCGTGCCCTACACCACCATTCCGGGCGCGACGGCCGACACCGTCATCAAACAGTTCACGATGCCCGTGAACATCGATGGTGACCGCACGCTGACCGGGATCGAGCTGGCCGCGCAGTCGCAGCTGTCGTTCCTGCCGGCTCCGCTCGACGGGTTCGGGGTGATTGCCAACTTCACCTATATCGACGCCGACGAGGAGCTGACCGGCTTCTCCGACACCGGCGCCAACGGCACGATCTACTACGAGACCGACCGCTGGGGCCTGCGCGGCTCGATGAGCTATCGCAGCCGCTGGTACACCGGCAAGAGCGACAATCCGATGAGCGCCAGCACACGCGGCTTCGAGGGGTCGACCTACTTCGACGCCTCGGCCTTCTTCAACGTGACCGATCGGCTGCAGATCAATGTGAATGCCATCAATCTGACCAATGAGAAGGATACGCAGTTCTGGGGCCAGAACCGCTACCTCTACAACCAGAACCAGAGCGGCACGACCATTCTGGGCGGCGTGAACTACAAGTTCTGATCGCAACTGGATGAGCGGCGGAGCGCGGCCTTGCCCCATGCGGCAGGGCCGCGCTCACCTCGTTGAAGACCCCAGATGATTATCTCGCACCGCCACCGTTTCATCTTCGCCGCCGTGCCGAAAACCGGCACCCACGCGGTACGCCGCGCGCTGCGCGAACAAATGGGCGCGGAGGATCTCGAACAGGTCGGCCTGTTCGTGGAGCGCAAGTTTCCCTGGCCGGAACTGGCGGCGGCGGGGCACGGCCATTTCGCCCTCCGCCAGGTGCGCCCCTTTGTCGGCGAGGAGACCTTTGCGGACTATGTGAAATTCGCCTTCGTGCGCAATCCGTTTGACCGATTTGTCTCCTACTGCGCCTTCATGCTGCGCCAGACCGACCACTTCCAGCGAAGCCCGCGCGAGGCCATGTACCGCTTCGCCTTCGCGCATCCCAACCCCGACCATATCCTGTTCCGCCCGCAGGCAAGCCTGCTGGTGGACGACGACGGGCAAAGCCTGCTCGCCGACGCGATCGGGCGGGTGGAGGACATGCAGGCCTCTTACGATGCGATCTGCGCGCGGATCGGCATTGCCTCGCAGACACTTGAACGGGTGAATGCGAGCAAGCACGGCGACTATCGCCGCTACTATGACCAGCGTCTGGCCGAGGCCGTGGCGCAGCGCTACGCAGCCGACCTCGCGATGTTCGGCTACAGCTTCGACGGTGTGCGATGAGCGCGCCTGCCCCTAATCCGCGCAAGACCGCTGGCGTGCGGGCGCTTGGCCCGGTCGATGTCGCACGTTTGGTGGCGACGGTGCGGCAGGTGCCCGAGGCGGCGTGGCAGGTCGAAAACGCGGCCAAGCCCAACCGGTTCGAGGCGCTTGATGCCACGCAGCACATCGTGTTCCGCTTCGTCGATTCGGGGCGCGACTGGCGCTCGTCGCACGACCGGCCCGCCTGGACCTACTGGCGCGGCCTGCTCGAACCGGTGCTTGCCGCAGCGGTGGCGCCCTATGGCTATGCGCAAGGGGTGTTTCCGCGCGTGATGCTGGCGCGGATGCCGGCGGGCGGCGTGATCCATCCGCATGTCGATGGGCTGGCGGCGGCCAAGTGGCCGCACAAGATCCACGTCCCGCTCATCACCAACCGCCATGTGGTCTCGCATTTCGGCGGGGCGGAGCATCACTTTACGGTGGGTCAGGCGGTGGAGGTGAACAACCTCGGCCCGCACTGGGTCCGCAACGAAGGCACGAGCGAGCGGGTCCACCTGATCTTCGAATATTACGACGCCGACCAGCCCGATCCGGACTGGCTCGCCCCGTTCCTCGCCAGCGGAGCCAGTCGATGAGCGCCCCGCGCGAGGACATGCTGCGCGCGGCGGCAGGCCTGCGCAGCGAGGGCCGCTTTACTGAGGCGCTGCGTGTGCTCGACGGGCTGGCGCAGGCCCATCCGCGCTTCAGCCGCCTCCATCAGGAGCGCTCCCAGTGCCTGCTCCACCTCGGCGATGGACCGGGCGCCATTGCGGCGCTGAACGAGGCCTTGCGGTGCAATCCGGCCCTGCCCGCCTGCTGGGACATGCTCGCACGGCTGCTTGACCACGTCGGCGATGCAGCGGGCGCGGCGCAGGCCCGGCAGCGGGCCGAGAGGCTGACGCAGCTGCCGCGCGAGATCGTCATCGCCAATGCGCTCCACGCCGATGGCGACCACACCCGCGCCGCCGCGATCCTGCGTGACTATCTGGCCCGCGACGAGGGCAACCTTGGCGCCGCCCACCTGCTCGCCCGCGTCCTGATGGAGAACCCCAAAGGCGAGGCCGAAGCGGAGCGCATCCTGCGCGCGCTGGTCTCGCGCGATGGCACTTTTCTCGACGCGCGGTTCGATCTTTCGGTGCTGTTGCTGCGGCGGCAGGAGCCGGGGGAAGCGCGCCTTCACGCCGAAGTGCTGCTCCGCCACCAGCCGACAAACCGCAACTGGCGCAAGCAATATGCCGCCGCCTCGGTGGCGCTGGGCGACCATGCTGCGGTGATCGACCTCTATGCCGAACTGCTCGCCGATATCCCCGCCGAGGGACCGGAAGCCGCCGAACTGCACCTGTTCCGCGGCAATGCCCTGAAAACGGTCGGCAGGCTCGATGACGCGGTGGCCGCCTACCACGCGGCTTTGTCGGCCCAGCCCGGCTATGCGGTGGCCTGGTTCAGCCTCGCCAACCTCAAGACGGTCCGCTTCTCGCCCGCCGATGTCGCGCAGATGGAGCAGCTCCACGCTGCGCAAGGCACCGCCGACATGGACCGGGTGTACCTCAATTTCGCGCTCGCCAAGGCGGCCGAGGATGCCGGCGACTTCGCCCGCGCCTGGCACCACTTCGAACGCGGCAACGCCCTGCGCCGCCGGGCCAGCACCTATTGCCCGGCCACCACGCAGCAGCGCGCCAAGGCCATCGCCAAAGCGCAGGGGCCTGCCCTCTTCGCCAGACGCCAAGGCTGGGGCCACCACGACCCGGCGCCGATCTTCGTGGTCGGCCTGCCGCGCTCGGGCTCCACACTGGTCGAACAGATCCTTGCCTCGCACCCGGCTGTCGAAGGCACGCATGAGCTGACCACCATGGGCCGCATCGCCGTCGAGCTTTGCGGAAGTGACCCCGCCTGCGGGCTGCCGCAGATGCCCGAAGCACTGGCCGCGCTCACCCGCGCACAGGCCGCGCAACTGGGCGAGCGCTACATCGCCGAAACGCGCATTCACCGGCGCCTCGGCCGCCCGTTCTTCGTCGACAAGATGCCGAACAACTTCTGGCACCTGGGGCTGATCCAGCTGATCCTGCCACGCGCCACGATCATCGATGTTCGCCGTGAACCGGTGTCCTGCGCGCTCGCCAACCTGCGCCAGCTGTTTGGCACCACCAACCAGGAATTCACCTATGGCGTCGACCACATCGCGGGCCACATGCACGCCTATCTCGCCGCGATGGAGCATTGGGACGAGGCTCTGCCCCGCCGCGTGCTGCGCGTGCATTACGAAGATCTGGTGACCGATCTGGAGAGCGAAGTCCGCCGTCTGCTTACCCATTGCGGGCTGCCGTTCGATCCGGCCTGCCTTACCTTTCACCGCACCCAGCGCAGCGTGCGCACGCCCTCTGCCGAACAGGTCCGCCAGCCGCTCAACCGCGCCGGGATCGAGCGCGTGGCCGACTATGCACCCTACCTCGGCCCCTTGCGCGCCGCGCTTGGCGATGCCGTCACGCGCTACCGGAGCCTCTCCCATGCGGCTTGAGCGCCCGTTCTATCAGCTGCCGATCCTGTTCGACGCGGCCCGCTTGCAGCGCGAGGTCGCCGCGCTTGCGCCCGAAGCCTGGGCACCCCACCCCGACCGCGTCGCGGGCAATTCCGCCGCCCGCCTGATTACGGCGCATGGCGAGGAGAACGACGGCGTCTATGGCCAGATGCTGCCGACCCGCTGGCTGGCGCAGATGCCCTATACGCGGCAGGTGCTGGCGAGCTTTGGTGTGGTGTGGAGCCGCTCGCGGCTGATGCGGCTCGCGCCCGGTGCCGAAGTGCCCGAACATGCCGACATCAACTACCACTGGCACACCCGTGTGCGGATGCATGTGCCGGTGTTCACCCGCGAAGAGGTGCGCTTCCACTGCGATGGCGAGAGCGTCCACATGGCCGCAGGCGAGGCGTGGATCTTCGACAACTGGCGCCGCCACCATGTCGAAAACCCCTCCCCGGCCGAGCGCATTCATCTGGTCGCCGACACCACCGGCACCTCGGCCTTCTGGACCTTCGCCTGCGCCCCGCCACCACCGCGCGAACAATGGCGCAAGCTCCCCTTTCGCCCTGAGGCCAATCCCAGGCTGCTCACCGAAATGAGCCTGCGCCCCGCAATTATGCCCCCCGCCGAAGTGCACTGGCTGATCGACGACTGGATCGCGGAACTGGTTGCCCTTTCGCCCGAACACGAACCGCAGGTCGCCGCGGCGACGCGCCACATGCGCAGCTTCGTACGCGACTGGCGGCAGCTATGCGCCATGCACGGCGATAACCCGCGTGCCCGCCCCGCCTTCGCCGGTATGTCGCGGGACTGCGAACAGGCTGCCGCCCCGCTGACCCAGGGTCTGGTGATGCGCACCAACAGCGCCGACGCCATGCTCGTGCTGCAAAAGCGCGTGCTGCACCATCTGGTGGCCGAACAATAGCGCGGCAGCGTCCCTGAACTGTAAGAATGTACGGCTATTTGGTCTATACCAATTAGCCGTACAGGACCTTTTCCCATGCCCTCCCCGCGCTCTGCCCTTCTCGCCACGCTCCTCGGTGCCGCCGCTTCGCTGGCGCTGCCCGCGCAGGCCTTGGCGCAGGAGGCCGATGCGCCGCCGGTGCATCACGTGATCTTTGTGGGCGTCGACGGGATGAGCCCGGACGGTGTGCGCAAGGCCAGGACACCGGTGATGGATGCAATGATCGCCGAGGGCGCGTCTACCATGCACGCGCGCAGCGTGTTGCCGACTTCCAGCTCGCCCAACTGGGCCTCGATGCTGACCGGGGTCGGCCCGTCGCAGCACGGCGTGACCAGCAACAACTGGCGCGTGGGCGAATTCACCTTCCCCACCGCGGTCTCCGGGTCGGGCAACTTCTTCCCCTCGATCTTCCAGGTTCTCTACGACCAGCACCCCGAGTGGGAAGTCGGCGCGATCTACGACTGGGACGGCTTCGGCAATCTCTACGACCACCGCTTCGTCGACCACAATGTCGACGGTGACGGCGATGCCGACACCGCAGCAAAGGCTGCCGAATACATCCGCACCAGCCGCCCGCAGTTCCTGTTCGTCCATCTCGATCAGGTCGACCATGCGGGCCACGGCTCCGGCCACGGCACCCCCGATTACTATGCCGCCGTCGAGAGCGCCGATGCCGAGATCGGCCTGATCCGGCAGGCGGTGGAAGATGCGGGCATCGCCGATGACACGATCGTCATCGTCAGCGCGGACCATGGCGGCGTCGGCAAGGGCCACGGCGGGGAGTCGATGGCCGAGCTGGAAATCCCGTGGATCGCCGCCGGAGCCGGTGTTGCCGAAGGGCGCGACCTCGCCATGCCGATCAGCACCTACAACCTGCCCGCCACCGTTGCCTACCTGCTTGGGGCAGAGGCGCCCTATGCCTGGATCGGCCGCCCGGTGCGCGCCGTTCTGGCCAGCGAGGAGCTGCCCCAGCAGACCTATCTGGTGAGCAGTTTCTATGCTCCCCCGGTGATCTCCCCGCTCGCCGATGGCAACAATCCGGCGGGCGGCCTGTTCGTCGATGGCCCTGCCGAACTGAGCATCGCCAACCCCAACCCAGAGGGCGAAATTCGCTACACGCTCGACGGGTCGAACCCGAGCGCCAGCTCGCCGCTGTATCGCGGTCCGGTTGCGATCAAACACAGCACCGTTGTGCGCAGCGCGCTGTTTGTCGACGGCACACAGGCGAGCGTGCCCACGACCGCCTATTTCCGCGTGCTCGAACCATCGGACGAGCCCCGCGGCCTGGTCTGGAACGCCTATCTACTGCCCGAACAGCCCGTGCGCCTGCCCGCATTCACAGGCCTCGAACCGGCGGCCAGCGGCGTGACCAACGAAGTGTCGCTCGCCGGATTGGACCTGCCGCGCGGCAATGCCGTGGCCGTCACCTTCGAGGGGTTCATCGATGTGCCCACCAGCGGCCACTACGAGTTCTCGCTCGCCTCTGACGATGGCAGCAAGCTCTATATCGAAGGACGCACCGTGGTCGATAACGACGGCGACCATGGCGTGATCATGGCCTCGGGCAGCACCGATCTGGAGGCCGGACGCCATGCCTTCCGGGTGGAATGGTTCAACGGCGGCGGCGGCGCCTGGATCGGGGCGTGGTTTCAGGGGCCGGGGATCGTCCGCCAGTTCATCGACCCGAACCTGCTCACCCCGCAATAGGTGGCGGGCGGCGCCAACCTCTTGGGCTTCCGCCAACGGGTTTGGCTGAGGAACGCGATATCCTGGAAATAGCCACCGCGCATCTGACCTTCGGTCACTTCGCTCCGCCAGGGAACCAGAGTGAGATACGCGTTCATGGCCTAATATCGCGCGCTGTTTCCGGTACATGCGATGCGCCGGTGTCTGCGCATACAGCCCAGCGGCCTCTATACCCGGTTGAGGAACCCGTTGAGAAAGCGGGCGAAGGAAGATCCGCGCTGATCCCGCAGGCATTGCTGATGGCGGTGTGGCGCAGTCAACCAATGAACACCGTGTTGATCCGCTCGAACCAAGGATCGTAGTTCACCAGTATGGACTGAGTCGCGCTCCTGAAGGCCGACAATCTTGAGCACTCGATGGGCCATCGTGGCAACTGCCATGACAAAGCTGAGGTCGAGAGCTTCTTCTACCTGCTCAAGCGCGAACGTATCCGGCGCCCGTCCGATCGCTCACGCGACGAGGCCTGGCAGGGTGTGTTCGATTACATCGAGATGTTCCACAACCCGATACGAATGCGGTGCTGTCACCCGTCGAGCTGGAACGACAGCAGATGATGAGCACCAAGGCCGCCTAGAAAACTCGAGGTATCCAAACGGACTAGGCTTGCCCAACTCAACGACGGATGCGTGATGTCGATTGCGATTATATTCAGCACCTCAACGCGGCGGGAAACCGCCACTTTACAAGGTTTGAGATGCTTCGTGAAATGGTAGCGGAGGAGGGACTCGACCCCCCGACACGCGGATTATGATTCCAACGGAAACAGTGTGTAGACACGTCTACGTTGACGCCTATCTTGAGAAATAGCGTCTTTGAACTGCACTTTTCGCCTCTACGCCCCTCAGTGACATCTTTGCACCCTAATTCCAGGTACTTCATACAGCGGAAGTTAGCTGCAAATTCTGTCTCTCGCTAAACACGCATTCTGAATTTGCCAGTGCCTTCGCAAGACATATGTCGCCTGACCAAGGCCCGCGTCGGTGGCTCACTCATGCTGCAGCGCAAAATGGAGCAGCAGTGTGGCAACCCAGCAACAGAGGTCTGAAGCCAGGGATTCCGCCAATGCGACCCAAATAGGTTAGCCATAAGGCAGACAAGGTCATGTTGGTGACGTCAATTCGCAACAATGAAGCAGACTGGTAGCATTTGTTACCATTGTCTGTCTCATTCGCCGCATATCGGGGCCGCCTCAAGCCAGTACTGGCTAGCAAGCGAAGGGGCTATCATCCGTGAACTACAAATATCTTCTGGCAGCAAGCGCGTTGAGCGCCGCCACCGCCACCCTCTTTCCATCGGTCGCTCAGGCGCAGTCCTCCGGTAGCTCCCAGTTCGATAACGCGATCATCGTGACGGGTGCCCGCAATACCGATGTCGGCGGCGTCGAAATCCCTGATTCGCCCAAGGCCAAGGTCGCTATCGAATCCGAACTGATCATGCGCCAGACCCCGGGCCAGACCATTAACGACACGCTGAACCTGGTCCCCGGCGTCAGCTTCACCAACAACGACCCGTTCGGCTCGCTTGGTGGCTCGTTCACGATCCGCGGTTTCGGTTCGGACCGCATTTCACAGACAGTTGACGGCATTCCGCTGAACGATTCGGGCAACTACGCGCTCTACACCAATCAGATGCTAGACCCCGAGATCATCGAAAGCGCCACCGTCAGTCTCGGCTCGACCGACGTCGACAGCCCGACGGCATCAGCCGCCGGCGGCACGATCAACATCCGTTCGCTCACCCCCAGCGATGACATGGGCGCCATGCTCAGCGTCAGCTATGGCAACATCATCGCACGCGGCGGCCCCGGCAGCCGTCCCTTCCGTCGTGTGTTCGGAATGATCCAGACCGGCGAATTCACCTCAATGGGCACCAAGGCCTGGTTCTCAGCCTCGCTCGCCCGCAACGATTCCAGCTTCTCCAACTATGGCGGCGTCGACAAGCAGCAGTACAACGGCAAGATCTACCAGCCGATTGGCGACAATGGCGACTTCATCTCGATCGCTGGCCACTACAACCAGAACCGCAACAACTTCAACGGCTCGCCGCTGAAGAACGGCGGGAACTTCACCCCGTCCAGCCGCTTCTACACGCTCTACGACGGCACCCCCTGCACCACGGCAACTCCGGTGAAAGAGGATGTCACGCTCGCGCAAGCTCTGGCGGATGACTATGTCGATCCTGACAAGCCCAACAGCTGCGGCACCCCGTTCGAGCGGCGCTACAACCCGTCGAACACCGGCAACATCCGTGTTAACTCGCTTTTCTCGCTGTCGGACCAAATCACCCTGACCGTTGATCCCTATTTCCAGTATGTGAAAGCCAACGGCGGCGGCACCAGCAAGGGCTATGAATATGCCGATCCCGACAGCGGCCTGACCGGCCAGATCGATGGCAACTACTTCGCCGGGATCGACCTCAACGGCGACGGTGATCTCGTCGATGCCGTGACCATCCTGACCCCGAGCCAGACGGTCACCCACCGCATCGGCGTGATCGCCAACCTCATTTACGAGCTGAACGACCAGAACCGTGTGCGTCTGTCCTATACGTTCGATCGCGCCAAGCACCGTCAAACCGGCCAGGCAGGCTATCTCTATTCGGATGGCGAGCCCTACGACGTGTTCCCGATCAACGATCCGATCCTGACCGACGCCGGGTTTGAGCTCAACAAGCGTGATCGCAAGTCGTTCGCCACCTTGAACCAGATATCGGCTGAATACCGCGGCTCGTTCATAGACGATGCGCTGATTTTGACTGCGGGTGCGCGCGCCCCGTTCTTTACCCGCGATCTGAACCAGTATTGCTACACCGCCTCGCTCGGCGACGGCTATGGCTACTGCGTTGCCGAGAGCAACGGAGCAGCGCTGCAGGCCGCTTACCCCGATGTCATCGCGCCAACGCAGCGCAACGTTAGCTACAATCGCGTGCTGCCGAACGCCGGTATGACCTTCAACTTCACACCTGAGGCCAGCGTATTCGCCAGCTATGCCAAGAACCTCTCGGTTCCCGGCACCGACGATCTGTACGGCTCGCTATACTTGGCCGACAGCGCTCCCGGCGCCACTCCGGCACCGGAAACCTCGGACTCGTTCGACCTCGGACTGCGCTACGAGAGTGGCAACCTGCAGGCGCAGATTTCGGGCTGGTACAACTCGTACCAGAACCGTCTGGCCTCGGCCTACAACCCTGAGTGCGACTGCACCATCACCACCAACCTGGGCAAGGTCGAGAAGTACGGTGTTGATGGCAGTCTGGCCTGGTACCCGGTTGAGGACCTGTTTTTCTACGCCTTCGGTTCGTACCTGAAATCGAAGATCAAGAACGACGTGCAGACGGGCGCCAACTCCTTCGTGCCGACCGCCGGCAAGCGCGAACGCGGTGCGCCGATCTACACCCTTGGCGCACGCGTCCAGGGCACGCTCGGCCCGCTCGATCTGGGCTTCCAGATCAAGCGCACCGGCAAGCGTTACCTGAACGACATCAACACCATCGTGCTGCCGGCCTACACCGTCGCCGATATCGATGTCCGCTTCTCGCTGGAAGACGCCGGGTTGGAAAAGTCGTACCTCCAGCTCAACGTCACCAATCTGTTCGACGAGGTTTACATCGGTTCGGCTTCTGGCGGCCTAACCACCGCGTCGACCTATGTGAACATCGGCCCGCCGCGTGCGATCACCGGCTCGATCGTGATGGCCTTCTGATCCCGGCCTCGCCGGAACTAGGATAAACGACCTCAGGAAACGGCGGGACTTTCGGGCTCCGCCGTCTTCCATTCTGGACCGCTGCCCCTTAGCGAGACCCACAGCTTTCCTCCAGCTGGGATTAGAGCCTGAGCCGTTTTGTTGCGCATGAGCGCGATTGAAGCATTGGGCTGGAGCAAGAACGATTCTAACTAAAGGGGCGGTTGAGCAAACGGTCATTAATTGGCTCGTTTGCATAACGGCAGTTAAGCGCAATCAACGACCCAGAACTGCCATTCTGCAATCGTCCCAGCTTCAGTCCTAATCCCACGCACCACGGATAAGCGCTGGACGTCGGCTCTTGGCGAGAGCTGTCGCTAAACCTGCGGCATGGAGACGACGGCTTAGTCCCACTGTCGGCCCTGCGGTTGGGCTTTGGTGTATGACCGCTTCCAGGCGAACGGGTTCAAGTCTCCAACGTCCGGGTTTGGGGCGCGTAGAGGCCGTCGTTGAGCTACCGAGCCTTCAGCTCCCAGAGGCGGGCTTGAGCACCGCAGAATCGATATGCCAGCGAAGCTGCGACGCCGACGCTCCATCCACGCCATTGACCCGACGAATGACATAAGTACCTGTGAAACGCTGTCGCGTACCATCGTCGAGCGTCGCCTCGACCGTGACGGGCACTTCCTGGTAGATTGACCCCGCCCCGCCTTCGGCTGGCTTGAGCGCGCCAACCGACACGTGTGTCGAGCGCGTGTGGTCAAAGCCTCTCTCAAACGCGGCGAGCGTTTGACCAGGTCGTCCATCGTCGCCCCATTGTGTCCAGGCGGTGGCGTAGTCTCGTGCATCGATCGCGGAGTAATAGCGTCGCACGACGTCGGCAGCCGCCTGCGAGCCCTTCGGGTCGGTGTCACAACCCTTCATCGGTGCGCCGTCATCATCGAACAGCGCGCAGCTTCGTGCGATTTCGTCCTCGATCAGCGCGCAGCTGTTGGCTGCGTTGCACGGCGGATGCGTTGCCGGTGATACGTCGCGGCAGACGTCCACGCGCTTCTTTGCCGCTGCTGCACCGATCTGGGCAGCGCACGAGCGTACAGACGAACCTTTGGTATCCAATCTGGCTGCGGGGACCGGGCTGGCGGGAGCGCTAACCTCGGGCAGCGCTGACCTTACATTATCCCCTGCATGGTCCCCTGCCGATCTATCGGTCGTCTGGGCTCCGTCACTGCACGCCCCCAACGTAAGTAGCATTGCCACGATCACAAATCGCTCACTTCGCATCAGCCTGCCCTTCTGCACCACAACGACGCCACCCTTCATCACCGGCTGTATCTCACCGACCACTTATATAGGAGCGGCCGGGTCGCCTGAGCCCGCCACCAGATCAGAGAGCAGCCCGAGCCCCACCGCACCAACCTTCGCCGACACACCCAACTGTCGCTCCGAATTGCGCCAACGAACGTCCGCCACGTGAAGTTCCCACACCAAAGCGAACCAGTCTCATTCCCCTGTAAAGCGCCTTTGCCCCCTGCCACGTCATTTGAACGAACGATGTTTTCAGTGATCGCCGCCCTAAAGCGTACCGGCGGGTTTCCACCAATGACGCCAATCAGCCTTTGCTGGACGAATGGTCGCTTTTAGGGGCAGCGAGCGGCCAGCTGAACGACCGATTCTAGGGCCGCAAAGCCGTCGTGGCGCACCACATGGTTCGCGAACCAAGATCGGAAATCAGGGAAATAGGATGGTAGCGGAGGAGGGACTCGAACCCCCGACACGCGGATTATGATTCCGCTGCTCTAACCGGCTGAGCTACTCCGCCATACCATGGTTGCCAGTGCCCGTTCGCTCTGCAAACACGCTGGCAAGGCGCGCCCTTTAGGTCGCCCTGCCGCGGCGGTCAAGCCCACCTTTGCGCTCCTGGCAAATCAATCATCGACCCGCGCCTGACCGCGAAAGGCAAAGTCGCGCAAAGGCTCCCACGGGCCGCCGCGATAGGCGAACAGACCAAAGCCGCGAAAGGCGAATTCGCGTGGCAGAATACGCGGACCAAGCTCGGTCTGAAGCGCCTTGGCCTCCTCCAGCGAGACCTTGTTCTGGATCGTCACGTGCAGACGCGGACGGTGCTCGTCCTGCGGCGTGAGCAGGCCGTGAAAGCGATCAGCCAACCGATCCCACAGCGCCAGCATATCCTCGCTCTCGATCCCCAGCGCAGTGCCCCGCCCCAGCTTCATCACGCCGGTGAGATAGGCGGGCACAGGCGCATGTTCGCGCGCCAGCCCCGCTAGCACCGCGCGCAACTCCGCCTCGCAGCTCGGCGGCAAGGCATGGAACAGCGTGACGTGCGCCTTGAGGAAATTGCGCTCGGGCGGGAAATGGGCCTGTCGCAGCTGGTCGGCACGCGATTGCAGGCTCTCGGGCAGGAGCGCCGTTACGACAAGCGGGGCCGGCAACGACTTGTCCGCCCCCTGCCCGCTCACATCTCGCCCCGCTCGCGGCGCAGCGCGTACCATTTCTCGACGTTGGCGTTGTGCTCTTCGATGGTGTCCGCGAAGGCATGGCCGCCGCTGCCGTCAGCCACCATGTAGAGCGCGCTCGTCTCAGCCGGGTTGAGCACGGCGGCGATGCTGGCCCGGCCCGGATTGGTGATCGGCGCCTTGGGCAAGCCGAGCATCGAATAGGTATTGTAGTCGTTCACCGCGGCGATCTCGGACTGGCGGATGCGCCGCCCCAGCGGCTTACCCTTGGTGATCGGATAGATGATCGTCGGATCAGCCTGCAGCATGATGCCTTGGCGCAAGCGATTGGAATAGAGCCCGGCGACCTTGGTCCGCTCTTCCGGAAGCGCGGTCTCCTTCTCGACGATGCCCGCCAGGATCAACGCCTCGCGCGGAGTCGCAACGGCAGCGTTCGGCCCGCGCTTCTCCCACTCCTCGGCCAAGGCCTCGGCCATCGCCGCCTGCATCCGGCCAAGCACCGCCTGACGGCTCTCACCGCGCTGGAAATCGTAGCTTTCGGGCAGCACCGAACCTTCGGCAGGCACCTCGATCTCGCCCGTCAGCAGCGGCTCGGCCATCAGCGTCTCGTAGACGAGGACCGAAGGCATGCCCTCGGGGATCGTTACGTAGCGACGCAGCACGTCGTTGCTTTGCAAGGTCGACAGGATGGTCGCCCCGCTCGCGCCCACCGGGATCAGGAACTCGCCAGCCTTGATCGGTTCATCGCTGCCCAGCAGCTTGGCGCGCAAGGTGAAGGTCTCGGCCGAGGCGATCAGGCCTTCGTCTTGCAGCTTGTCGGCCACAGACGCCAGCGAGGCACCCGACGGCACGATGAAGGCAGTCTCCTCCTCGACCGTCGAAGCGCCATACCAGCCCCAGGCGCCCCACCCGACGATGGCCACGACGGCCAGAACGGCGGCAAACAGCAAACCGCCGAGCAGGCGCATGTCAGTCGACCTTCTTCATCACCAACGAGGCGTTGGTGCCACCGAAGCCGAAGCTGTTGTTCAGCACCGCGTTCACTTCGCGCTTCTTGGCTACCAGCGGCACCAGATCGACACCTTCAGTGCCTTCATCCGGGTTGTGCAGGTTGAGCGTGGGCGGAACAATGCCGTCGCGCATGGCGAGAATGCAGAAGATGCTCTCCACCGCGCCCGCGCCGCCCAGAAGGTGGCCGATCGCGCTCTTGGTCGAGCTCATCGACGCGCCAGCAAGGTCATCGCCGAGCACGCGCTTGACCGCAGCGAGTTCGATGGTGTCGGCCATGGTCGAAGTGCCGTGGGCGTTCACATAGTCGATGTCGCCCGGGCCCATTCCGGCCTTGCGCAGCGCCATGCGCATCGAATTTTCCGCGCCCTTGCCTTCTGGATGCGGAGCAGTGACGTGATAGGCATCGCCCGACAGGCCATAGCCAACCACTTCGGCATAGATCTTCGCGCCGCGCGCCTTGGCGTGCTCGTATTCCTCAAGCACCACCACGCCCGCGCCTTCGCCCATCACGAAGCCATCGCGGTCCTTGTCGTAAGGACGGCTGGCCTCGGTCGGGCGGTCGTTCATCGAGCAGTTGAGCGCGCGCGCCTGGGCAAAGCCTGCCACGCCGAGCGGGTTGATCGTGCTTTCCGCACCGCCTGCCAGCATGATGTCGGCATCGTCATCGCGAATCATCCGCGCGGCATCGCCAATCGAGTGCGCGCCGGTGGAGCAGGCGGTGACGACCGCGTGATTCGGCCCCATCAGCCCGTACTTGATCGAGACCTGACCCGAGATCAGGTTGATCAGGCGGCCGTGCACAAAGTGGGGGCTGACCCGCGAGGGGCCGCGCTTGTGCAGGTTGACTGATTCGAGTTCGATCCCCGGCAGACCGCCGATGCCCGAACCGATCGAACAGCCAGCACGCAGCCGCATCTCTTCGGAGAGGTCTTCCAGGCCAGCGTCTTCGATCGCCTGCCCTGCGGCATCGATCCCATAGACGATGAACGGATCGACCTGCCGCTGCACCTTGTGATCGACCCGCTTGTTCGGATCGAAGCCATACTCGTGATCGGCCGACTTTACCTCGCCAGCGATCAGGCACTTCTGCCCCTCGGTATCGAAGCGTGTGATCGTGTCGATCCCGCTCTTACCCGCAATCAGGTTGGCCCAAGTCGTTTCCACGTCCGCGCCAAGCGGAGTGACAAGCCCCAAACCGGTTACGACGACACGCCGCATATCTAGCTCTCCACATTCACAAAAGGCCCAGCCGAATTGGCTGAGCCTTTAATCCCCGTCCGCGATGGGCGGACCTATCGCGAACGAGGCAATCCGACCTTAGTCAGTATGTTCTTCGATGTACTTGATGGCATCGCCGACGGTGTTGATCTTTTCCGCCGCATCGTCGGGGATTTCCACACCGAATTCTTCCTCGAATGCCATCACCAGCTCGACGATGTCGAGGCTGTCAGCGCCCAGATCGTCGATGAAGCTCGCGTCCGGGGTGACTTTCTCTTCCTCGACGCCGAGGTTTTCGACGACGATCTTCTTAACGCGGTCAGCGATATCGCTCATGAAACTGTGCCTTTCGAAGGGTTCTAAATTCGTTTCGCTCTTGCCCCTAATGAGTGCCGTTGAGGCTGGCAAGTGCCGTTCAGGGGCTTTGCGCGAGGCAATGTGGGGATTGCGGCGCTATTGTTCAAAGTGAAAGGCGATTTGGGAAAACGCCTCGGCGGTGTCGTCGATGCGGCGCAACCCCGCTGAAGCCTCGTCATCCGACCTCTCTGAGGCCAGCGCTGCGCGATATCTGGCCTGCGCTTCGCGGTGGTCACCGCGCCGTTCAGCACATAGGCCAACATTAAACATCAGCGATGGCTGCTCGGGGTTGGCGGCGTGAAGACGCTCGAACATTTCGCAGGCTGCGACCTCATCACTCTTGGTGAGGCGGACGGCATCGCGAAACATATCGCGGGATTCGCCTGTCAGCCCGCTGCGGCTTTCCATGATGCGGACCGGCTCAAAGCTGCCCGTGGGCGCCAGTTCGCGGCGAATGTCGCGCGCGAGATCAGCCAGCATCCGCGAGACCAGTGCCCGCACGTCGGGATAGTCATCAACTTCGGGGCAGAACGATTCCTCGCGGTGCTGCTCGAGCGGGGAGGTCCACAGCAAGGCGCCGCCGCGCGCCACCAGCCGCAGATCGGGCCGAACGCTGACCCGCAGCCGGATGCAATCCATCTCGACCTTGCGTTCCTCGGTGCACTCGCCGTTTTCGTCCTCGGTCCAGCAGACCTCGCGCTTGCGGCGAAAGCGGCTTTCCGAAATCCGCGGCCTGACCTCGCCTTCGAGCATGGCATCGGCATCGCCGCGCTCGTTCACGAGCACAGTGAACCAGGGTTGCCCGCGAATCGCTACCTGTTGCAGCGTGTCAGCCAGCATGAACGAGAAACGCGATCCCTCGGGGCCGCGAAAGCGCTCGACCGCCAGGCTGTGCACCCCGAGCGCGGATTCGTTGCGGGCCGGACGGTAGGTCTCGACGGAGAGTGTCTCCGCCGCAACCGGGGTCGCCAATGTCAGCGCCGCGAAAGCTGCCAGGATCGCTTTTCTTACCATATTCGCAACGTCTCCGCCCGTTCACTTTTGTAAGCTTTAGGCGGAGAAACCTGAACAAATCACGACAACATACCCGGTCGCGATCAGCCTTCCTTGGGCGGTTCGACGGTGCGGATATGCACGTCGCGCAGCTGCCGGGCCGAGACCTGCGAGGGCGCGCCCATCATCAGATCCTGCGCGCGCTGGTTCAGCGGGAAGGCGATCACTTCGCGGATGTTCGGCTCATCAGCCAGCAGCATCACGATGCGGTCGATCCCCGGGGCCGAGCCACCGTGCGGCGGCGCGCCGAGCTTGAACGCCTCGATCATGCCGGAGAAGTTCTCGTCCACATCGGCCTTGGTGTAGCCCGCGATCTCGAACGCCTTGTACATGATGTCCGGACGGTGGTTCCGGATCGCGCCCGAGGACAGCTCGTAGCCATTGCAGACGATGTCGTACTGCCAGGCGAGGATATCGAGCGGGTCCTGCGTTTCCAGCGCTTCCATCTCGCCCTGCGGCATCGAGAACGGATTGTGGCTGAAGTCGACCTTCTTGGCGTCCTCGTCGTACTCGTACATCGGGAAATCGACGATCCAGCAGAACTTGAAGCAGTTCTCCTCGATCAGGCCGAGAATCTCGCCCGTACGGGTGCGCGCGGCACCGGCCAGCTTAGCGGCGTCCTTTTCCTTGCCCGCGGCGAAGAACAGGCCGTCATTGTCACCCAGCCCCAGCTCTTCATAGAGCTTGGCCATGTTCTCGGGCCCGTGGTTTTTGGCGATGGGGCCGCCGAACTCGCCGCCCTTGCGGGTGACATAGCCGAGCCCGGCAAAGCCCTCTTTCTTCGACCAGTCGTTCATCTCGTCGAAGAACTTGCGGCTCTTTTCCGCCGTGTTCGGCGCGGGGATCGCGCGGACCACGCCGCCGGTGCCGACGATCTTCTCGAAGATGCCGAAGCCCGAGGTGGTGAAGTGGTGCGACACGTCCGCAATCTCGATCGGGTTGCGCAGGTCGGGCTTGTCCGAGCCGTACTTGAGCATGGCCTCACGATAGGGAATGCGCGGGAATTCGCCCGCCGGGGTCACCGACTTGCCGCCCGAGAACTCCTCGAACACGCCCGCCAGCACCGGCTCGATCGCCTGGAACACGTCTTCCTGCGTGACGAAGCTCATCTCGAAGTCGAGCTGGTAGAATTCGGGGCTGCGGTCGGCGCGCAGGTCCTCGTCGCGGAAGCACGGCGCGATCTGGAAGTAACGGTCGAAGCCCGCCACCATCAGCAGCTGCTTGAACATCTGCGGCGCCTGCGGCAGCGCATAGAAGTGGCCCGGATGCAGGCGGCTCGGCACCAGGTAGTCGCGCGCGCCTTCGGGGCTAGAGGCGCCGAGGATCGGGGTCTGGAACTCGTTGAAGCCTTGCGCGATCATCCGCTGGCGCAGGCTCGAAATCACCTTGCTGCGCAGCATCACGTTGGCATGAACACGCTCGCGGCGCAGATCGACGAAGCGATACTTGAGGCGCGTTTCCTCCGGATAGTCTTCCGCCGAGTTGACGATCAGCGGCAGTTCCTCGGCGCGGCTCTGAATGTTCACCGTGCGGGCGAAAACCTCGATCCCGCCGGTCGGCAGGTTCGGGTTCACCGCCTCGGGTGCGCGGGCCTTAACAAGGCCATCGATGGTGACGACCGATTCCAGCTTCAGCTTCTCAAGAATTGGCAGCGCGTCGGAATCGCTGTCGGCCACGATCTGGGTGAGGCCATAATGATCGCGCAGGTCGACGAACAGGACGCCGCCGTGGTCGCGCTTGTTATGCACCCAGCCAGACAGGCGGACGTTCTGGCCCACGTCATTCTGGTTCAGTGCGGCACAAGTGTGAGTACGATAGGCGTGCATGGGGACTCTTTCCAAAAGGCGGGCTAAGAGGCTAAGAGCGCGCTAGAGAAGGTCGCTCAAGGCCGTTGCTTTACGCGCGGGCTAACAGGGCAAGCCAGTCGTTTTGTCAAGGTCGGCACCTTTGCCGACGACGTCAGCGATTGGCGGGCCGAAGGACGGTGAACCGCCCAAATGATGTATGGGAAAGACATGAAGATCCACCCCCTGATTACCAAGTCAGCCGAGCTTGCCGACCTGTGCGAGCGCCTTGCCAAGCATGATTTCGTCTGTGTCGACACCGAATTCATGCGCGAGAACACCTATTATCCGCTGCTCTGCCTGATCCAGATCGGCAACGAGGAGGAGGCCGCCGCGGTCGATCCGCTGGCCAAGGGCATCGACCTCACGCCGCTGTGGAACCTGCTGTGCGAGAACGAAGACGTGCTCAAGGTCTTCCACGCTGGCGGGCAGGATGTGGAGATTGTCTACAACTTCACCGGCAAGACGCCGCACCCGATTTTCGACACCCAGATCGCGATGATGGCGATCAGCCAGTCGGAACAGATCGGCTATGCCAATCTGGTGGAAAGCTGGCTCGGCAAGACCATCGACAAGGGCGCCCGCTTCACCGACTGGAGCCGCCGCCCGCTGACCGAGCGGCAGATCGAATATGCCATCGGCGATGTCACCTATTTGGCCGACATCTTCCCGCGCATCCTGAAAAAGCTCATCAAGACCGACCGCGGCCACTGGCTCAACGCCGAGATGGAAAAACTGGCGGACCCGGCCAACTATGCCAACGATCTCGAGATTGCCTGGCGCCGCATTCGTGCGCCGGGGCGCAATCCAGTGGTGCTCGGGCGCTTGAAGGCGCTCGCCGCCTGGCGCGAGACCGAAGCGCAGGACAAGGATATCCCGCGCGGCCGCATCATCCGCGACGAGACGCTGGCCGACATCGCCAGTCATCCGCCCAAGAAGCAGACCGATCTCGCCAAGGTGCGCGGCCTGTCACAAGCCTGGGCGGAAAACGACATCGGCAGGCGGTTGATGAAAGTGGTCGCCGCCGCTGAGCCGCTGCCTGACGATGAGATGCCGCAACGCTCCGGCCGCGGCGCGCCGCTGGGCAAGGAAGGCGCTCTGGTCGCCGACCTGCTCAAGCTGCTGCTCAAGATTCGCTGCCGCGAGATCGACGTCGCCTCGCGCCTGCTCACCCGCTCAGACGAGATGGAGGCGCTTGCCGCCGGTGTGCGCAAGCTGCAGGTGCTCGACGGCTGGCGCTACGAGGTGTTCGGCCGTGATGCGCTCGATCTGGTGGAAGGCAAGCTCGCCTTTGCAGTCGAAAAGGGGCGGCTGAAGATGACACACATCGACGACGTCGAGGCCGATATAGCTTCGCCGGCGGCGGCGGAATAGCTTCTGACCAGCATCCACAACCGCTCATCCTGAGCCTGTCAAAGGATTGTCCTTTCCCGTTCCCAGCGGCGAGAAAGGGAGATGCGCCCTTCGACAAGCTCAGGGCAAGCGGATATGGGAGGTAACAATATGAGCACCTACCTCCCCACCATCAAGCAGCTGCAATATCTGGTCGCATTGCACGAGGCCGGCCACTTTGGCCGCGCGGCTGACGCCAGCTTCGTCTCGCAGTCGACGCTTTCGGCAGGCATTCGCGAACTCGAAAGCCTGCTCGGCGTCACACTGGTCGAGCGCAGTCGGCGGGTGGTGCGGTTCACGCCGCTCGGCAATCAGGTGGTGGCGAAAGCACACCGGCTGCTGCGCGAGGCCGAGGAGCTGAGCGAACTGGTGCAGGCGGCAGGCCAGCCGCTCTCGGGCGAACTGCGCATGAGCGTGATCCCCACCATCGCCCCGTTCCTGCTGCCGCGCATTCTCCCCCGTCTCAGGAAGGAGCGCCCGCAACTAAAGCTGTTCCTGCGCGAAGAGACCAGTGACCACGCCATCGAATCGCTCCACCATGGCCGCGCCGACTGCGTGCTACTCGCCCTCCCCTTTGCCACCGGCGAAGTGACCAAGGCGAAAATCTGCGACGACGAGCTCTACGTCGCCTTCCCGAAGGACGATCCGCGCGATCCGCCCGCCGAGATTCCGCCTACGATGATCGACGAAGCGCGGCTGATGCTGCTCGAAGACGGGCACTGCCTGAAGGAACATGCGCTCGCCGCGTGCAATCGGCCCGAGCTGCGCGCCAGCGCGACCATGATCGGCACCAGCCTGCACACGCTGGTGCAGATGGTCGACAACGGACTTGGCCTCACCATGCTGCCCAAGATGGCGATCGATGCGGGCATCCTGCATGAGACCAACGTGGTCGCCCGGCCGCTCAAAGGCCCCAAGACGAGCCGCGAGATCGCGCTCGTCTGGCGCGCCAACTCACCGCGCGAGGAGGAATTCCGGATGCTGGCCGAGGAACTGTGCGCGGGCTGACCGGCCTGCGCCCCGCTCTCAATCCATGTGCTTGAGGCCAACGCGCAGATAGTCCCAGCCGGTGATAACCGTCAGCACCGCCGCGCCCCACAAGGCAATCAACCCCACGATATGCGGCACGTTATGGACAATGCCGTCCGCAACCATGGTCCAGTTTGGCAGACCCTCGCCAAGGATCAGTGCGCCAAGCGCAACCAGCTGCAGCGTCGTCTTCCACTTGGCCAACTTGCTCACCGGCACACTCACCTGCAAGCCGCCGAGAAACTCGCGCAGGCCCGAGACGGCAATTTCGCGGATCACGATGATCATGCCGGCGATCACATGCACGTCGCCCGCATAAGGCCCGTTCAGCACACCCATCGCGGCGAGCACGAGAATCACCGAGACCACCATGATCTTGTCGGCAATCGGATCGAGGAAAATGCCAAGTTTCGACACCCGCCCGCTCTGGCGCGCCAGCATTCCGTCGAAATAGTCGGTGATGCCCATCACGCAGTACAGCACGAAAGCGGCGAGGTAGCCGGCGTGCCAGCCCGGCCACCACAGCAGGGCGGCCAGCAGGGGGATCATCGCGATCCGGCTCATGGTGAGGATGTTGGGCAGCGTCAGCATGTCTTGCCCCTAGTGCCATATGGCGACGGGAAAAAGGCCTTGGCGCAATCAACGGTAAATCCCTAAGGCGGATGAGAGCGCCCGCGGGCGTGAAAGTCCGCAGGCAGCGCGAAGGCATAGATGCTAACCTCAACCTATCTTCTCCGGCAGCAACGCTTCGGCCCGCTGTTCGTGACCCAGCTGTTCAACGCCTTCAACGACAACCTCTACAAGAACGCCATGGTGCTGTTCGTCGTCTATTCGGTCTACAATTCGGCCGAAGCGGAGACGGTGTTCTCGGGCGTCGCTTCTGGCCTGTTCATCCTGCCGTTTTTCCTGCTCTCGGCGCTTGCCGGGCAGCTGGCCGACATGCGCGACAAGGCGCGAATCATCCGCATCATCAAGGCGGCTGAGATCGGCATCATGTTCGTGGGCGCCATCGGGCTAACGCTCGCCTGGAAAGGTGTGCTGACCGAGGTTCTGGCCCTGCCGCTGATGCTGCTGGCGCTGTTTGCCATGGGCATCCATTCGACCTTCATGGGGCCGATCAAATATTCGATCCTGCCGCAACACCTGCAGCCCAAAGAGGTGCTGGCGGGCACCGGGCTGGTCGAGGCGGGGACCTACTTGGCCATCATGGCGGGCACGATCCTGGCCGGGTTCATCGAGGTCGAGATAGCCGCCGTGCTGGTGATCGTGATTGCCGCGCTGGGCTTTATCTCCAGCCGCAAGATCCCCACGGCCCCCGCAATGGGCAACGTCGAACCGATCGATTACAACCCGCTTACCGCCTCGGTCCGCATCGTTGCCCGCACGATGCACAACCGCGAGGTGTTCTACGCCATTCTCGCGATCAGCTTCTTCTGGACCATCGGTGCGGTGCTGTTCATCCAGTTCCCGCCGCTAGCCAAGAACGTACTCATGGCAAGCAAGGAAGTGGCAAGCCTGTTCCTCGTCGTGTTCTCGATCGGCATTGCGATCGGCTCGGTGGCGATCAACGCGCTGCTGAAGGGCGATGTCTCGGCCCGGTTCTCGCCCGCCTCCGTGATTGCGATGGGGGTTATGGTAGCGCTGTTCTATCTCGTGTGCCGGCAGTGGAACGCCAGCCTCGAAAACACCGACCTGCTCAATATCGCGCAGTTCGTGAGTCATCCGATGGCCTGGCTGGTGCTCGGCTCCTTGCTGATCATCGCCATCTTCGGCGGCATGTTCGTGGTGCCGCTTTACGCCTTCCTCACCACGCGCGTGGAAACGAGCGAGGCGAGTCGGACCGTGGCGGCGAACAACATCGTCAATGCCGGGGCGATGGTGGTCGGCTCCATCCTCGCGCTTGGGCTCAGCTTTTTCGGCGTTCCGCTGACCGAACAGCTTCTGCTCAGCGCTGGCATGTGCGTGATCTCGGCCTGGCTGGGCTGGCGGCTTTGGCAGGCAGAGAAGGCAGCCCGCCGCGCGTAATCCGCCTCAGGCGAAGAACACGAAGGCCGCGACGAAGCCAGAGCAATAGGTCGTCGCCGCGCTTTCGATATCGGCGCGCGAGAGGCCAAGCCGCAGATACCACGGCACACGCGGCTCAATCTCGCCCATTTCCGCAAAGACATGCGGCGGCAGCGAAGCCCTGAACGGGTGGCGGGCCGATTCGGAGGTCAGGACAAGTGCTCTTCTCATGGAGAGGCAGGTTAAGAATTTCGTAACCATTGGCGAGCGCACAAAGGCCCATGTCCTCAAGGGGGACAGGTCGCCCCCGATCTCCTCCGCTTGCCGAGGCCGAGACGCCGCGCTAGCCCGTTGCCGATGAAACCACCTGCCACCACTCCGCTCACCGCAGCCCAGCTGCTCGTCGCCTGCCTTGCCGAACAGGGATGTGACCGCGTGTTCACCGTTCCCGGCGAAAGCTTCCTGCCCGTGCTCGATGCTCTGGCCGACGGTTCTCTGCCCGGTGGCGGGGCGATCGACGTCGTCACCTGCCGGCAGGAGGGCGGCGCCGCTTTCATGGCCTGCGCCGACGGGGCGATGCGGATGCAGCCGGGTGTGGCCTTCGTCACCCGCGGCCCCGGCGCGACCAACGCCAGCATCGGCGTGCATGTGGCGATGCAGGATTCGCAGCCGATGATCCTGTTTATCGGCGACGTGGACCGCACGATGCGCGACCGCGAGGGCTTTCAGGAGATGGACTTCTCCGCCTTCTTTGGCCCGATCTGCAAGTGGTCGGCCCGGATCGACGATCCTGCCCGCATTCCCGAATATGTCGCGCGCGCATGGTCGACCGCCATTTCCGGTCGGCCCGGCCCGGTGGTGCTCGCCCTGCCCGAGGACATGCTGCACGAGGCCGACATCGCCGCCACGCCGCGTCCGGCGGTAGTGCGCCCGGCCCAGCCGCCCTGCCCCGATGCGGTGTCCACGCTGATGGCCATGATCGGCGATGCCGCGGCGCCAGTGGCGATCGTTGGGGGGGCTGGCTGGCACGAGAAAGCGCGCGAGCATTTCACCGAGTTTGCCGAGCGAATCGGCCTGCCCGTTGCCACCGCCTTTCGCCGTCAGGACGCGCTGCCACCGTCCTCGCCCGTCTATGCCGGGAACCTCGGCTATGGCCCCAATCCCAAGCTGGTCAGCCGCATCAAGGAGGCCGATCTGGTGCTGGTGGTCGGCGCGCGACTCGGTGAGGCGACCACCGACGGTTACACCCTCATCACGCCCGAGCATCCCGATCAGGTTCTGGTCCACGTCCACCCCGATCCCGCAGAGCTGGGCCGCGTCTATCGCACCGACCTTGCCATCTGCGCCGACCCGGAAGAATTCTCCGAAAGCGCCGCCTTGTGGGACGATGGCAGCATCATCGCCTTCGATGCCGGAGCGCAGGCCCATGCCGAATGGGTAGAATGGAACACCCCGCGCGAAGAGGCGCTGTTCCCGCTCGATCTCGCCCGCGCGCTGGCAAGCGCGCGCAAGCTGCTTCCCGGCGACTCGATCATCTGCAACGGCGCGGGCAATTTCTCGGGCTGGTGGCACCGCTACTGGCCCTATGCCGGGTTCCCCTCGCAGCTTGCCCCCACCGCAGGCGCGATGGGCTACGGCATTCCCTCAGCCGTCGCCGCCGCGCTGCGCTTCCCAGAGCGCTGCGTGCTGGCCGTGTGCGGCGACGGCGACTTCCTGATGAACGCGCAGGAACTGGCAACCGCCGCCCAGCACGGGGCGAACCTGTTGGTGATCGTGTTCGACAACTCCGCCTATGGCACGATCCGCATGCATCAGGAGCGCGAATATCCGGGCCGCATCTCCGCGACTCGCCTCGCCAACCCCGACTTTGCCATGATGGGCCGCAGCTACGGCGCCTGGGCCGAAGTGGTCAGCACCAATGCCGAGTTCGACACCGCGCTTGAACAGGCCATGCAAAAGGACGGCCTGCGCCTGATCCACTGCCTGACCGATATCGAGCAGCTCAGCGCTGGCGGGGCGACGATCAGCGGGTTGCGCGGGGCCTAGGCAGCCTCGCGCGACATACGCAGAATCTCGTCCCATTCCTTAACGGTAAGCTCGGCCACGGAGAGGCGGCCGAGCCGCACCAGCTCGATCCCCTCAAGCGCGGGATTGGCCTTGATCGCCTTCAGCGTGACGGGGCTCGGCACCGGCTCGACAGGCTTGAACTTCACAGTCGGCCACTTGCCTTCCGCGTCGGTCGGATCGATCAGACCGTCTTCGCTTACCTCAGCGATACCGACGATCTCCAACCCCTTGTTCGAATGATAGAAAAAGGCGAGATCGCCTGTCTTCATCGTGCGCAGATTGTTGGCCGCACGGTGGTTGCGGACCCCGTCCCAGACCGTCTCGCCATCGCGCAACAGGTCGTCCCATGAGTATTTGAACGGTTCCGATTTGATCAGCCAGCGATGCAACGAACAGCCCTCCAGTTCTCGCGCCTATTTTTCAGCCCCGGCCTAGCCGCGCGACGCCGCGAGCGCAATTAACCGGATGTTGAATGTGTTGCGCGAGAAGCAGTCATCGGCCTTGGGGACCTGTCAGCAAGAACTGCCTATGCACGACCACAACAAACACAACAGGTTAGAGAACCGCAGCGGCAAAGCTGACCACGATATCGTGGCGCTGGGCATCGCAATTTCGGCAATCATCCTTTTCGTGGGTACGGGCGGCAGCCTGATGCCGAAGATCGTCCACTCGTGGATGACTGACACCTATTCACCCGACGTCCTGCTGTCGAATGCGGTCCTGCTCAATATCGCGCTGCTGATCTTCGGCTGGCGGCGGTACAACGACCTCAACAAGGAAGTGTGCGAAAGGCGGCTGGCCGAAAAGCGTGCGCAGCAGCTGGCCGAGATCGATCCGCTCACCGGATGTTTCAACCGGCGCGCCGGCCTGCCCGCAATCGACCGGATGCTGGCCGAGGCTTCTCGCCGCGGGAAAGAGGTCGCAGTGATGCTGCTCGACCTCGACAACTTCAAGCAGGTCAACGATTTCAACGGCCACCAGCTTGGCGATCGGGTGCTTGTTGCCGTGGCCCAACGGCTCTCCTCCGCGCTGCCTGCCGGAAGCATCACTATCCGCATGGGCGGCGACGAGTTCGCCTGCGCCCTTCCCTATGCTCGCAATGGTCGGGCGAAGATCGAGAACATTGCCGCCGATCTGACGGAACAGGTCAGAGCGCCAATCGTGCACGAAGGGTTTGAGGTCGAAGTCAGCATTTCGCTCGGCATTGCCACAACCGACGCCGACGATACCGACGACGCGGAATTGACCTCCGAAACGCTTATCCACCGCGGCGACATCGCGATGTATCAGGCCAAGAAGAGCGGACGGAACCGCTTCTTCTTCTTCGAGCCCGAGATGGAAGCGGAACTGCTCTTCCGCAACGAACTGGAAGGGGCCATTCGCCGCGGCATCGCGCAGGATGAATTCGTGCCCTATTACGAACAGCAGATCGATCTGATGACCGGCGAGCTGGTCGGATTCGAGATGCTGGCGCGCTGGAATTCGCCGCAATATGGCCTGGTTAATCCCGAAGTTTTCATCCCGGTCGCGGAGGAAAGCGAGCTGATCTCCGACCTTTCCGAAGTGCTGATCCGCAAGGCGCTGATCGACGCCAAGGACTGGGATCCGCGTCTGACCTTGTCGGTCAATATCTCGCCCGTGCAGATGCGCGATCCCTGGTTCGCCCAGAAGCTGCTGCAGGTGCTGGTGGAGACGGGCTTCCCGCCCACGCGACTCGTCATCGAAATCACCGAAACCTCGCTGCACGAAAACATCGCTTCCGTCCGCGAGATTGCCACCAGTCTCAAGAACCAGGGCATCAAGATCAGCCTTGATGATTTCGGCACCGGCTATGCAAGCCTCGCACAGCTGAGCAACCTGCCGTTTGACTGCCTGAAGATCGACCGCAGCTTCGTGGCCGAACTGTCCAAAAGCACGAAGGGCTCCGAGCTGGTGGAGGCCATCGTCTCGCTCGGCCAAGGGCTGAACCTGCCGATCACCGCCGAAGGGATCGAGACCCCCGAAGTGCTTGAGGCGTTGCAACGCTTCGGCGAGCTCAAGGGACAGGGCTATCTCTATGGTCGCCCTGAAGATGCCGCGACGACGCGCGAGCGGCTCGGCCTTGGCAAATGCGCAGACGGCGAAGCTCCTGCAAGCGAGCCAGCCATCGACAACAACGCTTCTGCCGCTCCCGCTATCGAAGGTCGTCTCGCGGGCTGACCAGCTTCACGGCGCCGCACCCATTGCCACCGGGCGGCACGCGCCCTACTTGCCACGGCATGCGCGTAGAATTCACCAAGATGCACGGCCTGGGCAACGATTTCGTGGTCATCGATGACCGCGCCGATCGCCTGCCCGACTTCGCGCCCGAACGGGTGCGACACTTGGCCGATCGCCATATCGGGATCGGCTGCGACCAATTCATCCTCCTGAAGCCGAGCGCCACGGCCACCTGCCGCATGGTCATCCACAATGCCGATGGCGGCGAGGTCGAAGCCTGCGGCAACGCCAGCCGCGCGGTCGGCCTCTTGCTGGGCGAACCGGCGACACTGGAAACGCTCGGCGGCACGATTGCCACCCGCCCCGATAGCGCCGGGATCAGCGTCGACATGGGCGAGCCGCGCTTTGGCTGGGACGAAATCCCGCTCGCCTATGCGATGGACACGCTGGCGATGCCGCTCGGCTGGGACGCGCTGGAGCAGCCTGTGGCGGTCAATGTCGGCAATCCGCATGCGATCTTCTTCGTACCCGATTGCGACGCGGTGCCGCTTGACGAGCTTGGCCCGCAGATCGAGCACGACGAGGTGTTTCCCGAGCGGGTAAACGTCAACGTGGCGACCATTGTGGACCGAGAAACGATCCGTCTGCGCGTGTGGGAGCGCGGTGTAGGCCTCACCCGCGCCTGCGGCACCGGCGCCTGCGCGACGGCGATCGCAGCCATGCGGCGCGGGCTGACCGAGCGCGACGTCACGGTCATGCTCCCCGGCGGTGCGCTGCGGATCGGCTGGGGCGAAGATAACCGCATCACCATGACTGGCCCTGCCGCGGTCAGCTTTCGCGGCAGCTTTGCATGGGACGACTTTTCTTGAGCCGTTCATCGCAAGCTGTCGTGCCCGAAGTCATTTCGTTGGGCTGTCGCCTCAACATCGCCGAGAGCGAGCGCATCCGCGCGCTGGTGGCGGGGGAAGACAATCTGGTGGTGGTCAATTCCTGCGCCGTCACCTCTGAGGCCGTGCGCCAGACCCGGCAGGCGATCCGCCGTGCGCGCCGCGCCAATCCCGATGCCCGCCTGCTGGTGACCGGCTGCGCCGCTGATATCGAGCGCCAGCAGCTGGCCGCCATGCCCGAAGTCGATGGTCTCATCGCCAATGCCGAGAAGCTCGACGCGCGGGTGTGGAACGTGCCCGAGCCCGAACGCACCCCGCCGCCGCTGCACACCCGCGCCTTCATCGCGGTGCAGAACGGCTGCGACCATGCCTGCACTTTCTGCGTGATCCCGCAAGGGCGCGGGTCCAGCCGCTCGCTCACCGTGGACGAGGTGCTGCAAGAGGTGGAAGCCCATCTCGATCAGGGTGCGCCCGAAATCGTGCTGACCGGGGTCGACGTGACCAGTTGGGGTCATGATCTGCCCGGCTCCCCCACCCTCGGCTCGCTGGTTCGCGCCGTGCTCGACGCTTTCCCCGATCTGCATCGGCTGCGCATGTCCTCGCTCGACGGGGTGGAAATCGACGCCGAGCTGTTCGACCTGTTCGCCAACGAGCGCCGCGTGATGCCGCACCTGCACCTCTCTTTGCAGCATGGGGCGGACCTGATCCTCAAGCGCATGAAGCGTCGCCACAGCCGTGCCGATGCGCTCAATCTGGTAGCCCGGCTAAAGGAAGCACGACCCGAGATCGCCGTGGGGGCCGACATCATCGCCGGCTTTCCTACCGAGACCGAAGCGCACCACGCCGATAACCTTGCGATCATTGCCGAGCTTCCGGTCGTCCACGGCCACGTCTTCCCCTATTCGCCGCGCCCCCGCACTCCTGCCGCGCGGATGCCGCAGATTGAGAAACCCGTGATCCGCCAGCGAGCCGCAGAACTGCGCGAGGCCGTCGCCAAGGCGCGGCAGCATTGGCTCGAAAGCCTTGTGGGCGAAGCGCTAAGCGTGCTTACCGAAAGCGACGGCACCGGCTATGCTGGCAACTTCGCACGGGTGAAGCTGCCCGAAGGCACTGCGCCGGGCACGATCACCACCGTAATTCCCACCCAAGTGACAGAAGGCCTGCTGGTTTGACCGATAGCGCACCGTCCTGGACGCAGAAGCTGTTCGGCGGCTTCCGAAAGACCTCCGAACGCCTTGCCGACAACCTCACCGGGGTGGTCGGCTCGGCCACGCTTGACGATGCCACGCTCGACGAGGTCGAGGATGCGCTGATCCTGTCGGACCTTGGCCCCTCGGCTGCTGCGCGCATCCGGGCCAAACTGTCGGAGAAGCGCTTCGGCCTCACCATCACCGAACAGGAACTGAAAGAGGCGGTGGCCGAAGAGATCGCCGCCATCCTGCGCCCGGTGGCCAAACCGCTGGAAGTCACCGCCTTCCCGC
The DNA here is from genome assembly GCA_002337385.1 of Erythrobacter sp. UBA1916. Taxonomy (GTDB): domain Bacteria; phylum Pseudomonadota; class Alphaproteobacteria; order Sphingomonadales; family Sphingomonadaceae; genus Alteraurantiacibacter. The sequence continues at coordinate 40,436 of DDFY01000025.1, forward strand.
GCCCGCAAGTGATCCTCGTCATCGGGGTCAACGGCTCGGGCAAGACCACCACCATCGCCAAGCTCGCGCACTGGTTTCAGGAAGACGACTACGGCGTGCTGCTGGCGGCAGGCGACACCTTCCGCGCTGCGGCCATCGGTCAGCTCAAGGTATGGGCCGAGCGCATCGGCGCGCCGATCATCACTGGCCCCGAAGGCGGCGACCCGGCCAGCATCGTGTTCGACGCGGTCAAGCAGGCCACCGACACCGGGATCGACGCGCTGGTGGTCGACACCGCCGGACGCCTCCAGAACAAGCGCGAGCTGATGGACGAGCTGGCAAAAATTCGCCGCGTGCTTGGCCGCCTCAACCCCGAAGCGCCGCATGATGTGGTGCTGGTGCTCGATGCCACCAACGGACAGAATGCGCTCTCACAGATCGAGATCTTCAAGGAGGTGGCGGGTGTCACCGGCCTGATCATGACCAAGCTCGACGGCACCGCGCGCGGCGGTGTGCTGGTGGCGGCGGCCGAGCAATATGGCTTGCCAATCCATGCCATCGGCGTGGGCGAGAAGCTCGACGATCTGCGCCCGTTCGACCCCGATCTGGTCGCGCGCGTGATTGCCGGGGTGGCTTGAGCCTGATTTTAGAACACACCCGCTCGCCCCGAGCGGACCAGAGAGTGTTGGGATAGCATGACCACCGAAGCCACCAAGAAGAAACCTGCCAGCGGCTGGCTCAACATCGCGGTCGACTACGGCCCGCTGCTGGTGTTCTTCCTCGCCTACAAGTGGTTCTCGCCCGAGGGCGACGGCGATAACGCGGCAGGCGAAATCCTTGCTGTCATCAAGGGCACCGGCGCCTTCATCATCGCCTCGCTGGTGGCGCTGGCGGTGAGCAAGCTGCGGCTCGGCAAGATCAGCCCGATGCTGTGGCTCTCAACCGTGCTGATCGTCGGCTTCGGCGCGCTGACGATCTACTTCCAGGACGAGCGCTTCATCGAGTGGAAGCCGACCGTGATCTACCTCGGCTTCGGCGTAATGCTGCTGGGCGGCTGGATCAGGGGCAAGGCGCTGCTCAAGGTGCTGTTGGAGACCGCCTTCGAGGGTTTGAGCGACGAAGGCTGGCTCAAGCTGTCGCGCAACTGGGGGATTTTCTTCCTGTTTCTCGCCGTGCTCAACACCACGCTGCTTTACACGCTGAGCTTCGAGAGCTGGCTGGCGGCAAAGCTGTGGCTGTTCATGCCCCTGTCGTTCCTGTTCACCTTCACCCAGATCCCGATGCTGCTGAAGCATGGGCTGTCGCTGGGGGATGAGGAAGAGGTCGTGCAGAACCCACCGCACGACTAGCTTTCCTACTCACGCGGCGATGTGCTTGGCGGGCGACCATGCCTCACCCGCCTGCCTCAGCTGCCGCGCCAATCCCGCACAGGTGTCAACTTCGCCGTATTGGCGCGACGTCTTGCGATTCCGGGAAAAACCGCGCCTTGCGAGCGCCAGCGAAGTGTCAACTTCGTCAAGCAACCGTGCCGTGGCGGCGCTGGCTAGATCTCGACCTGGCTGCCGAGTTCCACCACACGGTTCGTCGGCAGGCCGAAGAACTCCATCGCGGTGGTCGAGTTGCGCATCATCCAGGCAAACAGCTTCTCTCGCCAGACCATCATCCCCGGCTTGTCCGCCGAAAGCAGGGTCTGACGCGACAGGAAGAAGCTCGTCTTCATCATCTCGAACGGCCCGCCACAGATCTGATGGTTGTCGAGCGCCTGCGGGATGTTGGTCTCTTCCATGAAGCCATATTGCAGGGTGACCCGGTAGAAACCGTCGGCCAGGTCCATCACCTCGACCCGCGCATCGGGATCGACATAGGGCGTGTCGGCAATCTTCACCGTCAGCACCACCACCCGATCGTGCAGCACCTTGTTATGCTTGATGTTGTGGAGCAGCGCCGAGGGCGTGCCGGCCGTGGCCGAATCGAGGAAGATCGCCGTGCCCTCGACCCGCGCCGTACTCGACCGGGCGGACTTGGCGAAAATGTCGAGCGGGAGAGAGAATTCGCTCATCCGCTCGCGCATCAGCTTGCGCCCCTTCGACCATGTCGTGAGCAAGGTGAAGGCAATCGCGCCGATCATCAGCGGGAACCAGCCACCGTCGGCAAACTTGGTGAGGTTCGCCGCGAAGTAGGCGCCATCAACCAGCAGGAACACCAGCACCACTGGCGCTGCCATCCACCACTTCCATTTCCACACCCCGACCAGCAGCACCGCCATCAGCAGCGTATCGATCGTCATCGCACCGGTCACGGCAATGCCATAGGCGCTCGCGAGGCTGGACGATTTCTGGAAGAACAGCACCAACAGGATCACCGCGCACATCAGCGCCCAGTTGATGACCGGAATGTAGATCTGGCCGTGATGCTCGTCGCTGGTGTGGCGGATCGCCAGGCGCGGCACGAAGCCGAGCTGAATCGCCTGGTGGGTGATCGAGAAGGCGCCCGAAATCACCGCCTGGCTGGCAATGAAGGTCGCACAGGTGGCCAGAATCACCAGCGGCAGGCGATAGGCCTCGGGCGCGAGATAGAAGAACGGATTGAGGATGGCTTCTTCGGCAGCGGCATCGCCCAGACCGATGATCATGGCGCCCTGCCCGAAATAGTTCAGCAGCAGGCACGGCATGACATAGCCGAACCACGACAGCCGCATCGGGCCGCGCCCAAAGTGGCCCATGTCCGAATAGAGCGCCTCGGCCCCCGTCACCGCCAGCACCACGGAGCCAAGCGCGAGGAAGGCGAACCACTTGTCAGTGACGAAGAACTGATAGGCGTACCACGGGTTGAGCGCCCACAGGATCTCCGGCGTCTTGAAGATGTACCAGATGCCCATCAGCGCCAGCACGAGGAAATAGAGCCCCATCACCGGCGCGAACAGCGCACCCACCTTGGCCGTGCCGCGCTTCTGCAGCACGAACAGCGCGATCAGCAATATCAGCGCAATCGGGATCACCAGATCGTCGAGCCGGCTGTCGACCACTGTCAGGCCCTCGACCGCGGACAACACCGAGATCGCTGGGGTAATCATCGAATCGCCGTAGAACAGCGCGGTCGCCGCCACGCCCAGCAGCACCACGAACCAGCCATGTTTCGACTGGCCGATATGGCGCGACAGCAGCGCCACCAGCGCCAGCGAACCGCCCTCACCCCGGTTGTCCGCCCGCATCAGTATGGTGACGTATTGCAACGACACCACCATTGTCATCGACCAGAAAATCAGGCTGAGCACACCGAGAATGTGCATGTCGTCGATCGGCAGGTGATGGGCACCACGAAAGGTCTCGCGGAACGCATAAAGCGGCGAGGTGCCGATATCGCCGAACACGATGCCAACGGCACCGACGGCGAGTTTCAGCTTGGCACTGGTGCGCTCGGACCCGGCTACGCTCATCGAGAATTTCGACTCATGTCGCTTGTGTGCAAATGCGAAGCGCGCCGCTTAGCAGTGTGGCAAACCCGGTGCAATCGCGGGCAGGTCATGTGTCTAAGGCCCGGACGGAACGGGCGCGTCACTTGCCGAAGGCCCGCCCTCCCCGTCCATCTGCGAAATGGCAGCCAGCATTCCGTCGAGTCGTTCAAGCTGCTGGGCGACGACTTCGCGGCCCGGATCATCTTCCGGTGCAGCGGCAAGCGAATCGGCCCAGACCTGCCGCGCCTCCAGCAACCGCCCCTGCCGAATCAGCGCAACGCCAAGAAAGTAGTTGGGTGCAAGGTGCGCAGGCTTCAGCTCTGCCGCCTTCCGATAGGCATAGAGCGCGGGCACGGTCAGAATGCCATCGGCATGCTCGACCAGCGCGTTGCCTTCGGCAATCCATGCCTCGAAGTCCTGCGGGTTATCCCGGGTGACCGAGGCCAGCAGCTGCGCTGCCTGCTGATAACGCCCCTCACGGGCCAGAGCATCGGCGGTAACGACAAAATCGGCCTTCGAGCGTTCGCGCGTGGTCAGCAGTTCGCGGCGAACCTCGACGATATCGAACAGCGGCGCGGCCCGGTTTTCGCCCGCTGCCTTGGGAGCGCTGGGCAAGCCCGGGCTCGCCTGCACGGCATAGCCCGCCAGCCCCACGGCGAGCGCCGCCAGCAGGCTGCTCCACAATGCCTTTTCAACTTTGAACAGGAGAACAGCGGCAGCAAAGGCCAGCGCAGCAAGCAATACGACAAAGACCCAGGTCATTTGCGCGCCCTCATCCGCCGCACGATGGCAAAACCCGCCACCAGCACCACTATGACCGGAATCGCGAACAGCGGCCAGGTAGAACTGCTCAGATGCGGCTTGTAGCTGACATAGTCGCCGTAGCGCGAAACGAGCCAGGCGCGAATCGCCTCGGGATCTTCACCAGCGGCGATGCGGGTGCGGACCTGATGCCGCATGTCGCCCGCCATCGGTGCATCGCTGTCAGCGATCGACTGGCTCTGGCACTTCAGGCAGCGCAGCGTGATCATCAGGTCCTGCGCCTTGGCCTCCAGCGCGGGATCGTCGAGCTGCTGATAGGCATAGGGCGCCGGCGGCATGCTATCCTGTGCCAGCAGCGGCACCCCGAAAATCAAGGCGGGGATCAGCGCAAGAAGAGCAACAAGCCGCCTCATGCGCCCGCCTTCCGCAGCTCTTCGAGGATCATGCTGACCTGCTCAGGGCGGATATCCCCGATATGCTGATAGGTAATCCGGCCCTTGCCATCGATCACGAAGGTCTCCGGCACGCCCGAAGACCCGATCGAAAGCTGCACTTCGGAAATATCGTCGCGTCCGATGCGGGTGAAGGGATTGCCGTAGGTCGCGAGGAAGCGATCGACGTCCTCCTCCCGGTCGCGGATCGCCACGCCGACGATGGGCGCACCAGCCCGCTCAAGCGCGGCCAGTTGCGGGGCCTCGGCCGCGCAAGGCACGCACCAGCTGGCAAAAATGTTGAGCAGCTTCGGCTTGCCATCAGCGAGGTCCGCGCTCGACAGCGCAGGGCGGCTGGCGCTGGCGGCAGGCAGGTCGAAAGCGGGGATCGGCTGGCCGACCATCGCGCTCTTCACGAACTCGTCCTTTGGCTGGCCCAGCTGATAGGCGAACAAGCCGAACAGGAAGGTGGCGATGCCGACCAGAACCCACAGGCCGATGCGGAGTTTCCTCATACGCTTGCCTCCAGCTCTTCGCGGCGCTCGGCAATCTTGCCGGCCGCAGAACGGCGGCGCAGGTCACCGACCACACGCCCCACCAGGGCCAGCGCGCCGCCCAATGCAATCAGGAGGCCGCCATACCAGATCCATGTCACAAACGGCTTCCACCACAAGCGAAGCTGCCAGCGCCCGTCCTGTGCCTGGTTCCCAACGGCGACATAGAGTTGGCCGTTCCAGCGGGTGATCAATGCGACTTCGCTCGTTTCCTGCGGCGGGGTCCAGAAATGACGCGACTGCGGGCGAGCATCACGCCACTCGCCGTTCATGTAGGCGACCTGCATCTCCGCTTCCATCGCCACCCAGTTCGGACCGGCGGCGGGCTTCACCGCATCGAGGCGCGCCTGCCACGGGCCGACATGAACCTCGTCACCGATGTTGGCAGCAACCAGTCGCTCCTGCTGGAACGCGCTGTCTGCCGACATGCCGAACAGCGCCACCGCGAGCCCGAAATGCCCAATGCACATGCCCCAGACCGCAAGCGGCAAGCGCCGCAGCGAACGCCCGCGCAGCGGCATGAAGCTCGACAGCGCCACCGCGGCGGCAAGAGTGAGGCCCAGCAGCGGCAGAAGCGCAACATCGCTCAACAGCGCAGCAGCGAGCAACACCGCCAGACCCAGCGCAGCAGCGGCCAGAACAGGCCACTTCACGCGGGAGAAGGAATCCTTGCGCCAGCGCAGCAGCGGGCCGACCACCAGCACAGCAACCATCGGGAAGAAGAAAATCGCGCTCACCGGATTGAAGTATGGCGGACCGACCGAGACCTTCACATTGAAGGCCTCCGTGAGCAGCGGATAGAGCGTACCCAGCAACACGATGCCGAGGATCGCCGAGAGCATCACGTTGTTGACCACCAGCGCGCCCTCACGGCTCATCGGCGAGAAGCGCTCGCCTTCGGACACGGTGCCCGCGCGGGTGACGAACACGGCCAGCGCGCCGCCGATGTTGATCGCCAGCAGCGCGAGGATGAAGCTGCCGCGTTCCGGGTCAACCGCAAAGGCATGGACGCTGGTGAGAATGCCCGAGCGCACGAGGAACGTGCCGACCATGCTCATAGAGAAGGCGACCACGCCGAGCATGATGGTCCACGTCCGCAAGGCATCGCGCGCGGCGAGGACCGAGGCCGAGTGCAGCAACGCGGTCGCGGCCAGCCACGGCATCAGCGACGCATTCTCGACCGGGTCCCAGAACCACCAGCCGCCCCA
>DDFY01000025.1:46917-139376 GCA_002337385.1 Erythrobacter sp. UBA1916
ACCGGGTCCCAGAACCACCAGCCGCCCCAACCCAGCTCGTAATAAGCCCAGTAGGAGCCAGCAGTGATGCCGATGGTCAGCAAAATCCATGCGCCAAGAACCCACGGCCGCATCACGCGGGCGAATTCGGGCGTCACGTTGCGGGTCAGCAGCGCGCCGACGGCGAAGCTGAAGGCCACCGACAGGCCGACATAGCCGCAATAGAGCGTTGTCGGATGATAGGCGGCCGCCACGTCTTGCAGCAGCGGATTGAGGCCGTTGCCCTCGGGCGGCGCCGGGTTAAGGCGTTCAAACGGGTTCGAGGAAATGAGCAGGAAGGCATAGAAGCCCAACCCGACAAAGGCCTGCGCACCGAGTGTCGCCAGCATGGTGCGTTCAGGCAGACGCCGCTCGATCAGCGCGATTGCGCCACCGGCCACTGCCATGACCATCACCCACATGAGCATCGAGCCCTCGTGGTTGCTCCAGGCACCGGCGATCTTGAAGATCATCGGCTTCATCGAGTGCGAATTGTTCGCCACCAACAGCACAGAGAGATCGGTGACCACGAAGCTATAGAGCAGGCACAGGAACGAAAGCCCGCACAGCGCCGCCTGCAGCACCGCCACCGGGCGCACGACTGCGCCCAGCGGGTGGCCATTCTCGCCAGCGCCGAGCAGGCCGCCAAGAAATTGCAGCGCGGCAAGCGCCGCAGCAAGCCACAGTGCGGCAAGGCCGATTTCAGGGATCATTCGAGGGTCGCTTCCACCTGCTGGCGGACCTGCTCCTGGCTCATCCCCGCCAGTTCCTTGGGCATGTAGTTCTCATCGTGCTTGGCGAGCAGATTGTCGGCCACGAACACGCCATCCGGGCCCATGGTGCCTTCGGCAACCACGCCCGAGCCCTCGACAAACAGCGCCGGGGCGATACCGGTGAAGCTGACCGGCACCTTGGCCGTGCCGTCTTCCACGATGAAGTGGATCGTGGTTCCGTTAGCCTGTTCTTCAATCGAGCCCATCTCGACCATGCCGCCCAGTCGCACGCCCTGATCGGGCGCGGGTGCCTCGGCGACGATCTCGCTCGGCAGGTAGAAATAGCTCGCCTGATTGCGCAGCGCCCATGCCGCCAGCAGCCCGGCGCCGATCAGCGCCACCAGCGCGACCGACAGCAACACCAGCCGCTGATGCTTCGGCTTGAGGCCCTTTGATGACGTTGCGTTCATTTCTTGCGACTCTCCTCACGGCGCTTTTCTGCAGCGCGCATGCTGGAATAGCTCCATCCGGCCAGCGCCAGCGTGCCAATAAGGCAAATCGCATAGGCCGCATAGACGAAGTCCATCATATCGAGCGTTTCGCGCATCAGGCTTCAACTCCGGGCACATCGGCCTGAGCAAGCTCCGCCTTCTGGGCCTTGCGCCGCAGGCGTGCCTCAGCCTGCGCATCGGCCAGGATCGCCCGCATCCGCGCCAGGACCACGCCGCCGAACAGCAACGAGAAACCGAGCACGCTGGCAAGCAGCGGATAGAGATAGACCGGATCGATCGCCGAATTGCCCATGGTGATCGAAGGCGGCTGGTGCAGCGAGTTCCACCACACCACCGACCGGTTGATGATCGGCACGTTGATCGCCCCGACCAGCCCGAAAATCGCCGCGATCCGGCTCGAAGAGCCTTCGCGGGCCAGCGCGTTGGTAAGCGCGATATAGCCGAGATAGAGGAACAGCAGCACCAGCATCGAGGTCAGACGTCCGTCCCACACCCACCAGGTGCCCCATGTCGGGCGCCCCCAGATCGAGCCGCTGGCAAGGCACAGGAAGGCGAACACCGCCCCCGGCACCGCCACTGCCCGCGCCGAAATCGCAGCCAGCGGATGCCGCCAGACCAGCTCGACAAGGCTCGCAATCGCGATCGCGGTCCACCCGCCCATGCCAAGCCACGCGGCAGGCAGATGAACGAACAGGATCTTCACGGAATCGCCCATCAGCCGATCGGGCGGAGCCGACATCCAGCCCCAGACCAGCGCCGCCGCAGTCACAACCAGCCCGCCCACCAGCAACGGCATGGTGAACCAGCGAGCGATTTTCAGGAACCGGGCAGGGTTGGCGTAGCCGTGCATTTCTCGGACAAAGTCAATTATAGGGGCGCGTCGCGCGGTCCATTCCTTTGGCATTAGTGCGCCGACAGAGCAAGGGTAACAGCCGTCTATTCCCCGCGGCCAATGGCCTTTCGCGCCATACGATCGGCCACTTCATGCGCGCCCGCACCTGAACGCTCGCTTTCTTGCCAGATCGCGGTCAGCGTGCTGCCGATCCCGCCGATGCGCTCCATCACCGTGCTGGCCGAGCATGTTTCACCTGCGCGCCGAGCGAGATATTCCATGCCGACATTGATGATCCCACCAGCGTTGATCACATAGTCAGGAGCGTAAAGGATCCCACGGTCCCGCAGCAGTTCGCCATGCGCGGCGCGGGTAAGCTGGTTGTTCGCGCCACCCGCCACGATCGCGCAATCGAGCTTAGGAATGCTCACATCGTCAAGAATCGCACCCAGCGCATTGGGGCTGAACACGTCGCAGGACACCTGCATGATCTCGGCAGCCGGAACAGCCGTTCCGCCCAGCTCCGCCGCCAATGCCTCGGCCTTCGCCTGGTCAATATCGGCAAGCGTGACCTGAGCGCCCTCGCCCGCCAACCGCCGCGCTACGCCGCCGCCGACCGAGCCGCAGCCCTGCACCGCAACGCGCACGCCATCCATGTCTGTGCGGCCAAGCCGGTGCGCCACCGCGGCCTTGATACCAAGAAAGATCCCCTGGGCCGTGTAAGGCCCCGGATCGCCACCCGCCTGTCCTTCTGCGACGGGCAACCCGCACACATGCTCGGTCCGCTGGTGAATCGCCTCCATGTCGGCTTCGCTCGCGCCAACGTCCTCGGCGGTGACATAGGCGCCTGCGAGAGCCTCGACGGCATCACCGAAGGCGGCCAGCATCTCGGGCGTTCTGGTCCGTTGCTCATCGAGCAACACCACCGCCTTGCCGCCGCCCAGCGGCAGACCCGCCAGCGCGTTCTTGTAGCTCATCCCACGCGAGAGGCGCAGCGCATCGCGCATGGCCCCCTGCGGCTGGGCATAGTGCCAAAATCGCGTGCCACCCGCGCCGGGGCCGAGGTGAGTCGAATGCAGCGCAATAATCGCGGTGAGGCCAGAAGCGCGGTCGTGCACGATTTCGATCCGTTCGTGCTCGTCGAAATCGGGCATCGTCCAGATAGCAGTGTCGCCGGGCGCGGTGGTGACAGCATCCATTGGGCAGGCTCCTTGGCTGCAAAAGCCTGCTATGCTGGGAGAAAATGGGGCGATCGAGGGGTCTCGAACCCCCGACCTCCGGTACCACAAACCGGCGCTCTAACCAACTGAGCTACGATCGCCACATGCCAGCCAGGCATTGATCAATGCACGGGCTGTTACGGTCCTGTGCCAGCCGGTCAAGCGGCTTTCAGCACGGGCGAGCGCCTCTTGCACACACGCCCCGTTTTGCAAAGCGAAAATTGCGCAAAAGGCGCGAGTCTTGTTCATGCTTGAACCCATGGCCGCGCGCTTTATCACCCTGAGGCATGACCCAACCCGGTGCCACCAGCCCCGAAACCCTGCTTGCAACGCCCGGTGTGATGCGTGTGCCCACCCCGCGAATGGCGCTGTTCCAATTGCCTGGCTTCCTTCCGCCCGATCTGTGCAGCAAGCTTATTGCCCTGATCGAACGCGACCGGCGCCCCTCGACCATCGCCGACCCCAACGGCGACAACTATTTCCGCACCAGCGAGACCTGCGACCTCTCATCCGAGGAACCGGCGGTGATGGACCTCGAACAGCGGCTGCAGGCCCTCAACCGGATCGACGCCGCCCACGGCGAACCGGTGCAAGGGCAGCGCTATGACGTGGGGCAGGAGTTCAAACCGCACACCGACTATTTCGAGCCCGACGGGGCGGACTTTCACAAGTTCTGCGACGTGGCAGGCAACCGGACCTGGACCTTCATGATCTATCTCAACGCGGTGGAAGCCGGGGGCGCGACTCGGTTCAAGGTGATCGACAAGACCTTCAAGCCCGAAACAGGCCGTCTGCTGTGCTGGAACAACCGCCGCGAGGATGGGAGCCCCAATCCGGTTACGCTCCATCATGGGATGAAGGTTCGCAAAGGCGTCAAATATGTGATCACCAAGTGGTATCGCGAGAAGCCATGGGGATGGAGCGAATGAGCGGGGCAGTTTTCATCTACCGCTGGCGCGTTGCCGCGGAGCACGAGGAGGCCTTTCTCGAACGCTGGCGCAAGGCAACACAGGATCTTCACGGACGCGGCGGACTGGGTTCTCTGATCGGCAAGAATGCCGAGGGCGAGCTTGTGGCCATTGCCCTGTGGCCCAATGCCAAGGCCCGCGACGCAGCCTTCGCGACGGGAGGCAATTCTGAGCCATGGCCGCCATCGGAACGTCTCCCCGCGATGCGAATCGATCCGCTGTCAGACATGTGGGATCTCGCAGCCTGGAGGGAGCTCACCCCATGACCATGGTGAGACATGCGCAATGCCATTGCGGCGCCGTCCGCTTCACCGTTGCCTTCCCGGACGAGACGCTGCGCGGTTCGCGCTGCAACTGCTCAATCTGCGCGATGAAGGGCGCAGTGATGGTCTATGTGCCGCGCAGAGCAGTGACCGTCACGCAAGGCGAAGACGCGTTCGCGTGCTACAGCTTCAACACCGGCGTCGCCAAGCATCACTTCTGCAAGACCTGCGGCATCCACTGCTTTCACCAGCCACGTTCGGACCCCGATCTTTGCGCGGTGAACGCCGCCACGCTGGAAGGCGTTCGTCCCTATGAGGACTTCCCAGAGATATCGGTGAACGACGGCCAGACCCACCAGCTTGATAACGGCGGGGTGAGGCTGCTGGCAGGCACGCTTCACTTCACCCCGTCGCCCGATGGCAAGTGGCCGCACGAAGGCTGGTAGCTCGCAACGAAAAAGGGCGGCCCCGCAGGACCGCCCTCTTTGAATAATCGCCAGTGCTGGCGCGGCTCGCTTACTTCTTCTTGAGCGAGAGTCCGCCGAAACGCTGGTTGAACTTGGCCACGCGGCCACCGTCCTGAATACGCTGCGGACCGCCAGTCCAGGCCGGGTGGCTGGTCGGGTCGATCTCGAGGTTCATGGTGTCGCCTTCCTTGCCCCAGGTCGACTTGGTCTGGAACTCGGTGCCATCGGTCATCTTGACCGTGATCATGTGGTAATCGGGATGAATATCGGCCTTCATGGCATTGGTCCTTCGTAGCCTCGAAGCGGTTCCGACCGCCCCAGCTGTAAATGGGAAGGCGCGCCCCTAACGCTGCCCGCCCGAAAAAGCAAATCAAAACGGCCCTCAGGCCGCAAGAGCGACTGCCTGCCCGCTGCCTCGGACTTGATCCGAGGAAAGGTACGTCGGCCCGGATGGGTCAACGCAGCGCAAATCAGGCGTCGGCAATCATCGCCGTGAACTGCACTTCGCAGGTGGTCTTGCCCTCGACGCTCGCCTTGCCGGCGAACTTGCACACCTTGCTGCGCTGCTGAACGAAGCTGGCCTCAAGATCTAGCAGGCAGCCCGGCGTAACCGGCGCGCGGAACTTGGCACCTTCGATGGCCATGAAGAACACGAGCTTACCGCTGCCCGCCAACTCCAGCGTCTCCACCGCGAGGATACCGGCAGCCTGCGCCAGCGCCTCGATCTGGAGAACACCGGGCATGATCGGCGCGCCCGGGAAGTGTCCCTGGAAAAAGCCTTCGTTGAAGGTCACGCCCTTCACCGCCCGGATGGACTCGCCCTTGTTGAGCTCGACCACCCGGTCGACCAGCAGCATCGGATAGCGATGCGGCAGGGCGCTGAGGATCTTCGGGATGTCGTAGATGTCGCTCATGCGCCCTGCCCCATTGATGCCTGTCTTAGCGGCCCGTGGTGGCCGGCTGGCCCTGAGCAGCCTGCGCAGCGGCGGCGGCTTGCTGCTGCTGACGCATTTCGCGCGGCACCCAGCCTTCGGGCGGCACGATCTGCACGCTCGGCAGCATGGTGTTGAGCTGGTTCAGCACCGCCTCGTTGAGGTTGTGCGAGTTATCGGCCCACAGCACGTTGTCGGGGCTCAGCACCAGCGTCACGCCAGCGGCCTCTGCGGCAGCCTGGACGGCAGCGCCGAGCTGGTCTTCGATCTGCTCGGTGACATAGGTCTCCGAACGCGAGATCGGGGCGAGGATCTGGTTGAGTTCGGCCTGGCCGCTCTGCTGCAGCTGCTGGATCTGCTGGGCCTGCGTTTGCAACGCGGCCTGATCGGGGTTCGCCGCCTGACGGGCAGTCTGGAACGCGGTCATCAGCGGGGTGAGCTGCGCCTGCAGCTCGGCACGACGGGTTTCGGCCTGCTGCAGCTGAGCGGCAAAGGTCGTCTGCTGGGCAGTCTGTGCGGCCTTATAGGCAGTCGAGTTGGCCATCACGGCCGGCAGGTTCACGATCGCGATCTTCTGCGCCGTCTGTGCCATGGCCGGGGCCGTGGCGAGAGGAGCGGTCAGCGAGGCGAGAGCGAGCCCTGCGGCAAGTGCTGTCTTTGTAAGAAGTTTCATCAGAATTGGGTCCCTACGTTGAACGAGAGTGTCTTGGTCTGGTCGCCGCGCTCCTTAGAAAGAGCATAGGCTAAATCGATCCTGAACGGACCGAAAGGAGATCTCCAGTTGACGCCGATACCGGCGGTAATACGCGGCTTCCACGTGTTGCCGACAAACTCTTCGCGGAAGAAGCCGCCGAACGGGTTGTAAAACAACTGTTCGTTGGTCGCGCCGGTCGGCGAGGTCGGGCTGGTGACGGCTTCGAACTGCTGGTTCCCCTGAGCGTCAAGCACAGGCGCACCGGAGCCGTCGACCACGAGCTGGCTGTAAAGCGCCTCGCCCGCGGCATTACGCTGCGCGACCAGGATCGGATCTTCCGGCGTGTTCTGAGTGAGTGCCGGCGTGTCCACACCGAACACCGAGCCGACATCGACAAAGATCGAAGGCCGTAAACCAAGCTCGCGCGCGCCGGAACCGAGCGGAATTTCGATCTCGGCGCGAGCCAGGTAATAGGCCCGGCCGCCGAGCGCGTCGTCCCGGTTTCTGTCATTTTCGAGGTCGTTGAGGACGTAGTTGCCCTCCTCGTCCTGGGTGTAGAAGCGGCGTATCACACGCGGGCCAACGCCGCGGATGTCGAAGCCGCGAATCTGCGACTCACCAAGGAAGAAGCGATCGGGAAGCAGCACGTCGCTCTCACCCGGCTCGCGGCTGCCCCAGCCCATGATATAGCCGCCTTCGACCTTCAGCGAGCCGATGAAGCCGCTGCCCAGCGGAACGAACTGCGCAGCCTCTGCGCGCGCCCGGACATACCGCGTGTTCCCGCCAAGACCGGCAATATCGAGTCCGACCGTGGCTGATTGTCCGCGTGTCGGACGCAGACGCGAGTTCAGCGAGTTGAAACTCAGCGAGAGCCCAAGGATTGATTGGGTCCGGCTGCCCAGGGCTTCGCAAAGGTAGCGGCCCGACAGCGCCGGCTCGCAGGTTGCGATCCCGTCACCGTCAAAATCGCGGAAGTAGACGTTCTCGTCGACCGTAATATCCTGGAAGTTCAGCGTGTAGCTTACCAGCCCGCTCAGATATTCCGACAGCGGAACACCGACCCGCAGCCGCGCGCCCGTGGTCGACTGCTCGTAGGTCGCGGTCTGGCTCGAATAGTAGCGGTTGTTATAATCCTGCCGGTAGATCTCGAAGCCGGCAGCAATATCGCGGTCGAACACATGCGGTTCAGTGAAGCTGATGTTGCCCGACTTCTGGTAGCGCGAATAGTTCACGCCAAGCCCGATCGACTGGCCACGACCCCGGAAGTTGTTCTGCCGAATCGAGCCTGAGAAGATGAAGCTCTCAAGGCTGGAGAAACCAGCCGACAGCGACAGTTCGCCGGTCGGCTTTTCCTGCACATTGGCAACCAGGCGAATGCGGTCCGCGGTGGCCCCCTCGACCTGATCGATCTCGAAGTTTTCCTGGAAATACCCCAGCGAGTTGATGCGGGCGTTCGAACGGTCAACCTGCAGCGAGCTGAAGGCGTCGCCCTCGGCAATACGGAACTCGCGCCGGATCACCTTGTCCTGCGTCAGCGTGTTGCCGTTGATGTCGATCGCCTCGATGTAGGTACGATCGGAATCGGCCACGGTGAAAGTGACATCCATCGTCAGCGTTTCACGGTTGAGCCGGATATCGGGCCGCACATTGGCGAAGGCATAGCCGAAGGCACCGGCGGTCTCGGTCAGACCTTCGACGGTGTTGTCGACCAGTTCGGCGTTGTACCAGTCGCCGCTCTGCATCGTCAGCGAAGAAGTCAGCGCTTCCGAGCTGAAGTCGCGCAGCTGGCTCACCACCTCAACATCGCCGAACTTGTAGCGCTCGCCCTCTTCCACCACGTAGGTGATGATGAAGTCGCGCTTGTCAGGCGTGAGTTCGGCCACGGCCGAAACAACGCGGAAATCGGGATAGCCTTCGGTCAGGTAAAACTGACGCAGCTTCTGCTGGTCGAAGGCGAGGCGATCAGGGTCGTAACTGGTGTTCGAGCTGAAGATCTTGAGGAGGCCAGCCTCCTTGGTAACCATCTCGCCGCGCAGCTTGCCATCGGAAAACACTTCGTTGCCGATGATGTTGATCTGGCGGACCTTCGACTTCGGCCCTTCGGTGATCTCGAAGATCACATCGACGCGGTTCTGGTCGAGCATCACCATCTGCGGCTCGACACTGGCGGCAAAGCGGCCCTGCCGCTTGTACAGCTCGATAATGCGGGCAACGTCGGCGCGGACCTTCGAGCGGGTGAAGATCTGACGCGGCGCGAGGTTGATCTCGGGATAGATCTTGTCGTCCTTGAGGCGCTTGTTGCCCTCCAGCACGATGCGGTTGATCACCGGGTTTTCCTGCACCGTGATGACCACGTTGCCGTTGTTGTTGGCGATCTGGTAATCGGAAAACAGTTCGGTCGCGGCAAGATCGAGCAGCGCCTGGTCAGCCGCCGCCGCAGTGTAGACCTCACCCACGCGCAGCTTAACGTAGCTGACGATGGTTGCCGGTTCGAGCCGCTGCGCACCGGCAACCGCGATGGAGCGAATAACGTCGCTCTGTTCGCTCGGCGCGGCCTCTTCAGTGGTGGCTTCCGCTTCGGTCTCCTGCGCCATCGCGGCGCAAGGCAGGCCTGCCAGCATCGTGCAGCCCATGAGGGTCGCAGCAAAGGTCTTGGCACAAGGCGTCGCTGTTTTCGAACCCATTATTTGTCCACTCTTCTCGGCACCGCACACCACCCGGAACAAACCTATCCTTGCCCGTTGCCAAACTGGCGGACGGGGAAAGGTCGGATCAGGCGCGAACAGCGCCCTTGCCCGATGCACAAAGCGCAATCAAGCAATCCGTCCGTATTGGGAACTCTGTAGCCGTCCTTATCCCCGCCTAGCTGCCGAAAATTGGCAACTTGGCAATGTCCAGTATCGTAACGAACAGCATCAGTGCGAGCACAAAGGCCATACCGGTGCGGAACGCCAATTCCTGACTGCGCGGGCTGGCTGGCTTGCGACGGATCGCCTCTGCCGCATAAAAAGCCAGATGCCCACCGTCGAGCGTTGGGATTGGCAGCAGGTTAATGAATGCCAAGTTAATCGAAATAAAGGCAATCAGCTCCACGAACGGCAGCGGCCCGAGGCTCAGCCGTTCGCCGGAAATTTTCGCAATTGTCAGCGGTCCGCCGAGCTCGTCCACCGAGCGTTCGCCAACGATGATCTGCTTGATGCCGGTCACCATCATGCCCATCAGATCGACGCTGCGCTCAGCCCCGAAAGCCAGCGCGCCAATCGGCCCTTCACGCACGAATTCCTGCTCGAACGAGCCGATCCCGATCCGCCCAATGCGCGAGGCATTGCCGAAGCGATCCTTCAGCTCGACATCGGCAATCGTAAGTTCGGTGGTGCGCTCGGTTCCGCCTCGGTCGTAAGCCAGCTCCACCGTCCGCCCCGGATAGGGCAGGATCAATTCCTGCAGCTGCTGGAAGTTCTCGACCGGCGCGCCATCCACGGCGACAATCCGGTCGTTCAGCGCAAGCCCGGCCTCCTCGGCAGGAGAATCCTGCGTAATCGCCTGCACCACCGGCGGCGTGCTCGGGACACCGAAGCTCATCGCGAAGCCGGCGAAGATCAGCACGGCAATCAACAGGTTCGTTACCGGCCCCGCCGCCACGATCAGTGCGCGCTGGTAGAGCTTCGCGCTCTGGAACGCGCCCTTTTCCGCTGGCGCATTCGGATCGGGCCTGGAAGCGGGGTTCATATCGCCGACGAACTGGACATAGCCGCCCATCGGTATCGCCGAAATCCGCCAGCGGGTGCCGCGGCTGTCGGTGCGGCCCCACAGCTCCTTGCCGAAGCCGACCGAAAAGACCTTCGCGCCGACGCCGAACCAGCGGCCCACGAGATAATGCCCCAGCTCGTGCAGGGTTACGAGCGGGCCGAGCATCAGCAGGAACCCTGCGAGCATCATCCACACGGGAACCGATTCAAAACTATCAGGCAATTTGCAACATCTCCTTCGCGCGTCTGCGGGCTTCGGCATCGACGTGTAGCACGTCGTCGAGGCTCGCAGGCGCTGTCGGCTCGAACTTGTCGAGCACCTTGTCAGCTAATGCCGCAATTTGTGTGAACTTTATCTGACCATCGAGAAATGCCGCAACGGCAACCTCGTTGGCGGCGTTGAGCACGGCCGGTGCGCCCCCGCCCGCCTGCGCTGCCTCGCGCGCCAGCCGGGTGGCCGGGAAACGCTCCTCATCAGGGGCGAAGAAACTCAGTTCGCCGATCGCCGCGAGATCAAGCGGCTTGCACGGCGTGTCCATCCGTTCGGGGTAAGCAAGGCACGAGGCAATCGGCACGCGCATATCCGAGGGGCCAAGCTGCGCGAGCGTGGAACCGTCGCGGTATTCGACCATCGAATGGATCACGCTTTGCGGGTGAACCACGATGCGCAGCCGGTCCAGACCGACCGGAAACAGGTGCCAGGCCTCGATGAATTCTAGCCCCTTGTTCATCATCGTGGCGCTATCGACGCTAATCTTCGCGCCCATGTCCCAGTTGGGATGCGCAACGGCCTGCGCGGGGGTCGCGGCCTCCAGCTCGGCCAGCGTCTTGGTGCGGAACGGCCCGCCGCTGGCGGTGAGCGTGATCCAGCGCACGTCCTTGATGTCATTGCCTTCGAGGCACTGGAAGATCGCGTTGTGCTCGCTATCAGTCGGCAGCAGGGTCGCGCCGTGGCGTGCAACCGCGTCCATCAGGATCGCACCTGCCGAAACCAGCGCTTCCTTGTTGGCCAGCGCAATGGAGCGCCCGTTTTCGACCGCGCGCATAACCGGGCCAAGCCCGGCGCATCCGACGATCGCGGCGACCGTCATATCGACCGGACGCGCCGCGGCATCGCACAGCGCCTCGCGGCCACCGGCGGCTTCGATGTTGGTGCCTGAGAGGTGCTGGCGCAGCTCGGAAAGACGGCTTTCGTCAGAAACAACAGCCACTTGCGCGCCAAACTCGATAGCGAGTTTCGCCAGCTTCTCGGCCGAGCAATTGGCCGAGAGCGCGACGACCTGCCAGTGCTCGCGGTTGCGGCGGATCAGATCGAGCGTGGAATCGCCGATCGAGCCGGTGGCACCGAGAATGGAAATAGTGCGGGTCATAGGTTCACAACCCCGCCCACGGCGACATCGATCAGCCCCACCACAAAGGCCACGGCGACCAGCCCGTCCACCCGGTCGAACACCCCGCCATGTCCGGGAATGAGGGCCGACGAATCCTTCACACCCGCGCGCCGCTTGAGCCAGCTTTCGAGGAAGTCACCCGACTGAGCCACCACAGCAATTATCACGCCGAAGAGCGCGGCAGGCGCTGCGTCGACAAGCGGGCCGTTGAATGCGGGCAACCCGGCCAGCACCAGCGCCGCCAACACCGCGCCGCCCCCCAGCCCGGCCCATGTCTTCGAGGGGCTGATCGAAGGGGCAATCTTCGGCCCGCCAATCGTACGGCCAGCAAAATAGGCGCCGATGTCAGTCGCAATGACGCCGAGCATGATCTCGATCAGGAACCCATTGCCAATGCCAGAGAGAAACAGGCCAGCCAGCCCGATATAGACGCCGCCGCCAATGACCCATGCCACCTTCGCCGCCAAGCCAAAGGGCGTCTTGATGACCAGCCGCAGCAGTTCGCCATAGCAAACCAGCGCGACGACATAGATCAGCGCATCAAGCCAGCCGCCACCCAGCCACAGCGCCGTGCCCGCCACCGCCAGCATGACCACCGCACTCGCGGCGCGCACGCCGAGATCGGATGAACCCTTCGCCTTGCGGTCAGCGCCCTCCATAGCGGCGTTCCCTTGTCGCGAATTCCTCACAAGCTGCGCGCAGTTCGGCCTCGCCGAAATCAGGCCACAGCACGTCGGTGAAAATCATCTCGGCATAGGCCGATTGCCACAGCAGGAAATTCGACAGTCGCACCTCGCCGCTGGTGCGGATCAGCAGGTCGAGCGGCGGCAGGTCAGCCGTATAGAGGTGCTTCTCGATGGCATCGGCCGTCACCTCGCCCTCTTCCGCCGCCAGCGCCGCCGCGCGCACAATCTCCTGCTGCGCGCCGTAGTTGAGCGCCACGGCCAGCGTGCGCTTGCCGCCCGCCGTGCGCTCCAGAGCATCGTCCAGCCGGGCGACAATATCGGGATCGAAGGCCTTGTAGTCGCCAATAATGCGCAGCCGCAGGCCCTTGGCGATGAAGTCGGCAATGTTGGCTTCGATGAAGCGGCGCATCAGCCCCATGAGGTCGGAGATTTCCTCCGCCTCGCGCTTCCAGTTCTCGCTGCTGAACGCATAGAGCGTCAGGCACTCGATCCCGAGCACCTCGCAAGCCTCGACCGCGCGCTTGACCGCGTCGCCGCCCGCCTTGTGCCCCATGGCACGCGGCAGCCTGCGCTTCTTCGCCCAGCGGCCATTGCCGTCCATGATAATGGCGACATGACGGGGATAGGACTGTGCGGACATGGAAATCTTTCTGGCGCTTACTGCGTCAGGATTTCCTTTTCCTTCGCCTCGGTCGCCTTGTCCGTCTCCGCGACATATTTGTCAGTCAGCTTCTGCACCTCGTCCTCGAGCTTCTTGCGCTCGTCCTCGGAGATTTCCTTCTTCTTCTCGTCGTCCTTCAGCGCTTCGTTCGCGTCACGGCGCACGTTGCGAATGGCGATCTTGGCCTGCTCGCCATAGTTGCCGGCCAGCTTGGCCAGTTCCTTGCGCCGCTCCTCGTTGAGATCGGGCAGCGGCAGGCGGACGGTCTGCCCGTCGCTCATCGGGTTAAGGCCGAGATTGGCCTTGCTGATGCCCTTTTCCACGGCGCTGACGTTCGCCTTGTCCCACACCTGCACGCTGAGCATACGCGGCTCGGGCGCGGACACGGTGGCCACCTGCGAAAGCGGCATCATCGAACCGTAAACCTCGACCACGACCGGATCGAGCAACGCGGTGTTCGCGCGCCCCGTACGCAGGCCACCAAGGTCGCCCTTGAGGCTCTCCACTGCGCCCGCCATCCGGCGCTCCACATCAGCCTTGTCGTATTTTGCCATGATAAGTTCCTGAAATTCTCTATGTCTCTATCAGTCCTTGCGGACAATCGTCTGCACACCCTCGCCCGCCAGCACGCGCGCCACATTCCCCTTCTCGCGGATCGAGAACACCACGATCGGGATATCGTTCTCTCGGCACAGCGCCACGGCAGCTGCATCCATAACCTTGAGATTGGCCGAAAGCACCTGCGAATAGGTGATAGTTTCGAAGCGGACCGCATCATCGGCCTTTTTCGGGTCCTTGTCATAGACACCGTCGACGCTGGTGCCCTTGAGCAGCGCGTCGCAGTTCATCTCCGCCGCGCGCAGGGCTGCGCCGGTATCGGTGGTGAAGAACGGGTTGCCGGTGCCCGCGGCAAAAATCACGATCCGGCCCTTCTCCAGATGCCGCTCGGCGCGCCTGCGGATATAGGGCTCGCACACAGCAGGCATCGGAATGGCGCTCTGCACCCGGGTTTCGACCCCGGCGTTCTCGAGCGCGTTCTGCATGGCAAGCGCGTTCATCACGGTAGCCATCATGCCCATGTAGTCTGCCGTGGTGCGATCGAGCCCCTTGGCCGCACCCGAAATGCCGCGAAAGATGTTGCCGCCGCCAATCACGAGGCAAATTTCGAGCCCGGTTGCGTGGGCAGCCTTCACCTCTTCGGCCAGGCCAGCGACGAACTCCGCATCGATCCCGAATTCCTCTTCCCCCATCAGCACCTCGCCCGAAAGTTTGAGCAGGATGCGCTTGGTGTCGGGCAGGAGCATGTGGGGGTATCCTAGGCAAGAATGCGTGTTGGCGGGCGTCTTAGTGCGCGGGCCGTCCGGTGCCAAGGGGGCTATCGGTACGCCGCACAGCAAAACGGCCGCTGGAGCATCCCCCGGCGGCCGCCTTGTTGTCTGGTATGATCGAAAGGATCAGCCGGCGACAGCCGCAGCCACTTCCGCCGCGAAGTCGGTCTCTTCCTTCTCGATGCCCTCGCCGAGCTGGAAGCGGACATAGTCCTTCAGCACGATGGCGGTGCCAGCGTCCTTGCCAGCCTTGGCAACGACGTCAGCGATCGGGGTCTTGTTGTCCATCACGAAGATCTGGCTGAGGAGAGCGTTCTCCTTGGCGTACTTCTTGATGGCACCATCGACCATCTTTGCCTGCACCTCGGCGGGCTTGCCGCTTTCCGAAGCCTTCTCGGCAGCGATCTTGCGCTCACGCTCGATCACGTCGGCGTCGAGGCCGTCAGCATCGAGCGCCTGCGGGAACGCTGCAGCGATGTGCATGGCGATCTGCTTGCCGAGCGGTTCGAGCACGTCGGCACCGGCTTCGCTCTCGAGCGCAACCAGCACGCCGATCTTGCCGAGGTTCGGCGCAGCAGCATTGTGCATGTAGGGCACGATCAGGCCGTTCGACACGGCCACGCTCTTCATGCGGCGAACCTGCTGGTTCTCACCGATGGTGGCGACGTTGTTGGTCAGCTTGTCGGACACGGTGCCGCCATCGGGATAGGCAGCGGCCTTGAGCGCTTCCACATCATCGCTGTCGAGACCGAGAGCGACATCGGTGGTCTTGCGCACGAAGTCCTGGAACTGGTCGTTCTTGGCGACGAAGTCGGTCTCCGAGTTGACCTCGACGGCCACGCCCTTGGTGCCTTCGACGGCAACACCGACGAGACCTTCGGCAGCGGTACGGCTCGACTTCTTCTGCACGGCGGCGAGGCCCTTGGCGCGCAGCGCGTCGATTGCAGCTTCGATATCGCCGCCAGTTTCCTCGAGCGCTTTCTTGGCGTCCATCATGCCTGCGCCGGACTTTTCGCGGAGCGCCTTCACATCGCTTGCGGTAAATGCAGCCATTGTTTTCATCCTTTATTCTGTTCCGGTGGCGCCGGACCTGCTCTGGCCGGCGCCTTGGAGTGCCTGTGTGACATGCCGCTTACACGAAGCGGCTCGCCGCTCGATCAGGCCTGGGCAGCAGCTTCAGCAGCGGGAGCTTCAGCGACGGCAGCCTCTGCCGGCGGCGCGTCCATGGCGCCGATGTCCGTGCCCGAATCGACCACGGCATCACCACGACCGCTCGAAGCGGCAGCAGCAACGGCGTCGCAATAGAGGCGCACGGCGCGGCTGGCGTCGTCGTTGCCGGGGATCGGGAAGGCGATGCCCGAAGGATCGACATTCGTATCCAGTACGGCGACGACCGGGATGCCAAGCACGTTGGCTTCCTTGATCGCGAGGTCTTCCTTGTTGGCGTCGATCACGAACATCACGTCCGGAACGCCGCCCATGTCGCGGATGCCGCCGAGCGAGAGCTCAAGCTTGTCACGCTCACGGGTGAGGTTGAGGATTTCCTTCTTGGTCAGACCAGCGGTGTCACCGCCAAGCATCTCTTCCAGCGTCTTGAGACGACGGATCGAGCCCGAGATGGTCTTCCAGTTGGTGAGCATGCCGCCCAGCCAGCGGTGGTTGACGAAGTGCTGGCCGCACGAACGCGCCGCCTGAGCGATCGGCTCCGCAGCCTGACGCTTGGTACCAACAAACAGCACCTTGCCGCCAGCGCGAGCCGTCGACTGCACGAAGTCGAGCGCGCGGGCCATCATGGGCACGGTCTGCGACAGGTCGATAATGTGAACACCGTTGCGGGCGCCGAAGATATACGGCTTCATCCGCGGGTTCCAGCGGTGGGTCTGGTGGCCGAAGTGTGCGCCGGCCTCGATCAATTGCTGCATCGTGACGGTAGGAGCCGCCATAAGAAAATTCCTTTCCGGTTAAGCCTCTGGATAGCGGGGAACCGGACCCGGCAAAAAGCCGGATGCGGCACCGGTGATGTGTGCCATCCATGTGGATTTGCTGAAAAACAGCCATACGAGGGAATCGCATGGCCCACTTCAACGCGGCGGCCTTTAGCCTCCTGGTCGGAATTAATCCAGCCCCAAATTCAAGGCGGTTAGCGCCCACGCATCTCACCAAATTATTCCAAATCGGACTAAAAAGGCCTTGACCGTCTGGAACAAAAAAGGAACAAGGGGTCTATCGAGAACATTGCCGGAACATCCGGTGATTTGCAAGAAGGAAGACCACGATGATCCTTGCTGTCGCTCTCTCGCTGTTTTTTGGTGTTCTGGCCGGATTGGCGCTGCTGGTGTGCTATCGTTCAGCTATCGAGGCTATTGCGCAGTGGCGCCGGATCCGCGCTGAACTTGCTCTTATTGATCGGGCCGCTCGGCCAACGATTGTTCCACTTCGTCCACGCCCAGCGGCTTTCGCGGCGGCGGCATGGCGTCAGCGCGGCGGTCACGTTTGACCTTGGCATAACGGATCATCCCCAGCGGCATCAGCACAAGATAGACCGTGCAGATCAGCGCCAACGTCCACCATGGTTCACTAAGCAGCGCGGCGAACAGCAGGCCCGAGAGCGCGATGGCAGGTATTCTCACGTCAGTGGACGGACGCAGCGATTTCCAGCTCAAGGTCGCAATGTTGCTGATCATCAGCACCGCTATCACCAGCGCCCACATGCCAACCAGCACAGGCTCGCGGAAGATCGCCAAGCCACTGGCCAACCACAGATAGAGCGGCAGGAACACCAGCCCTGCCCCCACCGGCGCGGGAACACCGGTAAGGAAACCGGCAGACTTGTGCGGCTGCTCGTCAACGTCGATCTGCGCATTGAACCGCGCCAACCGCAAGGCGCAGCAGATGGCAAAGGCGAGCGCGGCAAACCAGCCCAGCCGGGGCAAGTCCTGCAACGACCACAGGAACAAGACCAGCGCAGGCGCCATTCCGAAGCTGAGCGAATCGGCGAGGCTGTCCAGTTCGGCGCCAAAGCGCGACTGTGCTTTGAGAAGCCGGGCAATCCGGCCATCGATCCCGTCGAGCATTCCGGCAAGGATGATGGCGAACATGGTCTTCTCCCATTCGCCTTCGATGGCGAACCGGATGCCCGTAAGCCCTGAACACAGGGCCGCCGCAGTAATCGCATTGGGCAGCACGGCCCGCATCGACAACCCGCGCGGGGTCAGCGACCGCTGCGTCGATTCGTCTTCGCTGGCCTTGGGGCCGAGCCAGGCCGGACCATGCGGCACCGGCCGTTCCTCCAGCGGCAACTCGTTGCGCTCAACATCTTCGTCACTCATGCGCGTGCCCTCACTGGCTCACGCCTTCGATCAGAGCCGTTGCCCCGACCTCCGCGAGAACGGTCTCGCCCGCGATCATGCGTTGCCCGGGCAGAACCTTGGGATCGGTTCCGGCGGGCAGATAGACGTCGACCCGGCTACCGAATCGGATCAGCCCGACCCGCTGGCCAGACGCCACGATATCGCCCGGCTTCACGAAGGGCACGATCCGCCGCGCCACCAATCCGGCGATCTGCGTAAAGCCAACTGGCGCGCCATCAGCCTGTTCGATCAGGATGTGCTGCCGCTCGTTCTCTTCGCTGGCCTTGTCGAGATCGGCGTTGAGAAACCGGCCCGGCACATAGACAATCCGGCGAATCGTCCCGGCGACGGGCGCGCGGTTGATGTGGACGTCGAACACCGACATGAAGATAGAAATGCGCGTGACCGGGGCACTGCCAAGGCCAGGACGCCCTTGATCATCAGCGCCCTGCAACTCGGGCGGCGGGGGAACCTGCGTGATCAGCGAAACCATGCCATCGGCCGGCGCCACGATCAGCCTGTCGCCCTGCGGCACCACCCGTTCGGGATCACGGAAAAAGGCAAAGACGCCGCCGGTAAGCGCCAGCAGCGGCCAGCCGAGATATTCCCAGTCGATCAGGAACAGCACGATCAGCGAGATCGCCAAGGCCAATAACCCGAAGCGACGTCCTTCGGGATGAATGGGCGGAAAGCTCCACTCACCAATGCCGCGCCCACGATTATCTTTCAGTTCACCTGCCATCGGCGCAAGTTAGTCAGTCTGACCGGAGGCTACAAGCGCGGCCATCAGCTTATGCGCCGCTTAGCCGCGCCGGACTGAATTGTCCTGCGTAGCGCTACGGACGTCTTCGCTGTGCTCCGAATCCAAGCCAGCATCGAAGCCACGCTCCGAAACGCCGATTCTCACAGCTGAGTCTCGGGAAAGACCATGTTCATGCAATCAGGAGGCGGCGGTGGTGGACAGGGCTGGATTCGAACCAGCGTACGCTTGCGCGGGCAGATTTACAGTCTGCTGCCTTTAACCACTCGGCCACCTGTCCACACAGATGCCGGATGCAGGTCATATAACCTGCTGCGAAAGTGGCCCCGAAAACAGGGCCGCTCCGGCCGAGAGGCGCCCCTTTGGCGAAGCGCCGCTTGCCTGTCAATGGCCGCGCTGGCACTAGGCCCGCGAAAGTAAGGAACGAAATGGCAAAACAGTCAGAAAAGCGAAACCTGCGCGGCCGCGCAGGACGGATGAAGGGCGGACGCGGCTCAGGGCGTGCTGGCAAAGGCGCAGTGCGGCTTTGGGGCCGCCATGCGGTCGAGGCTGCCCTCCTCAACCCAGCGCGCCAGCACCGCAAGCTCTGGGCCACGCACGACGCGATCGAGACCCTGTGTGGCGAACTGCCGCACGATTTTCCGCTCGAATATGCCGGACCGGAAGATCTGGCGCGACTCGTCGCGCGCGATGCCCCGCATCAGGGCCTGGTGCTCGAATGCGAGCCGCTTGAGGATCTGCACCTCACCGACGTGCTCGATGGCGATACCAATCGCCCGATTCTCGTGCTCGACCAGGTCACCGATCCGCACAATGTCGGTGCGATTCTCCGTTCGGCCGCGGCGTTCAATGCCGCCGCAATCGTCACCCAGGACCGGCACGCTCCGCCGGAGGGCGGCGTGCTGGCAAAGTCAGCGTCGGGTGCGCTGGAGAAGGTTCCGTGGGTGCGGGTCGTCAACCTGTCACGCGCGCTCGAGGAAATTGCCGAGGCTGGTTACTGGCGCATCGGCCTGACCGGCGAGGCCGAAGCCACGCTTGCCGAGGCCCTTCCCACAGGGCCGGTGGCGCTCGTGCTGGGCGCTGAGGGGGAAGGCATGCGCGCCAATGTCGAGAGCCATTGCGACGCGCTCGCCAAGCTACCGATCAGCGATGCGATGGAAAGCCTCAACGTCTCCAACGCTGCCGCGATCGCGCTCTATGCGATGGCGACGCGAACGGCCGACTGACTGCACAGCGGGCAAAGAAAAAGCCGTCCCGAAAGGGACGGCTCATCTTGTCGGCCTGTGTAGGCCAGACGAAGGTTGGATCGGTCTTAGTTGACCGCGTCCTTAAGGCCCTTGCCGGCCTTGAACTTGGGCTGAGTCGAAGCCTTGATGGTCATCGGTTCGCCGGTGCGCGGATTGCGGCCGGTGGACGCCTTGCGCTTCGCAACCGAGAAGGTGCCGAAGCCGACGAGACGCACTTCGTCGCCCTTCGAAAGGGCACCGGTAATGGTTTCGAATACGCCTTCCACAGCCTTGGTGGCATCGCTACGCGACAGACCGCTGACATCAGCGACAGCACCGATCAGTTCGTTCTTGTTCATCTTGTTGGAAACCCCTCGTTCCAGTGTCTGGCGGCGAGCCAAAAAGCGAATGCGGACTCGCCGTGCTGGCGCAGGAAGAGAGCGACTTTTGCAGCGAGTGTCAAAGGCAAAGCCGCTCCAGACGGCGCAATTCTGCGATAATTTTCTGGTTTAAGTCACTTAAAATAACGTTTACTAATAAACGGGCTGTCGAATTGCACAAATTGCATCATCCGACCTCGGCGATTCGCTGCGGCGCAGCGTACATGGTGCGCCGCAGCAGCCCCCTCAATGCGCAGTTGGCGGTGATGACACATCGCCACCACCAGCACCCGGCTGGCTCGCCAGATCGTCGGCCTCTGTCCACTCGATCGGGGCCGGGATTGCAGTCAGGGCATGTTCCAGCACCTGATCGACATGGCTGACCGGCACGATCTCGAGGCCTTCCTTCACGTTGTCGGGAATCTCCGCGAGGTCTTTCTCATTTTCCTCGGGGATGAGCACCTTCTTGATCCCGCCGCGCAACGCTGCGAGCAGCTTCTCCTTCAACCCGCCGATCGGTAGCACCCGGCCACGCAGCGTGACCTCGCCGGTCATTGCGACCTCGGGGCGAACAGTGATTCCCGTCAGCGTCGAAACGATCGAGGTCACCATCCCGATGCCCGCGCTCGGTCCGTCCTTGGGCACCGCGCCCTCGGGCAAGTGGATGTGGATGTTTTTGCGCGCGAACAGGCTCGGCTTGATGCCATAGGCAGGCGCCCTCGCCTTCACGAAGCTGAAGGCCGCCGCGACGCTCTCGTTCATCACATCGCCGAGCTTGCCGGTGGTCTTCACCTCGCCCTTGCCCGGCGTGGTGACGCTTTCGATGGTGAGCAACTCGCCGCCGACAGAAGTCCAGGCGAGGCCGGTCACCGCACCCACCTGCGCCTCTTCTTCCGACACGCCATGCTTGAAGCGGCGCACGCCTGAGAAGTCGGCCAGGTTCTCGGGCGTCACCGTGACGCTCTTGGTCTTGCCTTCGAGAATTTGGCGCAGCGCCTTACGGCATAGCTTGGCGATCTCGCGTTCGAGCGTACGCACGCCCGCCTCGCGGGTGTAATAGCGGATCAGGTCGCGCAGGCCCTCGTCGGTGAGCGTGAACTCACCCTTCTTGAGCCCGTGCGCCTTGATCTGCTTGGAGACGAGGTGCCGGGTCGCAATCTCGACCTTCTCGTCCTCGGTGTAGCCTTCGAGGCGGATGATCTCCATCCGGTCCAGCAGCGGCTGCGGCAGGTTCAGCGAGTTCGCCGTGCAGACAAACATGATGCTTGACAGGTCGATATCGAGTTCGAGATAGTGATCCTGGAACTTCGCGTTCTGCTCGGGATCAAGCACCTCAAGCAGCGCCGAGGCGGGATCGCCGCGGAAATCCTGGCCGAGCTTGTCGATCTCGTCGAGCAGGAACAGCGGGTTGCTGGTGCCGGCCTTCTTCAGGTTCGACACGATCTTGCCCGGCATCGAGCCGATATAGGTGCGCCGGTGGCCGCGAATTTCTGCCTCATCACGCACACCGCCCAGCGACTGGCGGATAAACTCGCGCCCCGTCGCCTTGGCGATTGACTTGCCGAGGCTGGTCTTGCCCACGCCGGGAGGGCCGACGAGGCACAGGATCGGCCCCTTCAACTTGTTGGTGCGCGCCTGAACCGCGAGATATTCGACGATCCGGTCCTTCACTTTGTCGAGCGCATAGTGATCGGCGTCGAGCACTTCCTGCGCCTTGGCGAGATCCTTCTTCAGGCGGCTCTTCTTGCCCCAGGGCAGACCCAGCAGCACGTCGAGATAGTTGCGCACGACGGTCGCCTCGGCGCTCATCGGCTGCATCGACTTCAGCTTCTTCAGCTCAGCCTCGGCCTTGGCCTTGGCTTCCTTGGGAAGCTTCGTTTCGGCGATCTGGCGGGTGAGTTCGGCGATCTCGTCGCCCTCCTCGCCCTCGCCGCCGCCCAGCTCGCTCTGGATCGCCTTGAGCTGTTCGTTGAGATAGTATTCGCGCTGGGTCTTCTCCATCTGCCGCTTCACGCGGCCACGGATCTTGCGCTCGACCTGCAGGACGGACAGTTCGCCCTCCATCACCGAGAAGACCATTTCGAGACGCTTGAGCGCATCGCTCTCGGCGAGCAATTGCTGCTTGCTATCGACCTTGGCGACAAGGCTGGCGGCAATGGCATCGGCCAGCGCGCCCGCGTCCTCGATATCGCGCAGCTCGCCTTCGATCTCGTCGCTGAGCTTCTTGTTATGGCGCGCATATTCGGCGAACTGGTCAAGCGCCGAACGCATCATGGCCGAAACCTCGGTGCCCGAGGCGGTCAGCTCTTCGATGAGGGCGGTTTGCGCCATCACCAAGCCGTCGCTTTCGCGCATGTCGATCATCTTTGCGCGAGCCTGCCCCTCGACCAGCACCCGCACGGTGCCATCGGGCAGCTTGAGCATCTGCTGGACCTGCGCGATCACGCCGACGTCATAGAGATCGTCGGCCCCGGGATCATCG
Organism: Erythrobacter sp. UBA1916; assembly: GCA_002337385.1. Lineage (GTDB taxonomy): Bacteria > Pseudomonadota > Alphaproteobacteria > Sphingomonadales > Sphingomonadaceae > Alteraurantiacibacter. The sequence goes on from DDFY01000025.1 coordinate 69,550, forward strand.
CAATTGGGATCAAGCTGGGCGACCAGCAGGATATCCTGATCGCCTGCCATCGCCGCTTCGAGTGCGGCGACCGACTTATCGCGGCCCACGAACAGGGGCACGACCATGCCGGGAAAAACGACGATGTCGCGCAGGGGAAGAAGGGGAAATGCTGTCATAAAGGCGGTATCCGAAAGCTCTGTTTGCTCAAGGATATGGGGACGACTACGCCCCCCTGCAATGCGGCAAAATGCCGGGGCTGTGGACGGAGCCGATCAGCCACCGGCCAGCCGGCTCATCCCATGCCGGGCAGGTTGAACCCCGGCGGAAGGCCCAGCCCCGACTGCATTTCCTGCATCTGCTCGTTGGCAGCCCGGTCGGCCTTGTCGCGCGCATCGTTGAAGGCAGCGGTGACGAGATCTTCGAGAATCTGCTTGTCTTCCTTCACAATCAGGCTGTCATCGATGGCGACGCCAATGATGCGCCCGCGCGCACTGGCGCGGACCTTCACCAGCCCGCCGCCTGAAGTGCCCTCGACCTCGATATTGTCGAGCTTCACCTGCGCGTCGCTCATCTGTTCCTGAATCTTCTGGGCCGCTTCCTGAGCGGCCTTCATCATTTCTTCCATGCTCTGCATTCTTTGGTCCTCGTTTTAGCCGCGCTGGCTCCACTTCTGGTGGCCGCGCGGCGCTTCTGTTTCTTCAGCGAATTCGGCCTCGGGAAAGGCCGCAAGAGTTGCCTGAACCAGCGGATGGGCGCGAACCCGCGCCTGTTCCGCCGCCTTTTCCGCCTCAGCCTGCTCGGTCAGCGACAGGGCAGCCGTGCCCTCGCCCAGTTCAACCCGCCAGCCGGAGCCGGTAACCTTCATCAGCGCCTCGCGAATCTCGCGCGAGGGATCGTCGCTGATGCCGTCGGCCAGCTGATAGATCAGTTCACCCGGGGTGAGGCTGATCACCCGCACCCAGTCGCGCATGGTGCTGGCCGCAATCAGCGCGCCGCTGTGATCGACCCGGTCGACCAGCTCGGCCCACTCGACCCCGCCGCCATGCCCCGAAGCAACCGGAGCAGAGGCAGGTGCGGCAGCGGAAGCCCCCGCTCCGCTAGGCGCAGCCCCGCTTGCCGCCATATCCTGCAACTGGCGCGCGAGCTTGCCCGGATCGGGCATGTCGGCGGCATGAAGCACGCGCAGCAGCGCCATCTGCGCCGCCACCAGCGGATCGGGCGCGCGGGCCACTTCCTCGTGCCCCTTGAGCAGCAGTTGCCACAGCCGGTGCACCTGTCCGGGTGACAAACGCCCGGCCCAGTCGCTCACCGCTTCGCGTTCGTCGGCGATCGGCGCATCGCTTTCGCCGCCAGCGACCTGTGCCAGCGCGATCTTGTGCGTAAATTCCATCAAGGAACGGATCAGCGCCAGCGGCTCGACCCCCAGCGCATATTGCGCATCGACCGCCGCCAGCATCTCGGGCGGCTCGCCCTTCAGCAGATGTTCGAACAACCGCCGGCGCGCACCGCGATCGGCAAGGCCCAGCATCGACTGGACCTTGGCCGCCGTGACCTTCGTTTCGCCGTCGCCCGAGTCCATGTCGGCATGGGCAATGGCCTGATCGAGGATCGACAGCCCGTCGCGCACCGAACCCTCGGCTGCAGCGGCGACCAGTGCGATGGCCTCGTCCTCGGCCGTCACGCCTTCCAGCTCGCAGATGTGGGTGAAGTGTTCAGCCAGCAGCTCGGCAGGAATGCGGCGCAGGTCGAAGCGCTGCGTGCGGCTCAGCACCGTCACCGGCAGCTTGTCGACCTCGGTGGTCGCGAACAGGAATTTCACATGCGCCGGCGGCTCTTCCAGCGTCTTGAGCAGCGCATTGAAGGCGTTGCGCGAGAGCATGTGCACTTCGTCGATGATGTAGATCTTGTAGCGCGCCGAGACGGCGGAATAGCGCACCGCCTCGATAATTTCGCGCACGTCGTCGACGCCGGTATGGCTGGCCGCATCCATCTCGATCACGTCGATATGGCGGCCCTCGGCGATGGCCTTGCATGGCTCACACACCCCGCAAGGGTTGATCGTCGGGCCGCCCTCGCCATCGGGGCCGACGCAGTTGAGCGCCTTGGCAATCAGGCGCGCAGTGCTGGTCTTGCCGACCCCGCGCACGCCGGTCATCAGGAAGGCATGGGCCAGCCGGTCACGCGCGATGGCGTTCGACAGCGTGCGCACCATCGGCTCCTGGCCGATCAGCTCGGAAAAGGTCTGCGGGCGATATTTGCGCGCCAGCACGCGGTAAGGCTGATTCGCGGCGGGTGGCACCACAGCGGCAGGCGCAACAGGCGCGGGGGCAGCCTCTTCGGCCACATTCGAAGAATCGGCAGCAGGCGCAGGATCGCCAAACATGGCGTTCTGACCGGCAGCCTCAAGCTCGGCAGCGCTCGGCTTTGCCTCGTCCTCTTCGCCCGCATTCCAGGGTGGCAGGCCAGAATTGTCCGGTGAATCGCTCATCCGCGCAATCTAGGCCGGAGCGCGCGCGCTGTCGAACGATTGCAACTTCTCTGCGGGCACGATATTAGGTTTTATATTGCAACTATTATGACAATTTGGGGGCATAGCGATGATCGAACCGGGCCGTTTTACCGATAGCCACGATGGTGCGCTGGTGGTGTTCATCATCGGAATGCGGATCAACGCTTTCCACAAGATCGGCAAATGGCTCCCGGTGGCACGGGCCATGGGGCCGATGGTCGCCGAACTTTCGCAAAATCCCGAGAGCGGCTTTCTCGGCGCAGAGCCCATGCTCAAAGGCCTGCGCACCGTTCTGCTGGTGCAGTACTGGCGCGATTTCGACAGCCTGGAAGCCTATGCCCGCGACCGCTCGCAGAACCACTGGCCCGCCTGGACTGCCTTTAACAAGGCGATCGGCAACGATGGCACGGTCGGCATTTTCCACGAGACCTACTGCGTGCCCGCAGGGGCGCACGAAACTATCGGCGTGAATATGGAGCCGTTCGGCCTTGCCCGCTTCACCGGGCGGCGCGCGGCCTCAGGCAGCCGCGCCGAAGCGCGGGACCGCATGAATGCCGGACTGATGGGGTAAAAGGAGCCGAGCGACCCGTCGCAAGACACTTGGGCTGCTTCCTTCCGGACCTGACCCGGTAAGCGAACGCAAACGTCCACCCGACTCCCGGCGCGCCCTATGGCAACCTAACCGCGACAGTTCAAGCACAAGATCACGATTGCAGGCGCACAAGCTCCGCCGCGATCGCGCCGACCTCGGCGCCAAGTTCATCGACAAAGGCGCCCGTCTCACGCGGGCGATCAAGCATGAACACCAGCGTGTACCAGCCGCTGCCATCGGGATCGAACACTGCAATATCGTTGACCTCTACCGCACCGGGTTCTGCGCAAAAGCCGGTCTTGTCGCCGACCTGCCAACCATCGGGCAGGCCCGCACGCAAACGGTTGAGCCCGGTCACGCTGTCGCCCAGCCACTGGGCAAGTTGTTCGCGCTTCGGCGCACCGAGGATCGTGTCGTCGTTCAGCACTTTGCGATAGGTCTCGCCAAAGGCCTTTGGGGCGCTGGTATCACGCGGATCACCAGCAGCGTTTTCGTTGAGTTCGGGTTCGCGCCGGTCAAGCCGGGTCACATCGTCGCCCAGAGTGCGAATCCACTGCGTGAGTCCGCGCGGCCCGCCCACTTGATCGAGCAGAAGATTGGCCGCGACATTATCGCTGACGGTCACGATATGCTCGGCCGCTTGGCCGACCGTCATCCAGCCTTCGCCCAGCCGCGAGCGCGTAAACGGGGCGTAGCCTTCCACCGCCGCCGGATCGATCGTCAGCCGGTTATCAAGCTGCAATCCGTTTACGCCGGTAAGAACTCTGGCAGCGAGCAGGGTCTTGAAGGTCGAGCACATGGCAAAGCGCTCCTCGCCGCGATGCGAGAGCAGCACGCGCCCCTCGGGATCGACCAGCGCAATGCCAAGCCGACCGCCGCTGCGCTTTTCGATGTCGATAATCCGGGCGGTTGCCGCCGCGATGGCAGAAGTAGAGGGCGCGCTCGCGTCAGTCGATTGGCTCTGCAGGTCGCTCGCAGGCGCAGCGCATCCCCCCGCCGCCAGAAGCGCGGCGAGAATACCGAATTTCCATATTGTCACGTGTGATAGGCTCTTACTTGAAGTTGTCGGCGTAGGCCTGAATCTTCAGCGTGTGCGACGGCGTTTTGTGCACCAGCACATCGATGCCGTACTTGTCGGCATAGGCCTGCGCTGCTTCGCAGCTTTCGAACGACAGCTGCACCTGTTGCTGGGTGTCGCCGCTCCCGGCCCAGCCCATCAACGGATCGGGCTTCTTGGCTTCGGCGGGCACGAAATCGAGCACCCACTGGTCGGTGCGGGCCTTGCCGGACTGCATGGCGTTCTGCGGACGCTGATAGATACGGGCTTGCATGGCTGTGCCTCTAATTCAATCGCCGGATTTCTGGAAGGCGTTTTTGGTGCGTAGGCTCGGCTTTTCGTTCCATGGCTCGTCGGGCCAGCGGTGTTTGGGGTAGCGACCCTTCATATCCTTGGCGACATCGGCCCACGATCCGCGCCAAAAACCGGGCAGATCGCGCGTGGCCTGAAGCGGCCTCCCTGCCGGACTGGTGAGGTGCAGCAACAAGGGCGTGGTGCCGATCATCGGATGCTTATCGAGCCCGAACAGCGCCTGCACGCGCACTTCGCAGGCGGGGGCATGGTCGCTGTCGTAATCGATGGCGTGGTGTGTGCCCGCCGGGCTGACGAACTCGCGCGGTGCGAGCTTATCGAGCGTTTGGCGTTCGTCCCACGAAAGCAGGTTAAGCGCCGCTTCGGCATAGCGGCCCCTTGGCAGGTCGAGCTTGCGCTTGCCTTCGAGCAGCGGTGCAAGCCACTCGTCGGCGCGCGTGGCGAGCTGTTCGGGAGCGAGCGGCGCGATGCCAGCAAAGCGCCCGCGGGCGAGCAGACTTTTCGGCAGCAAGTCCACAAGGTTATCCACAGCCTTTTCCACGAGCAGCGCGGTGATCAGCGCCGGATCGGGCTCGGGGTCAGGTCCAGTGGCAAGCGTGATCGCGCCCAGTCGCCGTTCCCGCCGCGCCTCCACCCTGCCCTCGTCCGCATTCCAGCGCGCGACCGAGCGTTTCTCGATCAAGTTGCCGAGGTGCTGTTCGATCTCGTCCAGCGTGAGCGGGGCGGCGGCGGTGATGCGGGCGGACTTCGCCTGCCCCTGCGCATCGCCAATCGCCAGCCACTCGGCGCGGGCCAGCGAGCTGGCCGGGTCAAGCCGATAGCCGCGACCACCCGCCGAGAGCCACGACTCGCCCGACGAATCGCGGCGGCGGGCTATGTTCTCGGGCAAGGCGCGGGCGATCAGGATGGCGGGGCTCACAACGCCCTCGCCCGCTCGTCCTGAGCTTGTCGAAGGACTGCCTTTGTCTTCTTGCCGCTGCGCCAGTTTCGCCCAGCGCTGCGCCAGCTTGCGCGCCGCCTCCGCCCGACCCGAGCGCTCGCCATCCCAGCGCATCAGCCGCGCTTCGAGGTCTTCGCTGCGCCCGCCCAGCCCGCGCTCCTGCAACAGCACCGCCAGCTTCGCGCCCAGCAGCGCCGCGCCGCTATCGGCCCCGGCCAGCACCATGGCCGCTTGCCACGGCTCCATCGGCAAGGCCGCAATCGCCCTGCCCCGTGCCGTAATCGCTCCTGCCGTATCGAGCGCGCCAAGCTTGCCCAGCCGTTCGCGCGCCGAACCAAGCGAAGCCTCGGGCGGCGGATCGAGCCAAGCGAGACTCATCGGATCGGCGACGCCCCATTGCGCAAGGCTTAGCACCAGCGGCGCAAGGTCGGCGGTGAGCATCTCGGGCGGATCGAACTCGGGCCGACCGGCGTGGCCAGCCTCTTCCCACAGGCGATAGGCAACACCCGGCCCCTGCCGCGCCGCACGGCCCGCGCGCTGGGCGGCACCGGCCTGACTGGCGCGAGCGGTGACAAGGTGGGTGGTTCCTGCCGCGCGGTCGAACTCGGCCCGCCGGGAAAGTCCGCTGTCGACAACCACCGAAACGCCATCAAGCGTCAGCGACGTCTCTGCAATGCTGGTGGCGAGCACGATGCGCCGTCGTCCCTCGGGATCGCCTCGGATCGCCGCGCGCTGGGCGGCAGGCTCGACCTGTCCGTGGAGCGGGAGGACCGGTGTGTTCGGCAGTTTTTCGCAAAGCCGCTCGCGCACCCGTTCGATCTCGCCCACGCCGGGAAGGAAGGCGAGAATATCGCCCTGCTCCTCGCGCCAGGCCGCAAGCACCGCAGAGGCCATCACCTCGTCCAGCCGCTTTTCCGGAGACGCCCCCAGCCAGCGAATCGCCAGCGGATAGGCCTTGCCTGCGCTCTCGATGACCGGCGCACCCTCGCCCAGAAGCTTCGCAAACCGCGTGCCGTCGATGGTGGCTGACATGACGCAAATACGCAGATCCTCGCGCAGCACGCCCTGTGTCTCCAGCGCGAGGGCGAGGCCAAGGTCGCTATCAAGATGGCGCTCGTGCGCTTCGTCGAACAGCAGACAGGAGACGCCCGCAAGCTCCTGATCCTCCAGCAGGCGATTCACGAGGATCGCCTCGGTAACAACCAGAATGCGGGTCGCTTTAGATTGTTTGGAATCGAGCCGGGTCAGATAGCCGACCCGCTGCCCCACCTCTTCGCCAAGCATCTGCGCAATGCGCTCGGCAGCAGCGCGCGCAGCAACACGGCGCGGCGAGGTGAGGATGATCTGGCCCGTGCACCAAGGCTCGTCGAGCAGCGCCGGTGCGACAGCAGTGGTCTTGCCCGCCCCCGGCGGCGCGATCAGGACCGCGCTCGCCTGCTCGCGCAAAGCGCCGAGCAGTTCCGGCAGGACCGCATGGATAGGCAGTTCCTGCGCCATCGGCACAGGCAATCAGTACCCGCGCGAAACCGCGAACTGTGCCGCCTCGACCATGGCGCGGCGCGCGTTGCTGTCAGGGAACATCGCCAAGGCATCGCAGGCCTTCTGCGCGAAATGGCGCGCACGTTCGCGGGTCGCGGAAATGCAGTCGTGACGACGGATCAATTCCACCGCATGGGCCAGATCTTCATCGGTATCGCGGAAACCCGCAATGGCCTCTTCCCAGAACTGGCGTTCCTCAGCATCGCCGCGGGCATAAGCGAGAATCACCGGCAGGGTCATCTTGCCCTCGCGGAAATCATCGCCCCGGTCCTTGCCCATCTCGGCCGCGTCCGAATCGTAGTCGATCGCATCGTCGATCAGCTGAAACGCGACACCAAGGTTGCGGCCATAATCATCGAGCGCACGCTCGACCGCTTCGTCCTTTTCCGCGACCACCGCAGCGATCCGGCTGGCGGCGGCAAACAGCGCCGCCGTCTTCGCGCCGATGATGCCGAGATAGCGGTCTTCGCTGGTTTCGATCTTGCGCTGGGCAGTAAGCTGGTCGACCTCGCCCTGGGCGATGGTGGCGCTGGCCCCCGAAAGGATTTTCAGCACCTTGAGGCTGCCATCCTCGACCATCAGTTCGAACGCGCGGGAAAACAGGAAATCGCCCACCAGCACCGTGGCCGGGTTGCCGAACACGATATTCGCCGCTTCCTTGCCCCGGCGCGTCTCGCTGCCGTCGACCACGTCGTCGTGCAGCAGGGTGGCGGTGTGGATGAACTCGACCGCGGCCGCCAGCTTGTGATGGCGCGTGCCTTCATAGCCAACCAGCTCCGCGCCCGCGAGCGTCAGCATCGGACGCATGCGCTTGCCACCGCCGGCAATCAGGTGTCCGGCAAGTGCAGGGATGAGAGGAATCTCGCTCTGCATCCGTTGCAGGATGATCTGGTTGACCGAATTCATCGCCGTGGCGGTGAGGGATAGAATCGGGCTCAGGCTCGGTTCGCCGGCGCCGATGGCGCGCTTGATCGGGACCACATTGTCGCTCATGGGCCCCAGATGGAGAACCCACACACGCTTGGCAAGCGGGCATTTCTCGCCCAAGAGGGCTCGCGATGACCGAGACCGTCGAACAGCCACAGTACGAGAAGCAAGAGATGGCCATTTCCGCTAAGTCTGCCGACCCGGCCCTGGAGGGCTATCGCAAGAGCATCGACAACATCGATGCCGCCCTGATCCACATGCTGGCCGAACGTTTCCGCATCACGCAGGCCGTGGGCGAGTACAAGGCGAAGACGCAGCTACCTCCCGCCGATCCGAACCGCGAATCCCGCCAGATCGAGCGGCTGCGCAAGCTCGCTGAAGAGGCTGACCTTGATCCCGAATTCTCGGAAAAGTTCATCCGTTTCGTGATCGACGAGGTTATCCGCCATCATCGCATCGCTCGAGGCGAATAGGCGCGCCAGCCGCCGATGCTGCGCACGCTGACCAACAATTTCGCGCCGCTCATGCTGGCAGGTGTCACGCTGGCGTGGTTCCTGCCCGGTGCCTTCACCTGGGTGACGGACGGCTCACATAGAATTCTCGGCCAGACGCTGCTTTCGGTTTTCCTCGGGCTCATCATGCTGGCCATGGGGCTGACGCTGCGCTTTGCGGACTTCCGCGCGCTGCTGACAATGCCCAAAGCCTTCCTTGTCGGCCTGGTCGGCCAGTTCGCGATCATGCCACTGGCAGGCTTTGCCATCGCGCGGGGAATGGCACTTGAGCAAGGCCTCGCGGTCGGACTGATCCTCGTCGCCTGCTGCCCCGGCGGCACGGCCTCGAACATCGTCACCTATCTGGCCAAGGGCAATGTCGCGCTATCGGTGGCGATGACGATGGCCTCGACCCTCGTCGCCATTGCGCTCACGCCGCTGCTCACCGGGGCACTGGCTGGCACCTATGTCGATGTGGACCGCTGGGGCCTGTTTGCCGACATGGTCTCGATCGTGCTGGTGCCGCTGGTCTTGGGAACGGTGCTGTCGGAGCTGCTGCCCCGCGCCGCGCGCGCAGTGGGCGAGGTGCTCCCGCTCGTCGCTATCGTGCTGGTGATCCTTATCGTCGGCGGGATCGTGGGCGGCGCGAAAGAGCTGATCCGCGCCCATGCCGGAACGCTGCTGCTCGCGACCTTCCTCCTCCACCTTTTCGGGTTCGGCTTCGGCTATGGCGTTGCGCGCTTCATGGGCCTTGCCAGCCGCGAGGCGCGGACGGTGTGCATCGAGGTCGGCATGCAGAATTCGGGGCTTGGATCAGGCCTTGCCAAGGCGCCCTCCTTTGCCGCGCAGTTCGCCTCTCCCATGCAAGCGGCGCTGGCGCCGGTGCCTGCCGCGCTCTCGGCAGTTTGGCACGTGTGCATCGGCAGTCTGCTGGCTTCGTGGTGGCGGCGGCGCAGCTAGAAATCAGGCGCGCGGAAGCCTCAGTTCAACCAGCAAGCCGCCCAGGTCCTCGCTCTCGCCGAGGCTCACCTCACCGTTATAAATCGCGGCCACGTCGCGCACGATGGCCAGCCCCAACCCGGTGCCGGGCTTCTCGGTATCGAGCCTCGCACCGCGCTCGAATATCGCCACCCTTTCTGCCTCGGGGATGCCGCGGCCGTCATCTTCGATCCAGATCGCGCAAAGCGGATCGCCGGGGCGCGGGTCGACCGTGACGAACACTGAACCGCCGCCATATTTGGCCGCGTTTTCGACCAAGTTGCCGAGCAATTCTTCCAGATCCTGCCGTTCGAGCGTTACCGCAGCGGCCGCGTTGCCCGCCAGATCGAGCCGGACGTCAGGATAAAGCGTGCGCACCGCCCGTTCCACCGCACTGGCGCTTTCCATCACCAGACTGCGCGAATGGCCGATGGCGCGCCGCCCCACGGCGCGGGCACGGGCGAGATGGTGATCGACCTGCCGCTGCATGCTCGCCGCCTCGCGCAGCACGATGGAATCGAGCTTCGGATCGTGCTCGCGCGCGGCATTGTTCAGCACCGTCAGCGGGGTCTTCAGCGCATGGGCGAGGTTGCCGGCATGGGTGCGGGCCTCCTCGGCCTGCTTCTGCGAGTGATCGAGCAGCGCGTTCAGCTCCTGCACCATCGGCTGCACTTCGAGCGGCAATGGCTCGGTAACGCGATTGGATCCAGCCTGCCTGATCGAGGCAATCGCCCGCCGGATGCGGCGCAGCGGCGAGAGGCCATACCACGTCTGCGCCATCGCCATCAGGAACAGGCCCACGCCCAACACGGCAAATGACCAGCCGAGCAGCGCGCGGATAGAGTTGAGCTGGTCGTCCAGTTCCTCACGCGACCCGGCAACGACGAATTGCCACTGCGTGTCCGAACCGGGGATCTGCACCGTGCGCTGCACCAGTCGCAGGCTTTCGTCAGGAAACTGGTCCGAATCGTAGAACACCGGCTCTTCGGCATCGATATTCTCGTCGATGGCCAGCGTGCGGTCCCACAGCGAGCGCGAGAAGTAGTTCACCCGGCCATTGCCATTGATCTGGTAATAGAAGCCCGAATTCGGCTCCAGAAAGCGCTGATCGGCGAGCGGGCGGTTAAACCACACGTCGCCATAGGGATCGATCTCGGCGGAAGAGATCATCGCGGTCAGCGGCATTTCGAGCTGCTCGTCGAACTGCTGCGACAGCAACTGGGTAAGCGCCCGATCGAGCGCAAAGCCGCCAATCGCCAGCAGGACCACGATCCAGCCCGCCGCGATCAGCATCATGCGCCGCGCGATCGAGCCGGTGTTGCGCGTTTCCATCCCGGACGCGGCGCCCCCCGCGGGCGCCTCGGCGCTCACGTCAACGGGGGCCACACCCTCCTCATCGGCGCTATTCGCGCGCGCCTTCGGAGGGGTCGTCGAGACTGTAACCGAGGCCACGGATCGTTGTGATTACCTCTGCGCCGAGCTTCTTGCGGATGCGGGTTACGAACACCTCGATGGTGTTCGAATCGCGGTCGAAATCCTGATCGTAAATATGTTCGATCAGTTCGGTGCGGCTGACCACCTTGCCCTTGTGGTGCATGAGGTAGCTCAGCAGCTTGTATTCCTGTGCGGTCAGCTTGACCGGTTCGCCATCGCGGGTGACGCGGCCCGAACGGGTATCGAGCCGCACATCGCCAGCGGTGAGTTCGCTCGAGGCATTGCCCGAAGCACGGCGGATCAGCGCGCGCAGGCGGGCGATCAGCTCCTCGGTCTGGAACGGCTTGGCGAGATAGTCATCCGCCCCGGCGTCGAGACCTGCCACCTTGTCCGACCACGAATCGCGTGCGGTGAGCACCAGAACGGGGAACTTGCGCCCCTCCTTGCGCCACATGCCGAGCACGGTCAGCCCGTCAATCTCGGGCAGGCCAAGGTCGAGCACCACGGCATCGTATTCCTCGGTCGAGCCGAGAAAATGGCCATCTTCACCATCGGTCGACAAGTCGACCGCATAGCCGTTCTGCTCCAGCGTGTTTTTCAACTGCTGGCCGAGTGTCGGCTCGTCTTCCACGATCAGGATGCGCATTGATACCCCTTCGCAAACATCTGGGCCCGTGCTTGGGCGAATGTCATGAACGCGTCAACCAAGCCCAAGTTTCCCTAACGCCGTTCAGCGCTGTTCGCGCAGCACGCGGCCGGTGCGCGGGTCGGCATCGACGAACAGCAAACGCCCGTCCTTGATAAATTTCAGCCGATAGATCGAGGCAACGCCATCGTACTCGAAGGTAAGGTATTCGAAGCCTTGCCGTTCGTAACGCGGCACGATGCGCTGCTCGATGGAGCGGATTGGCAGATTGCGCCCCGCCTGCATCTCCGCCCGCGCGCTCGCCTGGTCGTCAGCCTGCAAACGCGAGGGCGTCGGTTGCGCAGCGGCAGGCACCGTCAGCGCAAGCACCGAAGCGGCGGCCAAACCAGTAATGCGGGAGGCGAAAGCGGTCATCATCACCTGTTCTGCCTAAGTCCGTGGCATTGAACAAGGTGTGAATACCCCGCTTCGCCTACCGCAAGCATTGCCTCCACCACTATTGCTCAAGCGCGTACTTCACGGTCAGCGTGATCTGTGTCGCCACTTGGCCGGGACGTGTGGGGGTCGCAGGAGCCGGCGCCGAGCTGAGCGCCTCATTGGCAACACGGTTGAACATCGGGGTCGCATAGTTGAGCGATTCTTCCACCGACAACAACCGCGCCGAACCGAAGCCGGCCATGCGGGCATAGTCCTCGGCCTGCTGGCGCGCCTTGGCGAAGGCAGCCTCGCGGGCCTGCTGCTTGGCGCTGGAATCGTCGACGATGGCCCAGGTCGGTCCGTTGAGGTTGGTCGCGCCCGCGGCCACCAGCGCATCGAGCACCGGGCCGATCCGGTCGAGATCGCGCAGTTCGAGCGTGACCGTGTTGGTCGCCTCATAGCCGGTGAACTGCGGCGGCTGATTGTTGCGATAGTCGTACTGCGGGTTGAGCGTGATGCCGCTGGTCTGGACCCGGTTTTCGGGCACGCCAAGGCTGGTAACCTGCGCCAGCACGCGGTCCATCTGTGTCGCATTGGCCTGCATTGCGGCAACAGCCGTCGCGCCGCGAGTGGTGACACCGGCGTTGATCGTAGCCTTGTCAGGATCGGACAGCACCTGCTGGCTCACCTGCAATTCGACCACCGGGCCAGTCGTTTCGATGGTTACGTCAGCAGCCGCAACAGGCGCCGCGCCGAGCGGCACCATCGCGACCAGCGTGGCGGATGCGGCAAGAGCGGCGAAGGAAAGACGGGACATGTAATAACTCCAAAAATGAATGAACGGCTATTTCCGCGACAGCCGATTTCCGCTTCCTGAACGCGCAGCATGCTTGTCAGGTCCCCGCCGTCTCACTAGGTCGCGCCGATCATGGCAGAACCCCCTATTCTTTCCTGGGAAGGCCTCGGCCTCCAACAAGGCGGGGGCTGGCTGTTCGGCGACCCCGCAAAAGGCGACGGCCTCGACATCCATATCGGCCCGCGCGACCGGCTCGCGCTGATCGGGCGCAATGGTGCTGGCAAGACAACGCTGCTCAAGCTGATCACCGGCCAGATCGAGGCCGATCGCGGCCTGCGCAAGATCAAGCCCGGCACCAACATCGTGTGGCTGGAACAGGACCCGGACTTCGCGTCTTTCGACACCCTGATGGATTTCGCGCTCAGCGGCGCAGATGCGCCCGCCGAACACGAGATTGAATCGATTGCGGGCCAACTTGGCATCGACATGAGCCGCGAAGCGGCCACCGCCAGCGGCGGCGAGAAGCGCCGCGCCGCCATCGCCCGGGCCTTGGCGATGGACCCCGACCTGCTGCTGCTCGACGAGCCGACCAACCACCTCGACCTTGCCGCGATCGACTGGCTCGAAGCCTGGCTCGCGCGTTTTCGCGGCGCCTTTGTCGTGATCAGCCACGACCGTACGTTCCTGAAGCGGCTCACCAACGCAACCTTGTGGCTGGACCGGGGCAATATGCGCCGCAAGGATGTCGGCTTCGGCGGTTACGAGGCCTGGGAAGAGCAGGTCTATGCCGAAGAAGCCCGCAACGCCCACCGCCTCGACGCCAAGCTGAAGATCGAGGCGCACTGGCTCGAACGCGGCGTTACCGCGCGGCGCAAGCGCAACATGGGGCGGCTGGAAAAGCTGTGGGAGATGCGCGCCGCACGTGCTGCCATGATTCAGCCCGCCGGCACCGCCAAGCTCAAGCTCGGCAGCGATTCCGACTTCAAGTCGAAGTCGGTGATCGTGGCCGAGGATATCTCGAAAACCTACGGCGACCGCACAGTCATCAAGCCGTTCTCGCTGCGTATTCAGCGCGGTGACCGGATCGGCGTGGTCGGCGCCAATGGCGCGGGCAAGACCACGCTGCTCAGGATGCTGACCGGCGAGCTGGAACCCGACACCGGCTCGGTCACCCACGCCCGGACACTTTCCGGGGTGATGATCGATCAGCAACGCAAGCTGCTCGATCCGCAGAAAAGCGTGCGCGACGTGCTGGCCGAAGGCGGCGACTGGATCGACGTGCGCGGAGTGCGCAAGCACGTGCAGGGCTACCTCAAGGAGTTCCTGTTCGACCCGTCGGTGGTCGATGCCAAGATCGGCACCTTTTCAGGCGGCGAACGCTCACGCATCCTGCTGGCGCGCGAATTTTCCCGCACCTCGAACCTGCTGGTGCTCGACGAGCCGACCAACGACCTCGACCTTGAAACGCTCGACCTGCTGCAGGAAGTCATCGCCGATTACGATGGCACCGTGCTGATCGTCAGCCACGACCGCGACTTCCTCGACCGCACGGTGACCGTAACGCTCGGCCTCGATGGCAGCGGCACAGTCGACATCGTGGCGGGCGGCTATGAAGACTGGCAGGCCCAGCGCAAGGAACGCGCGAAGGCTCCGGCGAAAAAGACGACCGACACCGCCGCACCGCCGCCACCACCTCCGCCCCTTGCCCCGCCATCGGGAAAGCTGAGCTACAAGGATCAGCGCGATTACGAATTGCTGCCCAAGCGGATTGAGGAGCTTGAACGATTGATCGCCAACGGTGAGGCGGCGCTGGGCGATCCCGAGCTTTATTCGCGCGATCCTGAAAAGTTCGAACGCATCTCGAAGTCGCTGGCCCTTGCACGCGACGAGATGGACGAGGCCGAGATGCGCTGGCTCGAACTGGCGGAACAGGTCGAGCAATAGAGGTTCGCCCAGCAAGAAGTTTATGCTTACCTGCTATTAACCAACTATCGACACCCTGCCTCCACCAACTTGCGGTTTAACGAGGCAATGGGCTCAAACTCTTCTTCTGCGGCACTGTGTTCCGAGGCCGCCTTTGGCAGTCTCTCGAGCATGGGCGGGCGCAAGCTCAAGAAGAAGCCCGTGCTCGTTGTCGATCCCGAAGAACTGGCGCAGGCGCACCAAGCCTTCCAGCAGGGTGCTGCCGAGCAACTGGGCGACTATGAGCCCGAACAGCGTCCGCGCCCGAGCGTGAGCCTGTTCGGCCTTGCCCCCATGTCGGAAGACGATGAGGCGGACCTCGCCGCGCCGCCGCCATTCCCGCTCAACGACGATGACGAAGAGGAATTCGAGGAAGCCGAAGCGCCCGCACCCGAAAAGGTGCTGTCGCTGACCCGTCCGAGCCAGCCCAAGGCACCGCACGCCAGCATTTTTGGCACCCTGCCCGATGCGCCAGTACAGGCGGCGAGCGAGCCCTTGCCCGAGCACAAATCGTTGCCCGAGAGCGAACCTCTGTACGATCCCGCAGCCCACACGCCCAAGCGGGTTGAGCATCCCGCACCGCCGCCCATGCCGGCGAGCGAAGTCCCCGCGCCCCCTCGGCGTCCGGTTCGCAACTACGACGAGATCACCTCCGCCTTCTCGCACCGCGATGCGATGCCGATGGCGCCTGTGCAGCCCGCGCGCCCCGAACAGCCAATCGCGCCGCCCAGCGCCGACCTCCAGCCCGATCCCTTTGCCATTCCCGAAATGGCAACCGAGCCAGAACTCGACGATGCAGTCGCCTCGGTCACCCTGTTCGAAGAGGACGAGGTTGCATATGCCCCGCCCCGCCCTGCGCCAAAGCCGCTCGCTCCGATGCCCAGCGAGCAGAACAGCCTGCGCGCGCGCCTGATGCGCGAAGATGTGAGCATGGCGAAACCGAAAGCGTCGCTCTGGCAGCAGTTCGTCGGGCTGATTCAGCGCTGGTACTGGGCGCTCACCGGCCGCTGAGGTTCAGTGCAGGCGGTAGAAGTCCGCCACCCGATCAAGCGCCAGCCTTAGCACGAGTTTGCCCGAACGCGCCGGCCAGGCCAGCGCCTTTTCCGCCACCGGCAAGGTTTCGCCCGCGCAAACCACCCGCCACAGCACGTCCTCCAGCCCGCGCCCCGCGGCCTTCATCGCTCCGTCGAAGCGGCGACGTGCGGATATCTGCTTTTCGGACTGTTCCAGCCCACGCTCGCCAGTCGATTTTACCCTCACCGGATCCCATCGCATCGTGATCGACGGCGCGAGTTGTGCCCGCTCATAGTCGGACCGCAGCGCCTCCCCGGCGGCGAACAGCCGGTCATCAAGATGGCCGTGAGCGTGAAGCCAGGCAAGCGGGCTTTCGGCCAGATTCACGGTGACACTGCGCCGCCTGCGCGAAATGCCGCCCCCTTTGCGGCGGCGGCTTGGTCCCTCCTCGGACAGCTCACGTTCGACCAGTTCGCGCGGCATCGGCATAGGCGTTCTCCCCATCATTGCAGTGGCCGCGACTTGCCAGCGCTGGTGCAATGTAGGAAAGAACAAAAACCCATTTGGTTATGTTGGAGCCTTCCGCGGTGATCAATCGCATCCGTGCCATCCGCAAGCAGAAGGGCCTGACGCTGGCCGAAGTGGCCGACGCCTGCGATCCGCCAACCACGGCGCAAACCATCGGTCGGCTTGAAACGGGCACGCGCAATCTCTCGCTGACCTGGATGAATCGTATCGCCGCAGCGCTTGGCGTTGACCCTGAAACGCTGGTCAAAGGCGAGGAGCAGGCCGCGCCGCAAGTGGTCGCCCGGCTGACCGATTCGGGCGCGGAAAGCCTTACTGCCCCGCGCGACGCTATTCTGCCCACCGAACTGGTCGATGGCGGAGCGCTGATCTGCCTCGTCGTCGAATACAGCCAGGGCGAATATCGCAGCGGTGACCAGCTATGGCTGCGCAAGGTCGATCCCGCCGATGTCCCCGCGCTCGTCAACCGCGACGTGCTCGCGCCACGATCCGGGGGCCGATTCGCTTTTGGACGGCTGATTGACCGCAGGGGCAGCCTCGTCGGCCTTCTGCCGCCGGGCAGCGGACAGCGGCAGATCGTGATCGATGGCCCGCCGTGGCTGGCCGTGGCCGAAATGCTGGTCCGGAAGCTGTAGCGGGGCCCGGACGATGAAACGCGTCCTCTCGCTGGCGACACTCTATCCCAACGCGCATGTGCCGCGCTTCGGCACCTTCGTGGCGCGGCAGATGGAAGCCCTTGCCGCACGCGGCGACTGGGACGTGACCGTCATCAACCCGATCGGGGTCCCGCCGGTGCCAATGGGGCGTTATCGCGCGCTGGCACAGGCTGCGAAGTCGGGTAACGAAGTCGGGGTCATGGTTTTCCGCCCGCGTTTCACGCTGATTCCCTCGGTCGGCGGACCGTTCAACCCGGCGATGATCGTAAGGGCTGCCTTGCCGCTGGCCCGGCGGCTCCACGCCGAGGCGCCGTTCGATCTGGTCGATGCGCAGTTCTTCTATCCCGACGGCCCTGCCGCCGCCCGGATCGCCGAGGATCTGGGCCTGCCTCTCAGCATCAAGGCGCGCGGTGCGGACATCTCGCACTGGGGGATGAAGGCCTATGCCAACCGCAAGATGCGCACTGCCGCGGAGCAGGCGACAGGGCTTCTGGCCGTCTGCGAGGCACTGGCCGACGACATGGCCGAGATCGGCCTGCCGCGCGACAAGATCACGGTTCACTACACCGGGCTCGACCGCAGCCTGTTCCGACCGCTCGACCGGACGGAGAGCCGCGCTTTTCTCTCAAGCCACTTCGGGATTACGCTGGCGCAGGACGCCCGGCTGATCGCCTCCATCGGCGCCCTGATTCCGCGCAAGGGCCAACACTTCGTAGTCAGCGCGCTGGCGCAACTGCCGAACACCCACCTTGCGCTTGTTGGCGCGGGCCCGGATCGGGCAGCGCTGGCCGAACTGGCGAAGGAGCTGGGCCTTGAGGACCGCGTGCATTTCCTCGGCTCGATAGGACACGGCAACCTGCCTCGCGTCCTATCGGCGGCAGACGCTTCGGCGCTTCCGTCGGAAAGCGAGGGCCTCGCGAATGCATGGGTCGAATCGCTCGCTTGCGGAACCCCGCTGGTGATCACCGATGTCGGCGGCGCCCGCGAGATCCTGACCGACGATGTGACTCCGGCAGGCAGGATCGTCGCGCGCAATGCCGACGCCATTGCCGCGGCGCTGCAAAGCCTGTTCGCCGAGGCAACGCCGCCGGAAGTGGTATGCCAGAGCGCCGCCCGCTTTAGCTGGGAGGCCAACGCCGCAGCGCTGGCCGCCTATTACGAGCAGCTCATCGCCTAGACTTCGCCGCGCGCCTTGCGTTCCTGCCGGTCAGCCACGGTCTCGGTCGGCACGAAGCTGTCGCTGGTCACGCCGAGCCAGATCAGGATCGGCGCAGCCATGTAGACCGATGAATAGGTGCCGACGAAAATACCCAGCGTAATCGCCGCAACGAGGCCGAAAAGGCTCGCCGGGCCGAAGAACAGCAACGGGATAAGCGCCACCAGCAGCGTCAGCGAGGTCATCACCGTACGCGCCAGTGTCTCGTTGACCGAAAGGTCGAGCAGCTCGGGCACCGGCATCTTGCGATACTTCTTCAGGTTCTCGCGGATGCGGTCATAGACCACGATCGTGTCGTTCAGCGAATAGCCGATGATGGCGAGGATCGCGGCGATGATCTGGAGCGAGAACTCCATCTGCAACAGCGCAAACATGCCCAGGGTCAGCGAAACGTCGTGGAACAGCGCGAACAGCGCGCCCACGCCGAACTGCCACTCGAACCGGATCCAGATGTAGATCGAGATCGCAATCATCGCGAACAGCAATGCATAGAGCGCGGTATCGCGGAATTCTCCGGAGACCTTGCCCGAAACCGAATCGACGCCGTCAATCACCACGTCCGGATGACTTGCGCGCATCGCGCTGGTGATCTCTTCGGACATGCGGTTGGCATAGCCGGGGTCGCCCTCGGCATCGGCGGGCAAGCGGACGCGGATCGACACTTGATTGGGCTCGCCGAAGCGCTGGATTGTGGGGTTCTCCACATCCGGCAAGGCGCTGATCGTATCGCGCAGCTCCGCGATCGGTGCCTCGGCCTCGCCTGCGAAGGTGGCACGGATTTCCTGCCCACCAGCGAAGTCGACGCCGTAGTTGAGGCCCTTGGTGAGCACGAGCCCCCAGCTTGCCGCAATGATCAGGCACGACACGATATAGAAGGGCAAGCGCCACTTCAGGAAGTGAATGTTGGTGTCTTCGGGGACGAGTTTCAGAAGGCGCATTGTCTCTCCCCTCAAATGTGGATTTCGGAAGGCTTGCGGCGCAGCCAGCCAGCCACCCACATCCGGGTGAACGTCACGGCCGTGAACACGCTGGTGAACAGGCCGATGATAAGAACCACGGCAAAGCCGCGCACCGGGCCGGAGCCAAAGGCGAACAGCAGGACGCCAGCAATGAAGTTGGTCGCGTTGGCGTCATAGATGGCGCGGCTTGCTTCGCGGTAGCCGGTCTCAACCGCGCTGAACACGCGTCGGCCACGTTTACGCTCCTCGCGGATGCGTTCGTTGATCAGCACGTTGGCATCCACCGCCGCGCCGATTGTGAGCACGAAACCGGCAATACCGGGCAAGGTCAGCGTGGTGTTCATCACCGCCATGATCCCCAGGATCATCAGCACGTTCATCACCAGCGCAGCCGTGGCGTAAAGCCCGAAACGGCCATAGGTGAAAACCATAAGCAGGATGACCAGCAACGAGCCGATGCCCATGGCCACCATGCCCCGCTTGATCGAATCGGCCCCCAGATCGGGCCCAACCGTCCGCTCCTCCACCACCGCAAGATCGACCGGCAACGCGCCTGAACGCAGCTGAATCGCCAGCTGGTTGGCGCTGTCGGCGGTAAAGCCGCCGGAAATGCGCGCCGAACCGCCAATGATCGGCTCGTTGATGTTGGGAGCGGAAAGCACCTCGTCATCGAGGATGATGGCAAAGGGCCGGTTCACATTCTCGCTGGTCAGCTTGGCGAAACGGGCGCCGCCGGTCGGGTCGAACTGAATCGTGACCACGTTCTCGTTGGTCTGCGGATCAACCGTTCCCTGTGCGCCGGTCAGCGTATCGCCGCGGATACCACCGAGGCGGCGGACCGCGATCCGCCGACCTTCATAGTCGCTACCCGGAGCGCCTTCGAGGATTTCGCTGCCCGGAGGGGCAATGCCCTGTTCGATATCCGAGGGCAGCGCATTGGTGTCGACCAGCTTGAATTCGAGATTGGCGGTTTGGCCAAGCAGTTCCTTCAGCGCAGCGGGATCTTCCAGACCCGGCACCTGCACCACGATGCGGTTATCGCCCTGGCGGATGATGGTCGGCTCACGCGTGCCGAGCGCGTCGATACGGCGGCGTACCACTTCGGTGGCCGAATCCATCGCGTTGCTGACGGCCTCCTGGAGGCCCTGCTCGGTTGGCGTGAGGATGAAACGGTTGCCATCGTTAACGGCAAGGTCCCATTCGCGAGTGAGGCCCGAGCCATTGATAAGCGGCAGCAGTTCCTCGCGCGCGGCATCAACCTGCGAGGCGTCCTCAAGCATGAACGAGAGGCGGCCATTGGCCGTGGAGATATCGCCGATGCGGATACGTGGCTCGGCATCGCGCAGCGTTGAGCGAACCGATTCTTCCAGCGTTTCCAAACGTTGTGCGGCCACCTGCGAAGCTTGCGCCTCAAGCAGGATGTGGCTGCCGCCGGCAAGGTCGAGGCCGAGGTTGACCTCGGGGTCGGGCAAGGCAGACGGCCAGCGCACGCCCGAGAGCGAAGCGATCGAGGGCATCGCGGCCAGCATCACCGCAATGGCAATGCCCCACAACCAAATACGCTTCCAAAGCGGAAAATCGAGCATGGCTTATCCGACCCGTTGCATCAGTCGTTGGCAGGCTTGCCACCGGGCGGAACAATGTCGCCCAGCGTGCTTTTGACGACCTTGATCTTCACGCCCTGCGCAATTTCGAGATCGACATAGTCGTCGTCCACCCGCACGATCTTGCCGATCACACCGCCAGCAGTAACGACCTGGTCGTTCTTCTTCACCCCGGCGATCTTGGCGGCATGGTCCTTCTGCCGCTTCATCTGCGGACGGAAGATCAGGAACCAGAAGATCACGATCATGCCAACGATAGGCAGGAACTGCACCCAACCGGGAGGCGACGAACCGGCGGCGCCGGCGGCAAGAATATCAAGCATAGGATCGGCCCAATGACAGCACGAATGAACAGATTGGCGCAGGGAAAGGTAAGATCGCCCGGCCAAGGCGCAAGCAACAACACCCTCCCCGGTGCGTGGCAGCCGCGCCTAGCAGCAATGCCGAGGGCTGGCAATCAGCCCAAATTCGGCGAACTGCACAGAATGCGAATCCAGCCGCTTGCCATGCGCCGGAGGCTTGCCTATAGGCCCGCTTCCACTGGTAACGGGACGTAGCGCAGTCTGGTAGCGCACCATACTGGGGGTGTGGGGGTCGCTGGTTCGAATCCAGTCGTCCCGACCAGTGGAAAATCCCCCTAGATTGCCCTGTCAACGCGTCGCATCAAAGGCGAAGCTGACGTTCACCATCGGCGCAACACTCTCCGCGGCATCACCGGTGCCGACGTTGAACTTCGTGCGATCGATCGTTGCCACTCCTTTGACAGAGCGCTGCGCGCCGCTGCCGCTGAGCGAAAAGCTGATGCGCTGCGGACGGCTCACACCCTTGAGGCTAAGCGTTCCCTCGGCGGAATAGCGACCATCGTCGAGCCTGCGCACGCTGGTGGAGCGCCACGTTGCCGTCGGGTTTGCACCAGCGCCGAGAAAGTCCGGCCCCTTGAGCATGGCATTCTGTGTGCCGTCGCCGAGCGAGGCGCTGGCAAGATCGATATCGATGGCGATGCTCGCACTTTCGGGCGCATCAGGGTCCATCGCGATCGTGCCGCTCCAGCGCGAGAAGCTGCCGTTGAGCGCCATTCCGCCATTATCGACGTTGAAGCCCAGCGTACCGCCCGGCTGGATCGTCCACGAGGGCGGCGGACCTGCTGTTGCGGTTTCCTCCGGCTCCGGCTCGTCTTCGCTCACCGCCACTTCATCGGTCGCGGTCTCCTCTGCATCATCGGCAGTCGGTTCTTCCGCTGCATTCTCTGCATCGAGCGCGACACGGCCATCGGCCTCGGAGCTGGCAGGCGGCAGCGTCACTGCCTGTTCCTGAGCTGCGCCTTCTTCCTGCTCATGCTCGTGCTCGGTGCCTCCACCGATCCCGAAGTAAACCGCCGCCCAGACGGCAATAACCGCGACCATCAGCCCGAGCGTAACCCCACCCACGCCGCCGGGCGCCATGCGGCCAAGCAGCGAATCCTTCATCAGGAAGTGGTGGCGAAGCGCGCCGATCACGTGGAGCGCGAAAAGACCGATTCCGACCTTGGCGAGAATCTCGTGCGCTTCCTCAAACGTGTGGTTCATCCCGGCATCGAGCGGCAGATGCGGCCAGGGGACCACGCCGAAGATCATGGTCGGCACATTGATCGCGGAGGTCGAGACAATCGCCCACCCGGTCAGCGGCACACCGACCATCAGGACATAAAAACCGATATGCACCGCGCTGGCGAGAAAACCGTTGATCCCGCCCTCGATCTTCGGCGGACGCTTGTGGGTAAGCCGCCAGCCAAGCCGAACAAAGGTAAGCAACAGGATCGTTATGCCGATGGACTTGTGAAGCTGGAAAAGCTCGAACCCGCTGGCGTCGTGCGGCATGGCAAAGCCTAGTGCCAGCTCCCCCGCCAGCAAGAACGCAAGCAGCCAATGCAGCAGGATCGCCCCGCCAGAATACCGTTTTTGTGCGCCACCCAGCATAGAATGTCCCTCTCGCGTCCCGTCAATTCGCCAGTGATAACCCAATAATTGACATGATCAACAGCCAAACCGCTTTCCTACATGAACCCATTTGGTTCACTTCTTCCGCGAATCACACCGTAGGAGGAAATGCATGGCCTTGCTGGAAACCCTGATCGGCCCGATTGCCTCGCTGATCGACAAGATCATTCCCGATCCGCAAGCGCGTGAACAGGCCAAGCTCGAACTGCTCCGGCTTGAGGGGACACAAGAGATGGAGGCCATTCAGGCGCGACTGGCGGCCATCGTGGCCGAAGCGCAATCGTCCGACCCCTGGACGAGCCGCGCAAGGCCCAGCTTCCTCTATGTCATGTATACCTTGCTGCTGTTTGCACTGCCGATGGGCGTTCTGGCGGCCTTCAACCCTTCTGCAGCTGCCGGCATCGCCAGCGGCATGAACGCCTATCTCAACGGATTGCCCGAACCGCTCTACGCGTTGTTCGGCACCGGTTATCTCGGCTACACTGCGGCCCGTCAGTGGGGCAAGATCAAGGGCGTCGACAGCTAACCCTGCGATGCAAGCCAACTGCGCCCTTTGCCGTTAACGAACCAGCGGCTAAGGCAGCGGACATGACCCAGACTATCTATGTCCTCAATGGCCCGAACCTGAACCTGCTCGGCATGCGCGAGCCCGAAATCTATGGCTCCGACACACTTGACGATGTCGCCGCCCGGCTTGACGAGCGCGCCTCCGCGCTCGACCTCGCGATCGAGATGCGCCAGTCGAACCACGAAGGCCACCTGGTCGACTGGCTGCATGAAGCCCAGGCCGATGGCGCCAAGGCCGTTATCCTCAACGCCGGGGCCTACACCCACACCAGCCTCGCGCTTTATGATGCGATCCGCTCGATCACTACGCCGGTGATCGAAGTGCACATCTCCAATCCCGCGGCCCGCGAGGCCTTTCGCCACCATTCCTATGTCGGGATGGCGGCCAAGGGCGCGATCACCGGCATGGGCGTTTACGGATACGAACTGGCGCTTGAGGCAGCCGCACGCCTCTGAGTTGCCCCCGCCCCGACCGACCGCAGACTTGCCATAGGCCGCGACAGGCACTAGCGCGGGCGGTCATCATAAGTCGCAAGTACTGAGGAATTGCATGGCAGATTCTAAGCCGGCTTCGGGCCGTAAGTCGGGCATGACGGTTGACACCGCGCTGGTGCGCGAATTGGCCGAGCTGCTCGCCGAAACGGGCCTTACCGAAATCGAGGTGGAGGAAGGCGATCGCAGCATCCGCCTCTCGCGCGAGATGATCGCGGCTCCCGCCGCTTTCAGCGTGCCCGCCCCTGCGGCTCCGGCCGCCACATCGCCAGCGCCCGCAGCTCCCGCCGCGCCTGCACCGGCCGACATGACCAACGCAGTCAGGTCGCCCATGGTTGGCACCGCCTACATGGCGTCAGAGCCGAATTCGCCGCCGTTCGTTGCGGTGGGTGACAAGGTTAAGGCAGGCGATACGCTGCTGATCGTCGAGGCAATGAAGGTGATGAACCCGATCACCTCGCCCAAGGACGGCACCGTGGGCGAGATTCTCGTCGACAATGGCGAGCCTGTCGAATTCGACCAACCGCTGGTGATCCTGAACTGATGACCATCAAACGGATATTGATCGCGAACCGCGGCGAGATCGCCCTGCGCGTTCACCGGGCGGCGCATGAAATGGGCATCGAGACGGTCGCGGTCCACTCGACCGCCGATGCCGATGCCATGCATGTGCGGCTGGCCGACCATGCCGTGTGCATCGGCCCGCCCTCTGCCACGGAGAGCTACCTCAATCAGGCAGCGATCATCTCGGCGGCGGAAATTACCGGCGCTGATGCCATTCACCCCGGTTACGGCTTCCTCTCGGAGAACGAGAAGTTCGCCGAGATCGTCGAAGCGCACGACCTGATCTGGATCGGCCCCAAGCCCGAACATATCCGCACCATGGGCGACAAGGTCGCCGCCAAGAAGACCGCTGGCGCACTGGGTCTGCCGCTCGTGCCCGGCTCAGCCGGCGCCGTCGAAACGATGGATGAGATCCGCCAGGTGGCAGCGGAATGCGGCTATCCGGTTCTGGTCAAGGCCGCTGCTGGCGGCGGCGGCAGGGGCATGAAAGTCATCCCCGGCCCGGAAAATCTTGAAGCGCTCGTCAATCAGGCGAAGTCCGAGGCCAAGGCGGCCTTCGGTGACGACACCATGTATGTCGAGAAGTACCTCGGCAATCCGCGTCACATCGAGTTTCAGGTGTTCGGTGACGGCAAGGGCAACGCCATTCACCTTGGCGAACGCGACTGTTCGTTGCAGCGTCGCCACCAGAAGGTGTTCGAGGAAGCGCCCTCGCCCGTCATCACCGCCGAAGAGCGCGCGCGCATGGGCGGCATCGTGGCGAAAGCCATGGCCGACATGGGCTACCGCGGCGCGGGCACGATCGAATTCCTGTGGGAAAACGGCGAATTCTACTTCATCGAAATGAACACCCGCCTGCAGGTCGAACACCCGGTGACCGAAGCCATCACCGGCGTCGACCTCGTGCGCGAGCAGATCCGGGTTGCCGATGGCAAACCGCTGTCGGTCACGCAGGATGAGCTGGAGTTCAAGGGCCACGCGATTGAGTGCCGGATCAACGCCGAAGATCCGTTCACCTTTGCCCCTTCGCCGGGCAAGATCACGGCCTATCACCCCGCCGGCGGCATGCATGTGCGCGTCGATAGCGGGCTCTATTCGGGCTATTCGATCCCGCCGTACTACGACTCGATGATCGCCAAGCTGATCGTTTACGGGCGCACCCGCGAGGGCTGCCTGATGCGCCTGCGCCGTGCGCTCGAAGAGATGGTGGTCGAAGGCGTAAAGACCTCAATTCCGCTGCACCAGGCGCTGGTGCGGAACGAGGACGTGATCAACGGCGATTACACGATCAAGTGGCTCGAAGAGTGGCTGGAAACCCGCGAGGGGTAATAACCCAGTGACAGGGAACAAGAAGAGCGCAGGACGCTTGCAAAAGAGGTTCCGGTCGTGCCTCGCGAGCTTTGCCTTCGTAGTTCTTCCGCTGGCTTCACCTGCTAATGCCGGGCCTTCCCCGGAGGAACACGAGCTGATTGCCCAAATCGAACAGCTCGTGCACCTCCCCGAAGGTGCGGAGCCCTTAGCCTACTATTCGCGGCACTACGCACGAAAGCCCGACGGTAAGGTGATCGCTGTCTACGTACCACCTGCGCCGCCCTCGCAGTGGGACGATCCCGACTACGGTTGTGAAGTCGCGCTGCCAGATTTCGCGTTTCGCCCCTGCACCGAGGCGGAAATTGCTGAGCAGCGGCAAATGGACGAGACCTTTTCCGAACAACGCGGCTCTGCCGACTCAATCCACTGGCATGAAGATTATCTCGAACTGCCAGCCATTAACGATGGCGGATGCAGCGTCGTGACAATCATCTTCAATGAGCAACGGCAGTTCGAAGAGGTCAGTTGCAACGGGCAATAAGCCGCGAGCCATTGCCAAGCCTCAGCCCAGCGGAACGCCCGGTTCGTTCTTCGCCGTGCGAATCGTCAGCGAAGTCTTCACGCTCGCCACGTTGGGCGCAGGCGTCAGCTTACTGGTGAGGAATTCCTGAAAGCTCTGCAGATCGTGGCTGACGATCTTCAGGATGAAGTCGATCTCGCCGTTGAGCATGTGGCACTCGCGCACTTCGGGCAAGCCGCCCATATGCTCTTCAAACATGCGCAGGTCTTCTTCGGCCTGGCTGCGCAGCGAAACCATCGCGAACACCGTGATCGCATAGCCCAGCTTCGAGGGATCGAGATCGGCATGATAGCCGCGAATCACGCCCTCTTCCTCCAGCGCGCGCACGCGGCGAAGGCACGGCGGCGCGGTCAGACCTACGCGGCTGGCCAGATCGACATTTGTCACCCGCCCCTCGGCTTGCAATTCTGCCAGCAATTTCCGGTCAATCGCGTCAAGCGTCCCCATCGACCTGCCCCCTTTGGCTGCTCAAGATCGCAACGCGGCACACACCTGCACCGGCCTTGCGATCAGATATCAATCTAAGAGCAACTTTCTTGAGGAAACATCCAGTATGCGCAAGCCTGTTGTGCGGAAATGTTATTATCCGCTGTTTGGGCTGTCCCTTTTTGCAACGCCGCCCCTTTGCGCGAATGCCAAGTCCGCGGCGGCGATGTAACACCGCACCTGTCCGGATGCCTCATCCCTTTTGCGGAGCGCTCTACCCTTGTTCGACGACCGTCTCGCCACCGTGCTGCGCATGAAAGCGCTCGGGTCGACGGGACAGCGTACGCAGTTCCTGCAGCTGCTCGACCTGCTCGGCACGCTGCGCGATGATCGGACACCAAGCGCGCTGGACGACGCCGGCTTCGCGCGACTGGCCGAACTGCGCCAGCAAATTGCTCCCGAAGAACAGATCCGCATCCTGCGCGAGAGCGGCCTGCGGTTGCGCAATCCGCGACTGGTGGCACTGCTGGCGGAAGGCGAGCCCCGGATCGGTGCTGCCGCCATGGCCATAGCGCGGCTAACCGAGGCGGAGTGGCAGGCGCTGATCCCCAAGCTGCCGGTTAGCTCGCGCGGGTTCCTGCGCCATCGCCGCGACTTGCCCGCCAGTGCCAATGCCTTGCTGGCGCGGCTCGGTATCGGCGATCTCGTGCTTTCTGACGACGCACCCCAGGCCCGCGAAGACACGGTGGAGCAATTGCCTCCTCCCCCTGCAGCGACAGACGAAACTGAAGACGAAAAGCCGGACGAGGATGAGGCGGAGCCATCGGCTGTCCCGCTTCCTCCGGTCGCGCCCGCTGCCGTCGAAACGCTGCTAATCACCGACCCCAAGCCGCCCGCCGAGCCAGCTGCATCTCCCGCCGACCAGCGCGCAATCGGCGAGATCATCGAACGGATCGAGACCTATCGCAGCGCTCGCCGGGCACCGGTGCTTGCCCCGCGCCTGCCGCTCGGAGACACACCGTCGGCAGACCCGGCCGCCAGCGTGATGGCCTTCGACGTGGTGACAGATGCAGAAGGCCGCGTGGTCGCAGCGAGTGACCCGGTTATGCCCGAAATGCTCGGCATGCTGCTCACCGGCGCCCACCCCGGCCCGCTGGTCGACTTCGGCGAAAACCTGATCCCGGCCTTTCGCCTCCATCAGCCGGTCCACGCCGGACGCCTCACACTCAGAAGCCGCAGTCGTCTTGGCGGCGACTGGCTGATCGAGGCCGCGCCGATGTTCGAGCAACCGCGTGGGAATTTCTCCGGCTACCGCTGCCGCCTGCGCCGCCCTCTGCGCACGAGTGCCGCCGAGGAGAAAGAGCCGCAGAGCGCCGAAGCAGACCGGATGCGCCAGATCCTGCACGAACTGCGCACCCCGGTCGGAGCGATTCAGGGCTTTGCCGAAGTTATCCAGCAGCAGGTGTTCGGCCCCGCGCCGCACGAATACCGGGCCCATGCCGCCGCCATCTCGGTCGACGCCGCGCGCCTGTTGGCAGGATTCGACGAACTTGACCGGCTGGCCCGGCTCCAGTCAGGAGCGGCCAAGCTGGAAAGGGGCGAAAGCGATCTTGCCGAGGTTTTCGGTGAGACCCTGCGCCGTCTGCGTCCAGTACTCGAACCGCGCGAAGCCACGATCGATCTGGTGACGACCGGCGGGCCGTTTCCGCTTGCCATTGCCCGCAGTGAAACGCGTCTGCTGGCCTGGCGGCTACTTGCCACCCTCGCAGGCGGGCTCGCCCCTTCCGAGACGCTCACCCTGAAGCTGGAGCAGCAAGGCAAGTCTGCACAGCTGACCGGCCACCTGCCCAATTCGCTGCGCGATCTCGATGCCTTCGATGAAAAGCGCCGGGGCGCGCTTAGCTCAGGCGTGTTCGGCCCACGGTTCGCGCTCGACCTGGCCGCAGCCGAAGTCAGCGCCGCTGGCGGGACACTCTCCTTCTCCGACACGCTGGTGAATCTTCACCTCCCGCTAACCGGTAGCGGGCTATTGCCCCCTTCGGCGCAGGCCAATAGCAAGCGCTGAGCAGCCGGCACAAAGGGGACGCCGGAGCATCAGGAGAAGACACGGTGGCCCTGCGAAGCATGTTAGACCCGCCACCCGCGGAGGCACGCGCCCGCTTTTCCGATCACAAGGTCCGCTACCTCCTGACCGTCGATACCGAAGAGGAATTCGATTGGGGCAAGTCGCTGACGCGCGAGGACCATGGGCTGGACCACGTGTCACGCATCACCCAGTTTCAGCATTTCTGCGAGAAAATGGGCGTCGTGCCGATCTATCTGGTCGACTGGCCGATCGCCACGTCCGCGCTAGCCGCCGAGATCCTGCGCGAACCGATCGCCACCGGGCGGGCGGAAGTTGGAGTCCAACTGCATCCGTGGGTCAACCCGCCGTTCACCGAAGAGGTAACCCAGTTCAACAGCTTTGCCGGAAACCTGCCCTATGCGCTTGAGGCCGATAAGTTTGCCCGCTTGCGCAACCAGATCGAGGAGCAGTTCGGTGCCGCCCCGCTGATCTACCGGGCGGGACGCTATGGCCTCGGCCCGCGCACGGCGGAGATCTTGCAGGCCAACGGCATCGCGATAGATACCTCGGTGCGCGCCAAGTTCGACTATTCGCCCGGCGACGGGCCCGACTACAGCCGCCATCCGCTCAAGCCCTACTGGCTCGACGATGCGCACAGCATGTTGGAGCTACCGCTCACCACGACCTTTTGGGGGCTACTGCGCCAAGTGGGCGATGCAATCTATCCGCAGCTGCGGCGCATCCCCCATGCGCGCGGCGCGATGTCTCGGCTGGGATTGCTCGAACGCATTCCGCTGACGCCGGAAGGCGTGGCCGTGGAAGAGGCCATTCGCGGTATCGACATGGCCCTCGATGCCGAATTGCCGGTGCTGATGTTCTCTTTTCACAGCCCGTCGCTGGCGCCGGGCTACACCCCTTATGTCCGCACCGAGGACGATCTCGAGCAACTTTACGACTGGTGGCGGCGCGTACTCGCCTATTGCGAGCTGCGCGGCGCGGTAGCTTCATCGGTGGCGGACGTGATGGCTTCAGTGGAGCGCTGAACAGAAGACAGCGCGAAGTTCTTGCCGGGCGGGCCTGCACAAGCTATCGGCCCATTTCGCGCTGACAAGGCGGGGCCTGTAGCTCAGTTGGTTAGAGCTGGCCGCTCATAACGGCTAGGTCGCGGGTTCGAGTCCTGCCGGGCCCACCAGCCTTATTGTCAGCCGCGAAGAACCCCGGTCGGGGAGTGGCGCAGCCTGGTAGCGCATCTGTTTTGGGAACAGAGGGTCGCAGGTTCGAATCCTGTCTCCCCGACCAATTTCTGAAAATTCCTGTTTGCACGAATCAAGCGTCGCCAGCGCACGCTGCGGGTTCGTGCGCCAAAAAATGTTAAGATTGCGAGGGATTCGCATTGCAATCGCTTCGCAATATGCATAGTGGCGCCAGCAAGGAAGAGTTGGACGCACACATGACACGTTTTTGCCATTCGGTTGCATTCCCGGCAGGCCTGCTGGCGCTGCTGATCTCCACTTCGGCTTCGGCCCAGCCCGCCGTGCCGTCCAGCCTGTCCGTGAGCTCGATGTTCATGGAAGCCGACTGGGTCGTGAAGCTGGTCCTGATCGGGCTGGTCGCGGCCTCGCTCATCACCTGGACTGTCGCCATCGCCAAGGGGCTGGAGCTCAGCAAGGAAGGTAAACGTCAGCTGGCCCTCAACGCCAAGGTCATCGGCGCACGCAGCCTTGCCGATGCTCGCAAGGCCGCACCGGAAGCCTCAGACCTGCTCGATGCCGCCGCACTCGAACTTACCCTCTCCGCCGATGCGCTCGACGACCCCGACGGCATTCGCGAGCGCATCGCCACCCGCTTTTCCCGGCTCGAAGCCGAAACTGGCCGCAAGCTGGCGCGCGGTATCCACGTGCTTGCCACGATTGGCGCCACCGCGCCTTTCGTCGGGCTGTTCGGAACGGTCTGGGGGATCATGAACGCGTTCATCGGCATTGCCGAAATGCAGACCACCAACCTTGCCGTGGTCGCTCCCGGCATCGCCGAGGCACTGCTGGCCACGGGCGTCGGCCTGTTCGCCGCCATCCCCGCCGTGGTGATCTACAACCACTTCGCCCGCCAGGTGGCCGAACAACGCGCGCTAGCTGCCGACCGC
Organism: Erythrobacter sp. UBA1916; assembly: GCA_002337385.1. Lineage (GTDB taxonomy): Bacteria > Pseudomonadota > Alphaproteobacteria > Sphingomonadales > Sphingomonadaceae > Alteraurantiacibacter. Next base: position 100,227 of record DDFY01000025.1, read on the forward strand.
GCCGCCGCGATCCTCAACATCGCCTCGCGTGATCTTTCGCGCGGGAAAGCCACTCAGGGACTCTGAGGCGATGGCATTCAAACTCGGCTCTTCCGACGACGGCGACCTGCCTCTCAACGGCGAGATCAATGTCACCCCGTTCATCGACGTGATGCTGGTGCTGCTGATCATCTTCATGGTGGCAGCGCCGCTCGCCACGGTTGACGTGCGGGTGGACCTGCCGGTTGCCAATGCCGAGAGCGCCCCGCGCCCGGATCAACCGGTGTTCGTCACCATCGAGGCCGACGGTCGCCTTACCGTAAACGACAGCGAAACGGCCATGGGGCAGCTCGGCAACGAGGTCCTGCGCATCACCGGCGAAGACCGCGATCAGCGCATCTTCCTGCGCGCGGACAAGACGGTCGCCTATGAGAACCTGATGCAGGCGATGAACGGCCTGCGCTCTGCGGGTTATCTGCGGGTGGCACTGGTGGGCGCCGAAGGGTCGCAGGCCGACTGATGACCGCGGCGAAGCTCCCTCTGGACCAGCCGAACTGGCAAGCCGCCTTTGGCGTGGCTGTCGCCGGGCATGTGGCGTTGGGCGCAGCGATCCTTATCCAGCAGGCCGACGTTCCAGAGCGGTTGCCCGATCCCGTCATGATCGTGGAGCTGGCTGGCGGCGCGCCGCCCGCCGTGGCCGCCCCGCAGCCGCAAGAGCAGCCCGAAGCCGCGCCCCAGCCCCAGTTCGAAACGCCTGTCGAGCAGGTGGAGGCTCCGCGCGTGGACGGCCCCATATCACGCGATCCAGTGGTAACCCCGCCGATCCAGCAGCGCCCACGGCCGTTGGTCTTGCAGCCCCCCACCCCATCGCGCGCTACGGCGCAACGCACCGTTTCTGTCCCTGCCAGCCCCGCCTCGCAGGCAACCAATGCGGTGCCCGGCCCCGGCACCGATCCAGATGCGGAGCGGATCGAAGCGGACTACAAGTCACTCGTCGGCAGCTATATCCGGCGCAGCCCCTTCCGGCCAAGAGAGGCCCGGCGACAGGGGATCAGCGGCACCACGGCGGTGCGCTTTGTCGTCAACCGGCGCGGGCGCATTTCGAATGTCGAGGTCGCTTCAAGCAGCGGCAGTGACGTGCTCGACCGCGAGGCCGTCGAATTTATCGAGCGCCTGAGCCCGGTGCCGCGCTTCCCGCGCGACCTACGGCGGGATGAAATCCCCCTTCGCATCAGCCTGAAATTCGAACTCGATCGCGACTGATCAGCCGCGATTTTCCACCAACCCCAGAACAACTCGAGGGAGTAATTGAGAATGAGACGCACACGTAATATCAAGAAGCCAATGAGCTTGCGTCAGGTCGGCGTAGCCATGGCCTGCGGAGCCTCCGCCATTTCGCTTTCCGCCCCCGCCCAGGCGCAGGACGCGGAAGACGAAGCGGAAGATCTCGGCACCGCCGAATATTCGGCCCGCACGGCTGACGTGAACCCCTATTCCACCCCCGGCGCGCCCTACAAGGCCGAGCGTTCGGGCGACATCCGCATCACGCGGCCCATCGCCGACACCCCGAACACCATGACCGTTCTGACCGAAAACCAGATCGACGACTCGGGTTACACCGACCTTTCCAGCATCCTTGAGGCCCAGCCCGGCATCACCGTGGGCACCGGCGAGAACGGCAACGCCTTCGGCGACCGCTATATCATTCGCGGGCAGGAAGCGCGTTCCGACGTGTTCGTCGACGGTCTGCGCGATCCGGGCATGACCACGCGCGAAAGCTTCGACGTTGAGCAGATCGAGATCACCAAGGGCCCGAACTCCACCTTCGCTGGTCGCGGCACGGCTGGTGGTGCGATCAACCTCATCACCAAGACGGCCACCACCGACTATGACTTCTTCGACGGCACCATTGGTGTTGGCACCGACCGTTTCGTGCGGCTTACCGGTGACGTGAACCTCGCAGTCGACGAGACGCTCGCGATCCGCGCCAACGGGCTTTACGCCTACACCGACATTCCAGATCGCGCGCCGGGCAACCGCCGCCGTTCGGGCGGGGCCATCTCGGCCACATGGTCACCCAGCTACAATTTCGACCTCACGCTCGACTACTACCTTCTGCGCGCCGAAGACCGGCCCGACCTCGGCGACTACCTGTCCGGCGATGTCGAAACCGGAAACCGCGAGCCGGTGGAAACCACGCCCTATATGCAGGAGCAGGACTTCCAGAAGTCGAACGTGGATGTCGTCACCGGCCGCCTCAACTGGCAGCTGACCGACAATATCACCTTCTCCAACAAGGCCCGCTATGGTGAGAGCCACAACGGCTATGTCGTGACCGGCGCACGCGGCACCACCACCGACGCGAGCGACCCGAACGGCGTCTATGACACCGTCTCGCTCTCGACCCACCAGGGCTGGCAGGACGTCGAATATTTCGCCAACCAGGCCAACCTGCTCATTGAAAGCGACCTGCTGGGCGGCGAGAACGACTTCATCATCGGTGCGGAATATTCCGATCACAAGGTGCTGAACGGCGTTTACAACGTCAACAACACCGCTGCGACCAACTGCATCACCGCTGGCCGTCGCGGTGCCAGCCCCGGCTATTGCGCTGTCGCGCCCGATGGTCAGCTGGTGTCGAACCTCAACACCTTCCTCGGCCGCGAGATCACCCGCGATGACTGGGATTCGGATTGGAAAGTCGAGACCTTCTCGGTCTACCTGATGGACACCATCGACCTGACCGAGGCGCTGACCGTTTTTGGCGGCCTGCGCTGGGATACGTTCGACTTCACCCTCTCCACGCAGGGGCGCAGCGCCGACACCTATGCCTATGACGACAGCTTCTGGAACGGCCACCTCGGCATTACCTACCGCCTGAACGACTGGGCCATGGTCTATGGTTCATTCGCCACGGCAGCCGACATCAACGGCGGCGAAAGCGATCTGGGCACCAACTCGGGCTACGGCGGCCTCGTCATCATCGACGGCGAATTCCGTGGCGGCTCGCCCGAGCGTTCGGAGAACTGGGAACTGGGCACCAAGCTCGAACTGTTCGATCACAAGTTCCTGCTCACCGGCGCCCTGTTCCAGACCACCAAGAGCGACGTGCTCGAAGGCTCGGGCTCTGGCTATACCCCCGATGGCACTGGCAACACCGGCAAGAACCGCACCCGCGGCTTCGAGCTGGGTCTGGCGGGCAATATCACGCCTGAGTGGTCGATGCAGGGCGGCCTCACCTATGTCGACACCGAGGTGCTCGAAAGCGCCGTCGATGCCGCTTACGTCGGCAAGGAACTGGCCAACACCGCCAAGTGGCAAGCCTCGCTCCAGACCCGCTATCAGGCGACCGATGCCTTCGCGATCGGCGGCGCGCTGAAGTACAAGGGCGAACGTTACGGCGGCCAGCCCGATACGGCAGCGGGCTTCACCGATCTGCCCGGCGGCGGCTTTGCCTACAGCCAGCCGGTGCCCGCCTACACCGTGGCCGACCTGTTCGCTGAATATCGCTTCAGCAACAACATGAGCCTGCGGGTGAACGTGAACAACGTGTTCGACGAGAACTACTATCTCGCCGTCTATCGTTCGGGCGGGTTCCTCTACAAGGGTGACGCGCGGCAGGCCGTGGCCACGCTCAACCTGCGCTACTGATCGCGGTCAATGCGCCGATCCGGGGCGGCGGCGATTGCTGCCGCCCCACTCCTTACCTAGAGATACCGCCATGCTGATCGTGATTGAAAACCTGCTGACCAAGGATGAGGTCGCCGCGCTGCGTACCCGGCTCGACGAATCGGGCTGGCTCGATGGCGCGGATACGGCGGGCACACGCTCGGTGGCGGTGAAGCAGAACCTGCAATTGCCGCGCACCGATCCGGTGGCGCAAGAACTGGGCAATGCGATCCTGCGCAAGCTGGGGCAGCATCCCGAATTCGTTTCCGCGAGTCTGGCCGAGAAAATCTGGCCGCCAGTGTTCAACTGCTATCGCGATGGCGGACACTACGGCACCCATTCGGACGCCGCGCTGATGCGCCTGCCCGAGGCGAACCTGACGCTGCGCAGCGATCTTTCGGCCACGATATTTCTCAGCGAACCGGAAGATTATGACGGCGGCGAACTGCTGGCCGAAACCCCGTTCGGCGCGCAGGCGGTGAAGCTCGCGGCGGGCGACATGGTGCTCTACCCATCGTCCTCGCTGCATCAGGTGACGCCGGTGACGCGGGGCCAGCGCATCTGCGCAATCACCTGGATTCAGAGCGCCGTGCCCGATGCCGATGCCCGCGCGCTGCTCTATGATCTCGACTGCTCGATCCGCGCGCTGACGCCCGGCAAGGCCAAGGACGATCCTGATATCGACCGGCTGATCCACGTCTATCACAACCTCCTGCGCAAGTGGGCGCAGGTGTGATCCGCAAGCTACGTCCGCTGGTCTGGCTGTTGCTGGCGCTTCCTGCGCTGGCGATGGTCTATCAGCTGGCGAGCGGCGCGACCTTCGCCTTCAAGCTGCTTCACCCGACTGGCGAGCTGGCCTTGCGGCTGATGGTGGTGGCGCTGATGGTCGGCCCGCTGATCACTATTTTCGGGCGCAACCGATTCCTGCTCGGCTGGCTGGCCCTGCGCCGCAACATCGGGGTAGCGGCGTTCATCTATGGCCTGATGCACCTCGTGTTTTATGTGATGGACATGGGCGCGATCGGCCCGATCATCGACGAGTTCTGGCTGCCCGGCATCTGGTCCGGCTGGCTGAGCTTTGCACTGATGCTCGTCGCCGCTTCGATCAGCGCGGACTGGGCGGTGAAGGCGCTCGGGCCGTGGTGGCAACGGTTGCAATATGCCGTCTATGGAGCGGTGCTGATCGGCGCGCTGCACTGGTACTGGCTCGACAACAATGCCGGGCCAGCGCTGGTTCACCTCGCCCCGCTATTCGTACTGTGGACCCTGCGCGCCGTGGTGAAACGCACCCGCCGCGCCCGCAAGAAGGCCAAAGAAAAGGAAAGCCTCGCATGATTGCCCGCATTCGCCTCGCCGCCTCTCTCGCTATCGCCGGTGCCGCCCTCGCCGTTGCCCAGCCCGCGCTGGCCGATGGCGATGTCGTCTGCTCGAGCGGGCCGCGCGAGAACTGGAAGTCGATCAACGACCTCAAGAAGGCCGCCTGGCTCGAACGGTGGGAGATCATCGAAACCCGGATCGAAGGCGATTGCTATGAGGTCTATGCCCGCAACGAGCGCGGACAGGTGCTCGAAGCGTTCTTCCACCCGGTCACGTTGGAAAAGCTGGTCGTGTTCCGCCGCGGCAGCGAGGTTTACCGCAAGCGCGGCTTCACCGGCTAGGCTGCCACTTGTAGCCGAGCGCATAGAGCGGGGCCTGACTGTCCGCCGGGGCACCGGGGCGCTGTGCCTCGACCGCCTTCATTGACACCGGCAGTTCGAACGGCAGCTTGCCACGCGGGGTCACCGTGCCCGTCACCACGTCGAGCAGCGCCGCATCGCTCGCGCCGAAGCTGGCGAGCAGCACATCGGCGCGCGGCTTGAACGGAGTAAGGATCGCGGGCCGGTCAAGCTGCACATCGGCCACCAGCGGCAGGCCTTCGGGCAGGCTCTTCATGAATTGCAGCGCCGGGTGATCCTCCGGGAAGGCAAGGCTCCCCTCCTGATGCATGGCCCCGAACACGTAGCCCGGGTGGAGCATTTCAGACGGGCTGCGGGTGCGCAGGATCGCCAGGTCAGCCTCAGCCGGATCGCTCACCGGCACCAGCCCCGCCGCCTGCGCTGCCTCGTCCGACACGCCGAACAGCAGCACCTTCGCGCCCGGCTTCACCGGCAGCGCGCCATCGTTTTCGAGCATCACCATGCTCAACCCCATGGCCTCACGCCCGCGCGCCTTTTCCTCGGGCGTGCCCACCTCGGCCTCGGCCTTGGCGGGATCGGTATAGGGGTCTTCAAACAGGCCCAGTTCGAAACTCTGTTCGAGGATGCGCCGGACCGAGGCGTCGATCCGCTCCTCCTTCACCAGCCCGAGCCGCACCGCCTCAAGCAGCGGCGCGGGATCGTCGACCCCGCCGAATTGGTCGACACCGGCATCAAGCGCCTTGGCGAAGCGTTCGGGCCGGGTCAGGTCCTGCACGCCCCAACCGGTCGAAATATCGGCAAAGCTCGGCGCCTCGCCCTCGGGCGCGCCGTTAACGCACTTCTCGTTGCAATCGTTGGTGATCGCCCAGTCGGACAGGATCACGCCGTCGAAATGGAGCTGGTCGCGCAGAATGTCGGTGAGGATCACCTTCTGATAGGCCACACCCACCGGCTCCAGCTTCTGCCCGCGCAGTTCCAGTTCCTCGATGATCGAATAGGCGGGCATCACGCCCGATGGCTTGGCCTTCAACGCGGCGGTGAACGGGATGATCGCCTGCTGCCACTCGGTGATGTTGAGCTTCGCCATGCGGCCATAATAGTTGTGCGCATCGAACCCGGTCGACGAGGCCGAATAGCCCGCAAAGTGCTTGATCACCGCCGCCACACCGCCCGGCTGCACGCCGCTCGCCCCGCCCTGCAAACCCTCGACCAGCGCCTTGGCAACGCGCCCCGACACCTGCGGGTCTTCGCCCAGGGTATCGAAATTGCGTGGCCAGCGCGGCTCGCTCGCGAGGTCGATCTGCGGGCCGAGCAGCATGGCAAAGCCCACCGCGCGCAAATCATCGCGCACCAGCTCGGCATAGCTGCGCGCGAAGTCGGGATCGTCGAGCGCCCCAAAGGCCACGCCGTTGGGCCACTGGCTGAACTGACCGCCCGCCACGCTCGCCCCGGCCAGCTCGGTATAGCCGTGGCGCGGATCGGTCATGATCAGCGCGGGAATGCCCAGCCGCTGCGCTTCGGCCACTTCCTGCACCGCGTTGTTGGCCTCGGCCAGCGCGCGGTTTTCGGTGGCGAGGCGGGAGATGAAATGGGTCGCATGGGTCTTGCCCATCGCCTCGGTCAGCGCGGCGATATCATAGCCGGTGGCAGGTTCGCCCATCGGCGCATTGCCGGGCAAGGTAGCGACGATCAGCAGCCCGGCCTTTTCCTCCAGCGTCATACGTCCGGCGAGATCGGCGGCGCGCTCGGCGGGCGAAAGGCGCCAGTCCTCGTAAGGCGTTAGCGCTCCATCGCGGTCGAGATCGCGGAAGCTGATGCCGTCATCCTCGATGATCGGGACCACGCGGCTTTCCAGCTCGGGCGCAGGGACCTCCTGCTTGGCGCACGACGCCAGCAACATCGCGACCGTGGCCACAAACGCGCTTCTACCCAACCTGCATCTCCCTTTATTACGTGCATCGTCTTAGCACGCAGCAGGGCAGCAAGCGCAAGCCTAATAGCCGGTGTAGCGGTCGGGCCGGTGCCAGATGACAAGCGTGATATTGACCGCGAACATGCTCAGTACCGACCAGCCAAAGGAGGCGAGATCAAGCGAGGCAAGCGCCACCAGCAGGATCACCCCATCGAGCGCCATCTGCATCCGCCCCACGCTCCACCCGCGCGACTGGTGCATCCAGATGGCGATGATGTTGACCCCGCCCACCCCGGTCTTGTGGCGCAGCAGAACCAACAGGCCGAGGCCTGAAACAGTGCCGCCTCCCAGTGCCGCGAAGGCCGGGTGGATGCTCGCGATGTCGAGTGAGCTGCGGGCCACCGCCGAAAAGACGAAAATCAGCCCGGCAGCGATAATCGTGCGCAGCATGAACGCGCGCCCCAGCTTGATCAGCCCGATCATGAAAAACGGAATGTTGATGAGGAAGAACAGCAGCCCCACCCCCAGCGGCACATAGTAGCTCACCAGCAGCGCCAGACCGGCTATGCCCGCGGTGACGATCCCCGCCGATTTCATCAGCACCAGCCCGAAGGATATCAGCCAGGCGCCGGTAACCAGCGCAAAGGCATCCTCGATCAGGGTATGACGTGTTTCGTCGCGCACAGGCGATATGGTTTCATCTGACACCATCCGCCAATAGACCGCGCACATCGAACTGCGCAAGCACCTTGCTCATCGCTCGATCTCCCCCTATTTCGCGGCCCAACTCATTCCCTGATAACACCGAGCTCGAAGGACCCCAGATGGCCGCCCAATACGCATTTGTCATGAAGGACATGACCAAGACCTTCCCCGGTGCGCAAAAGCCGGTGCTCTCGAACATCAACCTCCAGTTCTATCAGGGTGCCAAGATCGGCATCGTCGGCCCCAACGGCGCGGGTAAGTCGACCCTGATCAAGATCATGGCCGGGATCGACACCGACTTCACCGGCGAAGCCTGGCCGGGTGAGAACATCACCGTCGGCTATCTCGAGCAGGAGCCCGAACTCGACGAGAGCAAGACCGTGCTCGAAAACGTCAAGGACGGTGCGCGCGAAGTGGCTGACCTGGTCGAGCGCTTCAACGCCATCTCGGCCGAAATGGGCGACCCGCAGGACGATACCGATTTCGACGCGCTGATGGAGGAAATGGGCGAGCTGCAGGCCAAGATCGACGCGGTCGACGGCTGGACGCTCGACAACCAGCTCGAAGTGGCGATGGAAGCGCTGCGCTGCCCGCCGGGCGACTGGCCCGTCACCGATCTGTCGGGCGGTGAGAAGCGCCGCGTGGCGCTCACCCGGCTGCTGATCCAGAAGCCCTCGATCCTGCTGCTCGACGAACCGACCAACCACCTTGACGCCGAAAGCGTGCAGTGGCTCGAAAACCACCTCAAGGAATATGCCGGTGCGGTGCTCATGATCACCCACGACCGCTACTTCCTCGATAACGTGGTGGAATGGATCCTCGAACTCGACCGCGGGTCTTACTATCCTTACGAAGGCAACTATTCGACTTACCTCGAAAAGAAGGCCAAGCGTCTCGAGCAGGAAAGCCGCGAGGAAAGCGGCAAGCAGAAGGCGCTCAGCCGCGAACTCGAGTGGATCCGGCAGACCCCCTCGGCTCGCCAGACCAAGAGCAAGGCGCGTATCCGCAAGTTCGAAGAACTGCAGAACAGCCAGGACAACCGCGGCATCGGCAAGGCGCAGATCGTCATTCAGGTGCCGGAGCGGCTCGGCGGCAAGGTGATCGAGGTGAACAACATCTCGAAGGCCTATGGCGACAAGCTGCTGTTCGAAGACCTCTCGTTCATGCTTCCTCCCGGCGGCATCGTCGGTGTGATCGGGCCGAACGGCGCGGGTAAATCGACGCTGTTCAAGATCCTCACCGGCAAGGAAGAGCCCGATAGCGGCACTGTCGAAATGGGTTCGACCGTGCGGCTGGGCTATGTCGACCAGAGCCGCGACCATCTCGATCCCAAGCACAACGTGTGGGAGGAGATTTCGGACGGTCTCGACTACATGAAGGTCAACGGTCAGGACATGAGCACGCGTGCATATGTCGGGGCGTTCAACTTCAAGGGCGCGGACCAGCAGAAAAACGTCGGCAAGCTGTCAGGCGGTGAGCGCAACCGCGTGCATATGGCCAAGATGCTGAAGCAGGGCGGCAACGTGCTGCTGCTCGACGAACCGACCAACGACCTCGACGTGGAAACGCTGGGTGCGCTGGAAGAGGCGATCGAGAACTTCGCCGGTTGCGCCGTGGTCATCAGCCACGATCGCTTCTTCCTTGACCGTCTGGCGACGCACATTCTCGCCTTCGAGGGCAACAGCCACGTGGAATGGTTCGAGGGCAACTTCGAGGCTTATGAGGAAGACAAGCGCCGCCGTCTGGGCGATGCGGCTGACCGTCCGAGCCGGGTGGCCTACAAGAAGCTCACGCGCTGAGTTTGCGTCCGGCCCCGGAGCTGATCCGGGGCCGGGCTATTCTTCAGCGAACCACACGCTCCATAAATCCTGCCAGTCGGGATTTTCCTCCTCGATCAGCGCGAACTTCCAATCGCGCCGCCAGCGCTTGATCCGCTTTTCGCGGACGAGGGCCTGTGCGATCTCCTCGTGCCGTTCGGCGTAGACGAGCATGGTCTTCCCACGTTCAGCGACATGCGCGGAGCCTTCTCCGAGGCGATGCTGCTGAACGCGCCGCACGAGGTCAGCCGAGACACCAACATACATCCCGCCGCGATAGCGGTTTGCCATAATGTAGACCCAGCCGCCCTTCTCCATGCAGGCAAAGGTATCGCGCGGTCGGTTGGAAGAATAGCTCGATCCCGGCTCAAGGCCGGGATGACGAGGTCATAGCTATATATCCTCGCCCCGGATCAGGCCGTCTTTTCCTCGCTCGCCTTCGGTAGGAAATCGCGCGCCAGCGCGTGGTACAGCCGCTCCTTGCACACCAGCGAGCCGGTCCAGTCGCCAATCAGAGCAGTGGCGAACAGCGGCACGATGGCCCCGCTCATGCCGGTCGTTTCGCTCAGGATGATCACGGTCGTCAGCGGCGCGCGGACCACGCCGGTGAAATAACCCGCCATGCCCATCAGCACGATCAGGCCCGATTGCTCGGGCGGGAACAGCACCGTCAGCATCTGACCAAAGCCCGAGCCCGCAGCCAGCGATGGCGCGAAAATCCCGCCAGGGATGCCGCTGACGCTGGTCGCCAGCGCGGCGAGGAACTTCGCAGGGCCGAACCACAGTTCCCCCTCCTTGCCCGCCAGCAGCGCCTGCGTCGGCTCGTAACCCGTGCCCGATACGGCGCCGGCAGTGAGAAAGCCGAGTATCCCGACCACGATCCCGCAAGCCAGCGCGGTCAGCAGAGGGCGGCTGCCCAGCAGCGCGGACCAGCGCCCATCAGGCCCACGCAGTGCCAGCAGCAAGCGCGAGAAGGTGCCGCCGAGAAATCCGCCCACCAGCCCGGCCAACGGTGCCGCGATCAGGATCGAGGCCACCGGCAGCGATCCCTCAAGCTCGCCAAAATAGACGTAGTTGCCTGCCAGGCCCTGCGCGGTAAGACCTGCGATCATCACCGCACCCATCACCAGCACCGCCACGCGCTGCTCATAGGCCACGGCCAGTTCCTCGATAGCGAAGGCAATCCCCGCCAGCGGCGTGTTGAAGGCCGCAGCAACACCCGCCGCGCCGCCTGCGATCAGCACGCCCGCAGTAACCTTCACGCGCAGCACCCGGTGCACCGCCACCATCACCGCCGCGCCAAGTTGCACTGTCGGCCCTTCACGTCCAACCGAAGCACCGCCCAGCAGGGACAGCACCGCCAGCACCATCTTTGCCGAGGCCGCGCGTAGCGAGACCAGCTTGAGGGCCTGTTTGCTTTCGGGATGACGCCCGGCTGCGATCACCTGCGGGATGCCCGATCCGCGCGCCTCTGGCGCCAGCCGCCGCGTCAGCAGCGCTACCAGCACGAACATCGCCGGTGTCAGCACCAGCGGCAGCCAGCCATATCGGCCGGTCCATTCGAGGAAGAGATCCTGCGCCTTGTCGCCCGCGATAGCGAAGACCAGGGCCACCAGGCCGATCAGCACCGCCGAGACCACACTCGCCACGCGCCGCGCCCAGTCGTCGACCCGGCCGAGGTCGTCGGGCAACTTGTCGCCCAGCCGGCGTCCGAAGGCGAAGAAGGAGTTCATGGCAGCGCTCTATGTCTTGCGCGAGCAGGCGTCCAGTTTCCCCCGCAAAAGATTGCGACAGTTGCAATACGGCACGGCCTCACAAGGCGGCTTCGCCAGCATGAACGTTAAGGTTACTGGCCGGTTCAGTTAACGGACAGGACGAATCGGTAAAACGGCACTCAGAAAACAACCTCGCCGCGGCACTCGGGCGGCATGGTCCAATCGGGAGTTCATACCATGCTTATCGCCAGACTTCTCAAATCAAGCGGGCTTGCCGCGATCGCCATTGCGCTCGCCCTGCCCTCCTTGAGCGTTCCCGTGGCCGCGCAGGATCGGCAGGCCGAAAACCGCCCCAACAACCGCGGCACCGCTGCCAACCGCTCCGGCTCGACACGGCGGGAGGCCAATCGTGGCAACGCGGGCCATCGCTCGGGATCGGGCTGGCGTCATGAGAGCCGCGCGACATCGCAGACCGGGCGCGAGACGCGCCGCGAAGCAAGGCGTGAGGCACGACAGATCGATCGCAGGTCCGAACGGCGGGCCGCGCGGATAGAAAACCGCGGCGAGCGCCGGGCCGAACGTGCGGCCGACAATGGCAACTATCGCCGCGCTCAGCGGATAGAGAACCGCACCGAACGCCGTGCCGACCGTGTCGAACGCCAAGGCGATCAGCGTGCAGCGCAAAGAGTGCGCGAGGCGCGCCGCGACGTTGCCCGCAACACCAGTGGCTGGCGCGACAGGGATCGGCGCGACTATCGAGACCGCAACCGCAATCGCGATTACCGCGACCACAATCGCAGCCGCGACTATCGCTCCAACGACCGCCGCGACTATCGCAATGCACGGCGCGATTATCGGCAGGCTCGGCGCGACTATCGCCGGTGGGACCGCAACAACTGGCGGCGCGACCGGCGCTACAACTGGAACCACTATCGCCGCGCCAACCGCAATGTGTTCCGGCTGGGCCGCTACTATTCGCCCTATCGCAATTACAGCTATCGCCGCCTGAGCATCGGCTTTTACCTCGATAGCCTGTTCTATTCGAACCGCTACTGGATCAACGACCCGTGGCAGTACCGTCTGCCCGAGGTTTACGGCCCCTATCGCTGGGTGCGCTACTACGACGACGTGTTGCTGGTCGACATGTACACCGGCGAAGTGGTCGACACGATCTACGACTTCTTCTGGTGACATCCCCAAAACATCGCCGGTGCGAGTGACCGGCGATGCGAGCCCCTCACCTTCGGATGGGGGGCTCAACCACGTTTGCGAGGCGCTTGCCATCCGCGCGCGACTTGGGGATAGGTCGGAGCATCATGAGCAAGACCAAAAGCCCCTACGCCGAGAATGCCGACCAGCCCGCCTTGCGGCGCATCGGTGAGCAGGTGCGCGAACGGCTGGCGGCCAATCCCGCCGTGTACAAAGTGCCATCCGACAAGGCCGAGCTATTCGCCGTGGGCGACTTCCTGAGCGCCGAGGAATGCGCGAAGATGACCGCTCTGATCGATGAGGTGGCCAAGCCCTCGGTCGTGTTCGAGATCGACTATTCGGAAGGCTACCGCACCAGCTACTCGGGCGATGTCGACCCGCACGATCCGTTCATCCGCAAGATCAGCCGCCGGATTGACGACCTTCTGGGGATCGATCCCGAGTTCGGCGAAACCATCCAGGGCCAGCGCTATATGCCCGGGCAGGAGTTCCAGCCGCACCACGACTGGTTCCATCACGGGACCAGCTACTGGGATCTCGAAATGGCGCGCGGCGGGCAGCGCAGCTTCACCACCATGGTATTCCTCAACGAGGTCGAGGCTGGCGGCACCACCGACTTCGTCGAGCTGGACATCGCGATCGAGCCCAAGCCGGGCGTGTTGCTGATCTGGAACAATGCCTCACCTGACGGGCGCACCAATCCGGACACGCTGCATGCGGGCCGCCCGGTGATCACGGGCTGTAAGTACGTGATCACCAAGTGGTATCGCACCAAGACCTGGACCTGAGGCGGCTCAGGCCCGCGCCAGCGCCTCGGCGATCAGCTTGCGCGAGTTCTCCACCCCGTAGAGCGCGATGAAGCTGCCCATGCGCGGCCCCTGCGCCGATCCAAGCAAGGTCTCGTAAAGCGCCTTGAACCAGTCGCGCAGGTTCTCGAACCCGTACTCCTCGCGCTTGCCGATCTCGTAGACCTGCGTTTGCAGATCCTCCGCGCTGGTGGCCGGATCGACCTCGGCCAGATAGGCATCGAGCGCGCGCAAGGCTTCGGCCTCATTCGCAGCCGGAGCGCGGCGCGACAGCGTGGGCGCCACGAAATCGCGGTTGTATGCAAGCGCCGCCTCGACCAGCCGGGCAAGGTCAGGATGGCTCTCGGCACTGGCGTTTTCAACGTAGTTGCCGAGGTACGACCAGACCTGTTCATCGGTCGCCCCGGCGCCCAGCACACCCACAAGATTGAGCAACAGGCCGAAGGTCACGGGCAGACTGTCGCCCGCGCCATGCGGCGGCTGCACCTGATCGTGGCTTGCGGCGCGCAGCAGGTGCCAGGCCGGGTTGCCGAGCTGCTTTTCCACCGGCTGACCGGGGATGGCGGCGCGGAACTGCCAGTATTCGTCCACCGCCTTGGGGATCACGCCGACGTGGAGCTGCTTGGCGCTCTTGGGGTTGGCATAGAGATAGTGCCCAAGGCTCTCCTCGCTGCCATAGGTCAGCCATTCATCGATGGTGAGGCCATTGCCCTTCGACTTCGAAATCTTCTCGCCATTGGCATCGAGGAACAGCTCGTAGATCATGCCCTCAGGCTTGCGCCCGCCGAGCACCTGAACGATCTTGCCCGACTGGGTAACGCTGTCGGTCAGATCCTTGCCGCACATCTCATAATCGACACCAAGCGCATACCAGCGCATCGCCCAGTCGACCTTCCATTGCAGCTTCGACTGACCGCCAAGGATCGACTGCTCGACCACCTCGCCCTCATCTTCGAAACGGACGATCCCAGCCTCGGCATCGACCACCTCGATCGGCACCTGCAGCACAATGCCGCTCTTGGCGCTGATCGGGAGCACGGGCGAATAGGTCTGGCGACGCTCTTCGCGCAGGGTGGGCAGCATGATCGCCTGAATGTCGTCATACTTGCGCAAGACCTGCTTGAGCGCCTCGTCGAAGCCGCCCGCATTGTAGCGGTCGGAAGCGGCGATGAACTCGTAGTCGAAGCCGAACTGGTCGAGAAATTCGCGCAGCTTCGCATTGTTGTGATGCGCGAAGCTCTCGTACTTCTCGAACGGATCGGGAATGCGGCTCAGCGGCTTGCCGAGGTTTTCGGCCAGCAGCGCTTGGTTGGGCAGGTTGTCGGGCACCTTGCGCAGCCCGTCCATATCGTCCGAGAAGGCGATCAGGCGGGTGGGCGCAGGCGTGCCATCCTCGGCCGCGCCGACGATCTCGTAGGCCCGGCGCACCAGCGTGGTGCGCAGCACTTCCTGAAAGGTGCCGATATGCGGCAGGCCCGAGGGGCCATAGCCGGTCTCGAACAGCACAGGCTCGCCACCGGGTTTACCGTCGCGGAAGCGTTTGGCGAGCCGCTGCGCCTCCTGAAACGGCCAGGCTTTGGACGAACGGGCGGCGGCAATGAGATCAGGGCTGAACATAGGCCGTTGCCCTTTGCTCATTGTACGCGTTTTCGCAAGTGCGAAGGCCTGCCAAACATCCAGTGTGCCGCAAGTCTGTGGAACTCCCGGCGCAGGCACCCGTTAGGACGGGAGGTCGCCCTTTGTGCAAGGAGTTAGCATTGGATTACGTTGCCACGCTGAAAAATCAGGTCTTTTCTATGTGGGAGGGCTTTATCGCGATCCTGCCAAACCTGGTCCTGGCACTGGTTGTCCTGTTCATCACCTGGGTTGTGGCGCGCTTCTCGGTGCGGATTGCCGAGCGTTTGGTCGGGCGGACCGAAGTGCGCGCCGAACTGCAGAGCCTCACCGCAACCGCCGCGCGGCTCGGCATCTGGATTGTCGGCATGCTCGTGGCCGCTGCGGTGGCCATTCCCGGCTTCACACCCGCGGGCCTCATTGCCGGCCTTGGCGTGGGCGCCCTGGCCATCGGCTTCGCCTTTCAGGACATCTTCGAGAACTTCCTCGCCGGCGTGCTCATCATGCTGCGCGACAAGATGCACCTGGGCGACTGGATCGAGGCAGAGGGCGTGAATGGAACGGTCGAGAAGATCACCTTGCGCGAAACGCACGTCCGCCAGTTTTCCGGCGAACTCACGATCGTGCCCAATTCGATGATCTTCAAGAACGCGGTCAAGGTTTACACCGATGAGCCGGTCCGCCGGTTCGACCTGATGGTCGGCGTCTCCTACGATTGCAGCCTGCCCGATGCGGAGGCGGCGATCATGCGCGCGCTCGAGTCGGTCGAAAGCATCTCGAAGGACAAGCCCGGCGAAGCCTTCGCCCGCGCATTCGGCGGCAGCTCGATTGATTTTCTGGTGCGCTGGTGGGTGGATACGGCGAACCAGAGCCCGTTCCTCGCCCAGCGCGACGTGGTCTACGCCATCAAACGCGAGCTGGACGCGGCGGAAATCGACATCCCCTTCCCCATCGTCACCAACATGTTTCCCGAGAAGCTCGCGCTTGCGCAACCCTCGAAAGGGGAAAACGCTCCCGAAGCGGCTTAACCCACCTTTTTCTGGGGCGCACACCGCAAGGCCCGTCTTGGCCTGAGCGCAAAGCTGTGCCATTCCCGCCCGGCATCCGGATCAGTCAGTACCAGCGCGACTGGCCCGGCCGGGCTGGCGGCTTCACGCAGGCGAAGCCGCAAGGGAATGGGACGTGGACCGCATGAAAGCACTTACAGCATCGATCAGCCTCATGGCATTGGCTCTCACCGCCTGCTCGCAAAGTGAGCCCGATGTGCCGGAAGGGCCGGACTTCGTCACGACCACGCCCGATGCTTGCGATGCCTTCGATGTTTCCATGCTCGGCACCGGGAATGGCACCGCCACCTGGGTCGAGGCGGCAGACAATGTGCCTGCCCATTGCGAAATCAGCGCTACTCTCTCGCCGGTCGAAGGCTCTGCCATCGGCGTGGTCTATCGCCTGCCCGCGGAATGGAACGGCAAGCTGTTGGGCCTTGGCGGCGGTGGCTGGGCCGGGGATATCACCCTGCAGACCGCTAGCGATGGTCTGTCCAAGAACTACGCCACCATGCAGACCGATGCCGGCCATGCAGGCACCAATGTCTGGGCCAACAGCTGGGTGGCCAAGAACCCGGTCGCAGCGGAAGACTTCAGCTATCGCGCAATCCACGAGATGACGGTCGCGGGCAAGGAGGTCGCCGCCAACCTCTATAGCGCGGAGCACCGCAGCGCCTATTTCAGCGGTTGCTCAACCGGCGGCCGCATGGCGCTGATGGAAGCGCAGCGTTACCCCAAGGATTACGACGCGATCATTGCGGGCGCGCCGGTCTATACCTTGCAGGTCCAGACCAGCGCCGTGTTCCGCAACCAGACCTTCGCGCAAGATAACGGCGCGGCCGGGTTCACTCCGGACGAGCTGCAGATGGTGCAGAATGCAGCGCTCGCCGCGTGCGACGGCAACGACGGGCTGGAAGACGGCCTGATCAACGAGCCGCGCGCCTGCACCTTCGATCCCGCCAAGTTGATGTGCGAGGGCGACAAGGAGGAAAGCTGCCTCAGTGGCGCGCAGGTGAATGCGCTCAAGCAGGCCTATGCGGGCCAGAAAGCATCGGACGAAACCTGGTCAATGCTCCCGCTGGAGCGTGGCGGCGAGGCCGGTTGGCCGATGTTCATTGCCACCGATGGTTCGGGCGACGATCCGACCGGCGGCGGCGGCCTGCGCAACTTGATGCCGCTGTTCTTCGACAGCGGAAAGCGGCCCACCCTCGCCGACTTCGACAACAGCGACTATCTCGCCGTGCGCGCCAGCCCCTTTGCCGAGATGTACGAGGCCAAGAACCCCGACCTTTCGGCATTCTTCGGGAATGGCGGCAAGCTTTTGCTCTGGCACGGGGACAGCGACCCCGGCCCCAGCCCGGTCGGCTCGACTGACTATGCCTTGCAAGTATTGGGTGCGAGCCCGCAAGCCGAATACCAGTTCCGCTTCTTCCTGTTGCCTGGCGTCGGCCATTGCTTCGGTGGCCCCGGCGCTGACAAGGTCGATTATCTTACCGCCATAAATGACTGGGCCAGTGGTGATCCCGCGCCCGAACGGTTGATCGGAACCAACGCCGATGGCTCGCTAACCCGCCCGCATTGTGCCTGGCCCAATGTCGCGCACTACAGCGGCGAAGGCGATCCCAACGCCCCGGCCAGCTGGACCTGCGAACCGCGCCAGAATTGACGAAAACCGCGCCAGAGGCGTTTTCCTTTCGTTCCGATTGCCTCTAGGGTTTCGCTGATGGCCGAACCCCTCCCCCTTCCCGCGCTGCACGCGAGCCATTCTGGCAGCTGGCAGCGCGGCGCCAGCGGCGACACCGAGCAGATCGGCCGCGGACAAGCAGTGATGGCGGCGGCCGATACGCCGAACCTCGTGCTCAACGCACCGTTGGTGGCGACACGGCTGGGCTATCCTGACCTGTCGGGCCTCGACCTGCTGGAGCTGTTTGCCTTCGTACATCCGGCACGCTTTTGCGTGCCCACGCCGCGCGGGCTTGCCCATGCGCTGGAGCTGGTGGAACCGGCCAGCGATGCCGAGGTGCCGGAATTTCTCCAACGCGCGGCAGGGGCATTGCTCGCCCGCTGCGAAGCGCCCGACTGGCCCGAACGCGAAGGCGCGTGGAGCGTGCTGCAATCGCTCGCCCGTCTGCGCTGGACCTGGGCCCCGGTGCTCGCCCCGCACATCGCCCGGCCCGAGCGCGCCGAACGCTGGCTGTTTTCGCGGCTGCCCGAATGGGAGGAGGCCGCAGAACGCCCGCAACCCGCGCAGGTCACACTGGCGGAGGACGCGGTCGAAGCCCGGCTCGAAGGGCTGACCGGCAGTGAGGCCGAACGGCGCGAGGGGCAGCGGCTCTATGCCCGCAAGGCCGCACATGTTTTCGCGCCCCGCCCCGCGCGCGGGCAGCCGCACCTGTTGCTGGCGCAGGCGGGGACCGGCATCGGCAAGACGCTCGGCTATCTCGCCCCCGCCTCGCTCTGGGCGGAGACTTCGCACGGCACCGTCTGGGTCTCGACTTACACCAAGAACCTGCAGCGCCAGCTGCGCGAGGAAAGCCGCCGCGCCTGGCCCGAGCGGCGGGTCGATGGCAGCCAGCCCGTGGTGGTCCGCAAGGGCCGCGAGAACTACCTGTGCCTGCTCAATCTCGAAGACGCGCTGCAAGGCGGGTTCTCAGGCCGCCCGGCGATCCTTGCGCAACTGGTCGCGCGCTGGGCCTCCTATAGCCAGGACGGCGACATGATCGGGGGCGACCTACCCGGCTGGCTTGGCACCTTGTTCCGCCAACGGGCGATCCGTTCGCTCACCGATCAGCGCGGCGAATGCATCTACGCGGGCTGTCCGCACTTCCGAAAGTGCTTCATCGAACGGGCCTCGCGGGCCTCGGCGCAGGCCGATCTGGTGATCGCCAACCATGCGCTGGTGATGATCAACGCCGCGCGCGGGCGCGATACGGCGCAGCGCCCGACGCGGATCGTGTTCGACGAGGGCCACCATGTGTTCGACGCTGCCGATAGCACCTTCTCCGCCGCGCTCAGCGGGATGGAGGCGATCGAGCTGCGGCGCTGGATCATCGGCCCCGAACGCGGCTCCAAAGGCAGGCGGCGCGGGCTTTCGGCGCGGCTCGCGGATGTCGCCAGCTACGATGACGAGGCGGGAGATGCGGTCGAGGCGGCGCGCCATGCGGCAGAGGCCCTGCCCGGTTCGGGCTGGCTTGACCGGCTCGCGGAAGGCGAACCGTCCGGCCCGATTGAGACGCTGCTCGGTGCGATCCGCGCCATCACCTATGCGCGCGACGAAAGCGGCGGGCAGGAAGCGGGATACGGGATCGAGACCGAGGCGGCCCAACTCGACGGGCCACTAGTGGAGCTGGCGCAGGAGGGCTCGGCAGCGCTGGCAGCGATCCGCCAACCGCTGATCAAGCTCGGCATCAGGCTGGAAGCGCTGCTCGAAGAGGGGCCGGACTGGCTCGATGGGCAAGGCCGCGCGCGGATCGAGGGTGCGCGCCATTCGCTGACCTGGCGGATCGACACCCTGGCCTCGTGGCAGGCCATGCTCGAACGGCTCGGCGGCCCGACCGACCCGCAGTTCGTCGACTGGCTGGCCGTGGCCCGCGGCGATGCGCGCGAGTACGATGTCGGGCTCTACCGCCACTTTCTCGACCCGATGCTGCCCTTCGCGCAGACCGTGCTCGAAGGCGCACACGGGGTAATGCTCACCAGCGCCACCCTGTGCGACCGCGATGCCGAGGGGCCGGACTGGGACGAAGCCGTGGCGCGGTCGGGCGCTACCCACCTCGGCCTCGCGCCCGAGCGGATCGCTGCCACCAGCCCGTTCGACTATGCCGCGCGGGCCGAAATCCTGATCGTCACCGACGTGCCCAAGGGCGACCTTGCCGCGCTCGCCGGCGCCTATGCCCGCATCATCGAGACCTGCGGCGGCGGCGTGCTTGGCCTGTTCACCGCAATCCGCCGCCTGCGCAGCGTCCATGGCCGCATCGCCGACCGGCTCGCGCGCGAGGGCCTGCCGCTCTATGCCCAGCATGTCGACCCAATCGACACCGGCACGCTGGTCGACATTTTCCGCGATGATCCGCACGCCTCGCTGCTCGGCACCGATGCCCTGCGCGACGGGGTCGACGTGCCTGGGCAATCGCTGCGCTGCGTAGTGATGGAGCAAGTGCCCTGGCCCAAGCCGAGCATCCTGCACCGCGCGCGCCGCGCAGCGGGCGGCGGCAGCGCCTATGACGACCGCGTAATCCGCGCCCGCCTCGCCCAGGCCTTCGGGCGGCTGATCCGCAGCCGTGACGATTACGGGCACTTCGTCGTACTCTCACCCGCCTTTCCCTCACGCCTGCTGACAGCCTTTCCGCCGGGCGTGCCGGTCACACGGCTGACACTCGAGGATGCTTTACAACGGCTTGGAGAGGGTCTTTTGTCGCCCGACGCAACCGGGCCGCATACAGCGGCAGAGCAAGGAGAGTTGCCAAGGTGAAGCGGCTGGGCCTGTTCCGCCATGCCAAGTCCGACTGGGACGATATGAGCCTGCGCGATTTCGATCGCGGGCTGAACGCGCGTGGGCGGCGCGGAGCGGCGCTGATGGGCCGCCACATCGTCGGCTATGGCGCAAAGTGGGATCGGATGCTGGCAAGCCCGGCCAAGCGCATCCGGCTGACGCTGGAATCGAGCGCGCTGGACGTGCCAGTCGAATTCCTCGACGCCGCCTATCTCGCCGACAGCACCACTCTAATGGGAATGCTCACCGCAATCGAGGGCGAACCGGCAGCGGTAATGCTGGCGGGGCACAATCCCGGCTTGCAGGATCTGGCAATCGACCTCGTCGGGGCAAACCACGAGGACGCGCTGTTCAGCGAGGTGCTGGCGAAGTTTCCTACGGCGGGCTTCGCCGTGCTCGATCTCGCAATCGACAGCTGGGCCGACTGCACGCCAGGTTGCGGCCGCATCGTGCACTTCGCGCGGCCACGTGATCTCGATCCTGAACTGGGGCCGCTCGGCGTGAATTGACGGCGGCGAACCTTGCTATGCCCGGCCTAGTTTTCCAGGCTGCGAGCAAGCTTGGTGCGGACAGCCTGCAATTCGCCAAGCAATTCCTGATCGCCCGGGGCCATCTGCACCGGGCCACCGCTCCGCAAGATAGCATTGCCGGACTTCAGCGGCTTGCCCTCAATCACGCTGCGCGCGCCCTTGAGCGTATAGCCTTCCTTGTTCACGAGCCTGTCGATCCGGCTCACCAGCGCAATATCCTCGGCCCGGTAAAGCCTGCGCCCACCGCTGCGCTTGAGCGGGTTAAGCATAGGAAACTGCTGCTCCCAATAACGCAGGACATGCGGCTTCAGGCCAAGGGCCTCGCAAACTTCGCCGATGGTTCGCATTGCACCAGGCGCCTTACCGTCGCTAAAACGGACTTGTCCGTGCATTTCGGTCATCAGCTTGAAGCGATCCTGTCCTTCAGCTTCTGGCTGGCCCGGAAGGTCAGCACCCGCCGCGGAGTGATCGGTACTTCAACGCCCGTTTTCGGATTGCGGCCGATGCGTTCTTTCTTGTCGCGCAGCACAAAGCTTCCGAAGCCGGAAATCTTCACGTTCTGCCCCTCGGCCATCGCATCGCACATCTTGGCGAGGATTTCCTCCACCAATGCGAGGCTCTCGGCCCGCGAAAAGCCCATCTTATGATTGATCGTTTCTGCCAGATCTGCCCTCGTAAGGGTTCCGACGGATCGCATATTGACCATGCGCCCAATCCTATTGCTACATTTGCCTACCCCAACGAAGTCTTGGGGCAAAGATTGACGGATAGCAAGGAAAAGCGCAGGAAATTTCCCCCGCTTAATGGGTCAAACACGTAATAATGTAGCGCCCCAAGTGAATCCACCACCCATGGCTTCAAGCATAACGAGCTGCCCGGGTTGGATCCGACCGTCGCGGCGAGCCACGTCGAAGGCCAGCGGAACCGAGGCGGCCGACGTATTCGCATGTTGATCGACGGTCACGACCACCTGATCCATCGCCAGGCCGAGCTTGCGCGCGGTGGCATCGAGAATACGCAGGTTGGCCTGATGCGGCACCACCCAGTCGAGCGCACTGGCATCGATCTGCGCTTCCGACAGCACCTCTTCGAGCACTTCTGCCAGGTTTTTCACCGCGTGGCGGAACACCTCGCGCCCCTTCATCCGCAGGTGCCCGACCATGTCACTCGTCGACGGGCCACCATCGACATAGAGCAGGTCGTTATGCGCGCCATCGGCATGAAGGCGGCTGGCGAGCACACCAGGGCCGTCCTCGGCCACCTCGCGTGCCTCGAGCACGAAGGCACCGGCGCCGTCGCCGAACAACACACAGGTCGCCCGGTCTTCCCAGTCGAGCACGCGGCTCATGGTTTCTGCACCGATCACCAAGGCCCGGCGCGCCATGCCCGCGCGCAACATCGCATCGGCGGTGCTCATGGCATAGAGAAAGCCGGAGCAGACTGCGGCGACATCGAAGGCAGGAAAACCCGCTCCGCCCAGTGCGTGCTGCACCTTGGTGGCGGTGGCCGGAAAGGTCTGGTCAGGCGTGCAGGTGGCCAGCACGATGAGATCGATTCCATCGATTTCCACGCCAGCATCGGCCAGCGCAGCGCGCGCAGCGGCGGTGGCCAGGCTCGATGTGGTTTCGCCCTCTGCGGCGATATAGCGCTGCCGGATGCCGGTCCGTTCGCGAATCCACTCGTCGCTGGTCTCGACCTTGTCGGACAGCTCCTCGTTGGTGACACACCGCGTTGGCAGGGCCGAACCGGTGCCAATCAGAACAGAACGGATCATTGCTGCCCTTGCGCTCCTGCGTTGCCATTGGCTTTCAGCGCATCATCATCGAGGGCGGCGAGATCAGCCGCAATGCGCGTGGTCAAATCATCTTCAAGCAGGCGTGCGGCCACGGCCACGGCATTGGCCACACCCTGAGCATTGGCACTGCCGTGCGACTTCACGATCACCCCGTTAAGGCCAAGAAATACACCGCCATTGTGGTTGTTCGGATCGAGATGGTGGCGCAGCAGTTCAGTCGCCGGACGCGAGATCAGGAAGCCGATCTTCGAGCGAATCGACGAGCGGAACGCGGTCTTCAGCAGGTCGGTCACGAAGCGGGCCGAACCCTCGATCGCTTTCAGGGCGATATTGCCTGAGAAGCCGTCGGTCACCACCACGTCGACATCGCCGCGGTTGATCTTGTCAGCCTCGACATAGCCTTCGAAACGCATGGCCAGCCCGGCGGCTTCGCGCAGGAAGTGGCTGGCGTCCTGCAGCTTGTCAGTGCCCTTGGTGTCTTCGGTGCCGATGTTGAGCAGGCGCACGCGCGGGGCCGTGTTGCCGCACACGATGCGCGAATAGGCCGCACCCATCACGGCGAACTGAACGAGATTGCGCGCATCGCACTCGGTGTTGGCGCCGAGGTCGAGCATGATCACGTCATGCTCTTCGAGCGTCGGCATCAGTGCTGCAAGCGCAGGCCGGTCGATCCCGGGCATGGTGCGCAGCGCGAGCTTGCTCATCGCCATCAGCGCGCCGGTGTTTCCGCCGCTGACGGCCGCGCCACACTTGCCGTCTTTCACGGCCTGAATGGCGAGCCCCATGGAAGTTGTCTTGGCACGGCGCAGCGCGCGACTGGGCTTTTCATCGCCCGCCACCACGTCCTCGCAATGGAGGATTTCGGAAGCCTCACGCATATTGGGGTGCGCTTCGAGAGCCTTGCTGATCCTGGCTTCATCGCCGACCAGCAGGAACTTGAATTGCTCATGACGGCGACGCGCAAGCGCCGCGCCCGAGATCATCACGCGCACGCCCTCGTCCCCGCCCATCGCATCAATCGCGATACGCGGAAGACTCATGCCGAAAACCCCTGTTACTCGTGGGTGGCTTTACAGCCCAACCGAAACGATCTCGCGACCGTTGTAGAAGCCGCAATGCGGGCAAAGGTTGTGCGGACGCTTCAGTTCGCCGCAGTTGTTGCATTCGTGGAAGGCTTCAACCTTCAGCGAATCATGCGAGCGCCGATTGCCACGGCGATGCGGCGAAACTTTTCTCTTAGGGACAGCCATGGCGGCACCTGTTCCTTAAATTCATCAAAATGTTGTATGCGCACTAGGGCAAGCGTTCTTCCCACGCAAGGTGAGGGAAAAGCGGGTGCCAGGCAGTGCGGCGAAGGCGCGCGCTATAGCGGTTTCTCATCACGTTGCAAGCACGGCTTGCGCGGTTTATGCCCCGCCAACACAAGGAAAACCGCAGCGATGACCCAACTTGCAATCTCACTCGGCGCATTTGGCGTGGCGACACTCATCAACCTGTGGCTGGCAATCCGCTGTGGCAAGGCGCGGCTGGAGGCCAAGGCCATGCACGGTGACGGCGGCCATCCGCTGCTCCTCAAGCGCATGCGCGCGCAGGCGAATTTCGTGGAATACACGCCCTTTGCGCTGTTGCTGGTGCTCGGACTGGAGCTGACGGGACATGCCGGCTGGCTGCTCGCGCTTACCGCCGCCGTGTTCCTTATCGGCCGGGTGAGCCACGCGTTGGGCATGGATGCCGACATTGCCGGCCCCCTGCGCAAGGCAGGCATGGCCATGACGCTCCTGCCGCTGCTGGGGCTGGCAATCACCGCGCTGCTGGCGGCATTCGGCCTTATCTGATCGCCGCATCGCCCACATAGGGGTTGCTCTGGCGTTCGGCCCCAAAGGTCGAATGCGGCCCATGGCCGGGCACGAAGGTGACATTGTCGCCCAACGGCCACAGCTTGCCGGTAATCGCGTCGAGCAGGTCCTGATGGTTGCTCATCGGAAAATCGGTGCGACCGATGGAGCCTGCAAACAGCACGTCGCCGACAAAGGCAAAGCTGGTCTCACGATTGAAGAACACCACATGGCCCGGCGTATGGCCCGGGCAGTGGATCACCTCGAATGTGACTTCGCCCACAGTGACGGTATCGCCATCCTTCAGCCAGCGGGTCGGCTCGAACACCTTGGTTGCGATTCCGAAGCGCGGGCCGTCTTCGTCGAGCCGCGAGATCCAGAACCGATCCGCCTCGTGCGGGCCTTCGATGGGCAGACCAAGCTCTTCAGCGAGCATCCCGGCTTGCCCGCAATGATCGGCGTGACCATGCGTAATCAGGATTTTCTCAAGCGTAACGCCCGCCCGCTCGACCGCTTGCTTGAGCTTGTCGAGATCGCCGCCCGGATCGATCAGCGCGCCCTTCATGGTCTTGGAACACCAGACCAGCGAACAGTTCTGCTCGAACGGCGTGACGGGAACGATGGCGGCGCGCAGGGGGGCTTCTTTGGTCATAGCCCCGATGTGCGGTCTTGGCGGGCCATAGACAAGCCCCGCCCTAGATTCGCCCGCTCTTCCACACCACGCGGCCAATAAGCGCGAAGTCCTCCGCCCGGGCCAGGATCGGTGGGTAGGCCAGGTTCTGCGACAGTAGCGAAAAGCGCCCGCCGCCCTGGTTCGCCACGCGCTTCACCAGCAGCGTATCGTCGAGCCGGACCACATAGATCCCGTCGCGAAACGGCTGTGTGCGCATGTCCACCAGCACCTCGTCGCCATCGCGCAACAGCGGTTCCATCGAATCGCCAACAACCCGAATGGCGGACAGCTTGGCCCCTTCAAGCCCGTTCTCGGCCAGCCAGCGGCGGCTAAAACGGAAGGAATCGAACGGCTCTTCGCCCAGATGCACCGCGCCCGGGCCGGCCGACGCGTCGATATTGAGCCGCGACACCTCCACCCAGTCCCCCAACCGCGTGACCACAGCCTCCGACGGCGCACCAAGCTCTGATTCGTCCAGCCCGAGGAACTGGGCAAGCTTGCGCCGATCGCCCTCTTCCAGCTTTCGCGGTGAACCCTTGGTGATAAATTGCTGAAGATAGGTCGGGTTGCGGCCGAGCATGCGCGAAAGCGCAGCCAGGCTGGAGCCCCGCTCGCGAGCGGCCTCGGAAAGGCGGGTTCTGGTGTCCATCATCATTTTCCTGCGAGGGCAACAAAATCCTTCCTACACGAAGTATTTTTCCTAGACAAGCGGCAAATTTTGCCTATCGTGGCCGGCACCGAATCGCGATCGGGTCAACGCTAGAACAAAACAAGAACTTGTAAGGGAAAACAGGCCGTGCTCATCCGCAAGATCGAGATCTTCCTGCGCCGCTATCACATGGCGCCCACCACCTTCGGCCGCCTCGCGGCACAAGACCCGCGCTTCGTGCTCGACCTGCGCAACGGGCGCCGCCCCAGAGTCGAGACAGAAGGTCGCGTGGAACATTTCATGAACACTTATAACCCCGCCAGCCTCGGAGCCTATTGCCATGCGTGATGCAGTTCTCTCCCAGCGCCCCGCCCGCAAGCAACGGACCGGCACCTCGGGCAAGTTGCTCGCAGCACTGGCCGACCTTGCCCGGCACAAGGCCCGCGTCACGCATCATCACGAGGCGAGCTGGGCCAGCATCACCTTTGCCGGCACCCGCCATCGGATCACGCTGGAGTTTCGCGGCGAGGAGGCCATCGAGGCGGGAGAGTGCTTCATCGCGTTCCTGCCTGAGCACGAATTCGCAATCCCCGGCCAGCTGGTCGCCGATGCGGAGGTAGTCGAGGTCGACCATTGCCTCGATCCGGCGGCGCTCACCATAACCTGCGAATTGCTGCTGCTGGAGGAAGGCTGAGCTTCGGCCTGCTCCCGCAGTGTAAAGGGGGCAGCGCGTTTCGGATCCGGGCTTCGTCCGAAACTGCGCTGCCCCCGTTTTATCTTGCCTAGGCCCGCCGGATCACGAGGTTCCGGATCTCGGTCATGTCTTCCATCGCGAAGCGGATGCCTTCGCGGCCGAGACCCGAATCCTTCACCCCGCCATAAGGCATGTTGTCGACCCGGTAGCTCGACACGTCGTTCACCACCACGCCGCCAACGTGAAGCTCGTCCCATGCGTCGAGCACCTTGTGAATGTCGCGCGTGAAGATGCCGGTCTGAAGGCCAAACCGCGAATCGTTGACCACGGCCATGGCCTCCTCCCAGGTGGAGAACTTCGAAAGGTTGGCGAGCGGTCCGAAAGCCTCCTCGCGGTTGGCGTCGCAATCGTCGGGCACGCCCTCGAGCAAGGTCGCCTCCAGCATCGCGCCTTCGAGCTTGCCGCCGCATAGCAGCTTGGCCCCGGCCTTCACTGCATCGTCGATCCAGCCCTTGAGGCGCGTGGCCTCCTTCACAGAGATCATCGGGCCGATGAAGGTGTCGCGGTCCTTGGGATCGCCCGAGACCAGTGAGGCGGTCTTCTCGACCAGCATGGCCTTGAACTCGTCATAGATGTCTTCGTGAATGATGATCCGCTGCACCCCGATGCAGCTCTGCCCGCTCTGGTAGAACGCGCCGAAGATGATCCGTTCAAGCGCGTGATCGAGATCAGCGTCCTTATCGACCACCACCGCCGCATTGCCGCCCAGCTCGAGCACCACCGGCTTCTTGCCCGCTTTGGCTTTCAGCGCCCAGCCCACCTCGGGCGAGCCGGTGAAGCTCAGGAACTTCAGCCGCTCGTCGGTGGTGAACAGGCCAGCCCCGTCGCGGCTGGCGGGCAGGATCGAGAAAGCGCCCTCCGGCAGAATATCGCATTCGGCCAGCACCTCGCCCATGATGATCGCACCCAGCGGGGTCATCGAGGCGGGCTTCATCACGAAGGGGCAGCCCACCGCGATCGCAGGCGCGATCTTGTGTGCGGCGAGGTTGAGCGGAAAGTTAAACGGGCTGATGAACGAGCATGGCCCGATCGGCACGCGCTTCCACATGCCCATATAGCCCTTGGCCCGCGCGCTGATGTCGAGCGGCTGGACCTCGCCATAGTTGCGCGTGGACTCTTCTGCCGCGATCTTGAAGGTGTCGATCAGGCGGGTGACTTCGCCCTCGGCATCCTTGATCGGCTTGCCCGCCTCCACGCACAGCGCATAGGCCAGCTCGTCGAACCGCTCGCGAAAGCGGCTGACGCAGTGTTCGAGCACGCCCTGCTTCTCAAAGCTCGCCAGCTTCGCCATCGCCGGGGCCGCACGCTCCGCACCGGCAATCGCTTCCTCGATGATATCGGGCGTGGCGAGCGCGGTGCGGAAGGCGACCTCGCCGGTGAACTTGTCGGTCACGGCAAGGTCGGTGTTGGGCTGGGCCGCCTTGTTGTTGAGGTAAAGCGGGTAGGTATCTTTGAGCTGCATGTGGTCATCCCTGCGCGTTGTCTGGCCTCGGCCGAGTGCCGGAGTACGCTAGGGCAACGCAGGAAGACCCGCTAGTATCCGAGCGAGAGATCGACCTCCGCGGTCAGCGGCGCGCCGTCCTTCCAGGCCTGGCAGTTGTCGAGAAAGCGCTGTGCGGTTCCTTCGCGAATTTGCGGCGTGGGCAGGCCTGCCTTGTGCATGGTGATGCGGATGTTCGGGCAGTCCCACAGGAAGTGATCTTCGGGCAGCGGCTCGGGATCGGTGAGGTCGAGGATCGCACCCCCCAGCTTCCCCGCGTGGAGCGCATCGGCAAGCGCACGCTGGTCGATGATGTCGGCGCGGGCATAGTTCACCAGGACGGCCTCGCTCTTCATCGCGGCGAGTTCGGCAGCACCGATCATCCCGGCGGTTTCGGGCGTGCCCGGCATGGCGAGGATGACATAGTCGAAGTCCCCCAGCCGCCCGCGCCATTCGTCCGGCCCGAGCGCGCCATCACGGGCGCTGCGCCGCATCGGCGTGACCTCCAGCTGCAGCCCTTCAAGAATGCGCCCGATGGCACTGCCGATCTCGCCATAGCCCATGATCAGCGCGCGGCTGCCCTTCAGCTCGCGCATGGCGGTGGGCCAGGCGGCCCATTGCTTGCGGTCGTGCGAGCGGATCAGGTCGGCATAGCCGCGCGCCTCGGCCAGCATCGTCATCACCGCGAACTCGGCCACGGCATTGGCGTTGAGGCCCGACCCGTTGGTGAGCTGAACCCCGCGCTTGGCCAGCAGGTCGAGCGGCATCCAGTCGACGCCCGCAAACTGGCTATTGAGCCACTTGAGCTTCTCCGCACGGTCCAGCGCCACCAGCGCATCGGTCTTGTCGAACATATCGAACCAGCCGATTTCGGCCTCGGGCGCCAGCGCCTTCAGCTCCTCGCCATCCTCCCAAAAGTGCGCTTCGATCCAGTCCGGCAGATGCGGCTCGACCATCTCGCGGTAAACACCCGGAAGAACGGCTATCGTCATTTCTGGTCCTCTCTTGTCGTTATTTCGCGCGACCTATCAGAGCTTCCACTCCCAGCCCAGCGGGTCGCCATCCATGACCTCGACGCCTTGCGCGGCCAGCTCGTCGCGCAGCGCATCCGAGGTCGCAAAGTCCTTGTCCGCGCGGGCGGCCTTACGGCGGGCCAGCGTTTCGTCGATGTCCGCCGCCGTGATCGTGGCCGCCTGCGGCCTGATGCGTAGATCGGCGCGATTGAGGGTCAGCAAGTCCAGACCCAGCACCGCGTCCATCGCCGCGATCACCTGCGCCTTGTGGGCCGGATCGAGCTTCTTCTGGCCCAGCACCTCTTCAAGCACGGTCAACGCCTGCGGGGTGTTAAGATCGTCCTCCACCGCGCTTTCAAACCGGCTGAGGAATGGCAGGAAAGCCCCGCCCACTGCGCCGCGCGCTTCGGCAAAGGTCCAGCCGCCTGCGGGCGCTTCGGGCAGCGCATCGAGCTTGGCCTTGAGCAGTTCGACCGCCATCAGCATCCGCTTGAGCCGGGTGAGCGCGGCCTCCAGCCCTTCCCACGAGAACTCCAGCTCGCTGCGATAGTGCGCCTGCAGGCACATCATCCGGTAAGCGAGCGGATGGTAGCCCTTGTCGATCAGCAGCTGCAGCCGCAGGAACTCGCCTGAGGACTTGCTCATCTTGCCGCTGCGCTCGACGAGGAAATTGTTGTGCATCCACACCCGCGCGCCGCTGTTGGCGGGTTCGGCCAGCGAGCCGCAGCCGCAAAACGCCTGGTTCTGCGCGATCTCGTTGGGGTGGTGAATCTCGCGGTGGTCGATCCCGCCGGTGTGGATGTCGAACGGAAAGCCGAGCAGTTTTCCGCTCATCACCGAGCATTCGAGATGCCAGCCCGGAGCGCCTTTGCCCCAGGGCGAATCCCACTCCATCTGGCGCGTCTCACCCGCCGGAGTCTTGCGCCAGATCGCGAAGTCGGCCGCGTTGCGCTTGCCTTCCACCGCCTCGATCCGGCCCTCGCCCTCTTCGGTGACAGCGCGGGCCAGGCGGCCATAGTCGGCCACGGTCGAGACATCGAAATAGAGCCCGCTGTCCAGCTCGTAGCAGTGCTCGTCGGCAATGCTCTTCGCGAATTCCAGCATCTCGTCGATATAGTCGGTCGCGACCGACCAGTGCGCGGGGGCGCGGATGTTCAGCGCTTTCACATCGGCCCAGTAAGCCTCGGTATAGTGCTTCGCGATGTCCCAGATCGACTGCGCCCGCTGCGCCGCCATCTTCTCCATCTTGTCCTCGCCCGCATCACCGTCATCGGTGAGGTGGCCCACATCGGTGATGTTGATAACGTGGGTGAGCTTCAGCCCGCGCGCGCTGAGGGTCCGCCCCAGCACGTCGGCGAAGACATAGGCGCGCATGTTGCCGATATGCGGATAGTTATAGACCGTCGGCCCGCAGGTGTAGACGCGCGCCTCACCGGGGTGGACGGGGACGAACGGCTCAAGTTGCCGGGTCAGCGAATTAAACAGGACCAGCTGCGTCATAGTGCGCGCCTGATGCGCGAAGCGCGGCGAGTAATCAATGGCCGCTGTGACTACGCCCGCTTGTCAGCTTTCTTCACTTCGCGCGTGAGCCCTTTTCGCGCGATCATGCGCTTAACCCGATGCGACCCTGAGAGCTGACGCAACCTGCGCCAGCTTCTCTCCCTTAGCCCCGCCGCTTTCGGGCGGCGGGGTTCTTTTGCACGCGGCCTAGGCCGTGATCGCCATTGCGACGACCTGCCAGCCCAGCCCGCGCCGTTCGAACAGCAGCACCGGGCCGGGGCTGCCGTCGTCATAAGTGCTCACGCCGCGAAAGCGCGACAGCCCTTCGTACTCTACAGTCCAGGTAAGCTCGCGATTGCGCATCTCGGGCGGCAGCAGCGAGGTTGCCACTGCGCCGGTGGTGATGATCGTCACCATTCCGTCGGGCGTGATCAGGGCATCGACCGCGGCATCGCCCACCGAACCCAGAATTGCGCCGCCGATACCATCAATCAGGCCGTTGCCGGTGGGGCGAACCGCATGGCCAAGCTCCGCCCGTGTGTTCTCGCGCAGCGCGGGAAAGTCGATGGAGGCTTCAAGCTCAGCGGTGTTGCACGCTTCTGCCGCATCGGCCAGGTTCTTCATCGCCAGCCAGGGCGAGGCAAAAAACCAAACGCCAAAGGCCAGCGCCAGAACGGCAACGAACAGGATAATCTTGCGCATCGAAGGCCTACCCTTTGCAGACGGTTAAACCGAGCCGCTCAATCCACCTCGAACAGGTCCGCCAGCTGCTCGATGATCGTTCCGCCGAGCTGCTCGACATCCATGATTGTAACAGACTTCTTGTAGTAGCGCGTCACATCATGGCCGATACCGATGGCCGCCAACTGAACGGGGGACGACTTCTCGATCCAGTCGATCACATTGCGCAGATGCTGTTCGAGATAACCCGCGTTGTTCACGCTGAGCGTCGAATCGTCGACCGGCGCACCGTCGGAGATCACCATCAGGATGCGGCGGTCTTCCGGGCGGGCCAACAGCCGCTCGTGCGCCCACAACAGCGCCTCGCCGTCGATGTTCTCCTTCAGCAGCCCCTCGCGCATCATCAGGCCAAGCGAACGACGCGCGCGGCGCATCGGCTCGTCGGCCTTCTTGTAGATGATGTGCCGAAGATCGTTGAGGCGGCCCGGATTGGGCGTCTTACCGTCGGCCAGCCATTTCTCACGGCTCTGCCCGCCCTTCCACGCGCGGGTGGTAAAGCCGAGAATCTCGACCTTCACCCCGCACCGCTCAAGCGTGCGCGCCATGATGTCCGCGCTGATCGCGGCGATGGAGATAGGCCGCCCGCGCATCGAACCCGAATTGTCGATCAGCAGGGTCACGACCGTGTCCTTGAACTCCTGCTCCTGCTCGACCTTGTAGCTGAGCGAGTGGCCCGGCGAGATCACCACGCGGGCCAGCCGCGCCGCATCGAGCAGGCCTTCTTCCTGGTCGAAATCCCAGCTGCGGTTCTGCTGCGCCATCAGGCGGCGCTGAAGCCGGTTGGCCAACCGCGTCACCACGCCCGCAAGCCCCGCCAGCTGGCTATCCAGATAGGCGCGCAGCCGGTCGAGTTCTTCGTAGTCGCACAGCTCAGTCGCTTCGACCACTTCATCAAAAGAGGTGGTGAAGGCCTTGTAATCGAAGCCTTCGGGCAAGTCCCGCCACGGCGCGTTGCGGCGCTGGGGGACCATCATCTCCTCGCCGTCTTCGCCCGGATCGCCCTCGCCGATCTCCTGTTCGCCGGCGTCCTGCTCCTCGCCGTCGCCCTCGCCTTCCTCGCCCTCGGACCCTTCGGCCGCGACTTCGGGCTGGTCGGACGGATCGGCACCGTCCTGTTCGTCGGTCTCGTCCTGCTGATCGCCCGATTCGTCGGCGTTCTCGTCCTCGTCGCCGCCTTCGTCGGGGTCGGACTCGACGGGCACCATGTCGAGATGCCGCAACATGTCGAGCGCCAGCGACTGGAACGCGGCCTGATCTTCAAGCGCATCGGTCAGCCGCTCGAAGTCGTCACCGACGCGGCTCTCGATATGTTCGCGCACCAGATCCACGCCTTCACGCGCGGCGAGCGGGATGGGCTGTCCGGTCAGCTGTTCGCGCAGCATCAGCGCGAGCGCCGTCTGCATCGGCACTTCGCTCGCTTCTCCAGCGCGGGTGATGGCATCGCTGGCCAGCCGTTGCTCGGTCATGGCGGCGAGGTTGTCGCGCATTCCGGCAAAGTCGCGCTCCCCCATCGCCTCGTAGCGCGCACGCTCGATTGCGTCATAACAGGCGCGGGCTTCGAGATCCTCGGGCATGTGCGCCTTGTGCAGGCGCGCATTGTGGTGCCGCATCTTGAGCGCAAAACTATCGGCAAAGCCACGTGCTTCGCGCGCCTGCGCCGGAGACACCTCGCGCCCCGGCGAGGGCACGCGCATGGTCTTGCCGGCGGTGAACGGCGCGTCGGCAGTCCAGTTCACCTCGGTTTCCGGGTCACGCGCAATAGCGCGGGCGGCGCCAGTCAGCGCGAGCTTGAAGCGATCGAGCGGGGATTCGTCAGCCATTGCTCCTGCCTATATGAGCAGCAAGGCAAATGTGCCAAGCCCGATCCCCACGCAAAGTGCGGCAACGGCGTGGAAGCCCTTCCACCAAATTTGCAACAGGGTGACTTGACCGCCGCGTCTTCTCGAATAGAGGGCTGCCCTGTCATAGTTCGGACACATATTGGAGCATCCGCACAAACGGTGTCGAACGAGAGGTTCTTGTTGCATGATCCAGCCTGCCACATTGCTCAGACTTGCCCCCCTTGTCGCCGTCTTGGCGTGCAGTGCGCCCGCGATGGCCTCCGACGAGGACTTCCAGTTCTATGTCTATCTCAAGGGCTCCTTCTCGATCGCCGAGAACGTGACCAACACCACCGAGATATCGCCGCGCTGGCGCGAGGGTTCGGACATATTGCAGCTGCGCACCACCTTCGAAACGCCCGTGGCCGACGGGCTGAAGCTGGGCGCTGGCGGCGCCTATGTCGAATCCGGCGGCAGTCATGAGATCAGGCCACATCAGCAGATCGTCTATTCCTCGGGACCGATATCGACGCGCACGAAGCTGGAAGAGCGGTTCTTCGAAGGGGCCGACCGGGTCGAGCTGCGCCTCAGGCAGAACGTGAAGCTCTCTCAGCACATCGCAGGGAGCACGAGCGGCTGGATCAGTGGCGAGGCGCTATACACCCTGCAAAGCCGTAATCGCGGCAACACCGAGCCCGGCGATCAATGGCGCGGCGAGGTCGGATTGAGCCAGCGCCTGAGCGATTCGTTCTCAATCGCCGAAGCCTATCGCGCGATCTACACCCCGCACGACACGCGCAGCGACACGCTCAACCACATTGCTATCCTGACGCTGTCCTGGAAGCCTTGACCGCACAAGGTCAGAGCTGCGCGCCCACACCGAACACGCTGATCAGCAGCGGATCGTTGGTCGCGCGCGGATTGGCGCGGATCGCGCTTTCCTCGCCGCCGATCTCGTTCCAGATCGCATCGTTGATGCTGGTGGAGAAATTGCGCGCCACGCCGGACACATCGATCCCGGTCAACCCGGAAAGCAGCTCGCCGACCAGCGGATCGCCCGCCAGCCGCATGGCCTCGCCCAGCTCGGGCACCATGGCCTCGATCAGCGCATTGCCCATTTGCCCGCGCAGGTAGCCGGTCGCCGCCGTCGGCCCGCCGCGCACCAAGGCCAGTGCATTGGCAAGCCCGATCGTGCGCACCGCATCGGTGACGAGCGGCGCGGCGCGTTCAGCGGCATCGATGGCGATATCAGCGAAGCTGTCGTTCAGGCGCTGCTTGAACACGTTCGAGGTAAGGATCGAGGCCAGCACATTGCCGCGCGTGCCGAGCAGACGGTCAAGCCCGATGGTATCGACCGCATTGTCCCAATAGCCGCCCTCGGCGGTCATTTTCGCAAAGGCGCGCTCGGAGGAGAGATAGAGCAGACGCCGCACCGCGTCTTCCAGGCTGAACCCGCCCATGCTGGCGCAACCCGGCAGCAACAACACCGCCCCGCCCGCTGCCGCGCCCAAAAACAGCCGTCTGCCGAGCACGGGCTCGCCGGTGGAAAGAACATTATCGGTCATTGTCACACTCCTCACCCTTGCCCGCCTGATAGGGCTGCTCCCATATTGGCTGCGTGCCTGCAAGACGTGTCCGCCTGCTGATGATGAACGCCGCATTGGGTCCGCTCGACTATCGAGTGCCCGATGGCTTGGACGTGAACGCGGGCGCGGTGGTGGTGGCGCCGCTGGGGCCACGGCAGGTGCTGGGCATCGTGTGGGAAGAAGAGCGCCTGCCCGCCGAACGCATCGACGATTCGCGTCTGCGCCCGTTCATCTCGGTCTGCGACGTGCCGCCGATCCGCGCCGAGCTGCGGCGGCTGATCGAATGGTGCGCCAATTACTACTGCGCCCCGCTGGCGTCGGTCGCGCGGATGGTGATCGCCAGTTCGGCGGCGCTGCGCGGCGCGGCGACCATGACCGAATACCGGCTGACCGGCGGCATGCCCGAGCGGATGACCGCCAAGCGCGAACTGGCTCTGGCCGCGCTGGAGGGCGAGCAAGGCTCACTGCGCGAACTGGCCGAAATGGCGGGGGTGAGCGAAGGGGTGCTGCGCGGTCTCGTCAATCAGGGCGCGATCGAGCCGGTCGAAGTCGACTGCGACCGTCCCTATCCGCAGGCCCGCGCCGACTTTGCCGTGCCCGAACTGAGCCCGCAGCAAAGCGAGGTTGCCGACCGGCTGGTCGAGGCAACGGCAAGCGGCGGGTTTGCCCCGTTCTTGCTCGACGGCGTCACCGGCTCAGGCAAGACCGAGACCTATTGCGAGGCCATCGCCAGCGCGCTCGAGCACGGCAAACAGGTGCTTGTCCTGCTGCCCGAAATCGCGCTGACCGAAGCCTTCCTGCGCCGGTTCGAGGATCGCTTTGGCGCCGCGCCAGTGCAGTGGCACTCATCGCTCAAGGCGACCGAACGCCGCCGCGCCTGGCGCGCCATTGCCGCGGGCACGGCGCAGGTGGTGGTCGGCGCGCGCTCGGCGCTGTTCCTGCCCTATGCGCGGCTCGGCCTGATCGTGGTCGACGAGGCGCACGAGATCAGCTTCAAGCAGGACGAAGGCGTGCGCTACAACGCGCGCGACGTGGCCGTGATGCGCGCCCGCTTCGAACAGATCCCGGTGGTGCTGGCCAGCGCCACCCCCGCGCTCGAAAGCCTCGCCATGGCCGACAGCGGGGTTTACGAAAGGCTGGTGCTGCCCAGCCGCTTCGGCGGCGCGCAGATGCCCGATATCCAGCTGATCGACCTCACCGAAGACCCGCCCGAGCGCGGCGAATGGATCGCCCCGCCCTTGCGCCGCGCGCTGTTCCAGCGGCTCGAAAGGGGCGAGCAGTCGCTGCTGTTCCTCAACCGGCGCGGCTATGCCCCGCTGACCCTTTGCCGCCATTGCGGCTATCGCTTCCAATGCCCCAATTGCACCGCCTGGATGGTCGAACATCGGCTGACACATCGGCTGGCCTGCCATCATTGCGGCCATGTCGTTCCCGCGCCCCGCTTCTGCCCGGAATGCAAGGAGGAGGATTCGCTGGTCGCCTGCGGGCCGGGGGTGGAGCGGATCGCTGACGAGGTGAAGGCGCTCTGGCCGCAGGCGCGCACCGCCATCGTCACATCCGACACGTTATTTTCGCCCGCCAGGGTCGCCGATTTCGTCAAATCGGTGGAGGCGGGCGACATCGATATCATCGTGGGCACCCAGTTGGTGACCAAAGGCTATCATTTCCCCAATCTGACATTGGTGGGGGTGATCGACGCCGATCTGGGGCTGGAGGGCGGCGACCTGCGCGCGTCGGAGCGCACCTTCCAGCAGATCATGCAGGTGGCCGGGCGCGCCGGACGCGGACAAAAGCCGGGCCGCGTGTTCATCCAGACCCGGATGCCCGAAGGCGAGGTCATCAAGACGCTGATCGAGGGCGATACCGAGCGCTTCTACGCGGTCGAGACCGAAAATCGACGGCGCGCCAACGCCCCGCCCTTCGGCCGCTTCGCCGCGATCATCATTTCGAGCGAGGATGCCGACGAAGCAGCACAGGTCGCGCGCCTGATCGGCAAGTCTGCGCCGCTGATAGAGGGTATGCGCGTCTATGGCCCTGCCCCTGCGCCGCTCTCCGTCCTGCGCGGACGGCATCGCCACCGACTGCTGATCCACGCGACGCGGCAGGTCGACATACAGGCGGCGATTCGCGAATGGCTGGGCAATATCGTGTGGAAATCCAGCACCCGCGTCGCCGTGGATGTCGATCCCTACAGTTTCATGTGATGGACGCGCCTATCGCCAGCCCATGCCGCAACCTCTGCGCGCTGGACGCAGCGCGGATCTGCACTGGTTGCGGACGGACGATCGACGAAATCGTCCATTGGCGCAGCATGGGCGACGAAGCCCGCGCCGCCGTCATGGCGCGGGTGCGGGATTTCCCGTTTTCTTCGCCTTCTCTGCCGACGTCTGGGCCGCCTGGCCGTCCAGTTCCGCCTTCAACCTGATCGCCGCTTCGCGCATGTTAGACGCATGGGGCGAATAGGCGATGGGATCGAGCAGCAGGGAAGCTGTGGCATAGTCGCCCCGCGCCGCCATCGCGCGGACGACATTGAAGCGATAGTCAGGACTTTGCGGCAACAGGGTGAAGGCCTTGTAGAGCCCATCATAGCCAAGATCGGGCATCTTGCCGCCTCGCATCGCGTGATAGCGGTAGAATAGCGCAAGCGGCACGGGGTCCTCCGTGTCGGCGCGGTTGGCGCGAACGATGGCGGTCAGCGCCGCCTTCCAGTCGTCCGCCTTGTCGCTGTCATGCGCGCGCTCCAGCAAAACCTGCGCGCGAACCGCATGGGCACGCGATGAGCGGGCATCCATCGCGATCGCCCGGTCCGCGTCCGCCAACGCGGCGTCCTTTTCCTCAGCGGCCCATTCCGCTTCCGCCAACAGGGCAGCCGCATAGGCAGAATCCTGGAATTGGGCGGCGGTCGCGCGAATGGCGGTGACGATGGCGGGCAGTTCGTCGGCCTTCGGGTGATTGATGAGCCGCAGTTCATCCTCGACCAACGCGCCCTGCGCCGGATCGACAGGGCTGACGACAATCTCGCCAATCTTCATTTCATTGGATTTGAGCGATGAGGCTGACAGACGGTGGCGCATATAGGCCCTGAGGTCCTTTTCCAGACCTGCAAGCCCACCTTCAAAATAGCTGTCGGGCGAACGGTCTGGAACGCCCCTGACCAAATCCGCCAAATAGCTGGCGATCTCCTTGCCACGCTGCGTCTTGTTATATTGATAGAAGTGGGTGAGCAGCCAGGCGGTGCCATAATAACGGTCCCCGTCACGTCGGCTGAGATCGCCCGTGTCACGGGCGAACAGATATTCGAGCGGATAGGGTTGGCCCAGCACCAGTCCGGGCAACCGCGCCATGGGCACATGGCCGAACTCGATCGCGCCGCTCTTGGGAAATTTCACGACAGAGAAAAACTCGGCAAATCCCTCGACATACCAGGCGGGATAGGCAGCCGGAAAGTGATGCAGCATGAAATGATGCGTATATTCGTGGAAGAGGATTTCTTCCGCGCCGAAATCAAATTTTCCGGTCTTTTCGCCGCGCGCCAGCACCGCAAAGGCGCTGCGATTCGATGTCGTGTAAAAGCCGCCGATGTTGGGATTGCCCGCGAGTTTCTGCACCTTCCTGTCGTTGGAAAGCAGATAGACCTGCACCGGGCTACCCTGTTCGGGATCGGTCACATCATGGAGCCGCCGCAGCAGGAAATCGAACTTCTCCAACCGTTCGGCCAAGCCGCGCAGTTTTTCGTCATTGCCTTCGCTGTAAACGGTAAAGTGACGGCTTTTCGCCTGCCACCATGCCGCCTGCACCGTGCCGGGCAACGCCATCATCCATCCGATGCCCAGCAACAGGGCCGCCCACATCCGCATCGTTATATTTCACCCAAAGACCGGTCCCCAGAGTGGCGGAGGCCGGACCGATTGGAAAGTGCAATCTGATCCGCTATTTGCGCCTTTCTCGCGCCAGCAGTGCCTGTTTCCGCTCCACGCCCCAGGCGTAGCCGCCCGCCGTGCCGTCGCTGCGCAGGACGCGGTGGCAGGGGATGAGGACGGCAAGCGCATTGTCGCCGCAGGCAGTGCCAGCCGCTCGGACGGCGCCGGGGCGGCCGATGGCGGCGGCGATCTGGCCATAGCTGCGGGTCTGCCC
>DDFY01000025.1:139455-140176 GCA_002337385.1 Erythrobacter sp. UBA1916
TGGCCATAGCTGCGGGTCTGCCCGGCAGGTATCGCGCGCAGGGCGGACCATACCGCCTGCTGGAAGGCGGTGCCGCCAACATCGACCGGCAGATCCGGCGCGCCGGTCGGATCATCCACAAGCGCCACGACGGCAGCGGCGAGCCGATCCAGAGCAGCGTCGGCGGGGCGCAGGTCCGCCTGCGGAAAGCGGTTGCGCAGCGCCGCCTCGCCCTCATCGAAGCTGATCCGGCACAGCCCCTTGTCGGTCGCTGCGATCAGCATCGGGCCAAGGCTGCTGTCGATGGTGCGCCAGCGAATCGTGACGCCGCGCCCGCCCGCGCGCCAGGCGCTGGGCGTCATGCCCAGATGGGTTGCCGCGTCGGCATAGGCGCGACTAGGCGCACCATAGCCCGCCTCGTAAATGGCCGCCGTCACGCTGCCGCCCGCGTCCAGCGCGGTCTTCAGCCGGTCGGCCCGCAGCGTACGGGCATAGGCGGCGGGTGTCTGCCCGGTCTCGCGCTTGAACAGGCGGTGGAAATGATGCGGGGCATAGCCGACATGGGCTGCGATCGCCTCCAGCCGGGGGGACTCCTCCGCCGCTTCGATCAGTGCGATCGCGGCGGCCACCGCCTGCCTGTCCCGCCCCGTTTCGTCCGGGCGGCAGCGCAGGCAGGCGCGGAAGCCCGCTGCGCGCGCCGCTGCGGGATCGGGCAGGAAGGTCATATTCTCCCGCCTGGGGT
>DDFY01000024.1 GCA_002337385.1 Erythrobacter sp. UBA1916
CGAGGTTCGTTCAGCGCAGGCGATGCGACGGCAATGGCTGATCACCGAACAGCTTGCAGACGAACAGGATGGGCAGACGGTCTATCGGCGAGGGATGCTCGCCGCGCTCCAGCGGCGAGAATTGCTGCGTGTCGCCCGCCAGCTCTCCGACAAGTTAGGCGTTCCGTTCGCCGAGGCCAGAGAGGGGGAGGCTGTTCAAGGCAGGCTCGTGCGCGCAGTCGAGATGACGAGTGGTCGCCATGCGCTCATCGAACGGTCGCGCGATTTCACGCTGGTGCCGTGGCGCTCTGTTCTCGATCGCCATGTCGGTAAATCGGTCTCGGGCATCATGCGCGACGGCGGGATCAACTGGACACTCGGGCGGCAGCGCAGCGGGCCGAGCGTCTCCTGATCCGGAGGATTCGGGCTTCCTATTTTCATGAAATTATGTTTTCATGGATTCATGAAAAATATCGCAGCGCAAACCGATGTCGGCGACGAGCATCTTCAGGTGCAGATTCCTGCCGTTACGAAACGCGATCTCGGTCAACGGTCGCTCGATTCCCGCGAGCCGATCCGGATGATCGTACTGCGGGCACTTGAAGCCTATGGCGTGAGCGTCCCCGCAGACGCGATATCGGATCGCCGGAAGGGCAGGCGATGAGCGAGGATTTCGAAGCTCTCACTGTTGCGGATTATGCGAAGCAGGCCGCGCGGACTGATCAACGCAGCGGTGGCCGCGCACTGGGCTTCTCGATGCTTGGCCTTTTCGGCGAAGTCGGCAGCTTGCTCAGTGAGGCCAAGAAAAAGCAGCGCGACGATGCCTCCTACCTGGGTTACGCTCACGCCGTCGCGGAAGAGCTTGGTGACGTCCTTTGGTATCTGGCGGCGATCGCACGGCGCAGCCGCATGGCGCTCAGCGACATCGCTGCCGCCGCGGCGACAAACGGCGGACAATGGCAGACGGGCGGCAACGAAACGCTCAGTTTCCATGCGCTGCAGCCGCAGCACATTCCGCTTGCCAAGGCACCGATGCCGCAGTTCGAGCATAGCCTGCTCGCGCTGGCAGGCGACGTTGGGCTGCTCATCAACGATTTCCAGGCGGGCGGTCTTGCGAAGGACCGCGAAGCACTCGCGGGCCGGCTGGTCGCGGTCATGCGCCGGTTGATCCAGGCGGCAAACGAATCCGGTGTTACCATCGAGGCTGCCGCCGTGAAGAATCTTCACAAGATCTTCGATCGCTGGCCGCGCGAGCGCATCTATCCGGCGCCGACCGATGCGGCGCTCGACCCAGAAGAGCAATTGCCGCGGCGGATGGCGATCGACGTCTATGAACGCACCGTTCGCGGGCAGACATTCGTGTAT
This sequence comes from Erythrobacter sp. UBA1916, assembly GCA_002337385.1. Classification (GTDB taxonomy): domain Bacteria; phylum Pseudomonadota; class Alphaproteobacteria; order Sphingomonadales; family Sphingomonadaceae; genus Alteraurantiacibacter. Next base: position 1,345 of record DDFY01000024.1, read on the forward strand.
CAACGCTCAAGCGGTGTGTATGTCGGCGACCGGCTCACCGACAACGCGCTCGAACCCGACGACTATCGCTTCCACGATGTCTTTCACTACGCTTATGTCGCGGTGCTTGGCTGGTCGCCAGTGCTGCGTGCGCTGCTCCGTCTCAAGCGCAAGAGCGATCCGAAACTCGACGACGCCGAAGACGGTGCTCGGGCGATTCTCATCGAAGAGGGCATAACTTCCTGGATTTTCGGACAAGCGCAGCAACTCCGGTACTTTGAAAACGTGAAGCGCGGTGGCCTTCCGCTGGACATGCTGAAGCATGTCCGCCAGTTCGTCGCCGGCTACGAATCAGAACGCTGTCCGCTGTGGCTTTGGGAGGAAGCGATCCTCCAGGGCTATACGGCTTTCCGCTTCCTTCAGGAGCATCGGCGCGGCCGCGTCCTGATCGACTTCGCCAATCGCCGCCTGCGTATCAAGGAATTGCCGTCATGACCCCGAAATCCTTTGTGTCCACCCTGGCGGCGACCGAACTTCCCTCAGTGTTCAATCCCTGGCGCGATCGCTGCACGGTCCATGACCGCAGCGACGCCGCCGCCCGGCGCCGCGACAATCTCGAAATGCTGCTCACCGCGGCGCTTGATCATCGCGTCGAAACGATCTGGATCGCGCGTGATCTCGGCTATCGCGGGGGGCGGCGTACGGGCGTACCGCTGACCGACGAAATTCACCTCGGACATGCCGGTACGCTGATGGGCGGCATCGCATTCGAACGTGCGACGCAGGGACCCGCCGTGGCGGAGCGCACCGCGGCGATCGTCTGGCGTGTGCTAGAGCGGATCGGTCAGCCTGTCATGCTCTGGAACGTTTTCCCGTTCCATCCCCATGAAGCGGATGATCCGATGTCGAACCGATGCCACACGCGAAGCGAGCGCGAGGCGACCTGGCCGATATTGCAAGCCCTCGTGTCAATGATCCGGCCCCGCCAGATCGTCGCGATCGGGCGCGACGCTCACCTGGCGCTGGACGGTCTCGACATTCCGACCACCGCGGTCCGCCATCCGAGCTACGGCGGGCAGCGCGAGTTCATCGAGGGCATGTTCAGCCTGTACGGTGTCGCGGATGACAACGATGAGCCGCTAGAACTGCCGTTGGGCGCGCCTCACGCCGCAGCAAGGAGATGTGCGCTCGCCTGATCGCAGCGCTCAAAGAGTTGCTTAAGATCGCCGCGGTTCCAGTTGGCGGTGTCGACCGTGGCGTTGGTCGAGACGATCGTGAGCGGACCCAGCGCGACCCCGCCTTCCTTGGCGATGAATTCGAGCAGACGGCCGAGGCCGATCAGATTGCCGAGCAGTTTTTCGATATAGTAGTGATTGCGGTAGAGCGCGGTCATGCCGAGGCGACGATCGTCGCCCTTGCCGATCAGCTTGAGACTGGCAAAGCTCAGGCACTGACCGCCGTAGGGCGAGTCATTCACGTCGCGGGCGGGGTCGAAGATCAGCAGTTCGAATTTGTTGAGCGCTCGGACGTTCGGGTTGCGCAGGCGCTCGACGATGCCCCAGATTTGATTGATTGGCTGGCCGTCGGCGCGGGGCAATTCCATCATCCGTTCGAAATAATAGCCCGACCAAGCGCCCGACCTCCGGACCTTCGGCAGCACGTTGTCGCGAAACCGGTCGAAGAATTGCGGCGCGCCGTAGCGCCTGTACAGCGCTGCCGGAAAAATCGTGTTGGCGACCGTCTCGATGGGCTTCTTGCCATGGCCCGAAAGGAAGGCATCGACTTCCGCCACGACGGGATCGGCGAGTGTTGCGCGCGCAGTCGGCTCGGCCACGGAGATGACGACATTCTGCGCCTGGTGTCCGGTGGCGAGGTCGACGAGCCGGACCGCCTCGCGCCAGCCAGCAACGCAGTCAGGCTGCGGCGGTATGGGAAGATACATCGACTTCCTCCGTCAAATTTGCCGTGGCGAAAAGGCGCGGCGCTAGAAAGCGCTCAGTAAGCCAGGCGTGGCCTTCCAAGCCCCAACCTGGTCCCCAGCTGTTGCGGATGAGAATGGCCGGGGTGCCGTCCACGGTTCCATGCCCGACCGCGACGACCGCGTGCCGTTGCGCTGGCTCGGGGAGTTCGTCGTTCGCCGGATCGACGACGCCATCACCGCGCGGCTGGAAGAAAGACCGTGACAGCATCGTCAGCATGAGCACCGGCGTGTCACGGTCCAGCGCGGCAAGGATGGATGACAGGTCGGTTCCATCCCTCTGTCCGTTGCGGCCATAGAGCGGGCCAACGGTCGCCGGCGGCGTCCACAGTCGATGATCGGCTGGAACCGCAGCCAGATACGGCCAGCCTTTCTCGTCGGGTTGGCCATCGAGCCGTAGCGCGTCCAGCATTGTGGATAGCAGTGCGCCGCTCGTCGGCGGTCTGCCCGCCCGTTTCTGCGCGGCATGAAAGGCGAATTCACACGACAGCGGTGCCCAGCCGTCGCGAAGCCCGGCGTGGGTGTCGCTCGCGGCGAATGCGAGGCATGTCGGCCGCGCGCCTTGATCGCGCGCAGGTCCGAACAGCGGCCGAAGGTCACGGACGATATCGATCATGGGGCGTCAGGCGGCCTCGAGCAGGTGCCGCCGTTCGGCGCGCGACAGGCCCGTCTGTTCCGGGCCGGTGAGGTCGAAATCGAGCGTCAGGCTGGTGAGGGCCGGCGCAGGCTGCCACGGCCGCCGCTCGTCGAGCGACATGCGGCCGCGCCGCGGCGCATCGGGCGCCGCGGTGACACGGCGGACAACGGGACCACCGATGCCATCGCCGTCGATTGCCTCACGCTCGTCTCGAACGACGGCGAAGCCGCTGGCGATCAGTTGGTCGAGATCCCAGAGATACCCACCGCCGCTATGTTCTTCGAGCCGCAGCACGAAAAGATCATTGCGACTGCCATCGATCCGCGAGCCGGCATCGCGCTCGGTCAGCAGCCAGACGTCGCCGCGATAGTTGTCGGGCCGATAGTCCTTGAGGAGATCGACCTTCAGGCTGCGCGGCTGCGTCCGGAGCAGGTCGGTCATCACCGATGGCGAAATCAGATTGTAGCGAACCAGGGTGCGGCACGTCGCCTCATAGCTGGCGCCGATCCGCAGCGAGAGCTGATAGACGACATTGGGGCGCCGGAAATGATCGATCTGCCATCCTTGTCGCGCGCTGTGCGCGAGCACCAGCCATTTCGGCATCATGAAGGCGATCGCAAAGGCGTCGGCTTCGGTTTCCTCGAAGTTGTTTCCCGGTTCGGGCGACATCGGCATCCGGCGCAGGATGCTCTCATCGTCGAGGCTCGGCTCGTGTCGCATCGAAAAATGCCCGAGTTCGTGCGCGGCCGTGAAGCGCTGGATGCTCATCGGTCGTTCCGTCGTGACGAGAACGCCAGGAGCAGGTGCGCTGAGATAGGCGCCGAGCAGGCCTTTCAGAGGACGAAGCAGCAAGGGTAGACCCACGGCATGGATCGCGCCGAAGACATCGACGCTGCCGCCTTGGGTCTCGATCAGTGCGCGCGTATCGAGTTCGCGATGCAGGCGGCCCGCTGCCATCGTACCAGCGCGAACCGCGCTCGCATAATCCGACGCCATCGATCAGCTCCGTTCGCCGCCAGACCGCGAGCGGAGATATTCGGCAAACCGGCTCAGCTCGGCCCGGTCCTCAGTCGACAAGGCCGCAACGCGTCGCGCCAGATGGGCGACATCGGCGGGAAGGCTCGCGGAGGCCTCGTCTTCGCCGGTAAAATAGGCCACCGACTGGCGGTAAAGACGGGCAAGCCGCGTCAGTTCGATCGCTTCAACGCGGCGCTGGCCATTCTCGATATCGGTAAGCGCGGTCCGGGGAATCTTGAGATAGGCAGCAACTTCTTCCTGCTTGAGGCCGAGATATTTCCGTGCTTCGCGCAGACGGTCGCCCAAGCGCCGCCGCTCCTGCTCGTCGCCTTCCTGGCGGAGTGCGAGATTGGTCATGGCTTCGACCCTTTCTTCTTAACCCAGACGCGTTCGATCTTAGGGAGGAGGTCGTCAATCGCCTTCTCGATCGAATTGTAGCCGCCGGTGCGGACGATGCTGTCGCGAAGCTCGATGTCGAGGACCTGCTCCACCGCGCAAAGCGTGTCGACCACGGACAAGGAGTCGAGTGGCACGGGCGCCTGGATGATCTTCGGGTTTTCCGGAGGCAGGGCAATTCCGCGCACCTGTGCCTCAGCCCTGGCCACTTGCAGCAGTTCGTCGACCAACGCCCTAATGGCGTCGGCTTTGGGAAACGCGGTTGCCGCGGGCTTCGGAGGAGCGATTGTCGCCATGCATGCCTCGCACGATTTCACTACATTAAATGCGATATAATGTCTGATAATCCGACACGCAAGCCCGAATTTGCAGCTCGGATTTTTGCAGGGTGTAGCGGGTCATCGGCGGTGCGGTGTGGTGGTCAGTGCCACCTCGAGGGACAACGGCAGGGCAGAATCATCAACTCGGGTCATAGCTCGATCAAAAGAACAGAGCTGGAATATTGAGTCAGTCGCCGACGAGTGATCTCCTTCGGTCACCCACCAGCCCCCAGCGGCTCCGTTCATTTCGGGCGGCCCATAGCCGAGTCTTGAAGCCGCGCCCCGACCGCATCCGGCGGTATGGGCGGGAGCTTCAACGTGACCCCGACCAAATTGCTCATCGGCCAGATCCTTGTCGTGTTCGCAATCGTGATCGCGGGCCTCTGGGCGGCGACCCAATGGGCGGCGGCGATGCTCGCCTACCAGCCCGAACTTGGTCCGGCCTGGTTCATGGCTGGAAGCACGCCGGTCTATCGTCCCTGGGCGCTCTTCCCCTGGTGGTATCACTACGATGCCTATGCGCCGCATGTTTTCGACAAGGCCGGCGCGCTCGCCGGCGCGAGCGGTTTCATCGGCTGCGGCGCGGCGATCGCAGGCTCGCTCTGGCGCGCGCGGCAGTCGCG
>DDFY01000031.1:0-296 GCA_002337385.1 Erythrobacter sp. UBA1916
TCGGGGGTCAAGCTCTATTCGGTCATGCGCGGCAGACCAGCCGTTGCGCCTACACCGCTGGCCGATGACCCGGTCCGGTTTTCCAGCGAGGCGATTGAGGACTATGATGCCGCCCTCGCCCGGATTGATGCTCTGCTGGCGCGCTATGACGATCGATCGGACGACTAGGCCTGAAAACCGGCAAAAAGTTTGTCCCTGCAAACGCCCCTTACAGCGCCAACACGAGCGTGAAGCAGCCCCGACTACGGGAGCACCCCCTAATCGCGCTGTGCGGGCTTCTGAGGACGATTTTGCCA
>DDFY01000031.1:467-16308 GCA_002337385.1 Erythrobacter sp. UBA1916
CCAGTTTTGCACCAATGCGCGGTTCGTCGAGCGATAGAAGCCATAATTGGCTTCAGGCCCCGGGGGGCGACCGATCGGTTCGCCCCGCGCTTCCGCGCGCTGGGTAATGGACATATCAGATCGGCGGGAAACCGATGTTCTCCGTTATCGCGTGGAGCAGGCCCCCTCCCCTGCCTGTGCGGGGGTGCGAAGACGTTGCGGTTGAAGCCACGTCCTTCCGACGCGGACTGGTTGGCGGGCGTACGATCGCTTCATGGTGCGGCTGTCTCAGGGTCCGAACGGCTCGATGAGCTCAAGCGTCTCTATCGCGACGCCCAGCACGCTATCCTCTCTCGCGCAGGGACCCTTCCCTCCCCTGCCTCTCTCTATTCATCGTCCAATTCTTTCGCCGCAGTTCGTCCCGGAGGCGTTGAAGTTGAGCGTGGCCGGAGTCAGCAAGCTTCTGGTCCGTGGTGTTGCCGCGAGTCTGGTGGTCGAGGTTACCCGACCGCGCACCTTGGGGAGATTCCTGGCGGCCAATCTTGCGGTTACGTTCGGATACGCATCCCCGAAGCGCGGCCGACCAAGGTTGGCCCCCCTCCCCTACCCGCGGATCCGAGCTTGTCGGCAATCTTCGACACCTTTGACGAAGAAATGGCCGAGATCGATCGCCTGCTTGCGCGCCATTGACTCCGCTATGGCAACGCTCCGGGTCCCTTAGCTCACAGCGTCGGCATCGTCGGATTCCTTGATTTCTGCGGGCTTTTGGCATGTGCCGCATTGTGTGCCGCGCTTTGTCGTGCGCTGGGTGTCGCGCTGGCGGGTTGTAACGCCATCGCGCTAGGTGACGCGCTCACGCCGTGTAATGCTGCGACGCTGTACCCAGCGCTGTCACCTTCTACCTCGCTTTTCCCAGCGCGTGCGCTGTCGATGGCGCACGCGCTGGCCAATGTGCTCGCATACGCGCTTTGCCCTACGCCTGCGACTATAGCCGCGCCCACGCCTTGCACCGCGCATCCACAGGCGCTATGCACCGCGCATATCAATTGTGTCGCGCTGCCCATCTTACGCTACATGGGTGCCGCGCCTTCGACCCACAGGGAGTTCCTTCGTGCCAGTCATCACTATCGCGCAGAGCAAGGGAGGGGCGGGCAAGACGACACTCGCACTCGCCCTGGCATCAGAATTCGAAGCGCTTGGCGGTTCAGTCTTCATGCTCGACGCAGACCGCCAGAACAGCTTGCTCAACTGGCACCGGGATCGGATCGCAGCGGGCAGGGGAGGGGATTCGCGCATCGCCGTCGAAGACGCCTCGCAGCTTCGAGATTCCGATATTGGCGGCGCAATCGCTCGGGCCCGAGAAGTGGCCCAGCTCGTCGTCGTCGATTCTGAGGGAACCTCGAACTTCAAGACGGCCTACGCCGCCATGGACTCGGATTTCGTCGTCATCCCCACGCGTTCCTCGCGGCTCGATCTCGAGCGGACCGTCGAAACCAGCGACATGCTCGAGAAGATGTGCCGTGGCGTGCCGTACCGCGTGCTCATCACGCAGACGGGGCAGGTGGCCCGCTCGAAGGCCGAATGGGAGATCGACGGGCAGATCAGGAAGGCCCTGCCAACTTTCACAGACCAGATGTTCACGCTCGATGCCTTCCGCGCCATGTCCAATTACCGGATGACTCTCGCTGAAGTCGAAGCCGCCAACCTCGCCAAGACGGAAAAGGCCAGGCGCATCGCCCAAAGCGTCCTTGCCGATATTCTCAGCGAAATTCAGAACAAGGAGGCCGTGGATGCCTGAAGACAAGGCCGCCGCAAGCAGCATGGGCGATATCATCAGCTCTACACGCCAGCGACTGGAACAGCCCGAAGCGCCAGCCGACCGCCTTCGGGGCCTCGTAGCCGCAACCGCAGCGCCCAAGCCCGGCGGCGCACCTCCTGTGCAACGTGAACCCGCTGGCACGGCTGTGCCGGCGAACTATTTCCACCAAATTCCTGCAGAACTAGGCGTCACGCCCAAGCGCAAACCGCAGCGCGGGCCAGCTCGTTCTCTGCATATCAGCATGCGCTTGTCGCCCCCGGAGCGCGACCGCCTCGTGCGCTGGTGCGACGATCGCAATCTCAGCCTCCCGGACGGAATCATGGCGCTGATCGATCTGGTAGAAGGGGAGGGCGGCACGCCCAAATAGGCGCTATTACGCTTTATGTGAGGAATCGGGGGAGGGGGTCTTCCCCTAGGGCCGACCCCGGGCTCCAACGAAAGCTTTGCAGAACCCTTCCCACGATCTGTAGAGAGGCACGCCAGTCAGCGTCTTCAGCTTGTCTCCCATCTTCTCCCGAAACGCGCCGGCGATCAGGTCCTTGTCCCAACCACCTCCAAAATCGGCGACAATCGTGAGCAAACGCTGATCCCCGCAGAAATGCATGGATCCTGTGGGGAAGGGCTTGCTCGAAGCCAGCGCCGCTACCGGAGCCGCCGCCGGGATCGCCGCGATCTGCTCGACGCTGCCATCGCGCCTGGCCCGCCGTCCGACCTTCGGCCGATCGAGCTCCTTGGCGGTCTCTTCCTGATCGACAGGATCCTTGGGACTGAAGGTCAGCTTGACCGCTTCAACCGGCCGCCCACGCCCTGATCCCCTGATTTCTTCCCACTCCACGATGAAATCGGCGAGCTGGTCGATCTCCGCCTTCGATTTTGCGAGGACGTCGCGCCGAAATTCGGCGAAGTTCTTGAAGCTGCCGTCAGGCACACCGAGCCGCCGCCGCAGTTCATCGACGTTCATTTTGACGACACGGTTCTGGCGATTGATGATCAGGCAGCCAAGATCATACAGCGTGAGCGAATAGCGCGACTGAAGCGCAAGCATCACGCCGAGATTCACCCGCGCATAATAATCCGAACGCTGGATTACGCGCTTGAAACTCTCGGAGAATTGATACTCGACGACGCTCATGCCGTCCTCGGAGATTTCCTCCACGCAGCTCGACAGCAAAGACTGCGACATGATCGCAGGCTTGCCCTTCTTCGAGGTCGTCCGGATACGAACAATGACGCGCAGCAGTTCATCCATCACCGGCTGGATGCGCTCATTGCCCTTATGCGTGCCGCGCAGTTCCTTCTTGGTGATCGTGAAGGTCTTGCTGTCTTCCCCGGCTTCCGGTCCAGCCTTGCGCAACATCAGCGCAAAAGCCTTTCTTCCCGCGGCGCTCAACGACCCGGTCTCGAACTCGGATTCGACTAATTCCCCGGGTTTACTTACAAAGTCGAGGTCGCGGCGGCGAATCACGTCAGCCACCCGCAACGTCCGGCTCAGACCCTCAAGGTCAGGCGGAACCTCGATTTCAACCGTGTCCGAATCGAGCTTCATGTGAGTTGCATAACATCAGCTTGTCATAAAGAGAACAGCCCCCCCCGTTCACTCACATAGACGTGCCCCTGAGCGCTCACATAAACCTCGCTGGCACCATTCGGCCGACAGCCCCCACGCACTCACATAAAGACAAAGGGCCCCCAACTGCCGACTCGCACAAACAGGCCGAGTCGCGTCCGCTCCCCCGAAAACTCACATAGAACTTTTGTCCGCCTGGAAAGGGCCGGGGAGGGGATTCCGACCCGACGAGCCGATGCCCCCGGCGACTCACATATAGATCCCTACATCCCGCTGTTTTAATTGAGTTTTCTTGGCCACCCCCCATCGCTCACACAAAGGCGGGGGAATTCCTTATTTCGAATACTCTTCACAGAAGGCTCCGCCCCCGTGCGCTCACACAAAGATCGGCCTCCCGCCAATTCGGTCCCCCACATGCTCACATAAACATCGGGATCGCCGGCCAGCCATCGTATGGACAGCAAAACGCCCAGCGATTCAGGGCTTTCGAAACTGCTCTTAAGCCCGCTTCGCCCGCTTCGCCTGATTCCCCCGAAAACTCACATTATCCCCCGATCGCTCAGGCTCTTGCCCCCATCGCCTCGCATAGACGCCCCCGAGAACTCACGCAGAAGCCCCCGCATCCTCACAAGGAGAGCACTCAAGCTATTGGTTTGCCGTCACAAATGGTGCCCGAATCTTAGAATCCATGAATCTATGAAGCTCCCGCGCTCCGCTTGGGCGTTTTTAAGATTTGATTCTTTGAGAGTAGCAGCTCGACGGTTCCGCATCACCGACAGGCTGGCGGCCAGGATAGAGCGACCAAGGAGAGAGGCAAGGGGGAGCAAGGACCGCGAAAGGAGCAGCCAATGGCCCTGGTCGCGCTCAAACCCACTCAGGAACTCGTCGATCTTGTCGGCTCGCTGGGCGGAACCTGGCACGGTCGCACGGCGATGTGTCCGTGTCCGGCCCACGCCGACAGCACCCCAAGCCTCTCCATCCGGCAAGGCAATCGAGGCATCCTCGTCACCTGCTTTGCCGGATGCGACCGTGACGACATCCTTCGGGAACTGCGCCGCGTGCCCAGCCGGGGGCGGTTTGCCTACACCGACAACCCGGCGGCTCAGGCGGGCAATGCGAGCCGGCTATGGGACGAGGCGCTTTCCGTCGCCGGCACGCTTGCCGAGCGCTATCTCGGGATCAGGCACCTCATGCCGATCAGCCAGGATCTGCGGTTTCACCCGCGCTGCCCTTACCGGCCAAAGCCGTGGACGACCTACCATCCCGCCTTGCTGGTCGCGGTTCGCGAGGGCCGGCGCCTGACAGCGGTGCAGCGCATATTCCTCGATCCAGTGACGGCGCGCTATCGCATGAAGCTCATGCTCGGCCGACCGGCGCGCGGTGCCTGGCAAGGGGGAGGGCGAGGCGATGTCCTGGCACTCGCCGAGGGGTTCGAAACGGCCCGGGCGTTCACGCTCCTTCACGACATCCCCTGCTGGGCGAGCCTGGGCGCACGTCGTCTCGACCAGATCCTACTGCCCGAGACGCTGACCTCGCTGATCCTGGCCGCCGACAACGACGCCGAAGGGGCGATCGCCGCGGAGCGCGCGACCCTTCGCTATGCCCGCCCTGGCCTCAAAATCAGAAGCATGCCGCCAGAGCGCGTCAAGGATTGGGCCAAGGTCCTCGAACTGAGCCGGCGATAACCGACTGCCGCGCACGCATTCGGAAACATCCGGATTGCGGGAGGCTGCGCTTCGGAGGAACGCCTTGCCTGGAGGCTCGAATGGCACGCATCACGATCATCGATGGCCACCCCGATCCGGACCGCGCGCGGTTCATCCATGCGCTCGCGTACGCCTATGCGGCCGGGGCAGAAGACGCCATCCATGAAGTGAGGCGGATCGACGTCGCGACTCTGGATTTCCCCATCCTGCGCTCGGCAAACGAATGGCGCGAGACCGATCCCGCAAAAGCCATCCACGACGCGCAGATCGACATCAGATGGGCCGACCATCTGGTCATCCTCTTTCCGCTTTGGCTCGGCGACCTACCGGCGCTCCTCAAGGCCTTTCTCGAACAGGTTATGCGGCCGGGCTTCGCGATCGACGAAACCGTGTCGGATCGGAATGCGAAGCTGCTCTGCGGCCGACCGGCACGTGTCGCGGTGACCATGGGAATGCCGGCCCCTTTCTATCGATTCTACTACCGTGCCCACAGCCTCAAGAGCTGGGCGCGAAATCTACTCGGCTTCACTGGGATCGCGCCCGTTCGCCATTCCATCATCGGGGACGCCGAGGCGAGCGACGGCGAACGGCAACACTGGCTGAGCCTCATCAGCCAGTTCGGCCGGGACGCGCGATAGCGTTCGGCAAACAGCGGGGCCCGAGCCCTGTCCCGCCAGCGCCAACCAAGCCTCGCCGCAGTCGGGCAATCGTGAAAAGGGAAGGGGGGTCGAAGGATTGATGCTGCCGATGGGGCAGCCAGTCCGGAGACCCCTCAATGTCCGATCTCTTCGATACCGCCACCGCGGCCGAACGCCGCGCGGCCACGCTTCTCGTCGACCGTCTCCGCTCCAGCGACCCGATCACGAGGGCGGACCTCAATGCGGCCATGGTCGAGGGCTATGGCGGGACGGACGCCGACGGGCTCTGGACGCAGCGCGACAGCTTCGAGATTCTGGAGCACGCGCTTGCCCATCACCTCCAGTTCGGGCCCTATCCCCTGCGCTCGCTCGATGACGTTGCGTCCGCCTGCGATCTGCTCGACCGGCTGCCGACGCAGACCGTGCGCAGCGAGGACCAGATCGAATGGCAGCAATTCTCGACGCCCGTCGATCTCGCTGCCGTCGCGGTTCTGCTCGCCAATATCCAGAACGATGACGTCATCCTCGAGCCGAGCGCGGGCAACGGACTCCTCGTGGCACATTGCCGAGGCTTCGCCGCCCTGCAGCTCAACGAATACGCACCGGCTCGCCGCGCGCGCCTAGCCGACGTTTTCCCCGACGCGGTAGTCACCGGCCACGACGGTGCGACGATCAATTCGAGCCTGGCCGCGGCACCGCGTCCCAGCCTGATCCTCATGAACCCGCCTTTCTCGCGCTCGGTGGGGCTCGGCGCCGACGCCCATGCCGCCGTGCGTCACCTTCAGGCAGCGCTTCGCCGGCTGCGCACTGGTGGGCGGCTGGTCGCCATCATGCCTGACTGGTTCGGACCCAATGCGCGCATGCGTGACCTCTTCGAGACCACGCTGCGCGATGTGACCGTGCGGACCTTGGTGCGGCTCGAGAAATGCTATCTGAAGCACGGCACCAGCATCGCGGTCCGGCTCTTCGTCATCGACAAGGTTCCCGGGACAACCATCCCCGCGACAATCCAGCGCACCTCGATCCGCGAACTCATCGGCGCGCTCTCGATCCATGAACGCGGGATGCTCGGCACCGCGGCCGCGCCCGCCCCGAAGCGATCGAGCAGTCCCTCGCTGTTCCGCGCCATGAAGAGCAATCGCGCGCAGCCACGGCCCTATCACGCTCCCGTGCGCAACAATGTGCTGCCGGTCGACTACATGTCGCTCGACACGCCCGCGCCGCTGCTCGACCAGGTCGGCGTCTATCTTCCCTATCGCCCGAGCCGCATCACCTTCGACGCCGCCGGCGAACATCCGACCGCGCTTGTCGAATCGGTCGCGATGGGCTCGATCGCCGCCCCGATCCCAGCTTACATCCCGAGGCTTCCCGAGCGGACCGTCTCCGAGCGCCTGCTATCGGCTTCGCAGCTCGAGACTGTCGTCTATGCCGGCCATGCCTGGGACCAGTTCCTGCCGGGCAAGTTCAGGCCCGCCAAGGAGGGCGTCGGTCTCGAGGAAGCGAACGACGGACGCGCCTACCGCATGGGCTATTTCCTCGGCGACGGCACCGGGGCGGGGAAGGGCAGGCAGGTCGCGGCCTGCATCCTCGACAGCTGGCTTGCGGGTCGGCGCCGCAACATCTGGATCTCCAAGAACGAGGCGCTGCTCGAAGACGCCCGCCGCGACTGGACTGCGCTCGGCGGCCTTGCGGCCGATATCCAGCCTCTCGCCAACTGGAAGATCGATCAGGCGATCCCGCTCGAACAGGGCGTGCTTTTCGTCACCTATCCCACCCTTCGTTCGGCACGCGGCGACCATAGCCGTCTGCAGCAGATCATCGACTGGGCAGGCGACGACTTCGAAGGCGTGATCGGTTTCGACGAGGCCCATGAAATGGGCGGTGTCGCGGGAGGCGAGGGCGCGCTCGGCAAGAAGGAGGGCTCGCAGCAGGGCATCAGCGGCGTGCTGCTCCAGAACCACCTGCCCGAGGCACGCGTGCTCTATGCCTCGGCGACCGGCGCTTCCGACGTCAACAATCTTGCCTATGCCGTGCGGCTCGGCCTTTGGGGACCCGAAACGGCGTTCAGCAACCGCGAGCAGTTCATCCAGGGCATACGCAAGGGCGGCATCGCGGCGATGGAACTGGTGGCCCGCGATTTGAAGGCGCTCGGCCTCTACACGTCCCGCGCGCTCAGCTTCGCCGGCGTCGAATATGACATCCTGCGCCATGAGCTGACCCGCGAACAGATCGCGATCTACGACGCCTATGCCGATGCCTGGGGAATCTTTTATGCGCAGCTGCGCATAAGATGGATTATCACGAGGTCGCGATAATGTGAAGGAACGCGGCAGCGACGTGGATTCTCCTAATGCGGGGCGATGTTGCTGCGCATTATTTTGATTGCGAACCTCGGCGGTCTCTGGACCAGCTGAGGATAAAAGCATGTTGAAATTGCACGACGAGTTGATCGCCGAACTCTCGAATTTGCTCACGACGCAGAATTATAACCCGGTGGTCGTAGCGAACCATCGCCTGTACGCCCGCGCGTTTCTCGATTATCTGGCCGAGTGCGGCGTGCAGGTGGAAACTGTGACGCTGGCGCAGGTCGATCAGTATCTTGCCTATGCAGTTCAGGATTTCGAAGCCCAGTACGGGCGGCCTCCCTGTGCGCGCTGGCAGATGTTGCCCCGCACATCGATCAACAAACTGCTCCGGCTTGCCCAAGGCAAATGGCCGCCCGAGCCAGAGATGACCGAACCGGAAACCGCGTATCGGCAGGCGATCTGCTGCGAATACGAGGCATGGCTGCGCGACGAGCGCGGTCTGGCAAGCGCTTCCATCTCGGCGCTTCTGTGGGAGGCACGGAACTTCCTGCGATGGCAGTTCGAACGGGGCGGGGCCGCCAGCCTCGACACCTTGAGCATCGGGGAGGTCGATCTCTACATGGACATGCGCGCCCCTGGATTACGGCGCAAATCATTGGCCGATGTCGCTGAGCGGCTCCGGTCGGTGGTGCGGTATCTGCATCGGACGAGGCGCATCCCGATGGATCTCACGCCGCACATCATCGGCCCCATGCTCTACGCCTATGAAGACGTGCCCTCGACGCTGGACAGGCGCCAAATCGCCGCGGTGCTGGCGGCGACGAAGAAGGATGGATCGCCGCGGGGACTGCGCGATTTTGCGGTACTTCAACTGCTTGCCACATATGGGTTGCGCGAAGGTGAGATCTGTCGCCTTCGGCTTGAAGACGTGAACTGGCGCGGAGAAGCCCTGCGTATCCGTCACACCAAGACCAATGCGTACTCCTACTTGCCGCTATTGGCGCCCGTTGGTGAGGCGCTCCTCGACTATCTGCGTAATGGGCGCCCCCAGGTTGAGGGGCGGGAAATCTTCATCCGGTCCTGCGCGCCCTATATCGCAATGACAAACCTGTATGGCATGATCCGCGGGCGGTTGTCAGCCGCTGGCGTCGAGCCGCCGGGAAAGCGAGGAGCGCATGTCTTTCGCCACGCGCGGGCGGTCGAAATGCTGCGGGCGTCGGTCCCGCAAAAGATCATCGGCGACGTGCTCGGACATCGATCCACCGAATCCACCAACGCCTATCTCAAGCTGGCGACAGATGATCTCCGAGCCGTGGCGCTCGACGTGCCCGGATCGGAGGTGCTGCCATGAGCGCCTGGCACGATCCCGATCGCACGGTCATCGACGCCTTCCTGGAAAAATCGCAGTTCCGGCAGGGAAGCAGGCCGACTTATCGCTGGTTCCTTCGCAGCTTCGAGAATGTAGCCCAGCGTCATCCGGCGGTCGACCGGCAGATGCTCGAAGTCTGGCTGAAGGAAATGGAAAAACGTTGGCGAATGCCGACGCTGCTCAACCAGGTCTGCATTGTCGATCGCTTCCTCGACCACCTCGTCGAAATCGGGCTGATCGCAGATAATCCCGTTGCCGTGCTTCGCCGTCAATACAACGTCAAACAAAGCAAGCCGATCTGGCGAGCGCTGGCTTCCGCAAATCCCGACGGAGCCCTGGCCGCATTGCGACGCCCCGCGCCCTTCGGCAGCTGGCTGGGGGACTTCATGCGTGAGCATGTCGCGTTGATGCGGAGCCGGGGGTATCAGTATGAGACTCAGGCTCACTGGTTATTGCGGTTCGATCGGTTCCTCCAGGCGACCCCGGAACTGACAGGGGCATCGCTTGAGACGATGCTGGCGCGCTGGGCAACTGCCAAGCTGACCCGCAATCACGCGGCTGAATGCCAGAAGCTCGGGCGCCTCCTGACTAAGGCGCGGTATCGCCTTGATCCCAGCATCCCACCGAAACGCTTCAACGCCCGTCCCGAGCGGGAAGTGGCACGAGAGCATCGACGACCGCACATCTTCAGCCCGGCCGACGTTCGGCAGATGCTCGACGTTGCCCGCTCCTATCCGTCGCCGGACGCGCCGCTGCGGCCGATGGTTCTCTACACCATGGTGGTTCTGGCCTATTGTGCCGGACTGCGCCGTAGTGAACTCGCCGGGCTCGATCTGGGTGACGTCGATCTTCAATCAGACACGATCACAGTGCGGGAAACGAAGTTCTACAAGACCAGGATATTGCCGCTAACCGGCAGCGTCATGGCCGAATTACGGGCCTATATCGATGCAAGGCGGCGCGCTGGCGCCCCACAGGATCCTCGGTCCGGGCTCTTCTGGCACGAGCACTTCAATGATCGCTATACCCCGGTGACGGTCTCAACGATGATCACCAACGTCATGCGCCGTGCCGGGTTCAAGGCCCCGACCGGGCGGACAGGGCCGCGTGTTCATGACCTGCGCCACTCGATGGTCGTGAACCGGATCCTTCAATGGTATCGATCCGGCGTCAATCCGCAGGACAAACTGCGCTTCCTCTCCACCTACATGGGCCACCGGGACATCAACTCCACGCTGGTCTACATCACCGTCACGCAGGACCTGCTGCAGGAAGCAAGCGAGCGGTTCCGGACCGTCGGCGCCCGATGCCTCACGATGGAGGCGCGGTCATGACGAAGGGCAATCTCTTCCCCGCATTGTTGCGGGCGTTCTTTCAGGAATGGTTGGCTGAGCAACGCAGTGCATCTGTCCATACGATCCGGTCTTACCGCGACACCTGGCGGTTGTTGCTTCGGTTCATCGCGGAGCGAAAGGGCGGCGGGGTCGCGCGGATCATGCTGGCCGACGTCTCGGCCGGAGAGGTTCGCGCGTTCCTCCACCACACCGAGCATGGGCGCAGGGGCACGATCGGTACACGCAACTGCCGGCTCGCCGCGATCCGCAGCTTCTTCAGCTTCGTGGCTGACAAGGATCCCGAATACATCGCGCAATGCGCCGAGGTCCTGACCGTCCCGCTCAAGCGGGAGCCTACCGTTGCACCCTGCTATCTCGAGCCGGAGGAGGTCGAAGCGATCCTTGCTCAGCCCGACCGGTCGACAATCGAGGGAATGCGCGACCACGTGCTACTCTCGTTCCTATATAACAGCGGCGCGCGCATCCAGGAGGCCCTCGACCTCTGTCCCGAGGCGATCCGGTTCGACGCACCGAACTTCGTGCGTCTTTACGGCAAGGGTCGCAAGGAACGTATCTGTCCACTCTGGCCGGAAACCGTGACGTTGCTCAGGAAGTTGTTGGAACGTCACCCGCGCGCGCCAGATCAGCGGATCTTCGTCAATCGATATGGT
Organism: Erythrobacter sp. UBA1916; assembly: GCA_002337385.1. GTDB lineage: Bacteria > Pseudomonadota > Alphaproteobacteria > Sphingomonadales > Sphingomonadaceae > Alteraurantiacibacter. Next base: position 11,857 of record DDFY01000031.1, read on the forward strand.
GAGCCGCTGGGCGCCTCGGGAGTGCGGTTCAAACTCGCCTCCTATGTAGGAAAGGCGTCAGAAACCGTGCCGTCGCTTCGGTCCAAAAATGTGACGCCGCACAGCTTCCGGCACGCGACTGCCGTTCACCTTGTCGCTGCCGGGGTCGACATCACCGTCATCCGCAGTTGGCTGGGACACGTCAGCCTCGATACGACCAACCACTACGCACAGGCCAATCTGGAGACCAAACGAAAGGCGCTCGAGCAGGTAGGGGCGCCGGCGGCGAGCAACGTGCCACCTTCGTGGAAACGAGAAGCCAGCCTGATGGAGTGGCTCGATGCCTTGTGAAATAATGTGAAGGACGTGGCGAAATGCTCAGCAGCTTTGCGGGCCTTCGCCACGTTCCTGCGCATTATCGCGACCTCGCGATAAGGAATCTTTTATGCGCAGCTGCGCATAAGATGCCCCAGGCATTGGCGTAAGTGTCGTAGATCTCGATCTGCGCGGGCGTCAGTTCGTGCCGCAGGATCTCATATTCGACACCGGCGAAGCTCAGCGCTCGCGCCATGTAGAGCCCAGTCGCCTTGAGATCGCGTGCGACCAATTCCATGGCGGCGATCCCGCCCTGGCGAATGCTGGAGATGAATTGCTCGCGATTGGCGAACGCCGTCTCCGGTCCCCAGAGCCCGAGCCGCACGGCATAGGCAAGGTTGTTGACCTCGGACGCCCCCGTCGCAGAGGCGTAGAGGATCCGCGCGGCGGGCAGATGGTTCTGGAGCCGAACGCCGCTGATGCCCTGTTGCGATCCCTCCTTGGCTCCGAGTGCGCCCTCGCCTCCTGCGACACCGCCCATCTCGTGCGCTTCGTCGAAGGCGATGACGCCGTCGAAATCGGCGCCGGCCCAGTCGATGATCTGCTTCAGCCGGCTATGTTCCCCGCGCATCGATCGAAGGGTCGGATAGGTGACCAGAAGGACGCCCTGGTCAAGCCTGATGGGTTCGTCGATCTTCCAGTTCGATATGGGCTGAATGTCACCGGCGAGCCCGCCGAGGGCCGTCCAATCACGGCGAGCATCTTCGAGGAGGGGCGCGTTCTTGGTGACCCAGATATTGCGACGCCGCCCCTGAAGCCAGTTGTCAAGAATGGCGGCCGCGATTTGGCGACCCTTGCCTGCCCCGGTTCCGTCCCCGAGGAAGAAACCCTTTCGGTAGCCGCGGCCCTCCTCCGAGATAACGAGGCCGACACCATCCTTGTCCGGTGCGAAGCGCCCAGGGATCGTCTGAGCCCAGGCATGGCCGGCGTAAACGACGGTTTCGAGCTGGGAGGCCGAGAGCAAACGCTCTGTGACAGTCCGCTCCGGCAGCGAAGGGACGTAATCGGGGATCGGCGCTGGGATTGATCCCATGGCAACGGATTCGACGAGCGCAGTCGGGTGTTCGCCGGCTTTGTCGAAAACCAGGCGGCTTGGCCGATAGGGCAGATAGACGCCGGTCTGTTCGAGCAGCGGCGCCGGGGTTTCGAGCCTGGTGTAAGCAACCGGCAAGACATGGTTGCGCACGGCAGCGTGAAAGGCCCGGGGCATGGGCTTGGCGCTTTTGACCGCTCTGAAGAGCGAGATGCCTCCGCCCCGCTTCGGCGCGGGTGCCGGCTGATCTGCGACAAGGGACAGGCGAGGTGTCACGGTGAGAACGTCGAGCAGTTCCGCGATTGATCCACCCTGGATGACTTCTGGTGCGAGCCTGCCGGCGACCTTGTCGATGACGAAGATTCGCACGTCGATAGACGTGCCGTGTTTGAGATAGCAGCCTTCAAGTCGAACAGAGGCTTGCACTGTCGATCCGCGAAGGACGGTCTCGTAGTGGTCGCGCATTCGGGTGGTCGGTCCGAACCAGTCGGGCATGATGGCAACGAGGCGGCCCCCAGTCTGCAATCGGCGAAGTGCAGCCTGAAGATGCCGAACGGCCGCAAGATCATCGACGCCGCGGCCGAGCGACCGCGAAAACGGCGGATTCATGAGGATCAGGGAAGGACGCGGTGCGTCGCCAAGAGCAGCATCAAGAATCGCCCCATCATGGCCGGTGATCGTTGCGCCGGGGAAAACGCCGTGCAGGCGATCGCGGCGGATCGGATCGAGCTCGTTGAGATGCAGCGATCGATGAGCCCCAAGCTGTGCAACGAGCAAACCGTTGCCGGCGCTGGGCTCGAGAATGACGTCATCCTGCCGGACATCTGCGAGCAGAATCGCGACGGCCGCAATGTCGACAGGAGTCGAGAATTGCTGCCATTCGATCTGGTCTTCGCTCCGCACGGTCTGAGTGGGGAGGCGCTGCGCGAGGTCAATCCGCGCGGCGACATCGGCGAGGCTGGCCAGAGGCGCCAATGATCCACGGAGATGAAGGGCGAGTGCGTGCTCTAGCACCTCGAAGCTTGAGCGCTGCGTCCAGCGTCCTTCGGCATCGGTTCCGCCGAACGCCTGCACCATCGCCCGATTGAGATGTTGACGGGTGACCGGCTCGCCTGACGCCAGTTGGGATAGAAGGATGTGCGCAGCGGCACGGTCGCCGCGCTCGGCGGTCTGAAAAAGGTCGGTCATTTGGGAATCTCCTGCGCGGCTGCATCTGTCGCAGCGACACACCCTCGATCCCCCTCCCCTCTCTCCGCCCCGGGATCAGGTCCGGCAGTGCGCGTCGAGGAACTTTGCCCAATCCTTGAAAGCCGGCGGCGGCGGGTCGCGGCGGATGATGAGCCCGGGACGGGGATATTTCGCTTCGGCGGACGCCGCGGCGCGACGCCCTTCTGGATCATTGTCCTCTGCGATCAGCAGGGTCGTAATGCCGGGTGGAATGACCAGTTGATCGAGCCGCCTGGCGCCAAGTGAGGCCCAGCAGGGGATGTCCTTGATGCGGGTGTAGGCGCCGGCAGTCTCGAAACCTTCGGCGATCGCCAGCGTCTCGCCCCCTGCCCGGCCCCGCCATGCGCCTGTCCCAGGCACGCCGAGCATGACTTTTCGGAGGCACTTCGCTGTCGCAGGGTCGAGAAAGTTGCGCTGGATCGCGACGAGCTGCCGGATCTCGCGAACAGCAATCAGCAAAGCCGGTCGATAAACGGTTTTCGGCTTCGGGAGGTATGGGCAGCGCGAATGGAAGCGCACGTCGGCAGGCGCTGGCAACAAGTTGCGTCGCTCAAGATAGCGCTCGGCCAGCGTCCCTTTGACGCCAATGGCCTGCTCCCAGATGCGCGAGACATTGGCGCTGCCTTGCGGTCGATCCTGTTCCGGTATTGCATAATGTTGGCCGGTTCGAACCCGACGCAATTCCCGCAGAACATCATCGCGTGCGCAACCCGCGAAGCACGTCACCAGAATGCCGCGGTCACCTTGGCGGATCGAAAGACTTGGATCGTTGTCGCCATGTGCCGGGCAACGGGCCATAGCCCTGTAGCCGGTCCAGGTGCCGCCAAGAGCGCCTACGAGGTCAACAAGTTCCTGGGTCGGTCGTTTGGCCGTGAGTGGCATAGGACTACCTCCTGCTCGGTAGCCACATCCCCCCTTCCCTCTTTCAGCGCATGGCGCTGTGACCCGGACCTATCAACGATGAGGGTCGGCGCGCTCACGTTGATCGCTTCATCGGGCACGACTCGGGCTCGTTCGCAGGCGACGAACGGCTCGGACATCATCGGTCAATCGTCAGGCCGGTTCTTCCGCCGATCCGCATATTTGATCACGAAGGCCTCCCAGAGCCGCATCCATTCGGTGTCGGTCCGGGGCCTCTTGATATCGGCGAATCCCTTGCGGAATGCGTTGGCCATATCGTCGACTGACCAAGGATGGCCCTTAGTGAGACCGACACTCCGAAACGCCTGTTCGCGGTCGCCATAGGAAAGCGTTCCCGGCGGGAATGCGTGAAGCGGTTCGTCTGATTTCGCTGCGGGTTTCGTTGCCTGCGGAACGGTGCGAACCGATGATCTCGGTGCCGTTTCGACGCCTGGCGCCCCAACAAGTCGCAAATGGGGTCCGACCAATTTACGCTCCATCGGCGCTGGAGACGGATGAAGGACCACCTTCCTGCCGGAGAGATCGACGTTCGCATTGGGATAAACCGCCGAGACGAGCTGCATCGTCTCCCGCACCGTTTGACGAAAGCGCTTGCTGTCAGCCTCGTTGCCGAGGTGCTTTGCCAGTTGATCCCAAGAAATGATCTGCCCCTTGTCGGAGCCGATCCGTGGGAGGCGATAGGCAAGATAGGTATAGAGATCGAGCGCCGTTGGCGTCCCTTTAAGCTCCCGGATCGCTACTTCGTTTAATGGGACAGCGTGCTCGATAAGGTGACTGTAGAAGACCTCCGACATACGGATTTCCCGCGCGAAGGTGCCGTTCTTGTCGAGTGAACCAGCATATTCATTTGAGATCTTCACATCGCGGACCGCAAAGGCGTTGTCGTCCGTTTCGGTGCCATCCCAGCGAATCTGCCA
>DDFY01000031.1:16416-21034 GCA_002337385.1 Erythrobacter sp. UBA1916
TCCCAGCGAATCTGCCACTCGCACGCCAGCAAGCGGTCGACCTGTTCGCGCATCAGATTTGCGGTGCCACGGGGGCCATAGGACACCGTTTGATAGCCAAGCCGCCGCATCCATTCCGTGAAGTTGCGGCCGAGATAGACGTCGCGCGAACGCTTCATTACCGCCTGTGAAAGCAGATAGATGAGCGCAACCCTGGGATAGGCCCCATATGGAACACCCAGGCTTCTCATGACCGACTTGCCATCGATATTTTGAAGAACCGGCCGAGGGTTGATTGCCAGCGCGTACTTGCCGTCTTCCCGGATAATCGGGAGCGTGTCGTCCTTCGGGCGCTTGGTCGGGAGCGACATGGCGCAAAGCGCGGAATGGAGAAATGCCGGGACAGGCTCTTCGTCGTGGACTCGCAGGAAGGCGTCGAGCGTCAATTGGGTTCCGGCAGTGGAGGCAAGCTTCCGGACATTCTCTGCACCGCCATCGATCATGGCGAGTGCATATTGGTGCCCAATCGGCCTATGCTGATCTCCGTTCATTGTTCCGCCCTTCCCCGAATCTCCGGGGTCTGTGATGGCGCTGTCTCAACAGGTTTGGGTTTCGAAATCAACCCTGTTGGCAGTTTTGGCGGGAAATCAGGGGTGAGAGTTGCAATTCGACCGATGATCTCGGTGCCGCTTTTGCCGAATCGCCCCTTCCCACTTTCAAAAATCGAAATTTTGAAGCCGATTCGCGAATCGGATTGATTCAGGGATTCATGTAATAGGTATGCGCTCCGAGATCATCGGTCTGTTGGCACCGAGATCATTGGTAGGACGCACCGAGATCATCGGAAGGTACTGAGATCATCGGTATTTATCCACAGGGCATCGCTCGGTGCAGCCGGACGCAGCAAGTTTTCGGAAAGCTTGCACCGACTCGGAGATCATCGGTGCGCCTCTACCAGGGCGCATTGGCATTACCTTGAAATCCGAAACGGCTCGGAGATCATCGGTAAAGTTGTAAGTTCGATGGCCAAATCGTTGCTCGAAACTGCCAACGTCGCTATTGTGGGCCATCAAACCCACAAAAGCGGAATCTCATGGCCACTGATCCCACAAATGTCCCCGCCGATGACCTTCTGGAAGGTGGCCTGGATGTGCTTCACCGTAAAGCGCTCACGATCCTCAAGCGGATCCGCGACAGCGCGGTCGATCCAGAGACAGGGCAGAAGCGAGCCCCCACCTTCCCTATCTCCAAGGCTGCATCACTTGTCGGACGCACCGCGTCGGCGATCCGAGAAGCTGAACGCGACGGGCGTTTGCCGGAGCGTGGGCGGACGGCTTCCGGTCATCGCGTCCAATATACGCTCGAAGAACTCGATCATATGCGTGAGGTGTTCGGAACGCGTCCGTGGCGCAGCCCGGAAGATCCACCCGCCATTCTCTCGGTCTGCAATTTCAAGGGCGGTGTCGGCAAGTCCACGATCGCGCTGCACCTGGCTCAGCACTTCGCGATCAACGGCTATCGTGTGCTGTTTATCGACTGCGACAGCCAAGCTTCATCGACAATGATGTTCGGCTACCGACCAGACGTCGATCTGGAGGAGGACGACACGCTCTATGGGCATTTCCATAACCCGGAATTGCTGGGTGTGCGAAAGATCATTCGGAAGACCCACTTCCATGGGCTCGATCTGATCCCTGCGAATTTGCGGCTCTACAATCTCGAATACGAGATCGCCGGCTACCTCGCGCGCAATCAGAACCTGAACATCATCGACCTGATCGCCGAGGCCATCGACTCGGTGGTAGAAGATTACGATGTGGTGATCATGGATCCGCCTCCAGCACTCGGCATGGTCTCCATGGCGGTCCTTCAAGCAGCCAATGCGATGGTGATCCCCGTGCCGCCAAGCCTGGTCGACTTCGCATCGACGGTGTCGTTTATCGACATGGCGAAGACCACGATGAAGCAGCTCGAGCAGCTCGCGGGGAGGGGGCGCCCGGCTTACAATTTCATCCGTCTCGTCGGCAGCCGGGTCGACGACAGCAAGTCGATGCATCGTGAGATACTTTCGATGATGCGGAGCGTTTTCGGAGGCTCAATGTCTTCTTCGGTGATGGTCACCAGTGCGGAGATCGACAATGCCAGCTCGCGGATGAAGACGGTCTTTGAACTGGAAAAGCCCGTCACTTCGCACGAGGTTTACAACCGGTGCATGAGGCATCTGAATGAGGTTTGCCGAGACATCGAAGAAGACGTTTTGCGGACCTGGCCGAGCCGGGCAGGGGGGCAGCTTTGAGCAGCAGTTGCCACGTGGCAACTGCGGGCAATTGTTCGCCGTCTATGGGGCTGAAATCTGCTAAGAATGATGCGTTGTTGCCACGTGGCAACCGAGCAAGGAAAGCGTTTATAAACAGTATCATGAGCCAAATTCCAGGATCAGTTTTCCCTCAGAAAAGGGGAGCCGAAGGCGAGGCGAATTTCGGTTTGTTGCCACGTGGCAACAGACCAACAAATCGGGTCTCCAAGATGCCGGAAATTCGAGTAGGAGCGAGCCGATGACAAAAGGAAATAAGGGCTTCGGCTCGATGTTCACCGAAGGCCTGGATAATGAGGCCGAGCTTGACAATGCGAGCCCCTCGGAAGGGATCATGGCGAGCCGAAGCCAGACCCTGGCGCGGATAGCGAGCGGCAAGACGGTTACCGATCGAACGGAGTGGGTGGACCCGGCTCGTTGCCGTCCCTGGCGGATGCACAATCGCGACCTGGACCATTTGTCCGAAGAGAGCTGTCGCGATCTGATCGACTCCTTTCTCGCGGCGAAGCGGCAGCGCATCCCGGCGATCGTGCGTCGTCTGAAGGACGATCCTGACTACGATTATGAGATCATCGCTGGCGTTCGCCGGTGGTGGACCGTCCAGTGGCTCCGCGAACATCATCATCCAGAATTTGATTATCTCGTCACGATCCAGACCGTCACGGATGAAGAGGCATTCCGGGTTTCGGACGTTGAAAATCGGTCGCGAAAGGACATTTCAGACTGGGAGCGTGCAAAGGAATATGCGCGAGCGCTGTCGGAGTTTTACGAGAACTCCCAGTCCCAGATGGCGGAGCATCTCAACCTCTCGCGGTCATGGCTGAGCCGCCTGCTGGATGTTGCGAGGCTTCCTGAGGAGATCGTGGCGGCATTTTCGGACACCCACGACATTACCGTTCGAGTGGCGCGCGATATCAAACCGCTGACCAGCGAACCGAAAACTCTGAAGCGAATGCGAGACGAGGCCGAGCGCATCGAGGCCGAGCGTAGGAATGGTGGTTCCAGTCTGACCGGACCCGAGGTGGCGAAGCGACTTGTTCGTGCGACCGTTGAGGCAAAGAAGAAGGAGACTGGCGAGCGAGAGATCACGGGCAAAGGCGGAAAGACGATTCTGCGCTATGCCAGTGCCAGAGGTGGGGGGATCACGATCAAGATCGTGCCCCGGACCGGCGCCACGAAGGCCGAGCTCATGAAAGCGATCGAAGAACTGTTGCCGGCGAGCTGAGCAAAACAAGCGAGACGGCGTTTCAGTACGGAGGGCGTCCCGGTCGCTATTCGGCCCGCAGCCGGCGCTGCGCGGCAGGCGTGGTGGGCAGCGCCGCGAGGAGCTTTCGGGCACCCTGAGGTGTCACAGACAGCAGCTTCGAAACGGAGGATGCCTGGAGCCCTGGATAGGCGATCAATAGGCGCCCGAGAAGCGGCAGGCGACTTCGCTGAGTTGCACCTAAATTGGTGAGCTTGGCGACGTCATGCTCAATTGCGGAAAGCTCGCGGAGCCCCGCCGCGCTGATCTGCCCGATCTCCTTAGCGAGGAACCCGGTCAGCGCGGCAGGGGAAGGGGGCATGAACTTGGGGAGCGGCACCAGTGAGGGGATGATGCGGCTCGTGAAGCCAGCGCGGTAGAGCATGCGAGGAAGAGCGGTCGCGACGAGCCAGTTGCGATCGCGGCAGCGGGGAGGAAGCTCCAACGAGCGTCCGTCGATCGCAACAACCTCCGAGGCGCCGACCGGAAGACGCTCGGTCATTTCGGCAAGAGCGAACACGCGCTCGGCGATGGACCGGAGATCGGCGACGGGGAAGGGTGCATCCGCCGCAGACTTCACCTGACGCCAGAGCGGGCCGAAGTGTGCGAGATCGTCTCCACCATAGCGCTCAGCCTCTGCACGGTCGTCGAGGATGGTTCGGAGAGCATTGAGGGATGCGCGGCCAACCGGGTCTCTGACATCCTCGTCCCGACTTAGTGCGAGGTGGAAAATGGACGCCACCGATATCGGATCGTTGAGACCTTCGGAGGCGCGGGGAGGGGCGCTTCGCCCCGCGATCCAATCCTGCAGGTCGCCGACAGCGATCGGCACGCCGGCGAGACCTGCTAACGCCGCGGCGCCGTGAAGGCGCGATCGCGCAAGGAAAATGTCGGCGCTTGTACTATGATGAAGCCGGCCGTCGAGCCGGCCGAGCAGCAACATTGGGTCATTTGCGCGGCGGTCGACGATCTCCTGCATCGCTCTTACGCTTAGCGCGTGAGGAAACCAAAGTCAGCAGTTGGTTTCGCCTCATGCTATCGTCGAAAAGTTCATATGCGATAATTGCACTTATCACATAAGC
>DDFY01000031.1:21182-59262 GCA_002337385.1 Erythrobacter sp. UBA1916
GTGTCGTTTTCAGGATACGACTGGACGCTCGGGCGCCGCCCAATTTCTGGATCCTGCGTTGAAAGAATACGGCTGGATTCAGGGAAGAATACCGCCGGACGCCTGGATGCTGCGTGGCTGATCTCCAGCGTTTTTCGGCGACACTTTCTTAGCGCATTCACAGGCTAGGACAGGCGGGGCAGGGGGCTTCTCTCAACGTCCGCACACTCGGTTCAAACGGGATGGGTGCCAGGCATCTGATCCGCCTCGGACGATGGTCAACCGGGGCTCAAGCGATTACCATACGGGGACAACCGGTCGGTTGACCCCGTTAGATGGATTGTGACAAATGCCCTTGATCGGTTACGCCCGCGTTTCTACCGACGAACAGGATACCTTCGCCCAGATTAGTGAGTTAAGACGCGCAGGCTGTGTAACCCTATTCGAGGACCGGGCCAGCGGCGCTAGCCGCAGCCGTCCGAAACTGGCCAGCGCGCTCGCAGCGGTGGGACAGGGGGACACCCTCGTGGTTGTGCGGATCGATCGCCTCGCACGATCGTTGTCACATTTGCTGGAAATCGTCGAAGCGCTCCGCGCCAAGGGAGCGTATTTTCGCTCGATCAATGATCCGATCGACACCAGCAGCCCGCAAGGGATGCTGATGACACAGATGCTTGGCGCCTTTGCGGAGTTCGAACGTGCGCTTATTCGCGAGCGGACGCGGGCAGGGCTGAAGGCCGCGGTTGCGCGCGGCGCCAGACCGGGAAATCCGAAGATGCGCGCGAGAGACCCGTCGGCGATAGGCGACTTGCGCCACAGTTTGATGGAAAAGCATCTTCACGAATTGGTCGATGGCCGGCTTCGATGGCTGCCAATCGTCGAGCGGTTGCGACCGCACTTACCCTGGAGCTTGGTGCTCCGGCGTATTCAGGCGCTTAAGCCGCCGGTGCGGTCGTTTTCCGAGCGTACCCTGGTGAAGGCATGCCGAACGTTGGTCGAAGCGGGCTACGCTGATCGGGTGATACTCGAGGCGGCGCCGCGATTGGCTCCCGACAGTCGGATCGCATTGCTGGTGGCCGACAAGCTCAACAACGATCCAGATGCTACTCTTCGCAGCCTCGCGACGTGGTTGAGCAAGGATTTGCGAGAGCCAACGCCGCGCAAAGGTACGCAATGGTCGCCTGAGGGGGTGAGGCGCGTGATTTCTCAGGCGCGGAATTTGGGCTTGATCGTCGTGCCGAAGTTACCGGCGACCTTATCGCCGTGAATGCCGGAGAAGGTCGGCTGCGGGCCGAAAGGCGACTGACAGCTTCCAGCGCAGGAGAGGCATGAAGTTGCCGTACAGATCCACCTCCGCATGCGTTGCTGCTTGACCAAACGCATTCGCCATACGATATGCGCCGGCAAGGCGATGGATTTCCGCCGGGCTTCGGCCGAACCGCCTTCGGGCTGATGATTCCTACCTGATGCGTTTTCGCAACAAGGAGGAATCGTGCGCGCTAAATTCGCAATATTGCTGTCGAACCTGAACGTCCTGACCTTTGTTCGGGACCGGCACGACCATGCTCTGTCCGTGTTGCGTTGGCTGGCGCTCCTTGTTCCCATGGCGGCGGCGGTGGGCAGTCTCTGCGCAGCCTTCCTCTGGAGCCTGGATATTGCCACGCGCACGCGCTTTGCGCATCCATGGCTGCTGTTCCTCCTGCCGGTCGGCGGGTTCGCGGTCGGGCTGCTCTATCATCTGTTTGGCCGCAGCGTCGAAGGCGGCAACAACCTGATCGTCGAGCAGGTCCATGAACCGGGCGGCGGCGTACCTTTGCGCATGGCGCCGCTAATCTTCCTCGGCACCGTTGTCACGCACCTGTTCGGCGGCTCGGCCGGGCGAGAAGGGACGGCTGTGCAGCTGGGCGGCAGCCTTGCCAGCGCCTTCGCCACGATGTTTCGGCTTGATGCCGAGAGTACCCGCATCATCCTGATGGCGGGTATTGCCGCAGGTTTCGGGGCCGTTTTCGGCACACCGCTGGCAGGCGCCGTTTTCGCTCTCGAAGTGCTGGCAGTCGGCCGTGTGGAATATCGGGCGCTGGTGCCGGTACTGATAGCTGCGATTGTCGGCGACTGGACCTGTCACCAGTGGGGAATCCACCACGGATTGTACCATATCGACTATCTCCAGCGCGCGGTCGGACCGATTGCCGTCGACCCGGTGCTTCTGCTCGAGGCGGGCGTTGCCGGTGTGGCGTTTGGACTGGTCGGCCTGCTGTTCTCCGAACTGTCGCACGGCTTCGGCGACTTCGTGAAGCGCCACGTCCGCTTCGGGCCGCTGCGTCCCTTCCTGGGCGGCCTGGCGGTGATCGCTCTGGTCTATCTGCTCGGTACGCGCGACTATCTTGGCCTCGGCGTCTGGGCGCCCGACGCCTCGACACCCACCATCGCCGGCTTTTTCGCGCCGGGGCCTGACTACTGGAGTTGGGCGCTCAAGCTGCTGTTCACGGTCGTGACGCTGGGCACCGGCTTCAAGGGAGGCGAGGTAACGCCGCTGTTCTTCATCGGCGCGGCGCTCGGCCACGCCCTTGGCACCCTATTCGGCGCTCCTGTCGATCTTTTTGCCGGTCTCGGGTTCGTTGCTGTCTTTGCCGGGGCAGCGAACACGCCTTTGGCCTGCACCATCATGGGCATCGAACTGTTCGGTGCTACCCATGCCGTCTACATCGCCGTAGCCTGTTTCGTCGCCTATCTGTGCTCAGGCCACAGCGGCATCTACCTGTCTCAGCAGATTGCCGTCCCCAAGCATCCGCGCATTTCCATCAGCCCCGGCATTACGCTGCGGAGCGTTCGCGCCGCGCGCCCTCAGATCACAAAGCAGGATCTTCGTAAAAATGACTGACACGGCTATTCTCACGTCCAGCGAGATCGGCATGCTGCGTATCTACATGGCGCCGCGTGATACGGCAGAGCCGCGCAAGGCATGGAAGCTGTGGTCAGCACGCCCGCTCTATCGTGAGCTTGTCGTCCAGGCCAAGGCTGCCGGTCTGATGAACGCCGTAGCCCATCATACCCATTACGGCTTCAGCAACCACGGGCCGGTGCTCGATCAGGGCGCGGAAACGAGCAATCCCTATCTGACCATGTGCGTCGAACTGATCGGCCACCGCGCCGATCTTGAACTGTTCTGCCAGCGGCATGCCGCCCTGCTGTCGACGAAGGTGGTCATCTACAAACAGCTCGAACATTGGTCGATCGAAGCCCCGGCAAGGCCGCATCAGGAGAGCAAAGCATAAAGATCCTTTCCGTCATCGTCGGAGCCGACAGCACTGCGACATGCCTCAATGCAGCCGTTCTCGCAGCGCAGAGCGTGGGGGACTGTACAATCGAAGCGCTGAATGTCGTGGTCGATCCCGGCCTGCTCGTTGCCGCCAGCGAAGAGGTCGATATGCAGCGTCTGCGCGAACATTGGGAAGGCACGGCCAGCGAGCGATCGGCCGCCTGCCACACGGCTTTCGTGGCATGGACCGCAGGAGCCGCCCAGGACGCGCCACCCGTTGCCTGGCGAACCATCGTTGGGGATGAGCAAGTCGTGGTGACGCAGGAGGCGAACAATGCCGACCTGCTGGTCGTGATCGCCCACGAGCGAAACATGGACGGCGGGGACGCCCTGCATGCCGCGCTGTTCGATAGCCAGAAACCGGTGCTGATCGTCCCGGTTTCCTGGAAGCCCCAGCCCGGTCAGAGCTTTTCGCGTGTGGCTGCCGGCTTGAGCGACTCCGATGCGGCAAGGCGCGCCATCGAGGCGGCCACGCCCTGGTTGGAAGGCGCCACTGACGTCACCGCTATTCGGATCGGCGATGCAGGTGATCCGGCGCTCAAGCTGGAAGCGCTGCTCGACGATGCAGGGATTGCGCACCAGCTCCACGTCGTGCCGCGCTCGCACGAAAACCTTGGTCAGCAACTCCTGACTGAGGCCCATCTGGCGGGAGCGGATATGCTTGTGACGGGAGCCTATCGGCATAACCAGCTGATCGAATGGTTCGCAGGCGGAACCACCCGGCACCTGCTCGCCAAGGCGGACATCCCGCTCCTGATGGTTCGCTAAGGTTGAAGGGGGCGTGATCTGACGGGCGCATCGACACGACGCAGCAGAGACAGGTAGCATCGCGCGATGATCTCCATCCCGAACCTGACGCTCGCTTATCTGCTGCTCGAATGGGCGATCCGGCTCATCATGGTGGTGGTCATTCCGGTGCGGCGTCCGCCCGAAGCGGCGCGCAGTTGGCTGCTTCTCGTGCTGTTCTTGCCGGTGCCCGCCTTCATCCTGTACCGCCTGATCGGCCGGGCCGCGTTCCCATCCTGGCGGCGGGACCGCTTCAGGCGGGCGGCGCCGGAGCGGGAGAGTGCCGGGCAGGCGCTGATGAGCAGCAAAAGCGCGCCTTCCCGGACAGCTGTGCTTGCACAATGGCTGGGCGGTTTTCCAAACTGTGGGGGCAACGCCCTCCATCTGCTTGAGGACTATGACGGCACGATCGACGCTATGGTGACGGCGATAGATGCAGCCCATGTTCGGGTGCATCTGCTGACCTACATCTTCGCAGACGACCGGACGGGACAGAAAGTCGCAGATGCCCTTGGCCGCGCACATGCACGCGGCGTCGATGTCCGCGTCCTGATCGATGCGCTGGGCTCGCGCCCTTGGGCAAAACGCAGCCTACCGATGCTGGCGGACCGAGGCGTCACTGCCCGCCTGGTCCTGCCGGTTCGCTTCGCGGCGCTTCGCCGTGCGCGAAGCGATCTGCGCAATCACCGCAAGCTGTGCCTGATCGATGGCAGGGTCGCTTTCGTAGGGTCGCAGAATATTGTGAACCGCGATTTCAAGCCCGGGATCGTAAATGACGAACTCGTAGCGCGGGTTGAAGGCCCGGTTGTCTGCGCGCTCGATGCGGTCTTTGCCAGCGACTTGTTCCTTGAGACCGAACAGACCATCGCGGCCTTGCCCGTGCCCGATGCCTCAGGCGCCTCAGAATTGCAGGCGATGCCCAGTGGGCCAGACTACCGCGTGCCCGGCTATGAGCGATTGCTCGTCGAACTCGTTCACGAGGCGCAAGAGAATATCACCATTGTCTCGCCCTATCTGATCCCAGACGAAGCCCTGCTGACCGCGCTCAAGAACGCGGTCGCACGCGGCGTCGCGATCGACCTCGTCGTTTCGCGTGTCGTGGACCAGCGGCTCGTGAACCTTGCCCAGCGATCCTATTATAGCGAACTGCTCGAGGCGGGCGTACGCCTCCACCTCTACCGCGACAGGTTGCTGCACGCGAAGAACGTATCGATCGATGGCCGCATGGCCGTCATCGGATCCAGCAATGCCGATGTTCGCTCCTTCATGCTGAATGCCGAGATCAGCCTGATCTTGCATGATGAAGCGTCCACCGGACCTCTCGCGGATGTCCAACGGGGATACATCCGCCGAAGCGACTGACTTTTGCTGGAGGAATGGCGTGATCGCCCGCGTGTTTCCCGCTTCTGCGAAAATCTAGCTCGCCTCGTCAGTCCTTTGCTGTGACCTCGCGCCTGCGGTGCCGGAAGTGTGCGGCGAGGCCGACGAGGAGCAGCACCGCGAGTACGGGCAGCAGAACATGGCCCACATCGCGGACGCGGCCAAAAGCGGCCTCGATGCCCTGACCGAAAAGGTAACCCAAGGTCACGAAGACCGTCGCCCAAACCATGGCCGCCAGAGCGTTGATGGCCATGAAGCGGGAGGCAGGAAGCGCAGTCGTGCCGATCGCGATCGGGCTGACGGTGCGCAGGCCATACAGAAAGCGGAACCCGAACACGAACAGCACCGGCCGCCGCTCGAACACATCGATGGCGCGGCGGAACGCGGCTTTCTGCTGGACGCGCTGAACGTAGCGATGATTGCGGAACCGGCGGCCGAGGGCAAAGAAGATCTGATCCGCGACGAAGGAACCGAGCGCCGCCGCTGCTATGGCGGCGGGGTACGCGATCAGGCCACGGTGGACCATCACGCCGCCCAGCACGACTACCGTCTCGCCTTCGATGCCCGCACCAAGGAACAGAGCCGCAAGGCCGTACTGGCTAAGGATCGCTTCAAGCGTCACGGCTTCTGCCGCTGGACCACCGCGCCAGCCTCATCCGGCGCGCCGGAACGGATTACGAGGAAGCGGCGCTCTGCAGGCGCGGCATCCTTGACGATCTGCCGGATCGGGCCAACCGCATTGACGATCGCCGCGCCTGCCGGATTGGTCATGAACTTGGCCAGCGGCTCGATTGTACCGGTGCCATCCTGACGTGCCGCCAGACCCAGCGTAAAGGTCTGCTTGGGCGCCAGTCCGGCGACGGCAGCCTGCAGGATCTGGACCTGCCCCTGATCGAACAGCGACACCTGGCTCTGTCCCTGACCTTCCAGGACGACCTGCGCTTTCCCCTGCGCCTTGGCGAGCGGCACGAGGTTGTCGAGGCCTTGCCCCGAAGGCACGGCGCCGGGCACATAGGCGACGCCTTGCGGGCCCTGTCCGATCGGGATCGTGGCAATGACCTTGTTCGTGGCCGTATCTATGACGGCGACTGCATCGTCATTTTCCAGCCCGACATAGATCCGGCTGCCATCGCCTGAGGGCCAGAGCCCATGCGGCAGCGCGCCGACCGGCACCGAGGCGATCTGGTCGAAAGTGTCGGTGCGGAACACCTTGACGATATTCTGCGTGCCGACCGTGACATAGGCGAACTGGCCTTTGGGAGTCCTGGCGATGTTGACATGGTTCGTGATCGGCCCGGTGTCGATCGTCTTCATCACGGCGAAAGGCGGCTTGGCGTCGAAGACCATGACCTTGCCGACGTCCTTGAGCGTCAGCCATACCTGCTTGCCGTCAGGCGTGGCGGCGATGTCCGGGCAGAACGGGCTGTCCTGCTTCACGCGGCCAACGATGCGCTTCGACCTCGTGTCGATCACGACGGTTTCCGGCGAGAAGCTGGAACAGACGTAGCCGTATTTCCCATCGGGCGAGAAGATCGTCATGCCCGGCCCATTGGGTACAGCAATACGGCCCGTCTCCTTGAAGGTGGTCCCGTCGAGCACAGCGATATAATCCTCGCCGCGCACGCTCACCCAGACTTCTCGGCCATCGGGCCGGAAGAAGGCTTCATGCGGGGAACGCCCGACGTAGGCGGTGTGCTTCACGGCATTGGTCGCGGTATCGATGAAGCTGACCGAGTTGGACCCGATCGACACGACCGCCAGTGTACGGCGATCAGGCGAGAAGCCCATGCCATGCACCAGAAGCTGGCCGCGATAGAGCGGGCTGAGATTTGCAGGCGTAGGATCGCCGAGCTTGATGACACCCAGCAGCGTGTTCGTCGACGGATCGATGACCGATACCGTGTTGGAAAACTGGTCCGAGGTGTAGAAACGGTCCTGAGCGCTGATAGCCCGATCAGGCTGGGCATTGGGAACCTGCTGCGCATTTGCCGGGAGTGCGACAAGGGCAGCCGCTATCGGCAAGGTGTACGACACGATGCTCAGCGTCTTCTTCATTTGTCGTCTCCCATGTGATGGTGCGCGCTGGCAGCGGGGCCTGTCTTTTTCGCGAGAATGTCCTGCATGACGGCGATCTCCTGCCGCTGCTCGACGATGATGCCCTGAGCCAGGCGGCGCAGGCGTTCGTCTTTTCCGTATCTGAGCTCCGCTTCCGCCATCTCGATCGCGCCCTGGTGATGGGGGATCATCATCGCCGCGAAGTCGCGGTCCGGGTCGCCCGATGGCGCAATCATCATCGCATGGTGCATCCGCTCCATGGAGGCTGCCATCTGGCTTGCAAAGCCATCGGACGATGCCGCCAGTGCGGCCGCCGATGCTGTCGCCGCGCAAAGGCCGGCCAATCCCCATAGCAGTTTCAAGTGAAGCCCTTTCGTCATGGCGTTCCGGCGATAACGCCTACAGCGGTCGCAGGTGTCATCCTCGCAGCATGCAACGGAAAAAATGCGAGCTGCCGAGGAGCAGGTACGCCAACGCAGGCGTTGCCTGTCGAACACATGGCGCAACACTCGCCATCGATCCAACCGATGATTTTTGTAGTTTCGATAGGATTTGACGATCAATGGCCTGGCTGGATGATCCCGCGTTGATCGCCGAACGCAGAGCGGCACTTGGTGCGCCGCACATTGCGCCGCTGGAGATATGGCGTGAGGGGCTCGTTGGCGCAGGACACACGGTGCCGCATTTCGACCCGTTCGATGGCGGCATAGATGCGCGCCTTCTCCTGCTTCTTGAGACGCCGGGCCCCGGGCCTGATCGCACTCGCTTCGTGTCGCGGGACAACCCATCTGGCACTGCTCGTAACCTTCGCCGTTATCTGGAAGCGGCGGGCATCGCGCGAATGGACATCGTTCAGTGGAATTGCGTGCCCTGGATCGTCCACGCCCCCGGTGCCCGCAATCGCGCGCTGCGCCGAACGGAGATTGCCGAAGGTCTCGCAACGCTTCCCGACCTGCTTGCGAAACTGCCGGGCGTGCGGGTCTGCATCTTGGCGGGCCGGGTGGCGGCGGGGGCGGAAGCACTTATCGAAGAGGCACGGCCCGATGTGTCGGTCATCACCATGCCCCACCCTAGTCCGGCCAATGTCTGCACCAGTCCTGATGTCAGCCAACGGATCGAAAGCGCGCTGCTCGCCGCCAGGAACGCACTCATCAAATGATCTTAGAACGAGATTGGAATGATATAATCAATGCGTTGGAGTGATTGATCGGGCTGCGGTATCAATGGTGACAGGAGATCACCATGACCCTTGAACAATTACGCATCTTCGTGGGCGTTGCCGAACGCGAACATATGACGCGGGCCGCCGAGGCACTGGGCGTGACCCAGTCCGCTGCCAGCGCGGCGATCGCTACGCTGGAGGCCAGGCATGACGTGCCGCTCTTCAACCGCGTGGGCCGCGGCATCGAACTGACCGAGGCGGGTCGCATGTTCCTCGATGAGGCACGCGCCGTTCTTGGCCGCGCCGCGACGGCGGAGCTTACCCTGGCCGAGTACGGCGGCCTGAAGCGCGGAACCCTGCGCCTTGTCGCCAGCCAGACCATCGCCAGCTACTGGCTGCCCTCGCGCTTGGCTCAGTTTCACAGCCGCCACCCCGCGATCCGCGTCGAACTCGCAATCGACAACAGCGAGGGTGCGGCGGCACAGGTACTGGATGGCCGCGCGGAACTGGGCTTTGTCGAAGGTTCGATCGACCAGCCCGCACTCGCCCACTGGAAAGTCGGCGAGGACCGGATGCTGCTGATCTCGGGGCAGGCTGTCGATACCATCGATGAGGACTGGGTGCGCGGCGCCAACTGGATCGTGCGGGAGCACGGGTCCGGCACACGGTCGAGTTTCGAGGATGTCCTGCGTGATCGCGGTATCGATCCGGCAGACCTGAACATCGCCATGACGCTGCCGTCCAACGAAGCCGTACGGTCCGCTGTCGAGGCCGGCGCCGGTGTCGCGGTCCTTTCCGAACTGGTGGTGCGCCGCGCGCTTGCTGCGGGGCACCTTCATGAATTGCCGCTCGCGATGCCAGCCCGTCCATTTGAGGCGTTACGCCACAAGGAACGGTATCGCACTCGGGCAGCCGACGCGCTGACCGAACTGGTCAAGGAGTTTGGATGATGACCACGGATATCAAGCCCATCCTCGAAGGGATGCGCCCGCTCAGCCGGCTCGATCACCCGCGCGAGATGATCCGCCAGTTCACGCCCAACTGGTTTGCCGCAACCATGGGCACGGGCATCCTTGCGCTGGCCCTCCCGCAGATGCCGGGCATCGGCGCTTCGCTCAAGCCGGTGGGAGAAGTGATGTGGTTCTTTAACATCGGGCTCTTCACCCTTTTTACCGCGCTCTATACCGCGCGCTGGATCCTGTTCGGCCACGAAGCGCGGCGCATCTTCGGGCACAATACCGTATCGATGTTCATCGGCACGATCCCCATGGGCCTCGCCACGATCATCAACGGCTGTCTCGCATTCGGTATCGCGCGCTTCGGCGAGGGCATCGTGCCGGTCGCCACGGTCTTGTGGTGGATCGACGCCGCCATGGCGGTGAGCTGCGGTGTGCTGATCCCGTACTTCATGTTCACGCGCCACCAGCATTCACTCGATGGGATGACGGCGGTGTGGCTGCTGCCGGTCGTGGCGGCCGAAGTGACGGCTGCCAGCGGAGGACTGTTGGCGCCGCATCTGGCGCAGGGCAGCGCACAGTTTGGGATGCTCGTCACGTCCTACATCCTGTGGGCCTATTCGGTCCCGGTCGCCTTCAGCATTCTTGCACTGTTGATCCTGCGCATGGCGCTCCACAAGCTGCCGCATGAGGGCATGGCCGCATCGAGCTGGCTGGCGCTTGGCCCGATCGGTACCGGCGCGCTGGGCATGCTGGTTCTGGGCGGCGACGCCCCCGCGATCATGGCTGGGCATGGGCTGGCCGATGTCGGCACTGTCGCCCAAGGCATCGGCACAATCGCCGGTCTGTTGCTGTGGGGCTTTGGCCTCTGGTGGCTGGCGCTCGCCTCGCTCATCACCTGGCGCTACTGGCGGGCAGGTATCCCGTTCAACCTTGGCTGGTGGGGCTATACCTTCCCGCTAGGCGTCTTCACCGTGGCAACCTTTCGCCTTGGCACGACCCTGAACCTTGCCTTCTTCGGTATCGTCGGCACCGCCCTGACCCTGGCGCTCGCGCTGATGTGGATCGTGGTGGCCGCCAAGACCCTGATCGGCGGATGGCGCGGCAATCTGTTCGTATCACCCTGTATCGCCGCTACAAACTGATCGGGCATTGCGATCAGTAACGGCGTTCTGATCGCTTGCTTCTCACAGCAGCACCCGCCACCATTTTGCCCGAGAGGATACGACCATGGACAGACTGGATGCTGAGCTCGCGGCCGAAACAAGCCGCCGCCGTTTCCTGCAGAATGCCGCGCTCGGCGGTGCAGCCATCGCTGCCGCACCCGCTCTGGCGCAAGGCATCACGCAGGGTCTGACCGACCTGCATCTCCCCGGCGGCAATGCGCAGCGCCCAATGACGAGCGCATTTCCCGGCAAAGGAAGCATGATCCTCCAGCGCGTCCATCCGCCGTTGCTGGAAACACCGATGGATGTCTTCGACCGAGATGTGTTCACCCCCAATGACCAGTTCTTCGTGCGCTGGCATTGGGCGGACATCCCGACCTCGATCGACGTCGATGCCTTCCGGCTCACTATCCGCGGGCACGTCAACAAGCCGATCGCAATCAGCCTCGAACAGCTGATGCGCCTGCCGCGGGTGGAGATGGCCGCGGTGAACCAGTGCTCGGGCAATTCGCGCGGGCTGTTCCAGCCCCGCGTCCCCGGCGCGCAGTGGGGCAACGGGGCGATGGGCAATGCGAAGTGGCTCGGCGTGCGCCTGCGCGATGTGCTCGATCTGGCCGGGGTGAAGGCGGGGGCGGTCCAGGTCCGGTTCGGGGCGCTCGATCAACCTGTGGTCGCCGGTGCCCCGGACTTCGAGAAGGCGCTCGACATCGATCATGCCCGCGACGGCGAAGTGATGATCGCCTTCGGCATGAACGGCACGCAGCTGCCGCTCCTCAACGGCTTCCCGATCCGGCTGATCGTGCCGGGCTGGTACTCGACTTACTGGGTCAAGATGCTGAACGACATCGAGGTCTTGCCCGGGCCTGATGACGAATACTGGATGGCCAAGGCCTACAAGATCCCGGCGACGCCGGGCGCCAATGTAAAGCCCGGCGCCAAGGACTTCCCAACCGTTCCGATCAACCGCATGATCCCGCGTTCGTGGGTTACCAGTCTGGGCGAAGGTCAGCGGATCGCACACGAGGCCTCGATCCCGCTCGGCGGTATTGCCATGGGCGGCGACTGCGGCGTGGCACGGGTCGATGTGTCCACCGACGGCGGTCGCCACTGGTTTGCAACCAAGCTCGGACCGGACCACGGGAAGTACAGTTTCCGGCGGTGGGACGCCCAGGTTCCCTTGCCCGGCCCCGGAAAGACGTCGCTTATGTCGCGCTGCTGGAATACGGCAGGCGTCGCACAGCCGATGGCGCCGATCTGGAACCCTGGCGGTTTCATGCGCGGCAATATCGAAACCACTACCATCGTGACGGCATAAGGAGCTTTGGCATGAAAGCGCCAACCCCAGGCATGCTGGCCGTCGGACTGCTCGGCGTGACCGTCTTCACCCTCATGATGGTGGGCCCTCCCGGCAGCTACACCCCGCTGCCCGAACCCCAATCCACAGGGCCTACACCCAGCAGCATTTCCGTGAACGGCTTTACCATGACCTCGGATACGGTCGATCTTCCTATCGATGAGCAGCAATATCCCGATGGCCCTCATGCCGATGTCATCAATGCGAATTGCACGTCTTGCCATTCCGCCAGCATGGCGATGACCCAGCCAGTGCTTTCAGCGGACCAGTGGAAGGCAACGGTCACCAAGATGAAGGATGTCTACAAGGCTCCCGTGGCGGACAAGGACATTCCGGCTATCGTCGACTATCTGACGGCGATGAGTGCAGCGCAGGATGGGGCGCCGACCGGAAAGGCTCAGGATACCGCCCCCGGCACCGCGCCGGATGCCTCCGGAGGAACGGGTTGAGGCGCCAAGCTGCGTAACGTCTGCTTTCAGGCGCTACCCTAGGAGCATTGAGCGGCGGGAATGGGCGCATTTTGCCCAATCGCGGGACGGAATGGAATTGATGAAATCCAGCAGAAGCGCCGCATTCAGGTGCGCGCCGCCAACCTCCTAAGTTAATGGACACTTGCCGCTAAAAAGCGTGCGGCCAGCTAGAGGCCAAATGCGCCTGCCATCCGTAGGCTCGCGGGTACTTAATGGCGCGAAGAGAACGCATTTCCGGCCGCGTCACGGAAGAGAGTTTTGTAGGCCGTCGAGGCGCTCCGTAACGCGGACATCCGCTCGACTTTTTCGTTCCGATGGCACGCTGCTTCCACTGTTCTTTTCAACGTCGGCGAGCACGCCTGACGATCTTGGATGAACTGTTGGAGTGCGATGCTATCGACCATCCGCGCCCATACGTCGACAACCGGCTCGTCCTCGTTTCGCACCGTTGGGTCACAGTCTGCATCGAGCATCGCGGCGCAGATTGCGATAAGGCAACGACGCATTGAGGGGCTGGCAAGCGCGAGCGGCATTTCACAGGAAGGCTCGTTGGGGCAAACGTTATCGAGCGTGAGCACAGGCGCCGCAAACCGATGTAGGAGTCTATCACGCAGTCTCCAGCGCCTGTGGGCCCTTGCGAACAGTAGACAGATTCTGGCGGATTCTTCGAGCAGCTGACCGGCTGAAGTGTCGTTGAAGCGAAATTGATCTGGGACCTTTCCCCTAAGCGCACCCCTCAGCGCGGCTTCAAAGGCTACGATATTGATCCAGATGGGCTGCGCTGCTGGCTCAAGCTCGAGCGCCCTGGGGTGCGCCCGTTCGAGGCCCCGACGGCAGCGAATACAGCACAATCTTGGCGGCCCCTGCGATGACCGCTTAATCGCCCAATGACTACTCCCGCAAGACACGCATCGATCGACGAGTGGCCAGTGGTGCCGGAAACAGAAGCCCCACGCAGCCATGGCCCAGTCCGCACGGATATAGGCGGGGCGGCCAGCGGCATAGTCCTCGGCAAGGCAACGACTGCACCAGCTCAACCGGAGGGTAAGAGCGGGCGCGAAATCTCGGCTAGGATCATCGGATGGAACGTGGTGCCAGGCTACAAAATCCGGGGTGATCCTCGGATACCGATAGCAAAGACCGAGTTCGGCGACACTGTTTTCCGTGAAGCCCTCGCTTGCGGCAAGCTCAGCGATCATCGATTTTTTTGGGTTTACATCGGGATGCCGCCAATGGCCTGCGCGATTTCGATAGGCGCGCAGCAAAGGCTCACCCGGAGCCCGCTGATCGCGCACGCGCGCCAGCCATGAACTGAGAAGTTCATCCGCGAATGGCTCCACGAAACTCATACGGTCGCCCGGCCGATTGTCCTTCGCTTGCCTGCCGACGTAAACATGGAGACGAGAGGAAGCGTCACGTCGTTGGCCTCGAAGCTTGCGGCATCAAGCATCTCGCGGCCATCGCGGATAGCCGTGACAGCGGCTGCCTCGATGAGCCGGAATATTCGGCCCGTCACACCCTGGGTGAGGGCCAGCACGCGTTGCCGCGCTTCGACGGTGTCGAGCATCGATGGGCGTCTCAGGGGCAGCAGGCCCGAGAAGCTCGCAAGCAGCTGGCGCAGGGCATGATCGTTGCGCCATGGCATCAATTCGAACGCCCCAAACCGGTCGGCAAGGTTCGGATCCATCAGGACCGCCATCCGCGCGTCCTCGGTCCCTGCGCAAACAATTGGAATTTTCAGATCGTTGGTCAAAAAGCGGATAGTATTGAGGAACACCCGCTGCTGGCGAGGAGTGCCGGCGAGCATCTTGTCGATTTCATCCAGGACGAGCACCTTGGTTTCGACTTCGGCAAGCAGTTGCCTGGCTTCCGCTCGCATCGATCGCACGGACAGTCGGCTAAGGTCGACGCAATTTAGCGCGGTCAGCACCTCGGTGTAAAATTGCTCCTCACTCGGCTCTGGCGGTATCTGCGCGAGCAACACCGGCATCTTGCTGAGCCCGGTCCTGATATCGAACTGAGGAGCGTGAAGTTTCGAGAAGCGGCTGACAATTTCGGTCTTGCCCATCCCGGTGGCGCCAAACAGTAACAGGCAGGGCATTCGCCCTCGCGGCGGATAGATTACCAGGTCTTCAAGGTGGCGGAGCGCGGCCTCAGCCTGTGGCAACGATATCCAGCGGTCGCGGCGTAGCCAGTCGATCCGGGCCTCATCGGTCAATTCGGCATACTCGCGATAAGCCGGGAAGATATGGCTGTAGAGCACGTTCATGACTGCTCCTCGATCGCGAGTGGTACAACCGGCCCGTCGAGATTTGGCGGTGTCAGCTGCGCGTTGGCCTCTTGGTGCTGGACAAAGGCCGCAGGCGGTTCGCCGCGGATGAGCGCATCGACGATGCGTTGGGTTGATCGTCGAGCTCCGCGCGTCTTCTCTACGGCCCTAAGCACAATCCTGCGCTGCGTGCTCACCATCTCGAAAAGCATCTGCTCATCGACGGCGGTTCGCCCGCGCTCTCGAAGCGCTCTCAGGGCTTGGTCGTGCTCGAACTTGGTAATTGCAGGACGCCGCTTATCGCGAAGAGGAACTGTGACATGCTCGCCGCCGGGCAGTTCGAGATAGACGGCCGAGAGGTTGAGCGGATTGTATTTGATCGGGAATTTATGAACGCTGTTCGCGACCAGCGTGGCCAAAGCGCCATGCCAGTAGAAAACGTGGAAGAGTTTGATGCCCTCGCGCCGGACCCGGCGCATCTCGAACGGGAGGAAGTCGAGCAGAAAACGTTCTTCATCGGCCGGCAGGCGCAGGGCTGCAACACGCTTACCTTGATCGTCCTGCCACGCTGTCATCGGGGGGACGCCAAGTGAGCTGTGAATGGTGCGATGATAGATTCCCACCTGGAGGGCGAACCATCGCTCGAATTCCTTGAGGGTCATGCAGGCTTTGCCCTCAGCGTCGTAGTCTCCCTTGTCCTGGATGTTGGAGAACGTAGTACCCGGAAGAAGGTGAACTTCGCCGATGGCGGTGCCGATCATGCGCTCGATGTGCCCGCCAAAGTGCGGAGTGCGCGGTGGACGGTAGTGAAGCTCGATCCCAAATTGCTGGCAGCCCCGAGTCAGCGCGCGTGAGTGAAATTCCGAGGCATTGTCGAGATGGAGGATGTCTGGCAGGCCGAAGACAGGCCATGCGAAGGTGAGCTCTCGATCGGCCAGCCAATCATTCTTGGGCAGTACTGCATGACGGATCGCCATGCCGACCGAAATCGCGGAAGGTCGTTCCAGTGAAATGTAGAAGCCGGGTATCACCCGCGTCGCTACGTCGATCTGCAGGGTCAGCGTTGGCCGCCCGACCGGTCTCCTGAGATACTCATCGACGATGATGATATCGACCAGCGTGTGGTCCATCTGTACGACCTGAAGAGGGTACTGCGCCTCGTATGAGCTGACGACGGGTCGGAAGCGGTCTGCTGCGGCTTTGGTCCCATCACGGGCGCCTGTCAGGCGTGTCCGTTCCACGGCGTTGACCCGCAGGACAACAGTTTGCCGTGCTGGAGGTCGCAGATTCTGCTCCAGGCACGAAAAGCGAATTTGACGGACCAGTTGTGCGATGGTGGGCTTTGGACGGCTGAGATAAAATTGCTCTATTTTGGCATCGATCAGGCGTTCCACCTCGCAAGGGAGGCGAGAGCGCCCTTTGGGAAATCCATCGTGCTGGTCGACCAACGAACTGGTCACTGGGTTTTCCCGGTATCTCGCGAGCAGTTCGTAAATTCGGGACCGGTTGAGGCTCAGCTTCAGGCCGGCCTCAGCAATCGCTTTGCGTCCGAGCCGGGGCTCTGCCGTAAGCGCACGAATGATAGGCTCGCGCTCACAAGCTTTGCGCCATTCTGTATGATCAACCGTCGTGAGGGCAGTGCCTGTTTCGGCCATGACCTATCCCCGATTTTCGCCAGGGACTCGTGTTGCCGGGTCCGGTCGTTTTGTAGCAGAATCGCGCTGTCAGGTCGAACGTCCGGAGGTATTCTTGTACATGATCCACGCAACTCGGCCGTTTTCTCGTCCGCCCGTATTCTTTAAGTGACAAGGTGGGCTACAAGCGCGGCTGAGGAGCGAGGCGCGTCGTGAGCACCGAAACCGCCCGGGAAGGGCCAGAAATCCCCGTAGCGCCGCCTGAGGCTGTCCTGCCGGCCGTCAGGGCGCCGGCCGACCTTGCGTGGACGATCGTGCAGATGCGCGCCGGCGAGCGCATCACCGTCAACGAGGGCCTGATCGCCGCCTATCAGGCCGCTTCATCGCCCCATAGCATCCGTGCGCTCAAGTCCGACGTCGAGGCGTTCGATGCGTGGTGTAGGCGCAACAACCGGATCGCGCTGCCGGCCACGCCCGAGACCGTGGCCGATTATCTCGACGCGCGGGCCGGGAAGGGGAGCCGGCCGGCCTCGCTATCCCGCTACAAGGCGTCGATCGCCAAGATCCACCAGCTGCTCGAGCTCAAGGATCCGACGCCGGCGCCGCTGGTGAAGCTGCGGCTCCAGACGGTGCGCCGCGAGAAGGGGGCTGCGCAGAAGCAGGCGCGGCCGCTGCGGTTCAAGGGCCCGGTGCGCGACGTCGAGCGCGACAAGGCGCGGGGGCTCAACATCCGCGCGCTGCTCGAGAGTTGTGGCGAGGATCTGCCGGGGCTGCGTGATCGGGCGCTGCTATCGGCCGCTTATGACACCGGGCTGCGCGCCTCCGAACTGGTGGCGGTCGCCATTGAGCATATTGAGGAGGCGATCGATCCCGAAGCGCGGCTGCTGCAGATTCTGCGTCATAAGGGCGATCAAGACGGGGAGGGGGCGACCGCCTACCTCAGCCCGCGCACCGTCGCGGCGATCGCGGCGTGGACCGAAGCGGCGGGGATCACGACAGGGCCGCTGTTCCGGCGGGTGCAGGTGCGGCGCTACAAGGCGCGGGCAGCCGTGCGCGGTCGGCCGATCGACAGCATCTCGGGCCGGGAGACGTGGGATCTGCGCAAGACGCTGTCCAAGCCGGCGGTGAAGGCGCGCGTCGAATATGACATCGGCACCGTGGCGCTGCACCCGGGCTCGATCGGACCAATCTTTCGGTCGTTCATCGGCCGCGCGTTCGACCGTGGCGCGCTGCCCGATTTGACGGCGGACGATCTGGCGCGGTTGCTGAAGGGGATCAGTGCGCACTCGACGCGGATCGGGCTCAATCAGGACCTGTTCGCCAGCGGGGAGGATTTGGCCGGCATCATGGACGCGCTGCGGTGGAAGTCGCCGCGGATGCCGCTCGCTTATAATCGCAATCTCGCGGCAGAGCAGGGGGCGGCGGGGCGCCTTATGGCGAAGATTGGCTAGTCATGACGGCCTAAATAGGTCTTTGGATGATGCCGTGCGACCACACGACGGCGGCAGGTAGATCGAGGGATTTGCGCAGCGGCAAGAACCGGAGAAGGGAGGCTGAGCCCCCGGGGTCTTGAGCTACAACGTTAAGCCTAAGAAACGGGCAGGGGCCTGGTAGCGCGTAGTGTATGAGCGAAGCCACCATCGCTCAAACTCATCAGCACAGTCCAATTTCGAAGAGGAAACAAGAAAGTGGTTCCGGAAACGGTATGGATCTTATCCTGTGTAAACGCTCGCGCTAAATGGCGGCGTTCTGATCGCGCTATTTGTCAGTTGCCGGGTCCGATGACGAGGCAATCGCGCGCGGCCTGAACGATGTCAGCGGTGACCTCCTCGACGCGGTTGAGGGTCATGATCCGCCGCATCTGCGCGAACAGGCGCTCCATGAGCCGGAAGTTGCCGCGCGTGATGCGGATCACGGCTGCCTGCGCTTCGATCGCGTCGAGTTGGGCCGGGTCGAAGCTGATCCCGAAATCGCCGGCGTGGGTCGCGAGCAGCAGCCGCATTTCGGTCTCGGTAAGCGGTTTGAACTCGTGGACGAAGCCGATCCGCGAGTAGAGCTGGGCATAGCGGGCGAGGCGCTTCTCCAAGCCCGGCATACCCATCAGGATCAGCCCGAAGCCGTGGCGATCGGCCATGTCGCGGAGATGTTCGAGCGACTTTATGGTCAGGCGGTCGGCCTCGTCGACGATGACGAGGGGGCAGGCGATGCGGGCGGCGTCATGGGTGATTTCGTCCTGCGAGCCGCCCGCGACCGTCAGCCGGGCATAGCCCAGCTTAATGAGGTTGAGGCCCAACACCGCGTCGATCGTCTTGGGCGTGTTGCTGACCGACACGGTGTAGAAGACGGCGCGGCAGCGAGCGACCTTTTCGCCAAGGAGCGCGGCAATGGGACGGAGCGCGGCATATTCCCCCAGGTCGGGGAAGCTGGAAAACTCGCGCGCCGATCGCGTCTTTCCGACGCCCGGCCGGCCATGACACACGCCGATATAGCGGTAGTGCGCGCAGGCTTCGGCAAACTCGACGAACCGGGCATGTTCGCGGGTCGCCAGGAACGGCTGCTCGACCAGGAACTCAATCGTCAGCGGCGTAGAGCCGGAGCCCTCGGTAGGTGGTGGGCCGGGAAGCCGTATCCTCTTGGTCGCCATCGAAGGTCTCCGTGGGGGCAGGCACCTGCTTGTCGCGCTCCTTCGCGCCGCGCCGGGCGCGCTGGATCGCGCGCAACGACGGGTGCCCAGCGTGCTCGGAGCTGAGCGCACGGCAGACGAACCGGCCCTGGTGGTAGACGTGGATCTCGGTCAGGTCGCGGGGGTCATAGACCGCCTCGACCTGCTCGCCGACGAAGGCCGCGAGCGTGGGTTCGACATAGCGCCTGCCCATCAGACGGATGCCGTCGCGCAGCACTTTACGGGGCTTGGGCACGTGCACGAGCAGCATGTCGAGCTGTTCAAGGCTGTCGGGCATTGCGGGCAGGAACCCGCCCTTCTGCCAGCGCGTGATCGGCGGTTCGCCGGTGCTGCCATGCGGGCGACGATGATAGACGCCGCACACGAACGCCTCGAAGCGGGCGCGCAGCTCGTCGAGCGTGAGCACTGGCGCCGACAGCGGCTTGCCCGCGATCAGGTGGCCGGGCAGGTCGGGCAGGAACATGTCGTTGATGGTGCGGAACAGCCGCTCGATCTTGCCGCGCCCGCGAGGACGCCCCGGCAGCGAATGGATGAGGCGGATTTTGAGGGCGATGCACGCCTGCTCGATATGCTCGGAGATGAAATCCGAGCCGTTGTCGACGTAAAGCTGTTCGGGAATGCCGCTGACGATCCATTCGGGATTGGGCTTGCGCCAGATCGCCTGCCGCAAGGCGAGCGCCGTGTTGAGGGCACTGGGGGCATCGAGGCTGAGGAAGTAACCGGCGATGGCTCGGCTGTGATCGTCAACGATGACGGTCAGCCAAGGACGCACCGGGGTTCCGGCATCATCGAGCACGAGAATGTCGAGAACGGTATGATCGGCCTGCCACATCTCGTTCGAGGTCGCGGCTTCGCGCCGATGCACTAGCTCGTGCTGGTCGCGGTAGACGGCCGGATCGGAGGCTGCGGCGATCTGGCTTGCCGGTATCGCCCTGACGACACGCGCGACGGCCGCATAGCTGGGGGTTCGGTGTCCATGCGCGATGGCGAGTTCCTGCACCTTTCGGTGAATGGCGGCGACCGGGGGTCGCGGGCGCTTGGTGGCGAGAGTGCGGGTCAGTTCGACCAGATGTTCCGG
Organism: Erythrobacter sp. UBA1916; assembly: GCA_002337385.1. GTDB lineage: Bacteria > Pseudomonadota > Alphaproteobacteria > Sphingomonadales > Sphingomonadaceae > Alteraurantiacibacter. Next base: position 41,474 of record DDFY01000031.1, read on the forward strand.
CAGGTGCAGCCTGCCCCGATCGTTGCGCGGCAGACGCGCGAGACCGGCAAGTCCTTCGGCACGGTAGCGCCCGAGCCAGCGCTGCAACGTCCGCTCGCTCAGCGTGCCGGTGCGGGCGAGGTCCGCGAGCGGGATGCCATCGGCGAGGTGCGGTTCAAGGACGCGGTAGCGCTCGATCGCCAGCGGCGGGACAAGCGCCGGATGCGTCACCGCCGACGGTCCGTGTCGCAGGTAAGGAAAACGGAGATTTGCCTGCCCATCGCCATGCGAGTCCGCTCGCGTTGCCAAACCGGCCTGTTCGACGTAAATCTACCCGGTAAAGAAAACTAGGGCAACATAGACCTGCCGATGACGACTTTCTTCCCAAACCGCGCCCGATCGGGGCGCCACCGGCCCTACGCATGAAAATCGGTTACGCCCGCGTATCGACCGCCGAGCAGAACCTGGACCTCCAGCGTGATGCGCTGAAGGCTGCCGGCTGCGAGAAGGTCATCACCGACAAGGCCTCCGGGGCGACTGCCGCTCGCCCTGGATTGGAAAAGGTGAAGGAGCTGCTTCGCGCCGGCGACACACTGGTGGTCTGGCGCCTCGACAGGCTCGGCCGCTCGCTCCGTGATCTGATCGGATGGATGACCTACCTCGACGAGGAAAAGGTCGGGCTGCTGAGCCTGCACGAGGCGATCGACACGACCACCACGTCGGGCAAGCTTACCTTCCACCTGTTCGGGGCATTGGCGGAGTTCGAGCGCAACCTGATCCGCGAGCGGACCCAGGCCGGTCTCACCGCAGCCCGCGCTCGCGGCAAGAAGGGTGGCCGGCCGGCCGCACTCGGCAAGGACAAGCGCGACCTGCCCGTCAGGCTCTACCACGAGAACACGATGCCGATCGCCAAGATTTGCTCGATGCTCGGCATCTCCAAGCCAAAACTCTACGCCTATGTGCGATCGGCCGAGACCAAGCCGGTAGCCGCGTAGCGACGCTCGCCGACAAATAGCGCGATCAGAATGCCGCCACTTAGCGCGAGCGTTTACACCGTTCGCGGTCCCGATCGGCCCAGCGTCCCCCGGAACCGTTCGTTATCGGGAAGGCATCTAAGCGGTCTGCACCATCCTTCATCTAAAGTTCTCCAAGCGCTTCTGAGGATTTTCGGGCGCACCAAAAGCACTTGCTCCTCCAGTGGCTGGAGCATGTAACCGCAATTTGCTCTCCTGCGGACGGGGGGCTGGAGGTGGCTTTTTGACGGCCCGTGTTGAAGCAATCGGTATGTCTCGACGCTCATTAGTGGCGCGGCTGGTGGCCTGTGGAACCGGCTTGGTGCTCGGTTCTCCAACGCTCGCGCGACAGACTTCCCGGTCTGCGGCCTCGTGGAACTTCGGCGCGGCTCACCTCGAATGGGAGCCGCTGGAAGTCGGCACGGGTGATACCCTCCTTGTTTCGGCACAAGTGCGCGGAGTGCCGGTGCGGGCGGTGCTCGACAGTGGCAGCGGCGCGTCGATCATGAGCACGGCGCTCGCGGCGAAGCTCGGCTTGAACGATGGTGAGCGGCGCATGATTAGCGGGCTGAGCGCCAAGGCCCCGGTGCTGCTGGTCCGCGACATCGACGTACAGCTCGCCCGCGAAACCCGTCGCTTACCCTTTGCCGTCGTTGGTGATCTGAGTTCAGTGTCGGCGGCCTTCGGACGACCGATCGATATCCTCCTCGGTGCCGATATGTTCACGGGTAGCTGCATCGCGCTCGATTTCGCGAAAAGGCGTATGGCGGTCGTCAAGTCAGGCACGTTTCTCGCCGGTCCCGACTGGCGCGCTGTCGCGCTCGGGCGCGGTGCCAAGCAGGAGCTGTTCATTCGAGCTTCCGTCTCGGGTTTGCCTCCCGTGCCCTTGATGATCGATCTTGGCAGCTCGGCCGCGCTGATGCTCTCGTCGGCCTATGCCCGCGATCAAGGGCTGTTGAACGGGAAGCTCGTCTCGACCGCGGCGATCGGCGGCGTCGATGGTGTGCGTATCAACGATGCTTTCACGATCCAGAACATCAACATCGAAGGGCTTGGCGTCTCGAACGTCCCCACACTCGGGATGAGAGCTTGGCTCTCCACCAGCACGGTTGGCAATGTCGGCCTACCGCTGATCGCTCAATTCGACGTGGTGTTCGACGTGACCGCCGGATTCGTGTGGCTCCGGCCACTCGGTCCTCGTCGTCGCCTGCCGATGCTGAAGGACCGTAGCGGCCTTGGCCTCGCAGCCTCACCAACGGCGCTCACCGTTGTTCATGTGGCGGCGAACAGTCCCGCGGAAAAGGCTGGCTGGGCGGTCGGCGACCGGATCGTGGCGGTGAACGGCCATTCGATCGATGCGAACTATACGCGTGGGGAGCTCTGGCAAGTGCGCTCCCGGCCTGCTGGCACCCTCGTAAAGCTGACGATGGCCTCGGGTGATGTGCGCGAGCTCAGGCTGGCCGATTATTATTGATCGGCTTGAGGGTGGCCTTTGCCGATCGCCTTCATGATCCGACAATCGGCCATGCGCGCCTTGGTGCAGCTCTGGCTGAGCATTGCCAACTCATCCCGCAACACCGCGAGTTGCGCCAGTCTCTCCTCCACATCCTTGAGGTGCTGAGCAGCGATAGCTGAGGCGGCACCACAATCCTGGTCCGGGTTCTGCGCCAGCCCCATCAACGAACGGATCTCGTCGACGGAGAAGCCAAGCCGGCGACCGTTGCGGATGAAGTGCAAACGCTCAATGTCACTGGCATCGTAGGTTCTGCGACCCGACGCCGTGCGAGGGGCGGATCGGAGCAACCCGATCGACTCATAAAAGCGGATCGTCGTCACCTTCGTCGAGGTCTCGCTGGCGAGCTGCCCAATCATCACCGGCTTCATCATGCCATCCTTGCTTATGCGAACGTGTCGCACATTTCGCTTGCTTCTACAGCGACTGGAGGTGGTAAGGAAGGCCGCATGAATGCTTCTACCGAAAGCTGCGGGTGCCACGGGGAGCCCGCGCGCGCGCAAACCGATCCGGCCTATCGCCGTGCGCTGCTGACCGTCGTGGTGCTCAACCTCGGCTTCGGAGTCGCCGAGCTGTTCGGCGGGTTCATCGCCGATAGCCAAGCGCTGAAAGCGGATTCCCTCGATTTTCTCGGGGACGGGTCGATCAGCCTTATCGGTCTTCTCGCGCTTGCCTGGTCCGCACGGGCGAGGGCAAAGGTCGCGCTGACGCAGGGGTTGTTTCTCGGTGCGCTTGGCGTGGGCGTAATCGGTTTCGCGATTTGGCGCGCCCTGAACGCAACCGCGCCCGATGCCGAACTGATGGGCACAATCGGCGTTGTCGCGCTCGCGATCAATGTCGTGTCCGCCTTGGTGCTTGCGCGTTTCCGGGAAGGGGACGCCAATGTTCGCGCGATCTGGCTGTTCAGCCGCAACGACGCGCTCGCCAACGTGGCGGTGATCGCCGCAGCCGGTCTGGTGGCGTGGACAGGAAGCGCCTGGCCGGACCTCGCCGTCGCCGGCCTCATCGCCCTCCTGTTCCTCCACTCCGCTTATGAAATCGTCACTGGCGCTCGGCGCGAATTGGGAGAGCGGTAGTGCGTCTGCTCGCGTTGATCCGGGCAATGCTCTCGTTGCGGCTGCTCTCCGCGCTCGCGGCGCTGCTGATCCCTGCTGCGGCAATCGCCGAACCCGGCGACGTGCAAACCGCATGGCGGCTGCTCGACTATATGGCCGTCGATTATGGCGGCGCGGTCGCCAACGGTCGGATCAAGAGCACGTCGGAATATGCCGAGATGACGGAGTTCGCCGCGTCGGTCTCGACACGGCTTCAGGGCCTGCCGGCGAAGCCGGAGCGTCAAGCCCTCATCCAGCGGGCTGCCAACCTCCAGGCGGTGATCGCGGAAAAGGGACCGACTGAACAGGTGGCAACATTGGCGCACGGGCTCGCGGCCGATCTGTTGCGCGCCTACCCGGTGCCGCTCGCGCCCGATAAGGCTCCGAACCTCGTCTCCAGCGATGCACTGTTCCGACAATCCTGCGCGTCCTGCCACGGGATGACGGGCAACGGCCGTGGCCCTGACGCCGCCAAGCTCGCTACGCCCCCGATTGCTTTCACCGATGCCGAGCGCGCGCGCCAGCGCAGCGTGTTCGCGCTCTATCAGGTGGTGACGCAAGGCATCGACGGGACCGCGATGCAGAGCTTCGCCGATCTGCCCAACGATCAGCGCTGGGCGTTAGCATTCCGAGCCGGGAGCTTCGCCTTCACGGATGCGCAGGCGCGCGAAGGCGAGCGGCTTTGGAAATCCGACCCGACCCTTCGCCGGCGCATTCCGGACCTGAAAACCCTGGTCGCGCTCACCCCGGCCGCGCTCGGCGCGGCGATCGGCGACGCCAAGGCTGACCCAGTGCTCGCGTTCCTGCGTCGTCATCCCGAACAGGTGATACAACAGGCTCCCGGCTCGCTCGCGGTCGCCCGCGCCAAACTCGCCGAAAGCGTGGCGGCTGCGCGGCGCGGCGATGCGCGCATGGCGAAAGAGCTGGCGCTGTCGGCCTATCTCGATGGGTTCGAGCCGATCGAGCCAACACTCACCGCGCGCGACGCGACGCTGATGGGTCGAATCGAGGGCGCGATGGGGGAGTTCCGCGCCTCGATCGACCGGGGCGCGTCGCCCGATGATCTCGCGGAGAAGGTCGCAGTACTGGGCGGCCTTTTCGACGATGCGGAAGCGGCGCTCGCGCCTGATGCCGCCACCGAAGCGTCCACGTTCCTGGGCGCGTTCACGATCCTGCTGCGTGAAGGGCTCGAAGCCCTGCTCATCGTTGTCGCCATGATCGCGTTCCTGCGTAAAGCCGAGCGCGGCGAGGCGCTGCGGTACGTGCATGGCGGCTGGGTCAGCGCGATCATCGCGGGCGGGATCACCTGGGCGGTCGCCACCTATGCGATCGGGATCAGCGGTGCGAGCCGGGAGCTGACGGAAGGGTTTGGCTCGCTGTTCGCCGCGGTCGTGCTGCTCTCGGTCGGGATTTGGATGCACGGCAAGGCGCAGGCCGATCAGTGGCAGCGCTATATTCGCGAGAAGATGTCGCGGGCGCTCTCGGGCGGGTCGGGCTGGTTCCTGTTCGGGCTGGCGTTCGTCGTAGTTTATCGCGAGGTCTTCGAGACGATCCTGTTCTATGCCGCGCTTTCGGCGCAAGGTGACAACGGGATGCTTCTCGCGGGGGCCGGGTCGGCGATTGGACTGCTCAGCCTGATCGCTTGGGCCATGCTTCGCTACAGTCGCAAGCTGCCGATCGCGCAGTTCTTCCGCTATAGCTCCTGGCTCATGGCGGTCCTGACCGTCGTGCTGGCGGGTAAAGGCGTCGCCGCGCTCCAGGAAGCCGGCCTTATCAACATCGCACCGCTCGCGGACGTGCCACGGCTGTCGATGCTCGGCGTGTTTCCCACTTGGCAATCGGTGCTGGCGCAACTCCTGATGGCGGTCGCCATTGCGGTCGGGTTCGCCTGGAACGGGCGCGACCGATCCCGCTCGGGTTCCGGCTCAGTGACCCTTGGTTCGAATTAGTGCAATGACATGAAAACCCTTCCGTGATAGAGGCAAGCTAGTGCGAGCCTTTTTGCCTTTCCTGACATGCCTGATGCTGGTCCTGACCAGCTTCTCCGGCATGGCCCATGCCGCCGATCTGGCGGGGGGAAGCATCGCGGGCGTTGAGTTCACGGTCCATACCGCCGGTGACATCGATCAGGTGCCATCGGACTCGGACAAGAATGTCCCGCATCATCACAATTATTGTCACGGACACGACGTCGGCGCGCCTGCGCGCACGACGATGGAATATACCCCCGTCCTCACAGTGCCCAAGCCGACAATCTCCGCCTCTGCGTCGCTCGACGGCCGCACCGGCATGGTCCATTTGAGGCCCCCCCAAGCCTGACGTCCGATTTGGGCGTGCGTTGGCGCGCCCCTGTCGATCATCGTCAGGAGTCCTATTTTCATGAATCGTATCCTCGCGGCCATGCTGGCCGCAGCGTCTTGCGCCACGATGGCGCAGGCGCAGGTCGGACCGTCCGCGCCTGTTGCGCAGGATGCGCCGGTCTACACGCTTGACCAAGCGGTCAGTGCAGCGGGCGGTTCGGCCCCTGCTGCGGAAGCGGCGACAGCTGGAATCGACGCGGCCCGTGCAGGTCGCACAGTCGCCGGCTTGCGGCCCAATCCGGTGGTTCAAGGCCAAGTCGAGAATGTCATCGGCTCCGGGCCGTATCGGGGGGTCCGCAGCGCGGAAACCACGGTCGGCTTTGCGATCCCGATCGAGCTAGGCGGCAAGCGCGGCGCCCGCGTCGCGGTCGCCAATGCGCAATTGTCCCGGGCCGAGATCCAGGCCGCGATCATCGCGGCGGATGTCCGGCTTCAGGTAACGCAGCTCTATGTCGAAGCGGTCGCGGCCGATCGCCGGGTAATGACAGCCCGCGATCAGGCCCGGATCGCCAGCGATGCGCTGCGGGCCGCGAGCGTTCGCGTGCAGGCAGGGCGGGCATCGCCACTCGAGCAACAGCGCGCGGATGTCGCGCGTATCAATGCCGACGCCAATGTGGAGCGGCAGCTTCGCTTGGCCGAGGCGGCCCGCGCCAATCTGGCGCGTCGGATCGGACGGCCGATCGACGGCCTGCTCGATGACACGCTGCTCGATCGCCTTCCCGATGTGAACGTCTATGGGCCGTTGGCACCGGTCAACACGACCGGCACACTCGCGCTGGCGGCAGCCAACGCGGATTTCTCCATTGCCGAAGCCGGCGTGCGGCTCGCGCGCGCCAATCGCGTGCCTGACCTGAACGTCGGGCCGTCGATCCGCCGCCTGGAAGCGACCAACGACATGGCGGCGGTGTTCAGCGTGTCGATCCCGATCCCGGTGTTCAACAATGGTCGCGCCGCGATTGCGCAGGCGACCGCGCAGCGGACCCAGGCGGATGCGCAGCGCCGCGTGACCGCGCTCGACATCGAACAGGCGATCACGGACGCGCAGGCGCAGGCGGCCAATGCCGCAACGACGGCTCGTGCGGCGTCGGGGCCGGCGCTGGCGGCTGCACAGGAGGCCGCCCGCATCGCGCGGATCGGCTATCGCGAGGGCAAGTTCGGCCAGCTCGAATTGCTCGATGCTGAACGCACGCTCGCCGAAACGCGGGTCGCCGCGATCGACGCGCTTGCCAATTACCAGAATGCCCGCGCGCAAGTGGAGCGACTGACCGCTCGTGCGCCCAATGGGGGGAATCAGTGATGAAGAGCTTTTATCTCGCGGGCGCGGCGTCGCTCGCCCTGCTCTTGGCTGCCTGCGGCGGCAAGGATGGCGGAAACGAGGCAACTGCCGAAGGCGCAGCTGCCAATGAGACGGCAGCGGGCATGGAAAAGGGCGGTGCTGAAGGCGGTCATGCCGGTGAAGGCGTCGTCACATTGGGTGCCGACCAGATCGCCACAGCGGGCGTCCAGGTCGGACGGCCGATCATCGGCGGGGCCGGGACGATCGAGCTGCCCGCGATCATCGAGGGCGACCCACAGGGAACGCAGGTCGTCTCGGCCGCAATTGCGGGACGCGTGGTCGCGCTCACCCGTAACCTCGGCCAATCGGTCGGACGCGGCCAGACCATTGCGGTCATCGAAAGCCGCGAGGCGGCGCAGATCAAGGGCGAGGTCGAGGCGGCGCGGGCGCGGCTTCAGCTCGCTAATTCGAACCTCGCGCGCGAACAGCGGCTGTTCGCGCAGAGAGTCTCCCCTGAACAGGATCTGATCGCCGCCCGCACAGCGGCGACGGAGGCGCGGATCGCCCTGACGCAGGCGCAGAGCATGGTTTCGGCGGCGGGTGTCGGCGGCGGCGGGCTCAACCGGCTCGGCATTGCCGCGCCGATCTCGGGCCAGATCATTGCGCGCCCCGTGACGCTGGGACAAACGGTCGCGGCGGATGCCGAACTCTATCGCATCGCCAACCTGAGCCAGGTGTCGATCGCGCTTAATCTCAAGCCCGAGGATGCGGGCCGGGTGCGTCCCGGCAATACGGTGCTGGTGAAGGCGGCAGGCCGTCAGGCGACCGCCCGCGTGACCTTCGTGTCGCCGGCGCTTGATCCGCAGACGCGGCTCGTGCCTGCGCTCGCCACCCTCGACAATCGCGGTGGCGAATGGCGGGTCGGCGAGCCTGTGACGGCAGCCGTGCAGCTCACGGGCAGCGGCGGGAGCGGGGCGGTCCGCGTGCCGACGACGGCGGTCCAGAGTTTCGAGGGCAAGTCGGTCGTGTTCGTGCGCACGCCCACCGGCTTCAAGGCGACCCCGGTCCAGCTCGGCGATGCGTCGGGCGACACGGTGATCGTCCGGTCGGGCCTGACCGGCAACGAACAGATCGCCACCACCGGAAGTTTCACGCTCAAGGCCGAGATCGGCAAGGGCGAAGCGAGCCACGAGGATTAAGCCATGATCGCCCGTATCGTAACCTGGGCGGTCGAGAAGCGCTGGCTAGTCCTGCTCCTCACCGTCATCGTCGCCGCCATCGGCGCCTTTTCCCTCTACCGGCTACCGATCGACGCGGTGCCGGACATCACCAACAATCAGGTCCAGATCAACGTCCGCGCGCCTGCCCTCTCGCCCGAGCTGGTCGAGAAGCAGGTGTCGTTTCCAATCGAAACCGCGCTCGCCGGCACCCCCGGCCTGGAATATACGCGCTCGTTGAGCCGCAACGGCTTCGCGCAGATCACGGCGGTCTTTTCGGACGCGACGGACATCTATTTCGCCCGCCAGCAGGTGGGCGAGCGTCTGCGGGGCGTGCAAGAGAATCTGCCCGACGGCGTGAACCCTGAAATGGGTCCGATCGCGACAGGCCTGGGCGAGGTGTACATGTACACCGTTCGTCTCGATCATCGCGAGGACGACAAGCACAAGCCCGGTGAACCGGGCCAACAGCCCGATGGCAGCTACATCACGCCAGAGGGCGAGCGACTGACGACCGAAGAGGACAAGGCGACCTACCTGCGCACCGCGCAGGACTGGATCGTGACGCCGCTTCTGAAGACCACACCGGGCCTCGCCGGTGTCGACTCGATTGGCGGTTACGCCAAGCAGTTCCTCGTCGTGCCCGACGTGCAGAAGCTGGCCTCGCTCGGCATCACGCTGACGGACCTGGGAAATGCGCTGGAGCGCAATAACACCAGCGTCGGCGGTGGCTTCGTCAATCGCAATGGCGAAGGTCTGGCTGTTCGCTCGGATGCGCTCGTTCGCAATGCCAGCGAGTTGGCCAGGACCGTGATCGCGACACGTAACGGCGTGCCGATCACGGTCGAACAAGTTGCGACTGTGAAGACGGGTCAGGCGATCCGCATGGGTTCGGCATCGGAGAACGGTACCGAAGTCGTCGTCGGCACGGCGATCATGCGGATCGGCGAGAACAGCCGCATCGTGTCGACCGCGGTCGCTGAGAAACTGAAGACGATCAACGCTTCGCTGCCTCCTGACGTCGTAATTCAGCCGGTGCTGAACCGCACCGAGCTGGTCAATTCGACGATCAAGACGGTCGCGAAAAACCTGTCCGAAGGCGCGGTGCTGGTCATCGTCGTGCTCTTCCTGCTGCTCGGCAACTTCCGTGCGGCCCTGATCGCGGCGTTGGTCATCCCGATCACCATGATGCTGACAGGCTTTGGTATGCTGCGCGCTGGGGTCTCGGCCAATCTGATGAGCCTTGGGGCTTTGGACTTCGGTCTGATCGTCGACGGCGCCGTCATCATTGTCGAAAACGCGCTGCGCCGGCTTGCCGAGCAACAGCATCATGAAGGCCGATTGCTCAGCGTCAAGGAACGGCTCGCGACCGTGGCAGCCGCTGCGCGTGAGATGATCCGTCCCTCTGTGTACGGGCAGGCAATCATCATCCTCGTCTACGTACCGCTGCTCACGCTGACCGGCGTGGAGGGTAAAACGTTCGGACCGATGGCGCTGACCGTCATCATCGCGCTCGCCTTCGCCTTCATCCTCTCTCTCACCTTCGTGCCGGCGATGATTGCGATCTGGCTGTCGAAGAAGGTCGAGGAGAAGGACGGCCGCATCATCACGTGGCTGAAGAAGCGCTACGAACCCGGTCTCGACCGGGCCATGAAGCGCCCGACGCTGACGATCGGTGCGGGTGTGGGAAGCCTTGTGGTGGCGGCGCTTGCTTTCACTACGCTCGGCTCGGTGTTCCTGCCGCAGCTCGACGAAGGCGATTTGCTGATCCAGTCGCTCCGCATTCCGGCAACGTCGGTCCAGCAGAGCCAGGCGATGCAGGTGCCGATCGAGCGGATGATGTCGAAGCAGCCGGAGGTGCAATTCGTCTATTCCAAGACGGGCACCGCCGAGCTGGCGGCCGACCCGATGCCGCCGAACGCGACCGACATGTTCGTCATCCTGAAGCCGCGCAAGGATTGGCCGGATCCTGAGCTTCCCAAGGAGGAGCTGGTCAGCCGGATCGAGGGTAATCTCGCGAAGATTCCGGGAAATGCCTACGAGATCACCCAGCCCATCCAGATGCGCTTCAACGAGCTGATCGCCGGCGTGCGCGGCGACATCGCGGTGAAGGTGTTCGGGGACGACTTCAACCAGATGAACCGGACGGCCGAGCAAATCGCGGCGGTGCTGCGCAGAACGCAAGGCGCAGCGGACGTGAAGGTGGAGCAGACGACCGGTCTTCCCATGCTCGACATTCGCGTCAACCGCGACGCGATGGCGCGGTTGGGCGTTACGGCTCAGGATGTGCAGGACACCGTGACTGCGACGATCGGCGGGCGAACATCGGGCCAGATCTTCGAGGGCGACCGTCGCTTCCCCGTGGTGATCCGCCTGTCGGAGGCGCAGCGTGCCGACATCGGCCTGCTCCAACAGGTGCAGGTGCCGGTGGCAGGCGGCGGCTATGTACCGCTGTCCAGCGTCGCCGAGATCAAGGTGGTCGATGGTCCGAACCAGATCAGCCGCGAGAACGGCAAGCGGCGCGTGGTGGTGCAAGCCAACGTGCGTGGCCGCGACGTCGGATCCGTCGTGGCGGATGCGCAGGCGGCGATCGGCAGCCAACTCCGGCTGCCTGCCGGCACCTATCTCGAATGGGGCGGCCAGTTCGAGAACCTCCAATCGGCAAGCGAACGGCTGAAGCTGGTCATTCCGGCTTGCTTCATCTTGATCCTGCTGCTCCTCTACGGGGCGTTGGGATCGGTCCGCGACGCCGCGATCGTGTTCACCGGCGTGCCTTTCGCGCTGGTGGGCGGCGTCCTGTTGCTGTTCCTGCGGGGCATGGACTTCTCGATCTCGGCGGCAGTGGGCTTCATCGCCCTCTCGGGCATCGCGGTCCTCAACGGCCTCGTCATGGTCAGCTCGATCCAAGATCTGATCCGATCAGGGATGAGCCGCGAGGAAGCCGCGCATGTTGGCGCGATGCAGCGTCTGCGACCCGTCATCATGACCGCGCTAGTCGCCAGCCTCGGCTTCGTGCCGATGGCGCTGGGCGAAGGCGCCGGCGCAGAGGTTCAAAAGCCTTTGGCGACGGTCGTCATCGGCGGTCTGATCTCGGCGACGCTTCTTACGCTGTTCGTGCTGCCGACACTCTATGCCCGGTTCGGGCAGAAAGTGATCGAGAAACCCGAGCACTACAATGAGGAGCATGAAGGGGACGACCACGGTCAGACCTTCGTGAACAACTTGGCCTGATGGATGGGCGGGGCGATCCGCGATCGCCCCGCCCATCTCTGGGAGATGGGGATATGCCTCGCACCATAACCAGCTCGATGCTTCACGGCGGGCCACTGCGCATCTGGTCGGCACTCACCGATCCGGATCATCGCCGGGCGTGGAGTCCGCTCGTATTTCTCGATGATCCGTCCCGGCTCGGCGACACAGAATGCACCTTTGCGATCCAGGGCATCACCCGGCCAATTCGGACGCCAGCACGGATTGATCGATTCGATAAACCGCACGCCTTCGCTTGGTCCTGCGGCATCCCCTATCTGTTCACGCTCGAAGAGCGGTACGAGCTGGCGGGGGACGATGGCGGCACCAGGCTAACGCATAGCTGCACGCTGCGCGGGGCGCTCTCCCTGCCGTTCGCGGCGATGATGTTGCGCCGCCTGCGATCCCTGATGGTCGAATCTGACGATCGCCTCGCAACCTATCTCCGCTGGCGGGTAGGTCAGCCTGCCCGGGCTATCAATCGTCAGCGCGTCCCCTTCCGCTGCAGGAGGAAGGCGCGATGATGATGCACTGTAAGCGGGTGCTGCCCGCCGTCATCCTCGTTGTCGGGCTCGCGGCGTGCTCGGAAAGAAAGCCGCCAGCCCCGCCAACGGAGCAGCAGATCCATTCGTCCGACAGCGCCGTGGCGACCGGGGAAATGGGGCGCCATCCCTATCGCTGTTCCGACGGGGAACCGCTGTTCGTCGATTACAAGGACAACGGCCTGCAGATCGATTTGCGGCGCTCCAGCAGCGCCGTGCCCATGACGCTGACCGCGCCAGCGCAGGGCCTCCAATATGTCGGCGAGACAGCCACCGCGACCTTCAAGGGGTCGCAGCTCACCATCGTGGAAGGCGATGGCCGTACCCGGATCTGCGAGCAGGAAGGCACGCGATGAACTGCCCTGCCTTCGAACGCCACAGGGCGCTTCGTCGGAAGAGACCGATGTCTGACACGTCGATTTCAAATGTGACAACCTTGTGCGGCCTGAATCGGGCCGGTCTGGCGATCGCGCGCCTCGGCGTCGTTCTCGTCTCCGGGGCGGTTATAGGGGCGTGTAATCCAGCGCCGACCCAGCCTACCGAGCCGGCGCATGAAAAGCATCTGACGTCGAAACTAATCGCGCAGCGCATCATGTACTGCGACGACGGCACACGCGCCGATGTCGACTTCATCGAGGACGGCTTGAAAATGGCCGTCACCTGGCTGCCGAAGGGCAGGACCGAGATCCTGCGCGCGCAGCGAACCGGTGACGAGTTTCGCGGCGACCATTCGCGGGCTGTCGTGGCGGGCGGATCGATCGCGTTCACGCGACGCGGGAAGATCCGCGTCTGCCACCGAACCCCGGAGGAGTCCTAGGAAATGCAGGCACTGCTCTATACGCTTGCGCCTGTGCTGGCGGTCGTGCTCGGCGCGATTGTCGCGAGCCGCACCAAGTTGAAACCTGGCCTCGTGGCGGGCCTACAGCATCTCGCTGCCGGCGTCGTGTTCGCGGCGGCAGCGACCGAAATCCTGCCGCAGGTCAAGCATGAGGCATCGCCCAGCGCGACGTTGATCGGCGGGGCGGCGGGCGTCGCGACCATGCTGGGGCTCAAGGCTCTTGAGGCCCGCTTCAAGGGGCCGATGGCGCTACTCGCCGCGATCGGCATCGACATTCTGGTCGACGGCCTGGTGCTCGGCCTCGCTTTCGTGGCGGGCGAGAAGGCAGGTCTCCTGCTGACGATCGCGCTCACTCTGGAAGTGTTATTTCTGGGACTGACGCTGACCGACGAGCTGGCGGAAACCTATCGCTCGCGCTTGCGCATCATCGTGATCGTCTCGGCATTGGCCCTGCTGCTGCCGATCGGCGCGCTCGCTGCCGTGCCGGTCGCCGCGCTGTCGCCGGTGATGATCGCCGGCTTCCTCAGCTTCGGGCTGATGGCGCTGCTCTACCTCGTCACGGAGGAGTTGCTGGTCGAGGCGCACGAGAAACCCGACACCCCGCTCATCAGCTCGATGTTTTTCGTCGGCTTCCTGGCCCTGCTGACACTTGAGGAGATGATGGGATGATCCCGGGCAACGACAACAATGGCGGGCAGGAGCGCCGCACACTGTGGATCGTCCTGCTGCTGAACGCGGCGATCGCTGCGGGCTTCTTCGTTTCCGGCTTCTTCGCGGACTCGAGCGCGCTGATCGCCAACGGCGTCGACAACCTGTCCGATACGGCTGTGTATGCGCTGAGCCTTGTGGCGCTCACCCGGGGCCAGACATGGAAGACACGCGCCGCGGTCGCTTCGGGCGTCATGCTGCTGATCTTCGCGGGCGGCATCTTGATCGATGTCGGACGGCGCTACGTGCAGGGCAGCGAGCCCATCGGACCTACCATGATGGTCATGTCCGCGATCGCCGGCGTCGTGAATTACCTCTGCCTGCGGCTGCTCCAGCGCCTCAAGGATCCGGACGTCAATCTCCGGGCCGCAACCACCTTCAGCTTCAACGACTTCATTTCCAACGGCGGCATCCTGATCGCCGGCGTGCTGGTGCTGTGGTTGGGTACCAATTGGCCGGACCTGCTGGTCGGCTTCGCCACCGCCATCATCGCCATCAAGGGCGGTGTCGAAATCCTGCGCGACGCGCGCGCCGAAACCAAGAAAAGCGAAAGGAGGTCGTCATGAACGACAAGCTCGAACTCGACATTCCAGTGTTGTTGCCGGACCTTCCTGACGCGGCCGATGCCTGCCTGGACCGTCTCGTATCAACCCTGTCAAAGCGCGAAGGTGTCGAGCGGGCGCATGTGATCTGTCTCGACGGCAACACGCCAGCGGCGCTGTGCATCCATTTCGATGCCGCCAAGCTGCCGCTGCCACGGTTGCGCGAAATGGTGCGCGCCGCAGGTGCCGAAATCACCGAGCGCTACGGCCATGCGATCTGGCAGGTGACGGGGATCAACCACGAACGTCGGGCGCGCACGGTCAGCGATGCGCTGTGCGCCTTGCCCGGCGTGGTCCAGGCAAGCGCCAGCACCAGCGGGTCTGTCCGGGTCGAATATGATCGCCGCGAAACCACCGAAGAGGAGGTGCGCGCTGCGCTTCGCAAGCTGAAGGTGAGGGTGGGCAAGCGGGTCGCTGCCGATGAACATGCCGGCCACGACCACGGCCCCGGGGGCCACGGCGCGGGCGAAGAGAAGCACGGCCCCGGCGATGGCCACGACCATAGCCACGCCGAATTTCTCGGCCCCAATACCGAGCTGATCTTCGCGCTCGCCTGTGGCGCGCTGCTGGGGATCGGCTACGCGATCGAGAGGCTGGTCGCTGGCGCGCCCGAATGGCTGCCGACCGCCTGCTATATCGCAGCCTATTTCTTCGGCGGATTCTTCACGCTGCGCGAGGCGATCGACAACCTCCGGATGAAGAAGTTCGAGATCGACACGCTGATGTTGGTCGCTGCGGCCGGCGCCGCTGCGCTGGGCGCATGGGCCGAAGGTGCGCTGCTGCTGTTCCTGTTCAGCCTCGGCCATGCGCTTGAGCATTATGCAATGGGCCGCGCCAAGAAGGCGATCGAGGCGCTGGCGAAGCTCGCGCCCGAAACCGCGACCGTGCGACGCGGCGGGCAGACCAGCGAAATCCCGGTCGAGCAGATGGTCGTCGGGGACATTGCCATCGTCCGCCCGAACGAGCGCCTGCCTGCCGACGGCTTCGTCATCAAGGGCACCAGCGCGATCAACCAGGCCCCGGTCACGGGTGAAAGCATCCCGGTCGACAAGGTGCCGGTCGCAGATGCCGCAGCGGCACGCGCCAAGCCCGATGCAGTCGACGCGGAAAGCCGGGTTTTTGCTGGTACGATCAACGGCGGCGGCGCGATCGAGATCGAGGTGACACGCCGTTCCAATGAAAGCGCGCTTGCCAAGGTCGTGAAGATGGTGAGCGAAGCGGAGACGCAGAAGTCGCCGACGCAGCGCTTCACCGACCGGTTCGAACGGATCTTCGTGCCCGCCGTCCTGGTCCTGTCAGTGCTCCTGCTGTTCGCATGGGTGGTCGTCGACGAGCCGTTCCGCGACAGCTTCTATCGCGCGATGGCGGTGCTGGTGGCGGCAAGCCCGTGCGCGCTCGCGATCGCAACGCCGAGCGCGGTCCTGTCGGGCGTTGCCCGTGCAGCGCGGGGCGGCGTGCTCGTGAAGGGCGGTGCACCGCTCGAAAACCTCGGGTCGCTCAAAGCGATCGCTTTCGACAAGACGGGCACGCTGACCGAAGGTCGTCCGCGCATCACTGATGTCGTGCCCGTCGATGGCGCCGATGAAGGCGAGTTGCTGGCGCTGGCTGTCGCCGTCGAAGCGTTGAGCGACCATCCCCTGGCCCAAGCGATCGTCAAGGACGGCCGCGAACGTCTGAACGATCGTGCCGTGCCGACTGCCGGCGACCTCAAGAGCCTGACCGGTCGGGGCGTCACCGCGAGCGTGGATGGCGAGACGGTGTGGATCGGCAAGGCCGAGATGTTCGGAAGTGAGGGCATTCCGGCGCTGGGGCAGGGCGCGCAGGACGCAATCGCGAAGCTGCGCGAGAACGGCCGCACGACAATGGTGGTCCGCAAGGGGGACCGCGACCTGGGCGCGATCGGCCTGATGGACACGCCTCGCGAAGCTGCCAAGACCGCGTTGCGTCGGCTGCACGAGATGGGCGTGTCGCGGATGATAATGATCTCCGGCGATCACCAGAAAGTCGCCGAAGCGATCGCCGACGAAGTCGGGATCGACGAAGCGTGGGGCGACCTCATGCCCGAAGACAAGGTTGCCGCGATCAAGAAGCTCGCCGGCGAAGACAAGGTCGCGATGGTGGGCGACGGCGTGAACGATGCGCCGGCGATGGCAAGCGCCACGGTCGGCATCGCGATGGGCGCGGCGGGGTCGGACGTTGCGCTGGAGACAGCCGACGTGGCGCTGATGGCCGACGATCTGGCGCACCTGCCATTCGCAGTCGGTCTTAGCCGCCATACCCGTGGAATCATCCGGCAGAACGTCTTCGTCAGCCTGGGTGTCGTCGCCTTCCTGGTGCCTGCTACCATCCTCGGCCTCGGCATTGGGCCAGCGGTGGCGGTTCATGAGGGATCGACGCTGCTCGTCGTCATCAATGCGCTCAGGCTGCTCGCCTACCGCGATCCGGCAGGGAAGGCGGCATGAAGTGGCTGATCGCCTTCGACCTCGACGGCACGCTTGCCGAGAGCAAGCGGCCGTTATCGGAGGATATGGCCGCAATCCTCGCCCGATTGCTCGCCATCACGGATGTGGCGGTGATCTCGGGCGGGGACTGGCCGCAGTTCGAAAAGCAGATCGCCTCGCGCCTTCCTGCCGGCGTCGCGCTCGACCGTCTCTGGTTGATGCCGACCACAGGCACGAAACTCTATCGGTTCATCAATGGCGCTTGGCGCGCGGTCTATGCCGAACTGTTCGACGACGCGGAGAAGGCGAAGATCCGCACGGCCTTCGATCAGGCGCTGACCGATGCCGGTCTCGCCGACGAACGTATCTGGGGCGAACGGATCGAGGACCGGGGCAGCCAGATCACCTTTTCGGGCCTGGGGCAGGCAGCGCCGCTGAAGGAAAAGGAAGCGTGGGATCCTGACCGAAAGAAGAGGACCGCGTTGCAGGCCACGTTGCGCGCGAAGCTGCCGGAGCTCTCGATCAATCTCGGTGGCACGACATCGATCGACGTGACCAGAGCAGGGATCGACAAGGGCTATGGCCTGAAGCGCCTGAGTGCCGAGAGCGGTGTCCCGCTCGACGGGATGCTGTTCATTGGGGATGCGATATTCCCCGGTGGGAATGACTATCCCGCTGCTGAAATCGGCCTCGACACAGTGAGGGTGCGCGACGTCGCGGAAACCACCGCCGTCGTGACCGCCATCATCGCGTGTCTGCACCGATAGGATCAAGATACATGGTCGGCTCCATCGCGGAATGCCGCATTGTCAAAGCTCTGGCTTCTGTCGCTTAGGGCAGCGCTTCCTAAAACGAAAAGAAGGCAATGTGCGCGTCTCCGCGAACAAAGCCTCCAGCGATCAATCTAAGAGATTCCGCCGCGCTTCTCAATCGTAGGGGGCGTTTGCGGGAGGGGGC
>DDFY01000007.1:0-19339 GCA_002337385.1 Erythrobacter sp. UBA1916
TACAGTGCTATCCTGATTGCGATCCTTGCGGTCATTCTCGCGGGCAAGGGCGTGGGCGCTTTCCAGGAGGCCGGAGTTCTTTCCGCCACTTTCATTGCCGGCTTGCCGCGCCTCGCCGAACTCGGCTTCTTCCCGACTGTCGAGACGATCGGCGCGCAATTGCTCACGCTGCTGGCCCTGATTGCCGGATTTCGGGTAAGTCGATCACCATCGGGACC
Source organism: Erythrobacter sp. UBA1916 (assembly GCA_002337385.1). Taxonomy (GTDB): domain Bacteria; phylum Pseudomonadota; class Alphaproteobacteria; order Sphingomonadales; family Sphingomonadaceae; genus Alteraurantiacibacter. Next base: position 219 of record DDFY01000007.1, read on the forward strand.
GCAGCCGGCAGCTGTCGAGGGATAGGAGATCCCGGTTTGCGATCAGCGGGGTCCGGTGCCGAGACGGCGCGCGAGCCACAAGGTGGCCGTGGGAACCGCGACCCACATCACGATCGGTACCAGGCCGATTTTGGTCCCGGGCACAAGCGGCATGATTGCACTATAGGACCACCCCCAGTCGGCACCGACAGCCAGCACTTCGACCATGGCAGTAATGGCCAGGCCGATTCCCAGGAACACGACAAAACGCGAGATCGGCCAGTCTACGAGCCACGGCGTTTTACCACTGCCGACAGAGGCGCCGAGATAAGCGGCCACCATGATCCCGGCATCGCCGAACGAGGCCAGGCCGCAGCGACGTGCTGCCTCGGCAGGCGACAGACCTCCCGACTGGTAGAAAGGAAGCTGGAGCATCTCCCAGGCGAAAGCGATGAGAATTCCGAATATCGCGATCCAGAGGGCTGGATGAGCACCGCGCCATTCGCGCGATTCCTCAGAGATTTGGTCCTGATCCTGCATCGTCTGATTCGTCACTCCTGCGATCTCCGTCCCGTCCCCATCGCTCAGGTATCGAATTTGGGAAGAGCGAGGCCGCGCAGGCGCAGGGCGTTGCCGATCACCGATACCGAAGACAGGCTCATCGCTGCGGCCGCGATCATCGGGTTCAAAAGCAACCCGGTCCATGGATAGAGGACACCTGCTGCGACCGGTATGCCGAGCGCATTATACGCAAAGGCAAAGAACAGGTTCTGCCTGATGTTGCGCATAGTGGCCCGAGACAGGACGAGCGCCTGAACAACGCCGACGAGGTCGCCGCGCACCAATGTCACGCCCGCGCTTTCGATCGCGACATCGGTACCCGTTCCCATCGCGATGCCGACATGCGAAGCGGCAAGCGCGGGTGCGTCGTTTATGCCGTCGCCGGCCATAGCGACCCGGCGACCCTCGCTCTTCAACTGCTCGATCTTGCGATGTTTGTCCTCGGGCGAGACGTTCGCTTCGACTTCGTCGATACCGACCTGGCTTGCTACCGCACGCGCGGTGGCTTCGCTGTCGCCGGTAAGCATCACGATCTTGATGCCGCGCTCATGCAACGCGGCAATAGCGGTGCGGCTGGTTGCCTTGATCGGATCGGCGACCGCGATAAGGCCTGCCGGTGCCCCGTCCACGGCCACGAACATCACCGTCTGTCCGAGGCTTCGGCCTTCGTCCGCCGTTGACCGCCAGCCTTCTTCGAGCGCCCCTATACGCTCCATCATCTTTTCATTCCCGATCGCGACCAGGCGCTTGTCGACATTTGCCTGGATACCTTCGCCGGTCACGGATTCGATATCGGAAGCGTCGAGAATGGCAGCGCCCCTGTTTTGAGCCCCTTCCACGATCGCGTGGGCGAGCGGATGCTCGCTTCCTCTCTCAACGGCAGCGACAAGGCTCAGCAATTCCTGCTCGTCGAAATTTGGCTGCGGTTTTACGTCGACAAGATCAGGCTTGCCCCGGGTCAGCGTTCCGGTCTTGTCGACGACCAGCGTATCGATCTTTTCCAGCGTTTCGAGCGCTTCGGCGTTCTTGATCAGGATCCCGTGCTGCGCGCCCTTGCCGGTACCGGTCATGATCGACATCGGCGTCGCCAGTCCGAGCGCGCAGGGACACGCGATGATCAGAACGGCGACCGCGTTGACGAGCGCGTAGGCAAGGGCCGGTGCCGGTCCCCAGATGGCCCAGACGACAAAACTCACGATAGCGACAAGGACGACGATGGGTACGAACCATCCGGTGACCTGGTCGGCGAGCCGCTGGATCGGTGCCCGGCTGCGCTGGGCCTCCGCGACCATCTGCACGATCTTCGAGAGCATGGTGTCCGCGCCGACCTGCGTCGCGCGCATGGTGAAGCTGCCGGTCTGGTTTACGGTGCCCCCGATCACGGGATCGCCCGCGCTTTTCTTGACGGGAATGGGTTCGCCACTGATCATGGATTCGTCGATGGCACTGCTTCCATCCTCGAGCGTGCCATCGACGGGGACCTTGTCGCCCGGACGCACGCGCAGCAGGTCCCCCGACGTCAATTCATCGAGCGGTACTTCGCGCTCGTCCCCGCGACCGAAGATCTTCATCGCGGTCGGGGGTGCGAGTTCGAGAAGCGCTCGCAAGGCGCTCGATGTCGATCCGCGCGCCTTGAGCTCGAGCACCTGCCCGAGCAGCACGAGGGTCGTGATAACCGCTGCGGCCTCGTAATAGACGCCGACCCGGCCCGCATGATCGCGGAATGCCTCGGGAAAGATGTCCGGGGCGAGGGTTGCCACAAGGCTGAACAGATAGGCGATGGCGACGCCGAAGCCGATCAGGGTGAACATGTTGAGGTTCATGGTCCGGACCGATTGCAGCGCGCGGGTGAAGAAGGGCCAGCCGCCCCAAAGCACCACCGGAGTTGCCAGCAGGAGCTGCAGCCACTGCGCGATAGCGGGTTCGATGACCTGATCGAACGGTCGCGACGGGATCATGTCGCCCATCGCATAGGCGAAGAGCGGCAGCGTGAAGAGCGCGCTCCACCAGAACCTTCGCCGCATGTCGACGAGTTCGGGATCGGGGCCCTCGTTCAGAGTGACCGTTTCGGGTTCGAGGGCCATCCCGCATATCGGGCAAGAGCCCGGCCCCGGCTGCCGGATCTCCGGATGCATCGGACAGGTGTATATGGTACCTTCCGGGACATCCTCGACAGCATCGAGGTGCGCCTTCGAAAGATACATCTCCGGATCCGCGCGGAACTTGTCGAGGCAGCGCGAGGAGCAGAAGTAATGGTCGCCACCCTCGTGTCGATCGACGAAGCGGGCGCCGTCCATCTTCACGCTCATTCCGCAAACGGGGTCGGTCGCCATACCCTCGATTGCATTGTGCCCATCGCTCATCTGTCGTTCTCCCCTAATTGGCCATCACCACGAACTGCCCCATCATGCCTGCGTCCTCGTGCTCGAGGATATGGCAGTGATACATGTAGGGAGTGTCGGGATCGGTATTTTCTTCGAACCGCAACAGCAGCCTGACCTGTTCACGCGGGTTGACGATTACGGTGTCCTTGAAGCCCGCCTCTTCCGCCCGCGGAGGCCGACCGTCCCGGTCGAGCAAGCGGAACTGCACGTTATGAATATGAAAGGGATGGGCCATCATCGATGCGTTGGCGATTTCCCATATTTCCCACTGACCCACCGGTACGCGCTGATTGATGACGTCCATGTCCATGGTTTCGCCGTTGATCGACATGCCCCGGCCCATCATGCCCATATCGAGCACGAAACGGCGGCTGCGATCGGCGAGTGAGGGGTCTGGCGCAGCAAGCGCGGCCAGAGTGGGCGGGAGCATTACTGGAGTTGACGCGCCTGAGGGGCGCATATCGAGGATCGAAAACGTGCGCCCCTGCCTCTCGCGATCGGCCCGGTTTCCCATCATTCCGCCGCCCATCATACCCCCGCCTTGCCCGCCCATCATGCCCATGGCGTTAGCAGGGCTGCTGGCAATCAGCCGGAGCGGGCGCCCTTCGGAAAGATCGACGATCACTTGTGCGCGTTCGCCTGGGGCAAGGGTAAGACTGCGAACCTCGCTTGGCGCGGCAAGCAGGCCGCCATCGCTTGCGATGAGTTGCATCGGACGATCACCTTCGAGCGAGAAGGTGTAGAACCGCGCATTCGATCCATTGAGAAGCCGCAGGCGCAGCGGACCGGCGGCGGCCTCGAAAACGGCATTGGCCGTTCCGTTCACATAGATGCGCTCACCCATCACCCCCATCATCCGCGAGTGCATATCGAGCGGGTAAACAAGGCGGCCCGCGCCGTCGATCACGCGATCCTGCACGACGAGCGGTATGTCATCTACACCGTACCGGCTCGGCAGATCGAGGCGATCCTCTTCCTCGTCGCGCACGTAGATCGGGGCAGCAAGTCCGGCATAGACCTGTGGTCCGGCCCGGCGATGCAGATGCGAATGATACCAGTATAACGAAGCGCGCTGGCGTATTTCGAAGGACGGGCTCCAGCGCTCACCGGGCCGTATGAGCTGGTGCGGCCCGCCATCCGCTGTGGCGGGAAGTTCGAAACCATGCCAGTGGACGGTCGCATCTTCGGCAAGCTTGTTGTCGATGTGAAAGCGAACCTGTTCGCCGCGGCGCATTTCGAGGGTCGGGCCGAGATAGGATGCGTCGATACCGATCGTCGGTGACGCCGTGCCGGGCACGAATTCTTTCTCGCCCGGTGTCAGGGACAGGCGAAAGACACGCTCGCCCCGTTCGATCGTTCCTGCCTGTAGCCGAGGTATGGCAAGAGGATTGCTTTCGCCTCCCTGATCGAGCGACATCCTGCTTTGCGTACCGCAACCCAGCAGCGGCAGCGCGGCGAAACCCGTCGCCGCGAGGCCGGCGCTCTTGATGAAGTCGCGGCGATCCTTAAAATCGGGCCTGTCGATACCTGGCATATTCACCTGTTTTTGCGTGGGAGGCACCGGCGCAACCGAGCGCCTCCCACCCACCGTCCTATCGCGGCGTTACCGAGGTAACGACGCTGCCTTCGGTTCCAGTACGAAATTCAAAGGCTATTCCCTCACCGACACTGACCTGTTCGAGGATTTGCGCGTCGGCTTCGAAGGTCATGGTCATCGCGGGCCATCCGATACTTTCGACCGGACCATGCTCGATGGTCACCGTGCCCGCCTCGGAATCGATGGCTGTAACCGTTCCCTCCGCGCTGGCGCTCTGCTCGCCGCCGGTCTCCTCCGCCATCGGCATTTCGCCTGACATGGGCATGCTGTCCGAGTTCGCCATGTCGTCTGACATCATGGTCTCTGAGCTGTCGTCTGCAGCGTCGCAGGCTGCAAGCGCCAGCGGTGCCGCGAGCAGGATCATGTAGGTTGGGGTACGCACTCTTCTTCTCCTTGAGGGTTGGCCGGTTTTTCCGGACGGGGGCGCCGCAACAACAGATAGGCGGCGGGAAGCAGGAACATGGACAGGAGCGGGGCGGTGATCATGCCGCCAACCATCGGTGCGGCGATGCGGCTCATGACTTCCGAGCCCGCGCCGGTGCCGATCAGGATCGGAAAGAGACCCGCAAGGATGACTGCGACGGTCATCGCCTTGGGCCGCACGCGCAGGAGCGCGCCTTCCCGGATGGCCTCGTCTACTTCTTCGGCGCTCAGATCACCGCGTCGCCGCTCCAGTGCGGCTTTCAGGTAAATCAGCATCACTACGCCGAATTCGGCGGAGACGCCGGCAAGCGCGATGAAACCGACCGCAGTCGCCACCGACTGGTTGTAGCCCATCAGATAGAGCAACCAGTATCCGCCCGTCAGCGCGAAGGGCAGCGTGCCCATGATCAGCAAGGCTTCGTCCCAGCGCCGGAAAATGAGATAGAGCAGCGGGAAAATGATCGCAAGCGTCGCGGGAACCACGACCTTCAGTCGCTCATAGGCGCGCGTCAGATATTCGAACTGGCCCGCATAGGACAGGCTGACGCCGGCAGGAAGATCGACACCCGCGGCGACGACCTCCTGCAGATCGGCGACCACCGAAGTAAGATCGCGGCCCCGGACGTCGACGTAGATGTAGCTGGTCAGTCGGCCCTGTTCGCTCTTGAGCATGGGCGGACCGTCGCTGACGGCGATACGGGCGACAGTGCCAAGCGTGATCTGTTGGCCGGACGGCGTCAGAACCGGCAAGGCCCTGAGTTCCTCGACGCTGTCCCTGATTTCGCGGGGATAGCGCACATTGATCGGATAGCGCGCCAGCCCCTCGACGGTCCGTGCGACATTGGCACCGCCAACTGCACCAGAGACGATCTGCTGGATGTCGGCAATGTTGAGCCCGTATCGCGCGGCCGCCATCCGGTCGATATCGACATCGACATAGCGACCGCCCGACAGGCGCTCCGCCAGGGCGGAACTCACGCCAGGCACGGTCTTGGCGATACGCTCCACATCGAGTGCAACGCGTGCGAGTTGATCGAGATCGTCGCCTGAAACCTTGACCCCGATCGGGCTCTTGATCCCGGTCGCGAGCATGTCGATCCGGTTGCGGATCGGCGGCACCCAGACATTGGCGAGGCCCGGCACCTGAACGACCCGGTCAAGTTCCTCGACCAGCAGATCGGGCGTCATTCCCTCGCGCCACTCCTCGCGCGGCTTGAAGCGGATCGTCGTTTCGAACATCGTCAGGGGAGCCGGATCCGTCGCTGTATCGGCGCGCCCCGCCTTGCCGAACACCGTTTCCACCTCGGGGACCGACTTGATCAGGCGATCGGTGCGCTGCAGCAGCGCCGAAGCCTCGCCGGGGGAAAGGCCGGGCAGCGCGCTCGGCATATAAAGCAAATCGCCTTCATCGAGCGGCGGGAGGAACTCGCCGCCAAGCCGGGTGAAGGGGATCGCGGTGGTCAGGAAGATCAGCGCCGCGATCACCAGCGTTGCCTTTGGGCGCCGCATGACCCAGTCGAGCCCCGGACGATAGATTTTCGTCAGCCAGCGGTTGAGAAAATTGGAATCCTCCGAAGGGATCTTCCCACGGATCAGCCATCCCATCATTACCGGCACCAGCGTTACCGACAGAATGGCCGCGGCCGCCATGGCATAGGTCTTGGTGAAAGCGAGCGGAGCGAACAACCGCCCTTCCTGCGCCTGCAGGGTGAAGACCGGTAGGAACGACAGCGTAATGATCAGCAGACTGAAGAACAACGCCGGTCCCACTTCCTTCGATGCATCGGCGATGATCCGCCAGCGTTCCTTCACCGCGAGCACGGTATCGGGATTCTCGTGTTCCCATCGCTCGAGATGCTTGTGCGCGTTCTCAATCATGACGACGGCGGCATCGACCATCGCACCGACCGCGATGGCTATTCCACCCAGCGACATGATGTTGGCATTGACGCCCTGGATGCGCATCACGATGAAGGCCGCGAGCACGCCCAAAGGCAGGGTGATGATGGCGACAAGTGCCGAACGCGCGTGCCAGAGGAACAGCGCGCATACGAGCGCCACGACGATAAACTCTTCGATGAGCTTCGTGGTGAGGTTCTCTATAGACGCATCGATGAGCTGAGAGCGATCGTAGGTCGTGACGATCTCGACGCCTTCGGGAAGGCTTGCCTGCAAGTCGTCGAGTTTGAGTTCCACGGCTTGGATCGCGCTTCGCGCATCCGCGCCCTGGCGCAGGACGATGATGCCGCCGGCAACCTCGCCTTCGCCATTGAGCTCGGCGATGCCTCGGCGCAGTTCGGGGCCGACCTGGATCGTCGCTACGTCGCCCAGCGTGACCGGAACGCCGCCGCTCACCGCGCGCAGCGGGATCGCCCTGAAATCGTCGAGGTCGCCGAGATAACCCGAGGCACGGACCATATATTCGGCTTCGCCCATCTCGACGATCGAGCCGCCCGCTTCCTGGTTGGCGGACTGGATTGCGCTCACGATCTCGGCGTGGGTCACGTCCAGCGATGCCATCCGGTAAGGCTCGAGCACGACCTGGTATTGCTTGACCATTCCGCCGACGCTCGCGACCTCGGCAATGCCGGGGATCGTCTTGAGCTCATAGCGCAGGAACCAGTCCTGCAGGCTGCGCAGTCCGGCAAGGTCGTGTCCGCCGCTGCGATCGATCAGCGCATATTCGTAGATCCACCCTACCCCGGTGGCATCGGGGCCGAGCGTGCTCGTCACGCCATCGGGCAGGCGGACCTGCACCTGGTTGAGATATTCGAGCACACGCGATCGCGCCCAGTAGAGGTCGGTACCGTCCTCGAAGATGATATAGACATAGCTGTCGCCGAACATCGAGTAGCCGCGGACGGTTTTCGCCCCCGGCACCGAAAGCATGGTCGTTGCCAGGGGGTAGGTGACTTGGTCCTCGACGATCCGGGGGGCCTGCCCCGGATAGTTTGACCGGACCACAACCTGCACATCGGACAGATCGGGCAACGCGTCGACCGGCGTCGTGCGCACCGCCCAGAAACCGGCCAGCGTTACCGCGACGGCGGCGAGAACGATAAACAGGCGGTTGGCGATCGAGGCATCAATTATCCGAGCAATCATTGTCCGGCCCTCGTGATAGACTCGATCCGGGGGCCGGCATCCTGCTGGGTGAAGGTGAAGCGCACCCTGTCGCCCGTCTCGAGCCCGCGCATTTGCGCCGCGCTCTTCGTGCGGAAGGTCATGGTCATCGCGGGCCAATCGAGCCGGGGCACAGGACCATGCCGCAGCGTCACCGAACCATTGGCGATCGACTGGATCGTGCCGGTGGCACCGAAGGTCGCTGGTTCGTCCTCGCCGCCGGTGGAAGCGTCATCTGCCTGATCGACCGGACGGACGTCGAGTCCGGTAAGGCTTGCTTCGGAATCGAGCAGGAACTGACCCGATGTCACGACCTGTTCGCCGGCCGACAGACCGGCCAGAACCTCGGTCCTGCCACCCGCTTCGCGGCCGATCCGGACCTCGGCGGGCATGAAACCGCCCTCGTCCTGCTTCACCATCACGATGGTTCGACGTCCGGTCCTGATAACGGCTTCGGACGGCACCAGCAGCGCGCGGCGTGTGTCCGGGGTCAGCGAGACCTGTGCGAACATGCCCGGCTTGAGGCGACCGGATGCATTGGACAGTTGCGCACGAACGGTGATCGTACGGCTTGCATCCTCCGCGCTCGGCAGGATAGCGACAATGGGTCCGGAGAAGCGTTCCTCGGGGAATGCGGTCAGCGTCGCGCTGACAGGTTGCCCGACGCGTACATTCGCCGCCTGCGTTTCAGGCACCGCGGCTTCGAGCCAGATCGGTGAGAAACCGGTTATCTCGGCGAGCGTCTGTCCGGCCATGACTGTCATTCCCGGACGCACGCCGAGCGATGTGATGGCACCTCCAATCGGCGCGGTAACGGTGATCGTGGACTGCGGACGTCCATTGCGCCCTACCGATGAGATCAGGCCTGGAGGCATGCCCAAAAGGCGCATGCGTTCGCGCATGGCCTGCGCAAGTTCTTCATCACCGCTGTTCAGGACGGCCAGATACTCCTGCTGCGCTCCGCCCCATTCGGGAACCAGGATATCCGCGAGCGGCGCGCCCCGTCCAACGACATCGTCGGGCGCGCGGCCGTAGGTTCTTTGTACATAGCCTCCGGCACGTGGCTGGACGATCGCGACGTCGCGTTCGTTGTAGGCCAGAACGCCTGTGACGGTTATTTCCGGCTCGAGGACGCCGTACTCGGCTTCAGTGGTGCGGATGCCGAAATTCTGCACCAGGCCGGGATCTATCCTGACGCCTGCAGTGGCCTCCTCGCCCGCGCACTTGGGCACCAGCTGCATATCCATGAAGGGCGAATTGCCCGGCTCGTCGAAGTGCTGCCCCGGCACCATCGGGTCGTACCAGTAAAGGACCTCCTCGCATTCGGTCGCACTGCCGCCCGCGTCGCTTGCAACACCCTGGCCTTCGCCGAGCTGCGAGAGACCATAGCCGGCGGCAAGACTGATGAGCGCGACCGTGCCTGCCATCATCCAAGATTTCTGGCGCGGCGACAGCCTGTCCCACGCGGCTCCCATTGCGGCTCTCATCGGCCATACTCCCCATAGGTCAGTCGCAGGTTCGCGGCGGCTTCGACGGTCGCTTCCTCGCGTTGCAGAATGTCCACCCGCAGCACGGCGAGCGTTTTGATGGCGTCGATGACGTCGAGCAGTTCCGCGCGGCCCGCGGCAAAGCTCGCGCGCTCGAGGTCCACGCGGCTTTCGGCAAGGGGAAGCAATTCGTCGGTCGCGCGCTGCCATTGTCGATAAGCGCTGCGCCATGCCGCGAGATCGGTTTCGAACCGGGCTTCGAGTTCACGCAGCCGATCGGCTCTGGCCGACTGTGCCGCAGCCGCTTCGGCTTCGGCGGCGGCTATACGCGGGTTTTGGCGCCGGTCCGCGAAAATCGGGAGCGTGATCGAACCCATCACCGAGATTGCATCGCCAAAATCGGGATCGCGCCGTCCATAGCTCACATTGACGCCGAAATCCGGACGCCTTTCCGATCGCGCAAGATCGCTTCTCGCTTCCGCTTGGCGGACCTGCGCAAGCGCCACGACAAGCTCCGGATTGCTTTGGAGCATGGCCCGCAAACCTTCGGGATCGAGATCGGCCGAAGGGATGGTTCCGGTCGCGGTAGCGTTCGGCAGAGCCGTATAGCGCGACAGCATGGCCTGAGCGGCCTCTCGGTCGGCTTCGATCCTGGTCCGCATGTCTGCGACTTCGAGCACGGCACGGCGTACTTCCAGACTTTCGGCGGGCCTGGCCGAACCGGCGGCGACAGAACTGCGCGCGAGTGGTACGAGCCCCTCGATTTCAGCGAGTGCATCGTCGGCGACGGTCAGAGCCCGTTGGGCATAAGCCAACGAGATCCATGCCATTCCTGCTCCGAGGCGCACCCTGTAACGGGTTTGACGCAACTGTGCTGCGGCAAGATCGATGTCGGCGTCCGCTATTCCAAACCGGGCCCGACGTTTCGCGAGATTGGGGATCTCCTGTTCGATGCCGACTTGGATCTGCGTTGGGAGCTGGCGATTCAGCTCGAATGCAGCCGGCCCGCTTAGCGGCAGGTTCTGGATGCCCGCGCGTAGGCGCGGGTCTGGCAGTTCATCGGCAGCGTCGGCGATCTCGCGCCGGGCGTCCAGTCGCAGCTCGCTTGTTCGAACCTGCGGCTGGTCGCTCGTTGCTGCTCGTAAAGCTTCCTCATAGCCCACCGACTGGGCATTACTCGCCGGCGCAAGGGCCAGCAGGACCGGAAGCGCGGTCCAGCTTATTCGTTTCATGATCGTTCATCCGCAAAAGGAGCGCGTCAGGCACGCGTTCCGGATCACCGGCCCGCGTCGAGCGCAGGCCGTTCATCCAGAGGCAGGAGCGCGCAGGCTTAAGCCTGCACGCGGGTCATGCCGGAAATTGCGGAGGTGGCGGTTCTGGCCCCAGCCTTGGGGCGGCGAGCGAATTGGAGATCAAACCGCTGAATTGAGCAGCCTGCGCCGGTAAGTCTTCGGAAAGGGTCGCATCAGCGCCGGGAGCGAGCGGCGCAATGCACCCGAGCGCCACCAGACAATCCAGCCGAAGGTTCTTGCAAGGTGCGCTGCCGTCATCTTCCGTGGAAGTCGCGCCCGCCATCGTTTCCATCTCTGCGCAGGCCGGATCGCCTGCGTCGACGACCTGAGGAAGAGCAGAAGCATGCGCGGCCGACTGGACGAATAGCCCGCAGGCGATCAATAACAGTCCTAGGGTACGCAAGGCTCGCATCACACTCACCTAGAGCTTTGCCGCTTTTAAGACAAGTCATGCAGCCTGCGGAGAGTCTCAAAATTATCGTGACCCCTCCCGATTGTCGCCGTACGTGTCTCGAACATGCCGCCTCCTCCTCAGTCGATTCCCAGTTCGGCTTTCAGCGCTGTCATGCTTTCGAAGCGGTCTTCTTCTGGGCGGGCTATTGCGGGCTTGGCGTTGACCCAGGTGTTCTCGCAGACGAATTCGAGCATCGCTGCCGCAAGATCCGCGTGCCGGCAGCGAAAGCAACCTTCGGCAAGGCGCTCGTCGGAAATGACGGCTTCACCGGTATAGGGTTCGTCCAGGAGCCAGCCCGGTCGCGCAGCCGTCCATTCCAGGCCTTTCGCGCGCTCCAGAAGATCTTCCATTGCGCGCATCTGTGCGAGAATTTTGTGCAAGGCTGGTCTTGCTGTGAGCTCGAACCATGCAGGAACGCTGGGCTGCGCCTCTACGAACGCTGCCGATATCACGACGATCCGGGAAATGCCGGTTGCCGACATCGCTTCCACCAGCCTGCGGGTTCCCTCCGTGTAAAGCGGAGGCGGATCGATCGCCGTCGATGGACTAAACCCTATACCGAGTGCGGAAATAACAGCACGGCAACCTTCGAGCTCGCTGCTGAAGTCGTCATTGAGTACATCGCATTGGAAGTACTCGACGTTATCGACCCGGTCCGATGGTTCGGGCAAGGTGTGCTCGAACGCTCGAACCGCGATGCCCTTGCGAACCGCATGGCGCAGTATTTCCGTACCGGTCTTTCCTCCGGCACCGAAGACCGCAATGGGTGCTGCATCGGTCACAGGCTCAGCTGCCACTGTCGTACCTCATTATGAATCTGGCCGCGCGTGCCGGGCCCGTCGTGATCATGGAGCGGGCGCCGACGCACGCTGGCGCCCGCTCGCTCGTGTTCACGCCTCGCTGTTGCCGCAGGTCGTGTACCCCCAGAACCCGAACTCGTCCTTCATCCGAGGTCCGGCGACGATGAGTTCCTGCATCTGCAGGCCCGCGTCTCCTTCGTCATCGAGAAGGTGCGTGCGGATACGAAGCTCACCATTCGCATACTCACCCGAGGCGCTTGCTGTGACAGGGATCAGCTTGCCGTTGATCTTGATCGCGCCGCCACCGCTGTTGTCGTAGACGAACGACGGAAACGCGACCTCAGTCAGGCGAAACTGACACGTGTTCTCGGCTCCCAGCGTGGCGAGGTCCGCGTCGCTCATGGTCTCGGGCAGCATGAGGCCGGGGCTGAGGTTGGCAAGAGCGCTCGCAGCACTCTCTATCGGCGCCGCAGTTGCCGGGGGATCGAGCTGTGCTTCGCGATCATTGCCGACCGCGGTATTGGTGTTGCAGGCCGCCAGAGGGAGGGCTGCAAGCGTCAGGATTGCGATCTTGTTCATTGCTGCATCTCCTCGGGCAGGCGTTCTTCGGTGCGCGGACCGTTTTCCTCGATGTCCTGGATGAGATATTTCATCTCGGCGATCTCGCGCCGCTGCGCGACGATGATGGCCTGCGCGAGTTCGCGAACCCGCGGATCCTTCAGGCTCGCCCTCTCGCTAGTCATGATCGCGATCGAGTGGTGCGGGATCATCGCGGCCATGTATTCGGTATCGTCCACCGTGGTCTGGCTGCGTACGAGCCATAGCGCGAGCGCGAAGACGACGGCTCCGACACCCAAGATGATGAAGTTCTTGGTCCGGTCCTTGTACATGCCCCACATGAAGAGAAGCATGACCACCATCATCATCGCGCCCATGACGAACATCATCCAGAAGCGCGTCTCGCTCCAGAAAACGTCGTCCATGTCGAAGCTGTTGGCATACATCAGGAAGAACATGATCACGGTCGAGGTCGATACCATTGCCATGAACCGCCAGTAGTTGCCGCCCCCTCCACCTTTTTCGTGTGCATCGTGCCTAGCTTCAGCCATATCAATTCTCCTTTTCGCTCATGGTTTGATAGACATATTGGGCGGTGCAACTGATCATCAGGAACCCGGTAAGGGCGGCGATGCCGGAAATGGCGCGCATGTGCCCGGCGGGCAGAATATCGCCGAGACCGACCGTCGAGATCGTGATCAGCGCGAAGTAGTAATAATCCATCCAGCTGTTGATGACGTCCTTCTCGAGCCCGCCAAGGCCCCAGACGGAAGCGAGATACATTCCGCCCGCGAATATGCCGGCGATGACCAGATGGCTGAGAAGAACGAGGCTGGAGCCTGCAAGCAGCCGGAAATGGCGTGGGTCCTTGCCTGGCGGAGAAACGGCTTTCGCCCCGCGCAGCATCAACATGTGGAAGTAGAGAGAGATCGCGAACAGCGCGAAACCGAGAAGCAGTGCCCAAATCATAGCGAGACCCAACCCAGGGCCTTGGCACCCATCCAAAGACCCATACCGATCATGAACAGGTTCTCGGTCAACGATACGAAGCCGAGCGGCACGTTGCTGCCTCCGCCGACGCAAGCGCATTTCAACTCGCGCTTGTCGATGTAGACCGCCTTGAACACGCTGACCGCGCCGACCGTCCCTATGAACAGCGATACCGGAACCGAGACGATCGGAAGCGCGTGCGCGACCATTAATATTCCAGCCAAACCCTCACCGAACGGATATAGAAATCCATATCGTACCCAGCGTCGCGCCAGCAGATCGTAGTTGAGGAACATGGTCGAGAAGCTGCGCACGTCCTGCAACTTCTGGATCGCGAGCAAGGCCATCGATAGGCTGACAAACCATTCGACCGCTTCCACCGTGAAAATCGTGTCGAAAACGTACCAGCTAATTGCCAGACCCAGGAGGAAAGCGACGCCGAAAATGGCAATGACGGGCTGGTAGCTGGTCTCGTCATCACCGGCTTGCGTTCTTTTCTTGCCGACATGCTCACGGACATCGTCGTAACCTCCGATGCGCTTCCCGCCGATGAAGGTTTGGGGGGTGGTTTCTACCCCATGCTGCTCTTTGAACGCATCGGTCTCCTCGCGCGTTTTCAAATGGTGGTCGTCCACCTCGAAACCTTCGCGTTTGAGCAAATCGACCGTTTTCAATCCATACGGACAAACGTGGTCCGGCATGACCATTCGGTAAACGGTGGCAGTTTTAGTCGTCACGATATGCTCCGTCTTGAATTTCTTTTGATCCGCGAACTTGGCGCCTCGATCCTCGTCGGCTTTTGGTCGCTGCCTTTGCGCTCGTGTTCTACTAACGGGGTCACCGCCTCTCTTCCGCCGGTCTTTCTGAAGCGGAGTCCATCGCTTGCGAACGCCTGGACAAATAGAACCATTCGGCGATGAAAACGGCGGCAATGCCTGCGACCGCATAGGCGACGACCGCAGGGTCGGTTTTGAGCTTGGCGAAGGCAAAAGCTGTCAGGACTACGCTGTCCGCCACGAGTGCCGACCATAGCACCCAGGCACGCGCACCGATCTCTTCCCGCAAACCGCGCAGCACGCCCCAATGCACAAGCATGTCCATTACGAGATAGAAAAATGCTCCGAGCGAAGCGATCCGCGACAGATCGAACAGGACCGCGAGCGTGCCGGCAATCACTACGGTATAGACCAGCATGTGACTGCGGATCGGTCCGCTCATGCCGAAATGGCTATGCGGGATCATCTTCATCTCGGTCAGCATCGTCAGCATTCGCGAAACGGCGAAAACACTGGCGATGACACCCGAGGTCGTGGCTGCGATCGCGATTGCGACTGTGAAATAGAAGCCAAGCTCTCCGAGCGCGGGGCGCGCAGCTGCCGCAAGAGAGTAATCGCGCGCCTCGGCTATTTCTGAAGTGCTGAGGCTGGCGCCGACCGCCACCGCGACGAGAAGGTAGACGACCACGCATACTGCGATCGAAATGATAATGGTTCTGCCGACATTCCGATGCGGATCGATGATTTCGCCGCCGCTGTTGGTGATGGTGGTGAAACCCTTGAAAGCGAGGATCGAGAAAGCGACCGAAGCGAGCAACGCGTCGAGGCCCGAAAGCGCGACCGGCTCTGCGAAGGCACCGCCTGAAAATCCGGTGGCCCAGATCGCCGCAATTGCGAACAGGGCGATGCCGCCGATCTTGATTGCCGACATAATGAGCGAAAACCCGCTGACCGATTTGTTGCCGGCAGCATTCACGAAATAGGCGAAAACGATGAGGGCCAGTGCCGCGACGGAGACCAGAATGCCGCTGCTTTCGAGCCCAAAGGGCCGCAAGGCATAGGTCGCGAAGGTCCGAGCGACCAGGCTTTCGTTGATGACCATCGACAGCGCCATCAGGAGCGATGCCGATGCTGCAACGACGCCCGGTCCGTAAGCCTTCTGAAGGATCATCGCGATGCCGCCAGAGGAGGGCCAGCGGTTCGACATCTTGATGTAGCTGTAGGCGGCAAGCGAGGTAACCAGCGCGCCGACTATGAAAGAAAGCGGAAATAACGGTCCAGCCAGTTCGGCAATCTGGCCGGTCAGTGCGAAGATACCTGCGCCAATCATGACGCCGGTCCCCATCGCGACACCGCCCAGCAACGTTATCGAGCCCGCATTCTCGCTATGTTGATCGTCGCCATCTGTCTGCAAGTCTTTCCCCTGTCTATGTCATCCCGTCCGAGAAGCATCACGACAAGCAGTACGTTGGGCAGAGGTTCACCCCTTAAAAAGATCCAGCATTTCTGACCGAGCTTTTGACTATCGCATTTCTCCTATTTCGTGCGTGCTGCAATCATACAAATTGGAAGGGTCCGGGACTGTGGGGGCAGCCAGCCCGGACCCGGCGAGAAGTTCGACAGGCTTCTGTGTCGCTTCCCGCAATTAGTCCTCATCGCCTGCAACCTTTCATGCCGACGCATGGAGTGGCTTCACCCCCTTACGGAAAGGACGCGAAGACGCTCTGTCCGGTTGGGCCAAAGGCGATGACGTCGTAAGGCTGGATCCGGTTTCCGGCCTCCATGCCGGGCGATCCCAGAGGCATTCCCGGAACCGCGAGGCCGGCAACGCCGGCGGGCCGTTCGCGCAAAAGCTTGGCGACGGCTTCTGCAGGCACGTGACCTTCGATGATGTATCCATCGACCTCCATCGTATGGCATGACCATAACTCTTGGGGTACGCCCCGCGCGGTCTTGATCGCCGCCATGTCGTTGCTGTCGACCGATGCCACCTTCGTGTTCATCCCGTCTTCGACATGGCCTGCCCAGTTGAGACAGCACCCACATCCTGGATCCCGGAACATCGTATAGGTCGCTGCCTGAGCCACGTTCGAACAGGCTGCCAGCACGAGCAAGGCCGCGCCGCTAATCGATCGCCGGAGCAGCGAAGGCTTTTTCAAATTCATTGTGCAATTCCTTTCTTGTATCCGCGCCATAGCGAGATCGTCCCGGTTGCCGTCGGGAACCGTTGGAGCAGGCATGGCTCGGTGAAGATTTCGGCGAACAGTTTTTCGACTTCGCCGTCGGCGCTGGGCTGCGTGTCGCTTATGCCGTCAAGAGACTGGACGGTCGCCCGGAAGAGGCTCCGCATGAGTGGGCTATCCTGCTTCATATAATCGGAGATCAACACGGTTCCGCCTGGCACGAGCAAGCTTTCGATGGTTTCCAGGATTGTCTGCTTCTTGCGCAAGGGGACCTGGTGCAGGACGAGGCTGCTGACGATCTTGTTCGGCTGCCACCCTGCGGGTAGCTTGAGGCTTTCGAGAAAGCCATTGTGCCATTTCACGAGATCGGCTCCCGCGCCAAACTTGCGCCGCGCAAGCGCGAGCGCATCCGTGTCGGGTTCGACACCGATCAGACCCGCTTCCGGACAATCCGTCATCAAGGCCTTGAGAAGAGTGCCGGTTCCGCTGCCAACATCGATCACCCGGTCGCCGGGGACAAGGTGCAGCTCTTCGACAATCCTTTGGCGCCAGAGATGTTCGCGGGTGAACAGACCGATCGCCCGGTCGTAAAGCGGCGTCAGAAAGCTCTTGCCAAGAAGAGGCGTAAATTCGCCGTGATCTTCAGGTGCGGTGATATTGCTCACGAGTTGGTTTCCATTCATCCCGGGTTCGACCCGATTCTGACAGACCCGTCTCGATTACGTATGGTGGTGGACATTCCCTCAAAAAAAGAAGTTTAAGGGATTGTGCAGGCGAGCGCGTATAGGACACGTGCAACCCACAGGAGTTTTTCGGATGCGTGACAATCACTCTCTTGATGCGGTGCTCGGAACCCTTTCCGCCACCACCACCAGCGAGGTCCCCGCCGACTTCATGGATGGCGTTTGGCAGCGCGCCGGACAGCTTGGCGAAATCGCCGACCGACGCCGCAGGACGGCTCTGTTCGTCGGTCTGTTCGTCGTCGGGCTTGGAGCTGGCGCCGGAACGAGCGGTTGGCCCGGCGGCTATGGCACGTCTTCCGCGTCATTTGGCGAGAGTCTTATCCTCGGCGAACAGCTGTCCCCATCGGCGCTCCTCCATGTGGAGCAATAAGGTTTGAAGACGACGCATATCGTTCTCGCGGTGCTTCTCGCAGCACTTGCAGGATGCCTCGGCGCGATTGCCGCGGATCGCTGGGCCAATCACGAGGCTGGCTCCGGCCTCCACGATTTCGTGCACGACGCGCTCACCCTGACGGCCGACCAGGAGCAGCGTCTCGATGCGCTCGAGGCCCGTTTCGCGGTCGAAAGGGCACGGCTCGAAGGATCGGCGCGCGCAGCCAATGCCCGGCTCGCCCAGGCGATGGAAAACGAGCACGAGTACGGTCCCGAGGTCTCGGCCGCGATCGACGAGGTGCATGCGCGCATGGGCGATCTGCAGAAGGCAACGGTGCGCCATGTCTTCGATATGCGTGAAATTCTCGAACCCGAGCAGCAACGCCAGTTCGACCGCAAGGTCTCCGACGCCCTGACCCGCGACCCACGCGACTGAAGCGCCATGTCGGGGGCGGGCGACAATCCGAATGAGGCCCTTGTCTCGCAGGTGAGGGCCGGTAACAAGCGGGCTTTCAGCAAGCTCGTCGAGCATGAAACCGGTCGGCTTCTCGCGCTCGCGACACGCATGCTTTCCTCTCCTTCTCAGGCGGAGGACGTTGTTCAGGACAGCCTCGCTTCGGTGTGGCTGACGCGCCATCGGCTCGATCCGGACAAGCCGATCGGACCCTATCTGACAACCGTCGTCCTCAACCGCTGCCGGGACCGTTTGCGCAGGCGCAAGGTCGCGGGCTTTTTCGGACTGTCGGGTGATGACGAACTCCATTCCATCGCCGACGATTTGCCGGGTCCTGAAGCGTTGGCCGTTTCCAGGGAAGAGCTCAATCTCGTTCAGGCCGAGATCGCGCGAATGCCTGTAAGGCTGCGCGAAGCGCTTGTGCTCGTGACCATCGAGGGGCGTAGCCAGGCCGAGGCGGCCGATCTTCTCGGAACGACCGAAAAGGCGATCGAAACCCGCGTATACCGCGCGCGCAACAGACTAAAGGAGCGCTTCGAAAAACTTTGAGGGGTTGGATGGGCGCGCGCGTAAGTAACGGTGAACGCCACGTCAGGAGCCCTTTATGATCGCCGTCAATCGACGCAAGTTTCTCGGAGCCGGAGCAGGAGGAATGGGTCTGCTCGGCCTTGCCGGGGCGATGCCTGCCTGGGCACGCGGCGCGGACATCCTCGCAGGTAACGCCCGCAAGGGGCTGGACGAGGTATCCGGCCCCAATATCGACCTCACCGTTGCCCGATCGGCCTTCGCGACCGGCAACAGGCGCGGCGGAGCGATCGCCGTCAATGGCACTATCCCTGGTCCGCTGTTGCGATTGCAGGAAGGCACGACCGTCCGGCTCAATGTCCATAACCAGCTCGAGGAAGATACCTCGATCCACTGGCACGGTCTGCTCGTGCCGTTTCA
>DDFY01000007.1:19516-25954 GCA_002337385.1 Erythrobacter sp. UBA1916
ACCTACTGGTGGCACTCGCATAGCGGCCTGCAGGAGCAGGCCGGGCATTACGGCGCGATCGTGGTCGACCCCGCCGGACCCGATCCGGTTCAGGCCGACCGCGAATATATCGTGGTGCTGAGCGAATTCAGCGAAATGTCGCCTCACACGATTTTCGACAAGCTCAAGAAGGGCGAAGGCTACTTCAACTACAACCAGAACACCTGGACCGACGATTACCCACTTTCGGGCGAGGATCGCCGGATGTGGGCGAAAATGCGCATGATGCCGACCGACATCCTCGATGTGTCGAGCGCGGCCTATACCTACCTTCTGAACGGCCATGGCCCGCTCGACAATCTGGAATACCTCTTCCGCCCGGGCGAACGCGTGCGACTGCGCTTCATCAATGCCGGCGCCATGACCTTCTTCAATATTCGCATTCCCGGCCTGCCGATGACCATCGTTCAGGCAGACGGGCAGAACGTCGAGCCGGTTGAGGTCGACGAGTTCCAGATCGGTGTGGCCGAGACCTATGACGTCGTCGTGACGCCGGGCGCGCAACAGGCCTACACGCTGGTCGCGGAGTCGATGGACCGCTCGGGCATGGGTATTGCCACACTCGCGAGCGCACCCGGCGCTCGCGCCGCCATTCCGCCGCTGCGCGATCCGCCGCTTCTGACCATGGCCGACATGGGCATGAGCGGCATGGACCACGGCTCGTCTGGCGATGCCGGCATGTCGGGCATGGACCACGGAAGTGGCGGCGACATGGCGGGGATGGATCATGGTTCGTCCGGCCAATCCGAGATGGCAGGCATGGCCGGCATGTCGGGGATGCAGATGCGCGACACGTCGCTTCTGCCGCCCGATGTGAAGGTCGGGCCCGGTCTCGACATGGTCTCGATGAACCCGGTCGACCGCATGGGCGATCCCGGCATCGGTCTCGCCGATGTGCCGCATCGTACGCTCGACTATCGCAAGCTCCGCGCTCTGACTCCACACCGCGAGGGCCGCACGCCGTCCCGGCGAATGGAAATTCATCTGACCGGCAATATGGAGCGCTACATGTGGTCGTTCGACGGCAAGAAGTTCTCCGCCGTCTCAGACGAGCCGATCCGTTTCGCCTATAACGAGCGCGTGCGCGTGAAGCTCGTCAACGACACGATGATGGCGCACCCCATTCACTTGCACGGTCATTTCTTCGAGCTGGTCAATGGCGCGCCGGCCGATCGTCAACCGCTCAAGCACACGGTCATCCTGCAGCCGGGTGGCAGCGCGCAGTTCGACCTGACGGCGGACGAGCCGGGCGACTGGGCCTTCCACTGTCACCTTCTCTACCACATGCATGCCGGGATGTTTCAGATCGTCACGGTCGCCAATCCCGACGGGAGCGAAGCATGAAAATTCGTATTGTCAGCCTGCTCGCATCGGTCGCAGCCGGCTCAGTTCTCGCCTCCCCCGCGGCGGCGCAGCATGCCGGTCATTCGCCGGCGGAGCCGCAGCAAAGCGCCGAGGCGCAGGCTGACGCGAAGACGAAGTGCGAGGAAGAAGCCGAGCGCCATCGCGCGATGGGGCATCCGGTTGCAGATGGAGCATGCGAACCGGCTGCTCAACCTGAAGCCGCCATGGACCACTCCGAGATGGATCACTCAACCATGGATCATGGTTCGATGACCGCTCGGGATGGCCATTCTAGCATGACAATGCCGATGGACGCTGCCCGTCCACAGGCATCGCCCGAAAGTCATGAGGGAATGGATCACGGCTCGATGCCGCAGGGCAAGCCTGCCGAAGGCGCGATAGATCATTCGCAGATGAATCACGGCGAGATGGGACAGGCGGAAGCCAGTTCGTCGATGGACCATGGGCAGATGGATCACAGCCAGATGAACCATGGGGAGACGCCTTCGCAGGACATGCAGGGCATGGACCATTCGGCGATGCAGATGGGCGCGGACGATGATATCCCGCTGCTGCCGCCTCCTCCAGAAGCCGGGAGCGGCCCCGCGCGCGCGGCGGTCGCCATCTGGGGCGAGGAAGCCATGAACGAAGCGCGCCGCGAGCTTGTCCGCGAGACCGACGGAGGAATGCGCTTATGGTTTCAAGGCGATCGGCTCGAATACCGCGCCCGCGAGGGGAAGGATGGATATCTGTGGGACATCCAGGGATATTATGGCGGCGACATCGACAAATTCTGGTTCAAGTCAGAGGGGGAGGGCAGCTTCGGCGAACCCATAGAAGGCGCCGAGGTTCAGGCGCTCTGGAGCCGCGCCATTGCGCCCTTCTTCGATTTCCAGGCGGGTGTTCGCCAGGACCTCACCGGTCCGGAGCGCACGCACGCGGTTATCGGCATACAGGGTCTCATGCCGTACCGTTTCGAGGTCGATGCTGCGGCCTTCGTGTCCACCAAGGGCGATGTGACCGCGCGGATCGAGGGCGAACTCGACCAGCGCATCACGCAGCGGTTGATCCTCCAGCCCAGAGCCGAACTCGCGCTTTCTGCGCAGGACATTCCCGAGCTGGGCATCGGTGCCGGTCTTGATCGGATCGAGGCGGGCCTGCGTCTACGCTACGAGTTCGCGCGCGAATTCGCACCCTATGTCGGCGTTTCGCAGGAATGGCGCATCGGCGACAGCGCGGATTTTGCGCGGGCCGCCGGAGAGGATCCGAGCGTCACCAGTTATGTCGTCGGCGTGCGATTCTGGTTCTGAAATCTCAAAAAGGATAGAACTTCTATGACCAAGACTTTGACACGCATCGCGGCGACTGCGTTTGTTGCCACGCTGATACCGCTGCCAGCCTTCGCGCAGCAGATGGACCACTCTTCCCATGCGAACCATCAGATGCACGCGATGGACGCTTCGGCGGACGATGTCGCGGGCGCTGAAGAAACCCTCAAGGCCTATCGCACCGCTCTTGAAGCGCGCGACGCGCAGGCAATGCGCGCGCTCTTCGCCGAGGACTCGGCGATCTTCGAGAATGGCAAGGCGGAAGGAAGCTTTGCCAATTACATGGAGCACCATTTGGGCCCCGAGCTCGACGCGATTGTGAGCTTCACCTTTACCGACCCCACGCTGACCGTCACCCGGATGGGGCACATGGCCCATGCCTATGAGACGTATGGCTATCGCATCGAACTTAGCGATGGCCGGGTGATCGAGCGCGACGGCGTGGCGACATCGGTGCTTGCTCACGATGCGGACGGGTGGAGAATCGTCCAGTACCATTCCTCGTCGCGCGCGCCGCGCAACTGATTACGGCTTTCGAAGAGGTAGCACCGGTTGGCAACGCCGTCGCTGAAGCTGCGCCTGCATGTGCTCGGCAGCAAGATCCACAAATGGCTGGCGATTTTCGTCGGTGTCCAGGTTCTCTTGTGGATGGGAACCGGCGCCCTCATGTCGTTTCTCGACCTGGAAGAAGTTCGCTCCGAACATGTCGTTTCGCGTGAACAAGAGGCGCTGCCCGCCGATGCCCCGCTTCCGGCCTGGGTCGCAAACGACGGTACTCTTGCGGCGGTGTCGACGCGTTCGCTCGACGGCGATGCTGTGACCGAGATCCGAAAGGTCGACGGTAGCGTGAGCCTCCACGATCCGGTGACAGGGCGCAAACTCCCCCCCATCTCGGCTGCGACGGCAAGATCCATCGCGTTGCGCGCATGGACCGGACCGCGCACGACGATCGAAGGCGCGCGGCTCGTTCACGAACCGGTGGGGACCGAGTTTCGCGGCCCTTTTCCGGCCTGGCAGGTCGCCTATGCTGACGAGGCTTCGACGCGCCTCTACATCGATGCCAGCAGCGGTACCCTCGGGGCGGCGCGTAGTGATACTTGGCGCCTGTTCGATTTCATCTGGGGCCTGCACATCATGGACTGGACCGAGCGCGATCGTATCAACAGTTGGTGGCTTCTGCTGTTCGGCATTGGCGGCACGATCATAGCCCTGTCGGGTTTCGTCCTGCTGGCGAACCGGATGCCGAGGCTGCGTCGTCGCGCAAAGAAGAGCAAGCTCGCCTGAGCCCATGGGGCTAATGTGCGTGGGCGAACGCCTTACCCTCGTTCGCCAGGCCGAACGCGGCCAGGAGCCGAATGCGTTCGACGATCGCGATGGTGCCGCCATCAGACGTGATACGGCGGACGCACATCTGTCGCGCTAATACCATCAAATTAATGCGAGGGGCACGCGGCTGCCGTGCGTATCAGGCACATGGGTCGCACTTTAACTGCAGGGTCGGGAGACATACGAGACATGAAAGCCCCCTCATTTCTGGCGCTGCTCGCCGCAAGCCTGCTCTTCGTCGGACCCGTTCAGGCTCATGGCGACGAAAAACATGGCGAAGAGGCGAGCGCCGCGCCTGCTGCCACCAATGGCGATGCGCATGACGAGGCGGCCATGGCGCAGATGGGCGAGACTGCGGATGCTGGCGAGTCCTCCGGCGCGCACGATGAAGCGGGCGCAGCCCATGACGAGGCCGGTGGCCATGCGGATGAGGGCGAAACCGGCGTCATGGCCGTACTGAAGAAGTTGCATCCGGCAACGATCCATTTCCCGATCGCCTTGTTTCTCATGGCTGCGGCCACCGAATTGTTCGTGATGCGCCGGAAAGGAGCGGGCCTGGAAAGTGCGGTGCGCGTACTCGTCTACGGCGGAGCGGCCGGTGCGGTGATAGCTGCACTATTCGGATGGTTTCACACCGGGCTGTGGTTCGGCGGCGATACCGTCATGCAGGTGCATCGATGGAACGGTATGCTGATCGCGGTTCTCGGTATTGCGATGGCATACCTCGCGAGCAGGCCGAGCCAGAGCCGCGCATGGTTGCGTACGGCTATCTTCTCGATGGCGGCACTTATTCTGGTGCAGGGCTTCCTTGGCGGCGAGCTCGCGCATGGGCCAAACCATCTTGGAATTTCCTGGCTCTGAAGGAGTTGAACAGCATGCGTACTTCCAGATTAAAAGCGGCGTTCGGGATTCTCGCGATCGTGCCACTAGTGTCCGCTCTTGCTGCTTGCGACGAAGCGCAGGAGAGCACACCGACCTCAGAGGTGTCGCCGATGGGCGAAGCGACGGTGATGCCCGGCACGGCACCCGAGGGTGGTCTTGCAGACCCGGCAACCTCTTCCTCCGAAAGTGAGTCAGTGGCTGCGCGGCAGGACGCTCTTTCGAAAGGCGATGCTGCCGCGCCTGCGTCTCGGCGAGCCGCCTCACCGGCACCACGCGTAATTGCCACATCCGCCGCGCCGGCACCGCGCGCGCAACCCGAGAGCGAGGCGACCCCGCCCGCCGATCCCCATGCCGGCCATGACATGTCCTCGATGGCCGATCACGACATGGAAGGCATGTAATCCGGCGCATGGCCCATCAGTCAGGATAGTCAGGAGAAATCGTCTGCAAGCAATCGCGACGGAATCCGGATATCAGAAAAGGACGGCCCCGCCTCCCCCCGAAGCCCTGCGGGTCGCAGGTGCCCATGGGGCCGTTCTGGAACCCCGCGTGAAGACCAACCCAACGCGCGGGGTTCCGTCTCTTCGTCTTCGTTGTCATCGTTCCAGGCGCTTCCCGGCATGGCTTCGTGCTATGCAAGCATTGCGCTGCCAATCGCCTGGTGGGACGTGGAAAGGAACTGCCAATGACCGAGACAAGAAAGGCCGGTGCGCTGTCGCGCTGGGAAGACGAAGGCGGCGCGCTCCCTTGCGGGCCGCAGGAAGCCCTCGCGGCCGATTGCGAGAAATGGGACATCCCTCCGCTCACTGATGCCGAAATCATCCAGCTACGCATAAGGGTGATCGCGCTGGAAAACATGGTGCTAGGATTATTGTCCACGGCAAGCGATCATCAGCTCACTGCGATCGAACAACTGGCCGAGTTCATCTCCCCACGCGCCGACGCGACGCAGCATCCGCTAACCTTGCACGCTGCCACACAAATGGAGCACTTTGTCGAGCGCGCTCGACGGTTTCGCGAGGAACCTTCAGCCGATTGACCGACGTATGACCGGCCCTCGAACCCTGGCTCTCCTGCCTACGGCTGGATCGCTGACCTGAAGAGACTGCGATGGACCTCGATACGCTCCTCGCCCGCTATTTCCGCACTGCCGATCTCGGAATGGTTGGCGCAGAGACATTGGCATCGGGGATCGAGCGGTGCCAGGTCGATCTCGGTCTCGAGCAGGACCGGGGCAAGCGCTTTGCCTTGTGGGCCATGCTCTACCTGCTCGGGTCTGCCCCTGACCTCGACGTGGCCTTCGAGAATGAGGAAGACCGGGAAGCAGCCCGCAACTTCATGGATCTCCTGGCGGCATCGGAAGGCGATGGGGTAAGCTGATTGCAGCAGGGTCTTGGCACCTTCAGACCCGCACCCGATACCCATCCGGCTTTTGTCGCGAACAGTCCTGAACCAGGTCAGCTGAGGACAGCAACCCGTTCCTTTCCGGCCGTGTGGTCGCGCTTCGCGCGCCTGCCCG
>DDFY01000007.1:26095-34453 GCA_002337385.1 Erythrobacter sp. UBA1916
ACCAATATCGCAATCCTCACCGGCCGCATCGCCCGCGATCCGGAAACTCGCGAGACCAAGGGCGGCACCAATGTCACCGGGATCACCGTCGTCACCGATCGCCCCGCACGCGACAAGGACGGCAAGACCTACAAGGACGATAACGGCTACACCGCCAAGGAAAGCGAGTTCCACCGTGTGACCTGCTTCAACGGCCTCGCCAAGACCGTCGGTCAGTACTGCTCAAAGGGCCAGCTGGTCAGCGTCCAGGGCCGCATCCACTACACCCAGTGGGAGGACAAGGACGGGGTCACGCGCTACGGCACCGAGATCCTCGCCGACAAGGTCGACTTCCTCTCCCGCGGCAATGGCTCGGGTGACGACAACGACAACACCGACGCTCCCGAGATCGACTGACATCGATCCCGGTCGTCCCCTTACGAAGAGGCTCTGCCGGAAACGGCAGGGCCTTTTTGCTGTTCACCTGTCCTTTCGCTCGATCTGTTCTCCCTGGGTCAGACAGGCTTTGCCCAGATGGCCAGATCCATGCTGGCAGCGCTCATTCGAAGCCGTCGTTTGTGGTGTACTGGATTGGCCTGGCTTTACCGCACTTCCAGCATGATGGTCCTGCGCCGCCCGCATCAAGGACGACAGGGGCCCCACCATTTTGCCCGCCACCGGATTGCATCCGGCACCGGACAAAATCGTCACCCCCTGCGCCGCTTCGCGGTCGCCCGTGTGGGCGATCCTGTGACCCGGCCTGCCCAGGCCCATCCGCCGACCTCCTGTCGTCTCGCGACAGATTTCAGGAGGATTATCATGACCTATTTCACAACATGGACACTGCCCTCGCGCAACTATTTCGAGGCTCTGGCGACCGCCGAACAACGGGCCTTGCACAGCTTCTTCGACCAGCATGTCATCGAGGATGACGAGCTTGGATACCGCGCGGTCGACGAAGGGGACTACAACGCGCTGCCCCCGCATCTTGCGATGCGGGTCGTTCATACCGTCCATGGCGGAATGCTCGACGAATTCTGAGGCATTCGGCAGGGCAGGGACCGGCAGCGGTTCCTGCCCTTTTTTCGTGCCTCTTATGGGCTGAACTACAGGGTCAAGTTTCGATCCAGCAGCAATCGGCGGTTCTCCAAACATCGGCTTGGCCAACTGGCGATCGGGATAAATGGAGCGGGGCTGGGGACGCATTCTGTCCCGCGCATCTGGCGATGCGCTCCTGAGGGTGCGGCGTTACGTGTTTTGGGGCCCCGCATGCACTTGCGACCCGGCAGCGGGTCGGGCGAGCGGGAAGCTACGGCCGCGACAGGCCCCGCTTGCCTTGCTTCCCACAGGCCCTTGGCCGCTGCCTCTATCGCAGGTGCGGTTCCTTGCTCTGGGCTTTCGGCGATCCGGCCGAAAGCCTGCCGGGCGGCGCAATAGCGTCGGGCCCTGCACGGATGCCGCCCTTCCTCGATCCTGCCGCGCTCATGATCGGTAGGGGCGACAAATCCGAACGCACCATTGTGTCGCTCCCCCCATCGCCAAGGCATGCGCCATCACCCTCCGCAATCAGCGGCAGTTAGCCGCAGCCACCCAAGCCTCGTGGAGCTCATACAATGCCCGCCGTCCCCGATCCGGTCCGCCCCCGTTACCTGCGCACCCCCGATGCCGCGGTGCATCTGGGGCTTTCGCCGCGCACGCTCGAGAAGCACAGATGCTATGGAACAGGGCCGGTATACCACAAGCTCGGCGGCCGCATCGTTTACCGGCCCGAAGATCTCGACGCCTGGGCCGAGCAGGGCCTGCGCCGTTCGACCAGCGATCCGGGCAAGGGCGTTGTCCATCCTGCCAAGCGGATCGACGGCTACACCGGTCCGGTCCGGCGCTGAGGCGGTATGATGCGCTCCTTGAGGACATCGGACGGCGAGGCCGGACAGCTCGACCTGTTCGTCGGCGCGGGCAGCGACATCGCTGCGCGCGATGCCCAGGACCTGATGGCCTGGCCTTTCTTCAGCCTCGCCAAGACGAAGCGGGTGCAGCCGATCGACTTTCGTATGGGCGAGGTCGCCATTCTGGTCGAAGCGACCGCCGAGCATGGAATGGCCACGATCTGGGATGCCGATGTGCTGATCTGGGTAGCCAGCCAGATCGTCGAGGCGCGCGATGCCGGCAAAGCCACCTCGCGCCTGATCGCTGCGACGCCCCATGAAATCTTGACCTTCACCCGGCGCGGAACCGGAAAAGCAGGCTACGAGCGCCTGAAGGCCGCGCTCGATCGCTTGCAGTCGACCAGCATCGCCACCTCGATCCGGCAGGCCGGGGCGCGGCGGCGGAGACGATTTTCCTGGATCAACGAATGGCGCGAACGGCTCGATGACAAGGGGCGCGCACTCGGTATCGAAATGATCGTGCCAGACTGGCTCTACGAGGGCGTGCTCGACCGTGCGCTCGTCCTGACCATCGACCCGGCCTATTTCGCGCTTACCGGCGGTCTCGAGCGCTGGCTCTATCGTATCGTACGCAAGCATGGCGGGAAGCAGAAGGGCGGATGGAGTTTCGACATTTCGCACCTTCATTTGAAGTCGGGCGCGCTGTCGCCATTGAAGCGCTTCGCTTTCGAAGTGCGGACCATCGTCCGCCGCCAGTCTCTCCCGGGCTACAGTCTCGCACTTGAGCACCAGTACGGTCGCGAGCGTCTCCTGTTCGTCGCGACGCCTGTCGATCCCTTTACAGCTGCGCGGCGCCGCATCGGTCTGCCCCTTGTGGAAAAGGGCGTGTGATGTTCGGACTATCAGGAACCATAACGTTCGGACGATCGGGAACCCGATGCTCGGACTATCAGGAACCGAAAGCCTGCGCGACTCGCCGGAAACGCAGCGCTTGCGAAGCCCTTAACAATGCTAACAAGGAATCTTCCAGATTCCTGCTAACACAGCCACGCCTGTGCAAAAGCGCAGCGCGCGCTTCGCTTCCGCCCGCAGAAAGGGTCGACGCAGGTACCGGTGATCCGCCGCTCACGCATGTCACACTGGTGTGGCGCGGCGGCGTGCAGGAAGACTGGCTTCGGTTCGGCAAGCCCGTTGCAGCGCGCATCCTTGACCGCCGGACGCGTATCGAAAGCTATGCTCCGGGACAGGTCTTTGCCTTGGTACGGTGGGCATCCAACGATTACGGGACCGTCCGCTCGGCTCTCACGATTGCCCGCGCCGTCGGCATCGGCGACCCACTCACCACAACGCCGCAGGTCGATCCCGGCGCGCAAATCCTGTTGTCGGTGAGAGGCTGGCCCAAAGTCCGCCAGGCCTTTGCACTGATCGATGCGATCGAGGATGATGGCATCGATTCCTGCGATGTGGCTCCGGACCACTGGCGTCATGTCCACAACAGGCTGGCAGCGGGCATGCAGGCGCGACCTTATTCCCCTGCGCGCCATCGCGACTGGCTGCGGCGGCGAAAGCTGCAATCATGAGACGGCGCACCGCCTTTCTGGCAGGCATGGTCGCGGCAGCGACACTGGCCAGCACCGCATTCCCGCTCTCGCGACTTTTCGTCTGGAACGCGACTGCCAGCGTGCCGGTTGGACTGTACTCTATCGGCGGAAAGACTGGTATTCAGATAGGCGACCGCGTCGCGATCGAACCTGCATCCAGGCTGAAGCGATACCTCGCCTCGCGCGGTTATCTTCCCGCGGGCGTCCCGCTCATCAAGGAGGTTGCGGCGCTTGGCGGGGATACGGTCTGCCGGCACGACCTTCTGGTCACAATCAACGGGACGGCTGCGGGAGCGGCGCGCCGGCTCGACAGCCTTGGACGCGAACTGCCTGTCTGGGAAGGGTGCCGGATGATCGCTGCGAATGAACTGTTCGTAATGAACAGGCGCGCGCCCGGCAGCTTTGACGGGCGTTATTTCGGGCCTGTCGCACGCGCCGATGTCATCGGGCGGGCGCGGCCCGTCTGGACCGATGAAGCGGGCGACGGAGACTATGTCCTGCTTGCCTCGCTCGCCGACTTTCCCATCCCTAACGTCACTGAAGGAGACGCACAATGACCTGTATCGGCACTTTTACAGCTACGCCCGACGGCTTCGAGGGGCGGCTGAAAACCCTGACTATCGATAGACCGCTGACCCTCGTGGCCGCCGACCCCGGCGACACCGAGAACACCCCGGATTATCGCATTATGGCAGGCGAGGGCGAGGAAACCTACGAAGTGGGCGCAGGCTGGAAGCATGTTGGTGACAAGGCAGGCAGCTTTGTTACGCTCCTCATCGACGATCCTGCGTTGGCGGGGCCCCTGCGCGCCAATCTGTTCAGTTCTGACGACCAGAGCCATGTCCTGATATGGTCGCGCGGCGCGCGCCGCCCGGCGAAGGACTGATTTTGTGCTCCGCCCGCATCTTCTGCCGGGGATCCTGGCCGCCATGCTGGCGGCGAATCCGGCGCAGGCTTTTGCGCAATCGGAGCAGTTTGTCCGAGCTTCGCAGAGCGTCGAGATTGCCGCGCATGTCAGCGAAGCATCGCAGCAATTCGGCATTCCCGAGCACTGGATCTACGCGGTGATCCGCGCCGAAAGTGCGGGCCGGGTGCGGGCGGTTTCCAGAGCAGGAGCGATGGGTCTCATGCAGCTCATGCCCGGAACCTGGTCGCGGCAGCGCGCCCGGTTCTCGCTCGGGCAAGACCCGTTCGACCCGCGCGATAACATTCTGGCCGGCACGTCTTACCTGCGCGAAATGTATGATCGCTACGGCGCGCAAGGTTTCCTCGCTGCATACAATGCGGGTCCGGGACGCTACGAAGATTGGCTTGCCGGACGGCGTTCGCTGCCACTCGAAACACGCCTCTATGTCGCCCGGATTGCGCCGCTGTTGCAGTCCGAGCGCATGTTTGCGGCGGTGCCTTTACAAGCCGGGAATGCTCCGGCTGGCGTCTTGCAGGCGCCCCGCGCTGGGCGAGAAGAGTTGGACGAGGTGGCTATGCCCGGTCCCGCAGCGAACCCCTTCGCGCGTCCGGAACAGCCCGCGCACGATCTATTCGCGCCTGCTTCGACGGTCTCCTCCCAATGAAAGCGAGCCTCGCACCTTCGCGCAGGCATGCGTTTCCAGGCGAAACCGGGCGTATAAGCGGAGACTTACGCATCAAAAGAAAGGAGGGATGGCGAGATAAAAGCACCGCCGTCGGTCGGGGTGCAGGTGGTTGGTTTTGCGGGAGATTATGCGCCATCTCTGCTGTGCGCCTGCAGGCGCTTGGACCGAAATCCTTAGGCTTTTCAATGCTGAAAGCGCCGTCTGCCGATTTTCCTGTCTATGGCTGACGATGAAATCAACATCAGGCCGGGTCGGTCGCGAGACAGCGATGCGCGCGCCTATCGCAAGGCCGGTTCGCTGGTCGGACGCGTGCTGCAGGTTTCGCGCCGGTCAGGCTATACACCGCTCACGCGAGGCCGGGCTGGCGGCGGAACCGGACATCTGGGACGCGGCAAAAGGGCTGCGTTCCGAGGCCGCCCCCATGCTTTCCAGCGGCGGGTCATCATCAAGGCGCGCGTCGTTCGTCATGGCGGCAGCCGCTTCCGCTCTGCACCGCTCGCTCGCCACATCGCCTATCTCGAACGCGACGGCGTCACCCGTGACGGATCGGATGCCCAGATGTTCGATGCCTCGTCGGATGAGGTCGATGGCGATGCCTTCGCCGCGCGCTGCGGAGACGACCGGCATCACTTCCGCTTCATCGTGTCGCCGGAAGACGCGAGCGAGATGGCTGACCTTTGCGCTTTCACGCGCGAGCTCCTTGAAGATATGGCGAGCGACCTCGACACCAGCCTCGACTGGGTGGCGGTCGATCACTGGAATACCGACAACCCGCATGTCCATGTTCTGGTCCGCGGCGTTGCCTCGGATGGCAGGGACCTGGTGATTGATCGCTCTTATATCAGCGAAGGCATGCGGGCCCGTGCCCAGGAGCGCGTCACTATCGAACTCGGGCCGCGCAGCGAGCGCGATATTCAGCTAGCGCTTCGCCGCGAGGTCGATGCCGAGCGCTGGACCTCACTCGACCGCCGGCTGCAAAAGCAACGCGACGATCTCGGCGTGGTCGATTTGTCCCCCGAAGTCGATGCGACACGGCGCAGCAACCGCGCATTCCTTATCGGCCGCGCACGAACGCTCGAACGCATGGGATTGGCCGAGCGGATCGGGGCGGCGCGCTGGACCTTGGCCGCAGATCTCGAACCGACCTTGCGCGCGCTTGGCGAGCGCGGCGACATCATCAAGACCTTGCACAAGGCGATGAGTGGACGCGGCGCACAAGGCGCCCTTGCATCCTTAGCGCTGCATGGAGAAGACGAGAACCGCCGAGTCATCGGCAGGTTGGTCGAGCGCGGTCTCCATAACGAGCTGACAGGCGAGGCTTATGCGATCGTCGAAGGAGTGGACGGTCGCGCCCACTATCTTCGCTTCCCCGATCTTGACCAGACGAGCGATGCAGCACCCGGCGCGATCGTCGAGACAAGCGAATGGACCGACCGCAAGGGGCGGCGGCGCGAAAGCCTGCTGGTGCGCTCGGACCTGCCGCTCGAGCGGCAGATTGACGCGCGCGGGGCGACCTGGCTCGACCGGCAGCTGCTGTCGGCACGAGCCGCGTCGCTGGGAGGCGGCTTCGGCAATGAAGTCCGGAAGGCTCTTGACGAGCGCCGTGACTGGCTCGTCGATCAAAGTCTTGCGAAGCGACATGGTAGGAGCGTGACCTTGGTGCGCAACCTTCTCGGAACGCTCCGCAAGCAGGAACTGGACGCGGCAGGTAAAGCGCTGGCTGCGCGTCATGGTCGTCTGGCAAATCCGGTAACGGAAGGCGATCACATTTCCGGCATCTACCGCGAGCGCATTTCGCTGGCGTCGGGTCGCTTCGCCATGATCGATGACGGAGTGGGTTTCCAGCTCGTGCCCTGGAGGCAAGACCTCGAGCGGCATCTTGGAAAAGAAGTCGCTGGCAAGGTTAATGCACGCGGCGGTGTCGATTGGAACTTTGCGCGCTCGCGCGGGCCGGCGGTTTGATGAGCACCGGCATCTAAACGGAAATCTTGACAAACGCACCATATGATGCTTATAAACGCATCAGGAGATGCGATATGGTAAGTGCAGCGATTCAACATGCCGAAGCTCCCCCGGGGCTTCAGACCTTTGCAAGCGACGGTGATCGCAGCCGCCTCACCAGCGCTGCGGTAAAAGCCGTGCTGCGGCTCATCGAGGCTTGGGGTGCGAGCAACGCCGACGGTGCTGCACTGCTCGGCGTGTCCGAAAGCACCTGGGACCGGATGAAAGCCGGAACATGGGAGGGCTCGCTCGGTCAGGACCAGTTGACCCGCGCGTCGGCGCTGATCGGCCTGTTCAAGGGGCTGCACCTGCTGTTTGCCAACGACATGGCCGACCGCTGGCCGAAACTCGAAAACAGGGCTCCGGTCTTCGATCGCCGCTCGCCCATCCAGGCAATGATCGAAGGCGGTATTCCGCGCATGTTAGAGACTAGGCAATATATCGACGCG
Source organism: Erythrobacter sp. UBA1916 (assembly GCA_002337385.1). Lineage (GTDB taxonomy): Bacteria > Pseudomonadota > Alphaproteobacteria > Sphingomonadales > Sphingomonadaceae > Alteraurantiacibacter. Next base: position 33,604 of record DDFY01000007.1, read on the forward strand.
CTTCGTGGCGGGCTCTGAGGAGCAGGGCGAGCCGCCGCAGATCCGCGAAGCCTTCGAGCGGACGGTCCGGCTCGTTTCCAGCGCGCGTTTGCGCGAAGCGGTCATGGCTCCGCTAGCCGACAATGGTGAAGAGCTTGCGCTGCTCGCTGAAATCGAGGGGGCGACGAGTTCGCGCCTGATCGCCGAAGAGCGCGGGCTTGGCGGGCTGACAGCCGACGAGCTGGTTCACGGCGTGCCGCATGCCAGATTTATCAATGCGAGCTTCGCCTATGCCAAGCCGCGCGAGCCCAATCGCTTCAACCCCGCGAACCGCGGCGCATGGTATGCCGCGCTCGATGTCGAGACCTGCATCGCCGAGGTCGGTCATCACCTGACGCAGGCGCTCGCCGATGCCGACGATTTCGATGCCGTTGTCGAATATGGCGAGATGATCGCCAGCATGGCGGGGGTCTTTATCGATCTGCGCGGCGTGCCTGATCACCCCGCACTCGATCCGGACAAGACGAAAGGCTATCCGGTCGGCAATGCTCTAGCGGCGCAGGCGCGCGCCGCCGGCCATAACGGGATTATCTATTCTTCGGTCCGCCATGCGGGCGGAACCTGCATCGCGGCCTTGTGGCCCAATGTCGTGCAATCGGTCGCGCAAGGGGCGATGTATCGCCTGACCTGGTCCGGCAATCCTGCCTTTGATTGGGAAGCAATCTAGCCGCTTCCCGCTTTCGCTACGCCAGCCTGCGATCACGCAGCTTCTGACTTGAATATGCGATGCAAAGCCGCCGTGCTGCCTTTCACGAAAGGAGACAGCCTTGTCGGCAACCCGGATATTGTGGGGTCAGATACTCGTCGTCTT
>DDFY01000007.1:34677-35451 GCA_002337385.1 Erythrobacter sp. UBA1916
GTCTATCCGCCTTATGCCATCTTCTGGTGGTGGTTCAGCTACGAAGCCTATGCGCCGCGCATCTTCGAAACCGGCGGAATGATTGCTGCATCGGGCGGTCTCGTGTCGGTCGTGGTCGCGATCGGCATGTCGGTCTGGCGCGCCCGAGAAATCAGGAACAGCGCGACCTATGGCTCGGCGCGCTGGGCGACCCGTTCCGAAATCGCGCGCGCTGGCCTTCTGGCGGGCAAGGGCGTCATTATCGGCCAACACGCCAATCTCTATCTTCGCCACGACGGGCCAGAACATGTACTCTGTTTCGCACCGACGCGCAGCGGCAAGGGGGTCGGCCTTGTCGTGCCGACGCTGCTGACCTGGCCGCACTCGGCGATCGTCCATGACATCAAGGGCGAGAACTGGGAGCTGACCGCTGGTTTCCGGTCCAGCTTCAGCCGCACGCTTCTGTTCGATCCGACCAATGAAGCGTCGGCAGCCTATAATCCGCTGATGGAAGTGCGGCGCGGCATCAACGAGGTGCGCGACGTCCAGAACATTGCCGACGTGCTGGTCGACCCGGAAGGCTCGCTCGAACGGCGCAACCATTGGGAAAAGACCAGCCATGCGCTTCTCGTCGGGGCCATTCTGCATGTGCTTTATGCCGAGCCTGACAAGACGCTCGCCGGGGTGGCGAACTTCCTCTCCGATCCGCGCCGATCGATCGAGGCGACATTGACCGCCATGATGCACACGCCGCATCTGGGGGAAGACGGCATCCATCCGGTTGTCGCGAGCGCG
>DDFY01000006.1:0-211 GCA_002337385.1 Erythrobacter sp. UBA1916
AAGGAACCGCGCGTCTTCATCAATCCGGAGATTCTCGATCCGGCGGAAGAGCAGGGGACCTATCAGGAGGGCTGCCTCTCGGTGCCCGACATCTATGCCGATGTGGACCGCCCGAAGACCTGCCGCGTGCGCTGGCATGATCTGGAAGGCAATCTGCATGAAGAGCCGATGGACGGCCTGATGGCGGTCTGCATCCAGCACGAGATGGACC
>DDFY01000006.1:393-1474 GCA_002337385.1 Erythrobacter sp. UBA1916
GCAACATGGCGCTCAAGAAGCTGGAAAAGGCGCGCAAGGCGGCCTGATCTTTCAGGGTTGCCTGGAAGAGGCGTTTCCACAACGCATTTGCTGGTGGTTCGGTTCTGCTCGTTCCCATGCGGGCGGGTAGGATTGACGTTTGCCTCGCGAAGATCATCATCGGGCAAACTGAGCATCCAACGCATCGCAGTCGCGTCTCGCCACAATCATGATCGATGTTAGGATCCCGGTCAAAGAGACGATTCGGGAGAGGACTGATGTCCATGAAAACCACCTTGGCAATCGCCCTTGTGCCGATGCTATTGCTGGCAGGCTGTGCACAGTCTGGCGATGAGGAAGAGGCTGCGAGCCTTGCGGCGGACGAACAGGCGCAGCTCGAAGCCAACAAGAAAATCGTGCTCGATATGTGGCATGAGGTGCTTGATGGGCAGAACTTCGATGTGGCGAGCGACTATATCGCCCAGGATTACATCCAGCATTCGCCTGGCATAGAAAGCGGGCTGGACGGCTTGCTCGACTATCTCAAGACATCGCGACCGGGGGCCGAGCCGCTGGAGCCGGGGACCTATCCGCTAACCGAATTTGAATTCGTGCTGGCCGAGGGCGATCTGGTGCAGCTGATGCACCAGCGCGAATTGCCCAGCCGCGATGATCCGGACACGCTGGTGCCGGTCTGGTGGTATGACACCTTTCGGGTCGAGAACGGCAAGATCGCGGAGCACTGGGACTCAATCCACAGATAGGCCTTGGCCAACCGGATATTTGCAGGCTGCAGGGAAAGCTTAGTTCTCGCTGCAGGCAGCAGACTGTTCGGCGACGAGGGCTTCTTCGCGCTCGCGCTCTCGGCGGTCTGCGCGCTCGGTCTCGGCCTTGCGCCGGTCTTTCTCGACCCGCTGCGCCTGGTCGGCCAGTCCGCGCCATGTCTTCGCCGCGCGCAAGGCGCGTTCGCGCACGTTGTCCAGCGTTGCTTTGTCTGCCTCAGCAGCAGCTTCGGCGGCACGAGCATCGTAAAAGGCAAAGGTCTGGCTCATCGGATGTCTCGCTTAGGCTGGAGGTATCAATCCCGCGGTCGCCAGGCGAC
>DDFY01000006.1:1672-57423 GCA_002337385.1 Erythrobacter sp. UBA1916
ATGAAGCCATAGCCCTTGTCGGTGTTGAAAAATTTTACGGTGCCAGTCTTGGCCATGAGCGGTTCCTTTCAAGGTATACCAGAATGCGGGACGACGAAATTGCCGACCCGGTTCGTGCGTCAAATCGTGTGATGAAAGGAAGTCGTCGTCTGGCCGTCGCAGCTGGCTATCGCCGGCGGCGGATCGTCAAATACCGAAGTCCGTCGCAAATATCGACGTCAGCAGCGCCGCTTTAGCACGACTTGCCCAAAAGCCTCAGCGATTTCTTTCGAATAGCTCAGGACACGGCTTCTTCGCGCAGGCCATCGAGGGCTTTCAGCCAATCCTCGAAGCACTCGCGGCACATCTTTTCGCACCGGCGGCAATGAGCGTTGTCGTGCTTCGCGCATTCTTCAGCGCAGATCTTGCAGGCGATGATGCAGGCTTCCAGCAGCGACTTGATCACCGCCGTATTGCCGTGCGTGCGGCGGGCGGCGACGCGGCTCACCGCCTGGCAGATATCGGCGCAATCCATGCATTTGCGGATGCACGCGGACATATCCATCGGCTCGGCATTGCAGGCATCGGCGCACGAGTTGCAGATCGCAGCGCAATACATCGCGTGCTTCACCGCCTCAGCGAGGTCTTCGTTGTAGTCGGCACCCACCTGTGGGTGCTCGCGGATCATTTCCTTGATTGACATGCGTCAGTCTCCTTCAGTGGACTGACGCATGGAAGGGCGAGCTGGTTCCGGCGGACTGTTTCCAGCGAGCCGGGGCCAGCCCGGTCGATCAGTTGATCGCTTCTTCGGTGGTGGTGGCGACCGACTCGATATCCTGACCAACGCCGCGCACCGTGTTGCAAGCGGTAAGCGCAAGCGCGCAGGAGCCGATGGTGAGGGTGAACAGGACTTTGCGGAACATCTTTGTCGATTCCTTTTCAAGTGGCAGGCACAATGCTGCCCTATGGCTACTGACACTGCCATGAACGTCCGACAATTGAAAATCGCGCCAACAAAAAGGGCCGCCCCATCGCTGGAGCGGCCCCTTTGTGTGGCGCTAGGCCGTAAGGCTTAGAACAGGCCTTCGATCTGGCCGTTCTCGTCGAGATAGATGTTCTCGGCCGAGGGAACCTTGGGCAGGCCCGGCATGGTCATGATGTCGCCCGCGATGGCGACCACGAAGCCGGCACCGGCCGACAGACGCACTTCGCGAATGGCGATCTCGTGGCCCTCGGGCGCGCCCAGCGCGGTCGGGTCGGTTGAGAACGAGTACTGCGTCTTGGCCATGCAGACCGGGTAGTTGCCGTAGCCCATGTCTTCCCACTGCTTCAGCTGCTTGCGCACCGAAGCCGGGATGGCGACGTTTGCTGCACGGTAGATCTCGGTGGCGACGGTTTCGATCTTCTCGGCCAGCGGCATTTCGCTGGGGTAAAGCTGATCGAAGTCGGGCGCACCGGCATCGGCCTTGGTCGCGACGATCTTGGCCAGTTCCTCAGCACCGGCGCCACCTTCGGCCCAGTGCTTACAGATCACGGCGTCCGCGCCGTATTCCTTGGCCATTTCCTGGATCACGGCGATTTCGGCGTCGGTATCGAGGTAGAAGTGGTTGATCGCGATGGTCGGGGTGATGCCGAACTTCTTCACGTTCTCGATGTGACGCTTGAGGTTCACCGCACCCTTGCGGACCGCATCGACGTTCTCGCCTTCGGTCAGCTCGTTCTTGGGCACGCCGCCGTTCATCTTGAGCGAGCGGACCGTGGCCACCAGCACGATGGCGTCGGGCTTGAGGTCGGCCATGCGGCACTTGATGTCCATGAACTTTTCCGCGCCGAGGTCGGCACCGAAGCCGGCTTCGGTCACGACATAGTCGGCCATGCGCAGCGCGGTCTTGGTGGCGATCACTGAGTTACAGCCGTGCGCGATGTTGGCGAAGGGGCCACCGTGAAGGAAGGCCGGACGGTTTTCCAGCGTCTGCACGAGGTTCGGCAGGATGGCGTCCTTGAGCAGCACGGTCATGGCCGGATCGGCCTTGATGTCGCGGCAGAATACCGGGGTGCGATCACGGCGATAGCCGATGATGATGTCGCCCAGGCGGCGCTGGAGGTCGGCCAGATCGGTCGCGAGGCACAGGATGGCCATGATTTCCGAGGCCACGGTGATGTCGAAGCCGGTTTCGCGCGGGAAGCCGTTCGACACGCCGCCGAGCGGGCCAACGATCTGGCGCAGCGCGCGGTCGTTCATGTCGAGTACGCGGCGCCAGGTGACGCGGCGCAGGTCGATGTCGTTCGGGTTGCCCCAGTAGATCGAGTTGTCGATCATGGCCGAGAGCAGGTTGTGCGCCGAGGTGATGGCGTGGAAGTCACCGGTGAAGTGGAGGTTGATCTCGTCCATCGGCATAACCTGCGACTTGCCGCCGCCAGCGCCGCCGCCCTTCACGCCGAAGCACGGGCCGAGGCTCGGCTCACGCAGGCACAGCATGGTCTTCTTGCCGATGCGGTGCAGCGCGTCGCTGAGGCCGACCGAGGTGGTGGTCTTGCCTTCGCCAGCAGGCGTCGGGTTGATCGCGGTGACGAGGATCAGCTTGCCATTGCTGGTGGTGGGCAGGGTGGCGGTGTCGACCTTGGCCTTGTACTTGCCATAGGGGATCAGCGCGTCGTCGGGCACGCCGGCGTTCTTCGCAACCTCAGTGATCGGAATGAGCGTCGCCTGGCGGGCGATTTCGATATCGGTGGGCATTAACCTGTCCTTTCCCGTGTTCGGCCGGCAGCGGGTGCGCCGGATTTCGTAAGCGCGAAAATTTCGCGAATCTGAATTTGTAAGTGACCCATACGATTTTTTGGGCGCGATGCTCAAGCGGAAACTCTGGTGTTGCGGGCGCTTTCCGCCTGAGCGGGGGATGAGCGCGGTGGGCTGCTTGTATTGGGCGTTGTGAGCGGTTAGGTTCGCGTTTCGTTCCTGATCTTTGCGAGTTTATCGATGCCTTTTGAAGCGATTGTTGCCGCGCTGGTTGCGCTTTTGTTGGGGGCGGCGATTGGCTGGCTGATGTGGGGGCGCGATCTGGCGCGGCTGCGCGGAGAGCTTGATGCGGCGACCTCGGCGGCGAAGGAGCTGGACGAGAAGTTCCGCCGTGCTGTCGTCGATCTGGAAGGTGCAGTGGTGCGGGCCGAGCGGGCCGATGCTCTGGCGGGCGAGCTGGAAAAGGTGCGCGCTGAACGCGATGCGGCTTCGCACAGGCTGGCGACGCTGGAGGCGAACGAGGCCAACTTCGAGAAGCAAATCACGCTCATGAAAGAGGCGAAGTCCGAAATGCTGCGTGAGTTTCAGAACGCAGGTAGCGAAGTGCTCGGCAAGGCGCAGGAGAAGTTCATTGCCGATGCCGCCGCGCGGCTGGGTGATGCCGAGGCGAAGAACAAGGAAGCCGTCGCCAACTTGCTTAAGCCGGTGAGCGACAGGCTGGAGAAATACGAGAAGACTGTCGGCACGCTGGAACAGCAGCGGGTCAACGCATTTGGCGAGCTGAAGGGCCTGCTTGATCGGATGCACCTCAGCCAGGAGGAGGTGCGGCGCGAGGCGCAGCGGCTCGGCAACTCGCTCACCAATGCGCCCAAGGCGCGCGGGCGCTGGGGCGAGCGGGCCTTGCAGAACGTGCTCGAACAGTGCGGCCTCGCGCAGCACACCGATTTCCTGCTCGAACAGTCGATTGATACGGAGGACGGACGGCTGCGGCCCGATGCCATCGTCAATGTGCCGGGGCAGAAGAAGCTGGTGATCGACGCCAAGGTCTCGCTCAATGCCTATCAGGCAGCGTTCGAGGCTGACGATGACGAGGAACGCAAGCGCCAGTTGAAACTGCACGCCCAGTCGATGCGCAACCACGTGCAGACGCTGGGCGCGAAAAGCTACCAGAGCCAGTTCGAGGATGCGCCCGACTATGTGGTGATGTTCGTGCCGGGCGAGCATTTCGTTGCCGCCGCGCTCGAAGCCGATCCGGAGCTGTGGGACTTTGCTTTCGAGAAGAAGGTGCTGCTGGCGACGCCGACCAACCTCGTTGCCATCGCGCGCACCGTGGCGCAGGTCTGGCGGCAGGATGCGCTCGCCAACGAGGCGCGCGAGATCGGGCGGATCGGGACCGAGCTATACAGCCGGCTCGAAACGGCCTCGCAGCACCTCAAGCGCATGGGCAGCGGGCTCGAATCGGCGGTGAAGAACTACAACAGTTTCGTCGGCAGCTTCGAACGCAACGTGCTCACTTCGGCGCGACGGATGCAGGAAAAGGGCATCGAGATCGGCAAGCGCGAGATCGAAGATGTGTCGTTTGTCGAAGGCGTTCCCCGCTATGTCGCAGCAGACCTTGCGCCAGAGCCCGAGGGAGCCCAAATTGGCGCGGACGAGCGAAGAGAGGAAGTCGAGCAATGAGGTCTGCACGTGCCCGCCGGGTTGGCTTGCTGCTGGTAGCAGGTGCCATGGTGCTGCAAGGGTGCAAGCGGACGGAAACGCCGGCTGACCAGCTCGAACAGGCAGTCACCCAGACGGTCGACCAGATCGAGGAGACGCCGCAGCCCGAAGGCCCCTACGCTCCGCGCGACGATTGTTCGCAGGTAGCGGGCGCATCGGCCTTTCTTGCCGAAGTTCGCAGTGCCGTTGCCGCCCGTGATACAGAGGCTTTCGTGGCGCTCGCGGCGGAAGACGTGAAGCTCGATTTCGGCGGCGGGGCGGGGAGCGAGCAGCTGCGCACGATGCTGGCCAGCGATACCGCGCCGCTGTGGGGTAAGCTCGATCAGTTGATGACGCTGGGCTGCGCATCCGATGGTGATGCGCTGATCACCGTGCCTTGGTATTTCGCGCAAGACATCAGCGACGATCCCTATTCCGCGATGATCGTCACCGGAACGGGCGTGCCAGTGCGTGTATCTCCGGCGGCAGATGCGCCGGTGATTGCGGCCATTTCCTGGGACGTGGTCGAAAAGCTCGACAGCGACACCGAGGATTCCGGCTTCGCCCATGTGCGCTGGAACCGTAGCGATGTACCGGCAGGCCAGTCGAAAACGGTCGAAGGCTATATCGATGAGACGCGGCTGCGCAGCATGATCGACTATCGCCTGCTGGCCGCGAGCCGCAATGGCAAGTGGCGGATCGTCAGCCTGGTTGCTGGCGACTAGCCGCCGAGGCTGTCGAGCACCTCGTAGGTCAGAACTGCTGCGGCCACGGCTGCGTTGAGGCTGTCGGCGTGTCCGCGCATCGGCATGGTCACGCGCAGGTCGCAGGCCATTTCATAATCCTCGGGCAGTCCGCGCGACTCGTTGCCCACCATCACGAAGCAAGGCGCGGCATAGGGCGCGCCGCGATAGGGCACGGCCTCGCGCAGGGATGCGGCGACCAGCTGGCCATCTCCAGCGCGCAGCCAGCCTAGAAAATCGTCCCAGCCCGCCTGAGCAATGCCTTGTGTGAACACGGCGCCCATGCTGGCCCGCACGGCTTCGACGCTGAACGGATCGGCGCAGTCGTCGATCAGGATCAGCCCTCCAGCCCCCACGGCATCGCCCGTGCGCAGCATCGTGCCGAGGTTGCCCGGATCGCGCAGCGCCTGCGCCACCAGCCAGATTTGCGCCGACGAGCGATCAAGCGTGCCAAGCGAGGTATCGAATTCCGCGAACACGCCGGCCACGCCCTGCGGGTTATCCTTGCCGGTGATCTTGGAGAGAATGTCGGGACTGGTGGTGATAACTTCGCCGCCGCTGGCGAGCACATCGGCCTCCAGTGCCTGCAGCAAAGGATGCGGATCGCGGGCATGGGCCATCACCAGCATCTGCGGCAGGCGGCCGCAGCTGCGGGCATCGGTGAGCAGGCGCAGCCCCTCGGCAAGGAACAGGCCTTCGCGTTTGCGGTGTTTCTTGTCGCGCAGGCTTTTCAGCAGCTTGACGGTCGGGTTGGAAAAACCGGTGATCTCGCGGCGCATCAGTCCTCGCCGAAACCGGCTTCGACCATGGCGACCAGTTCGGCCAGCCGCGCTTCGTGATCGGCGCCGGAAACGCTGATCGTCACATGGTCACCCTTCGCCGCGCCGAGCATCATCAGGCTGAGGATAGAGCCGCCCGCGGCTTCCTGCCCTTCCTTGTTGATAACGCTGACCCGTGCGCCTTCCATTCCCGACACACAGGTGACGAACTTGGCGCTGGCGCGGGCGTGCAGGCCGCGTTTGTTCACGATCAGCACTTCGGCGCTGACGCTTTCGGTCGTGTCTCCGGTCATGCGTGCTGCCCGAGAAATTCGCTGGCGATGGTGATGTAGTTGCGTCCGGCTTCGCGCGCGGCCTCTGCCGCATCGTGCAGCGACAGCTCCTTGCGTGCGCCGGCGAGGCGGATCAGCATCGGCAGGTTGATTCCGGCGATCACTTCGGTGCGGCCCGGATCGAGCAGCGAGATCGCGAGGTTCGAAGGGGTGCCGCCGAACAGGTCGGTGAGGATGATGACGCCCCTGCCGGTGTCGACCTCGGCAATGGCGTCGGAGATGTCCTTGCGGCGCACTTCCATGTCATCGTGCGGGCCGATGCAGACGGGCACCACGGCGGCCTGCTGGCCGACCACGTGCTCCATCGCGGCGACGAATTCTCGGGCCAACTGGCCGTGGGTTACGAGGATCAGCCCGATCATGCCGGAGTGCGGTCCTTCGAGGATACTTGCATAGGGTTTGCCAATAGAATCACGGATGTTGCGTGCCTTCGACAAGCTCGGTCGCGCGCGAGCCCAGATTGCGGTGGATGACCGTGGGCGAAAAGCCCGCCTCGTGCAAGACCCCGGCCAGCTTCTGCGCGCTGTAAACGCTGCGGTGTCTGCCGCCGGTACAGCCGAAAGCGATGTTCACATAGGTCTTGCCCTGCGCCGCATAGCGGGGAAGCAGTTCGGTCACCAGATCGGCGATCTTCGCGAAGGCACTGGGGAAGGTGGGATCGCGCTCGATATGTTCGCCCACGGCTGCATCGAGGCCGGTCTGCTGCCTTAGCTCATCGACCCAGTGCGGGTTATCAATGAAGCGCATGTCGAACACCAGATCGGCCGAGGGCGGCATTCCGCGCGAGAAGCCGAAACTGGAGACAGTCACGGTGAGCTGCTGCGATGCCGTGGGCGCAAAGCGTTCGCGCACTGCCAGCTTGAGATCGTTGGTGGTGAAATTGGTCGTGTCGATCAGCATCTCGGCCCAGCGGCGCAGCGGGGCGAGCAGTTCGCGCTCGGCAGCGATGCCCGAGGCAACCGGGAGGTCGGCAGCGAGAAAGTGGCGGCGGCGGGTCTCGTTGAAGCGGCGCTCCAGCTCGGCGCCGGCACAATCGAGGAACACCGTGGTCAGTTCGATTCGGGGATCGCCGATGAGGGCCTTGGCCTGTTCGATGATGTCGGCCGGAACAAACCCGCGGGTGCGGCAATCACAGCCAATGGCCAGTGGGTAGGCGGCGCCGTCCGGTCCGATCAGTCGATCAAGCAGCCGGACGGGGAAATTATCGATTGCTTCCCAGCCAAGATCCTCCAGCTCACGCAAAACGGTCGACTTGCCCGCGCCGAGCATGCCGGTGACCAGCAGGATCCGCTGGGGATCGTCAGTTTGCGACGCGACCATCGGGCGCGCTCAATGCGCTTTTGCAGCGCAAAAGAAAAGACCCTAACCGCACGGATTGACCGACGCCCCATGCTGGCGCAGCGCCCAGCGCGTCCGCAAGGGCAGGGTGGCGGGATCGGGATAGAGCGCCAGCCGGGGAACGGTGATGCCGCACCAGCTCGCCTCGGACGGTCCTTCGGGCAGCCGAGGCGCGTCTTCGGTGAGCACGATTGCAAGGGCAACGGGGGCGCTTGTCGTGGGCAAAGTCACCAGGCCGACGCCGCGCACTTCGATCAGCCCGGCAATGCGCGGCGGTGGCGCGGCGATCAGGCGATCGCCTTTCGTATCAAGTGTCACCCCATCGTCGCCGATCAACTGTGCGCCGGTTTCGATCAGCGCCAGCGCCAGGCTGGACTTGCCGGTCCCGGGCTGCCCCTCGATGATGAGCGCGCGCCCGTCGATCGCGACGCAGCTGGCATTGGCGAGGATCATGCTCATGCGGGCGGAAGTTCGAACATCATGCAGGCCCCGCCAAGCGGGCTTTCGTCCGCAACCGAGAGCGTGCCGTCATGCGCATCGATAATGGTGCGGGCGATGGCGAGGCCGAGCCCCGAGTGGTTGCCGAAGTTTTCGTGATCGGGGCGCTGGGAATGAAACCGGCGGAACACTTTCTCACGCTCGGCCTCGGGGATGCCGGGCCCTTCGTCGCACACCAGCGTGGCCAGCCGGTTGCCGTTGCGGCGGACGGTGACCGTGATGGTGCCGCCGGGCGGGGAGAAGGAGACGGCATTGTCGATGAGATTTTCCGCCACCCGCTCAAGTCGCAGCGGCACGCCCAGCACGCGGGCATCGTCCACCTCCTTGGTAAGCGTCACCACGCAGTCGCGCGTTTCGCCGCGCGCGCGCTTGGTGGCGACGACATTGGCGAACAGTTCGGCGAGGTCGACCAGTTCGAAGGTGGCGCGGCTCAGTTCGGCATCGATCCGGCTGGCTTCCGAAATCTCGCTGACCAGCCGGTCGATTCGGCGCACGTCATGCGCTGCGACGTCTTCGAGTTGCGCGCGCAGGTCGGCGTCGGTCACTCTCGGCAGCGACTCGATGGCGCTGCGCAGCGACGCGAGCGGGTTCTTGATCTCGTGCGCGACATCGGCGGCAAAGCTCTCGACCGCGTCGATCCGGTGGCGCAGCGCGCCGGTCATGTCGGACACGGCGCGGGCGAGCAGGCCGATCTCGTCGGCGCGTTCGTCCATGCGTGGCACCTCGATCTCGCGCTCGCGCCCGGCGCGCACCTTCACGGCGGCGCGCACCAGTCTTCGCAGCGGTTCGATGATGGTGGCGGCGAGGTAGAGCGAGAGCACGATCGAGACGAGCAGCGCGGCGGAGATGATCAGCATCAGGCTGGTGCGCGCGCTGCGCACGGCCTGAGTAATATCGACCGCGTTGCGCGTGGTGAGCAGGCTGGCACCGGCGAGCCCGACCGGCGCGGCAGCATTGATCATCGGGGTGCCGTCAGGCGCGCGGCGCAGCTCGATCTGGGTGAACCCCTGCTGGCGGACGCGCGAAAGCTCGGGCCAGGCATCGGCGGCGAGATCTTCGGGCTCGACATAGGGCGGGGCAGCGTCGGCCCCGACGGCGAAGTTCACCGCCTGGTCGGTCCACCGGGCAAGGTCGTCGGTGAAGGGCGCGGCAACCGGATCGGACAGGGTGAAGGCGGGCGCATCAAGTTCGAAGCTATCGGCAACAAGCGTGCCTTTGGCATCGTACATCCGCAACCGCATGCGCTGTTCCTTGCCGATCTGCACCAGCAGCGCTTCCTGCCGTTCGGGCGTGGCCCCGGCCAGCGCCTCGGCAGTGATCTGCGCTTCGATGCGGGCGAGCTTGTAGCGTTCGTCAAGCAGCTGGCGGCGATAGGAATCGAGGAAGAACAGGCTTAGCGCCAGCACCAGCAGCGGGATCAGATTGACCGCCAGGATGCGCGTGGTCAGCGAAGCGCCAAGCGGGAAGGCCAGCCGTTCGAGCCGACTGGCGCGCAGGTCTTCCTCAGCCATCCGAGAAACTGTAGCCCGCGCCATAGAGTGTCTCGATGGCGGAGAATTCCGGATCGGCGGAGCGGAACTTGCGGCGCAACCGCTTGATGTGCGAATCGACCGTGCGGTCATCGACAAAAATGTCGTCGGGGTAGGCTGCGTCCATCAGCTGGTTTCGACTTTTTATCACGCCGGGGCGGCGAGCCAGCTCTTCGAGGATCAGGAATTCGGTCACCGTCAGGCTCACCTCGCGCCCGTCCCAGGTCACCTGATGGCGCGCCGGGTCCATCGCCAGCCGCCCGCGCGTGATGACGCCGCCTTCGGCCTCGGTCGGCGGTTCGGGCAGCTCCTCACCCGGCACCAGCGGCGCGGCGCGGCGCAGGATCGCACCGATCCGGGCGAGCAGCAGACGCTGGCTGAAGGGCTTGGCGATATAGTCGTCAGCGCCCATGGCAAGGCCTGCCGCTTCGTCCTCCTCCTCGTCCTTGCTGGTGAGGAAGATCACCGGCAAAGGCGAATGTTCGCGCAGTTTTTCAAGCAGTTCCATCCCGTCCATGCGCGGCATCTTGATGTCGAACACGGCGAGGTCAGGCGGGTTCGACAGCAGCGCGCCCAGCGCTGCTTCGCCATCGGAATAGACGCGCGTGGCATAGCCTTCGGCCTGCAAGGCGATCGAGAGCGTGGTGAGAATATTGCGGTCGTCGTCGACCAGCGCGATCACGCGCTGCGGCTCACCCGAAGCCGGGTCCGTGCCGCTGTCGCCGCCGCGCTGTTCGTCTGCCGCTTCATTCATGCAATCACCTCGTTAGCCTTGCTGACTACCGCGATGGCATCATTTTCTCAATCATGCAGCTGTTGCCATTTCACACAATCGTGTAACATTTCAGGTCACATGCTGCACCTTTGTCGTGCAGCAAATTGACCTTGCGGGGCGGTCCGACTATGCGCCCTGCCAATCGCCCGGCGACCGTCCGAGTACGCCACGACACAATCTGCGTGAGGAGACGCATGTGACAATTCCCCTGAACGTTCCCCTGTCCGAGCAGGGCCTTTCGACCAAGGCCACAATCTATCCCAACATGGGCACTGCGGCGCTGGTGGAACATGCTCTGGCGCGCGGCGAGGGCAAGCTGGCCGCTCATGGTCCGCTGGTGGTCGAGACGGGGCGTTTCACCGGGCGCAGCGTGAAGGACAAGTTCGTGGTGCGCGACGCCACGACCGAAGATTCGATCAACTGGGGCGCCATCAACCAGCCGATGAGCCCGGAACACTTCGCCAACCTCAAGGCCGATTTCCTTGCCGCGCTGGAAGACAAGGACGAGCTCTACGTGGCCGACCTGTTCGGCGGTTCGCAGCCCGAATATCGCGTGAACGTGCGCGTCATCACGCAGATGGCCTGGCACTCGCTGTTCGTGCGCACGCTGCTGGTGCGCCCGACGGAAGATGAGCTGTCGAGCTTCGACCCTGAATATACGATCATCAACCTGCCCAGCTTCAAGGCCGATCCGGAACGCCACGGCTGCCGCTCGGACACCGTGATCGCAGTCAACTTCACCGAGAAGCTGATCCTCATCGGCAACACCGAATATTCGGGCGAGATGAAGAAGGGCGTGTTCGGCCTGCTGAACTACCTCCTGCCTGAGCAGGGCGTGATGCCGATGCACTGCTCGGCCAACATTGGCGCCGATGGCAAGACGGCGATCTTCTTCGGCCTGTCGGGCACCGGCAAGACCACGCTTTCGGCCGATGCCAGCCGCACGCTGATCGGCGACGACGAGCACGGCTGGTCGGACTCGGCGGTCTTCAACTTCGAAGGCGGCTGCTATGCCAAGGTGATCGACCTTTCGGCCGAGGGCGAGCCGGAAATCTACGCCACCACCCGCATGTTCGGCACGATCCTCGAGAACGTGGCCATGGACGAGGGTACGCGCGAGATCGACTTCACCGACACCAGCAAGACCGAGAACACCCGCGGTGCCTATCCGATCGAGTTCATCCCGAACACCTCGGAGAAGAACCTCGGCCCGGTCCCGTCGAACGTGGTCATGCTGACCGCTGATGCTTTCGGCGTAATGCCTCCGATTGCGCGGCTCACCCCTGAGCAGGCGATGTATCACTTCCTCTCGGGCTACACCGCCAAGGTCGCCGGCACCGAGATCGGCGTGACCGAGCCGGAAGCCACCTTCTCGACCTGCTTCGGCGCGGCCTTCATGCCGCGTCACCCGTCGATTTACGGCAACCTGCTGAAGAAGCGGATCGCCGAGGGCAATGCGCAGTGCTGGCTGTTCAACACCGGCTGGACTGGCGGCAAGTATGGCGTTGGCAACCGCATGCCGCTGAAGGCGACGCGCGGCCTGCTGAACGCAGCGCTCGACGGCAAGATGGACAACGTGGAATTCCGCAAGGACCCGAACTTCGGCTTCGACGTGCCGGTGTTCGTGCCTGCGCTGGAAGAGCTGGGCATCGACCAGACGATCCTCGACCCGCGTTCGACCTGGGCCGACAAGGAAGCCTACGACGAAATGGCGCAGCACCTGGTGAAGCTGTTCGTCGGCAACTTCGAGCAGTTTGATGCCTATGTTGACGATGCAGTGAAGCAGGCCGCGCCGCAGCTCGCTGCGCAGCCGGCCTGAGCCAGCTAAGAGCGAACCGAGGCGGACACCCGGCGGGCTAGGCCGGTTCGGGTTCCACCTCGGGCGGATCGATAATCAGGGGCGGGGTCCAGTTGAAGGGCTCCGCCTCTTCTGCATTCTTCGTGGCGTTCATGAAGAATTGCGCCAGCTTCCCCAGCTTTCCGCCATGCGGATCGAAGGCGAGCGGGGCTGCCAGCGCGCGGGCCAAGGCGATCTTGCCCTGGCTGGCAACCATCGTCGCCACCTCAAGCGCAAGCGAGCGGTCGAACGGGGCAAGTTCGCTGGCACGCTCAAGCGCCTGACGGGCGAGCTCGGTCGGTTCCTTGCCGCGTTTCTGCAGAGAGCGATAATAATAGATCAGCGGCAGCGGGTGATCTGGCTCCCTTGCGTTAAGCGCGCTGAACGGCTCCATCGCTTTGCTATAGGCTTCCTCGCGCTCGTCCATTGAAGCGTCGGCCGCCAGGTTGAACAGCGCATAGCCCTTCTGCACATAGGCGTTCACCACTGAGGGATCGGCTGCGATGGCCCGGTTTGCCGCGGCGAGAGCCTCGGCATCGTTGCCAGCGTCCAGCTCGGCTTCGGCCAGCGCGGCAAGGACACCGGCATCATCGGGATAGGAGGCTGCGATCGCGCGGACCTTGGGCAGCAGTTCCAACGCGTCTTCGTGTGACACCCCGCGCTTCGAGATAATCTGCAACGGCAGAACCTCGTCCATACCATCACTTAGTTCGCTGACATAAACCGCTCCGGGCGTAACCATGGTCGGGCGCAGTGTAAGCATCATCATGCGGCGCTGATGCAGGTAGTCGTCGAGGTCGGATTCCAGCTGGTCGAGATCGCCAAATGCCTGCTCTGCCGCAGCCATAGCGCTCATGCCTTCGCTGAGCGCAGTTGTGTAGGCGCTGAACTGGCCGGGGCGCTCGTTCGATAGGCTCAGGTAGTGAAACAGCAGCCAGGCCCGGCCGTAGAAAGCGTCATGCCGGGTGCTGGTTCGCTGGGCGTAAAGATCGGCGTCGAGCAGTTCGCGGATCGGTACGTCAGCCGCGTAGAACAGGTCTCCGGCGCGGTGCATCGCCGGGCGGCCGATTTCCACCCCGCCGTCGGACGGGAAGCGGGCTGAAGCAAAGAATTCCGCACCCCCTTCCGACATCCATGGTGGCTGCGGGAACCGGCTGCTGATGGAGGCGAAATAATGCGCATATTCGTGCAGCAACACGACCACCGAGAAAGGCGGTTCGCGCGTAGTTGGGTGGGCATCCTGCACAAAGGCGACTGACCCTCCGGCGCGGGCCGAATAGAAGCCTGCAATCTCTCTGCTGCCCGCCAGGCGCTGCATATCCGAGCTTCCACCGACGGCATATATCGTCACGCGGTTGGACGGGCTGGGCGTCTCGGTGGTTTTGCCGGTGAGGAATTCCAGGGCTTTGTGAAATCGCTCCAGCATGTTGCCGAACCGTGCGAGATCGCGCGCGGAATCATCGGCATAGATGATGAAGTGCTCACTCTCGGCCTTGCGCCAGCGTGCCTGTGCCGGCGTCGCCATCAGTGTGATGCAGCAAAGCGCTGCGATCAGTGCACGCATATCTGTCTTGTCCCCTTCGGCCCGAACAGAGGCACGATGCAGATGGCATGTGAATCGTTCAAGACGATAGATTTAACGCGGTGATCTGCAAAGTTGTCCTTGTTTTTGCGCAATTGGTGGCCACAATTCAAAGCAGCCGACAAGGAGACTGACCATGAGCATGTTCGACACCATCCTGAAGACCATCGCCGGTTCGCCCGACGACGTGGTGAACCTTGCGGACAAGCTCGGCATCCCGCCCGGGTTGGTCGAAAAGGCGATTGCCGCGCTCGCTCAGGCGCATCCGATGCAGGGCGATACGGTCGAACTGGCCTCGGCCAAGACCGGGCTCGACACCGGCACGCTGTCTCAGATCGTTGCCCAGATCGGCGGCGAGGGATCGCTGACCGAGTTCGCCACTGCGATCCAGAACGATCCGGGCAGCCTTGCCAGCCTGCTCGACCGTGATGGCGACGGTAACCCGGTCAACGACGTGATGGGCATGGCCAAGGGCCTGTTCAACAAGGGCTGACGCCCCTGTGCGAGCGCGCCGCCTAGCCGCGGGCGCTCGCAATATAGCGGCCAATGTCCTGCGCCAGCACATCAAGCGGGACATTGCCGCCTTCCACCACCGCCATGTCGAAGTCCTTGAGGCTGTAACGCGGCCCCAGCGCCTCGCGCGCGCGGTCGCGCTGGCGCAGGATTTCCAGCTTGCCGATCATGTAGCCGCAGGCCTGCCCCGGCCATGAGCAATAGCGGTCGATCTCGCTGGCCATCTCGTCCTGCCCGTCGCCGGTCTGCTCGGTGATGAAGGTGAGCGCTTCGGCGCGGCTCCAGCGCTTGGCGTGCATCCCGGTATCGACCACCATGCGGCAGGCGCGGAAGGCCGCATCCTGCAGGTAGCCGAGCTGCCAGGCCGGGTGATCGGCATAGGCGCCCAGTTCGTCGGCCAGCTGCTCGGCATAAAGCGCCCAGCCTTCGCTGAAGGCATTGAAGGCAAGGATCGAGCGGATCAGCGGCAGCTGGTTCGAGTATTCGCCCTGCCACACGTGGCCGGGAATGGTCTCGTGGTGGACCAGCGTGGGCAGGGTATATTTGCGGTGCAGATCGGTGGTCAGCAAGTTGATCCACATCTTGCCAGGAATGCTGCCATCCTTCGAGCCCGCGCCGCCATAGGCGGTCGGCGCGCCGGGCTCTTCGGCCAGCGGCAGGCGGCGCACTTCGAGATTGGCGGGCACGGTGCGGCTGAAGGCGCGCGGCATCTGCGCGCGGATCCAGTCGATGCGCTCGTGAATGAAGTCCATGATCTGGGCGCGGCCTTCGTCGCCCTCGGCAAACTTGAAGCGGTCGTCCTCGGAGAGCTGCTTCATGCGCTGGCCCGGCGTGCCCTCGGTATAGCCGAGCGAGCGCAGGATCGGGTCCATCTTGGCGTGGATCGAGGCGAGGGTGTCGTGGCCCAGCTCGTGCACCTCGTCGGGCGTGAGGTCTGTGGTGGTGCTCGCCTTGAGCGCCCAGCGATAGTAGTCCGGACCGCCGGGGCGTGCCCACATGCCCGCCTGTGAGGTGGCAAGCGAGCGCTCGATCTTCAGCTCCTCCAGCTGCGCGGTGAGCGCGGGGACGATGGTGGTTTGCGCAAGACGCGTCGCATGGGGCAGCGCGGCCTTGGCTTCGGGCAGATCCGAGCGGCCCAGCGGCATGACCCAGGCGCCGCCCTCGGCGGTGTCGGCGATGGTCTGCTCCATCTGGCCGATCGCCTTGTCGAGCAGGAAGTCGGGCGGGACGAGGCCCATTTCGCGCGCCGCGCTGATCCGCTCCAGCTCGCCCCCGAGCGAGGCGGGCACCTGCGCCAGCTTCTCCATATAGTAGCCGACATCGGAGCCATCGCGCAGCGGCTGGTCCGAATCGAGGCTGCGCGGCAGGTCGAGATAGCCGCCGACGTTCTGGATCACGACATAGGGCGCATTGCGCCAGGAGCCGACCGCCACGTCGCCATAGGGCTGGGCAAAGCCTTCGATCGCCGTGGCATAGGCGCTTTTCACCACTTCGAGGCTGGTGCGGATGGTCGGGTCGAGCCCGTTTTCGTCCACCGCTGAAACACGCGCGAGGTCTTCGACCAGGGTGCCGGCATAGGCGGCCTGACCTGCGGGCGTGGTGTCTTCGAGCTGGCCGCGCAGGGCCGCGTGAACGCCGGTATCGACCCCGAGCTCGGTCGCCCGGTTAGGTTCGTGCGCGAGCAGGCGCCAGGCCGCGTCGTTGAGCAGAGCTGTGGCATCGGGGCTGGCGCTGCCGGTGGCGGCGGTGACGCAGCCGGGCAGCGTTGCGGCGATGGCAAGGCCGGAGGCGCCTTTCAGGGCAGCGCGACGGGTAAGAGCGGGGGTGGTAAAGCTGTTCATGCCATCTGGTTACAGGCGCAACCGGGCAAGTCAAACGTCTCACGTCAAACTGGCGATCGCCGCGTGACCGGGCTAGGGACATGCCATGTTTGACGTAATCGTTTCTGTGGTGATGCTGGCCGCCGCTTTCCTGATTGGCGGCGGTGTTACGCTGCTGCGCCGGGGCGAGAAGCCGCGCGGTCTGCTGATGCTCATCCTCGCCTTCGTGATGGTCGCCAATGTGGCGATCTGGGTGGTCCCAGACGATGACGGCGACGTCCCGCTAAGAGACGTCGCCGCCGAAGACTAGCGCTGCGCGGTGCTTAGGGGATCTGCCATGTCACCACGCCGGAGAAGGTGCCGACCACCTCGGTGCCACTGGTGTCCGTCGCCGGATCGAACCGCGCGCGGCGGCTGAGCAGGCGGCAGGTCTCGGCATCGAGCCCGCTGTGGCCTGAGCCTTGGGTCACTTCGCAGGTTTCCACCCGGCCATTGCTGGCAACCACGAGGCGATAGCGGACCGTGCCTTCGTTGCCGCGCATGAGATCGCGGCGCGGATAGTCATCGGTGGTGATCCAGCCGGCCGCGTTGTTCGCCGGCCTTGGGCCGACAGCGGCGACAGTGGGCGTAGGGTTGGGAAGGGCAAGCCCGCTATCCCCGATCCCCGTTCCTGCCAGTGTGTCCGGGATTGCAGGCATGATCGGACCATTATCGAGCGGCTGCGCCACGATCGGCGTCTGGGTTGGCAGCTCGACCCTGCGTTCGGGCGCGCGCGGCGGCATATAGGTCGACGGCTGGGGTGTTTGCTCAGCCTTCTGTTCGGGCGGCGGTGGCGGCTCGAGCGTTGGCGCCGGGGTGGGGACGTTCCATGCTGTGAGGATATTGTCAGGCGTTTCGATCACGCCGGAGATGGTCAGCCCGGTATAGACGCCAACCGCCATGATCGCGTGGATAGCGCCCACTCCAACCATCGCCTTGGCGCGCGCGGCCGGCGCGGATGTGCTGTCAACATAAGCCATGTCAAACTCTCCCATTGTGATGTTATTATATAACACCTTACCACGACAATAAGCCGGTGGGAAGCCTCACAACAAGGCGCGGCTTTCCGACCGGCATTGGCCGGGCTGTGTGACACTACGGGAGAGTTGCCGGGCAGGTTCCCGCCCGGCGCACCGATCTGCGGTCAGCCGATCAGGTAATCGGGCAGGACGGATCGAGCCGGAAGTCGAGGTAATTGTCGACCGAGCCCATCAGCTCTTCGATCTCGTTCTCGAAGAAGTGGTTGGCGCGGGGGATTTCCTCGTGGTGGATCGTGATGTGCTTCTGCGTGCGCAGCTTATCGACCAGCTTCTGCACGCTGCTTGGCTGCACCACGGTGTCTGCCGTGCCCTGAATGAAGATGCCCGAGGCAGGGCAGGGCGCGAGGAACGAGAAGTCGTACATGTTGGCGGGCGGCGCAATCGAGATGAAGCCGCGAATCTCGGGGCGGCGCATCAGCAGCTGCATGCCGATCAGCGCGCCGAAGCTGACACCAGCAACCCAGGTCACCTGCGCTTCGGGGTGGATCGACTGCACCCAGTCGAGCGCCGAAGCGGCATCGGACAGTTCGCCGATGCCGTTGTCGAAGCTGCCCTGGCTCTTGCCGACGCCGCGGAAGTTGAAGCGCAGCGTGGCGAACCCGCGATCGGTGAAGGTCTTGTACAGACGCTGGACGATGCGGTCGTTCATGGTGCCGCCGCCCTGGCTGTGCGGGTGGAGGATCATCGCCACCGGCGCGCGCGGGCGCGGTGCGGGGGAGTAGCGGCCTTCGAGGCGGCCTTCGGGGCCGGGAAAAATCACGTGCGGCATGAGTAGATCGGCTCTGCTTTATCTGGTTTTGGAACCGCGACTGGCGCGGGGGAAGTCGGCGGCTATATAGGCACGATGGCGCTATTCGCAATTCTTTCCGCATGACCCGTATCTATCTGGACCACGCCGCAACCTCGCCGCTGCGCCCCGAGGCGCGCGCCGCGATGGAAGAGGGCTTCGCAATCTGGGCCAATCCCAGCAGCCCTCACGCCGAGGGACGCAAGGCGAAAGCGGCGCTGGAGCAGGCCCGTGGGCGGGTGAAAGCGGCGCTCGGCTGGCCGGGCGAAGTGATCTTCACTTCGGGCGCAAGCGAGGCGCTGGCCCTTGGGCTGGGCCGGGCAAAAGCGAGCCGCCGGGTGGTGAGCGCAGTGGAGCACGATGCGGTGTTTCGCGCCGCGCCCGATGCCGCGATCTATAGCGAGGACATCACGCTCGACGGTGAGACGGTGTTCGCAATCCAGCACGTCAACCCGGAGACTGGCACGATCAACCCCGTGGCGGACATGGCGGAGGTGCTAGGCGAAACGGGGGCGCTGGTGCTGTCCGACTGCTCGCAAAGCGCGGGCAAGCTGGCCTTGCCGCAGGTCGATATGGCGGTGGTTTCGGCGCACAAGTTCGGGGGACCGATTGGCGTTGGCGCTTTGCTGGTGCGCGACTTTGCGCTGCTCGAACCGATGGGCGGCCACGAGCGCGGCTATCGCGCGGGGACCGAGAACCTGCCAGCGATCATGGGCATGGCCGCCGCGCTGGAGGCGGGCGACTGGGCGACGTCCGCCGAGAAACGCGCGGCGTTTCGCGCGGAGCTGGCAGGCGATGTACTCGAACTGGGCGAGCAGGTGGACTATATCTTGCCGCTCACGCACCCGAGCATGAGCGCACAGGCGCTGCTCATCCGGCTCGACGCGAAGGGCTTTGCCGTGTCGGCGGGCAGTGCGTGCTCGTCGGGAACGCTCAAGAAGAGCCGCGTGCTCGATGCCTTCGGGGTGGAGGATGATGTAGCGCGGCGCACGATCCGCGTATCGCTGGGGTGGAATACCACGGCGGCGGAGCTGGAGGCCTTTGTGGAGGCGTGGCGGGGCCTCTCCTGACACGTCACCCCGGATGTTATCCGGGGCGGGGCGCGAAAAGGAGACTTTCCGCGACGAACCCCTGCCGCCGTCGAGGGCGCACTACCGAGCGCTCGGACACGGACTTTTAAGACACGCCGTCCCATAGACGGTCCATGTCGATGCTCATTCAGCAGGCCGATCTGACCTGCCGCTCGCAAACCGAAACACCGCCGATCTTCCTGCTGGGCAAGCCTGGCAAGGTTGATCCGCTGCTCGACCGTGCCATGGCCTCGGCCAAGGTGGGGGCCTGGCACTGCAACCTTTCCGACAGCGCACTGAGCTGGACCACGGGTGTCTACGATATTTTCGGGCTACCACACGAGGCCGCTGTCGATCGGCGACAGGTGCTTGATTTCTACACCGAGAAGTCCCGCAATGAGCTGGAACGGCTCCGCGCCAAAGCGATAGATCAAGGCGGCATCTTCACGCTCGATGCGCAAGTTAAGCGTCCGGATGGCGAAATGCGGTGGATGCGTGTCCACGCGGAGGTGGTCCGTCCTGTCGGCTCCGCTCCCATTCTCCATGGGTTGAAGCAGGATGTGACCGAGGAAAAGCTGCGTTCGGAGGCGCTGCGGCGCCTGGCCGAGAACGACGCGCTTACCGGCCTCGCCAACCGCGCTATCTACGAAAGCCGGTTCCTTAGTGCGGGGCGCTCTCGCTCAGCCGTCACCTCACTCGGCGCGCTTGTTCTTTTCGATCTGAACGATTTCAAGCGGATCAACGACCGGTGGGGCCATTTGGCGGGAGATGCCTGTCTCAAGGTATTCGCAGAGCGGTTGTCCTCGTTCTTTCCGGACGCACTGCTGACCGCGAGGATTGGCGGCGATGAGTTCGCGGTGATCCTTGGCAACGATGAGCCAGCAGCGGCAATTGAGGCGCGCGTCGATCGCTCCCTGACCCACTTGCGTGCGCCCATTCTGTGGCAGGAGCACATGTTCACCGTCAGCGCTTCCAGCGGCATCGCGTTTCCGACCGATCCCAATTTCTACGATGCCGAAGAACTGTTCGTCAGGGCTGACGCGGCGCTCTATGCCACCAAGAGAAGTATTCGGCGGGTGAGCATCTGAGCGCTGTTGAAACCGGGCATAGTCAGCAACTGATCCAATCAGCCCGCACGGGGCTGCAGCACAGATCCGCGGAAGCGTCGGCCGTCAGCGAATTTCCGTTTTCCCGACTTCTCTCCATTACCGTCTCGCCGAGTATTCCCTGTCACCCGATGCACTTAATACCTGGTCATTGCCGTGCATTGCGCCTGTTCACAGCCGGCGCGTCTTTCGTCTCAGTTCGCTTGCGCCGGTCAACTGTGCTGCGCTAGAGCGCCCCAATAGACATAAGGAAGATAATCGTGCTCAAGCGTGTGGTCATTGTTGCAGCTGCGCTCGTCCTTGCGGGTTGCGTAACCGATCGCGAGGCGAATGGTCTTTCGGAAAGCGCCGCCAAGGGCAGGGCTTTCGCGCAGGACAATTGCGCCAGCTGCCATGCGCTTGAGGATGGGGTCTCTCCCAATCCGGACGCTCCGAGCCTCGAAGTCGCCTCCCACCGATTGCCGGCATGGGTGGTTGCAGGCTCGTTCGAGCGGGGCATTCAGGTTGGCCATACGACGCAAATGCCGGTCTTCGTATTCGAGGATGGCGATATAACCAATCTGCTGGCTTACCTCGACGCGCTCAGAACAGGCAAATAGGCGGGATCGCGGCGGCTTTCGCAGGTCGTCATTGTGTGCTCGCCTCTTTCCTACAAGCGCCAGAGGCCCCACAATGGGCGCATGATCCGCACGGCCACATCCGAAAAATTCTGTCTGACTGTCAACTTTGCAGGTTGGCAGGGAAATGGCGCATTCCTGCGGTATAGCGCCCAAAATAGGCGCCTGTCGCAGTGTCAACTTCGTCATCATCGCGGCGCGGCGAGCCGTCCATGATCTATCTCGACTATCAGGCCACCACGCCCTTGGCACCCGAAGCGCGGGCCGCGATGGAGCCGTGGCTCGGCGGGCCGGACAGCGCGCAGTTCGGCAATCCGCATAGCCCGCACCGGATGGGGCGCATGGCTGCCGCTGCAGTGGAGGTGGCGCGTGATCAGGTTGCGGCGCTGTTTCCGGCGGGCGGGCGGGTGATTTTCACCAGCGGCGCGACCGAGGCGATCAACATCGCCATGCGCGGGGTTGGTGGGCCGGTGGCGTGCTCGGCCATCGAACATGCCGCCGTGCTCGATACCGCACGGGTGCTGGGCGATCATCACGAACTGGCCGTTACCCGCGAGGGGCTATGCGATCCGGCGCAGGCGCTGCCCGAGGGTGCAAGGCTTGTCGCGGTCATGCAGGTCAATAACGAGATCGGCACCATCCAGCCGACCGCCGATTGGTATGCGCGCGCCAAGGACGCAGGCGCGCTCTACCTGTGCGACGCGGTGCAGGCTTTCGGCAAGATCACCTGCGCAGAGGCCGACTTGATCGCGGTTTCGGCGCACAAGCTGCACGGGCCGAAGGGGATCGGTGCGCTGTGGGTGCGTGATGGGATCGACCTTGCCCCCGTATCTACCGGCGGCGGGCAGGAGCAGGGGCTGCGCTCGGGCACACTCTCGCCGATGTTGTGCGCCGGGTTCGGAGCGGCCGCAGCGCTTGCGTCAGAGCGGATGGCGGAGGATGCGGCCCATGTCGAAGGCCTGTGGCAGCGCGCCCGCGATCTGTTCTCGGGATGGGAGCTGAACGGCAGCGATGAACAGCGCTGGCATGGCAATATCAACTTGCGCCGCGATGGCCTCGATGTCGCGCGCCTGATGAGCGACTGCCGCGATGTCATGTTCTCGGCCGGATCGGCCTGTGCCAGCGGATCGGGCCGGTCCAGCCACGTGCTGCGCGCGATCGGATTGAGCGATGCCGAAGCAAAATCGTCAATTCGCCTCGGCTTTGGGCGTTACACGACGCTTTCCGAGCTTGAAGAGGCCGCCCAACGGATTATAGTTGCTGCGTCGCAACAAGGATAGTCGCCATCAAGGTCACCTTTATTACACGCGAAGGCGAAAAGCTTGCGGCTGAGGCTGCCACGGGTGACAGCCTGCTGGAGGTCGCACAGCGCGCCGGAATGCCGCTGGAGGGCACGTGCGAGGGGCAGATGGCCTGCTCGACCTGTCATGTGATCATCGCCCGCGAATGGTTCGGCCGCCTGCCCGATGCAAGCGAGGAGGAAGAGGACATGCTCGACCTTGCCGCCGACGTGCAAGCGACCAGCCGGCTTTCCTGCCAGATCCTCCTGACCGATGAGTTGGACGGGCTGGAAGTGCGCATTCCCGAGGTCAGTCACAACGCGCAGGGGTTCTGAGCGGGGCTGGTTTCGCCGGGTGCCTTGCGCAAATTATGCAGTGGGACATTTGGCAAGCGCGCATCAAAAAGCCCCGCCGAAAAGATCGGCGAGGCCTTTGGGAAGTGGGAAGAGGGTCGCGGTCAGGCTGGCTCGACCTCTTTTTCCAGCGCCTTGATGAGTGCGTTCGAAAAGGCCGGAATATCATTAGGATTGCGGCTGGTGATGAAGTTGCCATCGACCGCCGCCTCTTCGTCCACGACCGTCGCGCCCGCATTGCGCAGGTCAGTGCGGATCGAAGGCCAGGAGGTAACCGTCTTGCCCTCGATAACACCCGCCTCGGCCAGCAGCCAGGGCCCGTGGCAGATCGCGGCGATCGGTTTTCCGGCATCGGCGAAGGCCTTGACCATGGCCACCGCGTCCTTGTTCATGCGCAGAATGTCGGGGTTCATCTGTCCGCCCGGCAGCACCAGCGCGGCGAAGTCGCCCGCATTGGCCTTGTCGAGCGCGAGATCAACATCGACCGGGCGGCCCCAGTCCTTGTTGTCCCAGCCGGTGATCTGGCCGCTTTCGGGGCTGACCACGGTGGTTTTATAGCCGGCCTCTTCCAGGCGCTGCTTGGGGCCTTCAAGCTCGCTCTGTTCAAAGCCATTGGTGGCGAGGATCATAATAGGCTGGGTCATATGCGTTCTCTCGTGATAATTTGCTGTCTGCCCCACTTACGCTTGGGGAAAGCACATCGTTCCGTGCTGTCCCGCCAGCCGTGCCGCTGCTAGGCTGAACCGCATGTCGCCTGCCGAAACCGAAGACAAAGACCCGTTCGACGCCATCGTCGACGCTCCGTTCGATAGCGCGCTGTCTGAACGCTACCTCGTCTATGCCCTGTCGACGATCACCGCACGCAGCTTGCCTGACCTGCGCGATGGGCTGAAGCCGGTCCACCGCCGTATCCTGTGGGGCATGCGCGGGCTCAAGCTGGGGCCAGACAGCGCCTACAAGAAATCGAGCCGCGTAGTCGGCGACGTGATGGGCAAGTATCACCCTCACGGCGACAGCGCGCTGTACGATGCGATGGTCCGCCTCGCGCAGCCGTTTACCCTGCGCTATCCGCTGATCGAGGGGCAGGGCAACTTCGGCAATATCGACGGCGATAACGCCGCCGCCCAGCGCTACACCGAATGCCGCCTGACCAAGACCGCGCTGCAGCTGATGGCGGGGCTGGATGAAGGCACGGTCGACTTCGTGCCGACCTACAACAACGAGGAGGAAGAGCCGGTCATCTTCCCCGGCCTGTTCCCCAACCTGCTGGCCAATGGGTCAAGCGGGATCGCGGTGGGCATGGCGACCAACATTCCTAGCCACAACGCCGCTGAGGTGATCGACGCGGCGCTGGAGCTGATCGACAACCCGCATGCCGAACACGCGCGGCTGATGGAGCTGATGCAGGGGCCGGACTTCGCCACCGGCGGCCTGATCGTCGACAGCCCCGAAGCGATCTCGAAAGCCTATGAAACCGGGCGCGGCTCGTTCCGTGTGCGCGGGCGTTTTCACGCGGTCGAGGCGGACAATGCCGAGGACCGCGAGGCGGGTATAGAACGTCACAAGGGTGGCGGCTATCAGCTTGTTATTTCGGAAATCCCTTATCAGGTTCCGAAGGGTAAGCTGATCGAGCAGATCGCCCAGGTGATCGCCGACAAGAAGCTACCGCTGCTCGAAGATGTGCGCGACGAGAGCGACGAGAACATCCGGCTGGTGCTGGTGCCGCGCAGTCGCAATGTCGATCCCGAGATGCTCAAGGAGAGCATCTACAAGCTGACCGACCTCGAAACGCGCTTCGGTCTGAACCTTAACGTGCTGGATTCAACCCGCACGCCGATGGTGATGGGGCTGAAGGAGCTGCTCGAAAACTGGCTGCGTCACCAGATCGAGATATTGCAGAACCGCACCCGTCACCGGCTTGGCAAGATCGCTGACCGGCTGGAGCTGGTTGAAGGCTATATCATTGCCTTCCTCAACCTTGACAGGGTGATCGAGATCATCCGCACCGAGGACGAGCCCAAGCCGATAATGATGGAGGAGTTTGGCCTCACCGACCGGCAGGCCGAGGCGATCCTCAACATGCGGCTGCGCAGCTTGCGCAAGCTGGAGGAAATGCAGCTTAGGCAAGAGAAGGACGAGCTGCTGGCCGAGAAAGAGGAGCTGGAAAAGCTGCTCGAAAGCCCGGCCCGTCAGCGCACCCGGCTCAAGAAAGATCTGCGCACGCTGCGCAAGGACTATGCCGAGGATACCGCGCTGGGCGCTCGCCGCACGACGATTGCCGAAGCCGCGCCGACGGTGGAATTCGACCCCAGCGCGATGATCGAGAAGGAGCCGGTGACGGTCATCCTGAGCCAGAAGGGCTGGGTGCGCGCGGCCAAGGGCCATGTCGATCTCGGCGAGGACGGCTGCGGCGACTTCAAGTACAAGGAGGGCGATGGCCCGGGCTTTGCGGTCCACTGCCAGACCACCGACAAGCTGCTCCTGTGCGGCGGTGACGGGCGCTTCTTCACGCTCGGCGCGGACAAGTTGCCCGGCGCCCGCGGCTTTGGTGAGCCGGTGCGCAACGGGCTCGACATCGATGCCGCGACGCAGATCATGGCGATGATTGTCCACGCGCCGGGGCGGCAGATCCTGCTCGCGGCCGATACCGGCAAGGGCTTTGTCGCGGTTACCGACGAGTTGCTGGCTGAAACGCGCAAAGGGCGGCAGGTGGTGAACCTGAAGGGCGATGCCAAACTGATGGTGGTGCGCCCGATTGCCGCCGAGCACGATCATGTCGCCGTGGTGGGCGAGAACCGCAAGCTTGTGGTGTTCAACCTCGAAGAGATGCCGGTGATGACGCGCGGGCAAGGCGTGACCTTGCAACGCTATCGCGATGGCGGGCTGTCCGATGCCACGACCTTCACCTTGGCCGATGGGCTGAGCTGGCAGATGGGCGGCGATAGTGGGCGCACCCGCACCGAAAACGAGATCGGGATGTGGAAGGTTGCGCGCGGTGCGGCCGGCCGCCTGCCACCAAACGGTTTTCCCAAGGACAATCGCTTCTGACAAACAAAAGGCCCGCGCGGAGCATGTCCACGCGGGCCGATTGAAGCGATTTAGCTAGTGCTTAGCTGGCCTGAGCAGCCGCGATGGCGGCGTCGAGGTCGGCCTTGGTGACGAGCACGATCAGCGAGCCATCGGTGTCGAGCGCGAACATCTCGCGCGGCAGGGTCAGCGGCTGGTCGTCCTGCACCATGGTGATGCCGACATCGCTCATCTCGTCGATCGTGCCGAGCGGCACTTCATCGGCGGTGGCGACTTCCGCGCCGACCACCAGAGCAGCGGCGAGCGCAGCTTCACGACGGGCGACTTCCTCGTCCATCATGGCGTCGAGTTCGGTCTTGGTGATGTTCAGCGTGTAGCCGTTGTCACCCTCGGCAAAGCTGTCGATCGCCAGCGGAACCTTGTGCTTGCCAGTGTCGACGACGGCATTGGCGCCGTCGTTGGCGGCGATGGTGCCGATCTGGATGCCGTCGTTGCCCATCACGATCGCGCCGACTTCCTGCGCGTTGGCGACACCGGCGCCGAAGGTGAGAGCGAGAGTGGCGGCAAGAGCGGTAAGCTTGTTGGTCATGCAAATTCCTCTTCCATCCAGCCCGCGGGAGAAGTGGGCCGGGTGTGAAAACAGATCCGACAGCGGGAGAGCTGGGCCGGAAAACGATGGAGGGTGGCACACCGCGAGGCGGCAGACACTTGTGAGGCACAGCAGGCCTCGAACCCTTGCGAGCGACTTAGCAGCGCCACTCTGAACATGTCCTGCACCAGAACGGCGGCGGATTTCAAGCGCCCTGGCGCAATTCCTCGTCGAGAATTGCTGTCACGCGGCTTTCGGACGGGAATTTTTCCGCGATCCAGCGCGCTTCGACCGCTTGCAGGATGCGCGCGACCTCCGGCCCCGCGCCGACTCCGCGAGCGACGATCTGGCCGCCCTTCAAGGGGAAGACCGGCACCTCCCAGCCATCGAGCGCCTCGGCACTCTGCCCGGCAAGCAGCAGCAGATCGCGTGCCATCGCCGGGCCTTCCCGATAGGCGAGGGCGCGCGGGGATGCCGCGTCGCCGCCGCGCCGGGCCAAGCGGGAGAGCGCTTTCTTCTGCGCGGTGGACAACCGTAGCCGCGCGGCGACTTGCTCGGCCAGTTTGGGCTCGGCAGGCAGTATCGCGGCCAGACGACGCAGCGGCGCGGGCTTCGCGGCCTGATCCGCTTCGAAGGCGCACAACGCGGCAAGCTCTGCCATCGTTGCGGGCGTTGCTTCAGGGAGGACGACCGGCAGCACCCCGCGCGCGAACATGCGCTCGACCGTCGCCAGCGGCTCGGGCAGGGCGAGTATGGCGAGCAGTTCGCCTGACACCCGTTCACGCGACAGGCCCTTGAGCGTGGCCGCCATATCGGCGCAGGCTTCCTCCGCCTCGCCATCGAGCATGGCCCCGAAGCGCGCCTGGAAGCGGTAGTAGCGCAGGATGCGCAGGTGGTCCTCGGCGATCCGCTCGCGCGCCTCGCCGATGAAGCGGACCCGGCGCGCAGCAAGGTCGGCTAGGCCCTCGAAATAGTCTGAGACTTCGAGACTAAGTGGATGTGCATAAAGCGCATTGATGGTGAAATCGCGGCGGCTTGCGTCTTCGGCCCAATCCTCGGCAAAGGCGACCGTGGCGCGGCGGCCGTCGGTGGCGACGTCCTTGCGCAGGGTGGTGATCTCGACGTTTCCGCCAGCCAGAACGGCGGTGACGGTGCCATGGTCGATCCCGGTGGGGATGACCTTGATCCCCGCCTCCTTGAGCGCGGCCATCACCGCCTCAGGGTGAAGCGTGGTGGCGGCGTCGATGTCGTGCACGTCAGCCCCGAGCAGACTGTCGCGCACGGCGCCGCCGACCCAGCGCAGATTGTCCGCGCCCAGCACCTCGACCAATCGGGCGAGGTCTTCGCGCTGCGTCCAGTCAGCTCCGGAAAGGTCAGTCATCGAGCAGATCTTCCCAAGCCAGCCGGTGCGAAAGGTTCGCGAGAATGCCCGCAGTGATCCCCCAGATACGATAGTCCTGCCACACGATCTCCGTATAGTCGCGCTGAAGCCCGCGGAATATGCCCGTTTTCGCGACGTGGTTGCGCTGGTCGAGCGCGAAGCGGAGCGGCACCTCGAACCAGCCGGCCACCTCGCGCGGGTCAGGGCGGATCGGCAAGTCGTGCGGAACCACGCCGAGCACCGGGGTCAGTTCGAAGCCCGATCCGGTGACGAAACTCTGCGTCTGCCCGATTACGCGCACCGCCTTGGGCGTGATGGACAGCTCTTCATCGGCCTCGCGCAAGGCGGCGGCCACGGCGTCCTCGCCCGCTTCGAGCTTGCCGCCAGGGAAGGCGATCTGGCCGGGATGGCTGGCCATGGTGTCGGGCCGCTGGGTGAGCAGAATGCCGGGATCGGGCCGGTCGGTGACGGCGATCAGCACGGCAGCGGGGCGCAGCGTTCCGCTTGTCACGTCGCTATCATCGCGCAGGCCTGCAAGGCCGACATCGCGGCTCTCGGCGAACACACGCGTGAGGCGGTCGAACAACGCGCTCATCGTGGCACCAGCGAGAAAGTTGCGCCTGCACTGGTGATGGTCAGTTCCTCGCCGCCTCCGTTCAGAGCGTGCTCGGCCAGCTGCATCCACGTTGCGCGGTCAAGCCGTGCCTCGGTGCCGTGGCGCACGCCGAGATAGATTGCCGGACAATCGGGATCGCCCTCTGCGCGTAAGGGGTGATCCGGCCCGGCGATGACCAGTTCGTCGGTGTTGAGGCGGAAGGCCAGCGCGCCGTCCTCCACCTTCATGTCGACCGCGATAAAGGCCGCATCGTCGACCGCGATCGCTTGCCGGCATTGCGGGGTCATCAGCCAGTGCTGACCGCCATCGTCCTTCACCAGCAGCGAGGAAAAGGCGCGCACCATCGCGGGGCGATTGATCGGGCTATCATTGTGAAACCAGGTGCCGTCGGCGGCGATCCGCATCAGGCTGTCGATTTCCTCGCTCGGGCTCCAGCGTTCCACCGGCGGCAGGCGCCGCTGTTCGACCGCCTGAGCGATCTGCTCAAGCGAGAGGGCGGCAAGGTCGGGCGGGGCTTCGTATGGCATGGCTGTGCGGGCAGCGATGCCAGAGAGCGTCAGCCGATCCAAGGCCCCAGCGTGCCCTTTTCCGGTAGTACGGCCACATTGGGCGCGCGCACCAGCAGGCGAGCCTTGTCGTAAGGCCCGGGCAGGGTCCAGCCCTGCGTCGGCGTGGCGAGGAAGCCGAAGCGGCCATAGTAGGGCGCATCGCCGATCAATACCTGCGGCAGCGCGGCGGCGGGATCGAGGCTGGAGGCCATGGCCATCATCAGCGTGGTGCCAAAACCTTCGCTCTGCCGCTCGGGCACGACGGCGACCGGGCCGACCATAAGCATCGGGTGACGGCGGCCTGCCTCGTCGGTGAGCGCGACCGGAAACACCTGGATCGAGCCGACCAGCATGTCCTGCTCGTCGATGGCCGCGAAGCTCAGCGCAGGGAGCCAGTCGGTGCCCTCGCGCACTTTGTAGGCCGTTCGCTCATGGCGGTCGGGCCCGAACGCGCGATCAAGCAGTTGCTCGATCAGCGTGGGATCGACGGCGCTCAGCGGCACCAGCGTGGTGGGGGCGAGAGAATCGGCCATAAGACGCGCGCGCTTAGGGTCGCACGGGGCCGCCTGCAATCGAATTGTGTGTCTCAGGGCGCCGGTGTGAGGCGCAGCAGCCGTCCGTTGTCGCCATCCTCGATCACCCAGATGGCCCCGTCGCTCGCCTCGACAATGTCGCGCAGCCGCTCGGGGAAAGCATAGCGTGCCTCCTCGGTGGCGGAGGCGTTCGCAGGGTCGAGTGCGATACGCGCGATGCTGGTGGTGCCGAGATTGGCGATCAGGATCTGGTCCTGCCAGTCTGCAAACATGTCGCCTGAATAGACGATCATGTCGCCCGGAGCGATCACCGGGGTCCAGAACAGCGCGGGCTTGGTGAAGCCGTCGTCCGCCGTGTGGTCGGGGATGTCATCGCCGCTGTAATTCACGCCGTTCGAGCGTGTCGGCCAGCCATAGTTCGCGCCTCGGGCGATGAGGTTCAGCTCGTCGCCGCCTCGGGGCCCGTGTTCCAGCTCCCACAGGTTGCCTGCACTATCGAACTTGAGGCCGAGGATGTTGCGCTGGCCGTAGGTCCAGATCTGGTCGGTCGGGCTGCCTTCATCGGCGAAGGGGTTGCCGGCTGCGGGCGTGCCGTCGAGGTTCAGGCGCAGCACCGCGCCGAGGTTGTTGCTGCGGTCTTGTGCCGGGTCTTGCTGCTGGCGGTCGCCGCTGGAGAGGAACAGGTGCTGGCCGTCGGGCGAGAAGGCGATCTTGTGGCTGAAATGGCCGTTGCTCTCGATGGGAATGCTCTGTTGCCAGATCTGTGTGAAACCCTCGATGGCGCAGCTATCGGTGTCGCACACCAGCTTGCCCCGGCCGAGCGCGGCGCGGCGGGCAGCGCCTTCATCCGCCTTGGCCCAGCTGAGGTAGACCGTGCCGCTGTCGGCATAGTCGGGCGCGAAGGCGACATCGCCAAGGCCGCCTTGTCCGCCATAGGCAACTTCGGGCAGGCCGCTGGTCACCTCCAGCACGGTGCCATCGGCGGGGTTGAAGAGCTTGGCCGTGCCTGCCTTCTCGGTGATCAGGAACTTGCCGGTGCCCGGTTCCTCGGCAATCGCCCAGGGCTCGGCAAAGGTGCCGTGGCTGGTGACGGCGAAGGGGGCGCCATCCTCAAGCGCGACTGGTTCGCCTGCGGAAAGCGGGACGGGTTCCTGCGCCGTGCTATCCCCGGCGCCAAGGCCGCCGCAGCTTGCGAGGACGAGTGACACGGTGAACAATGGGGTGGAAAGGATCGACTTGCGCATGATTTCCGGCACTCCCTTATCCGGCTTCGAACGCCCGTTCGCCACGCCCGGCTGCATTGCCGGCATCGACGAGGCTGGACGAGGCCCGCTGGCTGGGCCAGTTGTGGCGGCTGCCGTGGTGCTGTGCAAGCCTGCTCCTGAGGGGCTGGGCGATTCCAAGAAGCTCACCGCGCGTCGCCGGGCTCAGCTCGAGCCGGTCATCCGCCAGACCTGCGCTTTCGGGATTGGCGTGGTCGATGCCGCGACGATCGACCGGATCAACATCTTCGCCGCCACCATGCTCGCCATGGCGCAGGCGATGGAGCGGCTATGCGCGGTGCTGGGCGCGGACCCTGCCGAGGCGCTGATCGACGGCAACCTGACGCCCGCTGGACGCACCGAGAGCTGGCGCTGGCCGGCCCGTGCCATCGTGGGGGGCGATGCCAGCGAGCCGGCCATCGGCGCGGCCTCGATCCTCGCCAAGGAATACCGCGACCGGCTCATGTGCGAAGCGGCCGAGGCCCATCCGCACTATGGGTGGGAGCGCAACAAGGGCTATGGCACGAAGGAACACAGCGAAGCGCTGCGCATTCATGGGCCAAGTCCGTTACACCGCCGCAGCTTTGCCCCCGTAGCCCAGCTCGAAATGCCCCTGCAGGAAGCCTGACCAGATGATCCTTTCCATTCTTGCCGTTCTTGGCGGCCTTGTTGCCCTTGCGCTGGGCGGCGAACTGCTGGTGCGCGGCGCCGTGGGCATTTCCCGAATGTTGGGAATCTCGCCGCTGGTGACAGGGCTGGTGGTGGTGGGCGCGGCCACCTCGATGCCGGAACTGGTGGCCAGCGTGCAGGCCGCCATGCTCGGCGCGCCGGGAATCGCCTGGGGCAATATCGTCGGCTCGAACATCGCCAACTCGCTGCTGATCCTTGGTGCTGCGGCGCTTATCGCGCCGATCGCGCTGCGCGGTGTCGGCAAGCGTGATGCCCTGATCGGCCTCGTGGCAGCGCTGTTCCTTTGGCTCGCGACCTATGCGCAATGGGCTTCGCCCGTGCTCGGGATGGCGCTGCTGGCGGCATTGATGGTCTATATCGTGTGGCGGTTGCGGCAGCTGCCCGAGACGGACGACGAAGACGATCATGATGAGGGCAGCCCGGTCTGGTGGCTGGCGCTGCTGCAGTTCGGCGGCGGTCTTGCCGCGCTGGTTGGCGGCGGTGATCTGCTGGTCAACGGCGCGATCGAGCTGGCGCAGATGGCCGGTGTCTCGCAGACGGCGATCGGGCTCACCATCGTGGCCATTGGCACCTCGCTGCCCGAACTCGCTGCCACGGCTGCTGCCGCGCTGCGCGGGCGCAGCGAGCTGGCGATTGGCAATGTGGTCGGTTCGAACCTGTTCAACTTGCTGCTGATCGGCGGCGTGACCATGACCATCGCTCCGCAGCCGATCCCGTTCGAACTGGTCGACATCGAATGGCCGGTGCTGGTGGCAAGCGCGCTGCTGGTGCTGGGCCTGTGCCGCTATGCCCGGCGCCTGGGCCGAGGGCTGGGCGTGCTGCTGCTGGCTGCCTTTGCCGCCAACACGGGGCTGGTTTTCGCGCTCTAACGCCTGCGCGAAAATAAATTTCGTTCGATTGTGGCCGCGCGAGTCCCCTCGGCCACACCCCACGATGCTGAGTCTCGCGTGACTCGCGGGACTCAACATCTGGTGTCATTCCCCTTTCGTTCACCCGAGTCGCACACCTCATTTTGGGGTTTTGCCGCTCGCTCGCCGCCTTGACGGGCGAGTCGCGACGATTCACAAGCCTGTGGATAAGCGAGGGACTGATTGTTCATGGGTGAATTGACGAAAATCCGGGCACCGCGCCCGGCACGGGTAAAAACTGCGCCGAAGGTCGAGCTGCCGTTGGGGCAGATCCTCGCAGGCGACTGCGTGTCCGAGATGCGCAAGCTGCCCGATGCGAGCATCGACCTGGTCTTTGCCGATCCGCCTTACAACCTTCAGCTCGGCGGCGATCTTAACCGCCCCGATGGCAGCCATGTCGATGCCGTGACCGACGATTGGGACCGGTTCGACAGCTTCGCCGCCTATGACGCGTTCACCAAGGCTTGGCTGACCGAGTGCAGACGTATTCTCAAGCCCGATGGCGGGCTGTGGGTGATCGGTTCCTACCACAATATCTACCGCGTCGGCGCGATCATGCAGGACCTGGGGTTCTGGCTGCTCAACGACATCGTGTGGCGCAAGTCGAACCCGATGCCGAACTTCCGCGGCACCCGCTTCACCAACGCGCACGAGACGCTGCTGTGGGCGAGCCAGGGTGAAAAGGCGCGCTATCACTTCAACTATCGCGCGATGAAGACGCTGAATGACGAATTGCAGATGCGCAGCGATTGGGTGCTGCCGATCTGCTCGGGCGGCGAGCGGCTGAAGGGCGACGACGGCCACAAGGCGCACCCGACGCAGAAGCCCGAAAGCCTGCTTTACCGTGTGCTCCTCGCCACGACCGAGAAGGGCGACGTCGTGCTTGACCCGTTCTTCGGCACCGGCACCACCGGCGCGGTGGCGAAGCGTCTGGGCCGCGAGTGGATCGGCTGCGAGCGCGAACCGGCTTACCGCAAGGTGGCGACGGCGCGGATCGCCAAGGAACTGCCGCTCGACGAAAGTTCGCTCACCACGATGCAGAGCGCGCGCAGCCAGCCGCGCGTGGCCTTTGGCGCGGTGGTCGAGTCCGGGCTGCTTCCGGCGGGCACGCAGGTGTTCGACAAGAAGCGCCGCTGGAGCGCGCAGGTGCGGGCCGATGGCTCGATTGTCTGCGAGAAGGAAAGCGGCTCGATCCACCACGTCGGCAAGACGCTGCAAGGCGCGCCGAGCTGCAATGGGTGGACCTTCTGGCATTATGAGCGCGACGGCGAGATCAAGCCAATTGATGCGGCGCGGCAGCTCTACTTGCTGAGCGTGGAGGATTGATCGGACTGTCTCGGGCAGGAGAGCTACGGTTCGGTTTGTGAAGGGTAAGCACAAGAACACTGCACGGTGGCCGGTCAAGAAGCCCCCGACAATTCTAACGAGTGTTATGGTCTTGCAGCCTTTGCCAGAGCCATTTAACCCGTGATGTGTATGAAACTTGGAGCGGCCAACCGCTCATGGGAGAGAGAATGACCAAGATCAGCAAACCTCTGCTGCTGGCAGGGACGCTGTTGGCCCTCGGCGGGGCGCTCGTTTCGATGCCTGCTCAGGCCCAGCCGGTTCGCACAGCAGATGCTTCGGTCGAGGCGGAGCAAGCAGCGTTGTCTGCAGGCAATCCTTCTGGTGCTGCCGAGCCGGGGGCCGCTGTGCCCAACGTAATGCTCATCATTCTCGATGACGTCGGGCTCGACCTGACTACCGGCATGTATCCGGGCCTGATCGAATCCCTGAGCCGCCAATATGGGCCGGAAGGTCTCGACCACCCGGACTATGGCAAGATCGCCGGGCATCCGGCATCTACCCCGGTGCTGGACTCCTTTGCTACCCAGGGGATGGTGTTCACCAATGCCTGGGCTGAGCCGTTCTGTTCGCCAACCCGCGCGGCCATCCTCACCGGCCTTTCCACCCCGAAGATGCACGTGCGCACCTATGCCGATGCGCTGGCCACCCACCACACCTCCTTCGTCAGCCTGCTGAAAGACAATGGCTATGCGACAGGGGTGTTCGGCAAGTGGCACATGGCGGGTCTGCCCGGGGCCCCGGTCGACTATCCGGGCATGAAGCCGTTCCAGGCCGGGTTCGACATTTTCCGCGGCAACCTTCACGCAGCGCCGCTCACCTACTGGTCATACGACTACGAGATACAGGACGAGACGACCGGGCCGGACGAGTGGCTGACAGTCCCGGCGCCCGAGCGCTCGCTGCCGGGCATTCCCGCCACAACCTATGCTCCGATCGTGAAGGCGGCTGATACGATCGACTGGATCACTGCACAGGAAACGGCTCAGCCTGAGCGGCCATGGTTCACCTGGCTCGCCTTCAATCTTGCGCATGCCACGATCAGTTCTGACCCGACGCAGATGATCGTGCCCGATGCCAATACGCTTGACGAAGCCACACGCGCCGAGATGGAGGCTTGCGGAGGCCACTTCGGTACCGCCGATCCCGGTAACTGCACGGGCGAACAGATGGCTCGCGCCATGACCAATTCGATGGATACGGTTATTGGCAAGGTGATCGAAGCGGTCGATAACCTCGATCCCAACACCTATGTCATCGTGATCTCGGACAATGGCACGCCGATGTATGGTCGCCCCGGGCTCGATTTCATCGACAACATGTACATCACCCGCAGCGGGCGCGGGAAGGGAACTGCTTATGAAAGCGGATTGCGCGTCGGTATGGCGGTGCGCGGGCCGGGCGTCGCGGCCGGATCGAGCAGCGACGAGTTCGTTCATGCCTTTGACCTGTTCTCGACCATTCTGGGGCTGGCTGGCGTAAGCTCGCCGGAGATGGTTCCCGATGCCTCGGGCGAAGGGCTGGTCAGTATCGATTCGGTGTCGCTTTCCCCGATCCTGTTCGGCGAGGCTGATACGGTGCGCGATCCGTTGCACGACACGCTGGTAACCGAAACGGTCAACCTTATGACCAAGGGCACTCTGCATGCCGGCGTGCGCAACAAGACGCACAAGCTGGTCTGCATTGGAGGAACCGGGGCGGAAAACTGCCAGTTCTACGATCTCACCAGCGATCCGTTGGAAGAATATGCGCTCGCCATTCCCGCCAGTTGCGAAGCCGATGCGCAAGGCAACCGAACACCCGCAGATGACGATTGGCACTATTGTGTGCTGAGCGAAGCCATGCAGGAAGCTGTGCAACAAGGATCGTAGCCAAGGGCCGTGGACCGTGCAGCCGGCTAGCGGCGAATGTTCAATTGTGAAAAAGCTGAGCATAGCCCGATGAGCGCTGAATAAGGCTCTCCTCGAGGGCGGAGCTGGCGAAAGCTCGCAGGACGAATTTCAATGCAAACGCGGCCGCGCTCGCCCTGATGTCGGCTTTGCATCCCGGTTCGGCTATTCCCAAGCTGGCGCAGCCTGCACCTGTCGGCAGCGAAGCTAGTGATATGCGCAAAATGTGTCTCCTGCGTCCGCTCAACTGTCGACCCAACCCAAACCTGCTTTCCTACGCCCTGCGACCTGTGCTTGAACCGCGCGCGATCCGCAGCCGGATCGACCGCAACTGTGCATGAGAAGGGGCGAAGGGTTTTCTTCCTTTGGACACTGTCACACCTGTAACACCCCTGCAGGAAAAGCCGCAGAAAGCTGAACGATGAACCACACCGTCTACATCCAGCCATTGACCACTGTAAGCGGCCCGCAGGCGGTCGAGGGTGATACAATTCGGCTCGGTGGATCAATGGTCTATGCGCGGGAGTTTGCACTGATTGTGAGGTCGGGCGGGGCGGTGGTCTCGCGCGCGATCGTCACCCGCGAGGGCATGAACGGCGCGCTTGCCGACTTGCCTGCCGACCTCGCAGGCGAAGGCGCGGCGCAGTGGGCGGACCTCCAGCGTGTCCACGAACCCTTGCAATGCGGCGCGCGCACCATCCGGCTCGACCAGCCGCAGGTGATGGGCATCCTCAATGTCACGCCCGACAGCTTCTCCGACGGCGGCCAGTTCATGGACGATCCCGAGGCCATGCGCACGCAGGCCGCCGCCATGCACGAGGCGGGCGCAGCCATCCTCGACGTGGGCGGCGAGAGCACCCGTCCGGGCGCTGCCACCGTGTGGGAAGGCGACGAGATCAAGCGCGTGGTGCCCGCCATCGAGGTGTGCGCCGCGATGGGCGCGGCGGTGAGTATCGACACCCGCAGGCCGGCGGTGATGGAAGCGGCGCTGGCGGCGGGCGCGCATGTGATCAACGACGTATCGGCCCTGCGCCACGATCCGCGCAGCCTCGACTATGCGGCTGCCAGCAAGGCTCCGTTGATCCTGATGCACGCGCCCGGCGCCAGCGTTGAAGCGGCTGAGGGTCTGCACAAGGATGGCCACTACACAGCCGTTGCGTTCGACGTGTTCGACTGGCTGAAAGAGCGGCGCGATGCGGCGCTGGCGGCGGGGATTGCGCGTGAGAAGATCGTGCTCGATCCTGGGGTCGGCTTCGGGAAGTCGCTGGCGGACAATCTGGCGCTGCTCAATGCGCTGCCGCTGTTCCATGCGCTGGGCCAGCCGCTGCTGCTGGGGGCGAGCCGCAAGCGCATGATCGGCGCGCTCAGCAACGAGGCCGCCGCGCATCAGCGGCTCGGTGGCTCGCTAACGCTGGCGCAATTGGGGATGGACGCGGGCTATCACCTGCTGCGCGTGCATGACGTGTTCGAAACGGTGCAGGCGCGCAATGTGTGGCGGGGCCTGCGCGATGCCGCGCTGACCGACTTTGCCGGACTGGCCGCCTGAGCAGCAATCGGACCCGCAGGGTCCGCAAGGGCAAGCGCCCGCCCGCAGGTGCCCCGGACCCCGGACTTGATCCGGGGGGAGGGAGCAGCACCGAGGATGAAAGCCCGGATGGGCTTTCGCAAAACCTGTCAGGCCGCGTTGTCGATCCCGAGGTCGCTCAGCTTGCGGT
Organism: Erythrobacter sp. UBA1916; assembly: GCA_002337385.1. GTDB lineage: Bacteria > Pseudomonadota > Alphaproteobacteria > Sphingomonadales > Sphingomonadaceae > Alteraurantiacibacter. Next base: position 38,627 of record DDFY01000006.1, read on the forward strand.
AGAGGGTCGAGCGCCCGATCCCGAGGCGGCGGGCCACTTCGGTCATGCGGCCGCGATAGTGGCCGATGGCGAGGCGGATCACGTCGGCTTCGATCTCTTCGAGCGGGCGCAGGTTGCCGTCTTCGGTGTAGAGCATCACGCCCGCGCTATCGCGCATGGGGCCGCGCTTGACCGGTTCGATCTGGCCGACCAGCTCGCGCAGTTGCGGGAAGTCCTCGGCGGTCAGCGCATCGCCCTCGCAGAAGACGGCGGCGCGGAACAGCACGGTCTGCAGCTGGCGGACGTTGCCGGGCCAGTCGAAGGCGCCGAACAGGCGCAGCGCATCGGAGGTGATGCCAAGCGGCCGCAAACCGGGAAGCTGGCCGATCCGGTGCAGGAAATAGCGGGTCAGCGCGCCGATATCGCGGTTGCGTTCGCGCAAGGGCGGCAGGTGAATGGTCGTGCGCGAGATCAGTTCGAGCAGCTCCTGCCGGAAGTGACCAGCATCGGCGAGGTCTGCCAGCGGGAGGTTGCTGGCCGAGATGATCCGCACGTCGATCTTGTAGGAGAACGTGGCTCCGATCGGGCGGACCGAGTTGTTGGTCATCACCTCGATCAGCCGATCTTGCAGGTCGAGCGGGAGGCGATCCACTTCGTCGAGGACCAGCGTGCCGCCGTCACAGTTCTGCAAGGCGCCGACCTGTTTGTCGAAGGCGCCGGGAAAGGCGCCCTTTTCATGGCCAAACAGGAGCGATTCGAGGCTGTTTGTCGAGACACCCCCAATGTTGAACATGCGGAACGCTGTCTTCGCGCGCGGGCTGGCGCCGTGCATGGCGCGCACCAGCATTTCCTTGCCGGTCCCGCTCTCGCCTTCGATCAGCACCGCTCCGTGCCCGCGCGCCGCCTTGGCCGCCTTGGCCAGGGCGTCGCGGAAAGTCGATGCCGTGCCGACCATCGCGTCGAAATCGAGGTCATCGGGCATCTTCTCGGTGAGCGGGGTGAGTTCGTCGCTCGTGTCTTCCGAATGGGTGGAATTGCGCAGCGCCTGCATCATCCGATCAGGGGCGACGGGTTTCACCAGGTAATCGGTGGCCCCCGCGCGCATCGCTTCGACCGCGAGCAGCGGCGAGGTGCTGGAAGTCAGCATGAGAATCGGAAGGGCCGGACGGCGCTTCTTCAGTTCGGCGATCAGTTCGCAGGCATCGTCGCCGGGAACCCACTGATCGAGGATGATGGCAGAAAGCTGCATCCCCTCGCGCGTGCCGAGCGTGGCGATGGCCTTTTCGGCATCGTTCACGACCAGCGTACGCCAGCCTTCGCGCGCGGCAAGCGCCGTTATGAGGCGGCTTTGCGCCGGCTCGTCGTCTATCAGCATCAAAAGGCGCTGTTCAGGCTCGGCCATGGTTTCCTACTGTCCTCGCCCGCACTGGGCCATTGCGAGAGCTGCTTTTAACCATCGTTGGTAAAAAGGGACTTAAGCAGAGCTTGAGCACCGCGCCGTGCGGAGATAGAGCAAGGGTTGCAACATATTCCTCCATGAAGAGACGAGAGTAGTGATGGCTCAACAACAAGACATGAACGATGCGCGCGAAACTTATGCTGGCTTTATCGGCACGCTGAAGTGGACGGTGCCGCTGATCGCGGCGTTGGTGGCGCTTGTCGTCATACTGATTTCCTGATCCGGTCTGCGTGGAGAGGATGCGGATCGCGGTACTGAAAGAGCAGGCCGTCGGAGAAACCCGAGTGGCCGCCTCGCCCGAGACGGTGAAAAAATTCACTGCACTGGGCGCAACAATGGCAGTGGAGGAGGGGGCAGGTGCTTCCGCCTCCATCGCTGATTCGGCCTATCGGGAGGCCGGTGCCGAAGTGGTGCCTGCTGCCGATGCCGTGGCCGGGGCCGATATCGTGCTCGGGGTGCAGGCCCCGGACGTGATGGCGCTGACTGGCGCGAAGCCGGGGGCTTGGGTCGCCGCGGTGTTCGATCCGTTTTCGCAGAAGGAACTCGTCGAAGCCTATGCCAAGGGCGGCTTCGAGGCATTGGCGATGGAGTTCATGCCGCGCATCACCCGCGCCCAGAGCATGGACGTGCTTTCCAGCCAGTCGAACCTCGCCGGATACAAGGCCGTGTTGGCGGCAGCCAACCAATATGGCCGCGCCTTCCCGATGATGATGACTGCGGCGGGCACTGTGAGTGCAGCCAAGTGTTTCGTTATGGGCGTGGGTGTGGCGGGCCTTCAGGCCATTGCCACGGCGCGCCGGCTCGGGGCGCAGGTTTCCGCGACCGATGTGCGCTCGGCAACGAAAGAGCAGATCCTTTCGCTCGGTGCCAAGCCGATCTTCGTCGAAAGTGTCGCTGGGATCGAGGGCGAGGGCTCGGGCGGCTATGCCACCGAGATGAGCGAGGAATACCAGAAGGCCCAGGCCGAACTGGTGTCCAGCCATATCGCCAAACAGGATATCGTTATCACCACCGCGCTTATTCCGGGGCGGGCCGCACCGCGCCTGATTTCCGATGCACAGATCGCCACGATGAAGCCGGGCAGCGTGATCTTCGACCTCGCCGTGGCGCAGGGCGGGAATGTGGAAGGCTCGGTGCCTGATCAGGTGGTGGAGAAGCACGGCGTCTTCATCATGGGCTATTCGAACACCCCCGCGCACCTCGCGGCGGATGCCTCGGCACTCTATGCGCGCAACCTGTTCAATTTCCTCAGTGCCTTCTGGGACAAGGAAGCCGGAAAGCCGGTGCTTGACGAGGAAATCGGCGATGCCGTGCGGCTGACGCGCGGCGGCCAAGTGGTGAGCGAGAGGCTGAAGGGGTGAGCGAGGCGCGCCCGTCGCCATGGCCCGCTGCGGGAGTGCTGGAGGCTGACAGGCCGCAGGATGAAACGATCGTGTGGCGCAGCGATATGCCGCGCGCGGTGTTCTCCGGTGGCTTCTCCATTGTGCTGGCGCTGATGGCACTGGGGTTGCTGCTGTGCGTGTTGGTCACGCCGTTCACCGAGATGAGCGTGACGGCCCGGATTGTGACCTTTGCCGTGCTCTTCGCGCTGTTCCTGCTGTGCGCCGGGCTCGCGCGTGCGGTCTGGCGCAATGCACGCGGGTTCTGGAAGGGCTGGGTGGCGGCTGATGCGACAGGGATCGCTTACCACCTCCCGCGTGACCGTTCCTTGATTCACCGCCCGCCTGCTGCCGAGGGGCACTATGCCTGGGCGGCGGTGGAGCGGCTGGAGACGCGGCTCGAAGGCTATCGTTCGCAACTAATGGCCATGGTGCAGCGCACTTACTGGCTGATTCCGCGCGAGGGCAAGAAGCTGCTGTTGTTCGAAGACCGGGCGCTCGATACGCCCTATGCCATCCGCCGGGGCGAGGAAGCCTTCGCCAAGCTGGCGCAGATCGGCGCGGTGCCCATGGTAGAGGTGGCCATGGTTGAAGGGCGCGGAGGTTTGCTCGGGGCGTGGTTTACCGCGCCGCCTGCCGAGGATGCGCCAGCGCTTGGCATGGAAGGTGAAAACACCATCTGGCGTCGCGCCGGAATGACGGGCCGAATGGCCGCGATAGCGGCGCTCGTCGTTCTTGCGGCGATGGCGCTGTCGAAATTGCTGTGATGATGGCCGATGGCCAGTGAGGGGATAGGCACGAAATGGACTTCATAAGCATTTTGAGCATCTTCGTGATGGCCTGCTTCGTGGGCTATTACGTGGTGTGGTCGGTCACCCCGGCGCTGCACACGCCGCTGATGGCGGTGACCAACGCGATTTCCTCGGTCATCATCGTCGGCGCGCTGATCGCGGCGGCCGAGGCGGAAAGCCCGGCGGCCAAGTGGCTCGGCCTGCTTGGTGTGGTTCTGGCAAGCGTCAACATCTTCGGCGGCTTTGCCGTCACTGAGCGCATGCTGGCGATGTACAAGAAGAAGGAGAAGAAGTGATGGCTTCCTCCTTCCTCGCAGCCGGTGCGGCAGACCTTGCGCACGCGGTAAACCCCTGGGTTGCTTTCGCCTATCTGGTGGCGGGCGTGTTCTTCATCCTCGCGCTGCGCGGGCTTTCCAGCCCTGAAACGAGCCGCAAGGGCAACCGATTTGGCATGGTCGGGATGGCCATTGCCGTCATCACCACACTGATCACTCACGAGATCGCCAACATTATCGAGATCGCTGTCGCCATCGTAATCGGCGGCATCATCGGCGTGACCATCGCCCGGCGCATCGCCATGACGGCCATGCCCGAACTGGTTGCGGCCTTTCACTCGTTGGTCGGCCTTGCTGCCGTGCTTGTCGGCTGGGCGGCGTATCTGAGCCCGGCGGCCTTCGGCATTCTCGATGCGGACGGCGGAATCAACACGGTCAGCAAGATCGAAATGGCGCTCGGCATTGCCATCGGTGCGATCACCTTCTCGGGTTCGGTCATCGCCTTTGCCAAGCTTTCGGGCCGGATGAAGGGCGCGCCGATCATGTTGCCGGCGCGGCACGTGATCAATCTCGGCACGCTTGTCGCGATCCTTGTGCTCACCGTGATGTTCGCCGTGGCGGCACCGGGTGCGACAATGCCGCTGATCGTCGCGCTGACCGTGCTCGCCTTCGTGATCGGCTTCCTGCTGATCATCCCAATCGGCGGGGCGGACATGCCGGTCGTGGTCTCGATGCTCAACTCGTATTCGGGCTGGGCGGCTGCGGCGATGGGCTTCACCCTGCACAACACCGCTATGATCATCACCGGCGCGCTGGTCGGCGCATCGGGCGCGATCCTGAGCTACATCATGTGCCGGGCGATGAACCGCCAGTTCCTTGCCGTGATCGCGGGCGGATTTGGCGCGGAAAGCGGCGGCCCCGCAGGCGAGGCCCGCGAGCAGCGGCCCTACAAGCAGGGCAGCGCCGACGATGCCGCCTTCATGCTCAAGCAGGCCGAGAAGGTCATCGTCATTCCGGGCTACGGCATGGCCGTGGCGCAGGCGCAGCACGCCCTGCGCGAGATGACCGATCTCTTGGAAGAGCAAGGCGTCGAGGTGAAGTTCGCCATCCACCCGGTGGCAGGGCGGATGCCGGGGCACATGAACGTGCTGCTGGCCGAAGCCAGCGTCGACTATGACAAGGTGTTCGAACTGGAGGACATCAACTCCGAGTTCGCCCAGTGCGATGTTGCCTTCATCATCGGCGCGAACGATGTGGTGAACCCGGCGGCCAAGACCGACAAGTCCTCGCCGATCTACGGGATGCCGGTGTTCGATGTCGACAAGGCGCGGCAGGTGTTCTTCATCAAGCGCTCGATGGGCGGCGTGGGCTATGCCGGCGTCGACAACGACGTGTTCTACATGGACCAGACCATGATGCTGCTGTCCGACGCCAAGAAGATGGTCGAGGAAATCAACAAGGCGCTCGACGACTAAGGGGCGGCGGCGCTGGGGGATAATCAGCGCGTGAGTGCCACGGCATGGCGAGGTTCACCAAGTGTTCCGGTTGCGGGGGCAGGGCGCGCGCACTAGCGCAAGGGCCATGCCTCTTGCCCCCTATGCCGCCGATCCTGCCGCCTCGCGCGGGCGCGAATTTGCTCAGGAAGGCGATGGTGCGCGCGGACCGCGCAGCGTGTTCCAGCGCGACCGCGACCGCATCATCCACTCGATCGCCTTTCGCCGTCTGGCGGGCAAGACGCAGGTGTTCGTCGCCCCCGATGGCGACCATTACCGCGTGCGCCTCACCCACAGCCTCGAAGTGGCGCAGATCGGCCGCGTGGTGGCGCGCCAGCTCGGGCTGGACGAGGATCTGACCGAGGCCTTGTGTCTCGCGCACGATCTTGGCCATCCGCCGTTCGGCCATTCGGGGGAGGAGGCGCTTGATGCGGCGCTCGAACCGCGCGGGGGTTTTGACCACAACGAACATGCCCTGCGCGTGCTGATGCGGCTCGACAGCCCCTATTGCGGGTTTGCGGGGCTGAACCTTTCGTGGGAACTGCTTGAGGGCATCGCCAAGCACAATGGCCCGGTGACACAGCCGCGCTGGGCCTTGCAGGAGCTGGACGCGGCCTTTCCGCTTGATCTTGACCAGTGGCCTTCGCTCGAGGCGCAGGTGGCGGCGCTGGCCGACGATATCGCCTACGACAACCACGATATCGACGACGGTTATCGCGCCGGGTTCCTCAAACTCGACGACCTGCTGACGCTCGACTTCATCGCCGACCACTTCCGCGCCATCGAGCGGCGCTTTCCCTCTGCCGACGAAAAGCAGTTGCTGCGCGAACTGGTGCGCAGCCAGATCGGACTGATGGTGAACGACCTGCTCGAAACCACGCGGGCCAATCTCGCAGGGATCGCCAGCGCCGACGAGATCCGCGCTGCCGGACGGCCCATCGCGGCTTTCTCGCCCGAGATGCAGGCGCGTGAGCGGCGGCTGAAGAAGTTCATGTACGAGCGGCTCTACTACCACGAGGAGCAGCTCCGCACCGCCAAGCGAGCCCGTGAGGTACTCGCAAAGCTCTATGCCGCTTACGATCAGGACCCGGCGTTGATGCCCGCAAGCTGGACTGACAGCCTGCCGTCGCAAGAACCTCAGAGGGCTAGGCATATTGCCGATTTCCTCGCAGGAATGACCGACCGCTATGCCATCGAGCAATACCGCCGCATCTTCGGTGACGTGCCGGCAAGGCTGACCAATGTCTGATCCCCTCCGCGTCCTATTGGTCGGCGCGACCGGGTTGGTGGGTCGCGAGGTTATCGCTCAGGGGCGCGATGTGCCCGGCCTGTCGTTGCTCGGTCTGGCGCGGCGTGAAGTTCCTCTGCCGCGTGGCGGGCGCATGGAGATGATGCTCGCGCCCGTCGCCGACTGGCCGCAAGCCATCGCCACGATTGCGCCTGATGCGGTGATCTGCGCGCTCGGAACGACGCAGGCGAAATCGGGGCAAGAGGGGCTGCGCGAGGTTGATTGCACGCTGGTGCTGACGGTGGCCGAAGCGGCTCTGCGCGCGGGCGCACGGCAGTTTGTGCATCTGTCGTCGGTGGGGGCCGATCCTCATGCAAAATCGCACTATCTCAAGGTGAAGGGCGAGGCCGAGCAGGGCCTGCGGAAGCTTGGCTTCAAGCGGCTCGATATTGTCCGGCCCGGCTTGCTGCGCGGCCAGCGGGAAGGCGAGCGGCGTGTGCTAGAAGGCATCGGGCAGGTGCTCGCACCGGTGGCCGACCTGTTCCTCCAAGGTTCCAAGCGGCGCTATCGTTCCGTCCTTGCGCGCGACGTGGCCGCTGCCTTGCTGCAAGCCACGCGCAATCCGGCGCGCGGAACGTTCGAACACGACCATGATGCGATCCAGCGCCTTGCGCGCAGCTTTTCCCAAGCGAGGCCCGAATGAAACGCGAAGCCTATGCCGCAGCGCGTAACCGCGCGCCGATTGCCGAGGTGCTGGCCGTCGAACTGCCCGCGTCCGGCGTGGTGCTCGAAGTGGCGAGCGGGACCGGCGAGCATGGGGTCCATTTCGCCGGTCTCTTCCCGCAAATATCCTGGCAACCGAGCGATCCCGATCCCGGCGCTCTGGCTTCGATAGCGGCCTGGCGGGAGGACTATCCGGGCGACAACCTCCTGTCCCCGGTTCGGCTCGACGCCAGCGCCTCAACTTGGCCGGTGGACCACGCCGATGCAATCTACTGTTCGAACATGGCCCATATCAGCCCGACAGCAGCGACCGAGGGTCTGGTGGCAGGTGCGGCGCGTCTGCTGGCAGGCAATGCTCCGTTGATCCTCTACGGACCGTGGCTGGAGGACGACGTGGAGACCGCGCCCTCAAATCTGGCGTTCGATGAGAGCCTGAAGCAGCGAAACCCCGCGTGGGGCTTGCGGCGGCGGGAGTGGCTCGATGGCCTATGCCGCGCCGAAGGGTTCGCCCTTGCAGCGCGGCATCAGATGCCAGCCAACAATATCATGCTGGTCTATCGCCGTTTGGCGGACTAGCCCGGCCCGATATCAGCTGCTGGCTTTAGCAATTACATTTCGTCTTTGACGGTGTCGGAAGCCGACTGCAGGTCTTCGCCAGCGCCGGCGACGGTGTTGCAGGCAGTGACGGTCAAGGCGAGAGCCGCGGTGGCGGCGGCGATGATGAGCTTGCGTGTCATGGCATTTCCTTCTCTGAAGCCCCTAGCTTACGGCTTTTGTTCGCCGCCTGGGGTGTGGAGGGGAAACCGCCGAGCGCGCTTCAAGTTCCGGTGGCTTGCCGCTGATCGACAAAGGCGCGGCGCGCCAGAACCCGTTCACGCCATGTGATCACCAGCCCTGCCGCGATCACGATCGGCGCGCCGATGAAGGTCGCTATCGGCGGTACGTTGGAGAACATCAGCCAGCCCAGCAGCGTGGCCCAGACGATCGCCGAATAGTCCATCACGATTACGCTCGCGACCTCGCCATAGCGCAGGGCCATGGTGATGAGCATCTGGCCCCAGGTGCCAACAAGCCCGATGCCGAGCAGCAAGAGCCAGTCCTGCCAGCCGTGCGCCTGCGAGGTGAAGGGCAACAGCGGTGCCGACAACACCACGCTGGTCACTGCGAACCAGAACACGATCACATAGGGCTTTTCGGTCTTGCCGAGATCGCGGATCTGGATCGAGATCAGTGCGATCATGAAAGCGCCGCCGAGCGCCACCAGCGCGCCCTTTAGCGGGAGGTCGCCCTCACCGGGCTGCGCAATAATGAGGATACCGGCGAACCCGGCCAGCACCGCAGACCAGCGCCATATCCCGACCGACTCGCGCAGCAACACCATCGACAGAATCACGGCAAAGATCGGGGCTGAGAAATTGATCGTCTGCGCTTCGGCCAGCGGCAGCAGGATGACCGCGCCGAAGGTGCACAGCATGCCGGCAACGCCATAGAGGCCGCGCACAAGATGAGCCTTGGGGCGCTTGGTGGAGAGCAAATGCAACCCACCCGCGAAGATCGCCCAGCCTGCGATCAGCGGGATCGAGACGAGCTGACGCCAGAAGATGATTTCGGCGAGGTGTATCCCCCGTTCGGAGGCAAGCTTGATAAGCGCTGCCATCACCGCCAGCCCGAGGACGCCCGCCAGTCGCATGGCCAGAGCCAGCATCGGGCGGTCGAGATTGCTGTCGCTCATCAGGCTGCCTTAGAGACGATTGCGCAGGTGGCAAGCGATGCCCATATGGCGGCCCATGAAATTGCCCGAGTTCCTCGTTTTTGCCAGCGATGCGACGCTGTTTGCGATAGCGGGCGCGGCGATGCTGCTGTTGTCTTTCGTCGCCTTCATGGGAGAGCGTCGCCGCCGCAACCGGCGCAACATCGATGCCGTGGGTGTGCTGCCCTGGCGTGATATCGCCGCGTTGACGATGTTTGTCGGGATGCTGCTGATGGCCATCGGGATCAGCGGCTGGCTGAAGGGCTAGCCTGCCCCAAGGGGCCTAGGGCGCGCCTGAGGAAACGCGCGGCGATGGGCTGGTCAGATAGGCGAGTGTGGCTGAGGCGATCTCGTCTGTGACCCGCGAATCGTCAAACAGCTCCTGATCGTTCAGGACGGCATGCTCGAACACGGAATGGCCGATATTTCGGATCACGAGTACTGCCACATTGAGATCGATGCCCGGGCGCAGATCGGCGCTGTAGCGTTCCAGAAAGGCGATGGTCAGCGCTTCGATGCGTTCGTTCAGCTCGGCTTCCCATTCGTTCGCGTCGATCTTTGCCGAACAGCCCGCAATTGCGCCGTGCCAGGGAAGGTTATCGCGATGCAGCTGCGCCATCGCTTCCGCTACAATTGCAACCGCCTCGGCAAGCGGCAATCCTGCGGCCTTCTCCAGCGCATTGGCAATGACCGCAAAGTTGTCGTCAGCATTCTTCTGCAGGACCGCCGCGACAAGCGCCTCCTTCGAAGGAAAGTACTGATAAAGCGAGCCGATGCTGACCCCAGCGCGTTCGGCGACGTGATTAGTGGTCATGCCGTCGTAGCCGTGCCTCAGTACAATGTGAGCCGTTGCCTCGAGAATCGCATCCATTGTCACCCGCGCGCGTGTTTGGCGTGGATTCTTTCGTGCTTTCAGGTGGTTAGGGAGGGGCATGGTGAGGGTCCGAAAGCGAGTATCAATCGAGGGAGAATACGGCATTTTTCCCGCCACGCGGCCAGTGCTGGCGGCGCGATCCATGAGGGATCTGGCACGCTTTGACGGGAAATCTGCATGCGAAGATATGACAAGTTTGGTTTGCTCTCAATCATGATCGGCCTGGGGGCCGCATCGCCTGCCTTTGCCGAAGATGGCGAGCGGGCTGGCGCCGAAGGACCGCAAATTCACGGTTCGGTCTACGCGATGGCCGCAGCGACACCCGACTATCTGGGGTCCGATGACTATCGCGCAGTGCCATTCGGCGGGGCCTACCTGCAATACGGGAATTTCTACTTCGTTACGGAGGGAAGCGGGGCATCACTTAATGTCTCGCCGGTCGCCATGTTGGTCGCCGGTCCTTCCGTGAACTATCGCATCGGTCGTCAGGCCGAGGACATCGACAGCGCTGCGGTGTCGGCGCTGGGGGATCTGGATGATGCCTTCGAGGCGGGCGGGTTCATTGGCGTCCGGTTCAACGGCTTGCTGTCGCCGCAGGATCGCTTGCAGGTCAGCAGCAAGATCCTGTTCGATGTAAGCGATACCCACGACGGCCACGTGGGCGAGATTGCCGTGCAATACGAGCTGCCCGTCAGCCGCAGGTTCGCGGTTACGGCGCAGGTCAACGGCAGCTGGGCGAGCAAGGAGTTCGTCGACTATCAGTTCGGTATTGATCAGGCGGGGGCCGTGGCTTCCGGTTTGTCCGAGTATGAGGGCAAAGCTGGCTTCTATGAGGTTCGTTCGTCGCTGATCGGGCGCTTTTTGGTGAGCGATCACGTGGCCGTCATGGCGATCGGCTCTTACGGCCACCTGCTCGACAATGCGGCCGATAGTCCGCTGGTGGAGACCGAGGGTAGCGAGAGCCAGTTCTTTGGAGGTCTTGGCCTCGCCTACATGTTTTGAGGTGAGGGCAAGGGGAGGGGGCGGCGCGGTCGCAGGTCGCCCCCTCTTCTCGTCAGAGGCAGGCCTCGAGATAGGCTTGATCGAACCCGAACTGGCGCGCTTTTTCCAGCGTGTAGGGGCGCAGGCCCGAACTCCGGTACTCGCCGATGATCTTGCCGTCTTCGCCCTCGTCGAGATATTCGAAGTTGAACAGCTCCTGGGTCACGATCACGTCGCCTTCCATGCCGATCACCTCGGTGATGTTGGTGGTGCGGCGTGAACCGTCGCGCAGGCGCTTCACCTGCACGATCAGGTCGACCGATTCGGCGATCTGGCGGCTGATGGCTTCCTTCGGGATCTTGATGTCGCCCATCATGATCATGTTTTCCATACGGCCCAGGCATTCGCGCGGGCTGTTAGCGTGAAGCGTACACATCGATCCGTCGTGACCGGTGTTCATCGCGGCGAGAAGGTCGAAACACTCCGAGCCACGGATTTCGCCCAGGATAATCCGGTCCGGACGCATACGCAGAGCGTTCTTCACGAGGTCGCCAATGGTGATGGCGCCCTGGCCTTCGAGGTTCGGCGGGCGCGTTTCCAGCGGCAGCCAGTGCGGCTGTTGCAGGCGGAGTTCGGCCGCGTCCTCGATGGTCAGCACGCGTTCGCCCGGATCGATCATCTTCGACAACGCGTTGAGCATGGTCGTCTTACCAGAACCGGTACCGCCCGAGATGACGACGTTCATTCGGCAAGCGCCAGCAATCTTGAGCGCGGTCGCCATCTTCTCGTTCATCGAGCCGAAGCCCTTGAGCATGTCGATGGTGATCGGCTTTTCGGAAAACTTACGAATCGAGATCGCCGTGCCCTTGAGGCTGAGCGGCGGCACGATCACGTTGACACGAGAGCCGTCCTTGAGGCGAGCGTCGGCCAGCGGGGTGGTCTGGTCAACACGGCGGCCGACCTGGTTCACGATGCGCTGGGCGATCTGGAACAGGTGCGTCTCGTCGCGGAACTGGATCGGCGCGAGCTGCAGTTTGCCCTTGCGCTCGACGTAGGTCTGCTGCGGGCCGTTGACCATGATATCCGAGATGTCGGGATCGTTGAGCAGCTCTTCGAGCGGGCCGAAGCCGAGCAGCTCGTCGATCAGTACCTTTTCCAGCGCGAACTGTTCGCGCCGGTTGAGCGTGATCCGCAGCTCGGCCAGCACTTCCATGATGATCGGCCGGAATTCTTCCGACAGCTCTTCCTTGGAGAGGGTCGCGGCGGCTTCCGGATCGACGCGTTCGAGCAGGCGCGGAAGCACCTGTTCCTTGATCTTGTGAACTGACTGTTCGAAGCCGCCCACTTCGCTGACACCGGCTTCGCCCGAGGCATTGACGCGATCGGCAAGGCGGCTCATCGCATCGGCATGCGGATTGTTCGCGGACGTGTCGGCTTCGGCTTCTGGCGGAACGCCGCCGCCGGGGAGGGGCGGGAATTGCTCGCCGCCGGACACTGAAGCACCGTCGCGCTCGGCTTGCGAGGGGGCAGTGCCCCCACGCATAGGCTTGGCAACTCCGAAGCTGGGGCGTGACCCCGCTCCGTTGCCTGCTCCACCGACGCCGTTCTTGCGTCCGAATGCGCTCATTGCCGTCCCTCTTTGCCAGTCCGGCCGCGTCAAGAGCGGGCCGGGATCACGAAACCACCCAGCTTTTGGGCAATCTTGGTAAAGATTTCGCAAAGGAATTAGCTAGTGCGGAAAGGGTGCAAGATTGTTGCCCAGCGGCGCTAGCGATTGCATGGCAGCTGCCGCCCGCCTAGGCCGATGGGATAAGCGGGGGACGGAGGCTTCATGCACAATTCGGATCGCGCCGGCCTGCTCTATGCGCTTGCCGGATTCTGCACGCTGTCGATCGGCGATGCGATTGTGAAGGGGATGTTCGGCGCCTGGCCGGCCCCGGCCATGGCTGCCACGCGTTACGTCGTCGGCTCTGTGCTGCTGGCCGTTCTGCTGGCGCGCAGCGAAGGGTTGGGCGCCCTAGCCCTGCCGCGCGACAAGTTGCAATGGGTGCGCGGGCTGGCGATCAGCTGTTCGGCCGTGGGCATGTTCTTCGCCGTGTGGATCATGCCGCTGTCCCAGGCGACCACCATCACCTTCACCCAACCCGTGATCACCGCGCTGCTGGCCATGGTGTTCCTCGGTGAGCGCGCGCGCAAAAGCACCTGGATCGCGAGCGCGATGGCCTTTGTCGGCGTTATCATCGTGCTGAGGCCCAATTTCGAGGCCGCGGGCTGGGCGGTGCTGTTCCCTCTGATGGGGGCGACCGGCATGGCAGTCACCATCATCGCCAACCGCAAGGTCCACGGGCGCGCCAGCGTGCTGGCGATGCAATACTACATGTCGGTTACGGCCATGATCTTCCTTATCATCGCGACATTCACCGGGAATCTGACCGGCGCCGAGCCGTTTGTGCTGAGCTGGCCGGACTGGTCGGTGCTGGCGCGCTGCGCCTTGGTGGGTGTTACGGCGACGCTGGCACAGTGGCTCATCTACATGGGCACGGCACGCGCCGGTGCGGGTACGATCGCGCCGATGAACTATGGACAGCTGCTCACGGCGATTTCGCTGGGATGGATCTTCTTCGGCGATACTCCCGACGGGCTCGCGATGCTGGGCGCAGCAATCATTATCGCCTCGGGGCTTTACCTCTGGCACGACGGGCGCACTCGGACACCGGCTGAGCTTCAGACCTAGTCTCTCCTGCGCGCCCATGCCGTCAGCGTGCGGTTGTGCATCTTGGCCGTGGCGATGGCGCGATAGTTTTCTGCGAGTGCGGCTTTGACGAGGGCCGTCGCCCGCTTGTTCTGCGGGGTCACCGCGCGGCCTGCGGTGACGATGGCACCGGGCCGAGTGGCAAGTATTCGGGCGACTTCGCCGGTCTGATCGACCCCCAGCGCCTCGGTTTCGAGCGCATTGTTGAGGTGGTCGGGATAGACAAACCGGGTCGGCACGCAGGAGCCGGTCATCCGGTAGAGCGAGGTGGGGCCGTCGAACAGCCACAGGCAATTGCTCCTGGCATCAACATGCGGCGCAATCGCGGAGGCAAAGCTCAGGGCCTCGCGCCGCTCGTCCAGCGACCTTTCATAACGCGCCGGCATGTTGAGCAGGAAGGCCAAGGCGGCCAGCACCAGCAGGCTGAAGACCACGCGCAACACGGCCCTGCTATCGAACAGCGGCACGGCCAGCAGCGCGGCAGGGCCAGCAAAACCGGCGAAATAGTATCCGTAAACCGTGCCGGGGAGGAACACCGAGCCGATCGCGGCAAGGAAGAAGAGCACGAACAGCCGCCACACCGCCCAGTCGCGCGGGGGAGACATGCGGAAGGCCGCATAGATCCCGCCCAGCGCAAGGATTACGACCGGACCGGCAAGGATGCGATAGCCGCTTTGCCAGCGCCCCTGCTGGGCCGGAATGCGGTCGAAAAAGCTCACGAAGTTGGCGAACACAAACGCGTCGAGCCCGCCTGCGGCCAGATAGATCAGCCCCACCAGGATCGTCGGCAGCAGCCCGAGCGCGGCAAACAGCAGCGCCCGTTTCACCAAGGTGACGAGATCGGCCCCGCGCCTATGCTCGATCCACAGGGCATAGAGCCCCAGCACGAGGCAATGCGGGAGCACGGTGTACTTCACCTGCAAGGCAAGCCCGCCGATCACCATGGCGAGCGCAGCGCGGCGGGTGAAGGCGGGGTGGTCGCGCTCGGCCAGCAGCCGGACCATCGCCAGCAGCAGGGGCGTGAAGAACACCTCGCTCTGCCCCGAATAGCTCCCATAGGCCGCCAGCAGCATCACCGTGACGGCTCCGGCGAAGGTGGCCGCTAACCGCCCGCCGATCAGCCGGGCATTGGCATAGGTGAGCCAGCCTGCGGCAAAGGCGGCGAGCGCGCCGGCGAGTTGGAAGGCAATCGGGCCGGGGCCAAACAGGGCATGGGCGAGGCCGAAAATGGCAAACAGGCCAAACGGCTTTCTGTCCCACCAATCGACATAGGGCAGCTCGCCAAGCTGCAGACGCCAGCCGATGAACGAATAGAGCTGCTCGTCATAGTCCGCCACCGGATCGCCGAACCAGATTGCGCGCGTTGCCACGACGACGGCCAGCAGCGTGAGCAGGCCGGGCCAGTTGGCGCGCAGGTTCGCCAGCAGACCGGTGCCGCTTCGTTGCAGTGCTGACTGGTCGGCCACGGGGTAGGTCTTTCTCATCGCGAAACGGGCTTGCTGTAGCCTTGTGAAGGCGCTTGGTTAAGATTGCGATGCCCGCCGACGAACAACTCTTTGACGCGCTCACCACCTGCTGGCTGTGTCAGCGCCCCCTCGGGCGACGGGTTCAGAAGCACCATGTGGTGCCCAAGGCGAAGCGCGGAAAGGCGACCGTTCCGGTCCATCCGATTTGCCACCGTATGATCCATGCCCGCTTCACCAATGCGCAGCTCGTGCGGCTTGGCGGCGCGCGCGAGCCATTGCTGGCGGACGAGGAGGTGGCCAGGTTCCTGCGCTGGATTGCAGACAAGCCTCCCGACTTTCACGCTCCGACCCGGCGCCAGCGAAGGTGACGAAGTTGACATCGTGGCGATCCGCCTGTCGTTTGGGTTTCGGTTTAGGATCAAGGCTTTGCTGCGGGTTGGTGAAGTTGTCATTCCGGCGGGTTGCACGCGCGCACTCCTCATGCTTGCCACAGGGCGAGGGCTCAGCGCTGCCACCGCTTCAGGCCTGTAGGAAAGCTGTGTCTTCGTGTCGTGACGAGATCAGCGCGGCAGGCTCTTCATGCCCTTGGTGCGGCTGGTGAGATGCCATTCGCGGCATAACTGGCAGCGATAGGGGCGCAGGGAGATGCCCGCCCGCAGCGCGGCGTCAATCGCGTCCTGTTCGGTCTTGTAGCGCCGTTTGCGGGCGCAGATGCCGGGCCGCGTCTTCATCCTGCCAACCGCGCCTGCCGGGAATCAAAAAGGGCGCCTCGAAGGGCGCCCTTTTCAATTCGATATGTCCGGCAATCAGTCTTCAACATGCTCGGCGAGCACGGTCAGGCCGTTGTCGCCCACTTCGGCAAAGCCGCCGCGAACCATGATGCTCTCGGGCGCGGCACCGGCGGTCTTGATGACCTGCACCGCGCCATCGGCGATGGTGGACATGAAGGGCGCGTGGCCCTCAAGCACGCCGAACTCGCCCTCGCTGCCGGGGACGACCACCATGTGGACCTCCTCGGAACGAACCAGCTTCTCCGGCGTGACGAGTTCGAAATGCAGAGCCATCGGCCTCAGGCCTCTTCCGCCATCTTCTTGGCTTTTTCGACCGCCTCGTCGATGCCGCCGACCATGTAGAAGGCTGCTTCGGGCAGGTGGTCGTATTCGCCGTCCACAACCGCCTTGAACGAGCGGACCGTGTCTTCGAGCGCCACGAACTTGCCGGGGATGTTGGTGAACACCTCGGCCACGTGGAACGGCTGCGACAGGAAGCGCTGGATCTTGCGGGCACGCGCAACGGTCAGCTTATCTTCTTCGCTCAGCTCGTCCATGCCGAGAATGGCGATGATGTCCTGCAGGCTCTTGTACTTCTGCAGGATTTCCTGAACGCGGCGGGCGGTCTCGTAGTGCTCGGTGCCGACAACGCGCGGCTCAAGCACGCGCGAGGTGGAGTCGAGCGGGTCGACCGCCGGGTAGATGCCCAGCTCCGAAATCGCGCGGTTCAGCGTGGTGGTCGCATCAAGGTGCGCGAACGAAGTGGCAGGTGCAGGGTCGGTCAAGTCGTCCGCGGGGACGTAAATGGCCTGCACCGAGGTGATCGAGCCCTTGGTGGTCGAGGTGATGCGTTCCTGCAGGTTGCCCATGTCGGTCGACAGGGTCGGCTGATAGCCCACCGCCGAAGGAATACGGCCGAGCAGCGCCGACACTTCCGAACCCGCCTGGGTGAAGCGGAAGATGTTGTCGACGAAGAACAGAACGTCCTGGCCTTCCTGATCGCGGAAGTACTCGGCCATGGTCAGACCCGAGAGAGCGACGCGGGCACGCGCACCCGGCGGCTCGTTCATCTGGCCGTAAACGAGCGCCACCTTCGAACCTTCCGACGTGGCAACGCCGTTCTCGTCCTTGGCGATAACGCCGGCGTCGAGGAATTCGTAGTAGAGGTCGTTGCCTTCACGGGTGCGCTCACCAACGCCCGCGAACACGGACACACCGCCGTGGCCCTTCGCGATGTTGTTGATCAGCTCCTGAATGAGCACGGTCTTGCCCACACCGGCGCCGCCGAACAGGCCGATCTTGCCGCCCTTGGCGTAAGGCGCGAGCAGGTCGATGACCTTGATGCCGGTGACCAGAATGGCCGCTTCGGTCGACTGTTCGAGGAAGGGCGGGGCTTCGGCGTGGATCGGCGCGGTCTGCTCGGCACCGATCGGGCCGAGTTCGTCGATCGGCTCACCGACGACGTTCATGATGCGGCCGAGCGTCTTGGGGCCAACGGGCACCGAGATCTGCTTGCCGGTGGCGATCACTTCCTGGCCGCGGGTGAGGCCGTCGGTGCCGTCCATGGCGATGGTGCGCACGGTGTTCTCACCGAGGTGCTGGGCGACTTCGAGGACGAGCGTGGTGTCGCCGTTCTTGGTCTCCAGCGCGGAGAGAATTGCGGGCAGCTCGCCGGGGAAGGTCACGTCGACGACAGCGCCGATGACCTGGCTGATCGAGCCATTGGTGATCTGGTTGAGGACGGGTGCGGTAGCCATGGTTTACCTCTGGGTTCTTAGAGCGCTTCCGCGCCCGCGATAATTTCAACGAGTTCGGTGGTGATCGCGGCCTGGCGGCTGCGGTTGTACTGGACGGTCAGCTTGTCGATCAGCTCGCCCGCGTTGCGGGTGGCGTTGTCCATCGCGGTCATCGAAGCGCCTTGCTCCGATGCCTCGCGTTCGAGCAGTGCGCCGAACAGCTGGGTCTTGATGTAGCGCGGCAGCAAGTCCTCGAGGATCGATTCCTCGTCGGGCTCGTATTCCACCACGGCACCCGTATCGGTGACCTCTTCGGGGGCCGGGACGGGCAGGAGCTGCACCGTCGTCGGGTCCTGCGCCAGAGCGCTCTTGAACACCGGATAGACCAGCGAGGCGATGTCGAACTCGCCCTTCTCGAAGCGGGCAACGAGATCGTCGGCGATCGCCTCGGCCTCGGTGAAGCCGATGTTGCGCACTTCGCTGGTGTCGAACCCGTCGCCGATCTGGCTGGCGTAGTCACGCTTCAGGGGCGCACGGCCCTTCTTGCCGACGAGGTAGAAGGTGACCTGCTTGCCCGCCTGCTCCAGCGCCTTGGCCTGCCGCTTGGCTTCCTTGACGATGTTGGCGTTAAGACCGCCGCACAGGCCCTTGTCGGTGTTGACCACCACCAGCAGGTGACGGCCGGTTTCACCGGTGCCCGAAAGCAGCAACGGCGCATCGTTGCCGCTCACCTTGCTGGCGAGCGAGCCCATCACGCGGGTCAGCCGCTCGGCATAGGGGCGCGCAGCTTCAGCTGCGGCCTGAGCCTTACGCAGCTTCGCCGCGGCGACCATCTGCTTCGCCTTGGTGATCTTCTGCGTCGACTTGACCGACTTGATCCGGTCCTTGAGTTCCTTGAGGCTAGCCATCTTGGCTCCCTTGTCTCGTCAGGTCAGATCAGGCGAACTGCTTGGCGAAGGCGTCGAGCCCGGCCACAACCTGGTCCTTCGCCTCGCCTTCGAACTTGCCGCTCGAACGGATCGTGGCAAGCGTGTCGGCGTGGTTCTGGCGCATGAAGCTGAGCATCGCGGCTTCGTATTCGGTCACGCGGTTCACCGCCACGTTATCGAGATAGCCGTTGGTGCCCGCGAAGATCGACACG
>DDFY01000016.1 GCA_002337385.1 Erythrobacter sp. UBA1916
TTGCCATGCGATACCTCGTGGCCTTTTCTGGCAATCACCGGGTAATCACGCAAGCGGAAAAAGGGGCGAATTGGAGGCAATTCTGGCGTAAGTGATTTGCGCTAAGTCGTTGTTTTTACAACATCAGCGTAGTCTAGCGTCGCCTGAATCGAAAGTACCAGACTTCGTGCCCGTAAGTGGTGCGGGCCTTGTGCTCGTAGCGCGTTTCGGGCCAGCCCGAGGGGCGGTTCTGGAAGCTTTCCGGACCCGTCACCTGCCACTCGAACACATCGGTGAAGCGCTGCATCACCATCAGCGCGTGGCGAACATAAACCGGGTGATCCGTGCCGAAGCGAAACTCGCCGCCGGGCTTCAGCTTGTCGGCGATCATCTGCACTGGCCCGTCGTTCATCATGCGGCGCTTGGCATGCTTGGCCTTGGGCCATGGGTCGGGGTGCAGCAGGTAAACCATGGTCAGTGCGCCATCAGGGATGCGGTCAAGGACGCGCAGTGCATCACCATTGTAGAGGCGGATATTGCCGAGATTGCCCTCGTGGATATGCGTGAGCGCCTGCGCCACGCCGTTGATGAAGGGCTCGGCGCCGATGAAGCCGTGGTCGGGTAGGAGGTCAGCGCGGTAGGCCAGGTGCTCGCCGCCGCCGAAGCCGATCTCGAAGTGGAGCGGGCAATCATGTCCGAACAGGCGCTCGGCCGTGACCGGGCCTTCCTCGGGCACAGTGATGCGCGGCAACAGCGTGTCGACCAGCTCCTGCTGCCCGGCACGTAGTCTCTTGCCCTGGCTGCGGCCATAGAGCCGCTTGAGGGTGGTGGGATCGCCTTCCTTGTGTGCACTCATGGCGCGCCCGCTAGGCCGGTTTGCGCGGTTTTGTCCAGTGCTCAGGCAAGTGAGGAATGTGACAGGGGTTGGTTTGCAGCCTCGAAGTCCCTAGCTCCCACACGCCATGCAGACACTCCTTGCCCAGCTCGCCCAACTCGCGCCCATCCTGCAAACGATCATTGGACTCGTGGTTCTGGCGCTTGTCGCCTTCGCGGTGGACTGGCTGATCAAGCACGTGTTGCTGCGGCTGGTGGCACCGTTCCTCGATGCGCGCAGCAAGACCGCCGACCGCGCGGTCGGTCGGCTGGCCAAGGTGATCCCGCTGCTGGTCATCTCGCGCGGGATCGAGCTGGTGCCCTTCGTGCCCAACGATCTCGATGCGATGATCATTGCTGTTGCGCGCTGCTGCATCGTGCTCGCCGTGGCGATGGCGATCAGCAAGTCGTTCGACTATCTTGACGAACTGTACCGCCGCCGCCCGGAAGCCAGGGCCCGTCCGATCAAGGGCTACCTCCAGGTGCTCAAGATCGCGGTTTACTTCGCGGCGGCGATCCTTGGCATTGCGGTGCTGATCGACCAGTCGCCGCTGCTGCTCTTGTCGGGCCTTGGCGCGATGGCGGCCGTGCTGATGTTGGTGTTCAAGGACACGATCCTGTCACTGGTGGCCTCGGTGCAGCTGGCAAGCAACGACATGCTGCGCGTGGGCGACTGGATCGAGATGCCCGGCATGAACGCCGATGGCGATGTGATCGACATCGCTCTGCACACGGTGAAGGTGCAGAACTTCGACAAGACCATCACCACCATTCCCACCCACAAGCTGATCTCCGACAGTTTCCGCAACTGGCGCGGTATGCAGGATTCGGGCGGACGGCGGATCAAACGCTCACTCCCGCTTGACCAGAACGCGATCCGCTTCCTCACCGAGGAGGAGGTGGCCGACCTGCACCGTTTCCGCGTGCTCCAGCCCTATCTCTCGGCCAAGCATGACGAGATCGAGGAATGGAACACCCGTGAAGTCTCGGGCGACGTTAATCCCGTCAACGCCCGGCGGTTCACCAATATCGGTACCTTCCGCGCCTACGTTATCGCCTGGCTGCGCGCCCATCCGCGGGTGGCGAGCAAAGGCTTCACGCTGATGGTCCGCCAGCTGGAGCCAACCCCGCAAGGGCTGCCGCTCGAAATCTACTGCTTCACCGGCACCACCGACTGGGTCGAATACGAAGCGATCCAGTCCGACCTGTTCGACCACCTGATCGCGATCCTGCCCGAGTTCGGCCTGCGGATGTTCCAGCAACCCAGTGGCCTCGATCTGGCCAACCTTGCGGGCCGCCCGGCCGATCCCCAACAAGCGAGCGCCCCGTCAGCCTGAGCCGACAGGGCGCCTAGTTAGGGCCGAAAACCGTTGCCCGCTCAGGCGGCTTCGGATTCGCTCGAGACCTCTTCATCAGGATCGCGCAGCACATAGCCACGGCCCCAGACCGTCTCGATATAGTTGTCGCCGCCGCAAGCGCTCGAAAGCTTCTTGCGCAGCTTGCAGATGAACACGTCGATGATCTTGAGTTCCGGCTCGTCCATCCCGCCATAGAGATGGTTGAGGAACATTTCCTTGGTCAGCGTCGTGCCCTTGCGGAGCGAAAGCAGCTCCAGCATCGCATATTCCTTGCCGGTGAGGTGCACCCGCGCGCCATCGACTTCCACGGTCTTGGCATCGAGGTTAACCGCCAGCTTGCCGGTGCGGATGATCGACTGGCTGTGGCCCTTCGAACGGCGCACAACGGCATAGATACGGGCGATCAGCTCGTCGCGGTGGAACGGCTTGGTGACGTAGTCGTCAGCGCCAAACCCGAACGAGCGGATCTTCGAATCCATCTCGGAAATGCCCGAGAGGATGAGAACCGGCGTCTGCACCTTGGCCACGCGCAGCTTCTTCAACACGTCGTAGCCGTGCATGTCGGGCAGGTTCAGGTCGAGCAGTATGATATCGTAATCATACAGCTTGCCCAAATCGAGGCCTTCCTCGCCAAGGTCGGTCGAGTAGACGTTAAAGCCCTCGGTCGTCAGCATCAGCTCGATGGCCTTGGATGTCGTCGGCTCGTCTTCGATCAGCAGAACGCGCATGTTCGTCTCACCTCTTGTTGCGGACGGAACTCGGAAATAGGTTTCTCGCCGCTAATTAACCACGCAAGTTGTCACCAAAAAAGGTTAATAACGCGTTACCCTCGTTAAGACTTTCTGCATGAGTCTTTTGAGTCACAGTGTTTTTTCGTGCCTGACCATCCGGGCGAGTGCCCTCGGCGGTGCCCCGTTTGCTAAGCTTTGGGGCGCCTGCGGGCGGGCGATCGCCCTTGCCCTCGCTTCACGTACGTATAGGCCGAAAGATCGGAGTTAACCCCCTTTCTCGTCACCCTGGACCGGATCCGGGGCTCAGCTTCCACCCGGTATATGGCCAGCCTTGTCGCGCAATATCGGGCCGCAGGCCCGCAAGGGCGCTCGCCCGCAGCCGTGGCTGCACGAACCAAACCTTACAAAGTTGACACCCCGTCACCCGGCCCAGCTCCGCGCAAACCCGCAGAATTCCGCGCAAAACGCAAGGCAAACCAAAGTTGACACTTGCGCCGATCATTTCGCGTCGCCGTCCTCATCCGCGAGCCCCTCGTGCTTCTGCCGGATTTCCTCCAGCCATGTCTGCGGGCCGTGCTCCACGCGCTCGATCAGCGGGCCGAAGTCGTCGGGGCGATAGTCGGCCGCCGGGTGAGTGCGGTAGGGCGCAGGGGTGGGGCGAAAGCTGTCGCGCATGGCGAGCAGCGCAATCGCCAGCCGCTCGTCGAACTTGCGCGAGGTGCCGACCAGCTCGCCCTTATAGTAATGCGGCACCTCCACGCCCTTGAGCGCGCGGTCCATCGCCGCCTCGGCCAGCTCGTCGAACCGGTTGAGGAGCGCGGCCTGCCAGGCCCGGTCGAACGGCTCGCCCTTGAGCCGGGCGCGCAGGGCATAGGCCGACTGGCGACTCATCCCCACGGCCTGCGCGGCGGCAGAGACGCAATGGGTGGCGGCCAGTTCGCGCAGGAACATGGCCTGACGGTCACGGGTCCAGCCATCGTGGCGGACAACCCTGGTGGACAGGGCGCGGGCGGGGGAGAGGCGTTTAGGCTGGGTCATAACCCCGGAGCGGAGCACAAACAGAGGCCTGTAGGACAGGGAAATTCTCCGTCGTCACCCCGGGTCAAACCCGGGGTGACGTGGCTACTCAGCCTTGTCGCCGTTACGAAGTTTTGAAATCGGCACCAGCTCAATTTCGGTGTGTCTTGGGTAGTTGCCTTCCCATTTTTCATCACCCGGAACTGAAGGAATCTCACGCCAATACATAGGTTTTATTGGCTGTTCGATTGGATCATGTGCTGCGGCTAAGTGATCCGCAAGAGCTTGAAACTCGTTTTTGCCGCTTCGTGGAGAGCGTATTGATGACACTAGCTCGAAAGCGCTGAGAACAGCTGCCTTGCAGTCATCAATTTTTGGAGGTGTCGCGCGGTGGGCTAGAGCGTTGCGGGCTTTTCGAGCATGGCTCAACTTTGTGTAGAGTTCCTCACTAATCAGCTTGATCTGAAAAAGGACTTCCACCTTTTGAGCAGCCTGCCAGCCGTTGCTATCGATGAAACGTTTTCGGTTTGGGATGCCTATGCCTGTCGGAATGACGTGGTCGTCCCACAACCGCCCCACTAACGACTCGCAGGTAGACCAAAGAAAGACCAGAGCAGGTTCCAATTGTCCCTGTCGGAAATAGGTCAGGCCATTCAAGAACAGGGTCGGGCTAATCTCAGGAATGCCTTCGACAACAGGAGTTCCAATACGCATCGCAGCGTGAATTTCTGAGGAGGTCCGCACTCTTGGTTGCAGCAATTTCAAAGTGTCCGCGCTGCCAGCGTCTTGGTACTGGAGGGCCATAAGGGTCTGGAAGTTTGGGCCAGCGGCGCCGCCGCCAGCAACAAAGTACCCCGTGCCGTATATGAAACCAAATCCGATATCGTTCGGGGAGACAGCGTCGAAGGCGATGCCGCCAAATGTGAGCATCAGAAGAAGTCTATTGGCGGAAGCCAAAACCTGCTGCTCGCTAATTTCTGGCAGTCTGGGAAACAAGAGGTCGCCGGTGTAGGAGACGATCACGGCCATTTGGTCCATGGCAGATAACTGAGGGTCAAGAGCAGTCGTCGTCCGGCATAATTTCAATCGGTCATATGTCGCGTTGTTTGCCTGATCTAAAGTATAATCAGGTTCATCGCCCTCATCAAAAGTAACTAGCGTGAAGGGAGATGTGGCTGCAACAAAGAGGGGAACTCTCACGATCTCATTGCCGGCTTTGTCGGTCTTCTTTTCATCCCGCGGCGGTTCCATATTCTGCCCCTATCTGTTCATGTAGGTTCTGCCGCTAACAGGTCAATTTACCCCATAGCCGCCAGCTTCTTCGCCCGCCTCCGCTGCACGCTCGACCCAATCCCGATAGCCTCGCGATATTTCGCCACCGTGCGTCGCGCGAGGTCAAAGCCCTCGGCCTTGAGCATCTCCACCAAGGTATCGTCCGACAGAATCTTCGCCGGGTCTTCCGCGTCGGTCAGCGCCTTGATGCGCGCTTTCACCGCCTCCGCGCTCGCGCCCTCGCCGCTGGCGCCGCCGCCCACGCCGCTGGTGAAGAAGTACTTCAGCTCGAAGGTGCCGCGCTTGCAGTGGAGGTACTTGTTGCTCGTCACCCGGCTCACGGTGCTTTCGTGCATCTCGATCGCCTCGGCCACCTTGGCCAGCGTCAGCGGGCGCAGCTCGGAGACGCCCTTGCGGAAAAACCCGTCCTGCTGCTTCACGATCTCGGCGGCGACCTTGAGGATCGTCTTCTGCCGCTGGTCGAGCGCCTTGATCAGCCAGTTCGCGTCGGCCAGTTTTTCCGACAGCCACCCGCGCGCGTCCTTGCTGGTGCAGCCGCCGCGTAGCTCGACATAGTAGCCGCGGTTGACCACCAGCCGGGGCAGGGTGTCTTCGTTGAGGCGGATGTCCCAGCCGCCATCGCTGCCCGGTGTGAGCAGGATATCGGGCACCACGGCGGAGCTGGCCGTGCCGCCGAATTGCAGGCCGGGGCGCGGGTCGTAGCTGCGCAGTTCGCCGAGCATGTCGACCAGGTCTTCCTCGTCGACCCCGCAGATGCGGCGCAAGTGCGCGAAGGCTCCCTTGGCGACCAGTTCGAGGTTGTCGATCAGCACTTCCATGCAGGGATCGTAGCGGTCGGCCTCCTTCGCCTGCAGCGCGAGGCATTCGGAGAGGCTCCGCGCGCCGACGCCGGTCGGCTCCAGCATCTGCACGAGGCCAAGCGCGTGCTCGACTTCGGCGATGGGCAGGCCAAGGTCGCTGGCGAGGTCGCGCAGCGGGGCGGTGAGGTAGCCCGCCTCGTCGAGCATGCCGATGATGTGGCGCATGATGAAGGCCGCCTGCGGATCGGGCGCGACCGAGCCGACCTGCGCTTCCAGATGCATGGCGAGCGACATGGCATCGTCGCTGCGGTTTTCGAGGTCGGGCGCTTCGCCTGCGCTGCCGCTGAAGTCGCTGGCGGACCAGTCGCCGCGGTCAGCATCGCCGGTGTCGCGGTCGGTGTCGAGCGCGGTGGGGTCGAGGTCAAGCGGGGCATCGGCCTCGCCTGCGCCTTCGCGGATCAGGTCGTCGGAGGTGCTGGGTTCGGGGGCGGTTTCGCTGGCCGGGGCATCGCCGCCGTCCTCGCGGCTGACTTGCCCGGCATCGAGCAGCGGGTTGGCCTCCAGCGCCTCGCCGATGAAGGTTTCGATTTCGAGGTTCGACAGCGCCAGCAGCTTGATCGCCTGCTGCAGCTGCGGCGTCATCACGAGCGATTGCGACTGTCTGAGGTCCAGCCTTGGCCCTAGAGCCATGATGCTATCTCACAATCCGCTCACCCTGAGCTTGTCGAAGGGCCGCCCTTCCTTGGCGCAGGGTGCCGGAAGAAGAAGCGGTCCTTCGACAAGCTCAGGACGAGCGGTACTTGGCTGGGTATTCGCCATCACAGCGAGAAGTCTTCGCCGAGATAGAGGCGGCGCACGTTCTCGTCGGCGACCAGCTCCTGCGGGGAGCCGGCGAACAGCACCTGACCGCCGTAGATGATGCAGGCGCGGTCAACGATGTCGAGCGTTTCGCGCACGTTGTGGTCGGTGATCAGCACGCCGATCCCGCGGCCCTTGAGGTCTTTCACGAGGTGGCGGATGTCGCTGATCGACAGCGGATCGATCCCGGCGAACGGCTCGTCGAGCAGCATGATCGAGGGCTTGGCCGCCAGCGCGCGGGCGATTTCGCAGCGCCGCCGCTCGCCGCCCGAAAGCGCCATGGCCGGGCTGTCGCGCAGGCGGGTGATGTGGAACTCTTCGAGCAGACGCTCCAGCTCGGCCTTGCGCACCTCTTTGTCGGGCTCGACCATCTCGAGCACGCACATGATGTTCTGTTCGACCGTCATCCCGCGAAAGATGCTGGTTTCCTGCGGCAGGTAGCCGAGGCCAAGGATCGAGCGGCGGTACATCGGCAGCTTGGTGACATCGACCCCGTCCATCAGGATGCGGCCCGAGTCGGGCTTCACCAGGCCCATGATCGAATAGAAGCAGGTCGTCTTGCCCGCGCCGTTGGGGCCGAGCAGGCCGAGCACCTCGCCCTTGGCCACGGTCAGCGAGATGTCCGATAGGACGCTGCGCTTGTCGTAGCTCTTGGCGATGGAAACCACTTCGAGCCCGCCCTGCGCGGGCAGGTCGGGGGCGGCGTTGGAAGGGCCCTCGGCCAGGCTTTCAGCCATTTCCCGGTGGTCGATGGTGCTGTCGTCAATCGCGCTCATAACTGCCCTCTAGCACGAATTTTGCGGCAATGAAGGGCGCTTGGCAGGGTTCGTGCATGGCATGGGTGCAGGCATAGGCCATGCAATTGAACATATGGTTGATAGGCTTGCAAGATTGTCATGAATCTGACAGCTTGTCTTGGCAACTGGGATTGGAGCACGTCATGGTCGACGTTCTGGCAAACAGCCTCGCAAGCAAGCAAGCCGCGACAGACGGCCGCGCGAAAGGCAGCATCGACTACCGCAAGCGGATCAGCGACCATGTCGCTTACGGCCTGCTGGTCTACACCGGCCTGCATATTTTCGTGACCATGGGCGCCCTGAAAACGGGCCATGGCAGCATTCTGCCCTATTTCTCGCTGATCGTTCTGGTCGCCGCGATCGTTCCGGCCTGTCGCTGGTTCGAGAAGCGCTGGGAAGGCCTGAGCGATGCGCAGGCGGGTGATCCGGCGCTGGCTGGCGCCTTCCACCGCGACGTGGCGCTGATCTGGCTCGGGGCGCTCAGCCTGCCGGTCATCGTCACTCTTCTGGCCAAGGGTCTGCTGGCGCTGTTCTGAGCGGCTGCCGGTGCCGCTGGGCATCGCGCGATTGTCTGCTAGACCTATGGCGATGACGCCTGTTCATACGCTTTTCGCCCGGTTTTTGGCCGCGCTGGCTCTGGCCGCAGTGTCCGTGCCGGGCATGGCTGCACCGGCCAGCGGGACGCAGGTCTGGACCGGCGAGACTGCCGCTCCGCCGGAGGAGGCCCAGCCGTCAGGCCCCGCCGCCCCGATCGCGCTGGAGCAGGAGGAGAACCAGGACGAACGGATCGCGGCCCGCCTGTCTGACATCTTCGCCAATGTGCCCAGCCTCACGGGAATCGAGGTCGAGGCCAGCCAGGGGGTGGTGACGCTGGGCGGCATCGCGCCCGACAACGCCGCCATTGCACGGGCCGAGGCGATTGCGGCAGGCGTCGATGGCGTGGTGACGGTCGAGAACGGGATCGAACGTGACGTTACTGTCGATGTCGGCGCCGAGGCGCGGGGGCTGCAGGAGCGCTTCTCCGATATTATGCGCGGCTTGCCGCTGTTCGGAATTGCGATCCTTGCCGGGCTGGCCATCGCGGCACTGGGCTATCTGCTGGCTTCGTTCACCAGCTTCTGGCGCCGGGTCACCCCGAATGCCTTCCTTGCCGAACTGATCGCCAGCGCGCTCCGCTTTGTCTTCGTGCTCGGCGGTGTGGTCATTGCGCTCGACATGATCGGGGCGGGGGCCTTGATGGGCGCGGTGCTCGGCGGGGCCGGGGTGATCGGCGTGGCGCTGGGCTTTGCCATGCGCGACACCATCGAGAACTATGTCGCCTCGCTGATGCTGAGCTTGCGGCAGCCGTTCCGCCCCAACGACTGGGTGGTGATTGACGACCGCGAGGGCCGCGTGGTGCGCCTGACCAGCCGCGCCACCATCCTGATGACGCTTGATGGCAACCATCTGCGCATTCCCAATGCCGCCGTGTTCAAGGCGGTGATCGTCAACTACACCACCAACCCGCAGCGGCGCTTCGACTTCGTGCTTGGGGTCGATGCCGACGACGATGTCGAGGCTGCGCGGGTGCTTGGGCGGCAGACATTGGCGGGCCTCGCCTTCGTGCTCGACACGCCCGCGCCCGAAGCGCGCCTTGTCGATGTGGGCGATTCGAATGTGCAGGTACAGTTTCTCGGCTGGATCGACCAGGGCGCGAGCGACTGGCACCGCGCCCGCAGCCGCGCGATCCTTGAGGTGAAGGGGGCGCTTGAAGGGGCCGGCTTTGGCCTGCCCGAGCCGATCTATCGCCTGCGCTTCGATCAGCGCACCGAGCCACTGCCCTTGCAGAGCACCCGCCGCGCCGCGCCGGAAAAGGAGGCCGCGCCACCGCCTGCGCCCGTTCCCCTGTCCGACCATGCTGAAGACCTCGGCCCGCAGGACGAGATCGCGCGCATGGTTGAGGAAGAGCGCGCCACCACTCCGGCGGACAACGATCTGCTCGACACCTCGCGCCCGGTGGAATGAGCGGGCCAACGAAAAAGGGGCCGGAGTTTCGCTCCGGCCCCCTTCGGGATTACTTGCCTTCGGTGTTGTAGCGCTCGATCGCTTCGAGAACCACTTGGCGGGCTTCGTCGGCGCCGCCCCAGGTGCCCACGCGCACCCACTTTTCCTTCTCCAGATCCTTGTAGTGGGTGAAGAAGTGCTCGATCTGCATCAGCACGATCTCGGGCAGATCGCCCTTCTCGTTGACGTCGCTGTAATAAGGGAAGGTCGAATCGACCGGCACGCACAGCAGCTTTTCGTCACCGCCGTGCTCGTCTTCCAGGTTCAGCACCGCGATCGGGCGGGCGCGGACCACGCAGCCGGGAATGAACGGGCTGCGCGCCACGACCAGCGCATCAAGCGGGTCGCCATCGGGCGAGAGGGTGTGCGGCACGAAGCCATAGTTGGCGGGATAGCGCATCGGCGTGTGCAGGATGCGGTCGACGAACAGCGCGCCCGACGCCTTGTCGAACTCATATTTAACCGGCTCCCCGCCGATCGGCACTTCGATCAGGACGTTCAGGCTTTCGGGCGGATTGTCGCCAGTGGGGATGTGTTCGATACGCATGAAATTGATGTTCCTCTGGTGAAGAAAGCAGGACAAATTCTGTGTTCTGGGGCGATCTGGGGCAGCCGCCTAGCCGATGGCCTGTGCGATTGCGAGAGGCAATTGCTCTGTGGCGCAGAATGCGGCATTCTCTTTGCATACTAATAAAAACAGGAGAGAATCGATGCACGTAGGTTTGGCGAGTGGCTTCGCCTATCAGGGCGGCCCGCATGGTTCGGACGACCAGTTCCTCCGCAACGAGGTGGAAAACCTCATCCTGGCTGATTCGTTGGGATACGATTCGGTGTGGATCACCGAGCACCATTTCACCGACTATTCGATGTCGAACGACCCGCTCCAGCTGCTCACCTATATTGCCGGGCGCACCAAGCATGTGAAGCTGGGCACGCAGTGCATCATCGTGCCCTGGCACAACCCGGCGCGGCTGGCGGAGAAGATCGTCAATCTCGATATCCTGTCGGGTGGGCGGGCGATTCTCGGCTTTGGCGGGGGGCTGGCCCCGCACGAGTTTGCCGGGCTTGGCGTCGATCAGAACGACAGCCGTGCGCTCTATAACGACACGCTCGACGTGGTGATCCGCGCGCTGGAAACGGGCGTGCTGGAAGGCGAGGGGGCCTACGGCACGATCCCGCGCAGCGAACTGCGCCCGCGCCCGATCAAGAGCTTTGCCGGGCGTAAGTTCTGCGGCTCGCTGTCGGGAAGTTCGATGTATGCCGCTGCCCGTCACGGGTTCGGCAACATGGTGCTGATGCTGCCGCAGCGCGGGGCGGAAACCCCGCCCGACCAGTATCGCGAAGTGTGGCAGGAAGTTCACGGCGCAGGCTCGGAGCCGCCGCGGCCGATGGTCTCGGGCAACTTCTATATCCACGAGGATGGCGCCTATGCCGAAGAGCAGGGGCGCAAGTATCTCGCCGCCACGATGCGCGCGGCGGTGAAGAATTACTCGCTCGACCAGCCCGGCGCCTTCACCAACGTCACCGGCTACGAGCACTACGAGAAGATGATGCTCCACTCGGAGGCGGAGATCGACGCCTATTGCGAGAAGTTCGGCCAGAACGCCGTGACCGGCACGCCGCAGCAGATCCTCGACCGGCTGTGGGAGCTGAAGGAGATCTACGACCCGCAAGGCTTCTTCCCGCACCTGCACTTCGGAGGCATGCCGAATGACGATGCAGTGCGCGCGATCCACCTGTTTGCCGAGACGGTCATGCCCGAGGTGAAAAGCTGGGAGGCCGATCAGAGCATCGACGAGCGCTTCGCCGAGGCGGCGGAGTAGGGCGGGGCCTACTCGGTTCGCGCTGCCATCAGCCGGTCGAGCCCCTGCTCGCCGTCGTCCGTGGGTTCGATCCACGGATAGCGCAAGCCCTCGTGGTAAGCGACCGGCAGCGTGTCGTAGCGTTCGCCGCGTTTGACGAGCAGTTCGATCGGCGCGTCGCTGTCTTTGGCGGCGGTGACTGCGTCGCGGATCATTTCGGCCGAGAATTCCTCGCCGTTGACCGCCACGATCTCCGCGCCGTTGACAATCCCGGCATTGAAGGCCGGGCCGTCCCACCGGGTCGAGGTTACGGTGCCGCTGCTGTTGAGGTTCACGCCCAGCGAATAGAACAGGTCGACATATTTGCGGTTGTCTTCGCGTCCCTTGGCGTAGGGATTGGGCTTGTCCTTCCACACCAGTTCGTAGCCCGCCATATTGAGGCCGCGCACCGGCGCGGGCTGACCCGGCTGGCGCAGCCGCGTGTCGAGGAAGGTCGCCCAGTCATAGGGGAAGACGCCGTTCAGCGTCTGCACCACCTCGTCGAAATCGTAGGTCAGCACGCCCCAGTCGCCATCGGTCTTGCCGAAGAAGGCCTTGGCGAAGTCGTCGAGGCCCTTCTTGCCGTCGGTGCCCTGGCGAATGATCTGGTCTGCCTCGAGCCAGGTCAGCGCGCCTTCGACATAGTAGTCCTCGCTGCGCTGGAGGCTCGAGTAGGGCAGCGGCTGGCGGTTGTTGATGATCGGGTCGTAGGTCGTGTCCTCGACGCTGCGCCATGCGCGGCCCGGCTGGCCTTCGGAATAGTTGGCCGCCGCATTGGCCCACATGCCGAGCACGACATCCTTGGTCTGCAGGCCTGAACGCGCCGCCAGCACCCAGCCCCAGAACTGCGTCTGCCCCTCGTAGACCCACAGCAGCGTATCCTGCATCGGCGTGCGATAGTCAGGCGTCCACAGGCCCTCGGGGCGGCGGAATTTGCCGTTCCAGCTGTGCACCAGCTCGTGCGAGACCACGTTGTGGTCCCAGTCCATCGCGTCCCAATCGGTGAGCGCATTCGGTTCGAACTGGTTTTCGGCCGAGCGGTGATGCTCCAGCCCGATCCCGCCCATCCGGTCGGTCATGGCGAGCAGCATGTCGTAGTGGTCGAAGTGGCGCGCGCCGAACAATGCATCAGCTTCGTCGACCAGCCTTTCGAACTTCGCGAGGTTCTCCGGTGCCAGGTCGAGCAGCTCGGGCTCATCGGCAACGGCATCGAGCCGGACGTTGTCGCCGATCTCCCACTGCTTCGCGTATTTCCCGGCGAAAATCGGCGAATCGACCAGCGTTTCGTAGTCGACCTGCTGCCAGCTGACCGTGTCGCCCGCCCGCGTCATGCCGTCGAGTGCGGTGAACACCTCCCACCCCTCGGGCACCGTGACGGTGGGCACGATCTCGATCCGGCGGGTGTAATAGCCTTCGGGATAGAGGCTCATCTTCTCCCACTGCAGGTTGAGCATTTCCTGCGTCATGGTGATGCGCCCCTCGCGGCCGGTGACGGGCGAGGTGTGGCGGAACGTGGCCACGACTTCGCTCGTGCCCTCGGGCAGGGTCACCATGTAGCGATAGACATCAAGCGGATCGCGGCCCCATTCGAGCGTCTGGCCATTCGCCGTGAAGCGTATGTCCGAGACGAGGTTGACCGTGCCGCGCGCGGCGTGATTGCCGGGCAGCCACTCGGGCAGGAGCAGGTTCAACTGCCGCATTCCCGCCGGCACGGGGATCGTCTCGGTCACCGAATAGACCGCGCGGCGGGTGTCGGTTGCATCGATATCCAGCCGGATCGTCCCACCGGGCCAGGCCACATCCAGCGGCAGCGGCGTCGCATCGTCGAGCTGCGGAGCGATCGGCGCTGAATTGGTTTCGGGCCGCGAGGGCGCCTGTGCGAGGGCGCTCTGGCTGAGGGCGAGGGCCGCGAGGGTGAGCGGAATGGTGCGGTGCGTCATGGCTCAGACAATGACCAGCCTCGCGTCCCTTGGCAAGATACCTTTCCCCGCGGGCCAAGGCACGCTATCCGCGCGGCCATCATGAGCAAGATCAAGACGCCGCAGGCCATTCGCGGCACACAGGACATTTTCGGACCCGATGCCGAGGCCTTCGCCTTCGTGGTCGAAACCTTTGAGCGTGTGCGCAAGCTCTATCGCTTCCGCCGGGTGGAGATGCCCGTGTTCGAGAAGACCGAGGTGTTCTCGCGCGCCATCGGTGAGACGACCGATGTCGTCTCCAAGGAGATGTATTCGTTCGAGGATCGCGGCGGGGAATCGCTCACGTTGCGGCCCGAGTTCACCGCCGGGATCGCGCGCGCTTTCCTCACCAACGGCTGGCAGCAGCACGCGCCGCTGAAGGTGGCCACCCACGGCCCGCTGTTCCGCTACGAGCGCCCGCAGAAGGGCCGCTATCGCCAGTTCCACCAGATCGACGCCGAAATTCTGGGCGCGGGCGAGCCGCAGGCCGATGTCGAATTGCTCGCCATGGCCGACCAGCTTTTGAAAGAGCTGGGGATCGAGGGCGTGACCTTGCACCTCAACACGCTGGGCGATGGCGACAGCCGCGAGGCCTGGCGCGCGGCGCTGATCGACTATTTTTCGGCCGTGCGCGGCGAGCTGTCGGAGGATTCGCAGGAGCGGCTCGAAAAGAACCCGCTGCGCATTCTCGATTCGAAAGATCCGCGCGACCGTAAGTTCGTGGGCGATGCGCCCAAGATCGACGCTTTCCTGTCCGACGATGCGCGGGCCTTCTTTGATGCCGTGACCAGCGGTCTCGATGCGGCGGGCGTGAAGTGGGCGCGTGCGGAGGGTCTTGTGCGTGGGCTCGATTACTATCGCCACACTGCCTTCGAGTTCATTCCTGACGAGGGCTCGGCAGCGGCAGCGGCACTGGGTAGCCAGAGCACCATTCTGGGCGGCGGGCGCTACGATGGCCTGATGGAAAGCCTCGGCGGCGCGCCGACGCCTGCGGTGGGCTGGGCTGCCGGGATCGAACGGCTGGCGATGCTGGTGGGCGATAAGAGCGAGGCCCTCGCCGACGCCGTTGTAGTGGTTGAGGACGACGCCTGCATGGCTTCTGCCATCGCCACGCTCGGCAAGCTGCGCGCTGCGGGGCTGACCGGCGAACTCGTGGCCAGCGGCAGTCCGCGCAAGCGGTTCGACAAGGCGGTTAAGTCGGGCGCGAAGGCGATTGTCGCGCTGTCGCTGCGCGATGGCGAGGAGAACCGCCGAATCAAGGCCGACGAGGCTGATCAGGCGCGCATCGAGGCTCTGTTAGGCTGACCTCGATGCAGATACCCGCAGAACGCCTACGCCAGATCACCGAACGCTTCGCCGAGCTCGAGGCGCGCATGGCCTCGGGCCAGCTTGAGGGCGAGGAGTTCGTCAAGGCCAGCCGCGACTATGCCGAGCTGGAACCGGTCGCGAAGGCGGCCAGCGAGGTGCAGGCCATGCGTGAGGAGATCGAAGGGCTCACCGAGATGCTCGCCGATCCCGAGATGAAGGCCATGGCCGAGGACGAGCTCGACCAGCTCAAGAAGGCGCTGCCCGAAGCCGAGCACGCGCTTGCCGTGGCGATGCTGCCCAAGGACGAGGCCGACCAGCGCCCCGCCATGCTCGAAATCCGCGCCGGCACTGGCGGCGACGAGGCGGCGCTGTTCGCGGGCGACCTGTTCCGCATGTACGAGCGCTTCGCCAGCGAGAATGGCTGGAAGGTCGAGCCGGTCAGCATGAACGCGTCCGACGCGGGTGGGTTCAAGGAGATCGTGGCCAATGTCACCGGGCAGGGCGTGTTCGCCAAGCTCAAGTGGGAAAGCGGCGTTCACCGCGTGCAGCGCGTGCCCGTCACCGAAAGCGGCGGGCGCATCCATACCTCGGCGGCGACCGTGGCCGTGCTGCCCGAGCCGACTGAGGTTGATGTCCAGATCAACGACAACGACCTGAAAATCGACATCTATCGTGCGAGCGGGGCTGGCGGTCAGCACGTCAACACCACCGACTCTGCCGTGCGCATCACCCACCTGCCCACCGGCCTCGTGGTGATCCAGCAGGACGAGCGCAGCCAGCACAAGAACCGCGCCAAGGCGATGCAGGTGCTGCGCGCGCGGCTGTACGAGAAAATGCGCGAGGAAGCGCAGGGCGAGGAGGCGGCGGCGCGGCGCGCCATGGTCGGCAGCGGCGACCGCTCGGAGCGCATCCGGACCTACAATTTCCCGCAAGGCCGCGTGACTGACCATCGCATTGGCCTGACGCTGCACAAGCTCGACGAGGTGCTGGCGGGCACGGCGCTGGGCGAAGTGGTCGATGCGCTGACGGCGGAAGACGAGGCCAAGCGGCTCGCCGCGATGGGGCAGTGAGCACCGTCGCCCAAGCACTACGTGAGGCCGCTGAGCGGCTCACCAGTGTCACCGATACCGCCCGGCTCGATGCCGAGCTGCTGATGGCCCATGTCCTCGGTGCGACCCGCTCGGACCTGCTGCTGCGGCATATGCGCGAGCCTGCCCCGGCCGGGTTCGAACCGCTGATCGCACGGCGGCTGGCGCACGAACCGGTCGCCTACATCATCGGCGAACAGGAGTTTTTTGGCCGTCCCGTCAAGGTCACCCCCGGCGTGCTGATCCCGCGCGCCGACAGTGAGACGACCGTACAGGCCGCGCTCGATGCTGCCCGCCCCGATGCGCGGGTGCTCGATTGCGGGACCGGCTCGGGCGCGCTCCTGCTCACCTTTCTGGCCGAGCGTCCCGAAGCCCGCGGCATCGGGATCGACGCTTCGCCAGCGGCGCTTGCTTGTGCGCAGGTGAATGCGGCGGCGCTCGGGCTCGCGGATCGGGCGCAGATTGCTTCGGGGGACTGGAGCGAGCCGGGCTGGGCCGACGATCTAGGCCGCTTCGATCTGATCATCGCCAACCCGCCTTATGTCGAAGCCGATGCCGCGCTTGACGCACAGGTGCGCGAATGGGAGCCTGCCGAGGCGCTGTTTGCCGGGGCCGAGGGGCTCGACGACTATCGCCTGCTGATCCCGCAACTGTCTGACTTGCTCATGCCCGGAGGCGTGGCGGTGGTCGAGATCGGCTGGCAGCAGGCCGAGGCGGTGAGCGCCTTGGCCGAGGCCGCAGGCTTTGCCGCCGAACTGCGCCGCGACCTTGCGAACCGGCCCCGCGCACTGATTCTCACGCATTGAGCCTGCGATAGGGGCTTGGCAAAGCCTTCGCGAGGCTCTAACCATTTCTTCAAGCCTTGGGTGCAGAAGATAATTCCTGCCCCCAGACAGGCCTACCCAGACATTCTCTGCAAATGCTGCCGGATCGCAGCGCAAGCAGGTGAATATCGGCAGGAATGCGCACCATGGGTGGTGACAGCACGAGGGGTCAAGTGGCCGCAAGGCAGACTAGCTTTCAGCAAGGAACAGCTTTTCGCACTGGCCAAATCGAGGAAGAGAATTTCTCTTGAATCAGAATAGAAATAACAATCGTCGGCGTGGTCGCGGTAATAATAATCGTGGCGGCGGGGGTGGTGGAAACGCTAACAACCGGATCGATTCGCGCGCTCGCGGCAATGCTCCGCAGATGCTGGAGAAGTACAAGAAGCTGGCGCACGACGCCTCCTTGAACGACGACCGCGTCCAGACCGAATATTACCTTCAGTTCGCGGATCACTATTTCCGTGTCATCGCCGATGCCAAGGCGCAGAAGGAAGAGCAGCGCCCGCGCAATAACAACGACCGCGATTCGGACGACGAGAACGAGGAAGAGCGCGGCGAGGACGAGCAGCCCAAGCGCGAGAGTGGTCGTGACGGGGGCCGTGATAGCACCCGTCGCCCGCGCCGCGAACGGCCTGCGAACGGCTCGGGCAAGGCTGCCGGCGAAGGCAACGAGGGTGTCGAGGGCGAAGAGGACGACGGCGAAAACCCGTTCACGCCCGAACGCGCCGAACGCAAGCCGAAGAAGGCTGCTCCGCGCCGCCGCACCCGCGCCGCCGAGAGCGACGATAGTGATGGCGCCAAGAGCGACGACGGGGAGGGCAACGGCCTCGATCCCGACATGTTGCCGCCGGCCATCGCTCGCAGTTCCGACGATGACGACAAGGGTTCGGACGAGGCTAAAGCCTCTGACGATGGTGAGGCCGAGAAGGCCAAGCCCAAGCCGCGCACCCGCGCTCGTCGTCCGCGCACTCCGCGTGACGAAGGCGGTGAAGAGGCGCTCGAAGCCGTCGGCTGATATCGGCGATGGCCGAGTCCCAACCGCAGTCTGACGGCGGCCGGCTCCTGCTTGCCAGCCAACCGCGCCATGCCGGGTGGTGGGCGCTGGCTTTGGGCGTGCTTGCCGCGACCGGGTTTCAGCCGCTGGGGCTATGGCCGCTTGCGCTGGTCGCCATAGGGCTGTTTACGCTGATCGTTGCCCGCAGCTCAGGCTGGCGGCAGGCCGCCTGGCTCGGCTGGCTGTTTGGCATGGGCCATTTCACGCTCGGCAACAGCTGGATCGCAACGGCCTTTACCTATCAGGCCGAAATGCCCGCCGTGCTCGGCTGGGTCGCGGTGCCGGTGCTGTCGCTCTATCTCGCGGTCTATCCGGCCATTGCCGCTGGCGGTGCCCGCGCTTTTGCGCGCAAGGGGCCGGGTTGGGGGTTTGCGCTGGTATTCGCCGGATGCTGGATCGTGGCCGAATGGCTCAGGAGCTGGGTCTTCACCGGCTATGCCTGGAACCCTTTCTCGATGGTGCTGCTCGGACCGTTCGAGCGCCCCGGCCTGGCGTTGTTGGCCCCGTTTATGGGTACCTATGCGCTGTCAGGTCTCGCCATTCTGCTCGGCTGGGCGCTGGTGGCAGCTGCTCGCGCGCGGCGTTGGGGCCTGCTTGCGGGAGGGGCAGTGCTGCTGGCGGCTGGTATGTATCTGCCGCAGCCGGCTTTGCACGAATCCGACCTTTCGCTCACCATCGCGCAGCCGGATATCGAGCAGAGCCGGGTCCACCAGCCGGACCAGTACGAGGATCACTTCCGGCGCCTTGCCACCAATTCACTGCCGCAGGAGCCGGGCGAACGGCGGATCGTGCTCTGGCCCGAAAGCGGCATGGTCGACTACCTGCGCGAAGGCTATCCGCAGCGATACTATGACAGCACCACCGCTTTCGGCAGCCCGGTGCTGGCGCGGCAGCGGCTGGCTAATGTGATCGGCAAGAACGCTCTCCTGATGACGGGTGCGGTCGATCTCGAGATTGGCGAGAAGGATGGCCTGATCCGCGCGCTCGGTGCGCGCAATGCCGTCACCGTGCTCGATGACCAGGGCGATATCGTCGACAGCTACTACAAGGCGCACCTCGTGCCCTTTGGCGAGTATCTGCCGATGCGCGGGCTGCTCGAACCGCTTGGCCTGTCGCGGCTGGTGCCCGGTGCGATCGACTTCTGGCCGGGTACGGGGCCGCGAACGCTCGATCTTGGCGTGTTCGGCAAGGCAGCGATCCAGATCTGCTACGAGATCGTGTTCTCGGGCGAGGTGGTCGAGAAGGGCACCCGGCCTGATTACATCTTCAACGATTCGACCGACGGCTGGTTCGGCGCCTTCGGTCCGCCGCAGCACTTTGCCCAGGCGCGGATGCGGGCCATCGAGGAAGGACTGCCGGTCCTGCGCTCCACCACCACCGGCATCAGCGGCGTGATCGACGCCCACGGCGTGGTGCGCCAGTATCTCGGTATGGGAATAGAGGGGCGGATCGACGGCAAAGTGCCCGTCGCCGCGCCGCCCACGCTCTTTTCTCGCTTCGGTAACCCCTTAGGGTTGGCATGGGCCGCATTGGCCTTACTTGCAGGGCTCATTGCCATGCGCCGACGGGGCGGATAGAGCCACCCGACGCCCACTCCAAAGACGACTTATGGGAGCCTGATTGCCAATGCGTGCCAACTACCTGTTCACCTCCGAGAGCGTTTCGGAAGGCCACCCGGACAAGGTTTCCGACCAGATTTCCGACGCCATCGTCGATCTGTTCCTGTCGAAGGATCCCGAGGCGCGCGTAGCCTGCGAGACGCTCACCACCACCCAGCTTGTGGTGCTGGCGGGCGAA
The DNA here is from genome assembly GCA_002337385.1 of Erythrobacter sp. UBA1916. Lineage (GTDB taxonomy): Bacteria > Pseudomonadota > Alphaproteobacteria > Sphingomonadales > Sphingomonadaceae > Alteraurantiacibacter. The sequence continues at coordinate 19,623 of DDFY01000016.1, forward strand.
GTGCGCGGCAAGGGCATGATCGATACCAATGGCAACTGGGAGCCGGGCGCGCAGGAGGAAATCCAGCGGGTGGTGCGCCAGACGGTCAAGGAGATCGGCTACGAGCAGGACGGCTTCCACTGGCAGAACCTGACCTTTGAAAACAACCTGCACCCGCAGAGCGCCGACATCGCGCAGGGCGTCGACGCCGCGGGCAACAAGGACGAGGGTGCGGGCGACCAGGGCATCATGTTCGGCTATGCCAGCGACGAGACCGCCGACCTGATGCCGGCCACGCTCGACTACAGCCACAAGATCCTCGCGAAGATGGCCGACGACCGCCACTCGGGCGCCGCGCCCTTCCTTGAGCCTGACGCCAAGAGCCAGGTCACGCTGCGGTATGAAGCTGGCAAGCCGGTCCACGCCAAGGCAATCGTCGTTTCGACCCAGCACGCGCCCGACTATTGCGAGCCGTGGGAGAAGGACGGCAAGAGCGGCGGCGATGCGGCGAAATATGCCGAGCTGCGCGACTATGTGAAGGGCGTGATCGCCGAGGTGATCCCGGCTGAATTGCTCACCGAAGAGACCGTTTATCACATCAACCCCACCGGCAAGTTCGAGATCGGTGGGCCCGATGGCGACGCTGGCCTCACTGGCCGCAAGATCATCGTCGA
>DDFY01000002.1 GCA_002337385.1 Erythrobacter sp. UBA1916
TGGCTTGCGATCGCCGAAAACCAAAAATGGCAACTGCTCTCCGAGAGCAATCGGCTTCAGCTGAGCCTGATCCCGCCGAGGCGCGGATTGCTGCTTGATCGCACGGGCGTCCCCCTCGCCAGCAACAAATCGGTCTTCATGATCGATCTCCTGCCCGATCGCCTCGAGGACGCCGACGGAGTCCTGAAGCAGCTTGCCGAGCTGCTGGGTCTTAGCGCCGATGAGACGGACCGCCTCAGGAGCGACCTCGCACAAGCATTGGATCACCAGCCCGTGCGGGTTGCGAGCGATGTCGAGTGGGACCAATATGCCGCTGTAAATGTACGCCTTCCCGACCTCCCCGGCGTATCCCCGATGAGAGGGTTTTCGCGGCACTATCCAGCAGGAGCCGCGACAGCTCACTTGCTCGGCTATGTCGGGGCCCCTAGCCGCGAGGAGTATGAAAAAACCGGCGATCCCTTGCTAATGGTTCCGGGCATGCAAGTCGGCAAGGATATGCTCGAGAAGACGCTCGAGAAGGATTTGACGGGCAAGCCCGGCGCGCGCCGGGCCGAAGTGACAGCCACGGGCAAGGTCGTACGCGAGCTCGCAGTCCGATCCGACACTATAGGTAAAAGCGTACAATTGACCATTGATGGCGGGCTTCAAACCTATGCGTCCCGTCGGCTTGGAACCCAGTCCGGCTCGGTCGTGGTGCTCGACGTGATCAGTGGCGGTGTTCTCGCTATGGCTTCGATGCCGGCCTACGATCCGAACAGCTTTTCGGATGGGATCAGCCAGTTCGAATGGGACATGCTGTCGCAAGACGAACGCGTTCCGCTCAGAAACAAGACCCTCCAGGGTCTTTATCCGCCCGGATCGACCATCAAGCCGATCACGGCCCTGGCTTTGTTGCATGAGAACATCGACCCAGACGAAACCGTCCTTTGTACCGGCCGGATCAACATTGCCGGCGGCACGTTCCATTGCTGGCGCCGTAGTGGCCACGGTGTAGTCGACATGAACCGGGCAATCGCAGAAAGCTGTGACATATACTTCTATGTCATGGGCATTCGGGTGGGCATTCAGCCAATTGCCGACATGGCCAGACGTTTTGGGCTTGGCGAGCGGTTTTCAGGCCTGCCGGTTCCCTATCAGTATTATGGGACTGTCCCCGATCCGGCCTGGAAGCGGCGTCGATACAACGAGCCTTGGGAAGCCTATGACACTGTCAATGCGACAATCGGGCAAGGCTATCTGCTCGCCAACCCGCTGCAGCTTGCGGTCATGACGGCGCGGCTTGCCGCCGGTGAGAAAACCCATCCCAAGCTACTAGCCGCAAAGGTGGCGCCTGCCGCCCCGCTCGGAATTGACCCCCGAATGCTTGCGATCGTCCGCCAGGGAATGGAGGATGTTGTCAATGGCCGGGGCACCGCAACCCGCGCCCGCCTCCCCCTTGCGAACATCAAGCTGGCGGGCAAGACGGGCACCGCGCAGGTTCGTCGCATCACGATGGCCGAACGTCGCCGGGGCGTCCGCTCCAATGCCTCTCTCCCTTGGAAGCTGCGCGATCATGGATTGTTCATTGGTTATGCGCCGACAGACCGGCCCCGCTATGCGGTGGCGGTGGTAATCGAACATGGCGGAGGCTCTGGAGCGGCCTATCCCATCGCAAGCGACACGCTGCTCTATCTGTTTGACAAAGGCCAGGCCATGGAGCGCCTGGCATCGCTGGAGAATGGCTGGGGTGGCGGAATCGAGGAGCGAATGGCGCGCGAAGCGGCAGAATTCGCCGCCCGCACACCGAGCGACTGACCCCCTAAACAATGAGGTTCTGCGGCGAACCCATTGCAAAGGCTTCGATATTCTCGATTGTCGTCTCGATGATGCGCGCGACCGCCTCATGCGTGTTATAGGCGACATGCGGGGTCACGATGACGTTCGGAAAGCGCAGGAGCACATGATTGGCCACGAGGGCCTCCAAATTCTCCTTCTCAAGCGGCGGTCCGCGGAACACTTCTGCTTCTTCGCGGACGAGCGGCTCCTGCGGGAGCACATCGAGACCAGCGGCGCGAAGTTTCCCCTCCGCCAGCGCGCGCACCAGAGCGGGAACGCTGACGATGTTGCCGCGCGCCGTATTGATCAGGAGCGCGCCGGTCTTCATGGCAGCGAACTCGGCATCGGACAGGAGATCCTGGGTCTGAGGGGTTGCCGGCAGATGCAATGTGACGATGTCGGCTTGGGAAAGGAGTTCGGCGAAAGGCAAATAGGTAAAGCCGAGATTTGCTGCCGCAGAGCCATCCGGATCGACGTCGAAGGCTACGACATTCATGCCAAACCCGCGCGCGATCTCGATCGCGCGGCGCCCGATGCGACCGGTCCCGACGACGCCCAAGGTCTTCCCGCGCAGCTCGATACCGCGCAGATCATCCTGCGAAAAATTTCCGCGGCGTGTACGTTCGACTGCCGGAACGAGATGCCGCGCTGCCGCCAGCATCAAGGCAAAACTGTGCTCGGCTACAGTAACATCACCATAGTCGGGAACGTTGGCGATCTCGATGTCTTCGGCGGCGCACCAGGCCAGATCGATGTGGTCGTGGCCGGTCGAGCGGGTGGCGATCAGCCGCAGCTCGGGGAACTGGCGCAGGACTTCTGCATCAAGCCGTGAGTTGATGAATGTGCTGATCACTTCGGCATCGCTGTATCTTGCCGCATTATCAGATGTCAGCCGTTCCTTGACACAAGTGAGCTCGTGATTGCCGGAGAGCGCACGGCACGCCCGCGCCTCCCATTCCTCGGCCTCGAAGATGACGACCTTCATATCCGCGAGCCCTCAGCCGGTTGTGCTCGGCCTTTATCCGACATGGCCTCGGCTTGAGCGACCACCTTGACTGCGGCAACAAAACTGTCGGGGTTAAGCGAAATGGAGTCGATCCCGCAAGCGACCAAGAAACCGGCAAAGTCGGGATGGTCACTCGGCGCCTGGCCGCAAATGCCGATCTTTATCCCGGCTTGGTGCGCCTTGGTGATGGCTTCGCCAATCGCCCGTTTTACCGCGTCGTTGCGTTCGTCGAACTGATCGGCGAGAAGCTCGGAATCGCGGTCAATCCCGAGCACGAGCTGGGTGAGATCGTTGGAACCGATCGAAAATCCGTCAAAGCGCTGCGCAAATTCCTCCGCGAGCAGGACGTTCGCCGGAATCTCGCACATCATATAGATCTGGAGTCCGTTTCGGCCCCGTTCGAGACCGTTTTCCGCCATCACTTCGAGAACTCTATCGGCTTCGGCGAGCGTGCGACAGAATGGCACCATGATGACGACATTTTCAAAACCAATTTCCTCGCGTACGCGGCGTAAGGCGCGGCATTCGAGCGCGAAACCCGCCTTGTAACCGGGGCTGTAATAGCGCGAGGCGCCGCGCCATCCGATCATCGGATTTTCCTCATCGGGTTCGAAGGCCTCTCCTCCGAGAAGATGAGCATATTCATTTGTCTTGAAGTCGCTGAGCCGGACAATCACCGGCTGCGGATGAAACGGAGCTGCGAGCTTTGCTATGCCGAGCGCAAGCGTGTCGACGAAATAGTCGGCCGGCTCGGCATATCCGCGCGTAAGCTCGGCGATCGCGCGCCTGGCATCCTCGCTCGTGACCTTCTCCGGGGCGACGAG
>DDFY01000028.1 GCA_002337385.1 Erythrobacter sp. UBA1916
TTGTTGATCGTCTCGATCATGTGGACCGGGATACGGATCGTGCGCGCCTGATCGGCAATCGAGCGGGTGATCGCCTGCCTGATCCACCAGGTAGCATAGGTGGAGAACTTGTAGCCGCGGCGATACTCGAACTTGTCGACCGCCTTCATCAGGCCGATGTTGCCTTCCTGAATAAGATCCAGGAATTGCAGGCCGCGGTTGGTGTATTTCTTGGCGATGGAAATCACGAGACGCAGGTTCGCCTCGACCATTTCCTTCTTCGCGATGCGGGCCTCACGCTCGCCCTTCTGCACCATGTTCACGATGCGACGGAACTCGTTGAGGCTCATGCCGGTGGCGCTGGCAATATCGGCGATTTCCACGCGAATACGCTCGACCGCGTCGGCTTCCTTCTCGGCGAAGGCGGCCCACTTCTTGTCCTTCTTGGAGCGATCCTTCAGCCAGGCGTCGTCCAGCTCGTTGCCGACATAGGCATTGAGGAAATCGACACGCTTGACCTTATGCCGCTCGGCCAGACGCAGCATCTGACCACCCAGCGCGGTCAGGCGGCGGTTGAAGGCATAGAGGTTGTCGACCAGGAATTCGATCTTGGTGGCGTGGAACTGCACCGATTCGACCTCGGCGGTAAGCTCCTCGCGCAGGCTTTCGTACTTGTTTTCCTTGGCCTTGGGGAATTCGTCACCGCGGCCGAGCACGTCAACGCGTTCGGCCTGAAGCTTCTCGAACTTCTTGAACAGATCGGTGATGCGGGCAAAGCGCTCGATGGCATCGGGCTTGAGGGCCGCTTCCATCTGGGCGAGGGACATGGTGTTGTCTTCCTCGTCCTCTTCCTCGCGGCGGCGTGAGGAACCTTCCTCGCCGTCTTCGCCTTCGGAGGTCTCTTCTTCGTCCTCGTCGTCATCCTCGCGGATGGTCGGACCGGCGGTCTCTTCCGAGATCTCGCCATCGTCGTCGTCTTCGGCGCCCTCGGCCATCTTGTCGACCGGCGGCTCCTTCGAGAGCATGGCGTCGAGATCGAGGATCTCGCGCAGCTGCATTTCCTCGTTGTTGAGCGCCTCGGACCAGGTGATGATCGCGTGGAAGGTGATCGGGCTTTCGCACAGGCCCATGATCATGGTGTCGCGCCCGGCCTCGATGCGCTTGGCGATGGCGATTTCGCCCTCGCGGCTGAGCAGCTCGACCGCGCCCATTTCGCGCAGATACATGCGCACCGGATCATCGGTCCGTTCGCCCGCGCCAGTGGCACGCTTCTTCTCGGGGACGTTCTGCTTGTTCTCGTCAGCTTCGCCGGTGTCGGAACCGGTCGGCGCGATTTCCTCGACCTCGTTGCCGTCGTCGTCCTCCGCCTCTTCGGCGTTCTCGACGATCTGCACACCCATCTCGGAGAGCGCGGACTGAATGTCCTCGATCTGATCCGACGACATCTCGCCTTGCGGGAGCGCCTCGTTCAGCTCGTCATAGGTGATGTAGCCCTTGCGCTTGGCTTTCGCGATCAGCTTCTTCACCGAGGCTTCGTTGAGGTCAATCAACGGCGCGTCTTCACTGGCATTGCTCTTGGCGTCAGTGGCCATAATGGTGCTTTATTCCGTTTCGCTCGCGCCTTCCGGTGTATCGGCACCTTCGGGCGTTTGTGTATCTTCCGCGTAAGCTGCGGCTCTTTTTCTGGCCATCTGCCCGATACGATCATCAATTTCCAGCTTTCGTTTGCGGAGCAGCTGTTGCTCGGCAAACGCGCCTTCGGGATCAGCATCGAATCGGGCGGTGGCCGCCTTTATTGCAGCCTCAAGTGCCGGCCTTTCGACCAGCAGTGAAACCGCCTCGGCCAGGTCCTCGCGCACTTCGACCGGATCTGATCCTTCGCACAGGAAGGAGAAACGGGTGTTATCCGGCGGCGGCGGAACGCTGTCTGCATCGAATATGGGCAAATTCTCGCCCGCTTCAAGAGGTTCCGTACTATCGACGAGATGATCGACCAACGGCGCAAGGTGCGGCAGGGCGCTGGCCAGTTCAAACAGGCTGCTCGCGTGGGGGGCAATTAGCTCGGGATGGCGCAGAAATCCGTGCAGCACCGCACGGGTGAGCACGTCGCGTGAGGCCCCTTCTGCAGCCTTGCGCAAGGCGGCTGCGTGATGCGGCTCCATCCGCGCAGGCGCAGCCGAGCGCTGGCCTGGGCGGCCCTGCCATCGCTCGCGATTGTTCTGCCTCGCTTCACGCGGCGGAAAGGCGAAGGCGCCGTAGCGATCAAGCAGCTCGCGGCGATAGAGCGCACGAATGTCGGTATCGGCAATGGTCTCGACATGTTCAAGCAGCCGCGCCTTCAGGCCCGCCTTGTCTTCGGGCGAGGTGAGCGGGCCGGCACTGCTCTCATGGCTCCAGATCAGGTCGATGATCGAGCGCGGTGCATCAAGCAGCTGCGCCATGGCCTTCTTTCCGCGCTGCCGGATCAGGTCGTCGGGATCAAGACCCTCGGGCAGGGTGACGATCTGCAGGCTATGGCCGGGACGCAGCAGGGGCAGGGCACGTACCACCGCCTTCATCGCCGCGCGCTGGCCCGCCGCATCACCATCGAAGCACAGCACCGGCTTTTCGCAGGCGCGCCACATCAGTTCGATCTGCGGCTCGGTCAGCGCGGTGCCCATTGGCGCAACCGCCTCGGCAAAGCCTGCAGCCGCAAGCGCGATCACATCCATGTAGCCTTCGACCGCGATCAGCCGCCCGCTCTTGCGTGCAGCCGGAGCGGCGCGGTGGAGGTTGTAAAGCGTGCGGCTCTTGTCGAACAGCGGGGTGTCGGGACTGTTGAGATACTTGGGCGCGCCCTCGCGCTTTTCCAGAATACGCCCGCCGAAAGCGATCACCCGCCCGCGCGCATCCTGAATGGGGAGCATCAGCCGGTCGCGAAAACGGTCATAAGGATCGCGCCGGTTGCCTGCGTCGTCCTCGACCGCAATGCGAAGGCCTGCCTCGACCAGCATCGGCTCTTCGAACTGACCGAGTGCCTGTTTCAAGGCCTGCCGCTCGTCGGGAGCGTAGCCGAAGCCGAATTCCTCGATCACGGCAGCGGGGAACCCGCGCGAGGTGAGATAGTCGCGCGCCTTAGCGCCCACGGGCTGGCGCAGGTTCGCGACCAGCCACTCCTGCGCGGCTTGCATTACGTCATGCAGAGAGGCCCGCTCTTCCGCCCTGCGGGCAGCGCGCGGATCGGGGGCGGGCACGTCCATCCCGGCCCCGGCGGCGAGTTCCTTCACCGCGTCCATGAACTCCAGCCCGTGCTGCTGCATCATCCAGTCGATGGCGCTGCCGTGAGCCTGGCAGCCGAAGCAGTGATAAAACCCCTTCGCGTCGTTGACGTAGAAGCTGGGCGTCTTCTCGTTATGGAACGGGCAACAGGCCTTCCACTCGTTGCCCGCACGCGTGAGCTTGGTGGTGCGCATGATCAGCGCGGACAGCGTGGTCCGCGTCTTGAGTTCATCCAGCCATTGCGGGGAAAGCGCCATAAGCCCGCTAACCTACAGCGCCTTTCGATTCGCCGCTACTCAGCTTAGCGAAGCTTTCACCCATCCACTGGCCTTACCCATGTCGAGCTGGGTTCCGTGGCGCGCTTTCAGCTCGGCCATGACCTTGCCCATGTCTTTCATGCTGTCGGCACCAAGCTCGGCCTTGATCGATTCGATCGCGGCCATGGTTTCAGCTTCGCTCATCTGCTGGGGGAGGAATTCCTCGATCACCGTCAGCTCGGCCTGCTCCTGCTCCGCAAGTTCGGTGCGACCGCCATCCTGATACATCTGAATCGATTCGCGGCGCTGCTTGCCCATCTTCTGGAGCACGTCGATCACCATGGCATCGTCGTCAGCCGGTGCGCCGGAGGTGCGCAATTCGATGTCACGGTCCTTGATCTTGGCCGAAATTAATCGCAGCGCGGCGGTGCGTTCCTTGTCTTTCGCCTTCATCGCGGCGACGGTTTCGGACTTGATGGTATCCCTGAGCATGATTTCGTTCCTGTGGACTGTTCGGGGCCTAGGTAGCGTGAATGGCTGCAAATCCAAGTCTTGCGCTTGACGCGGGGGCACCTTGTCCCTAGCGGCTCAGGCTTAGCGACATCGCCGGTATCAACCTTTCTACGGGAGCCCATTAATGGCCTTTTCCGCCTCTTCGCCTGCGCCACACGGAGCCACGGGCGTCCTCGTTCTGGCGGATGGAACGATCATCTGGGGCAAGGGCTTCGGAGCCGTCGGTGATGCGGTGGGCGAAGTATGCTTCAACACCGCAATGACCGGCTATCAGGAAGTGATGACCGATCCCTCCTACGCGGCCCAGATCGTCACCTTCACCTTCCCCCATATCGGCAACGTCGGCACCAACGGCGAGGACGTGGAAAGCGCCGTCGAAGGCGCAGTCGGCTGCGTGGTGCGCGAGGAAGTGACGCCGCAGAGCAATTTCCGCTCCGAGGTCGAATTCGTCGACTGGATGAAGGCCAAGGGCAAGATCGGCCTGTCGGGCGTCGACACCCGCGCGCTGACCCGCCGCATCCGCATGAGCGGCGCACCCAACGCGGTGATCGCCCATTCGCCCGACGGCAAGTTCGATATCGATGCCCTGCTCGGCAAGGCCCAGAGTTGGCCGGGGCTTAAGGGCATGGACCTCGCTGTGGACGTGACGCGCACGGGGCAGGAGAGCTGGAACGGCTCTTACTGGCAGCTCGGCCACGGTTATGGCGAAGGTGAGGGCGATGCCCGCCCGCACGTGGTCGCGATCGACTACGGCGCGAAGGACAATATCTTCCGCAACCTCGTGCGCGCTGGCGCCAAGGTGACGGTGGTTCCGGCGCAGACCTCTTACGATGCCATTATGGCGCTGAAGCCTGCGGGCGTGTTCCTCTCCAACGGCCCCGGTGATCCGGCGGCTACGGGTGAATATGCGGTGTCGGTGATCAAGGCGCTGCTTGATGCGGACGTGCCGCTGTTCGGGATTTGCCTCGGCCACCAGATGCTGGCCCTGGCGGCGGGCGCGAAGACGGTGAAGATGCACCAGGGCCACCGCGGCGCGAACCACCCGGTCCAGCGCGTGGGCGAGGGCTGGGGCGAGACTTCGGGCCTCGTCGAAATCACCTCGATGAACCACGGCTTCGCGGTCGATGCCGACAGCCTGCCTGCTGGTGTCGAGCAGACACATGTGTCGCTGTTCGACGGTTCAAACTGCGGGATCGCGATTACGGGCAAGCAGGCGTTCGGGGTGCAGTATCACCCCGAGGCCTCGCCGGGACCGCAGGACTCGTTCTACCTGTTCGAGAAGTTCGTGGGGATGCTCGGCTGATGCCGAGGGTCACCCCGACCTTTATTGCGGTAGCAGCACTGACTGCCGTCACGCCCACCGCGGCCCAAGACATTTCCCCACAAGCCGTCACCCTCATGGAGGGCGTCGTTTTCGCGGGTGAGGGCGGCGTGGAGCTGCTGCCCGCCGACGATGGCGCGACCTTCGTCGCCAGCTTCTGGCGTCCGCTCCAGTTCACAAAAGACGAACAGGTCATCGCCGGGCGCATGGAATGCCGCGCTGCTGCCGAGCACGCGCCGATGCGCGCGACCTGGGCCGACCAGTCCGCCATCTACAAGGCCGAAGACAAGCAAGGCAACCTCGGCAATTTCACCGAGATCGACACCCGCTCCAACGCCGACACCATCATCAGCCGCTTTGACGCACTCGGCCGTCGCCGCGATCCGCTGCGCTATGAGGTGCGCAGCTACATCGCCGTGCGCACCGGTGCAGAGCTCGTGAACATCCGCGAGACCTGCCAGTTCGTGCGCGACGGGCAGATCGCCCGCCAGAATTTCTTTGACTATGTGGATCGCCACACCAGCTTCGTGCTTGCGCTTGCGCCGCCCGCTGAGGCCGATCCCGCCGCCGCCACTTCGCTCGACAGCCTAACGGAAATCCCCTCCTGATGCCCAAACGTACAGACATCTCCTCGATCCTCGTCATCGGTGCCGGCCCGATCATCATCGGCCAGGCCTGCGAGTTCGACTACTCCGGCACGCAAGCGATCAAGGCGCTGAAGGAGGATGGCTACCGCGTCATTCTGGTGAACTCCAACCCCGCCACGATCATGACGGACCCGGACATGGCCGACGCCACCTATGTCGAGCCGATCACGCCCGAGATCGTCGCGAAGATCATCGCCAAGGAAAAGCCCGACGCCTTGCTGCCCACCATGGGCGGACAGACCGCATTGAACTGCGCGCTGAAGCTGGAAGAGATGGGCGTGCTGGCCGAACACGGCGTGGAGATGATCGGCGCGCGGGCCGATGCTATCGACAAGGCCGAAAACCGCCAGCGCTTCCGCGAGGCGATGGACAAGATCGGCCTCGAAAGCGCGCGCAGCGGCGTCGCCCATTCGATGGAGGAGGCCTACGAGATCCTCGCCCGGACCGGCTTGCCGTCGATCATTCGGCCCAGCTTCACCATGGGCGGCACCGGCGGCGGCGTGGCCTATAACAAGGCCGAGTTCGAGCAGATCGTGCGTTCGGGCCTCGATGCCAGCCCCACCACCGAGGTGCTGATCGAGGAATCGCTGCTCGGCTGGAAAGAATACGAGATGGAGGTGGTGCGCGATCGCAAGGACAACGCGATCATCATCTGCTCGATCGAGAACGTCGATCCGATGGGTGTCCACACCGGTGATAGCATCACCGTCGCCCCGGCGCTGACGCTGACCGACAAGGAATACCAGATCATGCGCAACGCCAGCATCGCGGTGCTGCGTGAGATCGGGGTTGAAACGGGCGGATCGAACGTGCAGTTCGCCGTGAACCCCGCCGATGGCCGCCTGATCGTGATCGAGATGAACCCGCGCGTCTCGCGCAGTTCGGCGCTGGCTTCGAAGGCGACCGGCTTCCCCATCGCGCGCGTCGCCGCCAAGCTGGCGGTCGGCTACACGCTGGACGAGATCACCAACGAGATCACCGGCGCGACGCCTGCCAGCTTCGAGCCGACCATCGACTATGTCGTCACCAAGATCCCCCGCTTTGCCTTCGAGAAGTTCAAGGGCGCCGAGCCGCTGCTTTCGACCGCGATGAAGTCGGTCGGCGAGGTGATGGCGATTGGCCGCAACTTCAAGGAATCGATGCAGAAGGCGCTGCGCGGGCTCGAAACCGGGCTCGACGGGTTCAACCGCGTAGTCGAGATCGAGGGCGCGAGCCACGACGTGATCACCGCTGCGCTGAGCCGGGCGACGCCCGAGCGGCTGCTCTGCGTCGCGCAAGCCTTCCGCGAGGGCTTCAGCGTGGAGGATATCCACGGCATCACCCATTACGACCGCTGGTTCCTGCGCCACATCGAAGAAATCATCGCAGCCGAGAAGAAGGTGGCGACCGAAGGCCTGCCGAACGATGCCGACGGCCTACGCAAGCTCAAGGCCATGGGCTTTTCTGACAAGCGGCTCGCCACGCTGGCGGTGCGCTCGGTCAATGTCGCAGGCGGGCTTGGCGAAACGCAGGCCAAGCGTTCGGGCCTGCTGCACGATGCCTTGCGCGCGATGGCCGGGGCCACCAGCGAGGACGAGGTGCGCGCACTGCGCCACAAGCTCGGCGTTTTCCCCGTGTTCAAGCGGATCGACAGCTGCGCGGCCGAATTCGAGGCGATCACGCCCTACATGTATTCGACCTACGAGGCTCCCAGCTTCGGCGAGCCAGAGGATGAGGCTTTCCCTTCGGATCGCGAGAAGGTCGTGATCCTCGGTGGCGGACCGAACCGGATCGGGCAGGGCATCGAGTTCGACTATTGCTGCGTCCACGCCTGCTTCGCGCTGGCCGAGGCTGGCTACGAAACGATCATGGTCAACTGCAACCCGGAGACGGTTTCGACCGACTACGACACCTCCGATCGCCTCTATTTCGAGCCGCTCACCGCAGAAGACGTGCTCGAAATCCTGCGCGTCGAGCAGACCAAGGGCACGCTCAAGGGCGTGATCGTGCAGTTCGGTGGACAGACGCCGTTGAAGCTGGCGAGCGCGCTGGAAGAGGCGGGCATTCCGATCCTGGGCACCACACCCGACGCTATCGACCTTGCCGAAGACCGCGAACGCTTTGCCAAGCTGGTCGACAAGCTGAACCTGATGCAGCCCGAAAACGGCATCGCCCACAGCGGCGAAGAGGCGCTCGCCGTGGCGCACCGCATCGGTTACCCGGTATTGCTGCGCCCGTCCTATGTGCTCGGCGGACGGGCGATGGAAATCGTTGATTCCGACGAGCAGCTCGAAAACTACATCGCGACCGCGGTGCAGGTCTCGGGTGAGAGCCCGGTGCTGGTCGACCAGTATCTGCGCGATGCGATCGAATGCGACGTTGACGCCCTGTGCGACGGCGAGCAGGTCGTGATCGCCGGCGTGATGCAGCATATCGAGGAGGCCGGCGTCCACTCGGGCGACAGCGCCTGCTCGCTGCCGCCTTACAGCCTGCCGCAACCGATCATCGACGAGATGGAGCGGCAAGCCATGGCGCTGGCCAACGGGCTTGGCGTGCTGGGCCTCATGAACGTGCAGTTCGCGGTGAAGGACGGCGACGTTTATCTGATCGAAGTCAACCCGCGCGCGAGCCGCACGGTGCCCTTCGTCGCCAAGGCGACCGGCTCGCAGATCGCCAAGATCGCCGCGCGGGTGATGGCGGGCGAGAAGCTGGCCGACCTGCCGCCGATCAAGCGCGAGTTGGACTATGTGGCGGTGAAGGAAGCGGTGTTCCCGTTCGCACGCTTCCCCGGTTCGGACCCTGTGCTCACTCCGGAGATGAAGTCGACCGGCGAGGTGATGGGGATCGACCGCGATTTTGCGACCGCGTTCATCAAGTCGCAAATCGCCGAAGGCTCGCGCCTGCCGGAAAGCGGCACGCTGTTCGTTTCGGTGAAAGACAGCGACAAGGCGCATATCGTTGCGCCGGTGAAAGCGCTGATCAAAGCCGGGTTCTCGGTGATCGCCACTGGCGGCACCCAGGCCTACCTCGCCGAGCAGGGCCTCGACGTGGAGCTGGTGAACAAGGTCGCGCAGGGACGCCCGCACATTGTGGACCGGATCGTCGATGGCGAGGTGGCGCTAGTGTTCAACACAACCGAGGGTTGGCAGAGCCACAAGGACAGCCAGTCTATCCGCGCATCGGCGCTTCAGATGAAGGTGCCTTATTACACGACTGCTGCTGCTTCGGCGGCCGCAGCCCAGGCTATTGTCACTGTAAAAGTGAGCGATCTTGAAGTGCGATCGTTGCAGGACTATTATAGCTAATCACAGAGATAGGCTTTCCCCAACAAAGCAGGCTCGCTGTTCCGCCATTCGGGCGGAGGGAGCTGCTTTGACGGGCGAGGACGGACTGGACAGGGATTACGATGGAAAAGGTGCCGATGCTGGCGGAAGGCTACGAGAAGCTGACCGCCGATTTAAAGGCTTTGCGGGATGAGCGCCCCCGGATCGTCGACGCGATCGAGGAAGCCCGCGCCCACGGCGATCTTTCGGAAAATGCCGAATACCATGCCGCGAAAGAGCGGCAGGGCCAGGTCGAAGCGCAAATTTCCGAGATCGAGGACAAGGTTAGCCGTGCTCAGATCATCGATCCGACCACGCTTTCGGGTGACCGGGTGGTGTTCGGCGCCACCGTCACCGTGCTTGACGAGGACGACAAGGCCTCGACTTATCAGATCGTCGGCATGGCCGAGAGCGATGCCAAGCAGGGCCGTGTTTCCTACGAAAGCCCGCTGGCCCGCGCCCTGATCGGCAAGTCGCTCGGCGATGAGGTCGAGGTGACTGTGCCCTCAGGCGAAAAGTTCTACCTGATCGAGAAGATCGAATTCATCTGATAAGAAAAAGGCCCGGACGTTGATCCGGGCCTTTTTGTTTGTTCAGTCTTCGAGCGACGGCTCGAACAGCTTGTGCAGATGCACGATCACATACTTCATTTCCGCATCGTCCACGGTGCGCTGCGCCCAACCGCGCCAGGCTTCCTGTGCGCTGGCAAAGTCGGGATAGAAGCCGACAACGTGGATGTCCTTCAGATCCTGGAACTCGACCGAGCGGGGATCCTTGACCCGGCCTCCAATGACGAGGTGCAGAAGTTGTTCGGACGTGGGCATTTAAGGCAGCCTTTCTGCTAGAGGAGAGGATTTCCATCCGCTCTATCGTCTGGCTCGCACGGCGCAAGGCTGCAAATGGCCCTCAGCCAAGCCTAGTGCAGCTTTAGCGCCCGCATGATCGACTTGCCGACCTCACGCCCGGCGATCCGTGCATTGTCACCAGCAGTGCCTGCGCGATACTTCGCCTCGCGGCGCACGCGCCGGGCGGTGTCGCCTGCGCTATCGCTCAAATCAGCGAGCTTGCGCTTGCCTTCCTCGCCCGCGTGTTCGGCATTGTCGCGCAGTTCAGAGAGGAAGCCCATGGCCATTTCACTGCCCATTGCGGCAAAGCCAGCGGCCTTGGCTCCGGTGCGTGCGGCCGCGCGGCGCGGTCCCTTGAACATGCTCGCGATCAACATGCCAGCGACAACACCGCCAGCCACCGTAGTGACCGGATGCTCCTTGGCGAAGGCGGTGAACTTGTCTTTCGCATCGACCGCACCGGCCTTGGCGCTTTCGCCCATTTTCTTGGCGCGGCGCGCAGCCTCGCTATCCTGGGCTGCTTCGATCCGCTCTTTTAGAGCTGCGCGCTTGTCATCGCTCATGCTTGTGTCTCCGCTGGAATTTCTGGTTCATCTGCAGAACGGTCTTCATCGCCTACTTGTTCCGTGTCAGCGTCCACTTCGCCGTCACTTTCCAGAACATTACGCACGATAGCGGCGATAGGTTCGCGCAGAAGCCACAGCACGACGGCGGCAACAAGCGCGGCGACCACAGTTCCGACCTGGAACCGATGACCTGACACATAGTCGCGGGCATCGTCGGCCAGATCGCGTGCGCGCGATGACAGATCGGGGCCGTCTTCCTCGCCGGCACCCACTTCCCGCTTCACATGGGCAATGTCGGCAAGGACCAGCGCACGGGCGGCATCGCGCAGCATCCGGTCTTCCTGCAGCTGGCTTTCGAGATCAGGCATCGGCGTCATCCTCCGCCACTGGATCGTCCGGCGCAAAAGCACGCTTGATCGATCCGACCGCGCCTTTTGCACCAAGCACCGAAATATACGCGAGGAGCAGCAAGAGACCGACGACAATGATGGTCGCCCCCCATGCCGTCACCAGCGGGATAAGCGCAATCAGGAGGCCGATAGTAAGGCCAATCGCTGCCAACAGGACGAGCACGATGGCAACGATCCCGAGCGCAATGGCGATGCCGAGCCGATTGCCAGCCAACCGCAGACGACTTTTCTGAAAGGCAACTTCGGCATCGAAATAGTTGAGCGCATCGTTGGCGAGGGCGCCGATATCCTCGGCCAAGACACGCGAGAAAGGCTCGCCAGAATCTGAGTCAGGCGAGCCTTGCTGCGTGTACCCCGGCTGATCGTCGAAATCAGAGCCGGGCTCTGCGGATGGGTCAGGCGTGCTGGCAGCCACGCGTCAACGACGGAACAGACGCGAAACCAGGAAACCGGCAAGGGCGGCAACGCCGACAGCGGTCGCCGGGCTCTTGCGGATCGCCTCACGGGCATCCTCGCCCAGTTCTTCGTAGCTCTTCTCGTTCAGCGTCTTGGCCGAATCCGAGAGGTAGCCCGAAGCACGGCGGGCATAGTCGCCATATTTCGCGCCAAACTTCTCGTCGATCACGGCGGCGTTCTCGTCCACCAGCTTCGACAGGCTGACGAGCGCATCGCTCGCCTTGGCCTTGCCTTCGACAGCAAGATCGCCCGCACGGGCCTTGGCGTCGTCGGCCATGTCGTGTCCACGCGCGCTGGCTTCGCCCTTCAGCGCGGCGGCACCGGCCTTGGCTTCGCCAATGGCGGCGTTGAAGCGCGACTTCGCCTCGTCGGTTCCGGTGGTGGCGGTCGGCTCAGGCGCAGTGACGGCGGTGGCGGTGGCAGACTTGGGAGCTTGGGTCTTCTGAGTAGGAGCCATGATATTCCCTTTCTTGCGGAGTGCCTTCCGGACATGACTTCCGGCGAGCACGTTCGATCTTCTGGGGGTATTATGATCCTAATACACCCGCTTTCAAGTCTCCAACGCGTCTTGCCCTCGAATGTTCCGCCGCATAGGAGGCCAACAACAACCAAACACATTACTTTGGAGCGCGTAGAAATGACCGCCATTATCGACATCCACGGCCGCGAAATCCTCGACAGCCGGGGCAACCCCACGGTCGAGGTCGATATCCTGCTGGAAGACGGCAGCTTCGGCCGCGCGGCAGTGCCCTCGGGCGCATCGACTGGTGCACATGAAGCTGTGGAACTGCGCGACGGCGAGAAGGGCCGCTATCTGGGCAAGGGCGTTCTGAAGGCGGTCGACGCGGTCAACACCGAGATTGCCGACGCGCTGCTCGGCCTCGACGCGGAAGACCAGCGCGACCTCGACTATGCCATGATCGAGCTGGACGGCACCGCCAACAAGGCGCGACTTGGCGCCAACGCCATCCTCGGTGTGAGCCTCGCCGCTGCCAAGGCCGCCGCCAATGCGCGCGGTCTGCCGCTCTATTCCTATGTCGGCGGTGTTTCGGCCCACGTGCTGCCGACCCCGATGATGAACATCGTCAACGGCGGCGAACATGCCGATAACCCGATTGACGTGCAGGAATTCATGATCATGCCCGTCGGCGCGGAAACGCTGGCCGAAGGCGTGCGCTGGGGCGCGGAGATCTTCCACACGCTGAAGAAGGGCCTTGCCGAGAAGGGGCTGTCGACCTCGGTCGGCGATGAGGGCGGCTTCGCGCCGAACTTGGCCGGCACGCGCGACGCGCTCGACTTCATCATGGCCTCGATCGAGAAGGCCGGGTTCAAGCCGGGTGAAGACATCGTGCTCGCGCTCGACTGTGCTTCGACCGAGTTCTTCTCCGATGGCCGCTACGATCTGGCTGGCGAGCAGCTTTCGCTTAACTCGCAGGAGATGGCCGAATATCTCGCCAAGCTCTGCGCCGACTATCCGATCACCTCGATCGAGGACGGCATGGCCGAGGACGACTTCGATGGCTGGAAGGCGCTGACCGACCTGATCGGTGACAAGGTGCAGCTGGTGGGCGACGACCTGTTCGTGACCAACCCCAAGCGCCTGACCATGGGCATCGAGCAGGGCCTTGCTAACTCGATGCTGGTAAAGGTGAACCAGATCGGTTCGCTGACCGAGACGCTGGAAGCGGTCGAGATCGCACACCGGGCGGGCTACACCAATGTGATGAGCCACCGTTCGGGCGAGACCGAGGACTCGACCATTGCCGATCTGGCGGTTGCTACCAACTGCGGCCAGATCAAGACCGGCTCGCTTGCGCGGTCGGACCGGCTGGCGAAGTACAACCAGCTGATCCGCATTGAGGAAGAGCTGGGCAGCGGCGCGCGCTATGCGGGCAAGGGCTGCTTCGGTCGGCTGGGCGGCTGAACGACCAACACCGTCAGGCCGGGCGGGGCGCCGTAGCGCTTCCGTTCGGCCTAACGCCTTAGCGCTCGATAAGTTCAGGCGCTGATTGCAGTAAGCCTGGCAAGCTGGTCGTCGCTCAATTCGAGCTTCAGAGCCTCGAAATGCAGGTCGAGCTGTTCGGGCTTGCTGGCACTGGCAATCGGCGCAGTGATGCCGGGCTGGGCGGCAAGCCAGGCCAGCGCCACAGCCCCATGGCTCGCACCGGTTTCCTGCACCACCGCATCAAGCACGGGCAGGACTGTCAGCCCCTTGTCGAAAAACCGCTCGATGCTTGATCCACGGTTGTGCTTTTCGAGGTCTTCGCGGCTCCGGTACTTCCCCGTGAGAAAGCCCGCTGCAAGGCCGAACCACGGGAAGTGGACGATCCCAGCCTCTTCGCAATAGGCCCGAAGTTCGCCATCGAAGCCATCGCGGACCACCAGATTATATTCGTTCTGCAAGACGGTGAACCGCGCAGTCCCAGCAGCATCGGCAGCGTCGTTCAATGAGCGCAGGCGCGCGGCAGAATAATTCGATGCGCCCAGTTCGCGCACCTTGCCCTCGGCCACCAGCGCGCCGAACCCGGCTGCGGCCTCGGCCTGCGGGGTCTGCTCTTCGTCACGGTGTGCATAGTAAAGGTCGACATAGTCAGTCTGCAGCCGGTCGAGGCTCTTATCCAACTCAGCGCGGACCTTGGCTTGGGCGAGATCACCAGGCTCGGCGCGCATGCCAGTCTTCGTGGCAATCAGCATCTCGGAGCGCACCCCTCGCGAGGATAGCCACTTGCCGATCACCGTCTCGCTTTCGCCGCCAACATGGCCGGGAACCCACGCAGAATAGCCCTGCGCCGTATCGACCATCCGGCCACCGGCTTCGTAAAACCGGTCGAGCACGGCAAAGCTCGCATCTTCATCGGCTGTGAAGCCGAACACGTTCCCGCCCAGAACGATGGGCAGGCCACCGAACGAGGGGTGTGCGCTCACTGAAACTGCTCCTGCAATTCAAGCAGTCGCATAGCGGCCTGTGCCGCCTCGCCGCCCTTGTTCTTCTGCGCCGGATCGGCCCGAACCAGCGCCTGCTCGTCGTTTTCGACAGTGAGGATGCCGTTGCCAATCGCCAGTCCGTCGATGGTCAGCGCCATGATCGCCCGTGCGCTTTCTCCGGCGACGATTTCGAAGTGGTAGGTCTCGCCGCGGATCACCACCCCGATAGCGACAAAGCCATCATACCGCCCGCTTTCGACGGCGAGCGCAATCGCCCCGGGCACCTCGAGTGCACCGGGCACGGTGAGCACCTCAACGCTGTGTCCAGCCTCCTCCAGAGCGGCGCGGGCGCCGGCAATCAGCAGGTCGTTCAGATGGTCGTAGAAGCGGGCTTCGACGATGAGGAAACGGGCCATGGTCATTCTACTCCACTGGGAATTGGGCGCTCCCCGACAATCGACAGGCCATAGCCGTCAAGGCCGACCAGCGAGTGCGAGGTGTTGGTAAGCAGGATCATGTCGCGCACGCCAAGCTCGGTGAGGATCTGTGCGCCGACGCCGTAATCGCGCTGCTCCTCTTCACCCTCTTGCGGACGGGGCTCAAGCGAGCGGATCGCACGCGAAGCATATTCGTGGGAGGGCCGATTGATGAGAACCACGACGCCAGCACCTTCCTCGGCAATGGCGCGCATCGCACCTTCGAGCAGGCCCGAACGCTCACTCTTGTGCGCAAACACATCATCGAACAGCGATAGCGCGTGGATTCGCACCAATGTCGGCTTGTCGGGATCGATATGGCCTTTGACCAGCGCCAGTGTCTCGTTTCGGGCAGCCTTGTTCCAGATGCTGACCGCGCGCCAATCGTCGCCCCAGCGGCTGGTAAACCGCGCTTCCCCGCGCTTCTCGATAAGGTTGTCGTTCTGGCGGCGGTAGGCGATCAGGTCGCGGATCGTGCCGATCTTGAGCTGGTGCTTGCGGGCGAAAGCGAGCAACTGGTCGAAGCGGGCCATGGTCCCGTCCTCGTTCATGATCTCGCAGATCGCCCCGCTGGGGTTCAGTCCCGCAAGCCGCGCAATATCGACCGCGGCCTCGGTATGCCCGGCGCGCACCAACACGCCGCCCTCGCGCGCTACCAGCGGAAACACATGGCCGGGAGTGACGATATCGTCGGGGCCTTTGGAAGCGTCGATAGCAACCGAAATGGTTCGCGCACGGTCGGCAGCGCTGATCCCGGTGGTGACGCCTTCCTTAGCCTCGATCGAGGTCGTGAAAGCGGTCTGCATGCTTTCACGATTATCGCGGCTCATTGGCTGCAGGCCGAGCGCTTCCACCCGTCTGCGGTCCAATGACAGACAGATCAGCCCGCGCCCGTGGGTGGCCATGAAATTGATGGCGCTGGGCGTTGCCATCTGGGCCGGAATGATGAGATCGCCTTCATTCTCGCGATCCTCATCGTCCACGAGGATGTACATCCGGCCGTTGCGGGCTTCGTTGATGATTTCCTCGGCGCCGACGATCACCGGCGTCTCGTCATTGGCTTCCAGAAAGGATTCGAGCTTGGCAAGCGTTTCTGTGGTTGGGTTCCAGCTATCGTCGCCGCAATCGCGTAGCGTGTTGGCGTGAAGGCCGGCGGCTCGGGCGAGACCAGCGCGGGTCATCAGGCCCTGCGACACCAGCGTACGAACTTTTTCGATCGTGTTCATGCGATAACTGGTATCACATTTCGATGTGATGTCTAGCATCTCGGTCACATTGAATGTGATGCGACAATACTCTCGGGCGATGAGAAATGCACTGAAGGGGGGGTGGTGGACGCACTAGGGCTCGAACCTAGGACCCGCTGATTA
>DDFY01000036.1 GCA_002337385.1 Erythrobacter sp. UBA1916
CGCTAAATTTTGAATCAGACTCTTAGAGTATCCGTGATGATCAAGCGTTAGATTTCGTCCAGCACCGGTCAGCTTCGAGCAGAGCATTGGCAGTGACGATGAGCTTTCGCATGACGGCAGTGATGGCGATTTTGGCGAGGATGTGCCCGCGCCAGTGAAGACCTCAAAACGCTGAACACCGCTCGAGCCAATATCGTAACATGACATCGTCATGGGACCAGTGTCCCCCCCTACCAATCAGGGCGCGGAAACTCGGCGCTACGTCTCAACCGTACGAGGTGGGGCCGGAACAGCGTTTACTTTGTTGCCGATCGCACTGTGTGACATGCAGCCCTATTTGGAACAGCCCACTGGAACTTGTGGCCCTGTTCCTCGTCGATGACGCAAGTAAGTGTCTTATCAACACCCGATCGTTCATAGATTAGCCGACACCTGAGTAATCCATTCCTCGACCTCCGCCTCTACCCATACTGCACACTTCGGCCCCAACGATCGTGATCTCGGAAACCGACCCTCGCTCATGCGCTGGTAGATGGCCGAGCGTTTGAGCCCGACACGGTGCATGACCTCGGGCAGGCGCAACAGGCGCGATGGCCGGTCATTGCCATCACAAGTTTGTGTATCGTTCGACAGGATTTCGTATTCAGTCATGGGACATTGCGCTCCTTGGATTTGGGTCCCCTCCAGGATTGCGCGGATCGCTATTAGGTAAACGACGCCCCGACATCGCGCGCGGCGAACTCATCGATGTGGTTGGCGAGCAGGCGGGCGACGAGTTGTGAGGTGCCCTTGGCCCACTTCGGCCGCAATTCATCGCTGCGCTCGCCAAGCGCTTCATCGAGCGCCGACGGCAGCGAGGTCAGAAATTCTTCGAGAAACAGCCCGATCTCGTGATGCATCCAGCGGCAGGCAAACTCTTCCTGTCCGCTGAGCGCCAGCATCAGTGTCGAGCGCACCGGAACCCCGCAGACAGACAGAATGCGCGCTGCGTCTTCAAGCTTGATCGCCCGCTCGCCGCGAACGAGCTTCATCAGCGTCTGACGATGCATGCCGGCTTGTTCGGCAATCTGACCACGCGGCTTGCCCGCATTCTCCACGGCGCAGGCGAGCACGTGCACCAGGCGGTCATTTTCAATGCCGATCGGGGACAAGCTGGCTGTCATGTTCAGTTCCTTTCGCTTCGACGACTCGCAGGCATAACCGAGAGTCAGATGGTAGGAAAGAAGAAAGAACATACATCGAACATATCGTTTGTCGGATAGTGCAGCCGAGATCCGCCTAGTGATGTGATTCGTCACCTGATTCGGGGGCGTTCGTAGACTTATGAGTGCAAATTACGACTTCGTCTGGCGACGTTTATCGACACCCGCCTCGAGTATGGTCCGCATGGGTCCATCCTATGGGCCGATCCGCAGATCACTCTTTCCTATTCCCGTTTCCTAGATGCATGGATGGAAACACAGCGAGCGATCGCTGGTCCTCGAACAGCAATCCACGGAGTTTCCATCGATGCAGTCTCCCTCCCCTTTCCGGCCGCGCAGCTTCTCGCTGGCAGGCAAGTCAGCCAACGCGGCATTGGCCGCCTCGCTGACCGCCCTGGTTGCAGGCGCCGCCTATGCCGGCGCCGATACTACCTTCAATCCGGCGCTTACGATGTTCACTGATTTCCTCGAAGGCTCGGGCGGCAAGATCATCACCGTCCTCAGCCTTGCTGGCGGCCTCATCGGACTTGCCTCCGGCCGCTTCAGCCTCGGCCAGGTCGCAGTGCCAGTGGGCGTAGGCATCGGCGTTGGCACCGGTGTGCCGATCGTCACCTCTGTCGTGACCGCAGTGATCTGAACAGCGGCGCTAGCGGACACGACGGGAGGGCGGCCACGTGGCAGACCGGTACATGATCCCAAGGCGGCTCGACGATCCGGAGCTGATCGGCTTCTGGACCATCGATGAGTTCGCCGGAATGATCGTCCCTTTTACCTGGGGGATCCTTGCCCAGCACATACTGATCGGCATTGCACTTGCCATGGGAGCCTGGTTCGCGCTGCGAAAGGCAAAAGCAGGACGCGCCAGCTCCTGGCTGATCCATGCCGCCTATTGGTATCTGCCGGCAGGACTTACCGGCCTTGTCGCCACGCCGCCCTCCCACTGCCGCCGGCTAGCCGGCTGACGAGGGAGGACAAGACCCATGCTTCACGATTTCGCGCACGAACGCCAGCAAGTGCTGCTGCGCCAGCGCAACCGCTTCGCGCTCATGAGCGCGGGCCTCGTGATCGCGCTAGCAATTGCCGGCGGATTTGCCGTGACCCGCTCGCGCGAGGTCGTGCTTCTGCCGACATTGGAAAAGCCGCTCACCATAACAAGCGCGGGCGTCAGTGCCGAATATCTCGAGTTCGTCACCCGCGATGTGGCGCTCATGCTGCTCAATCGCAGCCCAGAAGCGCTCGACTACTGGATGCAAACGATCCTGACGATCGCCGATCCGGCGCATCGCGGCGCGCTCAAGGCCGAACTCATGAAGATCGTTGCCGAACAGCGCGGCTCGGATGTGACCCAAGCCTTCGTGATTACCGCCATGCGCGTGGATCCCGACACGCTCACTTCCGAAGTGACTGGCGAACTCAAGACCTTCGTCGGCCAGCAAGTGATCGCCAGCGACAAGCGGCGCTTCCGTCTGGCCTGGACTTACCGGGGCCTGCGCCTCGGTCTCGCCGGGTTCGCGCAGGTTTCGACCGATCAAGACAAAGAGGAGGAAGGCTGATGCCTCTTGCCCCCACCAGGTTGCGAACGGCAATTGCCGGGCTTGGCCTGCTGGCTACCCTGGCGCCGGGTCTGGCCCAGGCCGACCAGTTCAAGCAGGCCGCCGATGGCGCCGCGATCGATTGCACCGTCTCGCAACGCGAGCTGACACGCTTCGCATTGGTCGAGGACCAGTTCGCGTCTGTCTCGAAGATTTCGAGCGGCTATCCCTACAACGATTTCGCGGTGAGCAACGAGCCGCTGCGCGGCGATATCTATGTGTCGATCCCCGAGACCTTCGCGGCACGCTCGATCAGCTTCTTCGCGACCACAAAAAAGGGCCAGGTCTACAAGTTTGCCTGCCGTATCGAACCGATCGCAGCCCAGCAGGTATTCATTACCAACCCAGCGCTCGCCGACAACGACGCCACGCGCTTCGAGAGCACCGGCGAACCCGACGAGGTCGCCGTCAATCTGATCCGGGCAATGGCGAGCGATGCACTGATCGATGGCTACGAGATTCGTCATCCGGCCGGATTCCCCTCGCGCATCGGCGATCTCGAAGTCCAACTGATCGCCGATTATCGAGGCGCAAGCCTTGCCGGCAAGGCGATCCGCATCGCCAACCGCTCGCACGAGGCGCTCACCCTGTCCGAACGCGATTTCTCGCCTGCCGGAACTGTCGCGCTCGCAATCGCGCGGCCCGAGCTCAAGCCGGGCGAAGTCACCACTGCCTATCTCGTGATCGGCGCAGGAGCACTGGCCCATGACTGAAACACCAACGCCTCCCCAAACGTCGGGTTCGGCCAAGCCGGGCACGACTGCTGCGCGACCTGCCCGCGACATCAATGCGCGCACCGCGCAGCGCCAGAAGATCCTGTTTGCCAGCCTCGGCGTCGTCGCCCTGCTCGGCGCCGGCTGGATCGTGCTCGGCGGCGAGGACGATGCGGCAAGCGAGGAAGGCGGCGCGCAGACCATCGAGACCGCAGGGCTGGTCAATCGCGACCTGTCGAACCGCGAGTTCCAGACGGTTTACGGCAACCGCGTCAGCAATGTCGAAGCGCAGCAGAAGAAGCTTGCCGAGAACCAGATCCCGCGAAGCGAACTCGAAGCCCAGCTCGCCGCAATCCAGGCCGAGAACCAGGCAATGCGCACTGACGGCCAGGCCGCGATCGATGCGATCTCGGCGGAGAACGCCGAGCTAAAGACCCGGCTTGCCACACAGGAATCTGCGCCACCGCCTGCACCGCTGCTTCCGGCCTATGGCCCGCAAGCGGGCGGCTATGACGCCCGGGCGCCGCGCGCAGCGCCTGGCGCTCCGACGTCGGCGAGTGCAACGCCCTCAGACCTGCCCGGCCCCGCCGAAGCCAAGCTCCTGGGCTCTGTTGCAAACATGGGG
>DDFY01000033.1:0-27611 GCA_002337385.1 Erythrobacter sp. UBA1916
GTCACAGGCAGCGGCGGCGACTGGATCGTCAAGCTGCCCTCTGCGAGACATCCGGACGTGCCCGAGGCTGAATTCGCAGCGATGAAACTGGCGGCAAAGATCGGGATCGACGTACCTGAAATCGACCTTTTGTCCCTCGATCAGATCGATGGCATACCCGAAGGTATCACCCGTTACGGAGAGTCCGCTTTTGCCATCCGGCGCTTTGACCGGGGGGAAGAAGGACCAGTGCACACCGAAGACTTCGCCCAAGTGTTCGGTGTCTTTGCAGACGATAAATACGAGAATGCGAGCTACCGCCAGATCCTCAATGTGCTGGCGATCGAGACCGATGAGCAAAGCGTGGTCGAATTCGTCCGCCGGCTCACCTACTCGGTGCTGATCGGTAATGGCGACATGCACCTCAAGAACTGGTCGTTGATTTATCCGGACCGGCGCAACGCGCTGCTGGCACCTGCCTATGACTTGCTTTCGACGCTCGCCTATATCCCAGGCGACGATGCTGCGCTCAAATTTGATGGCTCGCGCGAGTGGGCGTCCTACACCTATGATGTACTCGAGGCGATCGCCGACAAGGCAAGGCTGCCTGCAAGGCTGATCACCGCGACAGCGAAGGATGTCGTTGCACGGTTCGATGACGCCTGGAGCAGCGAAAGCGGACACCTGCCCTTCCCCGACGATGTGCGAAGCGCGATTGAGAGGCATCGCAAGACTCTTGCGATCTGAGAGTAGTTCCGAAATCCGGCCGTTCGCGCGCGGGCACGACCCTAAAGTACTGCCGGACCCAACGCGTCTGAAATTTGCTGCGCAAGGCGGCCTTTCAAATCCCGAAATCCAGTGTCTTGCTCTTGCTTCGGGCGATTTCCTTTTCGGCCTTGTTGGCCTCTTCCGGTTTCAGCTGATCAAGTTCGCCGTTTTTCTTTTCTGTCGGGGCCACCTGTGCGGTGACCTCGAGGGCCGAGGCCTTCTCTCCTTTGTTGCGTGCCACGGCTGCTCCGAGCCTGTCCGAACTATCGACGACCAGTGTCAGGTGATCGCGCAGCCTCGTGATCGTCACCAGGAACGTCTTCTGGTTCGACAGGTTGCGCTCGCGGCTGTCCATGACGGCTATGCCGCGATCGGATGTCAGACCCTGCGCCATGTGGGCGTTGAGCGCATAGGCAAGATCGATCCGCTTCAGCATCGGATCGTCCTTTTTGAGCTCGACCTGGTCTCCCTTGGAAGTTTCGAAAGTGACCTTCCCGCCGACAACGGCAACCACCCTGGCCTGGTCGGCATTGAACAGGCCGCGGCGATGATCGTTGCGGGTCCATCGGATCCGGTCGCCTTCATGGATCTCGAGCTTCCTCGGCTCATGCAAAGTCAGATTCTGGTCGCCCTTCCCTGCCCTGATCCGTGCCGGGTCGAACCGGAACCGCTTGCCGCGCTTGTCCGCAACTTCGACCTGCCTGCCCTTCCGGTCCTGTCCCAGGACACGATACTCGCCCGCTGACAGTCCCAGGGCCTGTTGCTTTCTCGAGACCTCGAGCACCCGGCCAGGCTGGTAGGCTGACAGATGTCGCAGTTCTTCGCGGGTCGTGTTGACGCGATCCAGCACTCCAAGCTCGGCCTTGCCCGGTCCGATCTCGCCATTGGCGAGAAGTCCCTGCTGGACGGCAGCATTGACCGCAGAGCGGATGGCGCGGCCCGAAGCGTAGATCGAGGTGCGCGAGCGGGTGTCCTTGTCGAGCGCCAACCAGGTGTTAGCCGCGACCAGCGCGCCATCGCCCCTGGCCTCGAGTGTGTGCGGCTGCAGGTGACGCAGCGCCGTGCGCACATCGCCCGCCTGCGCTGCCGCCTGCGCCTCGCGAACGACAGGGTCGCGCGCGCGCAGGTTGGTCGCCATTTCAGCGCGCGCCATGCCTGTCCGCTGCAGGAGCGCGAAGGGTTTGCCCGCATCGACTGCGCCGAGCTGCTTGCGGTCCCCCATCAGGACCAGGCGGTGAACGTCAGCCAGATTGGCGAGACGGACGAGCTTTTCCTTGTCCTCGTTTGAGACCATCGATGCTTCGTCGAGCACCAGCACATGGTCTTTCAGTGCCACCTT
The DNA here is from genome assembly GCA_002337385.1 of Erythrobacter sp. UBA1916. GTDB lineage: Bacteria > Pseudomonadota > Alphaproteobacteria > Sphingomonadales > Sphingomonadaceae > Alteraurantiacibacter. The sequence continues at coordinate 2,087 of DDFY01000033.1, forward strand.
TGCCTCCGCGCGAAGCGCCGCGTTGCCGGGATCGTCGAGCAGCTTTTTCCAGCCACCAAGAAAGCGGGCCAGCGTCTGCGAGCCGATACCGGTGTCGCGTTCGAGCATCTGGACGAGAGTGTTTTGGATTGCGAGGCCAATGACCGAGTGGCCCTCGTCGCGCAGCACCTCAGCGACTGGCTTCAGAACACTGCTCTTGCCGGCACCGGCAATTCCCTGGACCGCGATCGTTCGATCCTCGGACGTCAGGATCAGCTTCGCCGCCCCGAGCTGACCCTCGTTGAGACGGAACCCCTGCCCTGTCATTGCAGCGGCCTGGACACGATCAGTCGCGCTTTCCGGCTCAACTGCAGATGAGCTCGCACCCTTGCCGGCGGCAACCTCGGACACGATCCGCTGCTCGGTCAGCACCTCGTCACGCGAGGCGAGCCAGTCCTTGTGCTCTCCCATCCCTGCTATGAGATCGCCAGAGCGCACCAAGGCGCGGGTCCGTTTCTCGATATCAGCAATCGTCGCTGGCAACCCGAAATCGAGCGCAGCCTTGTAGAGCGCGGTGCGCTCGAAGGCAGCCTCGCGCTGCGAAAGATGACGCACCGCCGAAGCGACGGCCTGTGCCGCTGCGATCGTTTCACGGTCCTGTCTGAGGACCGACTTGGGCACAAGCGGATCAGCCGGATCGCCCCTGACATGCGCGACGAAGCGTCCCAGCCATGCGCGCCCGCGCTCGACAAGCGAGCCGAACCTGCCAGTTTCGATCGACTGTTTCAGTGAGCGGGTCTGCGCCCGCTCGACCAAGGGCGCGAGGTCCAGCCCGATCGATTTCGCGGTGTCGCTCCATTGCATGCCGAGGGCCTCGCGGTCCTCGATCCCGTCCTTGCTCGCGCGCGTATCGAGCGCGGCAATGCGGCCCGCTTCAAGACCAGAACCGCGCCGTGCATCGAGCACTTCCTGGCGGCGGCTCGAGAACGCCATGACCTGTTCGCGGGTGATACCGCGCGCTTCGAAATTGCCGTGCTTGAGGGTCGGTCCCGGCTCATAGCCAAGCTTCTCGACCGCGACGCGAAAGCGCGCCATTGCGATAGAATTGAGCGTGGTGTTGAGCTGCCAGAGCCGATCATTCTTGAGCGTTCGCCACTTGCCGTCCTTGCCTTGCGTGACATTGGCGATGACCGCATGGAAATGGAGGTTCGGCTCCTGGTTACGGTTGGTGTCGTGCTGGAACAGGCCGATCGCGAGGTTCCCGGTGGCCTGTGTGACGGTTTTGCCTTTCTCGACCATCCGGGTCTCGGCCGCATTCTTCTCAGCCCAGTGCAGCGCTTCGACGACGGCTTCGCGGTAGGCGGCAATGATCCGCTCATCCTTCCCGACGAGCGCCAGCAGCGACCAGCTCTTGGGAACGGAGAAAGTGAGGTCTGTACCCGGGCGGTGTGCCTGCCCGGGATTGCCGACGCTGCTGCCGTCGGGCAGCTCGCCTCTCAGCAACGCGTCGAACGTTTGGGCCTCGACCTTGCCATTGAGACCAAGGCGCTTTGCACCCTCGCCCACCCACTGCCCCGAACGGTCGGCATCGGCGCTCGCGTAGTAATTGTCCGAGGCGAAGTAGCTCGCCGCGGCCGAAGGCGAGCGGACATTGGCGACGGAAAGCATGTGCTGGGATCACTTTCTCTTGGCCCTCGTCCCCTCCCCTGTTGGGCGTCACATGTCCGGATCAAAGTCCCCGTAATCGTGACCATGGTCCTGCCCCTGATCGGCATCGCGACTCTGCTTCGCTGCACCGCCAAGCAGCGACTTCTGCTGCTCTTCCTGGAGCCTCTGGTCAGCCTTGCCGCGCGCATCCTGCGCCCGCTGATGCGATGCGGGATCGGGAATGTCAGACCTCGCTGAAGGTGCATCCCGTTGCTCCTTGCCGCGTTGCTCCTCGGCTTTCGAAGACAGAGGAAGGTCGGATTGAGCCGGCCGCTGAGGGTCTGATGTCCCCCTTTCCTCTTGCGCATTCGGATCGCGACGCTTCCTTGTCTGGTCCGGTCGAGCCTGATCGCCCTTGTTGCTGCGACGGGTCCGGCGCAGTTCCTTTTTGTCTTCCTGGTCGGCTTTCTTTTCAGCGCTGTCGGAGCGATCGTGCGCGACCCTCAACCGTCGAGGATCACCATCATTGTCGCCTGTTTCAGAGGCTGCTCCGGCACCGCCACCTGCTCCTTCTTTGTCATCACCGTGGCGGGCCTGTGGTGGTAGCTTAGGCATATCCCGGGGAATGAAGCCTTCGGCCACCCGAGGCCAGTTGCGCGGTTCGAGGACCACGGGTGCCGCCGGAAATCCTTCGGGAAACTTGATGAAACCATGTAGGTTCTTGAGCTTCATCAGCTCGTCGGGAAGCAGCAGTGGGACGACCTGGCGCCGGGGCGTCAGGCTGACCGCATCGCGCGCATTGTTGTAGCCGTAGCTGTATCCTTCCTCCATCTCGCGAACCTCGCGGTGGCCGATAATATCGGAACACCAGGTGGCGGTCTCGCGGTCTGCTGTGCCGAGGATCAGCTTGGTTCGGGCAAGCGAGGACAGGGTCATGGCCATGTTCTCGCCGTAGACATCCTTGAGCTTGGCAAAGGCATGGATCCCGGTGACGATCGCGCCCCCGAAATTGCGCGCGGTCTGGAGGCCCTTCTCGAGCGAAGGCAGGCGATGCAGCGCGCCAAGTTCGTCGATCAGGAACCAGAGCCTGATGTCCCGCGAGCGCTGGCCCGCCATCAGCGTAATGATCGCGGTGTCGAGCCACAGGGTGAGCAGCTGCGAGAGCACGCTCATGTCGATGTAGCGCGCGGACAGAAACAGGATAGAGCGCGGTTCACCTGCCCCGTTGACCCACTCGCGGACCGAAAAGGGCGTCCCGTCTTCGGGCAGCATCTGGAGCGCCTTGGCGTTGACATTGAACACTGCACGCACCGATTCCGCCATGCGCGCCGCGCTCGGCGTGCTGATGGGACCGGCCATGGTATCTTCGACGAGACGGTGCAGATCGGAGAGATCGGCGTTCATGAGTTCGTGGGCGAGCGCGGCGTTGGTGCCCCGCCCTGCTTCGGCGAGCTTGAGACAGGTCTCGACGAACAGCGTGCGCGCGGCGAGCACCCAGAACTGTTCGGCGCCGCCCCCATCGTGCGGGACGAGGGACTCCGCTGCGGCATGGAATTCGGCACGCGTGGAGCAATCGTTGAACACGCTCCAGGCGGGGCAACGCGCGTCGAGCGGGTTGAGAATGATGTCGCGTTTGGGATCGTAGAAGGTTTCGACAAAGGCCCCAGTAAGATCGAAAATGACCGCACGTTCGCCCCGTTCACGGATCTCCCTGGTAAGCTCGGTTAGGACGACGGTCTTGCCTGTCCCGGTTGTGCCAACAAGCATCGCGTGACTCTGCTCAAGCCGCCAGGGCCAGCTGACCCCGGCCAGATGCGCGGGAGAATAGAAGCCCGCATCCCGCAGCGAAGCCGACCCGGCCAGACGCCAGCGCCAGCCCAACGCATCGCCATACTCGCGGGCACGGGCATCGCGGTTGTGTGCAGCGATCTCGCGGCTAAGGTCGCGCAAGGTAGCAAGCTCCGCCCCGCGTACATGCTTCTTTTGTTTGGACTTCTCGCCGAAGCGTTCGGCAACCCACCAGAAGAGCGCGAAGAGCGGCGCAAGAATGAACCCTGCAAGCCACAAGGCGCTGATGACCGCGCTCTGGAAAAGCGCGACCGCTTCGCGCATCGGCGGGTAATCGGTCACCACGGAAATGGGAAATGCGACGAGGCTCCCATCGGCCAGCTTGAGGTTCACAAGCTTGTCTGGATCGAACTCCATGAAGGCATAGCCAGAGGCAAAGGCATGCATCCACAGGAGGTAGACATGGTACTCGTCTAGCGCCCCGCTTACGTCCCAATAGACGAGGCCGAGAACGACCAGGAGGGTCACGATCAGGGGCCCCTTGAGGCCTGCGGCAAACATGAAGCCGAAATGCCCGAGGAGCTGGCTGCCACGGGTGAAGTTGACGAGATTATGCTTCATCATCGCCTCCCATGGGTCGGGGTGCAACGATACCGAGGCGCTCCAGCCGGCGCTGGTAGGCTGCGACCGTTCTGTCGCGCAGTGTGCTGTCGGGATGATGCGTAAGCAGCGCATCCAATGCGACCGTGATGAAGATGTTCTGGCGCACCGGATCGGTCGCCGGCGTCCTCAGATCAGCTTCGGTCGCGCGCTGCCAGGCATCGAAGATGCAATCGCAAACAACGATACTCGCGCTGACCCTGCGCTCGTCGGCTTGTTTCCTGATCCATTCGGCGATCAGGGGCGTGACATAGGTCACGAACCGGTGGTGTCTTTGCATTTTTCCAAGTTCCTTGTGTTCAAAGAACCTGGCTCACCCTTCGAAAGGCAAGTGCCACTCTAGGCCGCAGCATGGGGTGTAGGAAAACGGAAAATTCACATCAGCTTTTCAGCAGATTAAACGGATCTGTGCCGACTCGGCACGGACGAGAAAGCAAGTGGACCGCATCCGGCACAGAAGATGGTATCAGCGCATTTTCGTGAATTCGTGAAGCAATTCCGCGCCTTCCATTGCAGCACCCGCTGCGTACGGTGTGCCTGTCAAGTTCCCAATTGCGCGGACGTCTCCGGTAGCTCGCGAGTTCCACTCAATAGATTGAATTTACGTTCTTATTTTCGGAGCGAGAGCAATTGGGCGTTGCCGGGACAACGCGAGATTCCGGCCCAAGAATGCTCTGGGCTACAAACTGGCCTTACATCGGCGGAAATCGTGATTGGCTGAATGCGTAAGGTCGATCTCTACAACCCTCTCGAAACCAATCACAAAGCACACCGGATTGGTGTCGTGGCATCGGCTGTCTGACGCCTGCGTCCCAAGCCTATCAGGGTACGAACGTTCATACTTTGGTGTTGTGGCGGAGACCAGATAGCATTCGCGAGACGCGGAGATGTCGGATGCCATATGCCTTCGTACCTGTCCTTTTTCACCGAGGTCAGGTTCGGCAAATTGGTCAACATTTGCGCTCCTGCGAACATGAAAAAAGGGCAGGAACCGTTACCGGCCCCTGCCCTGCTCAAGCGGTCAGAACTCGTCTGACATCGCCCCGTGGATTGTGTGCACTACGCGCACTGCAAGGTGCGCCGGAAGCGCGTTGTAGTCGCCCTCATCCAAGGCAAAATATCCAAGGCGCTTGTCCGCGACAATGTGCTGATCGAAGAAGCTGTGCAGCGCCCGACGCTCTGCCACAGCCAGCGCGGCAAAGTAGCGTTCCGAGTTAAAATTGTGCTGAGCAATTGAAGCCATTGTATCCTCCTGATGTCTGCCGTTGACGGCAGGAGCAGGACGGATGGGCGTGCGGCCGGCGGGTCAGGAATCGCCCTAGAGGGCGACCGCGAAGCGGCGGTAGGGGTAACGATTTTGTCGGACCGTAGCGCAGCGAAGGGGAGGCAAAATGGTGGGACCCTGCCGTCCTTGACGCGCCGGTTGCACGGCCATCAGAATGGGAGAACGTGAGCCAGGCCCCCTCCCCTCCGGTCCCAAGCTAGATTGCTCCCGAGACCTTCTGCGCGACCTCTGTGAGCGTCGCCTGAAGACGATTAATCTCCGATAGGCTGGTACCGCTGGGCACGTATCGCGTTAAAAGGAATTCGCGCGACAGCGACATGGAGTGCAAGTGTTCGCGTGTCCGTTTCCTAAGCACTAGACCACGTTCGACAGCGAGGTCCGCCCTTGCCGCGAGATTGTGCTGAAGCCCCCGGACTTGTCCCGCGCTGTGACCGGATTGAAGAAGGAAGGCGTTCAAGTATAGTTCGACGGCATGGATCGCGACCATGCGAAACGGTGCCCGCGACCTCGGCTCTCCAGGCCGTCCATTCTGGACGAGAAGTTGTGCCGCGAACCGATACTCATCGGCAAGAGCCACCACCTCAGCAGGCGTTGCAGCCTCTCCCGGGTAAAGGGCTATCGCTTGGTCATTCATGGCATTCTTCGTAGCACCGCTTTCGCAAACGATTACTGAAAGATCTCCGGATTTTCATACGCCAGAATGGGGCCCTGTCCTACATGGACAGGACCCCTTCGGGAAGGAGATCGACGGGAGAGTTCAGTCGATCTCGGGAGCGTCGGTGTTGTCGTTGTCGTCACTCGAGCCGTTACCGCGGGAGAGAAAGTCGACCTTGTCGGCGAGGATCTCGGTACCGTAGCGCGTGACCCCGTCCTTGTCCTCCCACTGGGTGTAGTGGATGCGGCCCTGAACCGATACCAGCTGGCCCTTGGAGCAGTACTGACCGACGGTTTTGGCGAGGCCGTTGAAGCAGGTCACCCGGTGGAACTCGCTTTCCTTGGCGGTGTAGCCGTTCTCATCCTTGTAGGTCTTGCCGTCCTTGTCGCGTGCAGGGCGATCGGTGACGACGGTGATCCCGGTAACGTTGGTGCCGCCCTTGGTCTCGCGGGTGTCGGGATCGCGAGCGAGGCGGCCGGTGAGGATTGCGATATTGGTCATGATGAAAGTTCCTTCAGTTCCTCAAACCGGAGACCATCTCCGGCTTGCGAACATCCAGAAGAAGCAGGGCATGGGAGGACTGCACCGCAGGCCAGCAGACATTGTCTGGGGGCCAAGGGAAACCTGTTCATGACGGGTGGTGCGGGCAGGCAGCGCAGCGGCCAACACGGCCGGAAAGGAACGGGTTGCGGCTCCTCAGCTGACCTGCTTTACGGACTGTTCGCGAAGAAAGTCGGATGGGTATCGGGTGCGGGTCTGAAGGTGCCAGGACCCTGCTGCAATCAGCCTGCTCCATCTTCTTCCGATGCCGCCAGAAGATCCATGAAGTTGCGGGCTGCTTCCCGGTCTTCCTCGTTCTCGAACGCCACATCGAGATCGGGGGCGAGGTCATACGTCCCAACGAACAAACTGCGACTATTCAGGCAGGCTCGAGAACACCTTGCAGGACTGATTGCAACAGGTGGGAGCGGATTTGTTCTTCTTCGGTGAGGCTGGCTTCGAGCCGGTCGCAAAGGGCCATCAGTTCATCGACCTTTGCGACGATGCGGTGCTGTTCGGCGAGTGGGGGGAGAGGAATGTTGAATGTACGAATTAGGCTAAGGTTCAGATTGCCTTGTGACGCCCCCTTGCCATAGGTGCGCGTCGTCGAACTCGCGCGACCTTCGGGACCGTTCAGCCACAAGGCAATGTAATCCGCGGAAACTAGCTGATTTGGGATCTTGATAAGGCAGAGGCTTACGTAAAAGGCGAACTCAAAGTCAGAGTCTAGGACAGCAGCTTCGCCAATCCCGGCCCCAACGCGGGTCATCAAGACATCCCCACGTTCCGGCCGCCTGTTCGCTCGGTATTTGTCAAAATCGACTGCCGAAACGAACCGATGGTTCTCTGGCATAAAGCGGAATGGCTTGACGTTCTGAGCGGAAAGAAACGGCTTCCCCGTCTCGGTATACCTTGGTGTAAGATGAGTTCCATCGGTGATTTGATAGGCGATATCTTGCAGGTAGACGCGCTGCCACGACGAAGGCAGTTTAACGAGCTCCTCAAAGTCATCGGCAGGGAGCCCTGGTTTCTGAGCGCGGATGCCTTTCTCAAGCATCAGCTTTTGATTCTCGACCTTTATCCTTCCCAGCAGCTCTGGCGCAGGCTCGTCCTCCGTATCCTGCGTCATTAGAGCTCCCCGCGTGGCAAGATTGAGGATCGATTGACGCAAAGCTTTGATCTGGTCGGCGCGGGTGGTGAGGGAGGCGAGGTTGGCGAGTGCAAAGCGAGCGTCGGCGGGGAAGGTTTCGGGATCGAGGGCGTTCAGGCGGGCGAAGCTCGCTGCCGTCAGCTTGTCGCGCTCCGCCTCGCGGCTCTCCCGCGCCGCCTCAAGCTGATCGCACAGCGCCATCAGCTCATCAATTTTGCGCTGGACGCTTGGGCAAATCAGAGGCACCGGCACTTCGGCAATCTTGCCAATGCTGAGGGTGACATTCGCGGTCCCTGTCATACGAGAAACGAGAAGTTCGTCCTTGAAGGTGGACAGATATTCGAAGATGAACCGAGCCGAGACCAGGTCGGGCGCGAACGGAAAAACCGCAGCGAGAATTGTCCCAAGCGCAAATTGCCCTTCTTGATAATGCAGCCGATTGATGCTCGCATTTCCGTGGCCAGTTGATGATACCAGAGGGATGATTGCCGCAGCACCCTCAAAATCGAAATGATTGCATGTGCCGCGCTCGGCAGCCGTCACCACCAACGGAAAGTCCCCTGCCACGGCCTGTTTGATGCCAGTGAGGCCCTTTTCAATTCGGGCAATCGTTCCAAGTGCTACAAAGCCGCTGGGATCACAAAACTGCTCGGGTAGATCCTCTTCAGTAACCGCAGAATAGAGCTTGGGTTTTGAGATCTGCTTGGCGGCGCACAGTTTTGCTTTTCGCGCCTCAACCGCTGCCAAAATGTCGCTGGAAGACAGGCCGCCGCCCTCAGGCTTCAATTTGTCAGAGATAGCCAATGCAATGACTACCTTGCGGAATTCGCTGATGCGGTCAGGATGATCGCCAATGCGCGAGAGAACCTCGCGCAACAGGTCCTGTTTCATCGGGCTAGCGCCTCGCCCAGAATGGCCTTGAGCTGATCGCGCAAATCCGCCGTCTTTGCTTCAGCATTGTTTAATGCCTCAAGCAGTTCGGCAGGATCGCCCAAATCGGCCTCCTCGCTATGCGGGTTCTTGAAATCGAGGTTGTAGCCTCGCGCCTTCACGTCCGCGGCGCTGACCTTCCACGCTCGTGGGCCTTCCTCGCGGCCTTTGCGCTCCGCGCCGCCCCACCAGTCGATGCAGCCGGCGAAATGTTCGAAGCGGATTGGCTTCGTCATCGAATAGGCCTTCTGGCCCGCTGGCACATGGTGCTCGTAGAACCAGATGTCCTTGGTTGGCTCACCTTTCTCGAAGAACAGCAGGTTGGTGCCAATCGAGGCATAGGGCTTGAACACCGAATTGGGCAGACGGACGATGGTGTGAAGGTTGCACTCTTCCAGCAGCGCCTCCTTCAATCGCGTCTTCACGCCTTCGCCGAACAAGCTGCCATCGGGCAGGACGATGGCCGCCACACCGCCCTTACGCAGCAAGCGGATGAACAGAGCCAGGAACAAGTCCGCCGTCTCACGCGTGCGGAAGTGTTGCGGAAAATTGCTCTCGATCCCATCTTCTTCTTTGCCTCCAAAAGGCGGATTGGTGAGGATGACGTCAACGCGGTCCTTCTGCTCCCAGCTGATGTAGGGGCGCGCCAGCGTGTTGTCGTGGCGGACGAAGCTGGGATCTTCCACGCCGTGCAGCAGCATGTTGGTGACACAGAGCATGTGCGGCAGCGGCTTTTTTTCCACCGCGCGGAACGATGCCTGCATCAATGCCTCGTCCTCTGGCCGCTTCACATAGCGATCGCGCATGTGCTTCATTGCGCAGGTGAGGAAACCGCCGGTGCCGCAGGAAGGATCGAAGATGATCTCGCCGGGTTTGGGGTCGATCCGGTCAACCATGAAGGCGGTGACGGCGCGGGGCGTGTAATATTCGCCGGCGTTGCCCGCTGATTGCAGATCATTCAAAATTTGCTCGTACACGTCCCCGAAGTGCTGGCGCTCGGTCAGGTTGTTGAAGTCGATATCGTTGATCTTGTTGACCACCTGCCGCAGCAGCTGACCGGACTTCATATAGTTGTAGGCATCCTCGAACACATCGCGCACGACGCGGCGGCGGTTACCCGCCTGGCCTGTGGGCTTGAGGCCCTTCATGGCCGGGAATAGTTCGTCATTAACGAATGCCAGCAGCGCTTCGCCGGTCAGCCCTTCCGGATCGGCGGCCCAGTTGCGCCACTGGAACTGCTCGGGAACCGGCGAGACATAGCCGTCGCGCATCAGCTCCAGTTCCTGGTCCTGATCGTCGATGATCTTCAGGAAAAACAGCCAGCATAGCTGGCTGATGCGCTGGGCGTCGCCATCGACGCCGCTGTCCTTGCGCATGATGTCCTGAATGGATTTGACGAGGGTACGAACGGACATGGACTAGGCGACTTCCTGATAGATTTCGTGCTGTAGGGCGTGGACGGCTTCCTCGAACCCGGCTTTGCCGCCAAACGCCTTGATGAGCTCTACCGGCGTGCCCAGCGTGTTCAAGGGCGGGATGCGCAGGACGTTGGTGTCATCGAGGTTAAGCACGCCTTCGTCGGCATATTTGTCGAGCAGGGCGGTTAGGACGGCCCGGGCCTGTTCGCCGTATTTGGCGAAGACGTCGCGCTTCTGGACGTTGGCCGCCCGTTCCTGGCGGGTGAGCGGCTTGCGATCGAAGGCGACGTGGCAAATGAGGTCAAACGGATCGAGATCCTTGCCTAGCTCGCTGGTGATCACCGCAAGGTCGAGTCCTTCTGCTGCAAGCTCATCGACCAGTGCTTGCTTGCGATCTGCGTCGGTCCAACGCTGAAGGAAATCGTCCAAGCTGGCGAAGTGCTTGCGCAGCGCGCGCTTGGTGAAGTCGCGCAGGCTTTCGGTGACGAGCTTGCCGCTTTCGTCGAGATATTCGACGCGTTCACCAATGATGACCGCCGATACACCATCGACGTAGACCTTGCCCTTCTTACTAGGGCCGTCCGGGAAGGAGATGTCTGGCCGGTCACCACCGTCATCGATGATCGTCTCATCGCCGTCGGTGCTGTCGTCATTCTCGCCATCATCATCCGTCGGGTCCGGTTCTGGCGGAGTGATTGGGCCATCCCGTTCTGGCTCGAAGATTTGCACCGGCTCGCCATCAAAGTCGGGGTCGGCGAAGTGGTTGGTCGCACCGCGGAAGTCCATCAGCGTGAAGTAGAACTTGCGGGTGTCCTCATGCACACGGGTCCCGCGGCCGACGATCTGTTTGAATTCGGTCATCGATCCGACTTCGCGGTCGAGTACGATCAGGCGGCAGGTCTGCGCATCGACGCCGGTGGACAACAGACGTGAGGTGGTGACCAGCACGGGGTAGCGGCTTTCAGGATCAATGAAGTTGCCTAACTGGGCCTGCCCTTCCGGATCATTGCCGGTGATCCGCATGACGTAGCGCGAGTTTTCGTCGACGAGGTCGGCATTCTCGTTGATCAACGCCTGCCGCATGCGGGCGGCGTGTTCCTGATCGACGCAGAATACGATGGTCTTCTGGTAGCGGTCGCCGCTCTCCTGCAGGAACTGAGTGACTTTCTTGGCGACCAGCTTCGTCCGGTCATCGAGCACCAGGGTCCGGTCGAAATCCTTGGTATTGTAAATCCGGTCTTCGATTTCATTCCCATCGCGGTCGACTTGCCCCCTTTCAGGCCGGTAGCCTTCCACGTCGCGGTCGATGTGGACCTTGATGACCTTGTAGGGTGCCAGAAAGCCGTCGCGAATACCCTGCTTCAGCGTGTAGCTGTAAATCGGCTCGCCGAAGTAATGGATGTTGGAGGCATATTTCGTCTCCTTGGGCGTTGCGGTCAGGCCGATCTGGGTCGCGCCCGAGAAATGCTCAAGGATCTCCCGCCAGGCGCTGTCTTCCGCCGCGCTGCCTCGGTGACATTCGTCGATCACGATGAGGTCGAAGAAGCCCGGCGAGAACTCTTTGAACAGCTTCTGCTTCTCCTCGGGTCCGGTGATCGCCTGATACAGACCAAGGTAGATCTCATAAGCCGTGTCCACCCGGCGCTTCTTGTCCATCGCGATAGTCAGGTCGATCGAAGAACCGTCTTCGCGTTCGATAGTTTTCGCGTGGGCTGATAGCTTGGCCATGGCAGGACCAAAGGGCCTGAAGTCATTGACCATGGTCTGGTCGACCAGCACGTTACGGTCGGCCAGGAACAGGATGCGTTTCTTGTGGCCACCCTTCCACAGCCGCCAGATGATCTGGAATGCGGTGTATGTCTTGCCGGTGCCAGTCGCCATGACGAGCAGCAGCCGGTCCCGCCCCTTGGCCACGGCCTGCATCACAGCGTTGATGGCATTGACCTGATAGTATCGCGGCTGCTTCCCGCTGCCGTCGTCGTAGTAGTCCTCGAGGACGAGTTCCTGACCTTCGAGTGTTAGGCCCTTCCAGGCAGCATAGCGTTGCCACAGCTCTTCAGGTGACGGGAAAGCGTCCAGCTCGATCGAGCTTTCGCGCGTTGCACTGTTGCCGGTCCGATCGTGGAAAACAAAGCCGTCACCGTTGGAGGAAAATACGAAGGGTATGTCGAGCGCTTCGGCATATTCAAGCCCTTGCTGAATTCCGCCACCCACCGGTTGCTTGTTGTCCTTGGCCTCAATCAGCGCGAGTGGGATGTTCGGCTTGTAGTAGAGGATGTAGTCAGCACGCTTGCCGTTGCCGCGTGAAACGAGCTTGCCGCGCACGATGATCCGACCCTTGGTAAAACTTACTTCTTCGCGGATTTGAGATAGTTCGTCCCAGCCCGCAGCCCTGACGGCCGGGGTAATGAACTTCGTGCAAATGTCTCGCTCGCTTAGCGCCTTCTTGTCCAAGTCTTTGCCCCGGTAATTTGCAGCCCACCCTACGAATAAGGTTCTGTTAGCGCTAGCGTCTTTCGGACCGCCCAGGCTATTTCCGTCCTCGACAGTAGGAACGTAGGCTGGGATCGACGTGGGGGACCGCAATTGGACGACGCGCGGAAAAGCTCTTCGGGACGATTGCGAGGTGGAGTGGTTGAATTGTCCAATGATGCCAATTTGCTTGCCCGGCTGGAGGTGTTTCTTCTTCGAGCGGCTCCTTTGATTCGGCTAAACACTGCTGACGAACATAGTATTGACGATGAACTTGCACCTCGGTTGCAAATCGCACTAGCTCAATTGCGGCAACCCCTCAAAGCAGTCCGTGACGCGACCTGCGCAAACGTTTGGAGCACTGCGGGGCTGGGCACCGATGAAGTCAGAATTTCATCTGTGCTCGCGAAATTATGGGATGAGGGTCAATACGGAGCGGAAGGAAGGCTTTTTTTGGCACGGAGCCTAGCATTCCTCGGCCATGGTCGCACGCCTTCTGGCGATGAGCTTGAGGCTGGATACCGGATTCAGACTGAGTATTGCCCGAACGGCGAAATTGGAGATCGAGTAGACATCACGGTTGAAACGCAAAGGTCAATCTTCGGTATCGAGGTAAAGATCCTTGCTAATGAAGGCGAGAGGCAGCTTGAACGGTACGTCTTGTCTATCGGCCAACGCGCCAAACGGTTGCGTCGAGAAAATGCTCAAGTGATATTCCTGTCACCACGCGCACCGGACCATAAGGGAACCTCCGCGATTTGGGTTACCTGGCGGCAAATCGCCGATGCTGCCGCTTTAGCCGACCGGAGCACTAGGGCAGGCTCGAACATTCATGACTTCGGCGAATTCTGCATCAAACTTGGAAGGTAATATATGACCGCGGCTGAACGTGATCTTGATGCTCTTATTGTAGGCAACATAGGTGACCTTGAAGCATCGATGAAACGGGCCAAGGAGTCGATTGATGAGCGCTTAAACAAGGCAGCATGGGAAGAGCTGAAAAGAGCGCTAGGGGACGACAATTGGTATTACGAAGATGGCGACGACCTCGGAGACGCTTGGTTCGCCCCTCGTGCATGGCTTATTGAGGATGAAGACGGGGATTTCGATGCAGATCCTTGGTTCCGTTTTAAACCAATCGATGCAAAGCGCGAATTTGACAGTTGGCTCGCGCATTATGTCGCGCCGAAAAGCAACCGACAGCAGATCGCCTTAGTGTGGTGCTGGCATCGCTTCTATGTGAACGACTACAAGGCGGCAGTCGATGAGGTGGAAGATCAGATCGCTGCAATTACGGATCTAGGATTTCACCGGGACGGCCGCGAACTCTTTCTTCCTCTCAGTTTTGACACCGACGCGCTCGTAGAAGGGTTCCAAGTGGACGATCTCACGGAAGCGCTTGAACCGATTGCCGACGGCGCGAATGTTTTGAAAAATGCTTTAAGCCACTTTTCAGCTTTTCGAACGGAATTATTGGCAAAAGCTCGATAATGCTTACCGCCAGTGTATGGCTAGCTGAGCGCGCCAGGCATTATGCCGCCGTTTAGATTCAAGCCGCTAGCAGCCGAGAGCTTCTCGTTCCGAACGAGATCAGGAGCGCCAGAGTATGGGGAGCTATTTTGAAATTAATTCATTCAGCTGATTGGCAACTCGGCAAACCGTATAGGCGTTTCGAACCCGAAGTCCGAGCCGGCCTTAGCGAGGCGCGGTTTGAGGCGATCGACACACTTGGGCGCACAGCAGTCGAACACGGGGCACAGCACGTAGTCGTTGCCGGCGACATCTTCGACACCGAAGGTCCAGAGGACCGAACGATCGTCCAAGCTATATCCCGGATGAGCCGGCAAAGCTGTCGCTGGTGGCTTCTTCCAGGCAACCACGATTTCGCGCGCAACGGCGGACTATGGGATCGGGTCCGTCAAAGGGCGAGCGAGAACATCGTAATCTTGTCGACGCCCGAGCCGGTCGAGATGAGCCCTGGCGTCTGGCTGCTGCCCGCGCCGCTCGAGCATCGCCACAATCTCGAAGATCCCACCGCCCGTTTCGACTCCATGGAGACGCCCGGCGCGACCCTGCGTATCGGCCTCGCACACGGTTCGATCCGCGATTTTGGCTCTCAAGGCGAAACGAAGAACCAGATCGCGCCCGATCGCGCACGGCGATCGAACCTCGACTATCTTGCGCTCGGTGACTGGCATGGGGCACTCTGCGTCGATGGTCGCACCTGGTATGCTGGCACGCCCGAAGTCGACCGCTTCCAGCGCGACGATCCCGGACAAGCCCTCGTCGTCAAGCTGTCGACTGGTGCGGAGCCGTCCGTGACCCCGATCCGCACAGGCCGCTTCCAATGGCTTCTGCGGGAGTGGATGGTCAGTGACCAGGCAGCGTTCGATGCCGAGTGCGGATCGCTCCTCGGCGCGATCGACGCGCCCACAACGCTTTTGCGCCTTAAGCTGGCTGGTATCACCAGTCTCGGCGACCGGATTGGCATGCTGGGTCGGCTCGAAAACGATATCGGTCATCAGCTGCGGTATCTCGACGTGCACGCGGATGATCTGGTCGGTCGACCGAGCGAAGAAGACATTGCAAACCTTGCCGTCGAGGGCATGCTTGGCGTGGCAGCGGCGATGCTTAATACAAGGATCGAAGGCGGCGGCGAGGATGCTGCGATCGCGAAACGTGCCCTTGAGCGCCTCTTCATCGAATATGGCCGGGAGGAGCCCGCATGAGCCTCGTCATTCGTCGCATCGCGGTGAAGAATTTCCGGAAATTCCGCTCACCCGTCGTGATTGAGGGCCTTACCGACGGCCTCAACGTCATCATTGAGCCGAATGAGATGGGCAAGTCGACGCTTCTCGAAGCCTTGCGCGCGGCCTTCTTCGTCCGCTTCAACACGCGCAATCAGCTCGCCCAATCCTTCGCTCCACATGGCGATGCGGTCGGTCCCGAGGTCGAGGTCGCATTCGATGTGGATGGCGCGCCTTGGTCGGTGACCAAGCGTTTCTTGCGCAGTGCATCGGTCGAGGTCTCCGGACCTGAGGGCTCTGCGCAAGGGGAGGAGGCCGAGGCGCGCTTGAATGCGCTGCTCGGTTCGGTCCGCGACACCAGCCGGGGCGGTGATGTCGCCACTTATGGCGCACTCGGTTTGCTTTGGGTCGCCCAGACCGAAGCCTTGTCCGTGACCGCGCCCGGCCAAATCGTGCGCGACAGCGTCACCTCCACGCTTGAGGCGGAAGTCGGGTCGATCATGGGCGGCGCTGCCTATCGCCGCGTCAGGACTCGAGTCGAGGCTCAGTATGAGCTCTATTGGACACCGACCGGCCAGAAGCGCGGTCGGCAAATCGACGCGCGTGATCGGCTCGAGGCCGCTGAAACCACGGCACGCGAAGCCGCGGATCGATTGGCCACACTGGAGCGCAGCTTCTCAGATGTCGAGGCGGCTCGCGCCCGCTTGAAGATTATCCAGCGTGAGATGGCGGACAACACGGACGCTCAAACGCGTAGCGACCTGGTCGCTTCGCTCGATATCGCACGGGCAGCAGCCCAGATTCTTACCACCCGTCGTGCCGAGCAGGAAGCGGCCAACGGCAAGGTGAAGGCGCTCGCGGACCTTCGGCAGCGCCACGACGACGCGACGCAGGCCCGGACGAATGCGGACGCCGCGCTAACCCAGGCAAGCGAACAGCGTCTCGGGGTTGCCGACGCCTTGTCGGCGGCGAAGCAGAAGGTGGTTGATGCGCGCATCGCGCTCGATTCCGCGCGCACAAACCGCCAGGCCGCACAAAGGACCCTAGCTGAAGGCGAAGAGCGGATTCGACAATGCCGTCGGGGTGCAGCGGTCCAGGCCGCGCGCCGGCGACATGCCGACCTCCTGAATCTCGAGGAACAACGCAGCACCGCGAAGGTGCTATCCGACACAGCGATCGCCCCCGAAGTGCTAATGTCGCTCGAAGCGCATGATCGCGCCGTTGCCGAAGCGCAAGCGGTAGTGAAGGCTGGCGCGACCCGGATTGCGTTGTTTGGCACAGCGGACGCCATCACGATTGATGGCGAGCCAATGGCACTCGGCGCGCGCACTCTTGATCGCGAGGTCCATATCCGCCTCGGCGCCGCCGAGCTTCAGATCACGCCGCCAGCGTCTGCCGCCAGCGCCGCGGAGGTCTTGGCGGCTGCGCTTCGTAAACGGAAATCGGCACTTGACGAGCTCGGCGTCGCCGATCTTGCTGCAGCGAGGGCCCGCAACGAGATCGCCAGGGATGCTGCAGCGGATCTGCGAACCTTGGAAGCGCGCATCGAAGCAGCCACGCCCGCCGACGATGCTATTCAGCTTGCCGCTGGATCCGCTGCGCTCAAGCTGTTTGTCGCCGAGCTCGGCGCGGAAGAGGTCATAGAGGAGAGGGAACTTCCCGATGTCGTAGCGCTCACGAATGCGATGGAGACGGCCGCTAGCGCCGCAGCGCGGGCCGAAGGGGCCCAAGACAGCGCCATCGAGGCCCTGCGACGCGCCGAACAGGAGGAAGCGCCCCTTGCGACGGCAGAAGCCAGGGCCTCGAGCGATGTTGCCAATGCTGTAAGCGCACTTGAGGCGATCGAGCAGCGACCTGAGTGGACGACGCTTCCGGAAGATCTGGCCAAGGCGCGCGAGCAAGCCGCCGAGGCTTCGGTTAAGGTCGAAGACGCGCTACGCGATGCCTCTGCGCATGACGTCGCGGCGATCACGCGCAAGATTGAATTGATCGATGCGAGAGTGCGCACGGCTGGGGAAACCCGAACACAGTTGGAGACCGATATCGCGCGCCTTGAAGGAACGATCGAGAGCGAGGGAGGACTCGGACTTGCCGAACGGACAGCTGCCTCATTTGAGGAAGTCGAGGCGGCTCGACTTGCTCTTGAGCGCATCACCGATGAAGCGGAAACGCTGAAGGTGCTTCGAAGCACCCTCGACGCCGCTCGCAACGAGACGTCGGCCAAATTTATCGGTCCGGTGGCGGCGCGGGCGAAGCGTCATATCGAGCGCCTCCTGCCTGGATGCGACCTGAACTTTTCGGAGGATCTCGGTCTCGAAAGCGTGATCCGAGCGGGCGTGGACGAAAGCTGCGCGAGCCTGTCGCGCGGCACGCAGGAGCAGCTTGCCGTCCTCACACGGATTGCATTCGCCGATATGCTGTTGGAGCAGGGAAAGCCCGTGTCGCTGATCCTGGACGATCCGCTGGTCTACTCCGACGATACCCGTCTCGACACAATGATCGAAATTCTGTCGGAGGCGGCAAGCCGCATGCAGGTCGTCCTTCTCACCTGCCGTGATCGCGCCTTCAGACATGTCGCTGGAAATCGGATAACGTTGTGACCATGAACTTAATAGTCGCCGATATGCGATCATCGAGAAAAAGGGGAAGCCGAACAATGGGGATACCGATGGCGAGCGAATTCAGACGAGATGTCCGCGCAGCAGTTCACCGCAGGGGGTAATGGTGGCCGATCGGAGCGCAGTTTCGACGATTGCTGGCTATTTCTATCAGTTCGATCGCTCGATCCTCAGCATCCTGGGGCTATCCAGTGCGAATGACTCGGTGGCGATCGAATGCATCGAGGATATCGACGTCCACACCGCTACGGAAACGACTGCCGTCCAGTGCAAATACTATGAGCAAACCGAGTATAATCATTCGGTTATAAAGCCCGCTATCATGTTTATGCTCGCGCACTACAAGGCGGGCCTCATCGCTGGCCGGCCATCGATCCAGTACCAGCTTAGCGGTCATTTTGCGTCCGGGCAGGACAAGCTGGTACTTCCGTTCGATATCGGCTTCCTCAAGACCAATTTTCTCACGACCGCATCAAAAGATAATACAATCAAAAAGCATGAAGAGCTTGGGGTCAGTGACGCTGAGCTTGAGGAATTCTTGAAACTCATTTCGATCGACGTGAATGCGGTGAAATTTGAAGATCAATTTCAGGCTATCATCGAGAGTCTTGTCAAGCAGTTTGGCTGCTCACCTTTCGCGGCCGAATTTTTCTACTATAACAGTGCCCTGCGGGTGATCAAAGAACTGGCGATCGAACCTGACGAGGCTCTGCGCGTTATAACGAGGGCAGCGTTCATAAAGCGAATAGATACATCTTCTTATCTTTTTGATGAGTGGTTCATCGCCAAGCTTGGTGCGGCCAAATATTATCGGGCGCTGCGCAACGAGTTTTTTGCAGCGGGTGTCAATATCTCGCCGGCTGACCGGCTTTTTATCATCCATCCGGCTGGCGACACCTACAGCCGGAACGCGGTCAAAACACTTCTGAAGACCATTTCCCGGAAGTATTCCAAGCTCTCCAAGCGAGATTCAAAGCCCTTCTCGCCCTACGTGCTGCTCGTCGGCATCGACGGTACCGAGCTTGCCGGCCTTAAGCAGGAGCTACACAATGAAGACGTTCGCTTTGTTGACGGCTACGATTTCAAGGGTGCCCAGTTCGACGCCGGATCAATCTCCCGACCGGCATCCGCCGACGCCGGCCCAGCCCTGCGGCTATTCTGCGATCTGGCGGAGGCGCGGCAGACTTTTCTGTCTTTCCAGCGCACTCGCGAGATTTACGAATTCTATCGTAGTGAGCCGGTTGAAGACTTCGGTGATGGTGCCATCAGCCATACCCGCTTCCAGATTCCCAAGTACGAAGACATCGACAAGATCATTTAGGGTATGAGTATGAGCGATGTAAAAGCTGAAGTCGTCGCGGTCTTTCCTAACAAGGTCAAGATCGTCGTCGATGACCTCGAGAATTTCAGAATTGCCGAAGAGTCTCTCCGCGTCGGCTCTTATCTGAAGATCGCCGACAATGAAAATGCGGTACTGGTTGCCATCATTGAGAACTTCCAGATTCAGGCGCGCGATGACGGCAGCCAAGACTATGTGATCGAGGCTTTCCCGCTTGGCGTTCTACGCGATCAGAAGTTTGAGCGCGGCGGAGACGCCCTAGCGATCCCGCCGAAGACGGTCCAGCCGGCGACGATCGACGATATTCGCCTGATCTATGGCAGCTCGTTGTCTGTGAAGGATCGCTTCTGTTTCTCAAAGCTTGCGACGAACGAAGAGGTCGAGGTTCCCGTCGACGGGAACAAATTCTTCAACAAGCATATTGCGGTGGTCGGTTCCACAGGCTCCGGAAAGTCCCACACCGTCGCAAAGATCGTCCAGAAGGCGATCAGTGCGAAGGGCGACTATACGCTGAACAACTCGCACGTGGTCATCTTCGATATCCATTCAGAATATCGAGCGGCCTTTCCGGAGGCGAATTTCATCGACAGCGCCAACCTGGTTCTTCCCTACTGGATGCTGAGCGGTGAGGAATTGGAGGAGTTCTTCCTCGACACCGACGCGAATGATCACAATCAGCGTAACGTATTCAAGGATGCCGTGATCCTGAGCCGTAAGGCGCACTTCACGGGAGGAGATGACGACAAGGACCTGATCCATCTGGACACCCCACTCCCGTTCGACATTCGCGATGTTCTGAACCATGCCAACTTTCGCAACACCGAGATGGTCGACAGCGGCGAGGTGTATGCTGCGAGTAACAAGGAGAAGGCAGGGCAGCCGAAGCTCACGCAGGGCAGCCTCTATGGACGGCTGACCAACTTTGTGAATCGTCTTGAAACCAAGATTAATGACAGGCGCCTAGACTTTTTCCTTGGCGAGAAATCCAAATCAATCTCTTTCGAGGAAACCCTCCGATCCATTCTCGGCTACACGACGGGCAAGGAGCACAACGTCACCGTCATCGATCTGAGCGGCGTCCCGTTCGAGGTTCTGAGCATCACGGTTTCGCTGATCTCACGGCTGATCTTTGAGCATGGCTATTTCTACAAACGCCTGCGCTGCGCAGCTGATCCGCAGGAAAAGGTCAACAACGATGCGCCAATTCTTCTCGTCTACGAAGAGGCGCACAAATATGTGCCGAACAGCGAACTGTCGAAGTTCCGGGCATCAAAAATGTCGATCGAGCGCATCGCCAAAGAAGGGCGCAAATATGGCGTTACATTGCTCCTCGCGAGCCAGCGGCCCTCGGAGATATCCGAGACGATCTTCTCACAGTGCAATAATTTTATTGCAATGCGTCTGACCAATCCCGTCGACCAAGGCTATGTCCGCAAGTTGCTGCCGGACTCTCTGGGAACGCTCATCGACAAGATGCCAGCTTTCAAGCAAGGCGAGGCTCTGTTGGTCGGAGAATCGATCGCCCTGCCATCAGTGGTCCAAATCGAGGTCTGCACGGTGGCTCCAGCGTCGACTGATATCCCCTACTGGGCTCTCTGGCAGCAGCAGTGGAGAGATATTGCGATCACCAAGATCCGCGACGAATGGTTGCGCCGCTAGTAAGCCGAGTGGGAGCGGCAGTTGAGAAAATGGTTATAGATCGCTTTGAGCTTCAATCTACAGATTGGTCAGTGGCGTTGAAGCGCGCCTTGCCGCGGACTTGGGAAGTTCGAGGTTGGCTGAGCGAACGTTGTGCAGTGCGTCCGACAATAGCTCACGTGCGACACATCGCAACGTAACGGCAGAAATGGCCTAGTTCCGGTCATAGCCAGAGCGTCCGTTTCTAGGCACGACAAGATCGCTGCTCAACGTCCGATACGGAGCGCAAAGTCACCATGAAGCCCCTCAGCTGAATCATGAAAGGACTAGCGGGACAGTCTTTCTGGACCATGCTGACTTGTCTTGTCAGCTCATTGGCAGGTGACGCGAAATGCTCTCGCCAATCAAAGCTGCGGCCTCGAGCAAAACGCCGTCGTCCAAGTGAGCGTAACGAGCGGTAGTAGTGACGTGCCGATGCCCCAAGAGATTGCCGATCATTGGCAGGGTTTCGGAAGAACGCGCCGCCAGGCTGGCGTAGTTGTGCCTCAGGTCGTGCAACCGGACATCGTCCAGCCCGGCTTCGGTCCGCAATCTCCGCCAAAACCAATCGAGGGCTGATCTCGGCAGAACGTCGAACGTGAAAACGCGCTGGTTCTTCTTTCCCCGCCTGAATGCGTCGAGCACAGCCCTCGCCTCCTGACCAAGCCAGACAATGCGCGGGCCGGTCTTTGAGTCATTAAGTTTCAACTTCCGGCCCTGCACCTCGCCCCAAGTGAGATTGAGAATTTCGCCGCGCCGACAACCTGTAAGCGCAAGGAGCGAGATTACCGCGACTTCGACCGGGTTCTCAGCGCGGTGGGCAGCCAACGCGCGGCCAAGCCGAGTCATCTCGTCTTCGCTCAGAAAGCGCTCGATCTTGCGTCCCCTGTTGCGCTTCACACCGCGGAACGGATTTGAATGCTCAGGCAGATAGCCCCAGGCCTCGGCCTTGCCGAACATGGCTTTCAGGATTTCCATGGCGCGGTTGGCAGCGCCTGGGCCTGCTGACCGCGTCAGCTCTGCATGCCAGCGCACCGCGTCGGCATGGCTGATCTCGTCGATGAACTTGCCCGGAAACGAATGTTCGAGATGGGTCCGCCGGTAGATGTTATGGATCTCGCGTGTCGATGGTTTCCAGGTCGGCGCGGCGACTTCCCAATATGATTGAAGAAATGCCGTATAGGTCGGCGTCTTGCGCGCGCGCTGCTTCTTGTCGGCAGGGTTCTCGCCAAGCTCGATGCGCAGGATAAGGCGCCGGGCGACATCCTTGGCAATGCGCTCTGGCAGGATGGCTGCATCGCCAATGGTCATGAGCCGTTGCTTGCCGCCTATCGTGCGCTGCAGGACATAGCTCTTCCGGCCCGATGGATGGATGCGCTCACCAAAGCCGGGAAGCACATAGTCGAATCTCGAGCGGCGCTTGCCTGCCTCGCCCGGAACGACGCGTGCCAGTTCCTCTGCAATGATCTGCCTGAGATTGTACTTGGTCATGCAGCGATCCCCATTGCACTGGCGAGATTGGAGCAGATGCGATCGGCGCTTTCAGCAATCACTTCGTCTGCCAGATGCGCGTACCGCGCAGTCGTTTCCGGAAGTGCGTGGCCGAGAAGCTTGCCGATTGTCGCCAGTGGAATGTGCTGAGCGATGGCAACCGAGGCAAAGCTGTGACGCAGATCGTGGAGCCGCACGTCGGGCAGCGCAGCCTTGCGCCTGATGCGATCCCAGTACTGACCGAGATTGATCGGAGCCTCGCGACGTATGGCCGGAAAGACCAGCAGCCCGTCGGCACGACGTTCCAGTCCATCAAGCACTGCGATTGCTTGCGGATTAAGATAGATCGTCTTCGGGCCTGTCTTGCTGTCTGGCAATTGCAGCCGTGGAGGCTGGACATACCGCCAGCGCAAGGTTGCGATTTCGGAGACCCGAGCGCCAGTGTAGACAAGCATGAGCAGCGCCGGAACAACGAATGGATTGCCGCCGTCGTGTTCGGCCAGAACGCGCCCCAGCCTGCGATATTCATCGGCGGAAAGGTAGCGCTCGGGAAGGTCGCGCTTGAAACGCGAGACACCGCGACACGGGTTGGTGTTCTTAGCCCGGTAACCGAGCTTTTCGGCATACTGCATCATCACCGACATAATGGGGATGGCGCGATTGAAGGTCCCTCCCCGCTCCGCCATGCTATCTCGCCAGCGGTTGATATCTCCGCGTTCAATCATGTCGACAGGCAGGTCACCAAACCTAGGGACGAGCAACTGATCGATGCGCGAACGCGACGATCGCTGGGTCGCTGGCTTCCAATGCGACGAATAATCCTGCCAGAACTCTTCGGCATAATCAGCGAACAGTGGCACTCGCCTCTTCGCGGGCGCGGTCGGAAGGTCGGCAAGCGTAGCCTTGATGAGCAAACTGCGCGCGGCAGCGCGTGCGGCGGGCGCGCTCAGCGCACCTGCCGCCATCCCCGCGGATCCAAGCGTCACCATGCGCTGCACACCTCGCGGGCTGTGCTTCACTATCCACGTAAGGTGACCCGACTTCCGCTTGCGAAGACCGAAGCCGGGAAGTTCTGTGTCCCAGGTAATACCGATGGGAAGCGACTTGCGACGAGCGATGTGACCAGTCAGTTTCAGCCTGAATGACGGCCTGCGAGGGGCTATGACTGAGCCTTGGCTACCGTGCGATCGCTCACGTGCTACCGAAACCGAACTTATTGTTTTATCGAACTTTTCTTTCATTCATGCAGCTTAGGCTGCGTACGGTGTGCCAATTCTGTTCCCCATTGTACGGCGAAATCCAGTGATCATGGTCGCTCCTTTCTCTAAGGCATTTTCCAACTGAGCCCTCGGAGGCGCGAGCATCCAGTTCGCGACCGTAATTGAGCCTGATCTGCGTTTGAATGAATACCACGCACAAGGACCGCACACCCCGCAAAGGCGGCGGCAAAGGAGCGCGTGCGGTGCCCGGGACCGGGGCCTGTCGGTTCCCGCGGCACCGCGCCGGTCCGACCCGCTGTCGTTCGGGCGTGCGTGCGGGGCCCAGAACAAGAAGGCCGCGCCCGCAGGAGCACCGCCGAAGGCGGGGCGGGACCGAGCGCGACCCCAGCCCCGCTCCGCTTTTCGTCCCGCTCCAGTGCCAGCGAACACGAAAAAAGGCAGGAACCGTCACCGGCTCCTGCCCTCGTATGGTCGTCAGTATTCGTCCAGCATGGCTCCATGGACCGTGTGCACCACGCGGCTGGCGAGATGCGCAGGCAGTGCGTTGTAGTCACCCTCGTCCAGGGCGAAGTAGCCCAGGTCTTCATCTTCCACCACGTGCTGGTCGAAGAAACTGTGCTGGGCGCGCCTTTCGGCAACTGCAAGCGCTTCGAAATAGCTGTGCGCGTTCATGTCCAAGGTGCTGAGTGTAGTCATGATATCCTCCTGAAACCTGTCGCTGAGACGACAGGAAACAGGCGGAGGGGCATGGGGCCGGCGGGTCAGGGATCGCCCCGAGGGCGACCGCGAAGCGGCGGTGGGGGCAACGATTTTGTCGGACCGGAGCAAAGCGCAGGGGAGGCAAAATGGTGGGGCCCCGCCGTCCTTGACGCGCCGGCCCCATGCCCATCACCCTTGGAATTCGGTGAGCCAGCCCCCTCCCCCGCTCCGTTACGTAGTGCAAGGGACGACCAGCGCGATTGGACTTTCCTACAGGCTGTGCCCGGGTGCATGTTGATCGAAGGGAGGAACCACCGAGGGGTGCAGGAAAGGAACCCCGATGCCAACCAAACGAAGCGCTGTCGCAGCACTCCGGAAACTCGAGGCCGACCGGCTGGCACTTGCCGAGCGCCAGAAGCTACTTGAAGCTCAAGCCGCCCTAGAACTGGGACGCATCATCCTGGGAACGGGGCTTGAGACCTTCTCGAAGAAGGCGCTCGCAAGAGTTGCCGGAGAGCTCGGAAAGCTCGGTGAAGAGGCGTCTCTGCAGAAGCTGCTTCCACCGGCTCGCTCGTCTCCTCGCACCGAACAGCCATCCGGAGAGTAGGAACAGCAAGAAGGGGCCCTGTCCGGTTGGACAGGACCCCTTCGGGAGGGAGATCGACGGGAGAGTTCAGTCGATATCGGGAGCGTCGGTGTTGTCGTTCTCGTCGGCCGACCCATTGCCGCGGGAGAGGAAGTCGACCTTGTCGGCGAGGATTTCGGTGCCGTAGCGGGTGACCCCGTCCTTGTCCTCCCACTGGGTGTAGTGGATGCGGCCCTGGACGCTGACCAGCTGGCCCTTGGAGCAGTACTGGCCGACGGTCTTGGCAAGGCCGTTGAAGCAGGTCACTCGGTGGAACTCGCTTTCCTTGGCGGTGTAGCCGTTCTCGTCCTTGTATGTCTTGCCGTCCTTGTCCCGTGCTGGGCGATCGGTGACGACGGTGATCCCGGTGACGTTGGTGCCGCCCTTGGTCTCGCGGGTGTCGGGCTCGCGGGCGATGCGACCGGTGAGGATTGCGATATTGGTCATGGTGTAAGTCCTTCAGTTCCTCAAACCGGAGACCATCTCCGGCTTGCGAACATCCAGAAGAAGCAGGGCATGGGAGGACTGCACCGCAGGAGCGAAGCTCCAAGGGAAACCTGTTCATGACGGGTGGTGCGGGCAGGC
>DDFY01000033.1:27689-30107 GCA_002337385.1 Erythrobacter sp. UBA1916
CGGGCAGGCGCGCGAAGCGCGACAACACGGCCGGAAAGGAACGGGTTGCCGTCCTCAGCTGACCTAGTTCAGGACTGTTCGCGAAGAAAGCCGGATGGGTATCGGGTGTGGGCCTGAAGGCTCGCGTATTCCCAATGCAATCAGCTTACCCATCGCCTTCCGATGCTGCCAGGAGATCCATGAAGTTGCGAGCTGCTTGCCGGTCTTCCTCGTTTTCGAACGCCACATCAAGATCGGGGGCGGATCCGAACATGTGGAGGAATGACCACAGCGCAAAGCGCTTGCCCCGGTCCTCCTCAAGGCCGAGATCGACCCGGCAGTGCTCAATGCCGGCTGCAAAGGTATCGGGAGAAACCCCGGAAAGGTCGGTGGTGGCAAAGTAGCGCTGCAGCAGATCGTCAAGTTGCATGAGCAGTTTATAGCCGGGTCTGTGCCGAATGGACATCGCGCCATGAAGATGCAGATGATGAAGGGCCCCTCAGGACCCAGGCGAGGTGCCCAAGAGGCCGCGACGATCGACCACGGTGATCCGGCGCGTCTTAGCATCGATCACCAGTCGTTCGGTGACGCCATTGCCGGGAAAGGCGACGACATAACGCGGATTGAGCGAGAGCATCTGCTCGTTGCGCTTGAATCCGGCGCGGGCACCAAGCCGACGATCAAGTGAGTAGGTCAGTTGCTGTACTTCGCGGCGCTCGGCCCAGCTCGCGGCCAGGCGATCGGCACCCTTGCCGTCGCCACCATGAACCAGGAAGAGATCAGGAACCACATCGCGAACCTTGTCCAGCGTCGCCCAAACATTTTCGGCATAACGCTTCGCATCCTCGGCGCTCTCGAAGCTTTGGCGACCACCGGCAAAGACTACCGGAGTGCCCTCCGGAATCAGGGCATGACGCCGGTTCTCCGCGCGTGCGCGCAGGAAATCGCGGGCATCGATCACGGCCGATGTGAGATTTCGCGAATGGTTCGTGCGCGAGCCGGAAACGGGCTTCCACGAGGAACCGGTCTCGTCGCGATAAAGTGCTGCCGTCGCCTCGCGCATTTGCTCGAAGGCCAGCATGCTGGCTTCGGCAGCCTGCGCGCGCTCGACCTGCTCTTCCAGATTGCTCGAATGCACTTCGGATCCATCAGCGGATGCCAGCAGAGTCCGGATCTCGTCGCTGGCCCGATCCAATTGAGCCGACTTACGGCTGGCTGCGCGGTGAAAGAGATTGACCATGCCCCAGGCAATATCCTCGGCATCAGCCTCCAAAGCAGTGTCGGAAAACATCGCGAAAAGGTCGGACCATACGGCGCCAAGTGTCTGGTCGATCGCGTCCTCGCAGGGAAAGTCGGTTGCATTGAATGGGGCGGGCCTGATGCTGAGGCTTGAAAGGTCAAGGCCGCTCAACTGGTCGATGAAGCTGTCGTACATGGGGTGTCTCCTGATCGCGGGGACAAGGAGAGGAGGCACCATTGCCTCGGCCCTGTCCGCCGGAGCCCGATCAGAGCCGGGAGAAGGGGCGAGACGCACCGCGCAGCGGGAAACCTGCGGCCCTAGGCTGGCGCGGGCAACACGGGCCGACGGGCCGCAGGTTGCGGCGAGCCCCGACCGGCCCAAGGGCCTCCCCCGGCGGACCGGGACGAGGCAGGATCAGGACCAAATTGCGCAAGCGGATCGGGAGCGCTCGAAGATTGCTTCGCCATTCGAGAACCGCCCGACCATGCGCAGCTCACCAAACAGCTCGACGAACCGTCCGGACACCTGGGCAAGCCAGTGCTGCGCCCTCGCCGTTCGCGGCTGGCTGAAGTCGGCTTCCCAGTACCGGGGATCGTCGCGTTCGACGGGCCAGATCGCGGCAAGCCCACACCACGTCGATATGCCGCAATCGGCGAAGGCGTTTCGTAGGAGAATGCGGTCCTCGCGGCCGCGCCATCCATCGAAGCGCTGAAAGGAAGGAAATGCCGCCTTCGTGGTATCGATGATCTCGTCTACGAGGCACTCGTAGACCCAGTCGATATCTTCGTATTCGCCGTCATCGAGCAGGCGAAAGGCCACCACGGAGCCGGTCGGATAGCTGACGGAACGTCCCATCTCACTGCTCCTCAGGCTGCATCGGCGAGATCGATGTTGGCCTCCCCTTCGCAGGACTGGTGGCCACCAAGCTCGAGCAACAGGCTGGCCGCTTCCTCGGCCTTGGCCGCAGCGGTCAGGATCGCGCGCTCGTCCGATTTGAGGATCTTGAGCCAGGACGCGATGTAGCTGGCGTGATGGTCGAGGTGGGTGACCGGAAGACCCAGTTCGGCCCCGAGGATGGCCGAGGACAGCTCAGCGATCAATTCCTCGGCAGCATAGGCATCGCTGCCGAAGCGGTTCTTGAGATCGCGGTCGAGCCGCGAAGAATGCCCCGTCCAGTGCGACAGCTCGTGGTAGGTCCC
>DDFY01000012.1:0-74539 GCA_002337385.1 Erythrobacter sp. UBA1916
CGCTAAATTTTGAATCAGACTCTGAGAGCCATCACGATTACCAACATATGCGATAGATATACCGAGTATGCCATGTTGCCCATTCTTAGGGCTAATGGATGCGTTAACAGCTGCGATCCCGTTTGGAAAATTCTCGGCCCTTTCTCGTGTGAGACGATGACCGTAGCCATCACCACCAGCCAAATCGCATAAGGCAAAACTTCTTCAGTTTTAAGAAAAAGTAAGAAGGGAAGGCCGAAAATTACAAGCGGTATCACTGGAAACTGCAAGTTTTTATTTCCACTGAACCTCTCTTTCAAAAAGCAGAAGCTCATGATTCCTATGGCGAAGGTGTGTAAGCTTCGCCCAAGGAAGCCCGTTGGCATTATTCGAGAGATTCCAACCATTAGAGCAGCGATTATGAGCAGCCACAAACAGCGGCCCACTGACGAGGTCGGGCGGAGGGCCGCTATCATAAAAGGGGCGACCAGGTAGAATTGCCATTCAAGAGAAATACTCCACGCTTGGCCAAGGAAGGCATAATCGGTGTTGGGAAGAAGTGAGGGCGGAACCAATCCCTGTAGCGCCAAGACGTGCGCCCCCAAATGCGACCAAAATTGGTCAAGCGAATCCGTGGCTATCTGAATGCGGATTGCCTTCATGTAACCTTCTGGCGCGCTGGTCCAAGTTTCCAAAGCAAGTGGGGCAAAAATAACAGATAGCCCAAGGAAAAATAGGTAAACTGGGAAAATTCTAAAGATGCGACGAGATATATATAAACTATAACGCTCTTTTCGTTTGTCGATTAGAGCGGATATAGCAAAACCGCTTAGGATGATAAAAACATCGACGGCGTATCCGTTAAACAGCTTGGTTTTAGCTATTGTGTACGGGATGGGCGCGGTAGTTGCCCAGTGGCCTAACACTACCCACCATGCCATTATGCCACGCAGGCCCTCAAATTCTCGAATATACTTCAAGTTAGCTTCCTAGATTGTAAGCTCTTGCAGACTGCCACTTGAACGCCATTCTTACTATGCTCAAGTTCACGTGGGGATCTGAGTTTGAGTGAACGCGTTGGGCTGATCCATAATTGGCTGCAAATGGGGGCGCTTGTCGCCCTTCCGCTCACCGCCCCTTCGGCTTCTCCAGAACCTTCTTCCGGAAACTGCACAGGCCTGCCACCTTGCAGCGCCAGCATTCGGGCGTGCGCGCCTTGCAGACATAGCGTCCGTGCAGGATCAGCCAGTGGTGCGCGCCCAGCCGAAAGGGCTGCGGCACGCGCTTCTCCAGCTTCGCCTCGACCTGCTCGGGCGTCTTGCCCTTGGCGAGGCCGGTGCGGTTGCCGACGCGGAAGATATGGGTGTCGACCGCGAAGGTCTCCTGCCCGAACCAGCAGTTGAGCACCACATTGGCGGTCTTGCGGCCCACGCCGGGCAGGCGGACGAGGTCTTCGCGGGTGCCCGGCACTTCGCCGCCATAGTCATCGACCAGCAGCTGCGAGAGCGCGATGACGTTCTTCGCCTTCGAGTTGAACAGGCCGATGGTCTTGATGTGCTCCTTCAGCCCGTCCTCGCCCAGATCGAGCATCTGCTGCGGCGTTTCCACCTTGGCGAACAACGCGCGGGTGGCCTTGTTCACCCCCACGTCGGTCGCCTGCGCCGAGAGCGCCACGGCCACCACCAGCTGGTAGGCATTGCCAAATTCCAGCTCGGTCTGCGGATCGGGGTTATCCTCGGCCAGAAGGCGGAAGAATTCGAAGATCTGGTCCTTGGTCATGCGAGGCCAAGCACGTCCTTCATCGAATAGCGGCCCGGGGCCTTGCCGATCAGCCAGCTCGCTCCCTTCACCGCGCCCTGCGCGAAGATCGAGCGGTCCTCGGCCAGATGGGTGAGGGTGAGCCGTTCCTTCTCGCCCGCGAGATAGACCATGTGTTCGCCCGCCACGGTGCCGCCGCGCAAGGCAGCAAAACCGATGGCCCCCTCGGCGCGCTTGCCGGTGTGGCCGTGGCGCCCGCTTTCCATGTTGCTCGCAAGGTCGATCCCGCGGCCCTTTGCCGCCGCTTCGCCCAACAACAGTGCGGTGCCCGAAGGCGCGTCGACTTTCATCCGGTGGTGCATCTCGACGATCTCGATGTCCCACTCCGGCCCGAGGCGGCTGGCCGCGTCTTCTACCAGATGGGCGAGCAGGGTGACGCCGAGTGAGGTGTTGCCGGTCTGGAGCACGGGGATGGCCTTGGCGGCCTCGTCGAGCGCGCTCTGGTGGCTGTCGTCCAGACCCGTGGTGCCGATCAGGATCGGCACGCCAGCCTCGCGCGCGGCGGCAAGGTTGCCTGCCAGCGCGCCGGGTGCCGAGAAGTCGACCAGCGCGTCGCTCGCCTTGGCCAGCGCCGCTACGTCGCCTGCGTGGTCCACCCCGCCTGCGCAGGTGTGGGCGTTGCTTGCCTCCAACACGGCGGCGATTGCCTGCCCCATGCGCCCGGCGCTGCCGATAATTCCGATTTGTGCCACTTGCACCCCGATTGTCCTGAGCCTGTCGAAGGACTGCTTTTCCTTCACCGCCCGTCTAGAAGGAAGGACCGCCCTTCGACAAGGACTCACAAGGCCTTGCGCATCCGCACCATGGGGAGCGCCACCTCACCCGCCATCACCTCGACCCGCTGGACCGCGTGATAGCCCGCCGCCGTATAGAGCCGCTCGCCCGCAAGCGTTGCCATCATCTCGGCGCTGGTGAACCCGGCAGCAGCGGCAGCCTCTTCGCAGGTCTTGAGCACCAGCTTGCCCACGCCTTGGCGGATATGGGCGGGATCGGTGTACATGGCCCTGATCTTGGCCGGATCGCGCGCGGGGTCGAGCAGTTCGGGATCGCGCAGGTCGGTGCTGTGATCGCCGCCGAACAGGGTGGCGCGGTTGCTCCAGCCGCCGCAGCCAGCGATCTCACCATCGCGCTCGGCAATGAGGTAGGTGCCGTCCTTCACCAGCTGCGTATCGAGGCCCATCACCGCATGGCTGGCCGCCACCTGCTCGGGCGTGAGGACATCGGACTGGAGAGTGTCGATCGCGCGCTGCATCACCGCCTTGAGGGCGGGGAGGTCGTCCATCCTGGCCCAGCGGGTGGTGAGGCGGGCCGTTTGCGAATCTGTCATTGGGCGTCCCATTCTTATCCGCGCGCTTTGCCCGCAGGCGGCGATGGTTCATAGTGGCACCATGGCAGATATTCGCAGCATCGTGATCCTGACCGGGGCGGGGATCAGCGCCGAATCGGGCCTGCGGACCTTCCGCGCCGAGGACGGCCTATGGGAAGACCACCCGGTCGAAGAAGTCGCTACACCCGAGGGCTTTGCCCGCGATCCCGACCTCGTGCAGCGTTTCTACGACGAACGCCGCGCGCAGGTGCTGGCAGCGCAGCCCAACGCCGCGCATCGGGCGCTGGGGCGGCTGGATCGCGAATTCGGCGGTGAGTTGCTGATCGTCACCCAGAACATTGACGACCTGCACGAACGCGGCGGCGCCTCGCGGGTGCTGCACATGCACGGCGAGGCGCTGAGCGCCTGGTGCCGGGCCTGCGATACGCGTCATCACTGGGAAGGCACCTTGCGCGATGGGCCTGCCTGTCCCAGCTGCGGCGCAGTGGCCATGCGGCCCGATATCGTCTGGTTCGGCGAAATGCCCTACCAGATGGAGCGCATTTTCGCCGCGCTCGCCGGGGCCGATCTGTTCGTCAGCATTGGCACCAGCGGGGCGGTCTATCCGGCGGCGGGCTTTGTACAGCAGGCTGCCGACCATGGCACGCGCACGCTCGAACTCAATCTCGAGCGCAGCGCTGGATCGCACTGGTTCGACGAGACGCGGCTTGGTGCGGCCAGTGCACTGGTGCCTGAATGGGTGGACGAGGTGCTGGCTTTGGGCTGAGGGCAGTGCGTGGGCTTCGACAGGCTTAGCCTGAGCGGAGTTTGTCGCCTAGCGCCCTTTCTTGGCCGGGGCGGCGTTAAAGTCGGGATCCTTCTTGGCCACCCATTTCACGAACTTGTCGACCGCCGGATCGGCCAGCAGCTGGTCGACATCCATGCCGATCCGCTCGAGCTGCGAGTTGGTGAAGTTCGTCATCAGCGTGTTCTGACAGATCGCATGCATCGGCACCGTCTCACGCCCGCCGCGGCTCTTGGGCACGGGGTGGTGCCAGACCAGCGTCGCGCCCGTCGGCCTGCCGCACAGCCAGCAAGTCGGCGGCGGGGCCTGTTCTTCGGGTTCGTCAATATCCCAGTCGTCGCGGCGTTTGCGGGCCATGTGCTCAGTTCCTTCCGCTATCCGGTAGCTGGTGGGCGATCAGGGAACAACCGTGGTGAACAGATAGACCCCGAAGATCACCAGATGGACCATCCCCTGCAGGATCGTGGTGCGCCCGGTGGCGAGGGTTTGCGTGGTCACCAGCAGGCTGAGCAGCAGGAGCACGATGCCCTTGCCCGACAGCCCCAGCGCAATCGGCAGGTCGACAATCAGCGACAGCGCGGCAACCGTGGGGATGGTGAGGCCGATGGTCGCCAGCGCCGAGCCCATCGCGAGGTTGAGGCTGGTCTGCACCCGGTTGGCAAGTGCGGCGCGGATGGCGGCCACGCTTTCGGGCAGCAGCACCAGCGCGGCGATCACCACGCCGACGACCGCACGCGGAGCGCCGAGGTGGTCGACCAGATCGCTGACCGGCTCCGACAGATCCTTCGCCAGCAGCACCACCGCGCCAAGCGAGATCACCAGCAACACCGCCGAGACAATCGCCTGACGCTTCGAGGGCACGGCGTCGTGAACGGGCGTCGCGCCCGGAGTCTCCGCTCCGCCAGGGCTGAGGAAATACTCGCGGTGGCGCACGGTCTGCACCGTCACGAAGGTGCCGTAGAGCAGCAACGAGGTGACCGCGACAAAGGCCAGCTGCGACGAGGAATAGACCGGCCCCGGCTCGCTCACGGTGAAGTTCGGCAGGACGAGGCTCAGCACGGTCAGGCTCGACAGCGTGGCGAGGGCGGCGCTCACCCCGGCTTGCTGGAACGATTGCTCACGATGGCGCAGCCCGCCGATCAGCAGGCAAATGCCGATGATGCCGTTGAGAATGATCATCACCGCCGCAATCACGGTGTCGCGGGCGAGGGTCGCTGCCTGTTCGCCCGCGCCTGCCATCAGCGAAACGATCAGGCCGACCTCGATGAAGGTCACCGCCAGCGCCAGCGTCAGCGTGCCGAACGGTTCGCCGATGCGGTGGGCGATGACTTCGGCGTGATGCACCGCCGCGATGACACAAGCCCCCAGCACCAGCACCACCAGCGCGACCGGGACGGGAACCACCAGGCCGAGCGCGAGCAGCCCCCATGCGAGCAGCGGAGAAAGGCGGGTGAGAAGCGTGACGGCAGAGGGCATGGCATCCGGACTATGGCACGAACAGGCAGGGGAGCGCGAGAGCGGCCTTGCCTATCAGGGCCATTCTGACCGCACTATTACCGCGCGGCCTCCGCAGGGCGCCTATTCGTCGCCGTACATCGCCACCACCGTTTCGGCCCCGGCAGCGGCCACGCCGCGATACATGCCCTCGGTGTTGAAGCTCCAGGCGGGCGTGCCATCGGCCCCGACCACGATCACGCCGCCCGTGCCGCCCAGCGCCAGCGTTTCGGCCTGCACCGTGTCGGCGGCCGCCTGCGCGCTTTCGCCGAGGAAGCGCATCCGCGCCGCGATCTCGTGCGCGAGGCCTTCGCGGATATAGAACTCGCCCGCGCCGGTGGCCGAGACCGCGCAGGCCCGGTTGTCGGCATAGGTGCCCGCGCCGATCAGCGGGCTGTCGCCCACGCGGCCATAGCGCTTGCCCGTATGGCCGCCGGTCGAGGTGGCGGCGGCGAGTGCGCCGCTCTGGTCGCGCGCCACCGCGCCGACCGTGCCGTGCTTCTCGTCGTTGATCGGAGGCAGGCCCGCCGCCTCGCGTTCGTGCCAGCGGGCGAGTTGCGCGCGGGCGCGGTCGGTGGCGAAGTATTCCGGGTCGGCCTGTTCGAGGCCCTGTTCGCGCGAGAAGTGATCCGCCCCCGCGCCCGACAGCAGCACATAGCGGCCATCGTCGAGCACCTTGCGCGCCAGCGTGACCGGGCTGCGCGTGCGGGTTACGCCGCAGACGGCCCCGGCGCGGCGCTCGGTGCCCTCCATGACTGCCGAATCGAGTTCGATCGTGCCCTCGGCGGTGAACACCGCGCCGTGTCCGGCGTTGAAGGCGGGATCGTTCTCCAGCGCCTGCACCGAGGCCTGCACCGCATCGAGCGCGCTGCCACCTGCTTCCAGAATGGCGCTGCCGTCGGCCAAGGCGCGGGCAAGCGCGGCGCGGGTGCGCTTGTCGCGCTCGGGCGAGAGGTCGGGGCGCAGAATCGTGCCCGCGCCGCCGTGGATCACGAGCGTCCAGGCGGGGGCGGGCGGCATGTGGCTGGCGGGCAGGGTGGTCATGGTCGGGTCAGTCGTCCTTGCCAGAACAGCCTTTGCAGGCCGGGTCCTTGGCGATGGTCATTGTGCGCAGCGAGGGGGCGAGGCCGTCCATCAGGTGCAGCTTGCTCCACAGCGGCTCTCCCATCTGCGGGGCGACCAGCACGCGGATCGCCTGCATGGCGGCAAAGGTGCCAGCCCAGCCTGCCATCGCGCCCAGCATGCCGTCTTCGGCGCATGTGTCGCAGTCCTCGGCATCGAAGGCATCGCCAACGAAGCAGCGGTAGCAGGCCTCGCCTTCGAGGTGCCCGGCGAAGGCCCCGACCTGCCCCTGAAAGCGGCCCACGGCAGCGGCCAGCAGCGGCACCCCGGCGGCTACGCAGGCGTCGGACACGGCGAGGCGGGTGGCAAAGTTGTCGGTCCCGTCAATCACCAGATCGACGCCTTCGAGCACGGCGGGGGCGTTTTCGGGGGTGATCCGGCGGTCCGAAATGTTGACCGCCAGTTCCTTGTCGAAGTTCGCCACCCAACGGCGCGCGGAGACGGCCTTGCCGTGGCCGACGTCGCGTTCGGTGTAGATCGTCTGGCGCTGGAGGTTCGACATGTCGACATCGTCGTCATCGACCAGCGTCAGCGTGCCGATCCCGGCCCCGGCGAGATACTGCAGCGCAGGCGAGCCGATCCCGCCAAGCCCCATCACCAGCACATGCGCCTGGTTGAGCAGCACCTGCCCGGTGCCGCCCAGCTCGGGCAGGACGATATGGCGGGCAAACCGGTCGAGACGGGCGGTGTCGAAGTTCATTTGGGTTTCCCTAGGTCGCTGGGCGAAGGCGGGGAAGAACTTTCCTACAGCCTGTGGAGAATGGCAGGGCGCGGGCTGGCTCTTTGAGAATGTGGATAGCTGCGGTCACTGCGTTTTGTTGCGCAGGACTGTCAACTTCGCGGCTGCACCGGGAAGTGGCATAATTCTGCGGCTTTGCGGGTGGTTTGTGCGGGTGACGGGGTGTCAACTTCGTCACCTTTGCACGGGTGTGGGCAGGGCTGTGGGTGGCCTGTGGGCAAGCCTGTGGACCGCGCCGGGAAAACCGGGGCGGTGCGGGTGTGGGCAAACGTGTCGAGAACTGCGGGAAGTCACTACACAGAACCACTTACGCTCACCCTGAGCTTGTCGAAGGGCAGCCACAGCATCAGCCCAACTGGGCAGACCTTGGCGCGTGGCCTTCGACAGGCTCAGGCTGAGCGGGATGTGGAGTGAGGGGTAAGGCCTCAGCTCTCCAGCTGGCGCAGCAGGCTGCGCACGTCGCCGTCCATATCGGCGTCGCGGGTGCGCAGGTCTTCGATCAGGCGCACGGCGTGGATCACGGTCGAGTGATCGCGGCCGCCGAACTTGCGTCCGATCTCGGGATAGCTGCGCGGGGTCAGCACCTTGGAGAGATACATCGCCACCTGCCGCGGGCGGACCACGGCGCGGGCACGGCGCTTGCTGCTCATTTCGGACCGGTCGATGCGGTAGAACTGGCAGACGGTGCGCTGGATCTCGTCGATGGTGATGCGCTTGCGGTTGGCCGAAAGAATGTCGGTCAGCTGCTCTTCGGCGAGCTGAAGCGAAACTTCCTGACCCGTCAGCTGGGCATAGGCGATCAGCTTGTTCAATCCGCCGACCAGCTCGCGCACATTGCGGCTGACGGTGCGGGCGAGGAAGTCGATCACGTCCTCGGGCACGGCGAGCGGGGCGAACTTGGTCAGCTTCGATTCGAGGATCGCGCGGCGCAGTTCGATGTCGGCAGGCTGGATATCGGCGACCAGCCCCATCGACAGGCGGCTGAGCAGGCGCGGCTCGACCCCGTCGAGGGCCTGCGGCGCACGGTCGGCGGCGAAGACCAGGCGCTTGCCCTCGTTCAGCAGCGCGTCGATCGTGTAAAGCAGCTCTTCCTGCGCGCTGGCCTTGCCGATGATGAACTGGATGTCGTCCACCAGCAGCAGGTCAAACCCGCGCAGACGGCCCTTGAACTCGATCATCTCGTTCGACTTCAGCGCCTGAACGAACTCGACCATGAAGCGCTCGGCCGAGCAATAGAAGATGCGGGCGCGCGGGAAGGTGCGCAGATACTGGTGGCCGATGGCGTGCAGCAGATGCGTCTTGCCCTGGCCGGTGGCGGCCTTGAGGTACAGCGGCGAGAACTGCGGCTTTTCGGCCTGGGCCACGCGCTCGGCAGCGTTCTTGGCCAGCACGTTGCCGGTGCCGGTGACGAAGGCGGCGAAGGTCTGCGTCGGGTCGAGGCCGACCGACGAGGTGAAGCCGTCGTCGCCGATCGATTCCATCGCCAGCGACGGATCGTTGGCGGCGACATTGCCGAAGTGGTCCTGGCTCTTGAGCGAGATGTCGGACATGCGGCGACGACCGGGGTGAACCTTTACGTCGACCTGGCGCACGCCGCCACGGATGATCTTCCAGGCCAGCGAGAGGCGGTCGAGATAATTCTTGCGCACCCAGTTGGCGAGGAACTCGCTGGGCAGGAACAGCTCGAGCGTGCCGGTGGCCTTGTCGAGCTTGCCGAGCTGGATCGGCTTGATCCACTGCTGATGCAGTTGATGGCCCAGATCCTTGCGCAGGCCCTGGCTGATATCAGCCCAGTCTGCTGCCAGGTCCAGGGCTTCGCTCTCCTCGATATTTTCCACGCTATTCCCGCTTTTGTTTTTACGCACACGTCCTGCCTGTGGCCCCATCCGTATCATTGTCTCGTCATTCCTGTTCAAAATGCCCAACCGACAGATGTTGCCCCTTTCGCAGACACGACCTCCCCGCACGGCGCGGCCTTGTGCAGCGCCGCCGGTCGTGTTGCATTTGGATCTGTAAGCGATCCGGGATGACCTCCCGATGACCGCGAAAAGGACTATTGGCCGACTTGGCCGGAGGGGCAAGTCTGAGGCTGCAAAAATTCTTAAATATACCGCCTTGACACCTTGGGGTGCCGCAGGCTTCCGTTTAAGTAATTGAAAATTATCAAAACTTATATGACAATCTCGCGAATCGCGGGAATTGCAGCCTTTTGCTGGATGCCAATCAGCAGAAAGACCTAAGCACGAAAAAAGGCCGGTGAAAGGATCACCGGCCCGTTCGAAATCTGTTCCGATTTTGTGCGTTGCGGCAGCGAATCATCGCTGCCCGAAACGCGAATCAGAGAGCGGTGACGCGCTTGGTCAGACGGCTCAGCTTGCGCGAGGCAGTGTTCTTGTGAAGCACGCCGCGGGCAACGCCGCGAGCCAGCTCAGGCTGGGCGGCCTTGAGCGCGGTCGAGGCGGCTTCCTTGTCGCCTTCGGTGCAGGCCAGTTCGACCTTCTTCACGAAGTTGCGGATGCGGCTCATGCGCGCACCGTTGATCTCGGCGCGCTTGTTGTTGCGACGGATGCGCTTCTTGGCTTGCGGCGAATTGGCCATGTTTGTCCTTCGTCTCAACGAACGCGGAAGCGCGCCCGGATGTGTCTGTCTTATACGTGCGGAAGCAGGCGGGAGCCCGCTGGAAAGCGCGGCCCATAGCTCTATGCAGAGATTCGGTCAAGCGAAGGTGGGGGCGTCCCCTAACGTTGGCACCGCGGACAGTACCAGGTGCTGCGCCCGCCTTGCGTTAGTCGGCGCACTATTCCGCCATCCTCGCGCAGGCAAGCCTCGCCCTCGCGGCCATAGACGGCAAAACGGGTGGCGAAATAGCCCAGCTCGCCGCTCGGTGCGGCATAGTCGCGCAAGGATGAGCCGCCGTCGGCGATACTCTGCTCGAGCACCTCGCGGATCGCCGGGACCAGTCGCTCCAGCGCAGGTCCAGACACCTTGCCGCCGGCCTTGCGTGGATCGATTCGCGCCCGGAACAGCGCTTCGCACACATAGATATTACCGAGCCCCGCGACGATCGCCTGATCGAGCAGGCACAGCTTGATCGCCTGCTTGCGCCCCGCCAGCGCAGCCTTGAGATGCGCGGCGGTCAGATCGCTGCCGAGCGGTTCGGGCCCCATCGCGGCAAAGGCGCGCCAGCCATCGAGCCGCTCGGTCGCCACCAGATCGACGAAGCCGAACCGGCGCGGATCGTTAAGCGCGAAGCGGTGCTCCGCCGTTTCGAGCACGAGGTGATCGTGTTTCTCGTCGCTTTCGGGATCGATCCGCCAGCGCCCGCTCATGCCGAGGTGGAAGATCAGCGTGGCCGCCCGGTCGGTGTGCAGCAGGCCATATTTGGCGCGCCGTCCGAGCGAGGAGATGGTCGCCCCGGTGAGTACCTGCACGAGATCGGGCGGGAAGGCGAAGCGCATGTCGGGCCGGTTGACCTGCACCTTCGCGATTCGCTCGCCTTCGAGGAAGCGGGCGAGGCCGCGCACGGTGGTTTCGACTTCGGGCAGTTCGGGCATGACGAGGATTTAGTGCGGCCAAGCCTTTCTGTCATCGCCAAGCTTGGCCTGCGCTACTAACAGGCCTGCCATGGCATCCAATTCGAACTATCGCGCGATGGCGCTGCTGGCGCTGGTCATGGTGTTCTGGGCGGGCAATTCGATTGTCGGGCGGGCCGTGGCCGGGCAGATCCCGCCGCTGACACTGGCCTTTTTCCGTTGGACCGGCGCGCTGGTACTGCTTGCGCCCTTCGCCTTGCGGTCACTGCGGCGCGACCGGCCCGAATTAAAGCGCGCCTGGAAACCGGTGCTTGTGCTGGGCTTGCTCGGCATCGGAACTTTCAACTCGCTGCTTTATTCGGGGCTGCAGTTCACCACCGCCACCAATGCGCTGCTGCTGCAAGCGGCGGTGCCGGGCGTGGTGCTGGTGCTTGACCGGGTGTTTTTCCACTTGCGCAGCGGGGCGGTGCAGATCGCCGGTACGCTGGCAACGATGGTGGGCGTGGTGTTCATCGTGTTCGAGGGCGATCCGGCGCGGGCGCTGGCACTGCATCTGGGCAGGGGCGATGCGCTGGTGCTTGTCTCGGTGCTGGTCTGGTCGACATACACGGTGCTCCTTAAGCTTCGTCCGCAGGTCGCTCCGGTGAGCTTTGTGGCGGTCACCTTTGCTATCGGGGTGCTGGTGAATGCACCGCTGGCGCTGTGGGAATGGCTCGAGGGCCTGCGCATCGTGTGGAGCACCGGCACCGTTCTGGCGCTGGTCTATGTCACGCTGTTCCCCTCGCTGGTGAGCTACTTCATTTACAACTATGCCGCCGGGCAACTGGGCGCGGCGCGGGCGGGGCAGTCGATCACCTTGCTGCCGGTGTTCGGGGCGCTGCTTTCGGCGCTGCTGCTGGGCGAGGTGCTGCACTGGTATCACGCGGTGGGCATGGCGCTGATCTGCGTGGGGATCGCGCTGGGCCTGATGGCGCTGCGGCGGCAACAAGCCGGTGGCGCACTGCGCCCGGCACCGCTAGAGGGCAAACCATGAGCGAGCAGGTTTCCTTCGGCTACGAAGACATCGATCCCGCTGAAAAGACGGCCCGCGTCGGCGCCGTCTTCTCCGGCGTGGCCAGCAAATACGACATCATGAACGATGCCATGTCGGGCGGGTTGCACCGCCTGTGGAAGGATCAGTTCGTGCGGCGGGTGAAACCGCAGCCGAACGAGCAGATCCTCGACATGGCGGGCGGCACCGGCGACATCGCCTTCCGCATGGCCGACGAAGGCGCCAGCGTGATCGTGTCCGACATCAATCAGGAGATGCTCGACGTGGGCATCGAACGGGCGATGGAGCGCGGGATCGACGGCCTCGTCTGGTCGCGTCAGAACGCCGAGGAGCTGACCTTCTCGAACCGTCAGTTCGACGCTTACACCATTGCCTTCGGCATCCGCAATGTGACGCATATCGACAAGGCGCTGCGCGAGGCACACCGGGTGCTCAAGTTCGGCGGGCGGTTCTTCTGCCTCGAATTCTCGACCATGACCTGGCCCGGCGCGAAAGAGGCCTATGACCTCTATTCGCACAAGCTGGTGCCGCAGCTGGGCCAGATGATCGCGGGCGATGCCGAGAGCTATCGCTACCTGATCGAATCGATCCGCCGCTTCCCGCCGATGCCCGAGTTCGAACAGATGATCCGCGACGCGGGGTTCGTGCGCACCAAGGTGGAACCGATCCTTGGCGGTTTGGTGGCGATCCACTCCGGGTGGAAGGTCTGATCTCTTGACCACCCCTGCCACGCATATCTGGCGCCTGCTCAAGTGGGGGCGCACGCTTGCGCGCCATGGTGCGTTGCGCGGGATCGAGGCTGATCCCAATACTCCGGCGCCGGTGAAGCGGCTGTGCAGGCTCGCCCGCTTTGGCACCATCCAGCCGAGCGAGCCCGACTATGCCGCGGCGTTCCAGGCCATCGGCCCGGCGGCGATCAAGCTGGGGCAGACGCTGGCGACCCGGCCCGACCTCGTTGGCGAGGATGCCGCACGCAACCTGCTCAGCCTGCAGGACAGCCTGCCGCCGGTGCCTTTCGAGAAGATCCGCGAACAGATCGAACGCGGGTTCGAACGCCCGCTGGAGGACATCTTCGCCGAGGTCGATCCGGTGCCGGTTGGCGCTGCTTCCATCGCGCAGGTGCACAAGGGCGTGACCACCGATGGCCGCACCGTGGCGATCAAGGTGCTGCGCCCGGGCATCCGCGAGAAGTTCGAGCGCGATATCACGACCTACGAATGGGCCGCCGCGCATCTGGAAGCGATGGGCGGAGAGGCGCATCGGCTGCGCCCGCGGCTCACCATCGCCAATTTCAAGCGCTGGACCAACCGCGAGCTGGACCTGCGGCGCGAGGCTGCCTCGGCTTCCGAGCTGGCCGACGCCATGGTCGCTATTGACCGCTACGAAGTGCCCGACATCGACTGGGACCGCACCAATGGCCGGGTGCTGACCATCGGTTGGATCGACGGGATCAAGATTTCGCAGACCGACAAGCTGATCGAAGCGGGCCACGACCTGCCTGATCTGGCGGGTCGGCTGGTGCTGGCGTTCCTCACGCAGGCGATCAGCGCAGGCTATTTTCATGCCGACATGCATCAGGGTAACCTGTTCGTGCGGGCCGATGGCACCATCGTCGCCATCGATTTCGGGATCATGGGCCGGATCGACCGTCGTGCACGGCAGTGGCTGGCCGAGATTCTCTATGGCCTCACCACCGGCAATTATAAGCGCGTGGCGGAGATCCACTTCGAGGCGCAGTATGTGCCGAGCTATCACTCGGTCGACGAGTTCGCGACCGCGCTGCGGGCCGTGGGCGAACCGATGCGCGGCAAGCCGGTGAGCGAGCTTTCGGTCGGGCAGATGCTTGACGGGCTGTTCGCGATCACCCGCGATTTTGACATGCAGACCCAGCCGCACCTGCTGCTGCTGCAAAAGACCATGGTGATGGTCGAAGGCATCGCCACCCAGCTCGATCCGCAGATCAACATGTGGGACGTGGCCGCGCCCTATGTGCGCGACTGGATTCGCGATGAGCTTGGCCCGGAAAGCGCGATTGCCGACCGGATCAAGGAGGATACCGATACGCTGCTGCGTGTGCCTGGGTTGATCCGGCGCTTGGAAGAACACTTCCCGCCACGTGGCGGTGCGCCCGAGCAGCCGCCCTTGCCGGATGTCGAACTGATCTGGGAGCGGCGCGAGCGCAAAGGTGGGCGCGGATGGCTCGGCTATGTCGTGGCGGCGCTGGCGGGCGGTGCTCTGGTCTGGGTGGGGAGTATGGCCGGATGGCTCGGCTAGGCGCGCGCACGCGGAAATTCGATCGCTTTGCCAAGTGGGCGCCCGGCGCCGCGCTGCTGGTTTTGGCGGGGTTTGCCTTGTTGCTGGTCGCTGCGGCGCTGACCGCACTGCCAGCGCCAGACGATGCACCGACCAACGCGGTGACCGATGCCGCATCTGCTCTTGTAACGAATGCAGATTCCGCCGCCGAGAGCGAGGAGCGCGACGAGGACCTGCGCCTTTACGACCGCGTGGCCGAACGTGTGGGCGAGGGTGAGAACTACTACGTCGTAGCCATCGAGGAACAGCGCGCGCGCGATTTCCCGGTGCGTCCGGGCCTAGCCGTACGCCTGCCGACCCTGGCCTTTGTTAGCGGCCATGTCGGACCGTGGGGGATGATGGCACTCGCCTTCGTGCTGGGCGTGGCCGTGTTCATCGCCTGGTGGGACCGGTTGGAGAACGAGCCGGGCGGACGTGAATACCGCACCCATATTCTCCTGCTGATAGCAATTGGCGCGCTCGCCGGGTTCAAGCCGCACTATTTTGCCCTGCACGAGGTCTGGGCAGGGATGTTCGTGGCGCTTAGCCTTGGCCTCCATCGCCCCGGCCGCTGGGGCTGGGCGCTGGTGTTTGCCGCCGCTGCGCTTGCCGTGCGTGAAATCGCCTTGCCCTACGTATGCCTGATGGGTGCCTTGGCGCTGATGCGCGGTGGCCGGGTGGAGGCCGTCGCCTGGAGCCTGTTGGCGGGCATATTCCTGATCGGTCTTGCGGCCCATGTCAGCCTTGTGGGGGCGCTGACCAGTGCGGCCGATCCGGTTTCGCCCGGCTGGCTGGCGCTGCGGGGATTGGGCGGATGGACCAGCAATATCGTCACGTCGAGCCCGTTGCAGCTGCTGCCCTCGGTGGTGGCCGCGCCGCTGGCGTTGTTGCCGCTGATCGGCTGGGCCGGGTGGCGCAGCGATCTTGGGCTGACCGGCTTTCTGCTCTGCCTCGGTTATGGCGTCGGCTTCATGATCGTCGGGCGTGACAACAATTTCTACTGGGCGCTGGTGGT
Source organism: Erythrobacter sp. UBA1916 (assembly GCA_002337385.1). Lineage (GTDB taxonomy): Bacteria > Pseudomonadota > Alphaproteobacteria > Sphingomonadales > Sphingomonadaceae > Alteraurantiacibacter. The sequence goes on from DDFY01000012.1 coordinate 15,155, forward strand.
GATGCCGATCTGGTTCGTGGGCTTCGCCTTCGTGCCGCGCGCGCTTTCCAGCCTTTGGACCTCGGCACGCGGGCAATGAGGGTGGCGGCTGACTGGCTGACCCGCTGGTGCGCGCTGGACCGCCCGTTGCGGTACCTGCCGCGCTTGGGGGCATTGGCCGTGCTCATCGCGCTGGTGGCGGCCTTGGCCTGGAGCACAGTGGCCGTGCCGCAGATGTCTACGGGCGAAGTGAAGGCCCAGGCGACGAAGGCGGAACACAACGGCAAGAAGGGCATCGGCGATTACGAACTCTATCGCCGCATTTTCAAGCGCGTCGACGCTGGCGAGAACTACTACACAGCGGCCGTCACCGAGCAGCGCGCCAACCGCTACCCTGTGAAGCCTTTTGTTACCGTGCGCCTTCCCACGCTGGCCTATCTCGAAAGCCTGCTTGGTTTGCCCATGCTGGGCCACGTTCTGGTCGGCCTGCTCGTGGTGTCGATTGGGCTGTACCTGCCGCTGACGCAGGATCGCACCGGCCTTGCCGAGCGGGTGGGAGGGGCCTTGGCGTTGCTGGCGGGTGGGGCCAGCCTGTTTGCCCGTCAGGCCCCGCTTTCGCACGAATCGGTGGCTGGAATTCTGCTGACGCTGGCGCTGTTTTCTTACCGGACGCACACCTTCTGGCCCTCTCTGATCCTGGCCGGAATGGCGCTGGCCGTGCGCGAGCTGGCCTTGCCCTTCATCCTCCTGTGGCTCGCGCTTGCGGTGGTGGCCGGACGCTGGCGTGAGGCTGGCTGGGTGGCCGGGATCGTAGGGCTGTTTGCGATTGGCCTGTGGCTTCATTCCATGGGCGTGGTCGCCGTGGTGGTGGAAGGAGACCGGGCCTCGCCAGGCTGGAATGCCATGGCTGGCCCTGCGCTTCCGCTGATGGGCTTTATGCGCATGACCCCGCTGTTCCTGCTGCCCAACTGGCTTGCCGCCCCGCTGGCGCTCCTGCCGCTGGTCGGCTGGGCCTCGCTGGGCGGTAAGCGGGCGGGGTTTGCCTGCCTGTCGTTCGCGGGCTTCTTCCTCATGATGGTGCTGTTCGCGCGGGTCGAGAATTATTACTGGGTCTTGATGGTCCTGCCGGCCTATGCCGCCGGCCTTGCTTTCGCCCCGCGTGCGATAGCCGATCTGGTGGCGGCAGCGCGCGGCAAGGTGGCGCGAGGCGTGGAAGGGCATATTTAACCATAATCGGGCATGGCTGGAAAATTGCTGGTCTGATGACTAGTGTTTGAAATGCTGTGATTTGGCCGGGAGGGCCACGAAGACGCAATGGCAGAACCACGCATCCTGCTGGTAATCGGCGGCGGAATTGCCGCTTACAAAGCGTGCGAACTGGTGCGCCTGATCCGCAAGGGTGGGGGCGATGTCACCTGCGTGCTGACCGAGAGCGGCGCCAAGTTCGTCACCCCGATGGCGCTTGCCGCGCTTTCCGGCAATCAGGTTCACACCACCTTGTGGGATCTGAAGAACGAGGCCGAGATCGGCCATATCCAGCTCACCCGCGAGGCCGATCTGGTGGTGGTCTGTCCGGCTACCGCCAACCTGCTGGCCAAGATGGCGCACGGCATTGCCGATGATCTCGCCACCACGCTGATCCTTGCCACCAACAAACCTGTGCTGGCCGTGCCCGCGATGAACGTGCGCATGTGGCTGCACGAGGCGACCGAACGCAACGTTTACACCCTGCGCGAAAGCGGGGTGCGTGTGATGCAGCCCGATATGGGCGAGATGGCCTGCGGCGAGTTCGGGCCGGGTCGTCTGCCGGATCCTGAGATGGTCTGGCTTGAAATCGCCGACATGCTTGGCCTCGATCCGGCCGCGGCCGGGGTCGACTACGAAGACGATGACGGCAACCTCGGCGTCGATCATCCGGGCGGCCTGTCGGGCCTGCTCGCCTCGATCATCCCGCGCTCGCTTCGTGGCGACGACGGGGAGGAAGGCCTCGAGGACCTCGAAGGCGAACCTTCCGAAGGCCCCGACCTGCCCGAGCCTGACTATTCCGACGCTGGCTCGCTGCTGGCGAAGAAGGGCATAGCCAAGGCCGCCCCGCCGACCGACCGCGAGGCGATCAACCACGAGGTCAACGCCCGCCAGAGCGCGCCGGAACCCTTCGAGGGTGAAGATGCGGCAGCGCCGACGCGTCCGCTCGATCAGCCGGCGGCCAACGCGCTTGATGCGCCGAGCGAACTGTCGCTCGATGGCGTGGTCGACAGCTTCGATCCGCTGTCAGGCCAACCCAGTTTCGAGGAGCCGGTCGAGCACCGCCCGCTCTATGGCAAGCATGTGCTCATCACCGCCGGGCCGACGCACGAACCGATTGACCCGGTGCGCTATCTCGCCAACCGCAGTTCCGGCAAGCAGGGCTATGCCATTGCCGCCGCGGCTGCTGCTGCGGGGGCGCGGGTTACGCTGGTGTCAGGCCCTGTAAACCTGCGCACCCCGCTCGGGGTCGACCGGATCGATGTCGAGAGCGCGGAAGACATGGCCAAGGCGGTCAAGGCCGCGCTGCCTGCCGATGCCGCGGTGATGGTGGCAGCGGTGGCCGACTGGCGCCCGCGCGACTATCGCGACGAAAAGCTGAAGAAGCGCTCTTCAGCCCCGCCTGCGCTGATCCTCACCGAGAACCCCGATATCCTTGCCACGATTGCGGCCAGCCCGCAGCGGCCCGATCTCCTGATCGGCTTTGCGGCCGAGACCGAGAACGTGATCGCGAACGCGCGCAAGAAGCGTAAGGCGAAGGGAGTCGACTGGATCGTCGCCAATGATGTATCGGGCGATGTCATGGGCGGCGAAGACAATCAGGTGCACCTCATCCTCGAAGGCAAGGCCGAGGAATGGAAGCCGATGAGCAAACAGGACGTCGCCACCCGCCTTGTCACCAAGATTGCCGAGAAGCTGAACGCCAATGTCTGACACTGTTCCCGTCCGTATCCGCCGTTTGCCGCATGGGCACGGGCTGGACCTGCCACGCTATGCCACGGCAGGCGCAGCGGGGATGGACGTGCTCGCCGCCGAGAACGTGATCCTGCGCCCCGGCATGCGCCACGCGGTTGCAACCGGGTTCGCGATGGCGATTCCTGAAGGGTTTGAGATTCAGGTCCGCCCGCGTTCGGGGCTGGCGCTGAAGCACGGGATCATGGTTCCGAACACGCCGGGCACGGTCGACAGCGACTATCGCGGTGAGGTGAAGGTGATCCTCGTGAACCTGAGCGACGACAACTTCTCGATCCAGCGCGGCGACCGTATCGCGCAGCTGGTGCTGGCGCCGGTCACGCTGGCGTGGTGGGAAGAGGTGGATGAGCTGGACGAAACCGTGCGCGGCGAGGGCGGCTTCGGCTCAACCGGTGTTTCGGACAAGCCCCAACCGCCCACCGGCACCGATTACGCCCCGCTGCGCTAGAGCGGGCCGATCAATTGAAGATGAAATAGGTATATTGCATTCGGAAGAGGCCGGGCACGGCCTGGCCCAATGCGTTGCGTGCCGGGGCGAAGGGCTGGCCTTGCAGGAGCGGGCCGCACAGACCTCGCTGCGCCCGCGTTGAGAGACTGGGATATTGCACGGTGCAATCGCTTGCCGCGCCATTCTCGTCCACCGCGACGCGCATCTGCGCGATCATGGTTACATGATTCATCACCGCCGCTTCGGGCATCTTCATCTTGTTGATTATGTTGGCGCGATTTTCCAGCACCGGGGGTTCTGCGACCTGTCCCAGCATATCCTCATCATAGCCCCAGCTTTCCGTCAGCGCGGCTTTGCAGTCGTCTAGGTCTGCCATAGGCTCTGCCATGTCACCCAACAGGAGGGTTATCGGTTCCATCTCGCCGCCGCCGATCCTCAGGACCGACATATCGCTCGGCTGAGGGACCGCCGGCTGACTCGTCTCAAAGCCGCCGAGCACCTCCCATCCGCGGAAATAGCTGAGCGCCGGATTGGCCCCCAGCAGGTGAAAGCTCACCATGCCTTCCCCGCCGCTGCTGTTGTCGACGACGATGACCTCTTCCGGTGCCCCTTCGACCCCAAAAGCCACTTCGCGCACGCGGGCCCTGCCCGAATTGCGCGGCAGTGATGCTCCGTTGAGGACGGCCAGTGAATAGCCATCAGGGCCATAGGCATAGAGACTGAATGCGACCGCGGTATCGCGCCGTAGTCGGCACGATTCGTCGGACCGTTCGACCTGCCACTCACCCGCAGGAGCAAGCGTGCGACCCTCGGCGGTAGCGGGCGCGGCATTGATGGCCGTCGACACCGCGAGCAATGCGAGGCCAGCCTTCAATCCCATACCGCTCATCACCGGGACAATCCGATCGCCTTCACAGCCCGCGCACCCATTCGAGGAACGGGCCTGACAGGCTCTGATCGACCGAGCCGATTGTGGCGCCTTCGGTGATGTGGTTGTGCCCCTTCAAGAGCAGCATCGTGGGGCAATTGCCGCTCGCGCCCTCGTCACAGAGCTGCTTCTTCACCGCCTCGGCAAAGCTCGTGAACTGTTCGGGGTCGTGCTCAGCATAGGCGAGCATCAGCGGCACCTGCACCGCGCCAAGCCGCGCGATTGCGGCATCGGCCGTATGCGCCGCAGTGTCGCTGCCGTAGTAGACATGGTCCTCACCTTCGGTGGCGGTGTAGTAGGGGGATAGCAGCAGCGCGCCCTTCACGCTGGCGAACTCGGGGCCGTGCAGATCTGCATGCTGGACGTAGTCGGCCACGTGCGAGGCGCCCGCCGAATGTCCGAACAACACCACCTGATCGGGATCGCCGCCATAGTCGGCGATGTTGTCACGCACCCACTGGACCACGGCGGCCAGATCGTCGCGCCCGGCGGGCCATTGGGCTGCCGGAGCGAAGCGATATTCCATGTTCACGCCGACCATGCCGTTGCGCGCGGCAAAGGCGGTCACGTTTTGCGGATAGAACCCGTCGCCCGCCTTGCTCCCGCCAACGAAGCCGCCGCCGTGGACGAACACCAGCACGGGGCGCGGAGCAATCTTGTCGGCAGAGTTCTCGGTATAGACGTCGAGCCGCTGGGCGGTGTCGTCACCATAGGCCACGTCGCTGGTGATCGTCACATCGTCATAGGGTGGGGCTTCGACCATGCCCGCGACCACGGCAATGCTGGCCGGGGGATCGATAACGGGGCCAATCGCGGCAATCTGCTCAGCCTTGTCGGCGGGGAGGCCGGGCCATTCGGTGGCGTCTTCTTCGGTCATCTCGTCCTCGACAGCTTCGTTAGCGCAGGCGGCGAGCGACAGGCAGGTGACGGCCAATAGCCAGGTTTTCATATGATTCTCCCCCGTAAGCATTCATGTCGGCATGCTTGCCGCAATCTGCTTACGAGGGGAAGCCCCCAGCCTAGTCGCGCTTGACCGGCTGGTCCTCTGGCTTGATCGAGATGCGCACCGTTTCGCCCGAGTTGCCGGGGAAGTCGGTGAACATGGCCTCGACGAGATTGGGCACCAGATACTGGAGCCGGTTCGAGGTCGAAACCGCTTCTGCGTTGCCTTCGAACAGGCGCTCGCCAGTCTGGGCGTTGTCGATCTTCAGGTCGATGCCGCTGGTATAGACGGTGTAGCTGTCCACCCCGCCATAGCCGGGGCCGCCGAAGAACGGATCGTACCAGCCGTAGCCCCAGGCACGGCTCGGCACATAGGCCACGCGCGGGCGGCCATCGTAACCGCGATAGAGCACGGGGCGCCGCGAATAGCCGTACCAGCTGTTGTAGAACGGATCGCGCGCGAACCCGGTCGAACGGATGCGTTCGCGGCCTTGGTCGACGCCGTAGTCAAACTGGACGAGCAGCGTGGCGTCCTCGGGGCTGGCGGCCTGGGTGTAGCCCAACTGCGCCATTTCGGCCTCGACATAGTCGGCATAGAGCGCGAACTCGAGACCGCCGGCCATCTCCGGATCTTCGGCGACGACCGCAAAGGTCTGTCCGTCAGGTGCGGGCAAGCGGCTTTCGAAGCGGCTCACGTCGGCGTTGAACGAGGTTGCGCAGGCGGAAAGCCCCAACGCCAGCAGCGGTGCGGCGGCGAGCTTTACGAAGCGACGAAGGGATGTGTTTGCCATGGGTCTCTCACTCCGGCCTGCATCACAGGACCCCACGGGCCACCAGGCAGACCTTGTTTCTACGATAGACCGTTGTCTGGCAAGGACGGGCTGAATGAGCCTTGAATGAACGGGCGGCCCAGTTGCCGAGCCGCCCGTCCTTGATTGCCTAGCCGCGCACCAGCCCCAGCGCCTTGTAGGTGGCGTCGAGCGTGGGAATGCCCAGCTCACGAGCCTGCGCCGCGCCGCGCGCAAGGATCGCGTCGAGCATCTCGCGGTCCTGCCGCAGTTCGACGAATCGATCGCGCAGAGGGGACAGCTTCTCCACCAGAAGCTCGGCCAGTGCGGGCTTGAACACGCCGAAGCCTTGTCCGCCGAACTGCGAGAGCACCGCTTCGGGTGTGGTGTCGGCGAGGGCGGAATAGATCGTCACGAGGTTGAGCGCCTCGGGTCGCCCTTCCAGCCCTGCCACTTCGCTCGGCAGCGGTTCGGGGTCGGTCTTCGCCTTGCGGATCTTCTGCGCCATGGCGTCGGCATCGTCGGCCAGTTCGATCCGGCTCATTTCGGAAGGATCGGACTTGCTCATCTTCTTCGAGCCATCGCGCAGGCTCATGATGCGCGCGGCGGCAGGCGGGGTGATCGCATCGGGCAGGGTGAAGACCGGCGCGTCTTCGCTGGCGAAGTCGTTGTTGAACTTCTGCGCGATGTCGCGCGCCAGCTCGAGGTGCTGGCGCTGGTCGTCGCCCACCGGCACGTGGGTCGCCTGATAGAGCAGCACGTCGGCAGCCTGCAGCACCGGGTAGGTGAACAGCGCGGCGCTGGCGCCCTCGCGGTTCTTGCCCGCCTTGTCCTTCCACTGCGTCATGCGGTTGAGCCAGCCCATCCGCGCGGTGCCGTTCAGCAGCCATTGCAGCTCGGCATGGGCGGGCACCTGCGCCTGGTTGAACAGGATCGAGCGCGACGAATCGATGCCGCAGGCGGTCAGCACTGCGGTCATCTCCAGCGTGGCGGCGTGCAGGGCGGCCGGATCGTGCGGCATGGAGATGGCGTGCAGGTCAGCCAGGAAGAAAAGGCACTGGCCCTTGTTGCCCTCGCTTGAGGCGAGGTCGTCCTGCATCCGCACCCAGTTGCGGATGGCACCGAGATAGTTGCCGAGGTGAAGCGAGCCGGTGGGCTGGATACCGGAAACGATACGCATGATTTTAGGTCTTTCGATTTAGGAAACTGGCAGGAAGATGGCTCGGCTTGATTCTGCCGAGCGTGCAGGATCAGCGCGCAGAACGCGCGAAGCTGCAGCCTCGCCAGGCCCAGGCTCCCCGGCCGATGCGGGCCGTGATACAGGTCTGAAGGTTGGTTTCCATGGCGGGCGGCATAGCAGGATTTTCCGGGCAGGAAAGAGTCAGCTTGGCGAACGCTTGCCGATCATTTGCATGATGCGTTCCCGGTCGATGGCGCCGACGAGGAAGGCCACCCCGAAATAGACAGCTGCTGCGCAGGTGACGAGCACCGCCAGCGCAAACAGCCGTGCGAACAGGCCAGCGGAGTAGTAGCCCGCCAGCAAGTCCTGCGCCCAGAACAGCGCCGCGCCCATGGCTCCGGCGGCGAGCAGCTGGCGCAGGATGCGGCCCAGCAGCGTCCAGTTGCCGCGATAGTAGTCGCGCTTCACCAGCACCGAGTAGAGATAGGCGAGGTTGACCCAGGCCCCGATCGCGCTCGCCAGTGCCACGCCCTGAACGCCCAGCCGGTGCAGAAACATGATGTTGAACGCGACGAAGATCGCGAGGCTGAAAAAGGCCGCATAGACCGGGGTGCGGGTGTCGGAGCGAGCGTAGAAATTGGGCACCAGCACCTTCACCAGCACATAGGCAGGCAAGCCCAGCACCAGCATCGAGAGCACCGCGCCGGTCTCGGCCGCGTCGGCCATGGCGAAGCGGCCACCCTCGAAGATCATCGTGATGAAGGGCACACCGCATACGCCCAGCGCCACGGTGGCGGGCAGGGTCAGCAGCAGGCCAAGCTCGATCGCATCGGACTGGACGCGCGCCGCACCCTCGCGGTTGTCCGCGCCGATAAAGCGCGAGAGCGTGGGCAGGATCGCGGTCGACAGGGCAATGCCGATAATGCCGAGCGGTAGCTGGTTGAGGCGGTCGGCATAGTTCATCCAGCTTACCGCGCTGCCTTCAAGCTGGTTGAGGAAATAGAGCTGGATCAGGGTGTTGATCTGGTAGGCCCCGCCGCCGATTGCCGCGGGCAGGGCGATGATCGCCAGCCGCTTGACCTCGGGCGTTATGCGCGGGCGAGAAAGCCGCATGCGAAACTTCGCCTTGCGCGCCCAGTACACCAGCCAGGCCAGTTGCAACACGCCCGCCACCGGCACCGCGCAGGCGATGATATAGCCAAGGTGCTCCACCGGCGCATCGGCCTGCGTCATGGCTTCGGCCCCGAGCAATGCCCCGATTAGCACGATGTTGAGGATGATCGGGAAGCTCGCCCCGGGCATGAACTTGCTGACCGAATTGAGCATGCCGGTGAGCAGCGTCACCAGGCTGACCAGCAGGATATAGGGGAACATGATCCGCGCGAAGGCGACCGAATAGGTGAAGTGCGAGGGGTCGATCGGCTTGTCGGAAAGCAGCCAGATCACGCCGGGCATGGCGATCTCGAAGATCGCGGTCAGCGCCAGCAGCGCGGGCACGAACACCGACAGCACTTCGCTCGAAAACTTGCGCGCGGCATCGAGCCCGCCGCCGTCCTCGCTATCGGCGTGAAGCTTCTTCGAAAACATCGGCACGAAGGCGGCCGAGAAGGCCCCTTCGGCGAACAGGCGGCGGAACACGTTAGGGATGATGAACGCCTGAAACCAGGCGTCCGTCACCGCATTGGCACCCAGCACGCGAGAAAAGATCATCTCGCGTGCCATGCCGGCGATCCGGCTGACCAGGGTCAGCGATCCGATCGTACCGACGTTCTTGAGCAGGCTCATGGCCCCCGTGCCCTTCCCGGTGCCTTGTTGGCGGGGAGGATCAGGCCTCGCCGCTCGGTGTGTCGGCAGCCGAAGCCGGAGCCGCAGCGCCTTCCTCAGCGCGGCGCTGTGCAAGCTGCTGCACGTAAAGGCCGTTGAAGTCGATCGGGTCAAGCAGCAGCGGGGCAAAGCCGGCATCGCGCACGGCATCGGCAATCACCCGGCGGGCGAACGGGAATAGGATGCGCGGGGCTTCAGCATAGGTGAAGGCATGGATCTGCTCATCGGGCATGTTGCGCATGCCGATCAGGCCGCAATAGCTCAGATCGACGATATAGGCGACGCCCTCGGCGGTCTTGCTGGTGGCGGTGATCTTGAGTTCGACCTCTGTGACTTCGTCGCTGACCTTGTTCGCGCCGATGTTGAACTGCACGTCCATCTCCGGCTGGCTGCGCCAGTTGAAGCTTTCCGGAGCCTTCGGGTTCTCGACCGAGAGATCCTTCACATATTGCGAAATTATGCCGGCGACCGGCTGGTTGTCGGCACCATTGGGGGCGGTGCCAGCGTTGGACAGGACGTTGCCTTCATCGGCCATGTTCGGGTCTCTCAAGTTTGCTGCGAGGGCTGCCCCTGCAAGCTTGCACCGCAGGAGACAGTCCCGGTTGATATGGCGGCTGCGCGTAGCAGCACTGCGGGCGCGCCGCAACGCATCCGGCACCCGGAAGGTCGAAATGCCCATGCGGCAGGCCGAATTGGGCGCGCAGGCGGTTGTTCATTTGATATTGGGGACTATCTGCTACACAATAGCCAATTAAAGAGACGGCAGGCGGAAGTTTCGCCTGCGACCGCTGCGGGACAATTCGTGTGATACCTGAAATCATCATCCTCGCCATGATCGCTGCTTTCCTCGGCATGCGGCTCTATTCGGTGCTTGGCCGCCGGGCCGAGCATGAGGAAGAAATGGTGACGAACCGTTTCGAACGGCCTGAGGATGCCGCGCCCCAGCAGGCACCCTCGGCCCCTCAGGCAGAGGCTCCGCGGGTGGAAAACCTTACCGGCGGCTTTGCCCCGGCGATCGAAGGCGGCCTGCGCGATATCGCGGCGGCGGACCGTTCGTTCCAGCTCATCCCCTTCCTCGAAGGCGCGCGCGGCGCGTACAAGATGGTGCTCGAAGCCTTCTGGCGCGGCGACCGCGAGGAACTGCGCGAGCTGTGCGACGATGACGTCTATGCCAGCTTCGATGCCGCCATCGCCGAGCGTGAAGAAGCGGGTTACGTGCTTGAAAACCGGCTGGTGCGGATCGAGGATTCGACGATCCACTCGGCAGTGCTCGATGGCCGGACCGCGCGCATCTCGGTGCGTTTCGTGTCGGATATCGCTTCGCTCACGCGCGACAAGGACGGCACGATGATCGCCGGCTCGCTCGATGATGCTATCGAAAGCCGCGACATCTGGACCTTCAGCCGCAACGTCAACGAAGCCGGGCCTGACTGGCTGCTCGACGAAACCGACGTCGGCTGATAATCGATAGGGCGTGTTCCTCGCGCCCCGCTTCTTCCTTGGCCTAGCCCTCTGCGCCGCATTGGCGAGCTGTTCGCTGATGCCTTCGCGCGTCGGTCGGCCGAGCGCTCCCGCTGTTGCGGCCAATGCCGCCTCGCTGGGTGCCATGCGCGCCGCGCTGCCTGCTGCTGTCAGGGTCGATCCCGAAGACGCCGCTGCGGCGCTGGCTAGCTTTAGCGCGTCGTGCAACTTTGCGCTCCGCCGCGAGGATGCCTCGGGCCTTACCCGCACCAGCGACTGGGAAGCGCCGTGCCGCGATGCCGCCAGCTGGCCGCGCGAGCAGGCGACGGCCTTTTTCGGACGCCATTTCCGTCCTGTGCGCGTGGGCGACGGCAAGGCCTATGCCACCGGCTATTTCGAGCCCGAGATTCGCGGCAGCCGCACCCGGCGGCCCGGCTACGACGTGCCCGTCTATGCCGTGCCGAGCGACCTTGAGCGCTGCTGGCGCGACGACACGCCTTTTGCCGAGCGGACAGGCAATCCACCGCTCTCGCGCCGGACAGCCACGGGCGCTTGCGTTCCCTACTATGACCGCGCCGCGATCGAGCAGGGCGCGCTTGCCGGGCGTGGGCTGGAAATTGCCTGGGCTGCCGACCCGGTGGAGTTCTTCTTCCTCCAGATTCAGGGCTCGGGCCGCCTGCGCACGCCCGAGGGCGAGATCATCCGCATCGGCTATGCCGGGCAGAATGGCCATGCCTACACCGGCATCGGCGGGCTCATGCGCGAGCGCGGTCTGCTGGGCAGCGGGCCGGGGCAATATGCCGGTTCGATGCAGGGCATCATGCAATATATCCGTGAGAACCCGCGCGATGGCGCGGCGCTGATGCGCGAGAACCGCAGCTGGGTGTTCTTCCGCGTGCTGGAGGGCGATGGCCCGCTCGGCTCGCTGGGAGTGCCGGTGCGTGGGCACAGCTCGGTCGCGGTCGATCCCAAGTTCGTGCCTTACGGCGCGCCCGTGCTGCTGAGCACCGACCGTTCCGTGGCGAACGGCCTGTGGGTGGCGCAGGATACTGGCGGGGCAATCAGGGGGGCCAACCGCTTCGACACCTTCTGGGGCGCGGGCGAGCAGGCGCGCGCCACCGCTGGCGGGATGAGTGCGCGCGGCGAGGCGCTGATCCTCTTGCCCAAGGCCGCCGCCGACCGGCTGCCACGATGAGCCGCCACCCGCGCGGCCTCTCGCCCGAGGAGGCGGCGCTGTGGGCGCAGCTGGCGGCCAGCGTCACGCCGCTCCATCCGGTCCGCAAGGCCGCGCCTGCACCCAGCGTGCCCATGCCTGCGCCAGCCAAGGCCCCGGTGAAGAAGGCGAAGGGACGCGTGCCACCCGCGCTGCCGCCCAAGGCCGTGCCCACGCCGCCGCCAGCAGCACCGGGTCTCGATTCGCATTGGGAGCGCCGCCTTTCCCGCGCCGCGATCGCGCCTGACTTCACGCTCGACCTGCATGGCCACACGCTCGAACAGGCGCACGCGCGTCTTGATAGCGGGCTGGCGCAGGCCAAGGCGATGGGCGCGCGCATGGTGCTGCTGATCACCGGCAAGCCGCGCGCGGCTGCCTCGGCTGACCGGGGTGAAAAGCGCGGGGCGATCCGCGCCAAGATCCTCGACTGGCTTGCCGCCGGCCCGCATGCGAGCGACATTGCCGCCGTGCGCAACGCGCACCGCCGCCACGGGGGCGAGGGCGCGCTCTATCTGGTGCTGCGGCGGCGGCGCTAGGCCGCGCGGGCAAATCCATTTCGCGTTGATTGTCTGCTATCGGGCGGTCCACAAAACACGCCTGATGGCTGAAATGGGGGTGGGAGGCGGACATTCTATTCCAGATCAGTCCCAGTCCAAAGGGTGTAGTGTTTTGAAACCTCAACGTCCGCCGATGCATCCAAATGGATAATATCAATTCTGACTTCTGCTATCTCTGCGAGGTTCCGGACTTCCGCAACACACTTTGTAATCTGCTCCTCGCCAACTGAGACAGGCAGTTTCGCGTAAACGAACCCACTCTCCGCCCCCACGAGGTTCACCGCGCCCAAGGCCTCAAGACCGGGCCTCATTGTGGCATGCTGCCTAGGATCGCCAGCGAGGTAGAAGGTGACCCAACCCTTGTCTCCGAAAGCTGGGTCTTCTCGTGCGATTGCGATGGCTGTTCGATCGATCATTCAACGCGATTACCTACTAACCATCAAGGTCCGCAACAGGGGCATTTCCTGAAGGCCCGGTTTCAGCAAAGAAAGCGGCGATAGCGAACAGAATTAGCCCACGCGGCGCTAGCACCACGCAAAAAGGCCCCCGGCATTGCTGCCGGAGGCCTCCTTGTCGCTGTGAACCAGCCTTACTGGTGGTACTTGGCGTAGCTTAGGTCGAAGCGGTCGGCTTCCATCACCTTGGTCCAGGCCTTGGCGAAGTCCTCGGCGAACTTGGCCGCGCTGGTGTCCTCGGCATAGACCTCGGCAATGGCGCGCAGCTGCGAGTTCGAGCCGAACACCAGATCGGTGCGGGTGGCATGCCACTTGTCCGCGCCGCTCGCCCGGTCCATGCCGACGTACTCCTCGTCGCCGCTGCCATCCACGACCACCCACTTCGTGCCCATGTCGAGCAGGTTCACGAAGAAGTCGTTGCTGAGCACGCCGGGGCGCTCGGTCAGCACGCCGACGGTGTTGCCATGCGTGGGGTGCGGGGTGACGGCACCCAAGGCGCGCATCCCGGCCACCAGCACCGCCATCTCAGGTACCGACAGGCCGAGCAGCTGCGCGCGGTCGATCAGCATGTCCTCGGTCCTCACCTGGGCCTTGGCCTTGAGGTAGTTGCGGAAGCCGTCAGCGAAGGGTTCGAGCGGTTCGAAGCTTTCGGCATCGGTCTGCTCTTCACTTGCATCGCCGCGCCCGGTGCTGAGCGTGACGCTGACCGCGTGGCCGCCGTCCTGCGCTGCCTTCTCGACCGCCGCCGCGCCTGCCAGCACGATGGCATCGGCCATCGACAGGCTGCCGCGCAGTTCGTCGAGCTTGGCGAGCACCTTGGCGAGCACCTCCGGCTCGTTGACCGCCCAGTCCTTCTGCGGAGCAAGGCGAACGTGCGCGCCGTTGGCACCGCCGCGGTTGTCCGAGCCGCGGAAGGTCGAGGCCGAGGCCCAGGCCGCCTTGACCAGTTCGCTCACTGTGAGCCCCGAGCCGAGCACCTTCTGCTTGAAGGCGGCGACATCGGCCTCGCTTGCGGGCGTTCCGGCGGGCACCGGGTCCTGCCAGATCAGGTCTTCGGCGGGGACGTCCGGCCCGAGGTAGCGCGCCTTGGGGCCCATGTCGCGGTGGGTCAGCTTGAACCAGGCGCGGGCGAAGGCATCGTCAAGCGCGGCCTGATCGTCGCGGAAGCGTTCGGAAATCTTGCGATAGTCCGGGTCCATCTTCAGCGCCATGTCGGCCGTGGTCATCATGGTTGGCACCTTCTTCGAAGGATCGCGCGCATCGGGTGCCTTGTCTTCTTCCGACTGATTGATCGGCTGCCACTGCTTTGCGCCCGCCGGGCTGGTCACCAGCTCGTAGTCATATTTGAACAGCAGGCGGAAGTAGTCGCCGCCCCACTGGGTGGGGTTGTTCGACCAGGCCCCTTCGAGCCCCGAGGTGGTGATGCGCCCCGCGGCGATGTCCTCGGCCTTGGTGCTCCAGCCAAAGCCCTGCTGCTCCAGCGCGCCGCCTTCGGGTGCGCTCGACAGCTGGTCGGGCGTGACCATGCCGTGGGTCTTGCCGAAGGCGTGGCCGCCGGCGGTCAGCGCGACGGTTTCCTCGTCGTTCATGGCCATGCGGGCGAAGGTTTCGCGCATGTCACGCGCCGATGCGAGCGGATCGGGCTCGCCGCCGGGGCCTTCGGGATTGACGTAGATCAGGCCCATCTGGATCGCCGCCAGCGGGTTTTCGAGCGCCTTGCCTTCATCGGGAATGATGCGCGTTTCAACGCCCTCGTCGACCCATTGGTCTTCGCTGCCCCAGTAGACCTTCTCCGGCTCGTAAACGTCCTTGCGGCCGCCGCCATAGCCGAACACCGGGCCGCCCATGCTCTCGATGGCGACATTGCCGGTGAGGATGAACAGGTCAGCCCAGCTGATGTGTTTGCCGTACTTCTTCTTGATCGGCCACAGCAGGCGGCGTGCCTTGTCGAGGTTGCCGTTATCGGGCCACGAGTTGAGCGGGGCGAAACGCTGCTGGCCGCTGCCGGAGCCGCCGCGCCCGTCGCCGGTGCGGTAGGTGCCTGCGGCGTGCCAGGCCATGCGGATGAAGAACGGGCCGTAGTGGCCATAGTCGGCCGGCCACCAGTCCTGGCTGTCAGTCATCAGCGCGGTGAGGTCGGCCTTCAGCGCATTGTAGTCGAGCGCGTTGAACGCCTCGCAATAGTCGAAGTCTGCGCCCATCGGATCGGGCGACTTGCCGTCTTGCGTCAGAATTTCGAGGTCGAGCGCGTCGGGCCACCAATCCTTGTTGGTGCGGCCCAGCAGGCTGCGCATTCCACCTTTGTGCATCGGGCACCCGCCCAGCGAACCGGTCTCAGCATCCATGTCAAAATCTCCTTCCGCGACCCATGGAGCGAGTCGCCTTCTGAAAAGACAATGCGCGAGGGGCTGTTATAGGTCCAAACGATTGATTGAGCTTCAGTGATCGATTTTGCCGCTCAATGGATGCGCAACGGTGTGGGCCCTTGGTCAAACGAAAAACCCGCGCCCGTCGGGTGACAGGCGCGGGTTCGCGATAGGTCCGGATGGAGCGCTTCAGGCGGCTTCGGCGATCTCTTCCGGGTTGGCGTTGCGGATGAGGAAGTCGAAGGCGGACAGCGCCGCCTTGCTGCCTTCGCCCATGGCGATGATGATCTGCTTGAACGGCACCGTGGTGCAGTCACCCGCCGCAAACACGCCGGGCAGATTGGTCGCCGCGTGCCCGTCGATCTCGATCTCGCCGAACTTGCTGAGCTTCAGGCCGCTGTCCTTTAGCCACTCGGTGTTGGGCACGAGGCCGATCTGGACGAACACGCCTTCCAGCTCGACCTTGTGCTCCTCGCCGCTGTCGCGGTCCTTGTAGACAAGGCCGTTGACCCGTTCGCCGTCGCCCGTCACCTCGGTGGTCTGGGCGTTCACAAGAATGTCGACGTTGCTCATCGAGCGCAGCTTGTCCTGCAGCACCTGATCGGCGCGCAGCTTGGTGTCGAACTCGACCAGCGTCACGTGGCCGACGATGCCGGCAAGGTCGATCGCCGCTTCGACGCCCGAGTTGCCGCCGCCGATCACCGCCACGCGCTTGCCCTTGAACAGCGGGCCGTCGCAGTGCGGGCAATAGGCCACGCCGCGGTTGCGGTATTCGAACTCGCCCGGCACGCCGAGGTTGCGCCAGCGCGCGCCGGTCGACAGGATCACGGTGCGCGCCTTCAGCTCGGCGCCGTTTTCCAGCTGGATCGTGTGATAGCCGCCGAGTTTATCGGCCGGGATCAGCTTCGCCGCCTGTTGCAGGTTCATCACGTCGATGTCGTACTCGGCCACGTGCGCTTCGAGCTGGCGGGCGAGCTTGGGGCCTTCGGTGTAGGGCACCGAGATGAAGTTCTCGATCCCCATGGTGTCGAGCACCTGTCCGCCGAACCGCTCTGCCGCGATGCCGGTCGAAAAGCCCTTGCGCGCGGTGTAGACCGCAGCTGCCGCACCGGCGGGGCCGCCGCCGACAACCAGCACCTCGAACGGATCCTTATCGGCGATCTTGGCCGCAGCCCGGTCACCCGCGCCGCTGTCGAGCTTGGCGAGGATTTCCTCGACGCTCATCTTGCCACTGGCGAACATCTCGCCGTTCAGGAAGGTGGCGGGCACGGCCATCACGCCGCGCTCCTCGACCTCGTCCTGGAACGCGCCGCCTTCGATCAGCGTGGCGGTGATCTTCGGGTTGTAGAGCGCCATCAGCGTCAGTGCCTGCACCACGTCGGGGCAGTTGTGGCAGCTCAGCGAGAAATACATCTCGAAATCGTGTTCGCCCTCAAGCGCGGCGATCTGTTCGAGCACCTCGTCTTCGACCTTGGGCGGGTGGCCGCCAGCCCACAGCAGGGCGAGCACCAGCGAGGTGAATTCGTGGCCCATCGGCAGCCCGGCAAAGCGGACCCACTTGGACGCATCGGACGCGCGGCGGATGATGAAGCTGGGGCGGCGGGCGTCGTCACCGTCGAAGCTGGCGCTGACCATATCGTGGAGCGCGGCAATCTCTTCGAGCAGTTCGCGCGTCTGCGCCGACTTGGGATCATCGCCGAGCGAGGCGACCAGTTCGATCGGTTCACGCAGGTTGGCAAGATAGGTGCCGAGCTGCTGGGTCATGGTTGCATCGAGCATGCCTAGTCTCCTTCAGGGCGGGGCGATGGTGAAAAAAGGGGGAGGGAGGGGACGCGATGAAGGCCCGGGGCGAGGGGTAGGGGGCAATCCCCGGGCCTTCTAGCGACCCGAGCCCGCTGAGGGGCCGGGAGTGCGCGGCGGGCTTTGTGCCCGCCTGCGCCGCATTCATAGGTCGGACCTGTCCGACCGTCAGATCGTGTCGATCGGTTAGATCTTGCCGACGAGGTCCAGCGACGGGGCGAGGGTATCCGAACCTTCTTCCCATGCCGCCGGGCAGACCTGACCGGGGTTGTTGCGGACGTACTGCGCGGCCTTGATCTTGCGGGTCAGCTCGGTGGCGTTGCGGCCCACGCCCTCGCAGGTGATTTCCATGATCTGGATCACGCCGTCGGGATCGACCACGAAGGTCGCACGGTCAGCGAGGCCCATTTCCTCGCGCAGAACGCCGAAGTTGTTGCTCAGCGTGTGCAGCTGGTCGCCGAGGAAGGCATACTTCAGCTTGCCGATCTTTTCCGAGGTGTCGTGCCAAGCCTTGTGGCTGAAGTGGGTGTCGGTCGACACGCCGAACACTTCCACGCCCATGCCCTGCAGTTCGTCATACTTGGCGCCGAGGTCTTCGAGCTCGGTCGGGCAGACGAAGGTGAAGTCGGCCGGGTAGAAGAAGAACACCGCCCACTTGCCGGCGATGTCGGCTTCGGTGACGTCGAAGAAGTCCTTGCCGGCCTGGAATGCGGTGGCCTTGAACGGTTTGATGGTGCTGCCGATAATACCCAAATGTCTTCTCCTGTTTGGACTGCTGGTGTTGAACTCGTGATGCCCAGATAGCGATGGATTGCCGCCAGAGAAGCGGGTTGTTGCGATTTGCTTGATCGAGAAAGTCGATCAATTGGCTTTTGCATAAGAGGTTTGGACGATTTTAGACCCGTGGCTCCTGCGAAGCTGGATTTCGCCTGCCGCTGCGCTAGACATTGGGCAGGCTTGGATCACGGGAGAGGTCGGCCATGACAACAGATGCCCAAGCGGCAAGCGGCAGGGTTGCCCCCGGATGGCGGACCCGCTTCCGGCCCAGTTTTCACTTCTGGCTGGTGCTGGCGATGTGTTTCTTCGTGTTCGCAGGGTTCGGGCTGCATTCCGCGTTGCCCGCCCTGCAAGGCCGCTTTCCGCCCGCACCGCCGATCGTGCATCTGCACGCAATCGTGTTCGTCGCCTGGATGCTGCTGTTGCTGGTGCAGACGAGCCTCGTGTGTGCGGGCAATGTGAAGCTGCATCGCAGCCTTGGCCTGTGGGGCATTTCTCACGCTACGGCCATTCTGCTGATTGGCCTGGCGATTCAGCTGATCGCCTCGCGCGCGGGGATGGACGCGGGGCGCGAACCGGGGACGGACGGGCTCTATCTCGGGGTGCTGGCGGTGATCGCCTTCGGCGTGCTGTTCACCGCCGCGATCCGCAACCGCCAGCGGCCCATGGTGCACAAGCAGGCGATTGGCTTTGCAATGCTGCCCGTGTTGCCGCCCGGGGTGAACCGGTTCTGGTTCAATGTGCTGGGGCTGGACGATCCGATCCCGACCTTCTGGCTATACCTCACCTTATGGTCGATGGCGGGCGCACTGCTGATCTACGAATGGCGCAAGGCCGGGCGGATCAACGGGTGGTCGCTGTTCGGCGCGGGTTGGATTTTCGTGCAGGGTGCGGTGCACGAGGCGGTGGTGGGCACCGCCTGGTTCAGCGAGTTCTCACGCGCACTGCTGGAGCTGTCGCGCTATCGGTGATGCATTTCGTCTGCCAGTATCGGTCGCGATGCGACCGCAAGGGCGAGCGAAAATCACCCACACTGCCCGCGCTGCAGCAGCTTCTGGTCGGCCAGCACCAGTGCCATCATCGCCTCGACCACCGGCGCGCCGCGAATGCCCACGCAGGGATCGTGGCGGCCCTTGGTGCGGACCTCGGTTGCCTCGCCATCGCTGGTGATGCTTTGGCGCGGGGTGAGGATCGAGCTGGTCGGCTTGAACGCCACCCGGCACACCACCGGCTGGCCGGTCGAAATGCCGCCTGCAATGCCGCCCGCGTGGTTGGCCAGAAACTCCGGCCCATCCTCGCCGGGGCGCATTTCGTCGGCGTTCTCTTCGCCGGTCAGGCGTGCCGCCTCAAACCCGTCGCCGATCTCGACCGCCTTTACCGCATTGATGCTCATCATCGCGGCGGCCAGTTCGCTGTCGAGCTTGGCATAGAGCGGCGCGCCCCAGCCTGCTGGAACGCCCATCGCCACGCATTCCACCACCGCACCGAGCGACGAACCCGCCTTGCGCGCATCGTCCACCAGCGCCTCCCAGCGCTTGGCGGCCTGCGCATCGGGGCAGAAGAACGGGTTGTTGCCAATCTCATCGAGGTCGATGTTCGCGCGGTCGATCGCGTCGCCGCCGATCTCGCAGACATAGGCCACGATCCGCACTTCGGGCACCACCAGCCGTGCCACCGCACCCGCTGCTACCCGCGCCGCCGTCTCGCGCGCGGAGGAGCGCCCGCCGCCGCGATAGTCGCGCAGACCGTATTTGGCGTCATAGGCATAGTCGGCATGACCGGGGCGATAGGCCTTGGCGATCTCGCCATAGTCCTTGCTGCGCTGATCGGTGTTCTCGATCATCAGGCTGATCGGCGTGCCGGTGGTCTTGCCCTCGAACACGCCAGAGAGGATCTTGACCTGATCGGGCTCCTGTCGCTGGGTGGTGAAGCGGCTCTGGCCCGGGCGGCGCGCGTCGAGGAACGGCTGGATCGCCTCCGCCGACAGCTCCAGCCCCGGGGGGCACCCGTCGACCACGGCGCCCAGCGCCGGGCCATGGCTTTCGCCCCAGGTGGTGAAGCGGAAAAGGCGTCCGAAAGTGTTAAAGCTCATGGCGTGAGCCTATTGTGCGAAACTGCGCAAATGTCCACTTTCCTACGCAGCCTCGGCTCGTGCACCCTCTCTACATGACCGATTTTTCGATTCCGACGTGGGCCTGTGCGAAGTCGCTGCCGTTTTGCGCAAGTGTCAACTTCGCTGCGCGCAGCCAACTATCGGATAACTATGGAGTAAGGGGCCGGTCGCCGGGGTGTCACGGTGTCAACTTCGTCACCTTTGCGCGCCGGGTGACTAAGCGGCAGGACTTGCGGACAATCGCAAGCTTGCTCTGGCCAAAGCGGCCGCAAGGGGGCAGGAACAGAACATGATCGCAAAACTGACAGGACGGCTGGACGAAACCGGCGAGGATTGGGCGGTAATCGACGTGAACGGCGTCGGCTACCTCGTCTTTTGTTCGGCGCGGACCTTGTCGACGCTTGGCTCCGTGGGCGACACCGTCCGCGTATTCACGCAGATGCAGGTGAGCGAGAACGACATGCGCCTGCTCGGCTTTGCCGCCGGCGAAGAGCGTGACTGGTTCCGCCTGCTCACCGGGGTGCAGGGCGTGGGCAGCAAGGTGGCTTTGGCGATCCTCTCGGCCTTGTCGACCGGTGAGCTGCGCGAAGCCTGCTCGCGGGTGGATGCGGCGAGTGTGGCGCGCGCCAATGGCGTGGGGCCGAAGCTGGCGGGCCGGATCGTCAACGAGCTGAAGGACAAGGCTGGCGCGATGCCGGGCCTGTCGGGGGGCGTGGGCGGAGTGGCCGTTGCCGCACCCGTCGGCGGGGCGAGCGCCGATGCGGTCTCGGCGCTCGAAAACCTCGGGTTCAAGCCCGGTGTGGCAGCGCAGGCAGTGGCCCGCGCGCTCGACGAACTGGGCGAAGATGCGGACGAAGGCGAGCTTATTCGCGTGGCGCTGAAGAAGGCGGCTGGATAGGAGACGAACTATGCGTAACCCCCTTATCGTTCTTGCAGCGGCCCTGATGCTGGCCAGCCCTGCCATGGCGCAGAGCGATCCAACGTTGAGATACGGCCCCGTGTTCATGGAGTTTGGCAGCTGGCGGTCGGTGGCCTCTGGTCAGCGGCTTGACGTGTCGCAGCAGTTCAAGGCGATCTTCGACACGGTGCGCAGCGGGCCCGACGGCGAACCCAATCGCCGCTTCGACAGCGCCGCGCGCTACATGAACCTGCTCGTCGCGCACGGTGTGCCGCGCGAGAATGTGCATGTCGCGGTGGTGGTCCATGGCCCCGCGATCTGGGACGTGACCACCGATGAGGCCTATCGCCGCCATTCACAGGGCGAGGACAACCCGAGCCGCGAGCTGGTGCGGGCGATGCTGGCGCAAGGCGTGCAGTTCATCGTTTGCGGACAAGCGGCGCTAGGGCAGGGCATCGAGAGTGAAGACCTGATGCCAGGCGTGACCATGGCGCTGTCGCAAACCGTGGCGACCAGCGTGCTCCACCAACAGGGCTATACGAACATCCCGTGAGCGATGCTGCGATCCCGCAATTCGACGAGAACGAAGCCGTCCCGGCCATCATGCATGGGCGTGATCTGGTGGTGACCGAGTTCGGCTGGGAGCAGGACTACAATTTCCTCGACTATGACTTTGCGCCGCACCCGTTCTGGGCAAGGCACTATCTCGACGAGGAAGGCGTGGTGATCCTCCACGCCCACGCAGATGGCGGCGGCGCGCTCGACCGGGTGCCTGAGCCGGTGCTGGCCTATCTCAAGTATCGGTTCGAGCGGATCGATATTCTGAGCGAGACAACGTCCCGGACACGGCTATGGGGGCGGGCAGAGGCATGACCGAAGATACTCCCATCCACTCCCCCGAGCGCCAGCCCGACGACCTCGACGCCGCGCTGCGCCCGAAATCGCTGACCGAATTCGTCGGTCAGGCGGCGGCGCGCGATAACCTGCGCGTGTTCATCGAAGCCGCCAAGGGCCGCGGCGAGGCGATGGACCATGTCCTGTTCTTCGGCCCGCCCGGCCTCGGCAAGACCACGCTGGCGCAGATCGTGGCTAAGGAACTGGGCGTGGGCTTTCGCGCCACCAGCGGCCCGGTCATCGCCAAGGCGGGCGATCTGGCTGCGTTGCTGACCAATCTCGAACCCAACGACGTGCTGTTCATCGACGAGATTCATCGCCTCAATCCGGTGGTCGAGGAGGTGCTCTATCCTGCGATGGAGGATCGTGCGCTCGATATCATCATCGGCGAGGGGCCTTCGGCGCGCTCGGTGCGGATCGACCTGCCACCGTTCACGCTGGTCGGTGCGACGACGCGGCAGGGCCTGCTCACGACCCCGCTGCGCGATCGCTTCGGCATCCCCGTGCGCCTGATCTTCTACACCGAGGACGAGCTGCTCAGCGTGGTCGCACGCGGGGCGCGGCTGCTCGGAATGCGAATCGACGAATCGGGTGCGCGCGAAATTGCCCGCCGAAGTCGCGGGACACCGCGTGTGGCCGGACGGCTGATGCGCCGCGTGCGCGACTTTGCGCAGGTGAGTGGGGCCGCCACGGTGAGCGCTGCCATTGCCGACGAGGCACTGACCCGGCTGGAGATCGACAGGCTTGGTCTTGATGCCATGGACCGGCGATATCTCACCATGATTGCAACGACTTACAAGGGTGGTCCGGTGGGTGTCGAGACGCTTGCGGCGGGCCTTGCCGAGCCACGCGACACGGTCGAGGAAGTGGTTGAACCCTACCTTATCCAGCTCGGTTTGATCGCGCGCACCGCACGTGGGCGGTGCCTCAACGATGGCGGTTGGCAGCACCTGGGAATCGCTCCGCCGGCGCCATTTCAGGATGGTTCGCAAGGGGCGCTGTTCGACGGCGAAAAGTGAGGGTCGCGCACTGATCTTTGTTAGGTTATCGGCTTCGGCTGTTTCATATCGGGACAAACGGCCGTCGAGCGCGGAAAAAGCACGATAAAAGTGCTTCTGACCCCACAGAAACTTGGTTAATTCAATTGCCGGTAAAGGATTTGCGGGTCTCTGTTGCAGCAACAGACGGGGGGCCGATCGCAAATCATGCGCTTTGGCCTTTCCCAATACGCAGGAAGAGATTGTTCATGTCGGTACGTTTGGCCATTGCAAAGCTCACCGCTGCTGCCGCAGGCGGCGCGGTTCTTGCCGGGGGCGCGGTCCATGTCGCGGAGCCGCAGTCGGCGCAGGTGGACTACAAGTCGAAGGGCGGCGAGCCTGAATTGATCGATGTGAAGGAACGTCACGTGGCGCGTCGTGAAGTGCCTCGCGATCCCCCACGCGTTCAGCGCCGTCTGCGGCGCACGATCGAGCGCGTGTGCGACGTCGGCGAAATGGGGCCGGATGGCTACTGCCACGAAACGCAGGTTGCGATGGCGGCCGTGCCGATGCCGCTTCCGCAATTGCCGAGTGCGCCGGTTGGTGGCACTGGCGGTGGTCAGCCGGTGATTGTCGGCGGTTCGGGCGGCTTCGGCGGCGGCTTTGGTGGCGGCTTCTTCGGAGGGTTCTTCGGTGGCAGCGGCGGGGGCGGCTCGGCCAGCGTGAGCACGACCACTACGACCTCAGGCAGCCAGGGGCAGGATCAGGGCCAGGGCATCGACATCGATATCGATATCGACAATTCGAGCACCGGCTCCTCGACCTCAACCAGCAGCGGCGGTTCGAGCACGACTACGGGCGGCGTGAGCACCAGCACCGGCGGTGTGAGCACATCGACCGGTGGTGTGTCGACCACTACCTCGACCAGTTCGGGCAACGTGTCGAGTTCGAGCGGGAACGTGTCGAGCTCTTCCGGCAACGTCTCTAGTTCGTCGGGCAACTATTCGTCGACCTCGACTTCGGGCAACGTTTCCAGCTCGTCGAGTTCGAGTTCCTCCAGTTCCAGCTCCAGCTCATCCAGTTCGTCGAGCTCTTCGTCGAGCGGCGGAGACAATGGCTCGAGCGGTTCTTCGGGTTCTAGTGGTTCGTCCAGCTCCAGCGGCTCGTCCAGCTCCAGCGGGTCTTCCAGTTCGAGCGGATCGTCGGGCTCCAGCAGTTCTTCTACCAGCACCTCTTCGTCGAGTTCGTCCTCCAGCAGCTCGTCTTCGAGCAGCTCGTCGACCACCAGCGGCAACTCGACCACCAGCACCTCGTCGGGCACTGAAGTGCCTGAACCGGGCATGTTGCTGTTGTTCGGTGCAGGCGCTGGCGCGCTCTTCCTCGGCCGTCGCCGTAGGGACAAGCGCAAGGCTGTCGCCAAGGCCTGAGTGCGGGCTACCAAGTTTTGGGAGGGGAAGGGCGGCCGTAACGGCCGCCCTTTTTCGTTGACCCCTTTCCCAGTGGCTGGGCTGGTCAGCTCAGGTGCAGCGTCCAGGGATCCTGCCGGTACCACTGGGTGATGACGTACTTCACGCCTTTCACCACCGGGGTGCCGGCGTGCAGCGTGTTGCGGTTGGGCTTGCCGTCGCGGGCCATGTTGTTCCAGGCGAGCAAGGCCCCCGCGACTGGCTTCACCGATAGCCCCAGTTCCGGCCAGTCAGTCTCGCCGCCTTCTTCGACGTCGTTGAGGAACAGCATGGCGGTCCAGGTGCGTTGCCCGCCGCGGCGGCGCTCCTGCTGCCAGTAGGGCTCGCTGGCGAAGAAATAGTCGTAGTGATGCTTGAACTGCTGACCCGCCTCATAGCGCTGACCCTGCGTAACTTCGGCGTGTTTGTGCGGGATGCCGGTGGCGGCGTCGATCCGCTTTTCCAGCTCACGCGTGGCCGGATCACCCGCATCGAAGTAGTGCGTGGACGAGGTGCGGAAGCCATCGCGCTCGGTCCCCTCGAACAGCGTTGAGGGGCCGATCTTCCTATCGATGACCTTGACGAGCCGGGCACATTCCTCGGCGGTGAAGAAATCGCGCAGCAGGAACATATCAGCCTTGTCGCCGCCGAGATCCTCGGCCCGCGGATCGGCCCTGAGCCGGGCCCGCACCTGCGCTCCGATCAGGGCCAGCTTGGCCGGGTCTTCCTTGGGATCGCCGGGGATGCCGCCGAAACGGGTCGAGGTGACGAAACCACTCATGGTCTTATTTATCCGCTGGTTCCGGAATGACGGGAAGGCCCTCAGCCTGCCACGCGATCAATCCACCTTCCAGATGGCGCACCGGGTCGCCGGTATAGTCGGCAAGCAGCTGGGCCGCGCGACCGGAACGCGCCGACGAACGGCAGTACAGGATTGTCTCGCGTCCGGGCTCTTGCGGGATCGCCGCCGGATCGAAGGTGTCGAGCGGCGCTAGCAGGCTGCCCGGAATGCGCGCCTCGGCAAATTCGGCCGGGGTCCGCACGTCAATCAGGATGACCTTGCCCGCCTCGATCAGCGCGGCGAGCTCGGTGCTGTCGAGCGTTGTTACTTCACCCGTCTGCTGCGGGCTTGCAGACGTTGCCGGTGCCTGGCCCGCCGCACAAGCGGCAAGGCCGAGGCTGGCAGCGACGAGCAAGCCCGCGCGCAGCATTACGACGCCAGCTTGCGCAGCACGTAGTGCAGGATGCCGCCGTTGTTGTAGTACTCGATCTCGTTGGCGGTATCGATGCGGCACAGCGCGGTGAAGCTGAAGCTGGTGCCATCGGCACGGGTCACTTCGACTTCGACGTCCTGCGACGGCTTCAGATCGGCCAGACCCTTGATCGTGAAGCTGTCGTCGGGCTTGAGGCCCAGCGTCTCACGGGTGTCGCCATCCTTGAACTGCAGCGGGAGCACGCCCATGCCGACCAGGTTCGAGCGGTGGATACGCTCGAAGCTTTCGACGATCACGGCGCGCACGCCGAGCAGGATCGTGCCCTTGGCAGCCCAGTCACGGCTCGAGCCGGTGCCGTATTCCTTGCCTGCGATCACCACCAGCGGGGTGCCGTCGGCCTGGTGCTTCATGGCGGCGTCGTAAACGGCCATCTGCTCGCCCTTGTAGAGCGTTTCGCCGCCTTCCACGCCGGGGACCATCTCGTTGCGGATGCGGATGTTGGCGAAGGTGCCGCGCATCATCACTTCGTGGTTGCCGCGACGCGAGCCGTAGGAGTTGAAGTCCTTCTTCGGCACCTGGTGGTCGAGCAGGTAACGCCCGCCGGGCGAATCTTCCTTGATCGACCCTGCCGGCGAGATGTGGTCGGTGGTGACCGAATCGCCGAGGATCAGCAGCGGCTTGGCGCTGATCACATCGTCGACCGGGGCCGGGTCCATGCTCATGCCCTCGAAGTAGGGCGGGTTGGCGACATAGGTGCTGCTCGGGTTCCAGCTGTAGGTATCCGAGGCGTCGACCTTGATCGCCTGCCAGTGCTCGTCGCCCTTGTAGACGTCGGCATAGCGGCTTTCGAACATGGTGCGGTCGATGGCACCGGCACGGATTTCGGCCACTTCGGCGTTCGACGGCCAGATGTCGGCCAGCATCACGTCGTTGCCGTCCTGATCCTGCCCGATCGGCGTAGTGGTGATGTCTTCGGTGACGGTGCCCTTCAACGCATAGGCCACGACGAGCGGCGGCGAGGCGAGGAAGTTGGCGCGCACGTCAGGCGAGACGCGGCCCTCGAAGTTGCGGTTGCCCGACAGGACCGAGGCGGCGACGATGTCGTTGCCGTTGATCGCCTGGCTGATCGGCTCGGCCAGCGGGCCGGAGTTGCCGATGCAGGTGGTGCAGCCATAGCCGACGAGGTCGAAACCGATCGCGTCGAGGTGCTCCTGCAGGCCGGCCTTGTTCAGGTAGTCGGTGACGACCTGCGAACCCGGCGCAAGCGAGGTCTTGACCCACGGCTTGGGCTTCAGGCCCTTTTCGTTGGCCTTCTTGGCCACCAGTCCGGCGGCAACCAGCACGTCGGGGTTCGAGGTGTTGGTGCACGAGGTGATCGCGGCGATCACCACGTCGCCGTCGCCCACATCGTGGTTGGCCCCGTCGACCGGCACGCGCACGGCTTCGCTCTTGCCGTAGACCTTGGCGAGGTCGTTGTTGAACAGCTCGTCGACTAGCGGCAGCGCGACCTTGTCCTGCGGGCGCTTGGGACCGGCGAGCGAGGGGACCACCGCGCTCATGTCGAGTTCCAGCGTGGAGGAGAAGATCGGCTCGTTATCCGGATCGAACCACATGCCCTGGGCCTTCGAATAGGCTTCGACCAGCGCGATCGCTTCCTCGCTGCGGCCGGTGAGGCGCAGATATTCGATCGTCTTGTGGTCGATGCCGAAGAAGCCGCAGGTGGCGCCATATTCAGGGGCCATGTTGGCGATCGTGGCGCGGTCGGCGAGCGACAGCTTGGCAACGCCGGGGCCGTAGAACTCGACGAACTTGCCGACCACCACGTGCTCGCGCAGCATCTGCACGCAGGTCAGCACGAGGTCGGTGGCGGTTACGCCTTCGGCCATATCGCCGGTCAGCTTGAAGCCGACCACTTCGGGGATCAGCATCGAGATCGGCTGGCCGAGCATCGCGGCCTCGGCCTCGATCCCGCCAACGCCCCAGCCGAGCACGCCCAGGCCGTTGATCATGGTGGTGTGGCTGTCGGTGCCGACGCAGGTGTCAGGGTAGGCGACCAGTTCGCCGTTCTGGTCTTCGCTCGACCACACGCCCTTGGCGATGTTTTCGAGGTTCACCTGGTGGCAGATGCCGGTGCCAGGGGGCACGGCGTAAAAGTTCTGGAGGCTCTTGGCGCCCCACTTGAGGAAGTCATAGCGCTCGGCATTGCGTTCGTATTCGAGCGCCATGTTGTGCTCGAAGGCCTTGGGGTGGCCGAACTCGTCGACCATCACGGAGTGGTCGATCACGAGGTTCACGGGAACCTGCGGATTGATCTTGGCCGTATCGCCGCCGAGGCCGCGAATCGCGTCGCGCATGGCGGCAAGGTCCACCACGCAGGGCACGCCAGTGAAGTCCTGCAGCAGAACGCGGGCCGGGCGATACTGGATTTCCTCGCCGGTCTTGGGGTTCTTCTGCCAGTCAACGATGGCCTGTGCGTGGTGCTGGCCTACGGTGAAGCCTTCATCCTCGAACCGCAGCATGTTCTCCAGCAGCACTTTGAGGCTGAAGGGCAGGCGGCTGATATCGCCCAGCTTTTCCGCAGCTTTTGCCAGCGAGTAGTAGGCGTAGCTGGTGCCGTTGACGTCGAGGGAGGTGCGGGTTTCGAGCGAGTTGGAGCCGACCTGAGTCATGGATGATGGGGTCCCTTTGCTGTTGCTTGCGTAAGCGTGCTCGTGCGAGAAGCCCGCTGTTCGGGTGCGAACTGCGCGTTTGTGCGGGATTGGTCAAGGCCTCGCGCACCGGGGCAAGTGTGAAGGCAGGGAAATCGGATCATGGTGCTGGTCAATCCGCAGCGCGGCGCGCAGTCAATCGGGGTGATCTGGATCGCGCTGGCGCTGGTGATTGCGGCCTTTCTTGGCGCGGCGCTGGGAATGGTGTGGCAGAGTTCGGGCCTCGGCGCGGATGATGAAGAGGTGCTGGTGGAAGACGAGCCCGTCAAAGCGCCCCAATCCGCGCAGGCGCATTAGGGCGCGGGCACCTTGCGCCGTGGCCGGGCAATCCAGCTGGCCGCAACGATCATGCAGAGCCCCACGAAGGTCGCGAGCGTGACCTTCTCACCGAACCATTGCCAGCCGATCCACGCCGCCCAGATAAAGCCGGTATATTCGAGCGGGACGAGCGCCTGGGTTTCGGCGCGGGCATAGGCCCAGGCGATTGCCATCGAGCCAAGTACGGTAAGCGCACCGGCAATTCCGATCGTACCGAGCACTTGCGGCGATGGCATCGTGAAGGCGAACGGCGCGGCCAGCAGCAGGACCAGCCCGCCGATCCCCGAATGGAATGTCGCCACCTCGATTGGCCCCGCCAGCTGCGATTGGCGGCGGATCACGACGAAGCC
Source organism: Erythrobacter sp. UBA1916 (assembly GCA_002337385.1). Lineage (GTDB taxonomy): Bacteria > Pseudomonadota > Alphaproteobacteria > Sphingomonadales > Sphingomonadaceae > Alteraurantiacibacter. Next base: position 43,787 of record DDFY01000012.1, read on the forward strand.
ATAGGCATAGAACAGGGCCGAAAAGGCCATCGCGGCAAGGCCCAGTGCCAGATCCCGGCTCATCCCGGCCGCGCCGATGCGTCCGCCCACGATCACCAGCGTGCCCGCAAAGCCCAGCAGCGAGGCAAGAATCGCACGGCGACTGATGGTCTCGCCCAGCAGCAGGTGCGCGAAATAGAGCGTTATCAGCGGGGCGACGAAGCTGATCGCCAGCGCTTCTGCCAGCGGCAGGCGGGTGAGCGCGAAGAACCATGAGAGCGACATCGCCGCTGTGACCACCCCGCGCTCAGCATGGAGCCGCAGCAGATGTCCGCGCGGCCAGCGTGGGCGGCGCGCGAGCCACACCGGCGCGATCAGCACTGCGCCGATCAGGCTGCGCAGCAGGGTGGCGGTATAGGCCCCGGTCATCAGTGCGGCGTGCTTCATGAACCCGTCCATCACCGCGAACAGGCCAATACCGCCCGCTGCCAGCAGATAGGGGAGGATAGGGTGTCGCGCGGGCATGGCGCAGAGTCTTGCTAGCTTGTATTGTGCGGCGCAACCGGTTCATGCGCGCGTCATGGCCGGTGCGCGATAGGAGGCTGGCTAAAGGCGCGCCTGCCTCGCGCGCTTGTGCTAGGAAGAGTTATATGAATTGTACCCGTGCCCTCCTTGCTTCGAGCCTCTCGCTCGGAACGCTTGCCAGCCTTGCCGCCCCTGCGGGTGCGCAAACTCTGCCCACGCAGAGCGTGCTGCAGGAGGATGCCGCCGAGGCGACTGCTTCCACTGCTCCTAGCGCCTTCGAGCAGGCCTTCACTTCGGAAGAAGTGGTGCAGGCCGATCCGCGCGTGATCGAGGCGATGGACTGGAGCAACGAACAGGCGGAAGAGCTGCTCGGCGTGATCCGCACGATCGATGCGGAAGGCCTCGTTCCGGCTGACTATCTGCCCGAAGAACTTGCCGCTGCGCTGAGCGCTGATGATGCGCAGCAGGTCGATGAGCTGGCCAGCACGGCCTTTGCCTGGCTGGTGGAAGACCTGCGCGATGGGCGCACGCCGATGGCCAACCGGCGCCAGTGGTTCGTGGTCGACCCCGATGCTGACCGCAATCCCACCGCCAAGGTGATGGCCAATGCGCTGGAAACGGGCGATATCGCGGGCGCGCTGGAGGCCTTGAAGCCGACTCACCCCGACTATGCCGCTTTGCGCCAGAAACTGGCCGAAACCCCCGCCAGCGACACCGAGGAGCGCCGCCTGATTCGCGCCAACATGGATCGCTGGCGCTGGCTTGCGCGCGATCTGGGCGGGCAATACCTGATTACCAACGTGCCCGAGTATCAGCTGCGGCTGACGGTCGATAACAATATCATCCGCACCTATCGCACCGTGGTCGGCAAACCGGGCCGCACCGCTACACCGCAGCTTGCCGAGACGGTTGAAGGGGTGGTGTTCAACCCGACCTGGACCGTGCCGCAGTCAATCGTGCGCGGCGAGGGGCTGGGCGAACGCGTGCTTAACAACCCGAGCTGGGCCGCGCGGCAGGGCTATCGCGCCACGCGCGGGGCCAATGGCTATATCAGCGTGGTGCAGCAGCCGGGGGCGGGCAATGCCTTGGGGGTGATGAAGCTCGACATGCCCAATCCGCATGCGATCTTCTTTCACGACACGCCGAACAGGCAGATATTCAACCAGGATGAGCGCGCGCTCAGCCACGGTTGCATCCGCACCGAGCGGGCGCTCGAACTCGCCATGACCGTCGCGATCCTCGGCGAGGGGGCCACGCGCGACGAGGTGGTCGATATCTACACCAGTGGCGAATATACCCGTGTGCCGGTGAAGAAGACGATGCCCGCCTACATCACCTATTTCACCTATGGCGTGGATATCGACGGGAACCTGCGCCAGTTCGACGATATCTATGATCGCGATGAACCGGTGTTCGCCTCGCTCGACGCGCCGCGTGTGCGCAACCGGGCGCGGGTTTCGAGCGAGGAAGTGATCGAGATCGTCGACGATCCGCGCGACACGCTCTGACCCGGAAGGGCGCTAGGCTGGCTAGGCGCGGTTGGCGGCAGCGATAGCGGCGAAGTCGGGTGCCTTCTGCGGCGGGCGGGCCACGTCCTCGCCATCGGCACCGATTCCCAGCGCATCGGCATAGAGCAGCCGTCCGCCCATCAACCGGGTGAGTGCCTGCGGGAACACCTCCGGGCCGAAGGCAAAGCAGCCGTTCGACCGGCCGAGCCGGCCCCAACGTGCCACGTGTTCGGGCGTGGCGTAGCTGGCCGGGTGCATCACGATGGCGCGCGGGAAGGCGTTCGAATTGTCGGGATCAAGCCCGCCGAGGCGGACCGAGGTGCCGTAACGCCCCTTGTACCACTCCCAGGTGATGTAAGCGCCGCGACTGCTGGCCCAGCTGTCGGGCAGGTTGGAAAAGTCGTTTAGCCAGCCGTCGTGCTCGGGATCGGACCCGGCGCCGTGGGTGACCAGCACCGAATCGACCTTGCCCGCCACCAGGTCGACGAAATGGAAGCGCGGCTCGGCGGAGTGGAGGCCGAAGTCGGCAATCCCGACCACGTCGGTGTGCCACAGGCTGGCGCTGGCGCGTTCGGCCTGCTCGTGCGCCACCGCCAGCAGACGGCGTGTGCGCAGATCGGGCCCAGCCTGCGCGAACACCCTTGCCGGTAGCGCTGCGGTAGCAGCGGCAGCGGCGGAGCGGGTGAGGAAGCGACGACGATCCATGGAGCTACTTATAGACCGAGACACCTGAACCTTGTCCATACCGTCATTTTCGGCGCAGTGCCTCGATGGCGATGCGGCTCGCTTCGGTGTAGCGCCCATCGGCATAGCGGTCCTCGCCAGCGAAGCGCAGGAAGCTCGTGCTTTGGTCCCATCCCGCCGCGCCGTCATGGCGATAGCGCTCGCGGGGGAGGAACTGGGTGCGGTTCTCGCTAGACAGCTGGAGGTTCGCCGCCACCTGCGCCGCGCCCGGCTCGCTCATCCGCTCGGCACCGACCAGCTGTTCAAGGTCAGATCGAGAGGCAGCGGCAAAGTGCAGGCCTGGCCCGCCAGCAGCAAAGCCCATGAGTCCTGCATCGCCCCGCACATAGCGCCGGTCGGGCCGAGCGATCTCACCAAGGCGGCTTTCGAGTTGAACCGTCACATCGCCGTCGATCGGGCCGTCCGGATAGGCTGCGCGGCAGAAGTCGCGCAGCGGCCTGGGGCCTTCGAGGGTCCCCTCGCCGAGCAGGAGGAAGCTAGCGTTGAGGGCGATTGCCTGTTCGATTTCGGGCACCGGGCCGATTGTCACGCTGTCGCTCGATAGTGACAGCCAGTATTCGGTGCGCCGTCGTTCAAGCATGGTGCGCAGTGCGTGCCAAGCCGGCCCATCGGGCAAAGCGGTGTCGCTGTTGCTCGCCGGGGGAATGATTTCGGGATCGCCGCAATGATGGGCCAGCAGCGCGCGGTCCGCGCCGATCAGCGTGCCATCGTCAAGCAGCGCCACCCGCCCGCGACCGAGCCGGGCGTGGAGGCTCTTGATCGCGACCAGGAAAGGCAGGAGCTTGGCGGTTCCGATCTCTGCGAACAGCACCAGGCCATTGGTGCTCGGTGTGATTGGAGGCGTGTCGAGAATGTCGCGAATGGTCTCGGCGTGGCGCGCGGCTTGCGGATTGCGGAGCCAGCGCCGGGGCAGGGGACTCAGGTTGCTCACGGGCTCAGGACCATCGCGTCGCCCTCAATTGCGACCTTGTCGACATGGGCAAGGAATGACTGTCCGAGCAGCGAGACGGGCAGCCCCTCGGGCACGACGATGGCGGCGACATCGTGCGCCTCGATGCTGCCCAGCGCGACTTGCGGCAGGGCGACGAAGACCCCGCGCACCGGGCCTGAAGCTCCCTGCGCGACGGTGGTAAGCTCCGAAGCGTCCCAGTAAACTCCGGCGGCGAGCGCATCGTCCTCGGTCAGTGCGATCATGCTGGCGCCGGTGTCGACCAGCATCCGGGTGGGCGCCATGTCGAGCAGGACCTCGGCATAGAAATGCCCGTCGCCTGCGCGCGGCAGTGCCACATCGTCGCTCCAGCCGCTTTGCGGCGCAGGCGTTGGTGTGGTCTCCGTCAGGTTCGCAGAGGTGCTTGCCTGCGCATCTGGCGCAGGCGCTGTCTGGCTCTGCTCCATCGGCATGGTCAGGCCGATGGCAAGGCCGATCAGGCAGATCGCGGCGAGTGCAGGCCCCATGTTCATGGGGCCTGATTCTATGGTCGGTTGCTTATCGGGGGGTAAACGCGAAGGTCTATTCGGCCGCTATTGTCGCATTTCCGGCATCACTCATCGCATCTTCGATCTCGGCGGCCTTGGCCTCGACCAGGCGCACGATGTGATCGAGCATGTCCTCGCTTTCGATGTGGTGATCCTTCACCCCCGAAAGGTAGACCATGTGCTTGCCATTGCCGCCGCCGGTGAGGCCGATGTCGGTCTCGCGTGCCTCGCCGGGGCCGTTGACCACGCAGCCAAGGACCGACAGGCTCATCGGCGTCTTGATGTGTTCAAGCCGGGCTTCAAGCGCTTCCACGGTGCGGATCACGTCGAAGCCCTGCCGCGAGCACGAAGGGCACGAGACCACGCGAACGCCGCGGGTGCGCAGGCCGAGCGCCTTGAGTATCTCGAACCCGACCTTCACCTCCTGCTCGGGCTCGGCGGAGAGCGACACGCGGATGGTATCGCCAATGCCGGCCCACAGCAGGTTGCCGATCCCGATGGAGGACTTCACCGTCCCGCCGATCAGGCCGCCTGCCTCGGTGATGCCGAGATGCAGCGGGCAGTCGACCGCTTCGGCAAGGCCCATGTAGGCGGCGACGGCGAGGAATACGTCGCTGGCCTTCACCGCCACCTTGAATTCGTGGAAATCGTGATCCTGCAACAGCTTGATGTGATCGAGCGCGCTTTCGATCAGGGCCTCGGGGCAGGGCTCGCCGTATTTCTCCAGCAGATCCTTTTCGAGCGACCCGGCGTTGACGCCGATGCGGATCGAGCAGCCGTTGGCCTTGGCCGCGCGCACCACTTCGGCCACGCGCTCTGACGAGCCGATATTGCCCGGGTTGATGCGCAGGCAGGCCGCGCCCTTGTCGGCAGCTTCCAGCGCGCGCTTGTAGTGGAAGTGGATGTCGGCAACGATCGGCACATTGGCCGCGCGGGTGATCTGGTCGAAGTTGGCGGTCGCCTCCTCGGTCGGGCAGGAGACGCGCACGATATCCGCGCCCGCATCCTCGCAGCGGCGAATCTGGTCGATGGTGGCAGCCACGTCCTCGGTGGGCGTGTTGGTCATGGTCTGCACGCTGATCGGCGCGCCGCCGCCAACAGGCACTGAGCCGACCATGATCTGGCGCGACTGGCGGCGCTCGATCATGCGCCAGGGGCGGATGGCGGAAATGCTGTCGGAACTCATGACGAAACCTTTGTGTTTATGGCCTGCCTCGCGCGGAAGGCCGTTCGCGCAACCATATGCCTCTTTCATTGCGGATTTGCGAGGGGGCGCGTTGCGTGGCAGCAGGATACCAGCACCGCGCCTGACAGGAAACACCCATGCCCGAAGCCAATCCTACTGATCAGATCGCCGATGATGGCCCCCTGCTGTTCGCCCGCGTGATCGACGGAAAAGGCGCAGGGCGCCCGATCGCATGGGAGGAGGCCAGAACCTGGCAACCGGCGCAGGAAGGCGAGGCGATCTGGCTGCACCTGAACCGCCATCGCGAGGGCGTTATCGACTATCTCGAAAGTCTCGACATTTCCGAGCCGACAGTCGAGCTGCTGGTGTCGGACCGCACCCGCCCGCGCGCCTTCCGCGAGGGCGATACGCTGGTGGTGACGCTGCGCGGTATCAATTTCAATCCCGGTGCTGAGCCCGAAGACATGGTCTCGATGCAGATGTGGTGTGACGGAACGCGGCTGATCACGCTGCGCAAGGAGCCGCTCCAGACCCCGCGCGAGGTGCTTGCCATGATCGACGCCCGGGCAGAGGGTCCGAAGGATTGCGGCGCGCTGATCACCGAGCTGACCGAAGCGATGATCACCCGCATGAGCCACGCCATCATCGACATGAACGAGCATATCGACATTCTCGAAGATCGCGACGTGGACGATGACGATACCGACGAGATTCTTGGCCGGATATCGGTCATCCGCCGCAACTGCCTCGGCCTCAAGCGGCACATGGGGCCACAGCACGAAGCGCTGGAGACGATCTCGCGGCAGGCACCGCCGTGGTTCGAGGATCACGACCGGCGCGAGATATCGGAAAGTATCGACCGGCTGCGGCGTTATCTCGACGATCTCGATATCTCGAAGGAAAGCGCGGTGGTGCTGCAGGACGAAATCCGCGCGCGGTCGGTGGCGGGCAGCGAGCGGGCCACCTATATGCTCACCATCGTGGCGGGGATCTTCCTGCCACTGGGATTTCTGACAGGGCTGCTTGGGGTGAACGTGGGCGGAATGCCGGGCACGAGCGATGCCGACGCATTCTGGATCGTCACCGGGCTGTGCGGTGCCATTGTGGCCCTGCAGTTGCTGCTGTTCTGGAAGTGGCGCTGGTTCTAGGAGGCGGCCGATGGAAGGTCACGAAACGGGGTTCGTGCTGCAAGACGGCGCGCTGATGCTGGCCTTTGCGCTGGTGGCGGTGATCGCATTCCGCCGCGCCGGGCTGGGCGCCACCCTGGGCTATCTCGTGGCCGGGGTGCTGATCGGGCCGCAGGTGCTGGGTCTGGTCGGCAAGGCCGAACAGATGGCCGAGATTGCCGAGCTGGGCATCGTGATGCTGCTGTTCGTGGTCGGCCTCGAACTGAGCCCCGAGCGGCTGTGGCGGCTGCGCAAAGCCATTTTCGGTCTCGGCACGGCGCAGGTGGTGATCTGCGGTGTGGCGGTCAGTGTGCTGGTGGCGCTGCTCACCAACTATACCATCGCCGCCGCCTTTGCGATCGGCCTGCCGCTGGCTCTGTCATCCACCGCGCAGGTGTTGCCGATGCTGCAATCGGCGGGCCGCTTGCGCACGCCCTTTGGCGAGAAGGCCTTTGCGATCCTGCTGTTTCAGGACCTCTCGATCATCCCGCTGATCACTATCGTCACCGCGATGAGCCGCAACCCCGCCGATGCCGATGCGCCTTCGGGCCTCGTTCTGGTGGGTTTGTCGCTGGCGGCGATCATAGGGTTGATCGTGGCCAACCGGCTGGTGGTGAAGCCGATGTTCCGCCTTATCAGCCGACTGGGGGAGCGCGAGCTGTTCGTGATGGCGGCGCTGTTCACCGTCTTCGCGAGCGCGGCGGTGATGGAGCTGTTTGGCCTCTCGGCGGCGCTGGGGGCTTTCATCGCCGGGGTGATGCTGGCCGATACCCGCTATCGCCACGAGCTGGAGGCCGATATCGAGCCGTTCCGCTCGATCCTGCTCGGGATGTTCTTTCTGGCGGTGGGCATGATGCTCGACCTCCACGCCATCGCCGAGCAGCCTTTCACGGTGATCGGCTTTGCCGCGCTGCTGATCGCGGTGAAGACGGCGGTTATCACTGGCCTCGGTCTGATGATGAAGATGGCCTGGCGCTCGGCCCTGGCGCTGGGGCTGCTGCTGTCGCAGGGCGGCGAGTTTGCCTTCGTGCTCTATTCGCAGGCCCAGGGCGCCTTACTGCTGGCCGAACAGTCGGTGAGCGTGTTCTCCGCCGTGGTGACGCTGTCGATGGCGACCACGCCGTTCCTGATGATGCTTAACCAGCGCATCCGTTCGCCCAAGGCGGACGAGGAGAAGCGAGAAGGCCCGCGCAACGATCGCGCCAATGCGGTGATCGTCGGCTTCGGGCGCTTCGGCCAGACCGTGGCGCAAACGCTGATGGCGGGCGGCGTGTCCGTCACCGTGATCGACAAGAAGGTTGACCAGATCGACACGGCCGAGGAGTTCGGCTCGAAGGTCTATTTCGGCGACGGCACGCGGATCGACATGCTGCGGCAGGCAGGCGCAGCCGAGGCGCAGCTGATCCTGTTCTGCCACGACGAAATGCCCGACCGGGCGCTGATCGAAGCGGTCGACGAGGCGTTCCCGCAGGCGCTGATCTATGTGCGTGCGTTTGATCGGCGGGTGCTGCTGGACCTTGCCGATGCGCCCGCGGCAGGCGTGGTGCGCGAGGTTTTTGCCGGGGCGATCCGCATGGCGCGGATGGCGCTTGCCGGCATCGGGACCTCGGAACAGAATGTGGAGCGCGCCGAAGAGACCTATCGCCGGATCGACAAGGAGCGGTTGAAGCTGCAGCTCGAAGGCGGGGACATCTATGCCGCGCGCGAACTGTCACGCAAACAGCAGCGCGAGCTGCGCGAATTCGGCGAGGGGCGCAAGCTGGAGTAGCTCAGGCGACGATCCCGGCGAGATGCTGCGCGGCGGCGACCATCGGCATGGGTCGCGCGAACAGGTATCCCTGTCCGTGGCTCACACCCAGTGCCTTCATGGCCTCGGCCTGCGCGCTTTCCTCGATTCCCTCGGCAATCACCGCCCCGTCCCATTCGCGGACCAGGGCAACTACCGCTGAGACCAGCGCGCGGGCGGCAGGGTCGCTGGCCACATTGCGCGCCAGAGCCATGTCGAGCTTGACGAAATCGGGTTTGACCAGCGCGGCCAGCTGCATCGAGGCATAGCTGGTGCCGACCATATCGATGGCCACGCGCGCCGTCGGGCGGATCGCTTGCAGCGCCTGCACCAACGCGAGCTTGTCCTCGGCGGCGGCATATTGGGTGAGGGTGACGACGACATTGGCGGCGGTCTCGGCCTCAAGCGCGGCACGCACCGCGCCGCTCACCACGCAGCGCGCGGGAGCCTTGACCATGGCGAAAAAGCCGTCGGGAACGCTTGTTACAGTCTCAATCGCGCCGTTCACGGCGGTCATTTCCAGCTCTTCACCGAGCCCGGTGCTTTCGGCATCGCCGAACCATGCGCCGGGGCTGCGCTTGTTCACATCGGGGAAGCGGGCGAGGCATTCGACCCCGGCAGGCTGGCTGTCGGCGAGCAAATGGATCGGCTGCTGGAAAATGGTGACCGCATCACCTTCGAACATGTCTTCGATCCGCTGGCGTGTCTGCTCGCGCAAGGCGGCCTCGGCGATCAGCGTGTCGATGCGCTCGGCGGCCATGGCAGCGAAGCTTTCGAAGATGGCCAGGTCGCGGGGGGTGAGGGTCGGATCGGGCTGGCGGCTCATGGCGCAGAAGCTGCCCCACACGGTGCCATCAGAGAGGCGCAGAGGAACAGAGAAATGTGCGCCCACGGGCAACGCATGGGTGATGCCCAGCGCCTGCGCGGCGGGATAGGGTGCGGGATCGGCGATCATTTCGGGCAGATCGCCGTTCAGCACGTGCCAGCAATAGGTTTCGTCGCGATGCTGGCGCAGGCCAGGCTCCAGCGGCAGGTCTAGCGCGCTGTCGACATGGGTGATTTCGCGCATGTCATCGTCGATCCAGCGACCGATCAGGCCGATCTCCAGTCCGAGATGGTCACGTGCCGAGTGCAGGAAGCCTGCGATCTGCGGATCGCTCGCCAGCTCGCCGTCAAGCGGCGGCGCGGATGCCTCGAACTCGGGCAGGATAAAGGTCATGTCCCCCATAGCGCACCGATTGCCAGAAAGTGCCTAATTGGATGTTAACCCGCAGCAAGGGAAACGGGCGTGTCCAGCCGCAGTTCGAACAGGAACTCCTCATCGCGCTGCTCGCCCACGTCGAAATGGATGTCGGCAATCTTGGCAAAGCCATAGCGGGCATAGAATCGCTGCGCTCCGAAGTTCTCGCTCCACACCGATAGTTGCACCGCATCGTGGCCACCGGCACGTGCCTCTCCCAGAGCCCAGTCCATCAGCGCCGCGCCGATGCCCATGCCAGTGCGTTCGGGATCGGTGTAGAGTTGGCACAGGGCCATCGGGTTCGTCGCATCGGAGTGTTCGGCATAGTAGCTCGGCACGCGGATCTTGACGAAGCCCAGCAGGGCGTCGGTGGCCGGATCGACTGCGAGACGATGGCGATGCAGGTCGTCGCCAACCTCTTCAGCCACAGCAGGGAAGGAATAAACCTGTTCGAGAAAAGGGTTGAGGTCCTCGGGGCGGTAGAGGTGGGCAAAGGCGGCGCAGAAGCTGTCGCGGCCCAGCCGGGCGAGGTTTTCAACATCGTCAAGCGTGGCGGGGCGCAGGATCATTCCGGTCATGAGTGCTTGTCTTTCTTGCGTTTGCCGAAGCGCATCCCGCTTTCGAGGTGCGCGCGCAAGGCGGCATAGAAGGTGTTCAGGAACTCGCGCTCGTCGCCGCTGCCCATGTCCCAGCCGATCTTGCGGCAGATTGCCTCGGCGACCTCGCGCAGGGCCTTCTCGTCACCGGTCCGCAAGACGCCTTCGAGCACCTGCAACTCGTGCTCGCCATAGACCGACAGTTCCGCCTCGCCGAAACGGTAGGTCTGGCTGTGGTCGGGGGCGAGCGAGATGGCGTGCTGCAGCTTGGCGCGATTGGCCTCGACCACGAAGGTGCCCGCCACCAGATCGCCTGCCCGCAGCGCATCGCGATTGCAGAACGGGAACAGTACGAAGGTTGCCAGCCACACGAAGGCTGCCGCACCCGTTAGCCCGGCGTCAAACCCGTTGCCCAGCATGAAGAAGGCCGGGAGGAACACCTCGACATCGCGCATCAGGTTGCGCGCGATCACCATTTCGGTGGTGAGCCGCTGCCCGCCTCGCGCCGCCACGCGAATGCCGAGCAGCCGCTTGCCGGGAGTCGCCCCACGTGCGCCAAGCTCGAAATAGAGGAAGTAGCCGTAGCGCGAGAAGAACAGCGCGAGGATGAACACGATGCCGATCAGTTCGCCCACCGGCGTTTTGCTCAATCCGCTCACCGAGCTGAGATTGAGGCCGATCATGCCAAGAGCCACCGCGAACAGGAGAAAACCGAGAAACAGGAACAACAGGTCCAGCAGCAGCGCTCCGGCGCGTGAGCCCCGGCTGGCGATGCGGAGCGGCAGCGCGAGGCCTTCGGGCGTGATCAGCTCGCGCTCGCGCTTGGCGTTGTTGTTCTGGATGGCACTTTGCAGCGTGGTCATCCGGCCCGCTCCTGCCGCCTGCGCATGCCGGCAAAGTAGAGGCACCAGAACGCCAGCATCGCCCCGCCGATGGCGAGACGTGCCGAGGAATCGCCGACCAGCTGGCGCACGAAGCCTTCGAGCAGCCCTGCCACTACGAGCATGATCGTGACCCCGGCCATAACCTGTGCAGCGCGCAGACCGGCAGCCTGCAGGGCGGCAAGGATCGTGCGTTGGCCGGGGAAGGCCATGGCGCGGCCGACGTGGATGCCCGCCGCCCCTGCAAGCAGGATCGCGCCCAGTTCGGTGGTGCCGTGGACCGATAGCCAGGCGACGAATTCGACACCAAGCCCGGCCTCGACGAAAACGAACAGCATTGCACCCAGCAGCGCCATGTTGGAGATCAACAGCAACATGGTCGGAATGCCAAAGGCGAAGCCCAGCGCGAAGGCGAGAATGGCAACGCCGGTGTTGTTCGAGAACAGGTAGGTGGCGAAGACCGACAGCCCATCTGCGCTGGTGGTTGGCTCAAGCGACTGGCGCAGCACCTCCGCATCAGCGCCGGGTTCGCGCCCGTTCGACATCGCGCCGGGCACGAGGGCATAGAACCAGTCGGGCTCGCGGCTCACCAGCAGCCAGCCGACTACGGTGCCCGCCACCATGAAGAACAGCGCGATGCAGATATCGAGCCAGATCGCACGCACGGCCTGGCTCCAGCCGCCGCCGAGGAAGCCGCGCAGCCAGCCGCTCAGCGTGTCGCGCGGGCCGTAAATCTGGAACCATGCCCGCCGCACCAGTGCTTCGAGATAGGCGATGGTTGCGGCATCGAGGCTGGTTTCTCGGGCCACGGCAAGGCTGGAGGCGGCCTTGCGATAGAGCACCGGCAGATCGAGCAGGTCGTCATCCGAAATGCGCTTCGGGCGGCCTTTCTCCAGCGCGGTGACGATGCGCTCGAGTCGCTGCCAGTCGACCTCGCGTTCGAGCCGGAACCGGTCGGAGCGCAGCGATGCGGCTTCGATATCCTCCGGGGGGACGATCTCGGCCTGCCGGAACCAGGGGATCTTGCTGAGGTAGTCAAGCGCCATCAGCCGATTGCCTCGTGTCGCTTGGCGGACAGATACGCGTCGATCAGGCGGTAGCCGATCTGGTCGTGCCTGGCCTCGATCACGTCGACGCCCAGCCGCCGCAACCGTGACAGCACCAGCGCGCGCTGACGGGCGAGGGCATCTGCGCCGACTGCCACGGCCACGTCGCCGAGGTTCTCGGGCTCGATATCGGTGAGGTCGGCTAGCTCCTCGTCGGCCATGGTGACGAAGATCACCAGATGATGGCGCACCAGCCGTTCGACGCTTTCGACCATCAGTTCGGCGCTGGTGGGGTCAGTGAAGTCGGAGAACAGCACCACCAGCGAGCGCCGCCTGAGCCGCCCGGTAAGGGTGGACAGCGCAAGGGTGAAGTTGGGCTCGCGCGCGGTGTAGTCGAGTTCGGCGGCGGCGGTTTGCAAGCGGTAGAAGGTGCGGGTGTCGATGACGAAGGGCGTCATCAGCTGCGGCTGGTCGGCAAAGCCGAACAGCGCCACGCGGTCACCGCCCTTCAGCGCGACATAGGCCGCCACCAGCGCCGCCGAGACTGCACGGTCGATCCGTGGCAGGCCGTCGACCGGTTCGCACATCGACTGGCCGCAGTCGAAGGCGAAGACGATCTGGTTGTCACGCTCGGTTTCGTTTTCGCGCGCGAACAGCCGGGTGTGGCGGGCCGAGGCCTTCCAGTCGATGCGGCGGCGGTCCATCCCCGGCTCATATTCGCTCAGCGCCTCGAACTGGGTGCCTTCGCCCCGGATGCGGCGGGCGACTAGGCCGAATTGCGCGTCGCGGAAGAAGGTCTGCAACACCGGCGAGCGGACCGGCGACAAGTCGGGCCAGACGCGCACCTGTTGGTCGAGCGCGCGGTAAACCTGCCGCACCGCGAGGCCCAGCGGACCGCGCCAGCGTAGCCACAGGCCCATGAGGTCGCCAGTGCCCCGGCGCTCGGGCCTAAGGTCGCCGCTGCCCGTGAACTGTCCTTGCTCGCCGGTCGGAGTAAGCGCGAAGTGCAGCGCGCCATTGGGCCCGAGGCGCGCATCGAAGCCGATGGCGGCCTCGGGCAGGGCCGCGCCCGCATTGCGACGGATCGTGGCGGCAAGGCGCAGCGGCGCGGGCTGGCCAACCTCGCAGTCCGCCGGAGCAGAGAGATCGAGCGCGCCCAAACGCCCTGCCAGCATACCGTCGAGCACCACCACAACCAGCAGCGCCAGTCCGGCGGCGGGCGCTATCGCCCAGGCACTCGGTGCGGTCGCCGCCAACACCACCGCCAGCGGAGCGAGCAGGCCCAGCAGCACCAGCGCGCGCGTGGTCGGCACGAAGGGCAGGCCGGGCAGGCGGGGAAGTTTGGGCAGGCGCATTGCGGTTTAGCGGGGGGCCTCGGTCTGCTCGATCAGCTGCGCGACCAGATCCTCGACCTGCCGTCCTTCGATCTCGGCAGCGGGGCTAAGCAGCAGGCGGTGGCGCAGCGTGGCGGTGGCAAGCGCCTTCACATCGTCTGGCACCACGTAGTCGCGGCCCTCCAGCGCGGCGCGGGCGCGGGCGGCATTGGCGAGGAGAACGGCGGCACGTGGGCTTGCGCCGCTGGCAATGTCCTGATGCTCGCGCGTGGCGCGGATCAGGGCGACGGTATAGCGCACGATCTCATCCGAGAGGGTGACCGTTTTGGCCGCAGCCTGCGCTGCTGCAATCGCCTCGGCCCCTGCCACCATGGCAATGCCAAAGTCGTCTGCCTTGGGCGCGCCGCTGCGCGCACCGAAACGGGCGACGATCTTCGCCTCTTCCTCGGCGCTGGGATAGGGCACCAGAAGCTTGAAGGCGAAGCGATCTAGCTGGGCCTCGGGCAGCGGATAGACGCCCTGACTCTCGATCGGGTTCTGCGTCGCCACCACCATGAAATTGGGGCTGAGCGCGTGGGCCTCGCCGTCCAGCGTCACCTTGCGCTCCTGCATCGCTTCGAGCAGCGCGGCCTGCGTCTTGGGCGGGGTGCGGTTGATCTCGTCGGCCAGCAGCAGTTCGCAGAAGATCGGGCCGCGCGTGAGCGTGAAGCTCGAAGTCTGGAAGTTGAACAGGTTGGAGCCGAGGATGTCGCCCGGCAGCAGGTCCGGGGTGAACTGGATGCGCCCGAAGTCCAGCCCGCTGGCGCGCGCGAAGCACTGGGCGAGGAAGGTCTTGGCCGTTCCGGGAGGGCCTTCGAGCAGCACGTGGCCCTGTGCGATTAGCCCGATCAGCAGGTGATCGACGGCCTCGTCCATGCCGACCACGGCCTTGGCCACCTCGGCGCGGATGGCGCCTGCCAGCTCGGCAGTCTGTTCCAGCGTCATGCTCATGGGGTCAGCGTCCTTTCGATTGATCGTAACGCGCGGCTGGCGCGCAGGATGTCTGCGGGTTTGCGGGCCCCGCGCAGTATGTTGGCCCAGTGGCCAAAGCTCTCGCCCTGATGCCCGGCCTTGATCAGCGCGCGGTCGATGGCGCGCTCGCGCTGTTCGCCTTCGGGTTCGCGCAGGGACAACCGGCTGGCAATGCGCTGCGCCACCAGTGCGGCATAAGGTGCGCCGAGCAGATGCCAGCGCTTCAGCCTTGCCAGCAGGGCGGCGCCGTTCGTGGCGAGCTGGCGCTTGCCCTGCGCCATGGCGGGCGCCTCGGCATAGGCAGGGCCGAACCGCTGAAACGCGCGCCAGGCCACCAGCAGCGCGGCAAGGATCAGGCACAGCGTGGCGGCAAGGAAGGGCGGGGTGAAGGCCAGCGTCAGCAGGTTCTCAGTCTTGGCGAGGCCCGGCAGCGTCATGTCGAAGGTGAGGTCCAGATCCTCGTTCTCGGAGGCCTCGTGGATAAGCGCATCGGCCAGCCGTGCCCGGGTCTCGTCGGCCATGCCCCAGTTGTTGGCCAGATCGGGTTCGAACACGATCACCAGCGGCCAGGCATCGCCGTCAGCATAGAATGCGCCAGCGAGCATATCCCCCTCGCTGTCGACCACCAGCGGCTCGATCGTGCTTTCGCCGGTCTCGACCAGTGCCATCGCGTTGGTGCCATCAGGAAGCGAGCCTTCAAAGCCGAGACCCGAAAA
This sequence comes from Erythrobacter sp. UBA1916, assembly GCA_002337385.1. Taxonomy (GTDB): domain Bacteria; phylum Pseudomonadota; class Alphaproteobacteria; order Sphingomonadales; family Sphingomonadaceae; genus Alteraurantiacibacter. The sequence goes on from DDFY01000012.1 coordinate 58,981, forward strand.
CCCGCCCGTCTTGCCGATGGCCAGTTCGGCCCCTTCGCCGATCCCCAGCGATTCGAACCACGGCGGGGTCATGGCGTTGGCCAGAACGACCCAGCCCGGCTCCGCTTCGACCGGCACCGAATCGGGAATCGGCATGGCGATCCACTTGGGCAGCACCAGCATGGTCGGCCCGGTGTAGCGCCTGGCTTCGATGATTTCGGCCAGTTCCTCGCCATCGGCATCGAAGCGCGGGGTGAGGACGAGCAGGCCGTAGTCGTCGAGATTACCTTCCGAGTAGCTTAGCGAGACCGTGTGTCCGCTGTTTTCGAGCAGGGTGACGAGCCCGGCATAGCCATCGAGCCCCGGCGCCTTCGCGTGCGCCCGACCGTCGCGCTCGCTCGATCCGTCGAGGCCGTGGGCCATGGCGTAAAGCAGCAGCAGGAACGAGGCCGCGCCCACCAGCAGGACCAGCGCCACTGTGCCGGGCCGGAAGGGGCTTTGCGCGCGGCTCATGCAGCGTTGCCCGAAAGGCGGGCGAGAGCGAACTCGGCATAGGCGGCGCGTGCGGCCTGCCAGTCGTCCTGCCCCAGCTGCTGCAAGGCGAACAGGCTGCGTTCGACCCGCTGCGCGATCACCGCGAAGGCTTTGCGCGCGCCTTCGGGCAGGGCCGGTTCGGCGGCGAGTTCGCGGGCGGTGCTCGATGGCTCGACAAGGCCGGGCCGCGCGGCAGCAATCTGGCCGACCGAGCGTTGCAGCAGCAGGTGCGTCGCCTCATCGAAGCGGCCTTCGGCAGCAAGCTGGTCGGCATCTTGGAGCAGCGCCATGGCCGCCTCGCTGTCTGGTACCCAGTCATTCTGAGCGGTTTCTTTGCGCGAGCGGCGGGCGAACAGGTCCGGCCCGAGCAGTCGCCATACGAGGAAGGCGAGCAGCAACACACCAAGCCCGATCAGCACCCATTTGATGACCGGCCATCCCTCGACCAGACCGCTCGCAATCGGTTTGAACAGGTTGCCCAGCCATTCGAACAGATCCTTGATCCAATCGGGTGGGGGCTCGGGAGCGGGCATCTCGACCGGCGCAAACTGCGTTTGCGGGTCGGCGCGCATCTGTTCGTAGGCCTCGGCAAGCCCGTCACCTTGCGCCGCCAGCGCCTCGCTTGCCGATCCCGTGCTCACCTCTGCAGCCTGTGACATGCCCTCTGGCCGGGCGCAATAACAAGCCCAGCGCGGGTCAGGAAAGAGCCATCCGCATGCACAGCGTGAAATCGCCGGAGCGATAGGGGCCGAACGCGTCGCATTCGGCAAATCCGGAGCGCACATAAAGCGCGTGAGCATCGGCGAACAGCGCGCTGCGGCCCGTTTCGAGCCCCACTTCGCGATAGCCCCGCTGCCGCGCCTCGGCGATCAGGTGGGCGAGGATCGCTGCGCCCGCGCCCTTGCCGCGCCAGCTGCCGGCCGCGCGCATCGACTTGATCTCGCCGGTTGCCGGATCGAGCTGTTTAAGCGCACCGACTGCGGCAAGCTCTCCATCTTTGCGTGCGACAAAGAAGGTTACGTCGCTCTCGCGCAGCCGGTCGGCGCTCATCACGTGGCAGGCATCTGCTGGCGAGTGCCCGCGCAGTTCTTCGCGATGCCGGGTGAGGAGGGTGAGCACGTCGTCGGCCTGCAGGTCGTCGGGCGCGATGACGAAGCCTTGGCTCATCCGCGCACGCGGGCCTGACGGTAGGTGCCGAACATGCGCACATCCTTGGCGTGGAAGTCCAGTTCCTCAAGCGCGCGGTCGACTGCCGGATCACCCGGCGCGCCGACGATATCGGCATAAAACTTGGTCGCCGCGAAGCTGGCACCGTCGTGGTAGCTTTCCAGCTTGGTCATGTTGACGCCGTTGGTGGCAAAGCAACCGAGCGCCTTATAGAGCGCGGCAGGCACGTTTTTGACCTCGAAGATGAAGGTCGTGATCGCATCCTGTCCCGTGAGACTCGCGGGATCGAGCGGCTCCTTCGCCAGCACCACGAATCGGGTGGTGTTGTCGTCGGCATCCTCGACTCGGGTGTCGACGATGGAGAGCCCATAAAGGTCGGCAGCGATGGCAGGCGCAATGGCGGCCACGGAACGGTCACCCAGTTCGGCCACGTGGGCGGCTGCGCCAGCGGTATCGGCATGGCTCAGCGGCACCATATCGCGCTCCATCAGGTAGCGCCGACTCTGGCTGAGGGCATGGGTGTGCGAAAAGGCCGCAGTGAAGGGGCCGAAGCTGCCATCCGCCTGTGGCAAGGCCATCAGCGCATGGTGAATCGGCATGAAATATTCGCCGACGATGAACAGCCCGCTTTCGGGCAGCAGGAAATGGATATCGGCCACGCGGCCTGCCTGCGAGTTCTCGATGGGAATCATCGCACAGCCGGCGTGCCCCTGTGACACCGCATCGAGAGCGGCGGCAAAGCTGAAGCAGGGCAGGGGCAGGCACTCAGGCGCATATTCCATCGCTGCACGATGCGAATTGGCGCCCGGCGCGCCCTGAAAAGCGATTGCGCGCGCGGGATTTTCGGCGGCGGCGGCGCGCATCTGTTCGACCAGGCGCAAGGCGGGAGCGGGGAAAGAATCCATAGCGGCAATGCCGGTAGCTGGGCATCGATGCGCTGCCAAGCGTCTATGAAGCGCCTTTCGGGTCTTGCGCATAGGGCCACCAGCCCCTAGAGCGCCCTACGAAATCGGGCAACACAAGCAGAAACGCGACCGGACTTATGGGCGATCGTCTCAACACTATCTTTGGCTGGGTTCTCTTCTCAGGCGTCGTAGCACTCGGGCTGACTTCGATCAGTTCGCGTATTTTTCATGCAGACAAGCCAGAATCCCCGGAAAATCCGGGCTTTCTGATCGTCGCCAACGAAGATGGCGGTGAGGCTGATGCTGGCCCGTCGCTGGCAACGCTGCTTGCCACCGGCGATGCGGCCAAGGGCGAAGCGGTTTTCGCCAAGTGCATGGCCTGCCACACCATCGCGCAGGGCGGTGCCGATGGAATCGGCCCGAATCTCTATGGTGTGCTCGGTAAGCCGATCGGCCAGCACGAGCCTGGCTTCGCCTATTCGAGCGCGCTCTCGGACCATGGCGGTGACTGGACCTACGAGAACGTTGACCACTGGCTGACCAGCCCACGCGCCTTCGCCGACGGGACGAAGATGAGCTTTGCGGGCCTGTCCTCCGCTGAGGATCGCGCGAACATCATGCTTTACATGCTCGCTAACGGTGGCGGCCCTGAACTGCCGACCCCTGAGGCCGAGCCGCTCCCCGAGGGTGATGAGGCCGCGACCGAAGGCGAAGTGGAGGCTGAGGAAGCCACTGCGGAGAAGGACGGCGAGGCCGAGGAAGTGGCGACTGAAGAGCCGGTATGATCCTCGCCGATCATTGAAAGAATACGAACAGGGCCGGGATTTCCCGGCCCTTTTTCGTTGCGTCCCTTGAGGGGAAAGTCAGCCTTCGCTTTCTTCGCGTCCCTTGAAACCTTGCGCCACCACGAACCATTCCGAGCTGCCCTTGCGGCTGGCAGGGGGCTTGGCGTGCTTCACCGTCTTGAAATGGCGCTTCAGCAGCGCGAGCAATTCGGCATCGGTGCCCCCGGCAAAGCCCTTGGCAACGAAGCTACCGCCTTCAGACAGTACGTCGACGGCAAAGTGCGCCGCGGTTTCGACCAGCGCCATGGTGCGCAGGTGGTCGGTCTGCTTGTGGCCCACGGTGTTGGCGGCCATGTCCGAGATCACCAGATCGGGCGGGCCGTCGAGCGTGTCGGTCAATATGCCCGGCGCTTCGTCGGCCATGAAGTCGAGTTGGAAAATCGTGACGCCTTCGATCGGCTCCACCTCAAGCAGGTCGATGCCGACCACCGCCGCCTGCGGCGCGCGCTTCCTCACCACCTGCGCCCAGCCGCCCGGAGCGCAGCCAAGATCGACCACGCGCTTTGCTCCCTTCACGAGTCCGAATCGGTCGTCGAGTTCGATCAGCTTGAAGGCAGCGCGGCTGCGCCAGCCCTGCTCCTTGGCGAGTTTGACGTAAGGGTCGTTCAATTGCCGCGTGAGCCAGCTCTGCGAACTGGCCTTGCGCTTCTTGTTCGACGTCAGCCGCCGGACCGAATCCTGTCTTGCACGTGTCATTAGCCACTATTCCCTTGGCGCAGGCGATGCAGGGCCTGTTGCGCCGCCTGCCCTTCGGCGTCGGCGGCCATAAGTGAGCGTAAAATACCTTCGCGAATGCCGCGGTCGGCCACGCCCAGCCGTTCAGCCGGCCAGATGTCGAGAATCGCCTCCAGAATCGCGCAGCCTGCCACGACGAGCTCGGCGCGCTCGGAACCGATGCAGCCTAGCTTGCCGCGTTCGTCAGGCGACATCGCGGCGAGCCCCGAAGAGATCGAGCGCATATCCATGGCCGGCACGATCAGCCCATCGACGGCCTTGCGATCATATTGCGGCAGCTTGAGGTGAACACTGGCGAGCGTGGTCACCGTGCCGCTGGTGCCCAGCAGGCGAAGCTCGTTGGTCCGATGGCTCTCGATCCGCTCGGCGAATTCGGCGAAGCTATCGCGAACCAATTGGCGCATGTTGTCGTAGCGAGTGACGCGGCCGTCTTTGTCGTGCGGTTCGAGCCCGACCGTTTCGGACAGCGACACGACGCCCCAGGGCACGGACTGCCAATCGAGGATTCGCGGCACGGGGCCGCCGGGTTCGATCAGCACGAGTTCGGTTGAGCCGCCGCCGATGTCGAAGATCACCGCGGGGCCGCGCCCGTCTTCGAGCAGGATGTGGCAGCCCAGCACGGCGAGTCGTGCCTCTTCCTCGGCGGTGATGACATTGAGGGCGATGCCGGTCTCGCGGCGCACGCGTTCGATGAATTCGGCGCCGTTGCTGGCGCGGCGGCAGGCCTCGGTGGCGACCGAACGGGCGAGGTAGACCTTGCGCTTGCGCAGCTTGTCGGCACAGACGCGCAAAGCGCCGAGCGCACGGTCCATGGCCGCATCGCTGAGGCGGCCGGTCTGCGCCAGCCCTTCGCCAAGCCGGACCACGCGGCTGAAGGCGTCGATCACTGTGAAGTTCTCGTCTTCGGGCCGTGCGATCAGCAGGCGGCAGTTGTTGGTGCCGAGGTCGATCGCGGCGTAGGCCTGATGGGTTGCCTGCTGTCCACCCGATCGCACCTGCGCAGGCTGGTTCGGTTCTGAGCGCCTTTGGGCTGGCGCTCTTGCGTCAGAGGCCTTGCGTGGTGTCGTGCCGGACTTTCGGGCGGATGCTCTCCCTCGGTGAGGGCGCCGACGCCGGCCTCCTGAGGCTGGGCGTGCGGTCGTGTCGCGCTTGTCCGGCGGGCCTGTCTCCGCCATCGCTTGATACTTTCCAAACTTCAAAACCCGCAGCAACTAAGCGGCGGAACCTGACAACAGGCTAGACCAGACCGTTAGGTTGCACAAGTCGGGCGCAGGTGAGGGGCTGTCAGGAAAGATCAGGGTTCGCGGGACGGGCGGCGAATGGTGCCTTGAGCGCGGGCAGCAGGTGGGTGTCGCGTTCGGCCAGTGGGTCGTCGACGCCGATGGTGATCTCCTCAGCAGCCACGTTGGAGCGGAAGGTGGCGTGCAGGTGGTCCCACCAGGCGATGCCCGAGGACCAGTTGGAATCCATCTCGCAGGGCTTCTGGCTGTGGTGGATGCCGTGCATACGCGGGGTGGTGATGTGCTTGCTGAGCGCTTCATCGAGCCTGCGCGGCAGGCGCAGGTTGGCATGGTGGAACAGCACCGAGAACAGGAAGAACTTGCGCCATGCGGCAAGGCCGCGCGGGCCGATCCCCGACAGCCGCACCTGCACCAGCCGCCAGGGCAGCGAGACGAACATATCGACGAAGTGGAAGCGCAGGGCAGTGGAGGTGTCCATATCGGGGTCGACATGGTGGACGCGGTGGAAGCGCCAGAGGAACGGCACCTTGTGGGTGGCGACGTGCCAGAGGTAAAATCCGTAGTCCATCGCGAGGAAGGCGACCGCGCCTCCTATCGCGCCGCCGCCGAACAGACCTGACAGGCCCCGCTTGCGCTTCGCATTTTGCGCCGCGATGCGGTTCGTCAGCGGAACCTCGGCGGCGCTGATCGCCGCCTGGCAGGACGCACCCATCGCGAGGTTACGGGTGATGCGTGGGGCTGCCTTGCGCATCTGTTTGCGCAAGGGGCGGGCACGCTCGGCATAGAGCAGCGCCCCCACGGCTCCCGCGCCGAGCGCCATTCCGGCAAGTTTGACGAGTCGCGAAGCCATCACGCGACGATGAGCCTTCGCCTTGCGCGCGACAAGACGCTAAGGGCTCACCTATGGATGGTCCGCGCCCAACCGTTGCCCTGTTCGCCAAGTATCCGCGCGCCGGTGCCGTGAAGACGCGGCTGGCCCCGGCGCTGGGCGAGGATGGGGCGGCAGAGCTCCACCGATGGCTGGTTGAGCGCACGCTGGCCACGGTGCGCGCTAGCGGACTCGACCATGTGCTCTACGCCAGCGGAGCGCCGCTGGCCGATTTCGCGCAGTGGCTTGGCGACGAGGTGCCGCTCGCCGAGCAGGGCGAGGGCGACCTCGGCGCGCGGCTGGCGCGGGTGCCTGCCCCTGCCATTCTGCTGGGTGCAGACATTCCCGATCTTACGGCGGACCATCTGCGCGCTGCGGCAGCGGCGCTGGCTGAAGCGCCGGTCGCCATCGGCCCGGCGGAAGACGGCGGCTACTACCTGCTCGCCTTCCGCGAACCGGCGGCGTTCCTGTTTGAGGAGATGGAGTGGGGCGTTGCCAGCGTCCGCGCCGAAACCGAGCGGCGGTTGGCCGAGCGGAGCATCGGCTGGCGCAGTCTCCCAATGCTGGCCGATTGCGACCGCCCCGAAGATCTCGCCCGCTGGCCCGAGCTGCGCGCATGAGCAGTGTCACCATCGCCATTCCGATGCTCAACGAGGCCAAGGCCTTGCCCGCGCTCGCTGCGAATCTCGCGAAACTCGATCCACCGCCGCAAGAGGTGCTCTGCATCGATGGCGGCAGCGAAGACGATTCGGTGGCCTTGGCCGAGGCGCAGGGCTGGCGCGTGATCAGCACCGAGCGGGGACGCGGTCGCCAGATCAATGCCGGGGTTGAAGCGGCTTGCGGCGAGTATGTGCTGATCCTCCATGCCGATACGGTCCTGCCCACCGATGCGGTGCAGGTGGTGGAGACGGCGCTGGCCGATCCCAAAGTCTCGCTCGCCAGCTTCACGCCGATCATTCGCGGGCCGGAGAAGACCCGCTGGGGCACCACTGCGCACAATTGGGCCAAGACCTGGTACGCCCCGCTGCTGTTCTACCCAAAACTGTTCTTTCGCGGGGCGCGGCTGCTGTTCGGCGACCACGCGATGTTTTTCCGCCGCGAGCAGTTCCTCGCCGTGGGTGGCTGCGACCCACAGGCCATGGTGATGGAGGAGGCCGAGCTGTGCATCCGTCTTGCCGCGCTGGGACGGGTGCGGATGGTGCCGCGCGTGGTTGAAACCTCCGACCGGCGGATTGCCGAATGGGGGGCGCTCAAGGCGAACTGGATTTACCTCAAGGTCGGGCTGAGCTGGGCTCTGGGTGCGCGCGAGGGGCTTGAGCGGCACTATCCGGACGTGCGCTAGGCAGGTAGTCGCGGGTGAAGGCATAGGCCACCAGCCGGTCGATCCACGCGGTATCGGCGGGCGGGCAGGTGAGGCCGGTGAGCCGCGCGATGTTGTCGGCGGCGAAGCGCGGATCGCGGGTGAAGTAGGAGCCGTAGGTTGCCAGCATCGCCTGTGCCACGCGGGGCAGGACAGCGGCGTCGAACTGTGCCGGGTCGACCACTTCGGGATGGTGTAGGTGCGGCTGGCGGCATACCGCATCGGCGAGCGTTCGGGCGGGCAAGGGGCGGTCGGCGGTGAGGTGGACGTGGCGGCCTTGCGCTGTGTCGAAGGTCTCGGCGAGGCGGGCGATCCCTTCGGCGACATGGCAGATCGGCACGAGGTCAAGCGTGGCTCCCTCCGCCGCCGGAAACTGCGTCAGCCGCCCGCGCGCCATCAGGCGGAACACGTTGCACAGCGTGGGAAAGTCGCGGATCGTGCCGTCCGCATGGTCGCCCAGCACGATCGAGGGGCGCGCGATCACGAAGGGCAGGCCCGACTGCTCCACGACAGCCTCGCCGCGCGCCTTGCTGGCCTCGTAATTGTTCGCAAACCGCCTGCCGGGTGGCACCGGCGCTTCGGCAATCGCGCCTTGCTCCAGCCCGCAGACATAGGCGGTGCTCACGTGAAGAAAGCCCGCGCCCGCCGCCTTGGCGAAGACCAGCGCATTGCGCGTGCCCTCGACGTTGATCGCTTCCAGCTCAGGCTCGGGCGCATCGAACACGAGGCTGGCGGCGCAGTGGATCACCACGTCGCAGCGCAGTTCCGCCGGGTTCAGTCCCATCAGCGGCAGGGTGACATCGCCGCTCACCATCCGGGCGAGGGGCACCGGCGCGCCGTCGTTGCCGAGCACCTTGCCGCGGCGGCGCACCATGCCGATCACACGGTGCCCGCGCGCGGCGAGGCGCGCGCAGACTTCTCCGCCGATCAATCCGGCCGCACCCGTGACGAGGACGGTCAGCAACAGGCGGTTTCGCTCTTGGCCGGGTTGGCGTCTGACTGGCCGAAAGGCACAGCCGTGCCGCAGCCGGGAAACACGCCGTAATGCCGGGAGAAATCGCCGATGAACTCGAAGTGCGGGGCAAAGCGCGTCTGTTCGAGCATCAGCCAGCTGTTGCCGCAGACGGGGAAGGTCCGCCCGGCCTCGATGGCGTGGTGCGCGTCGAGGTGGAACACGTCTTCCTCGCCCGGCACCGTGCCCTTGTAGCGCACCGCCTGCCCATAGTCCTCGCATTGCGGCTCCAGCCCGTCGAGCTTGAACAGCCGCCATGTGGCCGAGACGAAATCGATACCCTTGAGCTTGGCTGCCACCTCGCGGTCGTTGATGGCGAGCGGGCGATCGGTGACGAGACGCGGATCGGCAAAGCCGGCTTCCTTGGCGAGCCGGTCGAAGTCGCCCCAGTACAGCGCGCCCGACAGGCATTCGCCGTGCAGTACAGGATCGTTCAGCAGGTGCTCGGGCACGCGGCGGTCGGCATAGACGTCGGAGAAGTAAAGCTCGCCGCCGGGCTTCAAGAGCCGGTGCGCGGCGCGGAACACCGCCGCCTTGTCGGCCACGAGGTTGATCACGCAGTTGGAGACGATCACGTCGAAGCTCTCGGGCGCAAGGTCCAGGTCTTCGAGCTTCTCGATATCGCCTTCCACGAAGCGGACATTGGCATAGCCGAACTTCTCGGCGTGCCATTCCTTGTGCGCCTCGGTCACGGCGAGCTGTTCAGGCGTGGCGTCGACCCCGGTGACCGAGCCTTTCGCGCCGACCATTTGCGCCAGCAGGTAGGCATCCTGCCCCGCGCCGGAGCCGAGATCGAGCACATGCGCGCCCTCGATCGCCTGCGGCACCACGAGCCCGCAGCCATAGTAGCGCGCGCGCACCTCTTCGTGGATGTTGGCCATGGCCCCGCGTACTGTCTCGGAGGGCATCTCGGCGGTGCAACAGGCGTCGGTGCGCAGGTCGGCGGACCCGGACAGCACCTTGCCATAATAGTCTTGCGCGTTTTCAAGCATGGCAGGTTCCTTCGTTGGTTCCCCTGTAGCAATCCCAAGTGGCGGCGCTACATTCATCACGCAATGCCCCGAATATCTTACACCCATGATGTGATCGTGATTGGCGCAGGCGCTGCTGGCCTGACGGCGGCTGGCGGTTGTGCCTTGTTTGGCCTCGAGGTCGCGCTGGTGGAGCAGGGAGCCTTCGGTGGTGAATGCCTGAACAACGGTTGCGTGCCGTCCAAGGCGCTGATCGCGGCGGCAAAGCGCGCCTACGAAGCGCGGCGCGGCGCGCGTTTCGGGGTGAGCATGCAAGGCGCTCAGGTCGACTGGGCCGGCGTGCGCGAGCATATCGAGGCAAGCATTGCCACCATCGCTCCGCACGACGCTCCCGAACGCTTCGAGGCCATGGGCTGCGAGACCTTTCGCGGCGCGGCAAAGCTGACGGGGTCGCACACGGTCGAGGTGGCGGAGCAGGCGCTGAGCGCACCGCGCATCGTGCTGGCGCTTGGGTCGGAGCCTGCGGTGCCGCCGATCGAGGGGATCGAGGCCGTACCTTATCTCACCAACGAAAACCTGTTCCAGCTCGACTGCCTACCCGAGCACTTGATCGTGCTCGGCGGCGGCGCGGTGGGCATGGAGATGGCGCAGGCCTTCTGCCGTCTCGGTTCTGCGGTGACATTGGTCGAGCGCGGCGAGATCCTGTCGCGCGACGACCGCGAATCGGCTGCCTTGGCCAAGGCAGCGCTGGAGGCCGATGGCGTGCGTTTCGTGCGCGGCTCAGCCGTGCGTGCCACCGGCGGTGACGGCGCCATTGCGCTCACGCTCGACGACGGCGAGGTGATCGAGGGCAGCCACGTTCTCGTCGCCACCGGGCGCAAGGCGCGGGGGCAGGGCATGGGGCTGGAAGAGCAGGGTATAACGTTCGGCAAGAACGGGATTGCCGTCGATGCCCGCCGCCGCACCAGCCTCAAACATATCTACGCCATCGGCGATTGCCGCGAGGGGCCGCGGCTCACGCACGTGTCGGGCTATGAAGGCTCGAACGTCGCGCTCGAAATATCGCTCGGCGTGCCGACCAAGGTCGACTGGACCGCCTTGCCCTGGTGCACCTACACCGCCCCCGAGGTGGCGCAGGTGGGGCTAACCGAAGATCAGGCGCGCAAGCAGTTCGGCGACAAGGTGCGGATCGAGCGCGAAGAGTTCGCGCACAACGACCGCGCCGTGACCGAAGGCGCCATGCAAGGCCAGCTCAAACTGGTGATGAAGGGGCGCAAGCTGGTCGGGGCCTCTGTCTGCGGCGAGGGGGCGGGCGACATGCTGCTGCCGCTCGCGCAGACGATCACCGGCAAGGCGAGCACCTTTGCGCTCGGCTCGGCGATTATCGCCTACCCGACGCGCGGCGAGATCACCAAGGCCGGTGCCTTCGCCGCGTGGGAGCCGCTGGTGTTCAGCGCCCCGGTAAAGCGGATCGCCCGCGCGCTGGCGGCGCTGCGGAGAAAGTTCTGATGACGGTGCGCACGAAAAGCCGCACGGCGCCACAAGGGCCATCGCCCTTTACGCTGCCCGACAAGGTGCCGCTCGCGCCCGGCAAGTTCGACGACCCGCGTATCACGGCCAAGGGCGAGACCCGTGCAGTGGTGAGCCCTGAGGCCATGCGCACGATCTGGTTCAACACCGGCACCTTGTGCAACCTTGCCTGCGCCAATTGCTATATCGAGAGCTCGCCCACCAACGACGCGCTGCAATACCTCACCCTCGCGGAGGCGGAGCGGTTTCTGGCCGAGGTTCGCGGCACTGCTGATCCGCTGCTGGCAGGCCTGCCCGAGATCGGCTTCACCGGCGGCGAGCCGTTCATGAATCCCGATATCATCGCTATGCTGGAAGCGGCGCTGGACAACGGGTTCACCGCACTGGTGCTGACCAATGCCATGGCTCCGATGCAGCGCCACAAGCCCGCGCTGGAGGCGCTTCGGGCAAAGCATGGCGACCGGCTCACCCTGCGCGTGAGCATCGACCACTACAGCCAGGAGGTCCACGAGGCCGAGCGCGGGCCGCGCAGCTGGGAGCCGATGCTGGCGGGGCTGACCTGGCTGTCGGAGAGCGGCTTCTCGCTGGCCGTGGCGGGCAGGCACCTCGCGGGCGAGAGCGAGGCCGATGCGCGGCGCGGCTATGCGGCGTTGTTTGCCGAGCATGGCGTTATGGTCGATGCGGCGGACCCGGCTGCCTTGGTGCTCTTCCCTGAAATGGACGCCGAGGCCGACGTGCCCGAGATCACTGAGGCCTGCTGGGGCATTCTTGGGCAATCCCCCTCGGCGATGATGTGCGCGACGAGCCGCATGGTCGTCCACCGCAAGGGCGAGCCCGAGGCGCGCGTGGTCGCCTGCACGCTGCTGCCGCACGATCCGCAGTTCGATCTTGGCGCAACGCTTGAAGCGGCCCTGCGCCCGGTCCCGCTTAACCACCCGCATTGCGCGCGCTTTTGCGTGCTGGGCGGGGCGAGCTGCTCGCAATGATCAGGCAGGGTTCATGCGCGCGCGCGTCTTTTGCGGGCATGACAGCCCGGAAACTTGCGCTTCTCGCGCCTTTGACCCTCGCTTTTGCCGCGTCCCCAGCGCTTGCCGTCGATGCGATCGATGGCGTTTATGTCGATTCGGGTGGTTACGTCGAAGTCACTGTGTCGCCTTGCGGGCAGGCCCGGTGCGGGAAGATCACCCGCATCATCCGCCGCAAGCCGGGCGAATCGAACCGCGATGCGCACAATGATGATCCGGCGCTGCGCGACCGCCCGATCCTCGGCCTGACGCTGCTAACCGGCCTGCAATGGCGCGACGGGGCCTGGCGCGGGCAGGTCTACAATCCCGAGGACGGCGGGACCTATCGCTCGGTCGTGCGGGCCGGAGAGAACGGCGCGTTGGAGGTGGAAGGGTGTCTTGGCCCATTCTGCCGCAAGCGCATCTGGCCGGCCAAATCGCGCTGATCGTATTTTGGTGCGCAAAGGCTCTTGATTATGCCGTGTGCCCGCGATAGAGGCGCGCCCCTGCGTTGCCCCGTCCTCTAACGGTAAGAGAGCGGACTCTGACTCCGTCAATCAAGGTTCGAATCCTTGCGGGGCATCCAGTTTTTCCTCCATCGGTCCTGTTTACGGCCTGACCTCCCACCCTTCTGACCGGGACGCCATCGGCATTGCCGGGTGGTGATGGCTGCTTGCGCCTTGGCCCCAAACCGCCGTCAACCTTGACGGCAGAGGCGATTGGGCTAAGTTCACCTTATAAGAAAACAAACATAGTTCGCAGGAATCTCGTCGCATTGCGCTGCGCTTTGGCGTGCGCTGGTTGGAGATTCGTCATGTATTCGACTTTTGTTGCTCGTTTCCGTCCCCGCAAGTCCGCTTCCTCCGTTCTGGCGAAGATATCCTGCGTGGCGATGCTTGCAGCGGGTGCCTTCGCAGCTACGCCCGCTGCGGCCCACGACCAGCCGACAACCCGACTCGTTAGCTGCGGAGAGAGCACTTGCCTGCGTATCGAGGGGCGTCGCGACAATCCCGGCATGGCCGTGGCGATCAATGGCGAGCCGATGGAGGTCGATGGCGCCAACAAGTGGAGCCTCACCTTGCCGCTGGCTACGGTCAGGCAGATCGCCGAGCACGGCGCGCGCAGGCTGGAGGTTTCGCTGCTTCATCCGGCCACTCGCCGTGAGACTCGCGACTTTGCCCGGCTGCCAATCGGCCTTCTGGGCGATACCACTGACCTTGAGGCGATCCGGGTCACTGCCTCCTGATCACAAGGAAATCTGCGCTGCGCCGCCTTGCATGCCATCGAACAACGTCCTAGATGACGGATTAACCGACATAGATCGGGAACATTCGGACACAGGAGACTACGATGATGAAGGCAGGCCTTTTGGCCGTGGCCGCAGTCGCTCTGGCGACGCCGGCTCTGGCAAATACCACTTCCGACAATTCGAACACCGACCCGTTCACCGCGTCGTCGGCCACCTTGCGCCTCGACGGGCTGAACCTGGCGACGGTCGACGGGCAGAACCGCCTCGCGATCCGCATGGATGCCGCCGCGCGCGCCGTCTGCGGCGAGGGCCTCGACACCGTGCACCTGCAGGCTGCCGCCGAAGCGCGCGCATGCCGCACCCGTGTGCACGCGCAGATCCGCGACCAGATCGAGACTCGTCTGGCTGCCGCGCGTTCGGAAGATGCAGCTCCGGTGCAGCTGGCGCTGAACCGCTGAGTGCCCATAGCTTCTTCGCCCGCCTCTTGAGGGGGCGGGCAAGAGGCGGCACAAGGCTCGCATGAGCCTTGAATCCAAAGCCAGACAAGCCCTGCAACAGGGCGATCTCGCAGCTGCCTCGGCGGCTGCGAAACAGTTGGTGCTCGAAGACCAGAGCAAGCCGACCGGCTATTTCCTGTTGGGGATTGTCGCAGCGGAAATAGGCGACATGGGCAACGCGCTGCCCTTGCTGGAGGCAGCTGTCCAGCGCGGACCCGAGGCCGAGCATCTGGCGCAATTGGCGCGGGTGCTGAGCCTGCTGCACCGAGAGGGCGATGCCGCGCGGGCGGCGCGCGCCGCCTATGACCTCAAGCCGCAAGAGGCGATGACGCTCGATACGATCGGCTGTGTCTTTACCCGGTTGGGCGATCACGAGGGCTCGCTTGGGCCGTTCCGCGAGGCGGTCGCCAAGAGCCCCGATAATCAGGACTATCGCTACAATCTGGCCGCCGCCTGCGGCTTTACCGGCAAGGTCGATGAGGCGCGGGCGCTGTACGAGGCGATCCTTGCCGAGGAGCCGGGCAATGCACGGGTGCACTATGCGCTGGCGCTCCTGTCACGGCAGACTTCCGAGGCCAATCACGTCACCCGCTTGGAGGCCGCGCTGGCGAAATCCGAGAGCGCCGATGACCGGCTGCGTATTCGCTATGCTCTGGCCAAGGAACTGGAAGACATTGGCGATACGGCAGCCTTCGGCCACCTGAAAGCCGCCAACGACGAACACAAGCGGACCATCGGCTACGACTTTGCGCAGGACGAGGCGGTGTTCGACGCTCTGGAGGCCCTGTTCCGCAGTGGCAAGGGGGCGCTGTTCGCAGGCGAGGGCGAGCGCTCGCAAGCGCCGATCTTCGTGATCGGCATGCCGCGCACCGGCACTACGCTGGTCGACCGGATTTTGTCCTCGCACCCCGATGTCGGTTCGGCGGGCGAGTTGCAGGCCATGCCGGTGGCGGTCAAACGGTTGGCGCAGACGCGTTCGCGTCAGGTGATCGATGCAGAGACGGTGGCGGCAAGCGGCGCTATCGATCCAGCGGCGCTCGGCAAGGCCTATCTCGCTCAGGCCGCGCATCAGCGCCCGGAGGGCTCGCCGCGCTTCATCGACAAGTTGCCTGCGAATTTTCTCTATGCTGCGCACATCGCGCGGGCTTTGCCTGATGCGCGGATCGTGTGCTTGCGGCGGCAGCCGATGGATACGATCTGGAGCAACTACAAGAACCTCTTCGCCAGCCAGTCGGGCTACTACGCCTACTCTTACGATCTTCTGGACGCCGCGCGATATTATGCCCGGTTCGACCGGCTGATGGGCATGTGGGAAGAGCTGATGCCGGGCCGCGTGCTGCAACTGGGCTATGAAGAGCTGGTGGCTGATCAGGAGCGCCAGACGCGTCGCCTGCTTGCTCACTGCGGGCTGGACTGGGACCCGGCGTGCCTCGCTTTTCATGAAAATCGTTCAGCGGTGGCCACGCCCAGCGCGGCGCAGGTGCGCCGTCCGCTTAATGCCGACGCAATCGGCAAGTGGCGCCAGCATGCCGAGGCGCTGGAACCGGCGCGCGCATGGCTGGCCGGGCAGGGCATCGATCCCGAAGCGGCTTGGCAAGGCGACTAGCTTCAGCGCGACTTGGTTCCAACGCAAGCGGGGCGCCTGTCACATTGTGACAGGCG
>DDFY01000012.1:74634-138513 GCA_002337385.1 Erythrobacter sp. UBA1916
AGGCGCCCCGCCCGCGAGGAAACGTTAGCTTACAATCAGAACTTCATGCGGGCCTCGATCCCAACCGTGCGCGGGTTGAGCACGGCCTGGCGATAGTAACGCAACCGGATGCCATCGTTGTAGCCCGTCTGCGACAGGTCGTTGGCGGTCGAGACCACCGCGTACTTGTCGAAGATGTTGTTGGCGTAGAGGCGGAAGGTGTAGTTTTCCATCTCGTAGGCGATCGATGCGCGGTGCACGGTGTAGCTCGGGATGACCGTGCCCGAGGCGCGATCCCAGCCAAGCCGCGAAACCACGTTGCCACGGTAGGTGGTGGTCCAGTTCAGCACCAGATCGTTGTCGCCGATCGGGGCGATATAGGTGGCGCCGATCGAGCCGGAGTGCTTGGCCGAACCGGGCAGGCGATCGCCGGCCAGCGCATCGAGCTTGATCGGTGCGCTGGGATACTGGCCGGCCGGGCTGTTGACGGTGATGATTCCCGGAACGTCCTCGGTCAGGTGAGCATCGACGTAGGAGAAGCTGCCCTGGATGCTCAGTTCGGGGATCGGCCGCGCCTGGAAGGTGGCTTCGAAGCCTTCCGAGAGGGCCTTACCGCCGTTGATCGTGATGCCGGTCACACCATAGGTCGTGGCCGAGGCCACCTGGATGCCCTCCCAGTCGATGTGGTAGTAGGCCAGGTTGAAGTTCAGGCGGCGATCGAACAGCTCCAGACGGGTGCCGATTTCGAGGTTCTTGGTCTCGTCCGGCCCATACTGGATCTCATTCGGCAGGGCGCAGATGAGCTGCGGGCCGTTGTACTGCGTGGCGTCCGTCGGCGTGCCTTCGGGGCAGGGTGCAACCCTGTTGGGTCCGCCGATACGATAGCCCTTCGAGTAGGTCGCGTAGACCATCAGCTCGTCGGAGATGTCGATCGAGGAGTTGAACTTCCACACCCAGCCGTCCTGGCCGCCCTCGCCGCCGCTGGCGTTGCGGTCATAGGGGCTGAGGGGCTGACCGAGCAGCGGAAGGGTCGCCGCGCCGAGGATTTCCGAGTTGTAGTCGAAGTAGCGTGCACCGGCGGTAACCTGCCACTGCGGGATGATCTGCAGGGTGGCTTCGCCGAACACCGCCTTTTCCTTCACCTCGGACGTGATGAAGCTCACGTATTCGAGGCACTCGGGGTTGGTAGCCTCGTCGCACCACGGGTGGTTCGGAGTGTGTTCTGCGTAGTCGCTCTGGTAGTTGTTCTTGTTGAAGAAGCCGCCGAGCACCCAGTTGACCGGGCCGCCGTGGGTGGAGACGAAGCGAACTTCCACATTGTGCTGCTTGCGCACCCGGTCGGACTCGCTGAAGGAAGCGAAGGCCGGATAGCTTTCGTAGCCGTAGTCAAGGTCAAGCAACAGGTCGGTGTTCTCGCCGCTGTCGGTGTACTTGCTCACGGTATAGGCGGCCGTTGCCACCAGATCGACGACGTCGGCAATGTTGGCGTTGACCTCGAGGCTGGCCAGGTGCGCGTAGCGATCAACCGGCTCGGCGAAGCGGCTGGCGCTCTCGTAGAGGCCGGTGCCCATCACGCCGAAGCTGTTGGTCTGCGAACCTTCGGTCTTCGTCTGCTGGAAGGCGTAGGTGAAGTTGAAGCTGAGATCGTCGTTCGGGGCGACCAGCAGCTGGTTACGCGTGGTGACCGTGCGTTCGTAGTTGAGGTTGTCGCGGCGGTAGAGGTTCGCGTCGTACTGTTCCGGCGTATATGTCTCGGTGTTCAGGCCACCGGGCTGCGGGAGCGAGATGCCCGGTTCCTGCACCAGCAGCGGATAGTCGATGAAGCCGGGATCGTAGGTGTATCCGGTGGAGGACCGGAAGGCGATGTGATCGCGCATGATCGGAACGTTGATCACGCCGTCCACTTCGAAGCCGACGTCGTCGCCGTGGGCCTTCATCGAGAGGCCTCCGTGGACTTCGCCTTCGAAGCGATCGAGGTTGGGGCGCTTGGGAATGTAGCGGATCGCGCCGGCCAGCGTGCCGAGGCCATAGAGCGTGCCCTGCGGGCCGAGCAGCGTTTCGACGCGTTCGATGTCGAGGAACTTGAAGTCGTAATACATCGGCACTTCGCCGAGGTAGATGCCCATGGCATTGTCGTAGATCGAACCGCCGGCGCCGACGTCGGAGGCGCGCAGGCCGCGCAGCACGATCGTGCCGGTCGAACCCGCGCCGGTGTCGGAGACGGTCATGCCGGGGGTGAAGTCGGCAATGTCGCGGATGTCTTTGATCTGTTCCCGCTCAAGCTCGGCGCTGGAGAGCGCGGTGATGTTGATCGGGGTGTCCATCAGCGTGGTCGCGCGGCGGGTGGCGGTCACCACGATCGCATCGTTGTCCGGCATCGTCGCAACCTCTTGCGCGACGGCCGGTGTGGCGAAGGCCGCAGTGCCCGTGATGGCGGTCGCCACCATCAGGTGCAGCTTTACGGTGGAGCATTTTTTCATCGTGCAATCCCTCATGCTATGGTTGTGTTTTCCCGGGCTCCGGAGCGCGCCGAAACCTGAAGTTTTTCAAATTGAAGAGCATTCGCTTCGACCGCTGGTTCTTCCCTGCTGGAACTCTGCCTGATCGTCGCTTGCCGGTATTATTGTGTAATCCTGCTCTGGTGGAGAAGTGTGCTCCCTTGGCCTGCTGCGCTTAGCCGTCTGCGTCGGCGGTTTTCGCCCGCGTAGCCCTGGTCTTGTCGATCAGGGGCTGAAACGGGAACATGAATTGCTCGTAGATGGTCAGGCGCCGGCGATCGTCCTGCCCGACGATGGCGGATTCGCCGTCGCGGTAGGTGCCGAAGATGCGATCGAACACGATCACCGAATTGCCGTAGTTGCAGCGCGTGTCTTCATAGCTGAGCGCGGTGTGGTGCAGGCTGTGGTTGCGGATCGTGGTGAACAGGTAGCCGTAAGCAAGCGGAGGGTCCGAGCGGACGTTGGCATGGGCGAAGGTCGAGATCACCGTCATCATCGACAGGCCGCAGAAGATCGCCACGATGTCGAAATCGAACAGCGCCACCACCGAAAGGCTGATCAGGAACAGCTCGATCGGATTGCCGACCGCGCCCTTCATCGCGTTGAGCTGGGTCACGTGGTGATGCGGGGCGTGGGTGAGCCACAGCGGCATCCAGTTGTGCATCCAGCGGTGCATCCAGTATTGGCCGAACTCGATCAGGAACATGACCATCAGCGCCTGCACAACGATCGGCAAGCCAAGCAGCCATGGGGTGGAGATCCCGATCTTGTCCTTGAACGCCGCCAGCGGGCCGTCGGCAAAGTTTTCGACCAGCCAGCCGATCACGGTTGCCATCAGGATGACGTAGAACAGGTCGGTGAGGAATTCTTTCCAGGTCAGCCGCCAGCCCGAATGCCGTTCGAGCACGAATTCGAGGCCGAGGATGAAGAAGGTGATTGCCGTGGTGACCACCACCAGGCTCCACTCGCTGGTGGTCATGGAGCGGGGTGCCAGCAACCAGAAGGCGGTCACGGCGAGCAGCGTCGCCAGCGGCACAGCATTGATCAGCGAGAGTTTGAGGCGGCTGGCAAAAGTGTCCGGCGATGCAGGAGCTTCAGCGTCGAGCGAAACCGCCGCCAAGGTGGCTTCGCCACCGGCTTGGTTGTTCGTCGCTTGCTCCATAGACAATCTCCAAAATTGGCAGCCAGTTGGCCTCCAGTTGCAGATCCTCCGCTCCGAACTTCTCCGCAGTTCTATGCTGCGATGCGATACAGGCTATAGATATTACTTAATCGGTCAAGAGTATTAATGCTGCTATGCAACATAGGTTGAAAATCCTTCACGCCCTCGGAAAACCGTTGTGAATTAAGGCCTTGTTGAAGAGGTATGGGAGCGCTTTCTGTCGGGTTCCGCCGCAATCCGTTTGAAGTGTAATCAAGATGCCACAGGTCTTGCCTGGGCGCGCGCGAATCAGTGCGGCCCTGCTGGACTTTCCCCAAGGGCGGCCGTTGTGCCGCTGCACCGGACAATACGACGATGGGCCGCCATCCTCGCAAGGAAAGCGGCCCACCGGCTTGTCTTCACAGGTGATTGAGGGCGTCGGGACCTAGTCCTTGGACGCCGTCCACCAGGTGATGGTGTGCACGTCGTGTGCGCTGGTCCAGATCCCCTCAGGAGTATAGCGCAGTGCGCCGCTGCCTTCGGGCCGGCCGACGCGCGAGACCACTTCGGCGCTGGCTGCATCGATCACCACGAAGGTCTGATCATCGGTCGTGCGCAGGAAGACCTTGCCGTCGCCCACGTCGATATCGCCCCACTTGAGGTTGTCGCCCACCTTGGTGCGGCCAACCACTTCGCGCGTTTCGGGATCGATCCGCGCCAGCGTGCCGTCACCCTGTTCCTGAATCCACACCATGCCTTCGCCCGCGACGAGGAAGCCGGGCGTATCGCCCAGTTGGATGGTGTCGGTGACGGTGTTGGTCTCCGGGTCGATGCGCTGCATGGTGCCGCCTTCGCCGCTCGCTGCCCACAGTGCGTCGAAACCGAAGGCGAGATAGGTGGTGCCCGGTGCGACCGGGACGGTGGCGATGATGGCGTTGGTTTCCGGATCGATCCGCGAGATGGTGCCATCGGCCTGGTTCGGCGCCCAGACCGAGCCGGCGCCTGCTACTACGTTCTGCTCGCCGCTCGGGCCGATGCCGGCGGGGATCTTCTCGAGCACCTCGGCGGTGCGCGGGTCCACCCGATACAGCTCACCGCCGTCGCAGTTGCCGACCCACAGCGATTCCGCCGCCATCGCCATGGTGCCGCAGGGGCGGGGCACTTCGACCGAAGTCACCTTGCCCATGGTCGACCACTGTTCGATCCGGCCCTGGTTCGTGGCCCAGACCGTGTTCCCGTCAACCAGAAGGAAGTCGGCAAAGTCGGGCACTTCGATCACGTTCTCGACGTAGCCGCCGTCACTCGGGCCATCGGTGGGATCGGCCTCGGCGGTGGAACAGGCACCCAGCAGCAGGGCGGCGAGGGCAACGGACTTCTTCATTGGTAAGCTCCTCAAACGAGCCGAGCGCGGCTCAGCTGTAACGGTAGGGATTCTCGTCGATGGTGGTGGTCCCGCGCGTCTGGTTGCACAGGAACACGGTGCCGGTGAAATAGATGCCCGGTTCGGTGATGGTCTTGGCAAATTCGTAGGTCTCGCGCAGTTGCTCGACCGTCATTTGCACCGGGGCTTCGTTGGGTTGCCAGGTCAGGCCGTAAGGGTAGTCCTGGCCATCCTTGCTGATCTCCACGTGGCAGCCCATCACGTGCGTGACCGGGTGCGTGTCCACGAAGTCGATCAGCCGGCCCATGCTCTCGAACCACGGCTCCCAGAAGCTGATGTAGCAGCGGCCGCGATAGAACATGTCGCCGGTGTAGAGAATCTGGGTGTAGCTATCGTAATAGGCGAATTCGGAGATCACATGGCCGGGCGAGCCCCAGATCAGGATGTCGCGTCCGCCCAGATCGAGCGTGACCCGCTCTTCGGGAAAGTTGGTCATGCCCCAGAAGCCGACCATCTCTTCATGCGTCAGCCCCATATAACGGGTCTTGGGACGGTCGGCGAACTGGTTGACGGCCGCATAGTGGTCGGCATGCAGGTGGCTGAATGCGACCAGCAGCTCCATATCTGCGGGATTACGCCCGTTGCGCGCGCACCAATCGTTGATGCACTCATCCACCACGCCGCGCAGGTCCCAGTCGTTGCGCAAGGTGGTAAAGCCTTCGTCCAGCAGCAGCACCCGGTCATTGCCGAAATAGAGCGGGGCAAAGGGCGCTTCGTAGCTGTAGGCCTTATTCTGCCGCAGGATCGCGGTATGGGCATTGTACCAATGGACCTGCACCGGCGGGTCGGTGTTATCCATCAAGGATTCCGAACCGCAAATCCACTTATCCGGAAATCCGCCCGGCGCGGGCAGGTTGCTGGTGAAGTCGATCGGCTCGGGGCTGGTGGCGGCCTGCGCCGCAGTGCTGAACGTGGTCAGCGCCGTTGGCACGGCGACTGCGGCAGCATTGTATGACAGGAAGGTGCGACGATCCATCTGCTTATGTCTCCTGCGAATGTCTTAGTAGGGCCGGGGCGCGGTGATGTCCGGCACGCCCTCTGGCCATTCGCCAGCGCGCGCATCGGGGCTGACCCCGTTGAACAGAACGAAATCGGGCCGGATGAACTTGACCTCGCGCCCCTGCACTTCGCGTGCACTGGTCAGCGCATCGTCGATGATCGCAGGGGTCATTTCGAGCACCCGCTCATAGGGCCGGTAGGTGGCAAAGCGGGGGTAATGCTTGCCCGGCACGAACATCATGTCGATGTGCCCGCCGAGAATCCATTCGACCGGATTGGCCGCCGCAAAGCTCTGCAACCGCTCGAGCGAAGTGACAAAATCGCCATCGTTGCTGATGTTGATGCAGCCGGGAAACAGCAGGTCGCCGGTGAACAGGATATCGCAATAGGGATCGTAGAAAGAGACCCCATCCTTATGCGTCCCCGGCGTCGGAATGACGGTGATCACGCGGTCGCCAAGGTCGATGCTGCCGGTGCCGTTGGGCCAGCTCGCGGCAAACCCGTAGTGCTGTTTCATCACCTCTAGTGGCTTGGGCACGAAGGTGGTGTCGGGCCTGTCCATGAACTGCACCAGACCCTGATTTTGCGCCACGTCCTCGCCGCTGGTCAGGGCGATGGTCAGCGGCACGGTCTTGCGACCGCGCGCATCGGCCCAGCGTCCAATCACCGCATCGACCGTTTCGCGCAAGGGGTAGTAATCGGCATTCGCGGTCGCCCCGGTGTCAATCAGCAGCGCGCCCTCGTTGCCGAACAGGAGGTGGGTGAAGGGCGCGGTCCAATTGATGCAGACGTTCTGGCGCAGAACGAAGGTGTCTTCATTGTATTGAATCACTTGTACGCGCGGATCGCGGTTCTTGGCAGCGACGTTGCTGCCATAGATCCAGCGGAAGCCGAGCCGGCCAGCGGCAGGGCCTTCCGCATTGTAGTCGTGCATAACCGGTTCTGTGGGATGGAGCGGAAGCGCCGAATCCGTGTTGCGCACACCGGGCGGGTTATAGCTCGCATCCGGGTTGCCATTGGGATAGCTTCGCAAGGTCGTCGACTGCGGATTTCCCGATAGGGCCGGATTGTAGGTTGAGTTGGAATTCGGCGTCTGCGGCATCGAACACTCCTGCTTGGGTCGCTGCTGGTGCGACCGTGCCTGTGCTTTCGATGCATCCCCTCATCCTGCGGAGAGTTCGTCGCCCTCACGTCTGAATGGCCGCGAGCATATGGATATTACGCAAGATGACAATAGTAATAAATTGCGCTGGACATGGCATGCGTTTGCGGCAATGCTGCACGTGCGAAAAAGGAGTTCTGTTGATGATGAGTGCTGTTCGCCGCCTTGGATCAATCGCCGTGATGGCTTGTGCCTTGGCGCTGGCTTCTTGTTCTCCGTCAGCCGAAGAGGCGGCCGAGCCGAAGACCTCGTTCAAGATCGGATGGTCGATCTATGCCGGGTGGATGCCCTGGCCCTATGCCGATCAGGCGGGAATCGTGAAGAAGTGGGCCGACAAGTACGGCATCGATATCGAGATCGTGCAGGTCAACGACTATGTCGAATCGGTCACCCAGTATGCCGCCGGTCAGCTTGATGGCGTGACCGTGGCCAATATGGATGCGCTTACCATTCCTGCCGCACAGGGGCATGACACCACCGCGATCATCGTGGGTGACTATTCCAACGGTAACGACGGCGTTCTGCTCAAGGGCAGCGATTCGCTGCCCGCGATCAAGGGGCGGCAGGTCAATCTGGTTGAGCTGTCGGTGTCGCACTACCTGCTTGCACGCGCGCTCGAGAGCGTGGACCTCGCGCTTACCGACGTGCGGACCGTCAACACTGCCGATGCTGATATTGCTGGTGCGTTCACGTCGCCCGATGTGACCGCGGCAGTGGCATGGAACCCGCAGCTCACCACGATGATGCAGGTGCCTGACGCACATCTCGTGTTCAGCTCGCGCGATATTCCCGGTGAAATTCTCGACCTGCTCGTGGTCGACACCAAGATGATCGAGGCCAACCCCGATCTGGGCAAGGCGCTGGCGGGTATCTGGTACGAGACGCTGGCCCTGATGGAGCAGCAGGACGACGCCGGTGCGGCGGCCCGCGCTGCCATGGCTGAGCTGGCGGGAACGACTCCCGAGATGTTCGACCAGCAGCTCGCCACCACCTTCCTCTATGTCGATCCGAAGGCGGCCGTTGAGGCAACGCGCTCGCCGACGCTGATCGAGAACATGACCCGCGTGCGCGACTTCAGCTTTGCGCAGGGGCTGTTCGGGCAGGGGGCTACCTCGGCCGATGCGATCGGGATGTCATTCCCCGGTGGCAAGACGCTGGGTGATACCAACAACATCACGCTCCGCTTTGACGACAGCTTCATGCAGATGGCAGCCGAAGGTGCGCTCTAAGCCGTTCCATCGCACGATGTGGGCAAGCAATCAGGAGTTCCAATGCGCTGGGTAAACCGCCATGTGAGCCGCAGCCGTGGGTTGATGATGGGCGCTATCCCGATCATCCTGCTGGTGCTGCTCTACCTTGTGGCCGCAGCAGAACGGCATGCGATCAATCCCAGCGATAAGATCCTGCCGCTGCCCGGGGCCATGGTTGATGCCATGTGGGGCCTGCTGTTCGTACCCGATCAGCTTTCCGGACGGCTGCTGTTCTGGGCCGACACCGCAGCCAGCCTGCAGCGGCTGTTCCTGGGGCTGGGCATTTCCACGCTGAGCGCCCTGCTGGTGGGGCTGTTGCTCGGGCTTCTGCCCCCGGTGCGCGCGACCTTTGGCATGTTGGTGACGGGCATTGCGGTGATCCCGCCGATTGCGCTGCTACCGATCCTGTTCATTGCTTTCGGGCTGGGCGAGACGGCCAAGGTGGCGCTGATCGTGATCGGCATCGCGCCGTTCATGATCCGCGATATCGCGGGCCATGTGGCGGCCCTGCCGCGTGAGCAAATCCTCAAGGCGCAGACGCTCGGTGCGAGTACCTGGCAATTGATGATTCGGGTGGCCTTGCCGCAGGTCTTGCCGCGGCTGATCGAGGCAGTGCGGCTGTCGCTCGGCCCGGCCTGGGTGTTCCTGATCTCGGCGGAGGCGATCGCTGCCGATATCGGGCTCGGCTACCGCATCTTCCTCGTGCGGCGTTATCTGGCGATGGACGTTATCCTGCCTTACGTCGCCTGGATTGCGCTGCTGGCCGCGACGATTGACTTCATCCTGGTGTGGACCAACCGCAAGGCCTTCCCCTGGGCGCATGGAGGCCGCCGATGACTGAGCTGCTCAAGCTAAGCGACGTGTGGGTTGAGTATGGCGACAAGATCGTGCTCGAACAGATCAACCTCACCATCGAGGAGGGGGCCTTCGTCTCGGTGATCGGGCCTTCGGGTGCGGGCAAGAGCAGCCTGCTGCGGCTGGCGCTCGGACAGGAAGCGCCCTCGCGCGGCAAGATCATGCTCGACGGCGTTCCGCTGCCACCCGAATGCGGGCCGGATCGCGGGGTGGTGTTCCAGCACTATTCGGTGTTCCCGCACCTCAGCGCGCTCGGCAATGTGATGTTCGGGCTTGAATGCGCGCAGTCTCCCCTGCTGGCGAAGCTTTCGGGCGCGGCGCGGCGGCAGGCGCGCGAAGAAGCCAGCCAGATGCTCGAAGAGGTGGGGCTGCAGGACAACATGCATGCCTACCCGGCGCAGATGTCGGGCGGCATGCAGCAGCGCCTTGCCATTGCGCAGGCGCTGATCAAGCGGCCGCGCATCCTCCTGCTCGATGAGCCGTTCGGGGCGCTCGATCCGGGTATCCGGAACGATATGCACCAGCTGATCACGCGCTTGTGGAGCGATTATGAGCTCACCGTGATCATGGTCACGCACGATATTGGCGAGGCCTTCAAGCTCGGCACCCGTGTGCTCACGTTAGACAAATGGCGGCATGACCCACATGCTCCGCACCGCTACGGAGCCAAGGTTGTCTATGACATTCCGCTCACGCGTAAGCGCGAGGAAACGTCCGAAGACGGCATCGCCGCAACTGCCCCGACAAACCCGTCGGATGAGGGCGGTATTACGATTGACAGAATAGATAATAACTGAGAGTACGAGTTGATGGCTACCGAACCGACCAGCCTTGCCCGTCTGAGCATGAGTCTCCCCGCCGAACTGTTCCGCCAGCTCGATGCGATGGTGGAAGAGCGCGGGCTTCCTTCGCGCTCGCAGCTGATTGCCGAACTGATCCGCCATGCACTGGTGGCGCACGAGGCACATACGCGCCCCGACGAGACAATAGCGGGAACGATTACATTGGTTTACCGCGGTGATCGCGGCTCCATTCGCCAGCAGTTGGCGAAGACGCAGACCGATTACCTCAAAGAGGTCATCTCCTCGCAGCACGTGTTCCTTGAAGAGGATCAGTCGCTGGAAGTCTTGCTGGTGCAGGGCCCGGCGGTGCGACTTAAAGAGCTGTGCGACGCCTTGCGTAGCATTCGCGGCGTGCATCAGTTGCAGCTGGTCTCGACCACCGCGCTGCTCCCGCCGCTTCACGACCATGTCGAAGACGAACTCGCCGATGCAGACAAGCCTGCAAAGCCTGTTCCGCACCCTGCATTGCAGAAGGTCAAAAAGGGAAAGACTGCCGCCGCATGACCGATGTTCTCGCCAATCCGTTTGCAGCCCGCGATCACGCCCGTAAGCAGGGCGGCACCGTCGTCGAAACGATGCCGGTGCTGCCCCCGAAGGCCGATGATCTGCCCGATGGCGTCGCACCCGAGGCCCTGATCTGGGAAGAGACGATCGCCGGGGGTGGCTATTCCGTCCATCGCCTGAATCGCGGTGCGCGCCTGCGTCTGATCGACCTCAAGGGCGATGCCTGCGCCTCGTTGCAGCTGTTCAACGCCGAGATGCCGACCGAGCGCCTCAACGTGGCCGATACGGTGAAGGTGCAGTGGAACGGCTATCTCGGCGAAGGCAAGCTGCTGCTCAGCGATATGGGCCGCGTGCTGATGAGCATTCTGGAAGACGATGCTGGAACGCACGATTGCTTCTGCGGCACCTCCAACGAGGAACTGAGCACCGCCAAGTACTCCAAGGACGAGCCGCGCTACTTCCTCAATGGCCGTGATCGTTTGCTGCAGGGTGTTGGCAAGCATGGCTTGTCGCGCAAGGACGTTCACCCCTGCGTCAACCTGTTCAAGGGCGCGCGGATCGAGGACGACGGCGCGATTACCCCCGAGATTGGTCCGTTCGAGCCGGGGCGCAGCGTGCTGCTGCGCGTCGAGATGGACCTGATGCTGGTGGTGGCAAACTGCCCGCATGTGATGGACCCGCGCGACGAGTGGATCTCAACGCCGCTGCGCGCGACCGCCTGGCGCGGTCCGATCACGCCGGAAGACGACTCCATCCGCAATGCGACGCCTGAGGGGCTGCGCGCCTACCTCAACGTCGAAGATTACTACCGTCGCTAAAAGGAGCGATTGCCTTGTCCGCCGAAAACCAGCTGGCCGATCCCCACGTCGCCGATCTCCCCGGCACGATCGTTCATGATGAAGTCGTCGCCGCCCGGCATGTCTGGGTCCATCCCGTCAAGAAGGGCGAGACGCTGCGGATCGTCGATCTCGAAGGCAACCAGGCGGTGGATCTGCTGATCTACTCTGCCGAGGACGATGCCGAACGCTACAGCGCGCAGGACACCGTGACGGCGCAGGGCAACCTGTTCCTGCGCGAAGGCAGCGTGCTGCGCTCGAACGAAGGGCGCGCGATGATGACGATCATGGCTACCTCGGTCGCCTATCATGACACCATCGGCGGGGCCTGCTCGGTCGAATCGAACACGCTGCGTTATGGCCACCACACCAAGCCGCAGCATGCCTGTGTCGAGAACTACCTGAAGGGCAGCCTGCCCGCCGGGCGGACCAAGCGCGACATTGTCTCCAACATCAATTTCTTCATGAACGTGCCGGTCGAACAGGACGGCACGCTCGGCATCGTCGATGGCATTTCGGCCCCCGGCCTGTCTGTCGACGTGCGCGCGGAAATGGATGTGGTGGTGATGGTTTCGAACTGCCCGCAGATCAACAATCCGTGCAACGGCTTCAATCCTTCTCCGGTTCGGATGATCATTTCAGCATGACAACAGGCACGGTTCTGATCGCCAACCGTGGAGCGATCGCCACCCGTATCATTCGCACTGTCCGCCAGATGGGGCTGCGCTCGGTCGCGGTCTATTCCGAGGCTGACGCGGAATCGCTCCACGTGGCGCAGGCCGACGAAGCCGTGTGCATCGGCCCGGCTCCGGCGGCGGAGAGCTATCTCAACGTGCCCGCGATCATCGCTGCGGCCAGGGAAACCGGCGCGACGATGATCCATCCGGGTTATGGCTTCCTCGCCGAGAATGCCGAGTTTGCCGAGGCCTGCGAGGCGGCGGGCATTGCCTTCGTCGGACCGCGCCCCGACCATATCCGCGTGTTCGGCCTCAAGCACAGCGCCCGCGCGCTGGCCGAGGAGCATGCGATCCCGCTTGCTCCCGGCACCAATCTCCTCACCGACGAGGACGAGGCGGCGGCAGCGGCCAATGCCATCGGCTACCCCGTTATCCTCAAGGCCACCGCGGGCGGCGGCGGCATCGGCATGCGCATCTGCGAGAGCGAGGGCGACGTGCGCGAAGGCTTTGCCGGGGTCGCGCGGCAGGGCGGGGCCAGCTTTGGCGATGCGGGCGTGTTCCTCGAACGCTATATCGCCCGGGCGCGCCATATCGAGGTGCAGATTTTCGGCGACGGCGAAGGCCGCGTCATGGCGCTGGGCGAGCGAGACTGCTCGCTGCAACGGCGCAACCAGAAGGTGGTCGAGGAAGCGCCTGCGCCGCTGCTGCCACAAGAGGTGCGGCAGGATCTGCTCGCCGCAGCAGTGCGGCTGGCCGAGGCTGCCAACTATCGTTCGGCGGGGACGGTGGAGTTCCTCTACGATGCCGAGCGTCAGGAATTCTACTTCCTCGAAATGAACACCCGGCTTCAGGTTGAGCACGGCGTCACCGAAGAGGTGATGGGGATCGATCTGGTCGAATGGATGGTCCGCGGCGGGATGGGCGACTATGCCTTCCTCGATGGCCCCGCGCCCGAGCCCAAGGGCCACGCGGTGCAGGTGCGGGTCTATGCCGAAGACCCAGCGCTCGACTATCGCCCCACCACCGGCACACTCACCGCGCTGCAATTCCCGTCAGATATCCGCGCCGACACCTGGTGCGAGGCAGGGAGCACGGTCAGCGCCTGGTACGATCCGATGATCGCCAAGCTGATCACCCATGCCGATAACCGCGAGGCCGCCATCACGGCCATGCAGTCCGCGCTCGACGAGAGCCGGATCGACGGCATCGAGACCAACCTGCGCTGGCTGCGCGAAGTGGTCCGCGACGAACGATTTGTGTCGGGCGAGGTCTATACCCGGATGCTCGACACGGTCGGCTACCACCCGCGCTCGATCCGCGTTGTCTCGGGCGGCACGGCGACCACCGTACAGGATTGGCCGGGCCGCGAAGGGCTGTGGTCGATCGGGGTGCCGCCGTCAGGCCCGATGGACGATAACTCGTTCCGCATGGGCAATCTGGCACTGGGCAATCCTGAAGGCACGGCCGGGCTCGAAGTGACCTTCACCGGCCCGACGCTGCAGTTCAACGCACCCGCAACGCTGTGCCTGACCGGGGCCGATTTCGGCGCCAAGCTTGATGGTGAGCCGGTTGCTCTCGGGGTGCCGTTTACGGTCGCCGCCGGGCAGACGCTGGCGCTTGGCCGCGTGAGCGGCGGGGGCATGCGCGGTTATATCCTGTTTGCGGGCGGCCTCGACATCGCGCCCTATCTCGATAGCCATGCGACCTTCGAGCTGGGCCAGTTCGGCGGCCATGCCGCGCGGCGTCTGCTGGCAGGCGATACGCTGCATCTTGGCAGCGCTCCGGTCGATCCGGCGCTGGCAGAAGGTGTTGGCGCGCCCGAAGACTTCGGCCAACGCTGGGAAATCCGGGTCATGTACGGCCCGCACGGCGCGCCCGATTTCTTCACCGATGGCGATATCGCCAGCGTGGTCGAGGCCGAGTGGAAGGTGCACTACAACTCCAACCGCACCGGTGTGCGGCTGGTCGGCCCCAAGCCCGAATGGGCACGCAAGGATGGCGGCGAGGCGGGCCTGCACCCCTCCAACATCCACGACAATCCCTACGCCATCGGCGCGGTCGACTTCACTGGCGACATGCCGATCATCCTCGGACCGGACGGCCCTTCGCTCGGCGGGTTCGTCTGTCCCTTCGTGGTGATCGCGGCGGACCGGTGGAAGATCGGCCAGTTGGCACCGGGCAACCGGCTGCGCTTCGTTCCGGTCGATATCGAAACTGCCGAGGCGGCCAACCGCGAGGCGCTTGCCTTCGGTAAGCCCGTGGTGGCCGAGAGCGGGAAGGCCGTGGCCGACCTGTCCCCGGTGCTCGCACAGACCGAGGCGAGTGGGCACCGTCCGCGCACCGTCTATCGTCAGCAGGGCGACCGCAATATCCTCGTGGAGTACGGCCCCATCGTGCTCGATCTGGAACTGCGCATCCGCGTTCACGCGCTGATGACGGTGCTTGAGGCCAAGGGGCTGGCGGGCGTGATCGACATCGTGCCCGGTATCCGCTCGCTGCAGCTGCATTTCGATGGCCGTCAGCTCGATCAGGCCTCCGCTCTAGCGGCGCTGATCGCGGCGGAAGAGGAACTGGGCGAACTCGACGATTTCACCATTCCCTCGCGCATTGTGCATCTGCCGCTCAGCTGGCGGGATCCCGCCACGCTTGAGACGGTCGAGAAGTACATTGCCGCCGTGCGTGACGATGCGCCTTGGTGCCCCGACAACATCGAGTTCATCCGCCGCATCAACGGGCTGGAGGACGAGGACGCGGTGCGCTCCATCGTGTTCGACGCCAGCTATCTGGTGATGGGGCTGGGTGACGTATATCTCGGCGCGCCGGTTGCGACCCCGGTCGATCCGCGCCACCGGCTGGTGACGACGAAGTACAACCCCGCGCGCACATGGACGCCGCCCAACGTGGTGGGCATCGGCGGGGCCTATATGTGCATCTACGGGATGGAGGGGCCGGGCGGCTATCAGCTGTTCGGGCGCACGATCCAAGTGTGGAATACCTATCGCCAGACCGACGCTTTCGTCGATGGCAAGCCGTGGCTGCTGCGCTTCTTCGACCAGATCCGCTTCTATGAAGTGAGCGCAGAGGAGCTGGAGGAGTGGCGACGCGACTTCCCTGCCGGGCGCCGCAGCATCGAGGTCGAGCATTCGGAGTTCCGGCTGGCTGACTATCGCCAGTTCCTTGCCGACAATGCCGAATCGATCACTGCCTTTCAGGACCATCGCCAGGCCGCCTTCGACGCCGAGCGCGCCGAGTGGGAGCGCAACGGTGAGTTCGACCGTGTGTCCGAACTGGTTGAAGACGCGGAAGGTGGGGCTCTGGAGGAGCCCGCTGTCGAGGTGCCCGAAGGTGCCGAGGTGGTCGAAGCGCCGTTCGGTGGCAGCGTGTGGAAGCTGCTGGTCAAGCAGGGCGACACGGTCGAGGAAGGGCAGACCATCGCCGTAATCGAGGCGATGAAGATGGAATGCCCGCTCGAAAGCCCTGCCGCAGGCACAATCGCCGCGCTCTATATTGAAGAGCGCCAGAGTATCACGCCCGGTGCGCCGCTGCTGGCGCTGGCGGCCGACGCATGAGCGCGCTCGAACGCCAGAGCGCGGGAGCGATTGCCGCTGCGGTCAATGCCGGGGAAACCTCCGCGCAGGACATCATCGCCGACGTGCTTGAACGGCTCGCCGTTTACGACAAGGTGCAGCCGCAGGCCTGGATCAGCCGGGCCGAGCCGT
Organism: Erythrobacter sp. UBA1916; assembly: GCA_002337385.1. Lineage (GTDB taxonomy): Bacteria > Pseudomonadota > Alphaproteobacteria > Sphingomonadales > Sphingomonadaceae > Alteraurantiacibacter. Next base: position 90,538 of record DDFY01000012.1, read on the forward strand.
CGGCGCTGCTGGCTGCGGCACAGGCTGTCGATGCCCGCATCGCCTCCGGGCAAAGCCTGCCGCTGGCGGGCGTGCCCTTCGCGGTGAAAGACAACATCGACGTTCTCGGCTTCATGACCACGGCTGGCTGTCCGGCCTTCGCCTACGACCCGGACGATTCTGCTACGGTGGTGCGCCAGCTGCTGGCGGCGGGTGCGATCTGCGTCGGCAAGACCAACCTCGACCAGTTCGCTACCGGTCTTGTCGGCACGCGCAGCCCCTATGGCATTCCGCGCAACACTTCGAACCTTGCCTATGTCAGCGGCGGGTCGAGTTCGGGCTCGGCGGTGGCCGTGGCGGCGGGGCTGGTGGCCTTTGCGCTCGGTACCGATACCGCCGGTTCGGGCCGGGTGCCTGCTGCCTTCAACCACTTGATCGGGATGAAGCCGAGCAAGGGCCGTTGGAGCACGCAGGGCCTCGTCCCCGCCTGCCGCACGCTCGACTGTATCTCGGTGTTCACCGACAAGCTCGAAGATGCTGCGCTGGTCGATCAGGTCATTGCCGGGTTCGATCCGGTCGATCCCTATTCGAAACCGCTGGTCGACCGTTCGCTGCCCTCGACGCGGATCGGGGTGCCGCTGCGCCACCAGCGCCAGTTCTTCGGTGATGCCCGCTCGGAATATCTGTACGATCAGGCTCTGGAGCGGCTCGCGGAGCAGGGCGAGGTCGTCGAGATCGACACCGCCTTCCTCTCCGAAGCGGCGGCCTTGCTCTATTCGGGGCCGTGGGTGGCCGAGCGCACGGCCGCCATCGAAGACCTGCTCAAGAGCGATCCCGAGGCCATCGACCCCACCGTGCGCACCGTGGTCGCGCCGGGTGACGACATTTCGGCGGTCGCGCTGTTCAACGGTATGTACCGTCTGGCCGCACTGCAGCGCCAAGCCGAGGAGATGTGGCAAGGCATCGGCATGCTCGCCTTTCCCACCACGGGCACGACCTACCGGGTGAGCGAACTGGCCGCCGCGCCGGTGGCGCTCAACTCGAACCTCGGCGCCTATACCAATTTCGTGAATCTGCTCGACATGGCGGCGCTCGCGCTGCCGGCGGGCCAGCGTGCCAATGGCACCGGCTTCGGCATCACGCTGATCGGCCCGGCGGGCAGCGATCTGGCGCTGGTTGAAGCGGGCAAGACCTATCTCGCCGGAGCGGAGCTGCCTGCTCCGCCGCCGCTCGACATGGAGGGAAAGATGGAAACCGTGAAACTGGCCGTCGTCGGCGCGCACCTCAAGGATATGCCGCTGCACTGGCAGCTGACCTCGCGCGAGGCGAAGTTCGTCTGCGCGACCGAAACCGCGCCCACCTATCGTCTCTATGCCATGGCCGATTCGGTGCCGCCCAAGCCCGCGCTGGTTTACAGCGAGGACGGGGCAGCGATCGCGGTCGAGGTTTACGAGCTGGATGTTGCCGCCTTCGGCAGCTTCACCGCCGAAGTGCCCGCGCCGCTTGCCATCGGCACGGTGACGCTTGCCGACGGAACCAGCGTAAAAGGATTCGTCGCCGAACCGCGCGCCACCGATGGAGCGGAGGATATTACAGCTCTGGGAGGCTGGCGCGCTTATATCGCGCGCGGTTGAACCTCAGGCGTGCCGGGTTGAATCACAGAAACTCATTTTTCTTTCGTTATTACTCTTGACCTGATCGTTAATACCTATAGCCTCTCCCTTGAAGCCATTAGAGCATAAAGTTCGCCGGGAGAGATTCTGCAATCGCCCGGGCCGCAAAGGCCCGGCCAATGGAGAATGCACATGGCCGGGGTTCGAGTAGGAAACAGGATTATTGGCGCTGACGCACCGGTAACGGTGGGTTGGGAGAATATCCCCAAGGTTCAGGGCGGACCGTGGAAGGTCGCCTTCTTCACCTATTTCCAGCCCGTGAGCCTGCTGGCCTTGCTGGCCTTCTGGTATTACGCGCCGAACTCCATCGCGACGGCGCAGACCGCGATCATCATCAGTCTCTCCTTCAAGGTCTTCCTGATTGCGCTGGAGTTCATGGCTCCGCGTCACCGCAGCTGGCAATTGACCTGGAAAGAGGCCGTTACCGACCTGTTCTACGTCGGACTGGGCTACACTGTCGTGCGGATGCTGGGCGCCTATTTCGGCGATGATGTCATCATTGATGCGGTGCAGGGCTCGTTCGACTGGGGTAAGCTGGACTGGTTTTCCGGGCTGCCGCTGCTGATCCAGGCGCTGGCGATCTCGCTGCTGTTCGACTTCGGCCAGTACTGGATGCACCGCGGGATGCACAACTGGTATCCGCTGTGGCTGACCCACGCTCCGCATCACTACATCACGCAGCTCAACATCAACAAGGGTGCGGTCGGCAACCCGGTGGAGCTGTTCCTGATTGGTCTGGGCGTTGGCGGCTTCTTCGACTTCCTGCCGCGTGCGGCCCTGCTGGCGGGCACCTTTGGCCTCGCCATCGGCACCTATCAGCACATCAACGTGCGCTTCAACACGCCGCGCTGGTGGAGGTTCTTCTTCAACACCACCGAGCACCACAGTGTCCACCACTCGCAGGACTACGAGGCCAGCCGGAGCAACTACGGCTCGACCTGGATCATCTTCGACCGCATCTTCGGGACCTGCATCGACGGCGAGGCCGAGCACCTCGGCATGGAAGGTGGCCGCCGGATGACGATCAAGGAAGCCATGCACTACCCGTTCTCCGAGGGCTACAAGACGACCCGGGAGTGGTTCCGCTCGAAGTCCAACAAGCCGAGCGCAGTGCCCGCTGAATAGCTACCCCGCCCCCGGCCTGACACGCGGGCCGGGGGCACCCCTTCGTCGCAAGCACCAAGTCGCCAGCTTGCCCCCTTGGGGCGGGCGCGAGGGCTGGTGCCTGCTCGCCAAGAGCCGGAGATTGCCACAGTGAACCTGCCTTTCATCGACTGGGCCTGGCGTAGCCGGGGCGCGATCGAAATCGACCCGCCACTGACGACAGAAGAGACGTTCGAGCGGCTCAAGCCGCTGGTCGACGAGAAGACCACCGAGTGCGACTTTGGCGATAACACGCTGACCTACGTGAAGGGCAATCCGGCGGCGCAGGATCGGCTGGCAACCTTCTCCCAAGGCACTCTTACCGTCGAACAGCAGGGCGGGCTGACCAAGCTCCTCTATGACGTGAAGAGCAACGCACTGGCTCTGGTCCTGCTGGCACCACTGTTCTTCGTGGGGTTTGCCCAGGTGGCAGTCGCCATCAACAAGTGGGAAGATCGCAAGGCCGAGGCGCTCAAGGCCACGGGCGCGGCAGACGAGGAAGAAGAGGAGGAGAAGGAGCCCGCCCCGCATCACTGGATTGACGAGGCGCTGGGCGCTCCTGCTCCTGAAACCCTGGAGCAGAAGAAAGAACGGATGGAGAAGGAGGGGGATAAGAAGAAGGAGAAGCTCCCGACGACTCCCACCTATGTTCTCGCTGGCCTGTTTCTGGTCCTTTATATCGTTGGCCGCTTCCTCGAACCCTACCTGTTCAGGCGGACCCTCAAGCGGGCCATTAATCTGGAGTTGGCCGAGACGATGGAAGTCTCGCCGAGCGAGGCCGAGCCGGGTCGCGCAAGCTAGGCCCGCCCCCAGCATTACCCTTTCCTATCCAACCATACCCGGCGCAAACCGCGCCAGCAGGAGCATTGTCGAATGATTACGCTTAATGTCACAGACCGCGAAGGCCTTTCCCATGCCATCAAGACGGCCCCCGAGGGCACCTTGATGGAGGCGATCCGGGACTTCGGGCTTACCGATGAATTTGCCCTGTGCGGCGGCCACTGCTCGTGCGCCACCTGCCATGTGGTCCTCGACGAGGCCGTCCTGCCGCAGCTGTCGCCAGTATCGGACGATGAAAGCTCCTTGCTCGATGGCTCTGACCACCGCGAGGCGGGCTCGCGTCTTGCCTGCCAGGTGCCTCTGGCAGCAACGCTCGACGGCGTGAGCGTGAAGATCGCTCCGACCGACTAAGGTCGGGCAAGCCCAACCTAGGCATCGTCAATTGATCGCGGGGATGGTTTGTGGCCATTCCCGCGATTGGCGTTTGAGGGGGACTCAAGCTGGCACTCATAAGGGGGCTGGTCCTGAACAGTGCTTATCGGAGCCACTTGCCCCTTCGTAGTCATCTCCTCTTTCGTCTTGCCCGCCGAACCTCTAGGCCCGGCAGGCCCCAAGCGAGGAGAGGACCGCCAGTGAGCGATAAGCCGCGCGACCGCGATTTGGTCGATCACAAGTTCTATCATGCCGATGCCGAAGCCGGGTTCGCTGAAAATGCGCCCGACGATACCCCGCAGACGCGCCACCCCAGCTACAAGCTCGCCTTCCGCGACACCGAGTTCCTGCTGCGCGAGGAGCTGCGTCCAATCCGCTTCCAGCTTGAGCTGCTGAAGCCCGAGATGGTGCTGGAAGAGGCCCGGGTAGGGTCGACGCTGGTGATGTATGGCTCGGCCCGCATTCCCGCGCCCGAGCAGATCGACGATGTGATGGCGCGGGCCAAGACGCCGGAAGAGAAGAAAATCGCCGAGAAGCTGGCGGAGAAGTCACGCTACTACGTCGAAGCGCACAAGCTCGCGAAGATGGTGAGCGAAAAGAGCATCATCGAGGATGGCTTGCGCCAGTTCGTGATCTGCTCGGGCGGCGGGCCTTCGATCATGGAAGCGGCCAATCGCGGTGCGAGCGAGGCCGGGGCGGAAAGCGTCGGGCTGAACATCGTGTTGCCGCACGAGCAGGCGCCCAATCCCTATGTGACGCCCTATCTGTCGCTGAACTTCCACTACTTTGCCCTGCGCAAGATGCACTTCCTGATCCGGGCACGGGCCGTGGCGGTGTTCCCCGGCGGCTTTGGCACCTGCGATGAGCTGTTTGAACTGCTCACCCTGATCCAGACCGGAAAGATGAAACCAATCCCCGTGTTGCTGTTCGGCAAGAATTTCTGGGATCGGGTGATCAACTTCGAGGCGCTGGTGGAGGAAGGCACGATCAACGCTGCCGATCTCGACCTGTTTCATCGGGTCGAAACGGCCGATCAGGCGTGGAAGCACATCGCCAAGTTCTACGAACTGCCAGCCTAGTCGGCGCGCACGGCCTGGTGGCCCATCGGCCCTGCGCCGCCGCCATATCCGGGCGCAGCCATCAGCGCCGCGCGCACGAATTGGCGGGCTTTCGCCACGGCTTCCTCCAGAGGCAGGCCGCGCGCGAGGTGGGTGGCGATGGCGCTGGAGAGCGTGCAGCCGGTGCCGTGGGTGTGACGGGTGACGATGCGCGCTTCGTTCCAGACCTTGTCCGGCCTGCCGGGGAGCATGAGCCGGTCTTCCACCATCGGTCCGTCGGCATCGCCGCCCTTGGCAAGGAAGCCGATCCCCTTGTCCGTCAAGGCCGCCGCGCCGCCAAGCGCTGCGAGTTCGGGCACGTTGGGCGTCGTGAGTGTGGCGAGTTCCATCAACCATTCGAACACCTCGATGGTCGCCTCGTCAGCCAGCACCGAGCCGCTGGTGGCGATCATAACAGGGTCGAACACGATCGGGCAGGCCAGGTCCTCCAGCCGGTCGGCCACGACTTCGGCGATGTCGGCGTTGCCCAGCATCCCGATTTTCACTGCCTCCACGCCGATGTCCTCCATGCAGGCATCGATCTGCGCGGCCACGAAATCGGGGCTCAGCGTTTCCACCCCGCGCACGCCGCGGGTGTTTTGCGCGGTGACAGCGGTGATCGCCGTCATCGCATAGCCGCCAAGCATGGTGATGGTCTTGATGTCGGCCTGAATGCCAGCGCCGCCGGAACTGTCCGATCCGGCGATCACCAGCACGCGGGGAGGGCGCGGGCTCATTCGGGGCGATGATGGCGGGTGGTGGACGCGGGATACTGCATCAGCATCTCGCCCGTACGCGTGGGACGCGCCAACAGTTCACCGCCGCAATTCGGGCACAGGTTGGCATGGGCCAAGGCGCATTCCTCGCAATATGTGCACTCGAAGCTGCAAATGTATGCGCCAAGGCTGTTGGCATAGAGGTCGACCCCGCAGGCCTCGCAATCGGGGCGCATCTCAAGCATCAGGTTGCTGCCTTCACCGCGTCGCAAATGCGATCGACCACCGTTTCGACCTGCTGGCCATCGTCGCCTTCAGCCATCACCCGCACCAGTGGCTCGGTGCCCGATTTGCGGATGACGAGGCGGCCCTTGCCAGCCAGCTCGCTTTCGGCCTCGGCGATCACTGCTTTCACGCTGTCCGCAGCAAGCGGATCGCCGCCGTCGTAGCGAACGTTCTTCAAAAGCTGCGGCACGGGATCGAACAGGTGGAGCAACTCGCTGGCGGGCTTGCCGCTCTGCACCAGCGCGGCAAGCACCTGCAGCGCGGCCACGGTGCCATCGCCGGTGGTGGCGTGGTCGAGCAGGATCATGTGCCCCGATTGCTCGCCGCCGACGTTGTAGCCGCCCGCCTTCATCGCTTCGAGCACGTAGCGGTCACCCACCTTCGCGCGCACCAGTGACAGTCCGCGTGCATCGAGGAAGCGCTCGAGGCCGAGGTTGCTCATCACCGTGGCGACCACGCCGCCGCCCTTGAGCTGGCCCTGTTCTGCAAGCCGCGATCCGATCAGCGCCATGATCTGGTCACCGTCGACCGCCTCGCCCTTTTCGTCGATCACGATCAGCCGGTCGGCATCGCCATCGAGCGCAATGCCGAGATCCGCGCCTTCCTCGATCACTCGCGCCTTGACCGCATCGAGCGAGGTCGAGCCGACGCCATCGTTGATGTTGAGGCCGTTGGGTGTGACGCCCATGGCGATCACCTTGGCACCAAGTTCCCAGATCGCGGTGGGGGCAACCTGATAGGCCGCGCCGTGGGCGCAATCGACGACGATCTTGAGGCCGTCGAGCCGCACATTGCTGGGCAGAGATTGCTTCACCGCGTGGATATAGCGTCCGCGCGCGTCGTCGATCCGCCGGGCGCGGCCAATCTCCGCGCCTTCGGCGAGCACCTGTTCCTCGCCTATCAGCTGTTCGATCTGCCGCTCGTCCTCGTCGGAGAGCTTGAACCCGTCGGGCCCGAACAGCTTGATGCCGTTGTCACCGAACGGGTTGTGGCTGGCCGAGATCATCACGCCAAGGTCGGCGCGCATCTCGCGCGCGAGCAGGGCCACGGCCGGGGTGGGCAGCGGGCCGGTCATGATTACGTCCATGCCCACGCTGGTGAACCCGGCCACCAGCGCGTTCTCCATCATGTAGCCGGAAAGCCGCGTGTCCTTGCCGATCACCACGCGGTGCCGGTGATCGCCGCGCAGGAAGTGCTGCCCGGCCGCCATGCCAACCTTCATGGCCAGCGATGCCGTCAGTTTTTTTCCGTTGGCGCGGCCGCGAATGCCGTCGGTTCCGAAGTAGGTTCGTCCCATTGAAATCCCTGAACTTGTCGAATTGGGCTCCGGTCTCACGCTTTGCCGCTTGAAATCGGCCTTGTCACGCCCGAGATGGCCTATTGTCTTGCTTATGCAACCCAGCCGCGCTTCAGCCGTTGGGGTATTATTGACGACCCGAGATACAGGAAGGACCCTCGACATGGCATTTACGCTCATTGACCTGCCCTATGACAGCGAAGCACTCGCCCCGGCGATCAGCGCCGAAACGCTGAGCTATCACCACGGCAAGCACCACAAGGCCTATATCGACAAGACCAACGCCGCGATCGAGGGTGGCGAACTTGATGGCAAGCCGCTCGAAGATGTGATCGTGGCCGCGCGCGGCTCGAACCAGGGCCTCTTCAACAACGCGGCGCAGAGCTACAACCACGGTTTCTACTGGCTCTCGCTCGCTGCTTCGACCAGCGGCCCCTCGGGCGACCTCGCTGCCAAGATCGACGAAGCTTTCGGTTCGTTTGACGAGCTGAAGACGAAGCTCAAGGACCGCGGTGCAGGCCACTTCGCCAGCGGCTGGGTCTGGCTGGCCGAGAAGGACGGCAAGCTCTCGATCGAAGAGACCCACGATGGCGATACGCTGGCCGACAGCGGCTTCAACCCGCTGCTGACCATCGACGTGTGGGAGCACGCCTACTACCTCGACCATCAGAACGCTCGTCCGAGCTATCTCTCGGCAGTGGTCGATGGTCACCTCAACTGGGACTTCGCGGCGGACAACCTCGCGCGCGGTTCGGCCTGGACCTATCCGGCCTGATCCGACTGACCGGATAAAGATTGCAAAGACCCGCTCCGGCATCAGGCCGGGGCGGGTCTTTTCGTATGTGGTTCAGTCTTCGTGTTGCAGATCGAGCACGTTGGCGGCGAACAGCGGTTCGCCAAACAGGAAGCCGATGAAGTTGGGCCGCCCGAGGTGATCGATCAGCGCAGTCAGCGTCAGCAGGATCGGCACCGAGAGCAAGGCCCCGGCAACGCCCCAGATCCACCCGAAGTAGGTCAGCGCGAGCAGGATCAGCACCGGGTTCATCGTGAAGCGCGCGCCGAGCACGGCCGGGGTCACGATATTGGCCTCGATGGTGTGGAGGCCAAGATAGGCAGCGGCGGGAATAAGGCCCACCAGCAGATGGTCCGCCGAACCGATCCCGAACAGCGAGAGCAGGCCGATCATCGCCAAGGGGCCGACATAAGGCACGAAATTGAGCAGCGCGGCAAGGCCGCCCCACATCATCGGTGCCTCCAGACCCATGATCCAGGCCCCCAGCGCCACAACAATGCCGACGCCGGTGTTTATCAGGCCTACGGTGAGGATATAGGCCGCCACCCGGTCCTGCACCTCGCGCATGGCGCGTGCGGCCTTCAGGCTCGCTCCGACCTGTTGGCGATCGAGCAACAGGCGGCGGCGCAGGCGGATGCGCGCCTCGATCATGAAGAAGGCCATCATGAAGGTCAGCAGGACTTCGAGCAGCACGGTTGGCGTGGCAAAGGCCAGCTGTTCGAGGAAGCTTGGTGTCGCCACCACCACCTCGCGGACTTCCTCGCCTCCGTCGAACCCGCCGAGTTGCTGGTTGAGGTCGGTGATCCAGCTGAACATCGTGCGCAGCTCGGCAAAGTGCTTCTGCACCTGAGTGATCATCGCGGGGACATCGTCGAACAGCGATACCGCCGGTTGCAAAACCACGGTGAGGGCAACGGCCAGCACCCCCAGGAACGCCAAAAGCGCGAGCAGCGAAGCCAGGAAATTGGGCAGCCCCCAGCTCGCCAGCTTGTCTGCCAGAGGGGACAGGATGATGGTCAGGATCACCGCCGAAACCAACGGCAGGAACACCACCGATCCGATCGACAGGACAAAGGGCAGGGCGAGGAAAAGCCCCAGTGCCATGAGGAACACCAGCGCCGAAATCAGGCGCAGTTCCTGGGCCGCAAAACTCAGTTGCTGGCCCGGCGCCGGCTCAGGGGCGGGCTCCTCAGTGAGGCCCGTGGGATCGACGCTCACCCGGCGCTCGTCATCGGGTCGGTTCTGCCACGCCCAGTCCAGCGGCTACCTGCCCAAGCTCATCGAGAATGGCGCGGTGGGCCGCGGGGTCTTCGCTTGAGCGATCAGGAATATCGCCACTTTCCAGCATGGCCGAGAGCGCGGCACGGGCACGGCCCACGCGGCTCTTGATGGTGCCCACGGCGCAGCCGCAGATCTCGGCTGCTTCCTCGTAGGAGAAGCCGCCAGCACCAACCAACAGCAAGGCCTCGCGCCGTTCGGCGGGCAGAGTCAACAAGGCGCGGTGCATGTCGCTGAGGTGCAGCGGCTCTTCCTGTCCGGCAGGCTCGGTCAGCGTGCGTTCCGCAACGCCTTCATCATATTCGCCCCTAAACCGATTGCGGCGCATGTCAGTGAGATAGGCGTTACGCAAGATCACGAAGGTCCAGGCGCGCATTGACGTGCCGGGTTCGAACCGCTCCTGCGCGGCCCAGGCTTTCATCAGAGCCTCCTGGACGAGATCGTCGGCCATGTCCGGGCGGCCGCATAGGCCACGCGCGAATGCACGCAGATGCGGGATTACTTCGGTAAGTTCGCGTTTGAAATCGCTGCGATCAGCGTCGCTGCGCTCGGGTCGAGAAGGCTTCTCCTGTGCCGAGCCGCTCATTTGCGTGCGCCGCTTTCTCCTTGTGCGTCTCCATCGAGCTGGGCCAGAAGGTCACGGAAGGAGTCGGGCAGGGGTTCGTCCACGACGGAATTATATAGCTGTTTCAGGCCATTGGCCCATTCTGGTTCGTCCATGGTCTTGTCCTTGCCGGGCTGGCCATTCGTCATCACTTATCCGCACTTTCCCGTGTCTATGTCTATGCCCGGAGCTGATTGGGCAAATGAATTCGCTTTGTTGGAACGAAATGGCCCGCATGTGGTTCCCCGAATTGATTATGTCGTAAAATGAGCCGGGGAAATTGCCTACAGGGCTGATCTGGCTATGGGCATGCGCAGCCATCTCGGTGGCTTTGCGTGCATCCCGATCATAAAGGGTTTTGGGTGAATTCTCGTCAGCAACAGCAGGGCAGACGCAAGGATGCGAAGCGGTGGCTGGTACGATTTCCGCGTGCTCTTCCGATTGGCATCTTCCTGCTGATAAGCGCCATCGCTGTGCTCAGCGCCTTCGCCATCGAACGCGGCGAGGCGCAGCGGGCATCAGCGGAACTGAGTGCGCGCACCGATGCGATCGCTTCCGCCCTCGAACGGCGCGCCAATGCATCGAGCGCTTACCTGCGCGCTGGCGCTGCGCTGCTTTCGACCCTTGGCGAGATTCCCGAAGGCGAATTCCGTCGCTTCGTATCCGAACTGCGGCTTGATTCAGATTTTCGCGGCAACGACGGTATCGGCTGGGCCATGGTGGTGCGGCCGGGCGAAGAGGAAGCGTTCGATGCCCTGATGGAGCGCGACTATGGCGTGCCGCATCCCCTCTTTCCGCGCCCCAACGGCAGCCAACCCTTTGCCGTCCCGGTAACTTACCTTCAGCCCGAGAATGATCGTTCGCGGCGCGCGCTGGGGTTCGACATGTATTCGGAAGCCGTGCGCCGCTCGGCCATGATCGAAGCGGCCGTCTCGGCCAGCCCCACGGCGAGCGACGTGGTGGTTCTCCAGCAGGAGGCAGGCGCCGACGCACCCGGTTTCCTCATCTACATGCCGGTCTATGCTCCGGCGCCGGGTGGACGGGCGCTCAAGGGCTATATCTATAGTCCCTTCAATGCAGACCAGTTTCTTAGCGCCGCGCTCGAGCTGGAAGAGGCGGGGCAATACGGTGTCGAACTGTTCGATGGTGACCGTGCCGAACCTGGCTCGCTTCTCGCGGGCACGATCGATGAGGAGGCTGCCAATGCTCGGTTCAACCGGCGCGAGGTAACCATTGCCAACAACACCTGGCTGCTGGTGGTTAGCCGCAGTGGCGATGGCTTGCTGTCTGGCCTGGCCCTGGCGACGCTGATTTTCGGCCTGCTGGTGGCGAGCCTGCTGGCAGTGGTCGTGCGTCTGCTCACCCAGCAGGCGGAGGAGGATGAGGCCGCTCTCATCTGGTACGGCGAGCAGGCGTCGATCCGCAATTCGCTCACGCGCGAGCTGAATCATCGGGTCAAGAACACGCTCGCCAATGTTCTCTCGATCATTTCGCTTACCCGCCGCCGCAGCAGCGATCTCGATAGCTTTGCGGATTCGCTCACTGGACGGATTCGGGCGCTCTCGGCCACGCACGACCTGCTGACCCAGTCTGACTGGGGCTCGACCCCGGTCCGCGCCGTGATCGAGGCCGAACTGCTGCCCTATGTTTCCAACGGGGACCATACGCTGGTTTTCGAAGGCGATGCGGTCAATCTCGCCCCCAACGAGGCCTTGTCGCTTGGTCTTGCCATGCACGAGCTGGCCACCAATGCTGCCAAATATGGCGCGCTGAGCGTGCCGGACGGCAACCTGCGGGTAACCTGGGAGGTTGTTGAAGGGGCAATTGTGCGGATCGAGTGGCTCGAACGCGGCGGGCCTCCGGTGAAAGAGGAGCGTGGGCGTGGCTTCGGCACCGATCTGATCCAACGCATCGTCGCCCACGAGCTGAACCAGCCGGTCGAACTGGTATTCGAGCCGGAAGGCGTGCGCTGTGTGCTGTGCGTGCCAATCCGCCGTCCGCGCGAATTTTCCCTGCGTGCGGGGGCGCTGAAGAGCAGTGGCAAGCGGGCGCGCAAAGGGCGTCTCGCGGCGCGGGTCGAAGCGCAGGAGCGCTAACGCACGCTGCTAGCCTGCGATGGCCATGGACCCGCTATATACAAGCGTATATAGCGTGACGCTTCATGCGCAGACTTTCACCTTTTTCCTTCCTGTTTCTGGTGCTCGGCAGCTTGCTGCTGGCGGCCTGTCAGGGTGAGCGCGATGCCAGTGAAGGGCCGGTGCTGCTGGCGGCGGCAAGCATGCAGGAGGCGATGGAGGCCACTGCCGATGGCTGGGCGGCCGCTGGCCACGCGCGCCCGCTTATTTCCTTTGCTTCGAGCGCCGTTGTCGCGCGTCAGGCGTCCGAGGGGGCGCCGGCCGATCTGGTGGTGACCGCTGACGAGCAATGGATGGACTGGATGGAGCAGCAACAGTTGCTTCGGCCCGGAACGCGGCGAAACATTGCGGGCAACAGGCTGGTTCTGGTCGCGCCGGGTGTACCTGGTGAAGCGCCTTCCGGTGGGGAGGGCGATGCGTCTGCCCTGCTGAGTGAATTTTCCGGGCGCCTTGCCATCGCTGAACCGGAAACCGTGCCGGCCGGGCGCTATGCTGTGGCGGCATTGAAGCAGATGGGCCTTGCCGATCGGCTGGCCGACACGATCGTTCCAGCCGAGAATGTGCGCTCGGCGCTGGCTCTGGTTGAGCGCGGCGAGGTCGAACTGGGCATTGTCTATGCCACCGATGCACTGGCATCGGACAGGGTGGTGGTGCTGGCATCGCTCGATCCGGAGATGCACCCGCCAATCCGCTACCCGCTGAGCGTGCTGGCAGGTTCGACCCATCCCGATGCCGAAGCCTTTGCAGACTATGTCGCGTCACCAGCAGGGCAGGCGATTCTTGCCCGACACGGATTTTCCGCAAGCCGATGAGTGGTTGGTTGTCAGCAGCCGAATGGGCGGTGATCGGCCTGTCACTCAAGGTGAGCCTTGTGGCCGTGCTGGCCAGTCTGCCGTTTGCCTATGCGCTGGCCTGGCTGATCGCGCGGCGACGGTTCCCGGGGCGGATGCTGCTTGATGCCGCGGTGCACCTGCCGCTGGTGCTGCCGCCGGTGGTGACGGGATGGCTGCTCCTGCTCGCCTTCGGGCGCAACGGGCCGATTGGCGGCTGGCTCGAACAGACCTTTGGGATCACGCTGGTGTTTACCTGGGTGGGAGCAGCACTGGCGGCGGCGGTGATGGCTCTGCCGCTGATGGTGCGCGCCATGCGGCTTTCGATCGAGGCGGTTGACCGCAAGCTCGTCGAGGCCGCCCGATCGCTTGGAGCTTCGCCGCTGCGCGCCTTTGCCACGATCACACTGCCGCTCAGCCTGCCTGGAATAGCGGCGGGCGCGATGCTTGGGTTTGCGCGCTCGCTGGGCGAGTTCGGCGCGACCATCACCTTTGCCGCCAATATCGAGGGGAAGACCCGCACCTTGCCGCTGGCAATCTACACCGGGTTGCAGGTTCCCGGCGGTGAGAGTGCGGTGGCGCGGCTGGCGATCATGGCCATCGTGCTGTCACTGGGGGCGCTGATGGTGTCAGAGTGGCTGGTGCGTCGTTCGGGCGGGAGCCGCGCCCATGTCCTTTGAGGTGCGGCTGACGCTGCGATTGGGCGAGGCGGAGGTGCGCGCCGACTTTGCCTCCGATGCGAGGCTGACCGCGCTTGTCGGGCCTTCCGGTGCGGGCAAGACCAGCGTGCTCAACGCCATTGCGGGACTGTTGCACCCGCGCGAAGGACGCTTGCTGGCGGCCGGGCGGGTGCTGTTCGACAGTGAGCGCGGGATCGACTTGTCGCCTGAAGCACGCCGGGCAGGATATGTGTTTCAGGATGGGCGGCTGTTCCCCCACATGAGCGTGCGCAAGAACCTTGCCTATGGCGAGCGGCTCGCCCCGCCTGCCGAGCGCTGGATTACATGCGCAGAGGTATCGGACTTGCTCGACATCGGGGACTTGCTCGACCGGCGGACGACGAACCTGTCGGGCGGCGAGGTGCGCCGCGTCGCGATTGCTCGCGCGCTGCTGGCGGCGCCGCGCTTCCTCCTGCTCGATGAGCCGACCGCTTCGCTCGACGCGGCCCGCGCGGAAGCGCTGCTCGGCCTGATCGAGCGTATTCGCGATGCGATGGAGGTGCCGATCCTGCTCGTCAGCCACAGCCGCGCCGAAGTGGAGCGGCTGGCCGGGCAGATCGTAGAAATGGCGTAAGGCGCTCCACCCGCGAAGGGAGGAGCGCCTCAGGCTTAGCCAAACAGGCTGGTGTCGATCGGCAGGCTGCGCACGCGCTTGCCGGTGAGGGCGAACAGCGCATTGGTCAGCGCCGGGATCACCGGCGGCAGGGCCGGTTCGCCGAGCCCGGTCGGCGAATTGTCCGACTTGACCCATTCGACGTGAATCTGCGGCGTCATCGGCATGCGCGGCAGCAGGTAATTGTGGAAGTTCGACTGCTTGACCGCGCCGTTCTCCACTTCGACCGCGAGCTGCAAGGCCTGTCCGATGCCGTCGATGATGGCCCCTTCGACCTGGTTCAATGCGCCAAATGGGTTGATGATCTGGTTGCCGACATCGCCTGCGCACCAGACATTGTGCACCTGGACCTGCTTGCTGTCGGAGAGCGAGACCTCGACCACCTCGGCGAAGTAGCCCTGATGGCTCCAGTAGTAGCCGAAGCCGAGTGCACGGCCGTCTGCCACTGGCTGGCCCCAGTTGGCCATATCCATGACCTTTTCCGTTACCGCCCGCAGGCGATTGGGGTTGAAGCCGGGGGTGGGGCCAGTGAAGCCCATGGTGGTCGGCTCAGGCTCGACGCCTTCGACGATTTCCATGATCAGCGTCGGCAGGTCCTTGCCCGTTTCCTGCGCGACTTCGTCAAGGAAGCTCTGCGTCACGAAGGCCAGCGCATTGCTGTTGGGAGCGCGCAGGGCTCCCATCGGGATCGCGGTGCGCATCATGTCCTGCTGCAGCAGCAGGTTGTCCATGAGCTTGGCCGGGAAGGTGTCGGGGGCCATCAGTGCCGGATTGAACGGGCTTTCGCCCAGATCAAAGGTGACGAAGTGGTCCTTGAGGCCGGTCATCTTGCCGTCCGCATCGATCGAGGCCGTGAAGCGGTGCCAGCCGGCGGGGCGATAGAAGTCGGTCCGGACGTCGTCTTCGCGGCTCCAGATCAGCTGCACCGGGGTGCCGGGCATCTCCTTCGCGATGGCCGCGACCTGCACCATGTAGTCGTTGTTGAGCCGCCGCCCGAAGCCGCCGCCCATGCGGGTGATGTGGACGATCACTTTCTCTGGCGGCAGGCCGAGATAGGTGGCCACCGAAGCGAGGCCGCCCTGCGGGGTCTGCGAGGGCGCCCACATTTCCATCACACCGTCTTCGCGCATCAGCGCGGTGCAGTTCATCGGCTCCATCGGCACGTGGGCGAGGAACGGATAGGAATAGTCCGCCGTGACGACCTTGGCCGCCGAGGCAAGCGCCGCTGCCATATCGCCGCGTTCGCCGAAGGTCTGGGCAGACTGGCCGCCGTCCATCAGCTCCTTGGCCTTGGCGGCATAGCCTGCGGTGGAGTGACTGGCCCACTCGCCGTTGTCCCACTCGGGCTTGAGCGCGCTGCGGGCACGGTTGGCCAGCCACCAGTTCGAGGCGATCACCGCCACGCCGTCGACCAGTTCCTCAGGATTGCCATTGCCCTTCACCGTGAAGGCATCGATCACCCCCGGCTGGGCCTTGGCGGCATCGATATCGGCACTGACGAGCGTGGCACCGAACACGGGCGAACGCTCATAGGCAGCATAGACCATGCCCGGAAGCTGGGTGTCGAGGCCGAAGATCGGTTCGCCGCGCACGATTTTGGGGCTGTCGATCCCACCGATGGCCCGGCCGATGATGCGGAAATCGTCCTGATCCTTCAGCACCAGGCTTTCAGGATCGGGCACCGGCATCGTCGCGGCAAGGCTGGCCAGTTCGCCATAGGTCGCCGAACGGCCCGAGGCCTTCTCGACCACCTTGCCCGGCTCGGTGCTGAGCGAAGCGGCGGGGACGCCCCACTGCTGGGCGGCGGCAGCGATCAGCATGGCGCGCGCGGTGGCGCCGGTCTGGCGCATCGGCATCCAGTTCATCGGGGTCGAGAACGAGCCGCCCGCGAGCTGCGGGCCATATTTGGCCATGTTGGTATCGGCCATCTCGATCTTCACCAGATCCCAGTCGGCATCGAGTTCCTCGGCCACGATCATCGGCAGCGAGGTCTTGATGCCCTGGCCGATCTCGGGGTTCTTGCCGATGATGGTGACGGTGTTGTCAGGCGCGATGGTGACGAAGGCCGTCAGCTCGGCCGGAGCCGCCGCGTCTGCGCCCACGGCGCGGGCGACCATCGGCATGGTGGCGCTCAGCGCAAAGCCGCCTCCGGCAAGAGCCGAGACCTTGAGCAGGGTACGCCGCGAAAGGGTGGTTGCCTCAGACATTAGCCGTGTCCTCCTCGTTGCGCGAGACCTGGGCGATGGCGGTCTTGATCCGCTTGTAGCAGGCGCAGCGGCAGATGTTGCCTTGCATGGCGGCGTCGATCTCATCGTCCGACGGGGTGGCGTTGTTGTTCAGAAGCGCGGTGGCGCTCATCAGCTGGCCTGCCTGGCAATAGCCGCACTGCATCACGTCGTCATCGAGCCACGCCTGTTGCAGCGCCTGACCGACTTCGGACTGTGCGAGGTGCTCGATGGTGGAGACCTTCTTGTCGCCGATTGCCGACAGCGGCAGCGAGCACGAGCGCACGGCCTGCCCATCGAGGTGGACGGTGCAGGCACCGCACATGCCGATCCCGCAGCCGAACTTGGTGCCGACCATGCCGAGTTCCTGGCGCAGCGCCCAGAGCAGGGGCATGTCGCCCGGCGCGTCAATCTCGCGCGTTTCTTCGTTGATGGTGACCGTGAAGGCCATGTTGCTAATCTCCCGATGAGGCGTCTGCCCGCGGTGGGGCACAAGGTTCAATTTGCAACTTACCGGGTTTCCCTCGGCAAGCCAACCGGCAGACTGTAACGAATTGTCCAGATGGGTGCGCTGCCAGCGCGGTTCTTTCGCGTTGCCAAGTGGTCGAGATATTTCCTGTAATAGAGAGGTTCGCGCGCAGGCCTTTTACGACCTATCTGGGATGCTCTATTTCAGTAGCGCGCAACGAAATTGTAGGCCCATTGCTATCGCTCTTTTTGCGGCGCAAAGATTCGGGGCGAGGTCAGGGGCATCGGCCACCAACACGGCCGCGCATATCGGTGATTTCGTACCGGCGCGAAAGCTGGAAGCCCGCAATCCGGAAGCCGGGTCAGTTCAAGCGGGCTGCTTGCGCGTGAGCGGTTTGAGCTGCCCGTTCGAAGATTTCCGCGCCAAGGCTTTCACCCAGATCGTACACACTGCGAAGGTTGTCAGACACCAGAGAATGGCAACCGTCGCGGCCCCGGCTGTTATCGCAAGCCCGCCTTCCGTGACGCGCAGTATGGCTGCGGCAACGCAAAAGAGGAATATAGACATGCCAGCCATGCTCGCGCCAACCGTGCCGCGCCAATATGTCTGGCCCGTCGTGTCTCTCTGCAGCCGCTTCAGGTGGAGCCACCCGCCCGATAACGACAGGCCGGCAAGGAAAATGCCGAAGGCGAACCAGATGAGCTTCGTGGTCAGTCCGCCAAAGCTGCCGAAATGGATCGGGTCCGCCATATGCGACCAACGCCAGTAGGCGCTCAGGTCCCGTGCGGTTTGGTAGTGAGCCACCCGCCCGTCGCGCGGATCGAGATAGATCTTGTTGGCCCGGTCTCGCACCAGCAGCGCGTCTGTCTCCCCCTCGGCATAGAAATAGCCGCCGCGATCGAGGCTGATGGAAGTGATCTTCAGGCCCGGCGCCGCTGCGCGCGTCCGTGCCAGCAGTTCGCCAAGGGAAAGCCGCTGCGATGTCTCGACGTCCAGTTTCGGCAGCGGATTGACGGCCTTGGGATTGGAATCGGCATAGGAGAACTTCCCGTCGAGGAAATCCATCCGGCTGGCCTCGAACAGATACCAGGTGCCCGTAAGGCCAATCACCAGCACGAACCAAAGGCTCCACAGGCCCGCGGTCTTGTGCAGGCTGCTCCAGAAGGCCTTGCTGCCTTTGCCCAGCTGGACCTTGAAGAACCGCCGCCACCAGCGCTTGTAAAAGACCAGCGCCGTCACGAGCGAGGCAATCAGCGGCAGCGCAAAGATGCAGACCGCATATTTCCCCAGGCCGAACAGCCCGAAGAAATACATGTGAAAATCGCGGAAGAAGCGATGGAGATTGAAAAATGACGTGCTGCCCGTCACGGCCATGGTCGCTGGATCGACATAGACATGGCGGCGCGTGCCGTCCGCCGCCCTGACGAGCACGTCCGCCGCAAAGCTCGGCTCCAACGGCTGCGTTACGTCGAGGATTTTTGCATCGGGCATCGCCCTGGCGGCGGCATCGTGGATCGCCACGATATCGCCGGTAGTGGTTGACGGCGTGACCCGCATGGCCGGTGTCGTCAGCCAGTCCAGCTCGTGCGAGATCGCGGCAAAGCTGCCGCTCCAGCAGATGATGAACAGCAGCAGGCCCGGCAGAATGCCGAGCCAGCTGTGCCACTCGTAGTACCTTCTCTTGCCGCCGGACTGTTTCCTGAGCGCAGCCGCCTTTTGCATCGGCGGGGGCGTCGCGACAGGCACGGCCAGGCGAGGGGACGAGGTGTTCAGAACAACACCTCTATCGATGCGCGAACCTCCAATGGACGCTCCGGGTTCACCGCCAAGGGTGAGCTGCCCTTGAAGTACCGTGTATCGGTCAGGTTGTGCACGGTCAGGCGATAGACCAAGTCGGCCTTATCGCCCGGACGATCCTGCTGATACTTGATGCCTGCATCGAGGCGCGCATAGGCGTCCAGCTTATAGGTGTTGGCATCATCGACGAAGCGGTCCGATTCGTAGAACAGCCCCGCCTGCAGCGCGAGACCACTGAGCGGACCATCGATAAATTCGTATTCGCCGCTGACGCTGAGCGCGAGGTCGGGCACACCCGCCGAAGTGTTGCCGAGGATCTCGGGGTCGTCGCTTTCCTTGAACTCGGCATCGAGATAGGTCGCCGAGCCCGACAGGGTGATATTCTTCGTCAGCAGGCCGACAAGGGAAAGTTCCGCGCCGCGATGCGTCTGCAAGCCGCGCTGGACGACGGTGTTCGTGACAAGGTCGGTGATGGGGTCATCCTTGCGGTCAGTCGTGAACAGCGTGCCGGTGGCCAGCAGCTTGCCATCGAGAGCCTCCCATTTCACCCCGACCTCGTACTGTTCGCCGAGCGTGGGATCGAGTTGCTCTCCGGCATTGGCGTAGCCGCCGCCGACCGGTGAATTGGGCTCGAAGCTCTGGCTGTAAGACACATAGAGCGACAGGTTGGGATCGGGCAGGAATACCGCGCCCAGACGCGGGGTCACATTCTGCGCCGACGCCGAGCGTTTGTTCGTACCATCGATTTCGCGAAGCTCCGACTTGTAGTCGTTGTACCGCAGGCCAACCAGCACCCGCCATTGGTCGCCAATCGAGATGACGTCATGCGCGGTAATCCCGAATCTGTCTTCCGATCCGAGGTTCTTCTCCGGTCTGGTGTCGATTTGCGGATCGGGGATGATCTGGGGATCGAACAGGTTGGTGACGAAGTCGAAATTGCGCGAGGTCTCGTTGTCGTCCCGGCCCACGATGACATAGTCAGCGCCGAACAGCAGTTGATGCTTGAGGAAGCCGGTTTCGACCTCGGCAATCAGGTCTGCGTAGAGCGTGGTATATTCATAGCGGTTGATCCGGTGCCGGGCGCGGATGGTGATGTCACCGTTCGCATCGGGCAAGCCGCGCGTCTGATTGTCGTACCGGTCGCGAATATAGTTCTGGTAGCTGACACCCGTGCGCACCCGAAGATTGTCGGACAGGCGGTGGTTCAGCTCGCCATAGGCGTTGAACACGTCGGAATCGTAACGGGACCAGGGCTGAGTGAAGATTGTGTCGTAATCTAGCTGGGAAAAGTCGCCCGTCAGGCTGGCGAGGCCCAGATCCTGCGGCCGCTGGTCGTCGGTGAAGTCGGAATTGAAGGTGAAGCTGGTGGCATCGTCGATGTCCCAGTCGAGCGCGGCCGACAGGACTACCCGCTCGGTCTGGAACGGGGTGCCATCGGCATAATGGCGGAAGGATTTCGAATTCTCATAGACGGCATTCACACGGTATCGCACAGTGCCATCGGCGTTCAGCGGCCCGCCATGATCGAGATGGGCGTGATAGAGATCGTACATCCCCACGGTCGCCTTGAGCGAGGTCAGCGGCATGTCGGTGGGGCGCTTGGGAATCATGTTGATCAGGCCGCCGGGCGTCAGCGTGCCGTATAGGACGGAGGACGGCCCTTTCAGCACTTCCACACGGTCGAGCACTTCCACCGGCGAGGAGGCGAGGTGGTAAAACGTGCGGCCATTGCGCAGGTAGTTGGTCTGGTTTTTGAGCTGGAAGCCGCGAATCTGATAGGACGAATAGGCACCGAGAAAGTTGTTCGCCTTCTGCACACTGGAATCGTTCTGCAGAACCTGATCGAGACGAAAGGCCTGCTGGTCGGCGATCAGGTCGGAGTTGATGACGAAGATCGCCTGCGGCGTTTCGAGGATCGGCAGGTCGATGCGCGTCGCGGTGGAGGCGTTGGCATCGTAATAGGTGCGTTGCCCCATCACGATGATGGTTTCGCGCTTGTTGGACGGCGCATCTGTCGCTTGCGATTCGGTGGAGCTTGGGCGCTGCCCTTCGTCGTCACGCTGGGCGGAAATGGCCGTTCCAGCAGGGCGGTTGGAAGATGTCACTGCGGATTGGGTGTCGGTTTGCGCATGGGCAGGCTGTGCCGCCATTCCCAATATCGCAATGATAGATGTGTTTGCGGCCCAACGTTCAAACTTCAAAATTGCCCCCTGCTATCAAGCGATATGCGATTAGTTCGCATTAGCGAGTCGGGCGCATAAAGACGCTTGTCCGCAGTGTCAAACAGGTTGGGGGTTATGGCTCGCAGCGCTGCCGGATGAGATCCTTGAGCGCGAGCAAAAGCGCCTAACGAGAGTTCACTCGGTCGAGCAGGCCCTGCAGGTTGGACTTCAAGTGCTTCACCAGCAGGCTGACCTTGGGCGAGAGATGGCGCCGGGTAGGGTACACCGCCCAGATAGCTTCGTTGTCGGGTTTTTCTGCGGGCAGAACCTCCTGCAGGCGCCCGGCAGCGAGATGGTCCTTCATATAGAAGGTGGGGAGCTGGCATATCCCCATTCCGGCCAGGCAGGCTTCAAGAACGGCGGTCCCGCTATTACATTTCCATCGTCCTCGCGGCCGGAATGTCTGTTCGTTTTGGAAATGCCATTTGGTCGCTGAGCCGACGAGACAATCGTGTCCGCGCAGATCTTCGATATCGCGGGGCGTACCATGTCGGGCAAGGTAGTCGCGGCTCGCGACCGTAATCATCGTTCGCTCAGCGATGCGCGTGGCGATCAGGCGCGAGTCTTCAAGATGCCCGGTGCGAATGGCAAGATCGAACCTGCGAGTGATGATATCGACGATGTCGTTGTCGAGATCGACAGTGACCGAAATGGCTGGGTGGGCCTGGGCAAATTCGCGCACCAACGGGGCGACGAACTGCTCGCCCAGCGCATAAGAGCAGGTCAAGCTTAGAGCGCCTCGCGGTTCGCCCTTGGCGCCGATCCCGGCAATTGCTTCCTCACGTTCGTCTACCAGCCGCTGACATTGTTCGAGGAACAGTCGCCCGGTGTCCGTGAGGTGCAGCGAGCGGGTGGTGCGAACCATCAATTGCACGTCGAGGCGCGCTTCCAAACGGGCTACCGCACGGCTCATATGCGTTGTCGAAGCCCCGAAAGCCTTGGCACCGCTGGCAAAGCTTCCGGCGCGCGCGATGGCGACGAATTCTTCGATGCCATCCCATCCACCGATCATGGTGAGCCTTCCTTCAATTATCCCTCAGGTGGTTTAATGCATTGCGTAATCGCTGCTTTATCACCTCCGGGTGGGATGGCTAGAGGGGCTCATATATTGCAGGAGTTGTTTGAAAATGAAGACCCGCGCCGCCGTAGCCTTTGAGGCGAAGAAGCCGCTCGAAATCGTGGAACTTGACCTCGAAGGCCCGAAGGCGGGCGAGGTGCTGATCGAGATCATGGCGACCGGCATCTGTCACACCGACGCCTATACGCTCGACGGGTTCGATAGTGAGGGCATCTTCCCCTCGGTGCTCGGCCACGAGGGCGCGGGGATCGTGCGCGAGGTCGGCGCCGGGGTCACTTCGGTAAAGCCGGGTGACCACGTGATCCCGCTTTATACGCCCGAGTGCCGCCAGTGTAAGTCATGCCTTTCCGGCAAGACCAACCTGTGCACCGCGATCCGCGCCACCCAGGGCAAGGGCCTGATGCCCGACGGCACCACGCGCTTCTCCTACAAGGGCCAGCCGATCTACCACTACATGGGCTGTTCGACCTTCTCGAACTTCACCGTGCTGCCCGAGATCGCCGTCGCCAAGATCCGTGAAGACGCGCCGTTCCAGTCGGCTTGCTATGTCGGCTGCGGCGTGACCACGGGCGTGGGCGCGGTCACCAACACCGCCAAGGTGCAGGTGGGCGACAATGTCGTGGTGTTCGGCCTCGGCGGGATTGGCCTCAACGTGATTCAGGGCGCACGGCTGGCGGGCGCGAACATGATCATCGGTGTTGATCTCAACCCGGATCGTGAGGAATGGGGCCGCAAGTTCGGCATGACCGACTTCCTCAACACCACGGGCATGAGCCGCGAAGAGACCGTCGCCAAGATCGTCGAGATGACTGACGGCGGTGCGGACTACACCTTCGATGCCACCGGCAACACCGAGGTGATGCGCACCGCGCTCGAAGCCTGCCACCGCGGCTGGGGCACCTCGGTGATCATTGGCGTGGCCGAAGCGGGCAAGGAAATCTCGACCCGCCCGTTCCAGCTGGTGACGGGCCGCAACTGGCGCGGCACGGCCTTCGGCGGGGCCAAGGGTCGCACCGATGTGCCCAAGATCGTCGACATGTACATGCAGGGCAAGATCCAGATCGACCCGATGATCACCCACGTCATGGGCCTCGAAGAGATCAACACCGCCTTCGACCTCATGCACGAAGGCAAGTCGATCCGTTCGGTCGTGGTGTTCTGATACCGAGGCTGCTCGTCGATCTCGATACGGCGCCGTTGCTTCCCGACCCGAGGCCGACGAGGATCACCTTCTGGACTTCCCCTCACGCGGAACGCATCGCGCCGTCCTCAGGAAGCAGGCCTGCTGGCTTCATGATCTGGTTGGCAACGGTGTCGATGCGTTAGGGTGACGGGATGAGCGGAAGGCGTATCCGGCGCACCAGTCCATTCGTCCGGTCCACAACAAGTATTGTGGAGTCCCCGTCGGGGGAAAAGGCAAATGCCTGACCCTCGATGTCCAGCGATATGGTGGCGACATGGACCAGGTATGGGCCGGCTTCGGGCGCCTCCAGGACATACATCTCCGGTCGGTCATGGCCGGTGACGTAGAGCCTGCCATCATGCCCGATCGCGCCGCCTGACGCCGCGTGGGGCGCCATGCGCTCTGTTATCGAGGGCGGAAACATCCACCCGCCGGTGCGCCGCCATTCCTTGTCGAAGGTGACAAGCGCAGAATAGCGATGGTCCTTATACTCCGCGCCGCGCCGATCGTAATGCGCGAAGGCCGCCAGGAAGCCGTTGCCCATCGGCGCAAACCAGGTCAGCGAGCCTTCCTCCGTCATGCCGAGGCTGTGGCTGGCCACATGCTCCAGGGTGCCAGTATCGAAGACTTCGACCGAGGAGCCCATCGGTGCTGCCGGATAGTTCGAGTTGGCGCACCAGAGCTTTCCTTGTTCGGCATAGCAGCTGTTGAGGTGTGCGATCCTTTCGGGATCGCCTTCCCACTTCGCCACGAGCGCACCATCGGTCAGCGAATATTTTGCGATGACCGAATTATCGACCGCATAGAAATGATCTTCGTCGACGGCGACGCCCTGATCCGCCTCCGGCGCTTCCCAGACAGCGAGCGTCTCGGCCTGCAGGAGCGGAACGTCTGCAGCGACGGACCCGGATTCCTGACGCAGCCCCTGCGCTGCAAGCGAAGCTGGCAGCGCTGCGGCGAGCAGCCCGGCCAGCGCAAGGCCGAGCATGCTCGCTCTCCCGGTAGCGCGCCCGGCCTGAGCCGAACGCGCTACCGTGCAAGGTTTGAACATCGACATCAGAAGCTCGCGCTGAAGCCGAAGTCGAAATTCGCGCCATAGGCCTCGCGGGCAATGACGCGCTGGGGGACGGACTGGTATTCTTGCAGCGGCTCTGCACCGATGTTCGAGACCGAACCGAACACTTCTAGGCCCTCCATGATACGATAGCCCAGCCGGGCGTCGAACACGGTGCGCGGCGCGCTGTAGGCGTCGCTTTGTGCACTGGAGCCGACGCCGATGAGGTAGGCGTCCCGATAGTTGACCGCGACGCGCGCCTCGATCGGCCCCTTCTCGTAGAACAGCGCACCGCCCGCGAGCCACTTCGACTGGCGGAAGAACGGCAGCTCGTCGGTGCGGCCCGGTACGGTCACGTTGCTGTCCACGAAGGTGACGTTGGCCGATACGCCCAGCCCGTCGAGCGGCGCGGGCAGGAAGCTGAAGCGGCGCACGACATTGGCCTCGACGCCGAACAGCTCGCCGCTATCTGCGTTCTGCGGCTGCGACAGGGTGATCAGGTCCACCCCGGCGAAGGTGGTGTCGAGGATGCGCTGGCCGTAGATCGGGTTCTTGATCCGCTTGTAGAACATCGCGACCGAGAACACGCTTTCCACATCGGGATAATATTCGGCCGAAAGATCGAAGCCCATCGAGCTGTAGGGTTCGAGATTGGGATTGCCCGCTTCGCCTTCGCCGTCCTCCTCCTCGAAGGTGGGCACGGTATCGGAATAGTTCGGGCGGCCGATCGTATTGGTCCAGGCAGCGCGAAATGCCAGTTCGGGCTGGGGGCGATAGTTCAGCACCAGGCTGGGCAGGATATGGGTGTAGTCCTTGTCGAAGCTCAGCGGCGTGATGTCGGACAGCTCGATGTCGCCATCGCCGTCCGTATCGCGGATGGCAAAGGCGTTGTAGCGGCCCTTGGTATGTTCGACGCGGACGCCGCCCACTGCGGTCAGGTCGCCCAGCTCCAGGCTGGCCATCACGTAGCCGGCATAGATCTTCTCGTTGATATGGTAGTCTGAAGCCCGGTCGTTGAAGCCGGTCTTCTCCTCGTCGAGTTCAAGCAGGCCGGGGTTCTGGACGAAGAAGTAATCCAGCACCCCGGAATAATCCATCGCCGGGCCGAAGCGATAGCGGCCGTCGTAATAGCCGTCGATCTCGGGCAGCGCTTGTCCGGTATCGGCGAAGGTCACGTCCTGGGTCGGTTCCCACTGCTCCTGATAGTTGTCGCGGTCCTTGGTCCGGTCGATGAACTTCACGCCCGTCTTGATGAAGCTGTCGCTGGCATTGGAGAAGTGGAACGTGAGGTCGGCCTTGGCGGCGTGCAGGTCCTCGTCAATGGTCTCGCGGCGCAGGCGGATGCGGCGCAGCGGGTAGAATGCGGGATCGTAGAGCCGCTCGTCGCTGTCGACGAAATAGGGCAGTCCGTCACCCACCTGGATGGTCGAAATCACCTTGCTGCCGGTACGGAATTCGATGTCGTCGCGCACGGGGGTGTGCTCTTCGGCATGGGCATAGGTGTAGTTGAGCGCCAGATCGACATTGCCGAAGCGCAGTTCCGCGCCCGGGGAGATATTGAACAGCTTCTGAGTCTGATTGTTCTGGCGGAACTCGCGGCTGGCACGGCCGGAATCGTAGGTTACCTGACCGGCAGCGGGGAATACGGCATCTCCGCGATACATGTCGTAATCGAACTGGTCGCGGCCTTCGTGGTCGGTGAACTCGTTATAGATGTTGCGCACATATACGCGCATGTCGCTGCTCGGCCGCCAGTCGAGATTGAGGATCCCACCGATGCGTTCGCGCATGATCGAATAGTCGTAAAAGCGCATGCCGGTAGGAGCGAAGAAGCCGTCATCGACCTCTTCCCAGCTTAGCGGGTCGACGAGCTGGCTGTTGATGAAGCGCTTGGAATAGCTGGCCCCTGCGACCACGCCGAATTCGTCGTTGGAGCCAAATGTCTGCCCATGCGTGGCACTGGCACCGAAGCCCAGCTTGTCGGCCATTTCCCCGTACATTCCGCGACCGGAAATATAGGTGAAAGGCCCCGCTTGGTCGAACGCGGTAGGCGTGACGATATTGATCGAACCGCCGATCGCATTGGCGTCGTAGTCGGGCGTGACCGTCTTCACGACTTCGATCGCAGCGACGAGGTCCGAAGGGATGGTGTCGAGTGCGACGCGGCGCCCTTCGGCCTCGGGAATGCCGACGATATTGCCGTCGATGGTGACCTGGTTGAGATTGGGGTCAACGCCGCGAATGACGACATAGCGCGGCTCGCTCTGGTCGATTTCCACCGAGATACCCGGCAGACGCTGGAGGGCTTCTGCGGTGTTGTAGTCGGGCAGCTTGCCGATACCGTCTGAGGAGACGATGTCCGCCACCACCGAAAGAGCGCGCTTGCGCTCGATCGAGAGCAGGCGCGAAGTGCGGGCGCCCGTCACCAGGATCATGTCGCCTTCCTCGGCGAGAGCGATAGTGGCATTGGCCGAGACCGCGCCGGTCTCGGGTACGGTAACCTGCGTCTCGAAAGGTGAGTAGCCGGGCTGCACTACGCGGAGCGTGTAGGTGCCGGGATTCAGGCCAAGCATGGAATAGCGGCCGTTCTGGTCGGTGGAGACCGACTGGCCGGTTTCGAGAAGCGTCACCTGTGCGCCGCGAACGGGGCGCTCGAGGTTGGTGCTGTTCACGACACCATTGAGATCGCCTGCAAGCGCGGTGCCTGGAAGGCAGACGCAGGCGAGCAGGGCGGCGCGGACAATAGAAAAACGGCTGCCCGAAAGGGCAGAATGGCGGAACCTCATGACGACCTCCTTGGATTCTGTTTGAGAGCTGAATCGTGTTGGGGGGCCGTTAGGAACTCTGCTTGACGGTGCGATGATGCTTTTGGTGGCTTTTTGTTACAATCGGCGCGGGGAGTGTCACGTTTCAGGTGGGTAAAGCGCCGCGGCGGTTGGCCTGCGAGCGGCCCCGAAATTGTCATCCAAGCTTGGTAGCCGACGCGCATGACACGCTCGCTCATCGCTCCGCTTGCCATTTCCCGCCGGTCGTTGCTGCGTGCCTCGGCGCTCGGGTCAGCTTTGATGCTGCCTGCCGAACTGGTTGCGGCGCCGCCATCCGGTTTCACGCATTCGGTCGCCAGCGGCGATCCCGATCAGCACGGCATCACACTCTGGACTCGTTATGTAGGCCCCAGCCAGGAGCCGACATGGGTGCAGGCCGAAGTCGCTAGCGACGAGGAGTTCGCGAACATCCTCTGGAGCGGTGCAGCGCTGGCGGGAGGCGATACCGACTATTGCGTTCATATCCGGCCGCAGGACCTGTCACCGGGGCGCTGGTACTATTACCGCTTCCGGGCGCAGAACGGCGATCTCTCGCCCACCGGCCGCACCCGAACGCTTCCCGATGGGCCGCTGGATAGCTTCAGGATCGCGGTCTTCTCGTGCGCCAATGCCACCTCGGGGTGGTTCAACGCCTATGCCCATGCGGCGGAGCGCGACGATATCGACCTGCTGATCCATCTCGGCGACTACATCTACGAATCGAAGCTCACGCGCTCGGACGCGGTCGAGGGCATGGCCGAGGCACGGGGGATCGAGCCGGCGCACGAGACCGTGAGCCTGGAGGACTATCGCCGCCGTTACGCCAGCTACCGCAACGATCCCGCCTTGCAGGAGCTTCACCGGCGTTTCCCGATGATAGCCATGTGGGATGACCACGAGACGGTGAACAACAGCTGGGTCGACGGGGCGGCCAATCATGACGAAGCGAGCGAGGGCCCTTATCGCGCCCGCATGGCGGCGGGTGTGCGCGCATTCCACGAATGGCTGCCCATGCGGCCCAATCCCTATACGCGGTACGACCTCGGCAACCTCGCGACGATCTTCCGGCTCGAAACCCGTCTTCTGGCACGCTCCCGCCAGCTCGATCTGGAAGAGTGGTTCGCGCAGAACTCCGACGACTTCGAGGCTGCCGCCATCGCCTTTCGCGACGGACCGTTGGCCGACCAGTCCCGGACGATGCTGGGCGACGAGCAAGAGCGATGGCTGGCACGCGGGCTATCGGAATCGACAGCATCGGGAGTGAAGTGGCAGATTGTCGCCCAGCAGGTCATCATGGGCCAGATGCGGATGCCGAGCGACTTCTCCTCCTCCTGGTTCGCGCCGGGCACGCAGCCTGACCCTGACGACCTCGCGGAGATGGCGCTTGGCGCACGGCTGGCTGAGGTCGACCTGCCCTACAGCATGGACAAATGGGATGGTTATCCCGCTGCCCGCTCTCGCCTGTTCGATGCGGCGCGCACCTCGGCAGCCGATCTGGTCGTACTGAGCGGCGACAGCCACAATGCCTGGGCGTTCGAGCTTGAGCACGAAGGCCAGCCAGTCGGTGTGGAGTTCGCCGTACAGGGTGTCTCCTCACTGGGGCTGGACAAGCGCACAGACGGCAATCCCGCCGCGATAGCCAACAGCTTCCTCGGCGCGTGTCCCGAGCTCAAATGGTGCGACACCAGCCAGCGCGGCTATATGGTTCTGGACGTGCAGGCTGACAGTCTCACAACGGAATGGCTGTTCGTACCTGCTCGCTATGTTCGCTCGGTCGAGACCAACGGCATTCATCGGATGAAAGTTCGGAAGGGAACGCAGCGGATCGTGGCCGCCTGATTAGCCGCCACTCGGTCGGCCCGATGCGGCAGGGCCGCGCATCAAAGCCCCAGCGCCCGGCGAGCCTCGATCATCGTGGTTATCACCTGGGGCTTGCTTTGCTGCGGCGTCGCCGAGCAAACCGCGTTCCGCCGCGCGGCGAGGAATTGCCCCGGTGGCTGCCCCATAACTTTCTTGAACATCGTGATGAAGGTGCTCGCACTTTCATACCCCAGATCGAACGAGACGGTCTGCACCGATGCACCTTCAGTCAGGCGCTCGATTGCGAACATCACCTGGAACTGCTGGCGCCACCGCCCGAAGTTCATGCCGATCTGGCTCATGATGAGCCTGAACAGGCTGCGCTCGCTCATGGCGACGATCCGCGCCCATTCCCCGATGGTCGTGCGATTGGCGGGGTCTGACGACAGGGCCTGGGCGATGGTTCTCAATCGCGGGTCCGTCGGCATTGGCAGGTGGAGATTTCCCATTGGTGCGCGCTCGAGCTGGTCGAGCATGGTCTGAATAAGGCGACCGTCAGCGCCTTCGGCATCATATAGCCGGGGGAGGCGGGTCACAGCGATCAGCAGTTGGTGCAGCAACGGACCAGTCGAGAAGGTGCTGCACTCCGCAGGCAGATTGCAGGCAAGCTCGGGGTCAATGAAGAGTGTGTAGACTTCAAGATCGCCAGCACAGCGCACGCTGTGCTCGGTGTCGCCGGGGATCCACAATGCGCACTGCCGTGGCACCATCCACAAACCGTGCGCCACCTCGCAGGTGATGAGGCCGCGGACCGCCAGGATAAGTTGTGCTTCGCGATGCCGATGCGGCGGCTGCTCCAAGCCATCGGTGAAAAGCTCCATACCCACCGCCGAAACGGGCCGAGGAACCTCTGCCGGTTCAAAATCCTCGTAGTCGTTGTTTTGCATCGTTCTGGTCCAGAGGGGGCAGACTTCCATTTGCCAGAAAAACCTCAAAAATGCGAATGATTCTTAACTGCATGAAGGAATTGCGACAACAGAACGCCTGAACTTGAGCATCGGCCGGGCGACAAGGAAGGCGATCAGGAGCAGCGCGGCGTCGACCGCCCAGCTCATCGGATCGACGGCGGAAAGGCCACTTGCGGCGCTGATCGCGGCATGGACCAAGGCCAGTCCTGCGAGCGCCACCGCTGTCGCTGCGCGCAGGCTGACAGCCAGACGATCTTGCATCGAGGGCAAACACGCCAAGGCATAGGCCGCCGCTGTGCCCGCAGCCCAACCGAGCAGTGGTGCCTCCTTCGCGTCCACTGCAAGCGACGGAATCGCCGCAAGCGTAAGCGCCAACGGTTGCCCCCAGATGGTAGCTGTCCACAGCCGCTCCATGATCGGCGCGGGGCGTCCCTTGTCGCGTCGACGGATCAACCAGATCTGAAACCCGGTCGCCGTGATGCAGCACATCGACAGGCCGAGAAGGCCGTAGGCAAGCTTGACGAAGATCCCGCCAAACCAGCCAAAGTGAAGCGGCTGAATCGCGAATATCATCTGCTGGGCGAACGACCGCTCGGCGACGTCGGAAGCGAAGACCTTGTTGCCCTTGCTGTCGTAAATAACGCTTTCTCTGAGAGGGAGGCCGCGCGGATCGCGCAGGCCGATCCCGATCCGCTGGCCCTTGGCTCCCGGCTGCTGGATGGAGACCGACTGGAGCGCAAAGCCGGGAGCGGCTGCGGTCGCTGCGGCGATGAACGGCGCGCTCGGCGGAACCGGATCGGTGCGCGGCGCGTCAGGCTCCCCTCGGGCGGAAGGCCCCGCAAACTCGGAAAAGGCCTTGGTCATGTCCCCCTGATAGGTGGTCGCAGCGACACTGCCCAAAACGATGAGGAAGACGCCGAGGAAAGCCGCAGTGAAGGCCATGATGAGGTGAAAGGGCAGGCCCCAGGTGCCCATGCGGTTATGAAGGTCGGCCTGGCTCAGCCGCGCAGACCCGCCGCTGCGGAGCCGGAAGGCGTCTTTGATGATGCGCGGATGGGCAAGAATGCCCGAAATCACCAGCGCCAGCAGAGCCATTCCCGCCAGCCCCACGATCACTGTGCCAATGCCATAGGGGAGGTGAAGATCGACATGCAGGCCCACCAGAAAGTCGCTGACATCGTGGCGCACCTTCAGCACCGGCTGGCCCGATGCATCGGCGAACCAGCTCCCGCTGTTCATGCGATCACGACTCCTTGCAGAAAGCACGAAATGCGGATTGGAGGCCGAGGGGAGGGCCGCCGAAACCGATTGTGCTGCGTCTTTCGGCCCCATTTCGCGCAGCGCAGCCAGCCCCTCGTCAATCACCTCGGGCGTAACGGAGACCACCCTCGGGGCGGTGGGCTGTTCCCAGCGTTCCAGCTCCTGCACGAACACCACGACGCTGCCCGTCAGGCAGATAAGGTAGATCGCCACACTGAACGCCAAGCCCAGCGCGGAATGCCCCGCCAGCAAGGCGCTGACCCAGCCTTTGGAAAACAGTGGTTTACGCCTTGCGGGGCGGAGGGGATTGGTCATGACAACAAGGTCCAGGCAATAACAGCACCAGCGATGACGGATGCGCCGGTCATGCCGAGGACGGGGCGCAGCATCACGCGGTCACTCAGCATCCAGATGATGAGACATGCCCAGAGCAGCGGCACGATAACGACGGCTGCGGCGAAGCGGTCGGCCTGCGCCCCCGGCGCGATGCCAGCCACCGCCGCGCCGATCGCGTTGGCGGTGATCGCGGTGAGAAGGAGTGCTGCCACGCCTCTCGCCCAGCCGCGCCAGCGCGTTTGGCGTGGTTCGTCGGGCTCGCGCGCTGTTCCTTCTTTGACGCGTGGCCGCGATAGCCGGGCGGGCCGACGCTCTTCACCGAATTTGACCACCACCATCGCACACAGGCTGAAAGCCAGCAGAACCGCAGCGAGGCCGACGACCACCCCGAGCCACACAGCAAAAAGGGCAGCGGCGGGGATGAGCATCAGCCACCCGCCTGCCGCGCATCGTTTGCGCCGCACTCCTGCACCGCGCCACGCTGTCCGCAGCAACAGGACCGACGCAATACACGCCGCCATCCCGAACGCCCCTGCTATCTGCCCGATCAAAGAAACTCCGTGCCCCTGGCTTTGAAAACGCGAATTGATTGCAATAAGCCAATAGAGCGGTTTTCCGGCAGGCACCTTGTGCAAAACCGCCAAAGAGTTTCGAGATACCGCCATACCTAGCCATGGCTTGGCGGAAGCGAAGAGGACGGGGCCGGAGGGGCCAAATTTGGCAGAATCGCGAAAGCAACTGGCTGGCGAGGGTGATGCTGTAAGGGGGAAGCTGTCTTAGTTTTGCAGTGCGCCTGAGTTGCGTGTGCCGCCAAATCCAATCGGCGACCAACAGGACACAATGTGATGAGCCGAACTGCTTCAACCCGCATTTCGCCCCGGCTGCCGTGATGCACGCCAAGCCAACGAGCATGAGGGCGCGGCATTACCATGAGCGTCTGATCATCAAGGCGATGCGCCTGTTGGCAGCGCCGGTGCCCGGGCCATCTTCGGGCGAGGATCTGCTGCGCCGGGCCGGCATTGAAGAAGAGGGAATATCGGCGCTGGCCGCTGTGGTCGCCCTGTTGCCGCGGATGTTGCCTGCGGTGCACCTTCACGGCATCGGCTCTCCCTTCGTCTCGTCGGGTGAGATCCTTCTTCTTGGCGAAATCGCGCGTCGTCAGCGGCAGCGTTCCGTGCCTCAGCTGGGCGCCGATCGCTGGCCGCTCAAGCTTGCTCCAGCGCTCGACCTGCTACTCGATGCCTCGGCCTCCGCGCTTTCTGCGGCCGACCTCTTCCTGTTTCATCGGACCATTTCTGCCGCACTCGATCACGCTCGCGAAATGCCCGAACTAGGCCAAAGCTTATGACCGCTGGAAACTAACTTGCGGCGGGACCGACCGCATTGGGCCGGCCCCGCCGCACAAGGCGCCTGCGACGGCTTTAGTACCGCAAGTTCACGGTAAACATGGCGTTGCGCGGTGCTCCTACGGCGGCCGTGTCATAGAATCCGGCTCGCATCCAATACCGCTTGTCGAACAGGTTATTGACGTTCACCGAAGCAGACAGACGGTCGCTGAAGGCATAGCGAGCAAGGGCATTCACCAGCGCATAGCTTCCTTGCACGACCGTCTGGTCCGTCAGGATGCCGCCCTGACCATCGGGCCGGTTGATCCCATTGAACTCGATATCGCTTTGCCAGTGGATGCCGCCACCAATCGTCAGTCCGTCCAATGCTCCGGGCAGGCGATAGCTGGTGAAGAACTTGAGCGTCTTGCGAGGTTCCTGTGGGTTGATGCGTTCGCCGTCGGGCGCTTCGCTCTTCAGCAAGGTGAAGCCGCCTGACACATTCCAGCCCGGCAGAATCTCGCCGTTTGCTTCAAGGTCGAACCCTCGGGTCTTGGTCCCGTCGACCGCGATATAGGCGGTGCTCAGCGGATTGTTCGGGTCGATGAAGCCGATATCCTGCTGCGCTAGTTGGTCCAGCCGCGTGTCGAACAGGGTCAGCGAGAGGTTGAGATCGCCGCCAAGGAACTCGCCCTTGATGCCGACTTCCCGGCTATTGCCTCTGGTCGGTTTTAGGATGTTGCCGTTGCGGTCGCGCCGGTCGGGTTGCGGCTTGAATATCTCGGTATAGCTCGCGAACAGCGTGAAGTTCCGGGTCACGTCATATGTCGCGCCGACATAGGGCGTGAACCTGTTCTGCCGATACCGAAGACTGTCCGACCCGACCTCGTCCTCATCCAGCTCATAGCGATTGAACCGGCCGCCAAGAATGACCTTGAGGTCATCCGTGGGTGACAGGCGGGCCGCTGCATAGACCCCGTATTTCCTGGTCTTGACGGTCGAGGCCGCAGCCCACTGGCGGGCGTTGTTCTCGAAGTCGAGGCGCGGAATCTCGCCCACCTGGTCAAGCGATGGCGCGGGCGTCGCCGAGAACGGAAAATAGAGGTTGGTGGAGAGGCGGGACCCCGGCGAGTTCCGTTTCATCCACGAGAGGGTGGTGCCGACAATCAACTGGTGCTCTCTGCCGAAAAGCTGGATCGGCCCGTTGGTTTGCAAGTCCAGCGTATCCTGCTTGGTCTTGCTGCGGAACTTCGTGCCAGCCCCCATCACCGGGACGCTGGAGAAACCCGACTGCCGATCGGGATAAAAGCCGATCGTCCGCCGGGGATTGGTAGGATCGACACCCGTCAGCGCAAACAGCTCCGCGTCGGAGTCCAGCTGCGAGTGGGTGAGGGCGCTCTTGAATTTCCAGCCATTGGCGAACTCGTGAGACAGGTTGACGAAGGCCGTCTGGGATTCGACCTCAAAATAGGTCCATGGCGGCGACAGGCTTGCGGAACTGCGCAGATCGGTCGTCAGCGAGCCGTCGCTGTAGAAGAGCGGGGCAGCGCCCCAGGACGAGCCCTTCGGCTCATTGTGCTGATATTCGAAGCCCGCGGTCAGGATCGTATGATCGGTCAGATCGGCCTCGACCACACCATAGCCGATGGCCTTCTTCTTGCGGTAGAAGTCGAGATAGGATTCCTGATCCTGATAGACGCCGATGAGGCGTGCGCGGATGCTGCCGCTACTGGTGAGCGGCGCGGACACATCGAGCGTGCCGCGATAGTTCTCCCATGATCCTGCCAGCGCTGATGCGGCGATGGCGAAGTCATTCTTGGGGCGTTTGCGGATTAGATTGATCGAGGCCGAGGGATTGCCGGAGCCGGTTAGAAGCCCGGTTGCGCCTCTCACGACCTCGACGCGATCATAGAGCGCAGTGTCGATGAACCCGATGCCGTTATCGAGCGAACTCACCACCCCGTCATACATGATGTTGTCGACGCCAAATCCGCGCGACGAATATCTCACGCGTTCGGAATCGATGTAGTTGCGCGTCACGCCCGGCGCGCTTTGCAGCACGGAGTCGAGACTTGTAAGGTTCTGGTCCTCCATGTTCTGGCTGGTGATGACCGTAACCGCCTGCGGGATTTCCCTCGGCTTCAGCGGCAGGCCGAGCGCGGCGCCGGTTGAGCGCGTGGTATAGGAGCCGGAGTCTTCCGTGGTCTGGCCCTCCTGCACGCCGGTGACGATGATGACGGTGTCGCCCGTGTTCGTCTCCGCATTATCCCGTCGATCGCCTGACTCTGCCTGGGCTGCGCTACTCGCTGTGATGATCGCGCATGCGACGAGGGACCCCGCACTTCTGGCAATCGTTCGCCCATGTCCGTCACCAAGACCTTGCAAACGACCAGAACGCCTTCCGACGAAACCCGTTACCCCGAACATTGAAACCCCTTTTCCAATTAGTGCGAACGCCTCGCATTAACAATTAAGGGTCTCGTACAGCGTGCGTCGCGATCTGGCGCTTGTCAGATCGGCCAATCGATTTCGCGATTCAGACAAAAGTCGCGAAAAGCAGGAACGACCGAGACCGGCCAAGGTGAGAAGCGGCTACTTCGCTTTCCCGCGCAGGCCCTTGGCACAGGTCACGCGGGCAACCTTCGGGTGAGGCGCGAGACTGGCGGATATCACGTCAGCCACCTTCGCCCATGTCGCGGTGGAAGCTGACCATCCAGAGACGGCTCAGACGCGGTTGGCGATACCCGGCCTGCGGCACTGGACATTACCAGCGCACGGGCCGTATCGGCGGCGCATGAGTATCCTTGCAACGATCATGAACACCGCCACCGGCCGCCCGATCCAGAAGATGTCCTTCGGTCGCATGCCGAAACCCTGGGCCAGTTTTAACCTGGAAAGCGGTGAACTGGTCACCGCCGAGCGCATTGACGTGGGCAAGCCCGCGCCGGGCAAATTCATCGCTCCGGTAGAAGTGTGGGTAACGCTCAAGTCCGAGGCATAGCCAAAGGCCACACGCGCCACCGGCTTACTGCGCGTTAGATAGGATAGGTGACGATGACTGACCCTAAGCCCGCCGCACGTGCCCTCGGGATCGACTTCGGGACGACCAACTCCGTCATCGCAAGCACCCGCTACGACGGGAGCACGGCGCTGGTCGAATTTGCCGCGCCGGGCGGTCCCTCGGACGTATTTCGCTCCGCGCTGTGTTTCTGGCAGGACGATGCAATACGTGGCGGCTTGGGGCATGAGGCCGGCCCTTGGGCCATCGCCGAATTTCTCGATTTTCCCGAGGGCAGCCGCTTCCTCCAGTCTTTCAAGTCGCTCGCCGCAAATTCCCTGTTCGAAAGCGCCAGCCTGTTCGAAAGCGCCAGCCTGTTCGACAAGCGGCTGCGGTTCGAGGAGCTGGGGCAGATATTCCTGACCCATCTGCTGGCACATGCGGGCAACGCGCTGGACGATCTGCCCGAGCGGATCGTGGTCGGCCGCCCGGTGCGCTATGTTGGCGCGCGGCCGGATCCTGCTCTGGCTCGCACCCGGTATGACGCGATGTTCGCCATGCTCGGGCGCCAGATCCACTACGTCTACGAGCCGATCGGTGCGGCCTATAGCTTTGCCTCGCGCCTCGAAGGTCCCGCCAACCTGCTGGTGGCGGATTTCGGCGGCGGAACCAGCGATTTCTCTATCGTGCGCGTTGCTGAACGGGGCACGGCGCGGCGCTGCACACCGCTGGGCTCGGCCGGCATCGGCATTGCCGGAGACACGTTCGACTATCGGATCATGGACCACCTCGTGCTGCCCATGTTGGGGAAGGGCAGCACCTATCGCTCGTTCGACAAGGTGCTGGAGATTCCGGCTGGGCATTATGTCGACTTCGGCGACTGGTCGCGCCTTGCCCTGATGCGCAACCGGCGCACCCTCAATGAACTGGCGCAATTGCAGCGTAGTGCCACCGATCCCGATGCGATCGCGCGCATGATCGCGGTTATCGAGGGCGAGTTGGGACATGCGCTTTATGAGGCTGTCGGGCAGGTAAAGCGCACGCTTTCGAGCGAGACGCAGGCCGGGTTCGTCTTTGAGGCACCGGGCCTTGCGATTGAGGCGGAAGTCAGCCGCGAGGAATTCGAAGGCTGGATCGCGCCAGACCTGCAGCGCATTGCACAGACAGTCGACACTGCGCTGGATCAGGCGGGCCTTGCCGCTGACGACATCGATC
The DNA here is from genome assembly GCA_002337385.1 of Erythrobacter sp. UBA1916. Taxonomy (GTDB): domain Bacteria; phylum Pseudomonadota; class Alphaproteobacteria; order Sphingomonadales; family Sphingomonadaceae; genus Alteraurantiacibacter. The sequence continues at coordinate 127,646 of DDFY01000012.1, forward strand.
ACGTGTTCGTGACTGGCGGCTCTTCCCTGATTCCAGCGGTGCGCAGGCTGTTCGTGCAGCGCTTTGGCGAGGGCCGGATTGCGCAGGGCAATGAGCTCACCTCGATCGCTCATGGTCTTGGATTGATGGCAACCGATCCCGATCTTGCTGACTGGGTGATTGAGGATGAGGAACAGCCATGAGCGTTGCATTCCGCCGCGAGGGCGATGATGAACACCTCGAGCCCAAGTTCGAGCTGCCCATTCCGCCCGGTCCCAATCTGGTCACTGCGCGAGGGCTTGCGCAGATTCATGCCAAGGTCGCCGAACTGGAAGCGGCGCTCGCAGGTTTGTCGGACGAAACCGAGATCGCCGCCCGCAAGCGCGATCTGCGCTATTGGCACACACGCTAGGCAACCGCCGAACTCATGGTTGAGCCCGACGGGAGCCGGGTTGCCTTCGGCACTACCGTGACGTTCGCGCTCAATGACCAGAACCGGACGATCACCATCGTGGGAAATGACGAGGCTGATCCGGCAGCGGGCTTGCTGGCATTCTCGGCACCGCTGTGTCGGGCAATGATGGGCGGCGAGGTGGGGGACCTGCTCGATTTTGCCAACAAGCCCGATGCGATCGAGATTCTCGCTATTCAGATGCCGACGTAGGGCACGCAAAGCGCCTGAGCCTATTGCCCGGTCTGCCCGTTGGTTCCTGTCCAGACTCTAGCGAATACCGGCGGACGGAAATTCTACCGCCCGCCGGCAAGCGATCATGCCATTGCGGGCAATTCAGACGCTGAAACAGCCGGGAAGTCGATATCGGTTTGTGCAACGTTGTTCAGGAAGTTGGTGAACACATTCTCTGCGACCAGAGCAACGATTTCGATGATCTGGGCGTCATCGTAGCCCGCATCGTGCAGGGCAGTGACATCGGACGTGGTGACGCGGCCGCGTTCGCGCGCAACCTTGTTGGCGAAGGAAACGGCGGCCTGCGCTTTCGGATCGTTTGACTGGCCATTGCGATTGAGGGCGATCTCTTCTTCATCAAGGCGCGCGAGGTTGAGGCCCAGATAGCTGTGAGCTGACAGGCAATAGTCGCAGCCGTTGACCTGGGCGACAGCCAGCGCGATCCGCTCGCGCGTCTTTACGTTCAGGGTTCGTGCCAGAGCTGCGTTCTGGCTGAGGTAGGCCTCCAGCGCGAGCGGGCTGAGCGCGATCAATCGAAACAGGTTGGGAACGCTACCGAGTGATTTCTCGACAGCATCGAGCAGGGGCTGCGAAGCGGCGGGGACGGCGTCACGGGCAGGGATAGCAATACGGGACATTGAAGACTCCATGTGGTTCGATTTTACCGGGCAACCACCCGGCGTGGTTCCGATCTAGGAGTGGATGGGGCAGGCGATAATCGGGGCGCCGGGAAAGACATTCTTTCGCGCAGCGCAATGGTCCGGGAGGCGTCCGAGTTGCAGGAAGGACGGATCAGCGCAGTGTTGTCGCCAGCTTTTCGATCTGCCTGATTTCAACCGAGCACAGGCCAAATGCCGCTGCGTGTTCGCGTGCCTCGATCAGATCATTGCCAGACTGGTCAAGCACGGCCTTCGCCAAGCGGATTGCCGCGGAGGATTTGGCCTCGAAGCTCCGACCGTCGCGCGCCGCGTCGATTTCTGCTTCGCTCAAACCGATGCGCTTGGCCCTTCGGATCAGGCTGACCTGAGTCCATGTGCCACTCTGCCCATCCTCGAGTGCGAGCACTATCTGAATGACGATCCTGGGGCTCAACTGCGTGCTGTCACTCATCGCGGGGCCTCTGCGCCAAAACGCGAGATGCCACGCCGGGCAGCGGATGCCACGATCAGCAGCGATTGCAGCGCGGCCATGACATATGATCCACCCGTAGCCAGTTGTAACAAAACCGCTTCCAATTCACCGATCAGGCGCGAGAGCGGATGCATGGCCCTGCGAAGGGACAATTCGATGTGTACGAGCATCGTTTTGATTGCGGCAGGGACCAACTCGTGTTTGGGTCTGGTCCCTGCCGCTCCCTGTTCAGAAGTTGTAGCTCAGGCCGACCAGGATCTGATGGCGTTCATATTCGTCGCCATAGCTACCGAAGTCGGTGTAGCGATATTCTGTCCGGGCAGAGATGTGATCAGTCACGGCATATTCCACGCCGCCACCAACAGACCAGCCGTCGAGATTTTCGCTGGTGCGGATGGTCGATGTGCCATCAGCGAGGCTCGTGCGGACGCGCTGGTTGGCATAGCCGCCGCGGGCGAAAATCAGCGCCTTGTCGCCAACGATAAAACCAGCGCGCGCTGCGACATCAAAACTGTAGCGCGGGTCGATTTCAAACGCCTGCCCGTTGAGTTCGCCATAGAGCTTGTCTTCGGCCTCAAGGCTGAACCCGCCTTCGGCGCCAATCACGAAGCTGTCGGCAACGCGGTAGTTGTAACCGGCGTAAACGCCAAAGCTTGCAGCTTCGTGGGTGAGTTCTGCTTCGATAACGATGCCTTCGATGCCGTTGCCGATTTCGGTGCGGCTCCAGCCTGCATTTGCGCCGACGTAAGCTCCATCGAAGGTGTCCGCCATCGCGGGATAAGAGGTGAAGGCCGTTGCGGCCACGGCGGCGGTAATGATCGAGGGGAAAATTCTCATACTTCGTCTCCTTTAGGGGTCACGGGATGTGATGGAGACGCAACTAGGGCTTGCAGAACGCATCGATAATCGCCGAAAACGGCAACGAATTATTCCGCCAAGTGGAAGGTTGGATCAGTTGATCAGACGGTTGGCTCGCAGCCTCTTGGCCGCAAAGTCGACAAAGCTGCGGACCTTGGCAGAGGCATGCCTTCCTTCCGGGTGGACGATGTGGATCGGCAGCGGCTCTTCCTCGAAATCGTTGAGGACTGTGAGCAAAAGCCCTTCGGTCAGGCATGGCCCGATCTGGTAGGACAGCAGGCGGCTGACGCCATGCCCGCCACGCACGGCCTCGATCACGGCAGCGTTGGAATTGCAGTAGATGGCGGGCTTCACCTTGATGCTCCGCTTGTGCTCACCCCCGAACCGCCATTCATCCGTCGGCCAGACAGTCACTGCTGAGATGATGCGATGGTCCGCCAGCTCCGTCGGGTCGCGCGGAACACCGTGTGTCTTGAAGTAGTCGGGGGAGCCACAAATGACCCTACGGACGCTGCCCACCCTGGTGGCCGAGAGGCTGGAATCGGGAAGGTGTCCGATGCGGATTGCAACGTCTATGCCCTCGTCGACGAGGTTCGCAACGCGATCGAGGAAGATCAGGCGGACCGTCAGCTCCGGATAGAGGTCGAGAAACTCGGCAACGATCGGCATAATGTAGATCTGCCCAAACATGACCGATGCCGTTATAGCCAGCGTGCCGGTCGGTGTCGCATAGGAGCCGGCCGCGGATGCCTCGGCCTCTGCAATGTCGCCGAGAATTCTTTTGCAATCTTCAAAGTAGCGGCGCCCTGCATCGGTCAGTTGAACAGAGCGGGTCGTGCGAACGAACAAGCGCGCACCGACGAGATCTTCCAGCGCAGAGATCGCTCTGGTCACGGCAGGGGGGCTCATGTTGAGATCGCGGGCAGCGCCTGCGAAACTGCCGGTTTCCGATACGCGAACGAACACCCGCATCGCATGAAATCTGTCCATCAGTAACATCCTCGGTCAGGCGGTTCGCGAAGCTGCGCGATCATTCCACCTCGTGCAACAATCTCTTGCCGGTTAGCGAGGTTCTCGCTGGCGGGCGGCTGGCCTAATTCCACAGGGCAGCAAACGAACCGTCCCATCGTCTTGCAGCCTACGACGCGGTGCGTCTTTCCCTCATCGCACCGGCGTCCCCGCGTCCGGGCCGATCACGCCCCCAAACCCCAATCGGCCCGGGCGCCCCTTTTCCCTTAGGACCATTGGAGAAAACCTCATGACAAGACCGCCTCTTCCACCTTTCAGCCTGGAAAGTGCACGCGAGAAAGTTCGCCTTGCCGAAGATGGCTGGAACAGCTGCGATCCGTCGAAAGTGGCGCTTGCCTACACGCAGGACACCATATGGCGAAACCGGGTGGAGTTTCCGCAAGGGCGCGATGAAATCGAAGCCTTTCTGACCCGGAAATGGGCCAGTGAGCTGGATTACCGGCTGATCAAGGAACTCTGGGCTTTTCGCGAAAATCGCATCGCTGTTCGCTATGCCTACGAATATCGCAACGACAGCGGGAACTGGTTCCGCGCCTTTGGTAACGAGAATTGGGAGTTTGCCGAAGATGGCCTGATGCAACGGCGCCATGCAAGCATCAACGAAATGCCGATCCGCGAAGAGGACCGCCTGTTCCATTGGCCACTGGGGCGCAGGCCTGATGACCACCCTGGCCTGTCTGAACTGGGCCTTTGATCCGTGCGGTGGGGAGCGTGTGCAGCGCTCCCCTTTCGCCATTATGCGTCACCAGCCTGCCGACCTTTGACGATCTGATGATCGATCGAAAGGCGTCCCGGGCCAAACACCATCACTGCGCCAGCCAGGGCCAACCACCCAAGATGCGTGGACAACAGGGCATCGGGATAGACGAACAGCTGAATTACCATCGTCATCACGAACAGCGCCAGCGCTGCGAACCGGCTTCCCAGCCCCAGAGCGAGCATGATGGGAAAGATGTGCTCGCCATAGGTTGCAAGATGGGCGGCAATTTCGGGCGAAAGCAGCGGCACGCGATATTCTTCCTCGAACAACCACATCGTGTTGTCTGAGACACTCAGCAGGCCATCGACTTTCGTGCGCGCAGACGACCAGAAAATGCCGCCAAGACCCAGCCGCAAGGCCAGCTTAGCCAAATCAGGGAGAAAGCCACCCTCGGCTTTCGAGGTGGGCAGGTGCAGGGCAAGTGTACTAGTCATCGGACTTTCCTTTTTCTTCAACGGTTACCAATAGTTGTTCGTCGTCGGCACCAGACACCCGGCACGCAGCAGGTTGATGGTGAGGCGCAGTGCATCTGCGGCGATGTCTTCTTCGACGAATTGAACCAGGGCATCGCCAAGCGATGGAGAGTGTTCCAGTTGCAGGAGGAAGCGTGCAAAATGCGGCGGCATGGGCGCGTGGATCAGGCGAGCCTCGCGGCGGAAGATCGCCAGTGCTTCACCGTCCCAGACCTCAGGCGAGACGAAGTCATCCGATTTATGAGCCTCCCACAGGCTGGCAACCGGCCATTCAGAAATGAGAATTTGCGCGGCAGGCTGAAGCGTCAGTTGGCTGGCCAGCAATTTTTCAAGATCCTCGGCCAGATCGGCGGCTATCAACGGCCGCTCAGCCGAGTGCCAGACCACCAGTCGTGTCCATTCCAGAAGCGCAAGATCGGGAAGGTAGAAATAGTCCTTCAAGGGCTCAAAGCCTGCGACAAAGCCTGGAAAGGCAGCGCCATAGAGCGCGACCATCCGGTCAGCCGGCGGGTGACGCCGCACGAATTCTGCTGCGAGTGCCCTAAAATAGTCCTCACCGAGCATTTGGACCGTCACGGGAAATATGCGGGCGAGTGCAGTTGTCAGGCTGACGACGACGTTGTTGCGGTAGATGTCAAAGCGCTCGACTTCACCGGCCACACCGTGAGGAACTGGTTGCGCTGGATCCAGAAGGGCAGTTGCGAACTCAGATTGCGACGGCATGGTGTTCCTCCTGCTTATTCGTTGCCTCGCAAAGCAGCTGCTGAATGCGGGAGACCTCTGGCTGAAGCTCTGCGATGGGGGGTATGTCGTTGTCCCGTTCAAGCAGGACGGGCAGTGGACCCGCGCTCTCCAGAACTCTTGCGAGCAGGCTCCAGACCAGGTCGGATACCGGGGTGCCATGGCCGTCGATCAACAAGGGGCTGCCGGCCGAAGTATGGATCACATCGTGCCCGGCGACATGAATCTCGCCCACGAGGTGCAACGGGAAGCGTGCAATGTAGCTGTGCGGATCGAAGCCCAGGTTGGCAGCGGAGACGACGACGTTGTTGATATCGAGCAGGAGGCCGCATCCGGTGCGTCTCGTCAGCTCGATCAGGAAATCGATCTCGTCCCAGTCGCTGTTCTCAAAACATAAATAGAGGGCAGGGTTCTCCAGCAGCAGTGGTCGACCGAGAAAATCCTGTGTTTCAGCAATGTTGTCTGCCACGCGTGCCAGATCGGCGCCGGTATAGGCCAGCGGCAGCAGGTCGTTGAAATAGGTTCCTTCGTAGCTTGACCAGGCGAGGTGTTCGGAAAACGAGGCAGCATTGCACCGCGCCAGCACTTTCTTGAGCGCGCGCAGATGCTCCTGGTCGGGCCGTTCGGCACCGCCCAGCGACAAGGCGACGCCATGGACGGAAACGGGATAGTTCTGGGCCACCGCATCCAGCAGGGCCAGATCTGGCCCGCCATCCATCATGAAGTTCTCCGCATGGATTTCGGCGAAGCCAATCTCCAGGGCGGCATCGCTATCTTCACCGCGCCAGAAGCGGGCGTGTTCAGGGCGCAGGCCAAGGCCTGCAACCCGTGGCAGACTTACTGCGTTCAGGGCCAAATTGGCCGATCGAGGGGGGGCTGCCACGGGCCGCATTGTTCAGCGCCGCACTTCGCGGAAGGCAGTGAGTTGGCCGAAGCCGGTCGGCGAAGTCGGGGACCTGGTCTTCGTGCAGGTGCCAGTCGGTACCAGCTTCCAGGCATCGCCTTCGTAATCGACCTTGGAGGTGCCGGCGCAGGACGTGCCGGGTCCGGCAGAGCAGTCATTATAACCGGCAAGCGAAATGCCATAGCACTTCTCTCGCGCGGGCCTGCTTTGCGCCGAGGCATCGGCAACGATGCCGGTCATGGCCGTGGCAACGACCCCGGCAAGAAATGCGGAACGGGAAAGGTTCATCGGTTTGGTCCTTTGATGGGAGGGGAAGGCAAGCGATGCGGCAGAGAGCGCGGAGGTAGCTGTGGCGCGCTGCCGCACCGCAATCGATCAGCCCAGCGACTGAGGGGTCGCGTGTCGGATCTCGGGCCAGTTCTCGTTGGCCTTGGCGATGTTGCCGGGGATGTCGCGATTCCAGGCTACCGCAACGTCGGGATTGACGTTCAGATAGAGCTTGCCATCAACGATCTTCCAGACGTTTGGATCACCATCGAGCTTCTTTTCCAGCGCCACACCCATGGCGCAGAAACCGCCGAACTGCGGGGCATATGCAGCCGGATTTGCTTTGAAGCGGTCGCGATTTGCGGCGCTTGCAAAGCGGTAGGTGGCGCCTTCATGGAAAGCGGTGAAGCTGGCAGAGCCCCGGGTTGGCTGGCCTACGGTGAAGTAAGCTACCGGATCGAAGCCATGCAGGGCGATGCCTGCTTCGTTGGTGTTCACCGCAGCCGGCGAATTGTCGATCACGGCCAATGCAGGGGTTCCTGCCAGCGTCATCGCGGCAATCGAGAGGCCGGCAGAAGCAGCCATGGTGGTCAGAAATTTGCGCGTCATTATGAGGTTCTCCATGATGTATCGAAGCGGGGGCATCGCCTGTTCGCGGTGCATCACGGAGGTAGATCGAACCGCCTGAGCTAAGAATGCTCGTTCATCTGAATTGACTATTGCGCTTGCCGGAATGATCGCGCCGCTGGCGTCAGGGTGTGCGGGCTCAGTCCCGCCACCCTTCCTGCACAGCACGCTCCTGCATGGCGGCAATAAAGGCACGCACGGCAAGATTGCCGCCGCGGCTCGGCGGATAGATAACATGTAGCGGCAGTGGCTCGGGCATCCTGTCTTCCATGACAGGCACAAGCGCACCAGACCGAAGCTGGTCGGCAACCTGATAACTCAGGACATTCGCGATACCAGCCCCGTCGCAGGCAGCGGCAATCGTTGCTGCAACATCGTTGATTGTCAGTCTGGGGGCCAACTGCACGCGGTCCTTGCCATCCGTGCCAAAGCGCCAGACATTGTCCAACCGGACGCCTGATCCGCCAATGCATTGATGCTGTGCGAGATCCTCTGCCTTGCGGGGAATACCGTGCTTTGCAAGGTAGTCCGGGCTGGCAACCAGCACCTGATCGACGCTCCCCAGTCGTGTGGCCAGCATGCTGCTATCTGAGAGATGGCCGATCCGCACTGCGACATCGATACCCTCTTCGATCAGCCGAACATTACGATCGAAAAGCAACATCTTAGCATCCAGATCGGGATGCTTGGCAATCAAGCTAGTGACCACCGGTATGACGTGGAGCCTGCCGAACATTACCGGCGCGGTAATTTGAAGCTCCCCTTGTGGTTGCACCGAGCTGCCCATCACCACCTGTTCCGCTTCGCGCACATCGTGGAGCAGCGAACGGACCCTTTCGAGCAGCGCCTGCCCTTCGCGCGATACCGCAACATGCCGGGTCGATCGATGGAAGAGAGGTGCACCAAGATGGTCTTCGAGCCACGCAATTGAGCGTGTCACTTTGACTGGCGTTTGCCCGAGCTGCCGCGCCGCACCGACGAAGCTGCCATTCTCTGCTACTGCGACAAAGGCAGTGAAAGCTTCGAAGCGGTCCATGATTGCTTCATATTATGAAATAGTGATCTCCAACAAGAGTGGATTATCATTCAGTCCGTAAGCACTTAGCTTGCGGGGCATGACAGCAAATTTCCTCAAGATGATGTCGAGCGATGTTGGTCGTGCCATGCAGCGTGCATCCGGTTCGCGCGCTGCCTATTCTGCGATGGAAAGCCGCAGCGATGGTCAGCCGGATCTAGTAACGGAAGAAGAAGCCGCCTTCCTTGCTGCGCGCGACAGTTTCTACATGGCCTCTATCACCCCTGATGGCTGGCCCTATGTCCAGCATCGCGGCGGATCACCCGGTTTCCTGCGGCAGATTGGCCCGAACAGGATCGGCTTTGCGGATTATCGCGGCAACCGACAGTTTATGTCGGCTGGCAACCTAGCTGTGACAAATAGGGTCGCGCTTATCCTGGTCGATTATGTAGCAAAGCGCCGGCTCAAGGTGGTCGGATATGCGCAATGGATTTCAATCGAAAGCCATCCTGACGAGGTTCTAGCCCTGATAACGGATAACCTCACCGGAGGGGCGGAAGGAGCTGTTCTGATCGACGTGCTCGCCTTCGACTGGAACTGTCCGCAGCACATCACCCAGCGATGGACCGCGAGCGAAATCGCCAACATGGAGAAGCGCACCTCATGACGGGTTGCCTTACCCTTGGTGTCGATCACGTTGGCCTCGCTGTTCGCGACCTTGACCAGGCGCTAGGCCTTTTTGCGAGGTTCTCGGTGGGATCTGTGTGGAATTCGCCAGGCCTATGAACTGACAAGACAACAGGCAGCAAGTGCCAAGCAGGGATCGCGGAAGGAGCGAGCATGCTTGTCTGGATTGATCGTTTGACAATGGCCTCGCGCAATCAAGAAGCCGCTGACCGCCGTTACCGAATGTTCTTTTCGCTGATTGGCTTCCGAAAGGTGAGAGGTTGACTCTGGGCCGACGGCGAAGGGTGCTTCCTGCAATTCATAACCGCACAGGTTGAACCGTCTCCATGCGAGCGTCGCGGTGCCGGTGCGACCGACTGAGGCTGCCCTTGAGTCATCCCAAGCGCCCAACCAGCCGAAAGCACCTTTGACAGCAAGCTCTGCGTTTCTTTGCTGAAAGCCATGGTGCCGCTTACAGGACTCGAACCTGTGACCCCATATTACGAATCTAGCCTATATGGCGATTATCGGCTATATTTCACAACGCTTTTGGTACTCAGCAATGCGCTTCGCTTCTAGGGAACCAGGCGCTTCCCAAACTCGGTCATCTTCCGATTTCGGCTCTTTCCTATCGAAAGTACTTTGGCCGGATTGGAATCGAAGATGTGCCCCACTTTCGACCCGGTTATCCCTGTTCCGAAGGAGCCAACTGTTCCGTTTCCGTGAGACTCAAGCCTGCATTTACCTCGCAACCGCATCGAGATCATGTTCGCCCGCCACAACGATTGGCGAAAGGCGCAGACCGCTACGGCGTTGAGCGCGCGCGGTCTCAGCATCGAAGCCTCTGGCTACGAAGTTTCGCAGAAACTTCCAAACCGACTGAACGGCCTTCACCGTCAGTCACTCTGCAATACGCCCTAATTCTGGGCTCTGGCCGCAAAGGGAGCGCTCGATCAACCATTGGCGAGCACGGTGCAGATGTGGACACCTGCCTTTGCGTCTAAGGTGCGCCCTTTTGTAGGATTTGGGAGAATTGTTCGCTCAGCATACGGCGTTAGATAACTGTTGTTGATCTCACGCCTCCGATTGACTCATTCCCGGATCTTCTAAATATCTAGCCACCATAGAGGTTTGACAGCATGAGAAACTATGATGACTGCTGACTTCGACGGGATTCTTCAATCCTATCTGTACTACAAGAGCCAGAATGATCGTGCTGCATCTGGCGCGAAGCCGGACGTCTGACCATGCGGTCAAGACGAGGCATAATCCTCCCCTTGACGGCCGAGGGCCTATGCGGGTGACGCTTCAGGCTCAATTTTTAGCTCTCTCGTCAAGCCCGTGTGCAGATCATACACCAGACCGTGAATTGCAATGTCGCGGCCACAGTCAAGGGCGGCGCGCAGGACGCGGGTTTGCGAGAGTTGCCTAATTTGATGGCGGACATTGAGTTCGACCAAGCGGTCTAGCTTTTTCTCGCGATCAGCGATGGCGTCAAGCTCGTCGCGGTGCCGCTTGCTGACTTCGCGCACCGAGCCAAGCCATCGGTCGATTGCGCCAGTCGTTCCTTGGTCCATCGACGCTTCCACGCCACCGCAGCCGCGGTGCCCGCAGACTACTATGTGGTTGACCTTGAGTTCCTCGACCGCGAACTGCAACACCGAGCCGAAGTTGTCGTCATCTTCGCGGACAACATTGGCCACATTGCGATGTGTCCGTCGTCAGAACATTTG
>DDFY01000003.1:0-57758 GCA_002337385.1 Erythrobacter sp. UBA1916
CTGGTTTGTCACCGCCATGCACACAAATCCTCGATAGGCAATCGACGCCTGCGGAAAAGGCATACCTGCAAAAGGGGGATTTTCCGCACCTGCGCGCATTTCAACCAGAACGCCTGTGACGGCAGGCCCGCACTGTTCTCGACCCCGGCAACCCTCACGCCAAGCAAGTGGCATTTTGTCAGACAGGTCGAGAAATGACCTGTTATGGTCCCAGCATGGCCACGGCATGAGGGGAGACGTTCTTTGAGTACAGGCACGACAACAGCGCACATCGTCGAGACCGGTGAAAGTGCTTTTGCCGTCAGCATCGACGTGTCCGGCCATCACCTCATCGGCGATGAGCCCGTCGAACAGGGTGGCGGGGACCTGGGACCGGCGCCCTACGACCTGTTGCTGGCAGCACTGGGCGAATGCACGGCCATGACGGTGCGTTGGTATGCCCGTCAGCAGAACTGGCCGCTCGAACGCGTGGAAGTCACCCTTACGCATGCCAAGGGCACGGTCGAGGGGAAGTCGGCGAAGACGGACCATTTCGCCAAGACGATCCGTGTCATTGGCGAGGACCTGTCCGATGAGCAGCGGGAAAAGTTGATCTCGGTGGCGTCCCGCTGCCCGGTGCAGCGCACGCTGGAGGGCACGCCGGTGATCACTACGGTTGCGGCAAGCTGACGAAACCCGCACCCCGACAGGAGAAGGCAGGCGATGAGCTACTATATTTCCGCCAGGTTGAAGGTCCCCTTCGATGACGCCAGCGCGCGCAGAGGCTGCGCTGAAGACGGAGGGGTTCGGCGTGATCAGCTGGATCGATATCCAGCAGACCCTCAAATCCAAGATCGACGTCGACTTCCGCCCCTATACGATCCTTGGCGCCTGCAATCCGACATTGGCACACGAGGCGCTGCAGCTGGAAGACAAGGTCGGCCTGATGCTGCCCTGCAATGTCATCGTGCAGCAGTCAGGTTCGGACGAAGTTGAAGTCGCCGCAATTGACCCGGTGGCGTCGATGCAGGCGATCAGCAATCCTGAACTGGTCAAAGCCGCCAGCACGGTTCGGGAAAAGCTCGCGCGCGCGATCGACCGGCTGCGGCAATCTGAAATTTAGACCAGCGAAAATCAGCACAGGAGGAAGATGATGAGCGCATTGGAAAATCTGAAGCCGGAACTCGCCACGTTGCGCGATGAGGCCAAGGTGCAGGCCCATCTGGGCAGCATGGAAGCCCAGCAGGAATGGCAGGAAGCCGAAACCAAATGGAACCATTTCGTGGTCGAAGCGCGCCTTCATGACAGCGGGCAGAACATCAAGTCGGCGATCGAGGTGCTGGCCGAGGAACTGCGCGCCTCCTATGAGCGATTGAAGAGCGCGCTCTGAGCTCCAATTCAAGGTCTACACAGATCCATGCCAAGTTGGCCCTATTGGCACCCTTAAATCCGACAGGCCCGATGGAGACCCAAGATTGATGACCTCACGAATTGCCCATCCATTGCTCCAGTCCCGGGTGATGGACGCCGAGGCGGCCGCGGCGCTGATCGCGCCGGGCACGACCGTGGGAATGAGCGGTTTTACCGGCGCGGGCTATCCCAAGGCGGTGCCGCAGGCGCTGGCGCGGCGGATCGAGGCGGCACACGCGGCCGGCGATCCGTTCGCGATCAGCGTGTGGACCGGCGCCTCGACCGGGCCTGAACTGGACGGCGCACTCGCCAAGGCCAAGGGCATCGATTTTCGTTTGCCCTACAATTCCGATCCGATTGCTCGCGAGCAGATCAATCGCGGCGAGATGAACTATTTCGACATGCATCTGAGCCAGGTGGCGCCAATGGCCTGGCAGGGATTCTTCGGTCCGCTGGACACGGCGCTTGTCGAAGTGACGGCGATCCTGCCTGATGGCTCGCTGGTCCCCGCCTCGTCGGTAGGGAACAACAAGACCTGGCTGGACCGGGCGGGGCAGGTCATCCTCGAGGTCAATCGCTGGCAGAACCCGGCGCTGGAGGGGATGCACGACATCTATTACGGTACGGCCCTGCCGCCGCACCGCATGCCGATCCCTCTGGTTCGCGCCGATGACCGGATCGGCCAGCCCACCTTCCGCTGCGATCCGGCCAGGGTTGTCGCTATTGTCGAAACCGACACGCCCGATCGCAACCTGCCGTTCAAGCCAGCCGACGATTGCGCCCAGCGGATCGCTGGCCACCTGATGGAATTCTTCGCGCATGAAGTCGCGCAGGGGCGGCTGCCGGAAAATCTGCTACCGCTACAATCGGGCGTCGGCAATATCGCCAACGCCGTGCTGACCGGCCTGATCGACAGTCCGTTCGAGAACATGACCGCCTATACAGAGGTCTTACAGGACGGAATGCTGGACCTGCTCACCTCGGGTAAGCTGCGCATGGCATCCTCGACGGCATTCTCGCTGAGCCCCGAGGCGGCGCATGCGCTGAATGCCGACATGGACCGCTACCGCGAGCGGATTATCCTGCGCCCCCAGGAAATCAGCAATCACCCCGAACTGATCCGCCGTCTGGGCTGCATCGCGATGAACGGGATGATCGAGGCGGACATCTACGGCAACGTCAATTCCACCCACGTCATGGGCTCGGCGATCCAGAACGGCATCGGCGGTTCGGGCGACTTTGCCCGCAATGCCTATATCTCGATCTTCATGGCTCCTTCGACGGCCAAGGGAGGGGCGATATCGACGATCGTGCCGCAGGTCAGCCACGTCGATCACATCAACCAGGACGTGCAGGTGATCGTGACCGAACAGGGGCTTGCCGATCTGCGCGGACTGGCGCCCAGGCAGCGCGCCTGCCTGATCATCGAGACCTGTGTCCACCCGCGCTATCGCGACAGGCTGGCCGACTATTACGAGCGCGCACTGCGCGATTCCTTCGGCAAGCATTCCCCTTCGTTGCTAAGCGAGGCGCTGGCTTGGCATCAGAACTTTATCGCCACCGGCCACATGTGATTGCAGGGCATCAGTCTGTGACCGCAAGCCGAAATGCGCTACCGGCGGGGTTTCGAACGCCTGAAACCAGGCTCGTGCGGGCTATCATCCTGACCAGTGGGCGTCTCATTCAGGATGACAATGCAACCGTTGATCCATGGCAGGATCAGGTTTGGGTCCTCAAGGACATCGACGTGCGGTTCCACACGGTCGGTGCTGTGCTGCTCGGCGTGCCGATTTATGTGCGCGCGCTGATGGAACACGTCGAACGCTACGGTGCGCATCTGAACTTTCGATCCAAACTGGTCGCGATCGACGGTGAGGCAAGGCTCGCGACGTTCGAACAGAAACGCGGCGACGAGTTCTCGCACGACGAAGAGCGATCCGACATAATCCATGACGTGCCGCCCCAAACCGCGCCAGGTTTCGTGCGATCCAGTCCTTTGGCGGCTCTATCCATTCAGGTGCTCCGCGAATTGTCCGATGAGAGACTGTAGGCTTTTCGCCGATTCGTCGTGCAATCGTAACGGTTCATCGCATCGCTTCTGCGGGGGTATCGGTGGGGGTATTTTTCTCGAAAAGTAAAAAATGATATATCTATATCAACATTATAAGAGAAATTTATGCGCCCCTCCTCCACTACCATCCGCACGCTTCCACAGAAATCCACATACCATCGCGTTCGATAGGCAACGGCGAAGCGCGCGCCGCATTAGGACGTGCGAAAATTTTACCTGCTACCTAGAAAGCTACCTAGCGCGGGAAGCCGACCAAAAGCCACATCTGAGAAGTGACTTAAACACTTGATATATTGTGAAAAAATGGTGGACGCACTAGGGCTCGAACCTAGGACCCGCTGATTAAGAGTCAGCTGCTCTACCAACTGAGCTATGCGTCCACACCGGTTTTTCCGGTCACCGCGAATCGCGGAGAGGCGTCTAATAGCGATTGTTCAGCGCTTGAAAAGGGGGTTTCTTCGGCATTCGCTAATAGTTTGTCCGCGGCTGCCGATTCCAGCGGTTCACCATCATCAGTGTGCCCACGCAAATCATGTTGGTCAGCATCGACGAACCACCGTGACTCATGAACGGCAAGGGTATGCCAACCACCGGCGCCATGCCCATCACCATCATCAGATTGACCGCCGCATAAAAGAAGATCGTCGCCACCATGCCGCCCGCCAGCAGGCGCGAGAACCGATCCTCGGCATCACGCGCAACGGTCAGCCCCCAGCGCAGAACGAGCCCAAAGATCAGCAGCACGAACAGACCGCCTGCGAGCCCCCATTCCTCCGCCATTGTCGCAAAGACGAAGTCAGTGTGCGGCTCGGGCAGATAGTCGAGCGAGCTTTGCGATCCGTTGCCGAAGCCCTTGCCAAACAGGCCGCCCGAGCCGATCGCAATCTTCGACTGGGTGATGTGATAGCCCGCGCCAAGTGGATCGCTCTCGGGATCAAGGAAGGTCGTGACGCGCCGCCGCTGGTAATCCTGCAACCCGAAGAAGTAAGCCAGCGGTATGGTCACCAGGATCGCCAGCCCACCGCCAACGAACCACTTGGTGGGCAAGCCAGCCAGGAACATCACCACCGCACCACCGAAGGCGATGGCTAGTGCCGTACCAAGATCGGGCTGCAGCAGGACCAGTAGCATCGGCAAGCCGATAAGCGCCGCAGCGGGCACGATGGCCCGCCAGGTGCCGATCAGGCCGACTGGCAGGCCATGATAGAACCAGGCCAGAACCAGCACGATTGCCGGTTTCATCAGTTCCGATGGCTGCAGCACCATGAAGCCGAGGTTCAGCCAGCGTTGGCTGCCCCCTCCGATGGCTCCCAGCGCCTCCACCAGCATCAGCAGCACAACCACGGCAGCATAGACGGGAAAGGCCGCCAGTCTGGCCAGGTTCATCGGGAAGAACGACATCACGAGTGCCATGGAAAGCGTCACCCCGAAGCGCAGCAGGTGTGAGCTTGCATAGGGCGACATCGAGCCCCCCGCCGCCGAGTAAAGCACGGTGCCGCCGAAAGCGACCAGCAGGGCGATGGGCAGAATTACCTGCCACGGAATCTGTGCCAGTGGGGCTGGCAGCGTTACGGCGCGCCTCACGTCAGGTTGCCATTGGCGCTGGCGACAGGATCCTCGCGCGGGACGAGGGCGTCGGTGACCGGCGTCTCGGGTTCGGCAATAGCGGCGCGCGCCTCTGCGTCGACCTTCTCCGCCAGCTTGATCGAGGCAGGGGCGGGTGGCAGGTCGACACCGGCTGCTGCGGCATAGGCAGCATAGGACTTCTCGAGCCGCTGCTGCGCCGTCCCGCCCCACTGCTTCTCGAAACCGTGCAGCGCATCGAGTGCTTTCGCCGGGTCGAACAGGAAAGTCATGACGTCACGCGCGATCGGATAGGCAGAGCCCGAACCGCCGCCGTGTTCAATCACCACCGCGCAGGCGTAGCGCGGATTGTTGAACGGGGCGAAACAGATGAAGAGGCCATGGTCGCGATATTTCCAAGGGCCGGTCTTGCCGTTCGAAAGGTTAAGCGAAACAACCTGCGCCGTGCCTGTCTTGCCAGCCATCAGCACGTCATCGACCGGAAGCCGCGCGCGCCCGGCGGTTCCGGGGCCGTTGATCACGTCGCTCATCGCATTCTGGATGACCTGCACGTGATCGCCATGGAAATTCATGCTGCCGAACTTCGGGGTTTTCCCGTCCATGATCAGACGCGGCATCACCGTTCTGCCGGTGGCGATACGCGAGGCATAGACGGCAAGCTGCAGCGGATTGAACAGCATGTAGCCCTGACCGATCGTCGCGTTCACCGTATCGAACGCTTGCCATTCACGGCCATACTTCTTCAGCTTCCACTCCGGATCGGGCACCGTGCCGTAAAACTGGCTGGCCACGGGCAGCGGAAACTGCTGACCCAGCCCGCAACGGCGGGCCATCTCGGAAATCACGTTCATCCCGAGCTGCTGGGCGAAGTGATAGAAATAGACGTCGCAGGACTGATAGATGCCCTTCGCCATGTCGACCCTGCCGTGCCCATGCCGGTTCCAGCAATGAAACACGCGGTTGCCGACGCGCAGACCGCCGTTGCAAACGACGCTCGCATCAGGCGACAATCCCGCTTCCAGGAATGACATCGCCACCATCGGCTTCACGGTGGAACCCGGCGGATAGAGGCCCTGCAGCACCTTGTTGCGCAAGGGCACACGATCATTCTCGCTCAGCATCGAATATTCGACACGGCCAATCCCGTCAGAGAAGCTGTTGGGATCGAAGCTGGGCATGGAGGCCATGCACATGAGGTCGCCCGTCAGGCAGTCGATCACCACCACCGAACCGGATTCCAGCCCGATCCGGCGTGCGGCATAGTCTTGCAGCGGCCCATCGATGGTCAGGCGGATCGGGTCGCCGGGCACATCCTCGCGCGTTTCGAGGTCGCGCACCCGGCGGCCCGTGGCGGTGACTTCCACCCGCCGCGCGCCGGGTACACCGCGCAGTTCCTGTTCGAACTGCTTTTCGAGCCCGTCCTTGCCCATCTTGAAGCCGGGCGTAAGCAGCAGCGGCTGCGGCTCGAGATCGTACTCTTCACGGCTCGGGGCGCCGACATAGCCGATGAGATGGCCGACGGATGTGCCTGTCGGGTAATAACGGGCATAGGATTGCTGCGGGAGCACACCGGGAAGCTCGGGCAATCGCACGGTGAGCGCAGCATATTTCTCAAAATCGAGACCACTTGCCACCGGCACAACCTGGTAGCTTGAAGCACTCTCGATGCGGTCGGCTAGATCCTTGCGCTCAATGTCGTCAAAATCGAGCACCTTGGCCAGCAAGTCGATGGTCGCTTCGCGGTCGCTCAACCGCTCCGGAATGATATCAACGCGGAAATCGCTGCGGTTCGAAGCGAGCGGCGAGCCATTGCGGTCGAGAATCCAGCCGCGACGCGGGGGAATAAGCGACAGATTGACGCGGTTGCTCTCCGCTTCCATCTTGTATTTTTCGTTCTCGGCGACGGCTATGTAGCCCATGCGTGCCGCCAGCAGCAGGCCCACACCACCCTGAACCGCGCCCACGACAAAGCTGCGTCGGTCAAACGTTTCCTTCAGGGAGTTGCTGCTGATTCTCGGTTCCATGGCTCAATCGATCCGCCTTACACGGAGCAGGCGCAGGCGATCCAACACCGTCACTGCCCCTACGATAATGGGAAAGAGCAACACCGAGAGCAAGAGCTGCGGCGCGAGCAGCCAAAAATGCAGCAGATCAAGCTTGGCCCCAGAAAGCATAGCCGAGAACAGCAAGAACAGCGTGATCAGCACTGAGGCGACAATCCAGTCCTGCCAGAAGCCGCGCCAGGGAAAGCGCAGCTCGAACAGGTCGAGCGCGATCAGTGTCAGGGAAAACAACAGGACGCTGCTACCCAGCGGCTGACCTGACAGCAGGTCGTCGATCAGCCCGAGTGGAAAGCCTGCCCACAAGGGTAGCAAACCGGGGCGCAGCAGACGCCAGCCAAGCAAGAACATAAAGGATAGAGGCGGCACCACCGGCGCTGGCGCAAGAACCGGCAGCATCGGAACGAGGGAGGCTAGAACGATCGACAACCACGGAACCCCGTAAACGAAGGCAGGTGAGTGGTCGCGATTGATCTTGCTTCCGAACAGGTCCCTGCGCGCGGTGGGATTGAGCTTTTCCATCATTCGCCAGGCGAGCTGGCCACAGTCCGCGCATCAGTAGATGTGGGGGCAGGGCGGGAAACGGCCGGGGGCTCAGGCAACTCTGCTGCGACTTCTTCAATGCTTTGCGCAGTCGGCCCGGCAGGCGGGCTTTCGAGCATTTTGAGCGCTTCGGGCTGCCATACCGGCTCCACGATCACGACATCAGTTGCCGCCGGATTGCTCAGCAGCCGCGCAATGGCGCCATCGTCGTTGAGCTGCGTCACCATGGCTACGGCGACGCCGGGGCGGAACATTCCGCCCGAACCGGAGGTCACGAACACATCGCCAATCTCCAGCGGGTTAACGCCAAGCGAGATCAAGCGCAGCCGCAAGGAGCCATCGGCGCGCCCCTCGGCAAAGGCGACGACGTTGTCGGTCGCCCGGCGCACCGGCACGATCGATTCGCTATCGGTCAGCAGCAGCACCCGCGAGCTGGTACGCCCGACTTCGAGAACACGCCCCACCAGACCCATCGGCGAAGTGACCGGCATGCCGACCTTGACCCCGTCGTCACGTCCTGCCGAAAGATAGGCAAAGCGCCGCGTGCTGACCGAGGTCGAGCCGATCAGGCGGGCGATGGCAACAGGTTCGCGTTCGTCCTGCGCAAGGCCCAACACGGCCTTGAGTTGCTCGTTCTCCTGCTCGAGCGCGCGCGCTTCGGCGAGCTTTACCCGCGCGATGGCGATCTCTTCCTGCATCTGGGCATTCTTGCTGCCCGCCTCATAGTAACCGGCGATGGCATCGAAGAAATTGCTGGTACCGACACGCCCGGCGGCTCCCGCTTCGCCGACCGAGGAGGTAACGTCGCTCGCCATGGTCCGAAGCCCGGCAAAGGCTTCTGGCCGCAGCAACGAAACAACGAGCAGCAATGCGCCAAGCGCAGCCCCCGCCGACGCAAGCAGATAGCCCGCGAAGACGCCGAACTGCGCCCTGCGATTGGTGCCGCTGCGCTGTGCCGCCGGCGGTGCCATGGCCCGCGCGCTCTCCTTGTTTCAGCTGCCCTTAGGCGGTCATCAATACGCCGCGATACATCGGGTCTTCCATGGCCCGACCCGTGCCCAGCGCGACACACGACAGCGGATCTTCCGCCACCGAAACGGGCAGGCCGGTTTCGTCGCGGATATGTTCGTCGAGGCTGCGGATCAGCGCGCCGCCGCCGGTAAGCACTATACCCTGATCGACAATGTCGGCCGCCAGTTCGGGCGCGGTGTTCTCAAGCGCGATGCGCACGCCTTCGACGATAGCGCCGATCGGCTCGGAGAGAGCTTCGGCGATGTGCGCCTGGTTGATCTGGATTTCCTTGGGCACGCCGTTCACGAGGTCGCGGCCCTTGAGGACGATGGTTTCGCCCACGCCGTCCTTCGGCACGATGGCAACGCCATAATCCTTCTTGATCCGCTCCGCCGTGGCATCGCCGATCAGCAGGTTGTGATGGCGGCGCACGTAGGAGACGATGGCTTCGTCCATCTTGTCACCGCCGGTACGGACCGAGGTGGTGTAGGCAAGGCCGCGCAGCGAGAGCACGGCGACCTCGGTGGTACCACCGCCAATATCGACGACCATCGAGCCGACCGGCTCGGTCACGGGCATGTCTGCACCGATCGCGGCAGCCATCGGCTCAAGAATAAGGAACACTTCCGATGCGCCGGCATTGCTGGCGGCATCGCGAATCGCGCGGCGTTCAACCGAGGTCGAGCCCGAGGGCACACAGATCACGATCTCGGGATAACGCAGCAGGGTGCGCTTGCCGTGGACCTTGCGGATGAAGTGCTTGATCATCTCTTCCGCAATTTCGATGTCGGCAATCACGCCGTCGCGCAGCGGGCGGATGGCTTCGATGGTGTCGGGCGTCTTGCCCATCATCAGCTTGGCATCGTCGCCCACGGCCTTGACCCGTTTGACGCCATTAAGCGTCTCGATTGCCACCACCGACGGCTCATTGAGCACTATTCCGCGATCCTGAACATAGACCAACGTATTGGCCGTGCCGAGGTCAATGGCCATGTTCTGCGAACCGAATTTGAACATTCTGGAGAAAAACGAACTCATCAAGCTATCCGTGCGATAAGTGGCAGGCGGCCCAGACTCAGTGGAGCAGTCAACCGACCGGGTGGTGGAAGAGGCCGTCCTTAGCGCGGCTCATCGGCAAAGGCCAAAAATTTTGTAGAGAACATCGCAGTTTTGCCCCGTCTTGGCTCGAATTGACACGCATGAACCGCTAGACGTGCCCGGCAATGTCGAAAATCCGTCGTCTGCCTGAGCACCTTGTTAACCGGATCGCTGCCGGTGAGGTAGTCGAACGCCCCGCTTCCGCGCTCAAGGAACTGGTGGAGAATGCCATCGATGCCGGTGCCTCGCGGGTGCTGGTGGCCATTGAGGAAGGCGGCCTCAAACGTATTGAGGTGACCGACGACGGCTGCGGCATGGAGCCTGAGGAAATGGCGCTTGCGCTCGAACGGCATGCCACCTCCAAGCTTCCCGACGAAGCGATCGAACAGGTCGCCACGCTCGGCTTCCGGGGCGAGGCCTTGCCCTCAATTGCCAGCGTGGCACGGCTGACACTCGAAAGTCGCCCGCAAGGCAGCGAGCAAGGCTGGCGCAAAGTGGTCGATCATGGCGAGATAGTCACCGACGAGCCAGCCGCGCTTCCGCCCGGAACGCGAATCAGGATGGAAGACCTGTTCGGCAAGGTGCCGGCCCGGCGCAAGTTCCTGCGCAGCGCACGAAGCGAATATGGCGCCTGCCACGAGGTCATGCGGCGCCTCGCCATGGCGCGTCCCGACATCGCCTTTTCCTTCGAACACGGCGGGCGGCGCATCTTCTCGGTTCAAGGCGGCGAGGGAACCGAAGCCCGCGTGGCGCAGATCGTAGCGCGCGAGCTGAAAGAGAACGGCGTCGCCATTGAATTCGAACGGGATGACGTGCGGCTTTCCGGCATTGCCGGCTTGCCGACCTACAATCGCGGCGTAGCCGATCATCAGTACCTGTTCGTCAACGGTCGCCCGGTGAAAGACCGGCTGCTGACCGGAGCCGTGCGCGGCGCCTATGCAGATATGCTCGCACGCGATCGCCATGCGGTCCTCGCCTTGTTTCTCGAGCTGCCGCCGGGCGAAGTGGACGTGAACGTGCACCCGGCCAAGACCGAGGTCCGCTTTCGCGATGCAGCTGGCATTCGTGGCTTCATCGTCTCGGGCCTGAGGCAGGCTCTGGCGACGGGCGACCGGCGCAGCGCGCAGGCACCCGATGCAGAGGCGATGGGCCGCTGGCAATCGGAGCCGGAAACACCGGCCCCCGCACTCCGCTCGATCTTCGCGGGGCGCGACTGGACCGCGCCTTCGTCTTCACCATCGGCTGTGGCCGAAGCGCAATCGGCATTCCGGGCGTCTGCCGAGGTGCTCGATGCACCGCAAGGCCGGGCCGAACCCGCCGAACCGATCGCGCAGGAGCAGGCCGACTATCCGCTCGGTATCGCGCGCGGACAGGTCGCAAACACCTATATCGTCGCCGAGTCGGCGGAGGGCCTTATCCTCGTCGACCAACATGCCGCGCACGAACGGATCGTGCTCGAACGGCTGCGCGCAGGCGGCATGGGCGACAAGGTTGCCGCCAGTCAGGCCCTGCTGATGCCCGAAGTGGTCGAGCTCGACGAGCCGGCCTGCGACCGGATCGAGGAGTGCGCCGAGGATCTCGCGCAGCTGGGGCTGGCGGTAGAGCGATTCGGCCCGTCGGCCATGTTGGTGCGCGCAATGCCCGCTTCGCTCAACCGGGCCGACCCGGCCAAGCTCCTCAGCGACATTGCAGACGACATCGCCGCCAACGGCAGCGCGTTGCTGCTGGGTGAGCGGATCGAATATGTGCTGGCAACGATGGCCTGCCACGGTTCAGTAAGGGCAGGGCGGGTATTGAACGTTGCCGAGATGAACGCCCTGCTGCGCGAGATGGAGGCCACTCCGCGTTCAGGCCAGTGCAATCACGGGCGCCCCACCTGGGTTCGCCTGTCGTTGGCCGACGTCGAGAAACTGTTCGGGAGACACTGATGCGCGCGGCATTGCTGATGGTACTTGGCCTTGCCCTCGTGGGTTGCTCGCAGGAGCCTGACCCCGCAGAAAAGGCAGCTGAGGACAAGAAGGTCGTCGAGATGGTGCGGGCCGTCAACAGTGCGCCGCCGCCCATCGAGGAGGTGATCCCCGACGCCATCCTCTACCCCGATATCGAGAAGCAAGACCTGTTCGGCAAATCCTGCGCCTATGCGCCGGGTACCAGCATGGGTGCCCGCGTCATCGCGCGCGAGACCGACGCCTACATGAAGATCGACGGCAAGATGGAGCGTTTTGCCGCCGATCCGGGCGCCCGCGAGTTGGAGAGCCACACCCGTTCGCTCTATAATGGCCGGGCCTACTCGCTCCGCCTTGAGATCGAGGGCGAGGGCACCGACGATCCCAACGCGAGCGAGAGCACACAGTATCAAGGCACGATCTGGCTGCGCGACCGGTGGGACCGCAATGTCTATGTCGGCAGCGGAACCGTGAGCTGCGGCGCCTGAGCACTCAGGCCCGGAAAGCCGGGACCGCGTCCTCCGAATCAAGCTCAGGTATGATGCGATACCGCGCCAGCACCAGGCTGAAGAGGCCGAACAGCAAGAGACCGATAGCGGTGACCGTGAACACGGCGCCGTCGCCGGCGAGGCTCGCCACGGCGTCGCCCAGCGTCTTCACCTGATCGCTGCCTTCGGACTTGAAGCCAACTTCCACCAGCGACCAGCCGATCACGCCATAGACCACAGCTCGCGCGCCGTAACCGAGCCCCCCGAGCCAGCGGGTGGCAGAAGGCGCATCGGCGCTGATGCGATGCATGAAATCGCCGGAGACACCCTTCTTGAGCTGGAAAAGTGCGGTCGCGATAAAGGCGATGCCCAACAGGCCGAGCAGGGCCGGGCCGAAGCTCAGGCTCAAGATGCCCGCTGCAGCCTCCTGCGCGCCGCCGCCCGATGAGTTCGGTCCGGAGGCAAACTCGTATGCCGTCCACGCCAGTGCGAAATGGCCGATGGCGCTACCACCGTGGCCAATGCGTTTGACCCAGCCTTTCGCATCGCTGCCGTTGTTTTCAATGTCGAACACCAGCGAGGAAAGGCGGAACAGCGCATAAGCGCACAGCCCGACCACCATGACCCAGAGCACGATCCGTCCAAGCGCAAAGTCCTCGACAGCCGCGAAGATCCCCTGGGTTCCGCGGCTGATCTGCCCCGCGCCAGTCAGCGCAATAAGGCCAAGCACGGCATAGAGTATGGCGCGGCTGAAATAGCCAACCCGCACCAGCCATGCGAACTTTTCGGATTTGTCGACCATCAACGATACCCCCAAGAGACCTTTGGGAGAATCTACGCTCGACGGGCGAAATTGTGCCTCAGCGCAACCGTTTTACATAAAGCTGATTGTTGTCGCGCTTCTCGAGCTTGAAGTTGTCGCTCTTCGCGCGAACCAGATCGGCCAGCTTCTTGTAGCCGTGGTTACGCACGTCGAAACTCGAGCGGTTGCCAGCAATCTGGCCGACTTCCTGCAGGCGGGCAAAGCCATTTTCATCGCGGCTGGCGGCCTTCCATGCGCTGCCGAGCAATTCGATCAGGTCCGCATCGAGCGCCTCGCTTTCCGGCTCCTGCTGGAGCCGGTCGTCATCGTCGTCCTTCGCAGCCGTGCGGATCAGCTGGTCGACATCGATGTAGCGGGTGCAGGCGGTGCGGAAGGCCTCAGGCGCTTTTTCGCTGCCGAAACCGTAAACAATCAGGCCATCCTGCCGCAGGCGGGTGACGAGCGGGGTAAAATCGCTGTCCGAGCTCATGATGCCGAACCCATCGACCTTGCCGCGGTAAAGCAGATCAACAGCATCGATCGTCATCGCCATATCGGTGGCGTTCTTGCCCTTGGTGAGGTCGAACTGCTGCATCGGCTGCAGGCCAAAGCGGTGCGTGATCTTGCTCCACTTCGAAAGCGCAGGCTTGGCCCAGTTGCCATAGGCGCGGCGAATATTGACCTGCCCCATCTCGGCAAGCACCGTCAAAACCGGGTCAATTCCGGCATGGCTGGCGTTGTCGGCGTCGATCAACAGGGCGATGTTTTTGAGTTCTGCTTCAGGCATGCCGCCCAAATGGGCTCGGCCTGCAACAAAGGCAAGCCAAAGGCTTGGTTATACAAAGCTCAAGCAGGCTTGAACTTACCCTCCGCCTCGTCGAGCAGGTGCAGAACGCCTTCGTTGATCGAGAAATAGGCCCCGCGCAGGGTCAGTTCCCCAGTGGGCTCCTTTTCCTGCACGCAGGGGAAGGTGCGCAGGTTGGCAAGGCTCACCTTGACCGCCTCGTGCTCCATCGCCCGCTCAGCCTCTCGGCCCGTTGTCCCATGTGTTTCCACGATGGGCTCGCGCACCGAATCGAGCATCGAAATCCACGAGGCCACGAATCCGCCTTCGCCCAGCCGATTGCCATGGAGCGCCTGTGTCAGCGCAGCGTTGCACCCGCCGCACATGCCGTGGCCCATCACCAGCACATCGGTCACCTTGAGGAACTGCACCGCGAATTCCAGTGCAGCGGAGACACCATGCTGGCCGGGATTGGTTTCGAACGGCGGGACCAGAGCGGCGACATTGCGGACGACGAAGATTTCGCCCGGCGACACGTCGAAAACCTGCGATGGGTCCACCCGGCTATCCGAGCAGGCGATAATCATCACCTTGGGTTCCTGCCCCTCGCGAAGGGCCTCCCAGCGCTCTCGGCTGGCGACATAGCCATTCTTGCGGAAGCGGGAGTAGCCATCGAGGAGGGCGGCGAAATCGGGCGTAATTTCGGTCATCACGGTGCCTGCTGTGCCCCAGCGGCATTGCCTCTGGCAAGAGGCTTGCTTAAGTGGGCAGGTGATGAACGATCTTTCCCCCGCATCGAACCCCGAACGACAGCGCAAGCCTGACTGGATTCGGGTCAAGGCTCCCGTCTCCAAGGGCTACAACGAAACGCGCAAGCTGATGCGCAATCTTGGCCTCAACACGGTTTGCGAAGAGGCCGCGTGTCCGAACATCGGCGAATGCTGGACCAAGAAGCACGCCACGGTGATGATTCTGGGCGATGTGTGCACCCGCGCTTGTGCATTCTGCAACGTGAAGACCGGCATGCCACGCATGGTCGACCCGCTCGAGCCTGAGCATGTCGCCACCGCAGCCGCCGAAATGGGGCTCGAGCATATCGTCATCACCAGCGTCGACCGCGATGACCTGCCCGATGGCGGGGCAGGGCAGTTCGTGAAGGTGATCGAGGCGCTGCGCCGCGAAACGCCGAACACCACCATCGAAATCCTCACGCCCGATTTTCGCGGCAAGATGCGCGCGAGCGTCGAGGCGATCTGCGCCGCCCGGCCCGACGTTTACAACCACAACCTCGAGACGGTGCCGCGCCTCTATCCCACGATTCGCCCCGGCGCCCGCTATTATGCTTCGCTGCGGCTGCTCGAAGAGGTAAAGCGGCACGATCCGCTGATCTTCACCAAGTCGGGCATCATGCTCGGGCTGGGTGAGCAGCGGCTCGAAGTGCATCAGGTGATGGACGACATGCGTTCGGCCGAGGTCGATTTCCTCACCATGGGGCAATATCTCCAGCCGACACCGAAGCACACACCGGTGATCGAGTTCGTCGAACCCAAGACCTTCGACGCCTATGGCTCGATCGCGCGGGCCAAGGGCTTCCTGCAAGTCGCTTCGAGCCCGCTTACCCGGTCGAGCTATCACGCCGGTGAGGACTTCGCCGAGATGCGCGCCGCGCGCGAGGCGAAGCTGGCAAAGCAGGCCCAGAAGAACAGCTGATGCCCGCAATCCGTGAGACACGCGCGCTGCCCTACAGCGCCGAGCAGATGTTCGACCTGGTGGCGGACGTCGGGAACTACGGAAAGTTCTTGCCTTGGGTGGTGGCCACGCGCGTGCGTGACCGTACCGACGAGGGCATGACCGCCGACATGCTGGTGGGCTTCAAGGCCCTTCGCGAAAAGTTCACTTCGCGCGTGACGCTAGACCGCCCGAACCGCATCGACGTCCACTATGTCGACGGACCAATGCGGGATCTTGAGAACTGCTGGGTGTTCCACGACAAGGGCGAGGACGGCTGCGAGATCGATTTCAGCGTCGACTTCGCCTTCAAGAACCGCATGTTCGAAGCCTTGGCTGGTCAGTACGTCGATCGTGCCTTCCGCAAGATGGTGGCCGCGTTTGAAACCCGCGCCGCCGAGCTTTACGGTAGCAACAGCTCCAGCGCGCACAGCGTCGCCTGATAGCGCACCCCGGCGCGGGTGTGTTCGTCGAACAGGCGCTCTTCGGCAGTGGGCTTCTCTTCCCCGCGCACCATGCGCGCGAACACCACGGTGCCGACGGGCTTGGTGGCGCTTCCACCTTCCGGCCCGGCGATCCCGCTGATCGCCACCGCGACATCGGCCTCCTCGCTGCGCTCCAGCGCACCCTGCGCCATCGCATAGACGCAAGCCACCGAGACCGCACCAAAGGCATCGATGATGTCTTGCGAGACGCCAAGATCGCCCATCTTCGCGGTGTTTGAATAGGTGATGTAGCCGCGCTCCAGCACGGCAGAAGAGCCGGGCACTTCGGTCAACGCACCGCAGACAAGCCCGCCGGTGCAGCTTTCGGCCAACACGACCTTGCGGCCGACAGCGGCGTTCTCGTCGATGACGCGTTGCGCCAAGGCGGCGATTTCTTCGGGCAGGACTGTTTCAGGCATTATTCACTCACCGCGCAAATCTTGGGCTTTTTGACCCCAGTCAGGCTGAGGATGACGGCGGATATCTGACCAAGCTCGTTCGGTTCGAGCGGGGCGAATGCCTCGACCGCCCGCTCGATCCGGCCGCAATCGGGCACTGCTACCATTTGGCTAACCTTCTGTGCGATCATCTCGTCAACCAGCGGGCGGACGATCTCAGGCGGCATCTTGTCGAGCCGAAGGTCTTCCGTGCCCTCAACGTCAGGGGTTCCAGCCATCAGGGCAAGACCTGATAATGCATCATCCCAGCTGGCATCGGCGAAGGCAGCGTAGCGCTGCGTCAACTGCTCGCCCTGTGTCACCAGGAAGCCATCGGCGGCAAGGTTTGCCCCGCAGCGGGTACGCACGCCGCGCAGGGCGTGAGGAACCGCATAGATCACCATGGCACTGACTTCCGCCTCGCTGACGCAATCGCGCAGGGCCTCTGCCTGCACAGGCTGAGCGGTGAGCATAGCGGCGGCAAGCACCGGCGCGGAGGACTTAGTGAGACTCATCCCAAGCATCCTTTCACAGCCGAACCATGGTGGCAATCGCCTGCGCTGCAATCCCTTCGCCCCGGCCGGCAAAACCCAGCCTTTCGGTGGTGGTGGCTTTTACAGCAATGAACGCGTCGCTGACTTCCAGCAGATCTGCCAGACGCGCACGCATCGCCTCTCGGTGCGGGCCGATCTTCGGCGCCTCGCAAACGATAGTGACATCGACATTGCCGATGGCATAGCCGCGCTCGTGCGCAAGCTTTGCCGCGTGGACGAGGAAGCGGTCGGACGAGGCACCCTTCCATTGCGGATCAGACGGCGGGAAGTGCTGGCCGATATCGCCAGCGGCCACCGCGCCAAGGATCGCATCGACCAAGGCGTGAATGGCAACGTCGGCATCGGAATGACCGGCAAGGCCCTTATCGTGATCGATCTTCACCCCGCACAGCCACAGCTCTTCGCCTGCCGCTAGGCGGTGTACGTCGTAGCCCATACCGGTGCGGACCGGGGGCAGGGCACTCGCTTGCTGATCCACGAAATCCTCCTTGAAGGTGAGCTTGGCGAGGCGCTCGTCGCCATCGATCAGCGCCACCACGCCGCCATTGGCACGCAGCACCTGCGCGTCGTCGCCTGCATCGAAAGCACCCTGCCACGTCCGATGCGCGGCAAGGATATCCGCAAAACGGAAGGCTTGCGGTGTCTGGACGCGGCGCAGCTTCTCGCGCTTCGCATCGGTTTCCATCAGCCCGTCGCGGGCAACAATCATCGAATCGACCACCGGCAGCACCGGAATAGCGCCCGGATGCGCGGCAAGAGCATCGGTCAGGCGGGTAATAACGGCAGGCGGGCAATCGGGGCGGGCGGCATCGTGGATCAGCACCGCTTGCGGATCATGCGCGGCGAGAGCCTCTAGCCCGAGAGCTACGCTTTCCTGCCGCGTGGCCCCGCCGGTCACGAGCACGATCTCCGCCAGCCCGGCCAGCATTTCAGAGACCAACTCGTCTGCACCTTCCGGGATCGCCACGGCGATCGGGCCGACTCCGCAAGCCACCAGCGCCTCTGCCGCGTGCTGCAAGACCGGCTTGCCGCGCCATTGCACGAATTGCTTGGGCAGCGGATGGCCTGCGCGCAGCCCCTTGCCAGCCGCGACGATCACGGCGGCACATCTGGCGGGGGAAGAGGGGGACGAGTGGGTCATGTCAGGCCACGCGCGGGCTAGCGACTTGCCGCGCCCCCCGCAATCCACTATGCGCCTGCCCATATTTTAGGCACACCCTTTCCCATGAGCACATTACCCCCTCCACCGGCCTTGAAGCCGATCATGGTCGGCCCGGTCGAGGTCGGCTGTCCAGTCGTGCTCGCGCCGATGACGGGCGTTACTGACCTGCCGTTCCGCCGCATCGTGCGCCGCTACGGCTCGGGGCTCAATGTCACCGAGATGATCGCAAGCGAGGCGGCCATCCGCGAAACGCGCCAGTCGGTGCAGAAGGCGGCATGGCACGCGACCGAGGAGCCGGTCTCGATGCAGCTGGTCGGCTGCGATCCTGCCAGCATGGCCGAGGCGGCCAAATTGCAGGAAGGCAACGGCGCGGCGATCATCGACATCAACTTCGGCTGTCCGGTGCGCAAGGTCGTCGGCCAGTATGCCGGCAGCGCGCTGATGCGCGAGGTGCCGCTGGCGATCAAGCTGATGGAAGCCACGGTGAAGGCCGTGAAGGTGCCTGTCACCGTCAAGATGCGGATGGGCTGGGATCACGCCAGCCTCAACGCGCCAGAACTTGCGCGGATTGCGCAGGATCTCGGCGTGCAGCTCATCACCGTGCATGGCCGCACCCGCAACCAGATGTACAAGGGCAGCGCCGACTGGGCCTTTATCCGCAAGGTGAAGGAC
This sequence comes from Erythrobacter sp. UBA1916, assembly GCA_002337385.1. Taxonomy (GTDB): domain Bacteria; phylum Pseudomonadota; class Alphaproteobacteria; order Sphingomonadales; family Sphingomonadaceae; genus Alteraurantiacibacter. Next base: position 18,815 of record DDFY01000003.1, read on the forward strand.
GCGGTGACGATCCCGGTCATCGCCAACGGCGACATCTGCACCATCGACGATGCAGCCAAAGCGCTCGACCAGTCGGGTGCCGATGGCATCATGATCGGGCGCGGAGCCTATGGCCGTCCGTGGTTGCTGGGGCAGATCATGCACTGGTGGCAGACCGGCGAAAAACGCGAAACGCCCAGTTTCGACGAGCAATATCGCCTCGTGGTGGAGCATTACACGATGATGCTCGATCACTATGGCGAGGATGTCGGCGTGAAGATCGCGCGCAAGCATCTGGGTTGGTACACCAAGGGGATGCATGGCTCGGCCGAGTTCCGCAACAAGGTGAACTTCGTCGATGATGCGCGGCAGGTGCTGGCTAATCTCGAAACCTTTTACGACCCGTTCTTACGGCGAAGGGCCGCGTGAGCGAGAACCTCGTCCCCAACTCCGATATTCGCCCCGACGCGCGCGACCAGATCGCCGGGGTCGGCTTCGCGCTGCTGTTGATCAGTCCCGATCTCTCCATCGTCGAGGCAAATCCGGCCGCCGAAAGCTTGATCGGCATCAGTTCGCGCCGGCTAATGGGGCGGAGCCTGCTCGATATTGTGAACTTCGAGCAGCAGCATCTGGTCGAGAAGCTTCGCAAAGGTGAAACCCAGCTGATCGTGCGCGGTCTTGAGCTCAAACTTGGCGCGACACGGCTGCGAACCAACCTCACCGTATCGCCGATGCCGGTTCATCCCGGCTGGCGCGTCGTGACCCTGTCCGAAATGGGGCAGGGCGAGCTGCTCAACGATGAGGAGCGGCGAGCAAACCTGCGCGGACCTGCCGTGCTCGCGCACGAGATCAAGAACCCGCTCGCCGCCATCCGCGGAGCCGCGCAGTTGCTGGGGCGCAAGGCGAAGGAAGGCGAACTTGCCTGGACCCGCCTGATCGCCGACGAGGTGGACCGGATCGCGGCCCTGATCGACCGGATGCAGCGGCTGGGCCGGGAGCGGGCCGAGCCAATCGGGCCGGTGAACCTGCACACCGCCATCCACCGCGCCTACGAAACAGTTCAGATCGCCACCGACCAGTCGGTCACCTGGCGCGAGGAGTTTGATCCTTCGCTCCCTCCAGTGATGGCCAATGAAGGCGCGCTGGTGCAGGTGCTGGTCAACCTCATGGCGAACGCGCGCGATGCCTGTGCGGGTGCCCCAGATGCGCAGATCGTGGTCCGCACCCGCTTCGTCAGCGGGCTGGTGATGAACGTCATGCGGCTGGGGCGCTCGGTCAAGCTGCCGATCGAGATCACCGTCAGCGACAACGGGCCGGGGATCGATGCAAACCTGCGCGATCACATCTTCGAACCGTTCGTCTCCAGCAAGCCGAACGGGCAGGGCCTCGGTCTTGCCTTGGTGCAGAAGCTGGTGCGCGACATGGATGGCCGCATCACCCACGAACGCGACGAAACCGAAGGGTGGACCCGTTTCAGCATCCACCTGCCAATGGCCAAACCGGAGAAGGCTGCATGAACCGCAAGGCCCTGTTGGTAGAAGACGACAACGCGATAGCCACCGTCATCCGCAGCGCGCTCGAGGATGAAGGGTTCGCGGTCGACTCGTGCGACAGCATTGCCGAGCGTGACCGGCTGCTGAGCGGCGATGCCTATGGCGTCATGCTCACCGACGTGATGCTCACCGACGGCGACGGGATCGCCACGCTGGACGCGGTGCGCGAGGCCTATCCCGATATGCCCGTCATCATCCTGTCAGCGCAAAACACGCTCGACACCGCCGTGCGCGCCACCAGCGGCGGAGCCTTCGAGTATTTCCCCAAGCCGTTCGACCTCGACGAGCTGGTCCGGGCTGCCACTCAGGCTGTGGCGAACAGAAAGACCAACACGGCTGAGGGCGACGAGGCCGGAGACGGACTGCCGCTGATCGGGCGCAGCCTCGCGATGCAAGAGGTTTACCGGCTGATCTCGCGTCTGCTTGGCAACGATCTGTCGGTGCTGGTGCTCGGCGAAAGTGGCACCGGCAAGGAGCTGGTGGCCGAGGCGATCCATCAGCTCGGCAAGCGCAAGAGCGGGCCGTTCGTCGCGCTCAATGCCGCCGCCATTCCGCGCGAACTTATAGAAAGCGAGCTGTTCGGCCACGAGAAGGGCGCCTTCACCGGCGCGACCTCCCGCAGCGTCGGCAAGTTCGAGCAGGCCCATGGCGGGACGCTGTTTCTCGACGAAATCGGCGATATGCCGGCAGAGGCGCAAACCCGGTTGCTGCGCGCATTGCAGTCAGGCCGGATTCGGCGCGTGGGCGGCAGCGAGGAAATCGCGGTCGACGTGCGCATCGTGGCCGCCACCAACCGCGACCTTGCTCCCATGATCGCTGCGGGTACCTTCCGTGAAGACCTGTTCTACCGTCTAAACGTGGTACCGATCCGCCTGCCACCGCTGCGTGATCGCAAGGACGATATCGAGCCGCTGGCACGGCACTTCCTTGCCCGCGCTGCTGAAGAGGGCCTGCCGCGCCGCAGCTTGTCGCGCGAGGCGGGCGAGCTGCTGGCACGCCAGCAATGGCGCGGAAACGTGCGCGAGCTGCAAAACTTCGTCTATCGCGCTGCGCTATTGGCCCGGCAGGACGAGATCGACGCCGCGAGCATCCAGGAACTGCTGGTCGACGAAACCGCCCCAGGCAGCCCGGAGCAACCGGCCGACTTCGCCTCTGCGGTTGAGCGGTGGCTGGCACAGGAGCAATTTGGCGAAGGGGTGCTCTACCACGAGGCCCTCGCACAGTTCGAACGCCCGCTGATGCGCCATGCCTTGCGGCGGACTGGCGGCAATCAGCTCAAGGCCGCGCAACTGCTTGGAATTAATCGCAACACCTTGCGCAAACGCCTTGGCGAGCTGGATATCGATCCCGACAACTATTCCCAGCCATAGCGGCTTAAACAAAGAAAACGCTTGCTCATCAGCAACAGTAGTGTTGTACGATTGCAACGTGAAGCCCGCTGCCACCTCCATCCGCAATACATCCGTCGGTCGACGCTCGCCGCATTGGTGGCGGCGCACGCAGCTCGCAGCGCGGCGGATGAACCTGTTCCTGTGGCTGGAAGTCCTGGCAGCGATATCGCTGGTCGCGATGCTGGGCGCGGCCTGGTTCTACCTCACGGGCCGTTCCGACCCGGACGAACTCGTACCTTCGGTCGAGGCGGCCATGCTGTTGGTCGGCACACTCATTCCGGCATTGACGCTGGTGGTATTGTGGGGCCGCCGCATCGCCATCAAGCGTGCAGGCGGCACGACCGCCCGCCTGCACGTCAACATGGTGTTCTTCTTCTCGCTCGTCGCAGCGATCCCGACGCTGATCGTGGCGGTTTTCGCCAGCCTGCTGTTCCAGTCGGGCGTGGAGTTCTGGTTCTCGAGCGATTCGCGCGGGATCATGGAGAACGCCAATCGGGTGGCGGAGGGGTTCTATAACGAGAACCAGCTCGATGTCGGCAACAACACCACCGCAATGGCGGTCGACCTCAGATATTTCCTCGAAGAGAATTCCGTCACCAGCCCTGAGTTCGAGGAGTTCTTCGGGCTGCAGGTCTACTATCGCGAGCTGAACGAGAGCGCGATCCTGCAACTCGCGCCCGACGGAACCTTGCGCACGGCGGCCATTGTCGATCCGCAGGACGACCCCGACCGTATTCGCGTCACGCCGCAGACTATCGAACGGTTGCAGAGCGGTGAGCAGGTGGTGATCAATGCCACGCCAGAACGGGTCGAGGCGGTGAGCACGCTCGATGCCGACCTCGGCGTCTATCTTTATGCTGCGCGCAATTCTGATCCGGATGTCATGGCGCTGTATAGCCGTGCGGAAACGGTGGTCAGCGATTACGACGCTCTGATCGGTCGCATGCGTTCGTTGCAACTGCGCTACAACCTTGCCTTGTTCGCGATGTCGCTTGCCCTGGTCGGCATTGCCGTATGGGCCGCACTGCGCTTTGCCGACCGGCAGGTGAAGCCGCTGGCTGAACTCGCCTCCGCCGCGCGCGAGATCGGCAGCGGCAACTATGCCATCCGCGTCGAAGGCCGCACCGGCCCTGACGAGATTGGCCTGCTCAACCGTGCCTTCAACCGCATGAGCCAGCAGATCGAGCGCCAGACCGACGCGCTGATCGGCGCAAACCACCAGCTCGACGAGCGGCGCACCTTCATCGAAGCCGTGCTGCAATCGATCACCGCCGGGATCATCTCGGTTGATCCGGAAGGCAAGGTGCTGCTGATGAACCAGTCGGCCCAGGAGCTGCTGGTAAGCGGGGAAGGGGAGCCGCCGATTGGCGCCTCGCTGGCTGACGTGGCCCCACAATTTGCCGAACTGGCCGCAAGCGACAAAGACAGCGGCATTCTCCAGGTGAGCCGCGACAACGAACTGCTCACGCTGGCGGTGAAGCTTACCCGTTCGGCAGGTGGCCGTGTCATCACCTTCGAGGATATCACCCGCCAGTTGCTCGACCAGCGGCAGGCGGCATGGTCGGATGTGGCGCGCCGCATCGCTCACGAAATCAAGAACCCGCTCACCCCGATCCAGCTTGCAACCGAACGCCTCAAGCGCCGCTATGGCCGGCAGATCCTCGAAGACGTGGAGCTGTTCGACGAGCTGACGGGCACGATCATCCGGCAGGTGGGCGACCTGAGGAAGATGGTCGACGAGTTCTCCAGCTTTGCCCGGCTGCCAAAGCCGGTGTTCCGCCCCGAAGACCCGCTCGACCTCGCCCGTCAGGCGCTGTTCCTGCAGGAAGTCGCGCATCCAGAGACCGTCTATGGCTTCACAGCTGCCGAGGGGATCCCGCACATCGCCTGCGATCGCCATCAGTTCGGCCAGGCCATGACCAATGTGCTCAAGAACGCCGCCGAAGCAATCGACACCCGCCGCCGTGATGCCCCGGTAGACTGGCGCGGACGGGTTAATGTGGAGGTCAGTCTGCATGGCCAGACGCTCCAGATCGACGTGAGCGACAATGGCATCGGCCTGCCGAAGGGGCGCGAGAACATTATCGAGCCCTATGTGACGACGCGCGAGAAGGGCACCGGCCTGGGCCTCGCGATCGTGAAGAAGATCGTGGAGGAACACGGCGGGGATCTGAGCTTTGCCAATCGCCCCGAAGGCGGAACCACGGCAACCTTGCGTTTTGCGGTCGATCCGGCCGCGCCCGACCGCAGCCACGGCAGTGAGGCGGCGGAATGACTTTGAGCGGAGTAATCTGACATGGCCCTCGACATCCTCGTGGTCGACGACGAACGCGACATTCGTGACCTGGTGGCCGGCGTGCTGAGCGACGAAGGCTACGACAGCCGCACCGCCGGTGACAGCGGAAGCGCCCTCGAGATGATCGACGAGCGCCGACCAAGCCTCGTCCTGCTCGATGTCTGGCTGCATGGCAGCCCGATGGACGGCCTGGAAGTGCTCGAAGCGATCAAGGCGCGCGAGCCCGATCTGCCCGTGATCGTCTTTTCCGGCCATGGCAACATCGACACCGCCGTTGCCGCGGTCAGCCGCGGAGCAATGGACTTCATCGAAAAGCCGTTCGAGGCCGAGAGGTTGCTGCATCTGGTGGCCCGCGCAACCGAGACCGAACGCCTCCGGCGCGAGAACGCGCGGTTGCGCGAAGACGTAGCTTCGCTGGAGGAATTCACCGGCAACTCCTCGATCATCAACCAGTTGCGTGCCACGCTGAAACGCGTTGCCGGCACCGGCAGCCGAGTGTTGGTGAGCGGGCCCGCCGGGTCAGGCAAGGAAGTCGCTGCCCGCCTGCTCCACGCCTGGAGCCCGCGCGCCGACAAGTCGTTTGTCTCGGTCAACTGCGCGCGCATCACCCCTGAACGGTTCGAACAGGAACTGTTTGGAGAGGAGGTCGACGGCAAGCTGGTTCGGCCGGGTCTGCTGGAACTGGCGCACGAGGGCACGCTGCATCTCGACGAGATCGCCGACATGCCCGAAAGCACCCAGGCCCGCATCCTGCGCGTTCTGACCGACCAGAGCTTCGTGCGTGTGGGCGGCAACCGGCAGGTCGGGGTGGATGTGCGCGTGGTTTCTTCCACCGCACGAGACCTGGAAAATGAAATCGCCGAAAAGCGCTTTCGCGAAGACCTGTTCTATCGCCTGAACGTGGTGCCCATCGCAATCCCGGCGCTGTCCGAGCGGCGCGAGGACATTCCCGCGCTCGCCGATCATTTCTTCACCCGCTATGCCCGTGAACAGGGCCTCGAACCGGGCGCGATCGAAGACGAAGCCAATGCCGCGCTTCAGGCCTATGACTGGCCCGGAAACGTGCGCCAGCTGCGCAATGTGATCGAGCGCACGGTGATCCTTGCCCCGCGGGAGAAGTTTTCGACCATCAGCGCCGACATGCTTCCGCCCGAAGTCACCGGGTCATCAGGTGAGGGCGGGGGAGGCATCGCGTCCCTGATGGGCATCCCCTTGCGCGAAGCACGCGAAAGCTTCGAACGGGAATATCTGCGTATTCAGATTCGTCGTTTCTCGGGAAATATTTCGCGGACAGCGAGTTTCATCGGCATGGAGCGTTCGGCGCTGCATCGCAAACTCAAGCTGCTCGGCATGACCGAGCGCGACGGAAACGGAGCGGAGTGACGACAAAGATTGTTGCATGCGCGTTGTAAATGCTGCATCTGCACACACTGATTTCCGGTGTGACCGCATTTTGTCATAGCGTCACGCCAGACTGTGGCTGGAACTGGTATTAGGCCAGGCCGGTCGCCAAAACTATAAAGACGATGGAGTCATAAGAATGACCAAGGGCACACTTTCCGCACGCATCAGCAAGGCACCGGAACCGGCGCCGGAACCGAAGGTGGAAAAGCCAGCCCGCGCACCGGCCAAGGGCAACGGTGGCGGGAACCTGCAGGACCAGTTCCTCAATCACCTCCGCCGCGAGAAAATGCCTGTGACGATGTTCCTCGTCAAAGGCGTGAAGTTGCAGGGCATCGTGACCTGGTTCGACAATTTCTCGATCCTCCTGCGCCGCGATGGCCAGTCGCAGCTCGTTTACAAGCATGCGATCTCCACGATCATGCCCGGCAACCCGGTGGACGCTGAGCAGTTCGCCAGTGCCGAGGGCAACCGCAAGCAGCGCCTGTTGCAGGATGTGTTCCTGACGCGCGTGCGCGAGGCCGGTGTTCAGGTCACGATGTTCCTCGTGAACGGCGTGATGTTGCAAGGCAGGATCGCCTCGTTCGACCTGTTTTGTATGCTGCTTGAGCGCGAAGGCTATGTACAGCTGGCCTACAAGCATGCAGTTTCCACCATTCAACCCGCGAGCCCGGTCGATCTGTCCGGTGACTTCGAGGACGATGGTGACGAGGACTAGGTAAACCCCATTTTCGAAAACGACGAGATTGCCGGTGAGGTAACCCGCGGTGCGCGGGCCCTCATCGTGTGCCCGGACATCCGCCGCGCCCGTACCGGGACCGACCCCGAAGCACGCCTTGAAGAGGCAAGGGGCCTTGCGCTCGCAATCGGGCTGGTGGTTGCCGAAGCGGTGATCATCCCCATTCGCGAAGTTCGGCCCAACACGCTGTTCGGCGAAGGGCAAGTTCAACGCATCGGAACCGATTGCGAACTGCACGAGGCTGAACTGGTCATCGTCGACGGCGCGCTGACACCAATTCAGCAGCGCAATCTTGAGGAAAAGCTCAAGCACAAGGTGATCGACCGCACCGGGCTGATCCTCGAAATCTTTGGCGAACGCGCGGCCACGGCGGAAGGCCGCCTGCAGGTCGAACTGGCGCACCTCGACTATCAGCAGAGCCGTCTCGTGCGCAGCTGGACCCACCTCGAACGCCAACGCGGCGGCTTCGGCTTCCTCGGCGGGCCTGGCGAGACGCAGATCGAAGCCGACCGCCGGATGATCCGCGACCGCATGGCCAAGCTGCGCCGCGAACTCGAACAGGTCCGCAAGACCCGCGAATTGCACCGTAAGCGGCGGGGCAGGGCCCCATGGCCCGTCATCGCGCTGGTTGGCTACACCAATGCGGGCAAGTCCACGCTCTTCAACCGCCTCACCGGCGCTGACGTTATGGCAGAAGACATGCTCTTCGCCACGCTCGACCCGACCATGCGCGCCATCGGGCTGCCGGGAGTGGAAAAGGCGATCCTGTCGGACACCGTGGGCTTCATCTCCGATCTGCCGACGCAGCTTGTCGCAGCTTTCCGCGCCACGCTCGAAGAGGTGACGGCGGCCGATATCGTGCTCCATGTGCGCGACATGGCAAACCCCGACAGCACCGCGCAGAAACGCCACGTGCTCGATGTGCTCACCGACCTTGACGTTATCGACGGGGAGGGCGGCGAGAGCGAAATGCCCATCGTCGAAGTGTGGAACAAGTGGGACCTGATCGACGACGAGCGGCGGACCGAACTCGAAGGTCTGGCGGCAAACGACGAGAATATCCTGCCGATCTCGGCCATGACCGGGCTTGGCGTTGAAGAACTGCTCGCGCGGCTAGGCGAACTGCTGACCGAGGGTGCGCGTCTACACGAGCTGGTTCTGCCCGCCTCGGACGGCCAACGCCTCGCGTGGCTACACGCCCACGGCGAGGTGCTCGAAGATGCAGACGGCGGCGAGGGCGACAACGGTCCTCTGCGAAAAGTCCTCGTCCGGCTAACGGAGAAGGAACTCGGCCGGTTCGAGGCACTTGAGGCCTAGTCTTCAGAGCCCGTAAGAACTTCGGCGCGCTTGACACGCTGCCAATATTCCTCCTGCTGATCTAGCGAGAGACTGGTGAAATCAGCACCATCTGCGGCGGACATTGCTTCCATGGCCCGGAAACGGCGTTCGAATTTGGCGTTGGTCGCCTTGAGCGCCTGTTCGGGATCGACGCCATAGCGCCGCACCACATTCACCGCCGCAAACAGCACGTCACCTGCCTCGAGCAGCCGTTCCTCATTTGTTTCAGCAGCATCGAGTTCGTCGAGTTCCTCGGCGAGGCTCTTCTTGGGGCCAGTGGTGTCTGGCCAGTCGAAGCCAACGCGGGCGGCCCGTTTTTGCAGCTTCTCCGCACGCATCAGCGCTGGAAGCGCGCGCGCCACACCGTCCAGCGCGCTGGTGGCGCCTTCAGACTGGCGCTCCGCTTCCTTGATGTCCTCCCAGCGGGCCTTGTCCATCGCGCCACCTTCGTCTCCGAAGATGTGCGGGTGGCGGGCTTCCATCTTGTCGGCGATAGCGCGGGCGACGTCATCGAAAGCGAAGTGACCGGCTTCCTCGGCCATGCGCGCGTGGAACACGACCTGGAACAGAAGATCGCCGAGTTCGCCGCGCAGTTCGTCCATCGCCTGGCGCTCGATCGCGTCGGCAACCTCGTAAGCTTCCTCGATCGTGTACGGCGCGATGGTTGCGAAGGTCTGGACCTTGTCCCACTCGCAGCCACGTGCGGGATCACGCAGCGTGGCCATGATCGCAAGGAGGCGGGTGAGTTGGTCTGACACGGGCCCTCTTCCTGATAACCTATAGACTGATAATATATATTATGTTAAATATTGAGTACTACTGGACAGACATCTGGTTAGCTGATGGCCCTGAAGATGAGCGCTGCGACCCCAAAAATGACCAGCCACACCAGTGCCATCACCAGCGTCTTGCTGCCGCTCACGCGCCAGCTGCGATAGCCGCTCACCACCAGCGCCAGCCAACCGACCAGCAAGACAATCTGGAGAATGCTTCCTTCGTTCATGCTACCAGCTCAAGCCCATCGAACCCGACCAGCACGCCGGCTGGAACCTCGGCGCACAGGCTCTGGTAGTCCATGCTGAAATCGAGATGCGTCAGGATCGTTTTGCCAGCGCCGATACGCTTGCCCAGATCAATCGCCATATCGAGATGACAATGCGTGGGATGCGGCGTGCGGCGCAGGCAATCGCAAACCAGAAGATCCGCGCCCGCGAATAGCGCCATCATCTCATCCGTAACTTCGCTGAAGTCTGTTGCATAAACGATTGATTTTCCGTCCGCATCGAAGCGGTATCCGGTACTCATCGTCGGCCCGTGCGGCATTTCTACCGAGCCGACCTTGAAGCCGGCATGGATGCGCAGATTATCGAGCGTATTCAGTTCAACGATGGTCGGATAGCCATACTGACCAGCAAACACATAATCGAACCGGCGGCGCAGCCTGCGGGCTGTTTCCTGCGATGCAAAACCCGGAATGGCAGCAGCGCGCCCGTAGCGCAGTGGGCGTAGATCATCGATACCGTGGCAGTGATCGGCATGATCATGCGTCCAGAACACGCCATCGAGCCGGTCGATGCCATTGGCAAGAAGCTGCTGGCGAAGGTCGGTCGAGGTGTCGACAAGCACGCGGGTGCCCTCCTCGCTTTCGACCACGATTGAGACCCGCGTGCGGCGGTTCTTCGGTTCAGCCGGGTCGCAATCGCCCCAGTTGTTGCCGACGCGCGGAACGCCGGTGGACGTGCCGGAACCGAGCATTATCAGCTTCATGGGGCGGCCTTGGAAAACAGCCGGAAGAAGTTGGCGCTGGTGGTAGCCGCGAGATCGGCCACATCTTCGCCGCGCAGATCGGCCACGAACTTCGCAGTGTCGCGCACATAGCCCGGCTCACACGGCTTGCCGCGATGCGGGACCGGCGCGAGGAACGGGCTGTCGGTCTCAACCAGCAGCCGGTCCTGCGGAATTTCCTTCGCGAATTCCTGCAGATCGGCGGCATTCTTGAACGTCACGATACCTGAGATCGAGATGGTCAGACCAAGCTCAAGCACCTTGCGGCCAAACGCGGGCGAGGCGGTGAAACAGTGGATCAGCGCGGGGAAGGTCCCCTGCCCCATTTCCTCGGTCAGGATCGCGGCGGTGTCGTCATCGGCATCGCGGGTGTGGATCACCAGCGGCAGGCCAGTTTCACGCGCCACGCCGATGTGCATCCGGAACAGCGCCTGCTGCACTTCGCGGTCCGACTTGTCGTAATAGTAGTCGAGCCCGCTTTCCCCGATCCCGATCACACGCGGATGCCGTGTCGCTTCGAGCAGAACCTCACGTCCGAGGTCGGCATGCTGATCGGCCTCATGCGGGTGAATGCCGACCGTGGCCCAGACATCGCTCTCGCGCTCGGCGGTTGCGACCACGTCCTGCCATTCGCTCTGGCGGGTGGAGATGTTGAGGAAACCGGCAATGCCCGCCGCACGGGCGCGCTCCAGCACTTCCCCCTGTTTCTCAACCAAGCCTTTGTAATTCAGATGGCAATGGCTGTCGATCAGAGTGGCGGGCGCAAGGCTCACGCTTCGGCATCCTCGACCTGCGGCATGTCCAGGCGCGGGAACTGCCCTTCGGGCTTGGCGAGGCGGAAGTCACTGCCAGCCAGCGGCGCATACCAATCGGACTGGATCGCTGCGAAGGTACGCAGGTCTTCGCCCACACCCATCGCATCGAGCAAACGGCCCATTGATCCGGGCATGACCGGAACCACGGCCACCGCCAGCTGCGCAATGCAGCGATAGAGCACGGCCAGAACAGTCTCCATGCGGGCGAAGTCGGTCTTCTTCAGCGCCCACGGAGCCTCGGAGTCGATATAGGCGTTGCAGGCGAAAACTGCGCCCATCCACGCCTCAAGCGCCTGCGAGAAGGCAAGATCAGTGTAGTACGCGGGCATTTCCTCGCCCACCACGCGCGCGACGTGAGCCAGCAGAGCTTCGTCCGCCTCGCTGAGACCGTTGACCGGCGGCAGTGCGCCATCGCAGTTCTTGAACACTTGGCTCAACGTGCGCTGGGCAAGATTGCCGAAGCTGTTCGCCAGCTCCGAATTGTTGCGGCTGACAATCGCCTCACGCGACCAGCCACCGTCCTGCCCGAAGCTGAATTCGCGCAGCAGGAAATAGCGCAAGGTGTCCACGCCATAGAGATCGGCCAGCTCGCCCGGATCGGTGACGTTGCCAAGCGACTTCGATTCCTTCACCCCGCGGTTGAGCAGGAAGCCATGGGCGAAAACCTGCTTGGGCAAGGCAACGCCGGCGCTCATCAGGAAGGCGGGCCAGTAGACCGTGTGGAAGCGCGTGATGTCCTTGCCGATCAGGTGCAGATCGGCGGGCCAGAACTTCGCAAAGTCTTCGCAATCATCGGGATAGCCGACACCCGTGAGATAGTTTGTGAGCGCATCGACCCACACGTACATCACGTGCTCGTCGGAACCTGGCACCTTCACGCCCCAGTCGAAGCTGGTGCGGCTGATGGAGAGATCGCGCAGTCCGCCTTCGACGAACCGCATGATCTCGTTGCGGCGGCTTTCCGGGCGGATGAAGTCCGGCTGTTCCTCGTAAAGCGCCAGCAGCTTGTCGCCATAGGCCGAAAGCTTGAAGAACCAGCTTTCCTCGACCGTCCACTCGACCGGAGTGCCCTGCGGCGAGAGTTTCTCCCCGCCCTCGCCTTCGGTCAGTTCGCTTTCGTCGTAATAGGCTTCGTCGCGGACCGAATACCAACCCTCGTAGCGGTCGAGATAGAGGTCGCCATTGGCCTCCATCGCCTGCCAGATCGCCTGGCTGGCGCGGTGGTGATCGGGCTCGGTCGTGCGGATGAAACGATCATACGAAATGTCAAGTCTATCAAACAGGCTACGGAAATATCCTGACATTTCGTCAGCAAGTTCGCGCGGGGTCTGCCCCAGATCGCGCGCCTTCTGCGCCATCTTGAGGCCATGCTCGTCGGTGCCGGTCTGGAACCGGACCTCGCGCCCCATCTGGCGGTGAAAGCGGGCCAAAACGTCGGCAGCGATTGTCTCATAGGCATGGCCGATATGCGGCTTGCCATTGGGATAGTGAATCGCGGTGGTGAGATAAAAGGGATCAGGCATTGGCCGATGCTCTAGAAGCGGCGAACTGGCTGAGCAAGGTGCCGATCTCCATTACCAGCAGGCCGGGGTCAAAATTGTAGGTCGGCACCTCGCCTGCCAGTCGCACCAGCTCGCCGTGGGCCTCCACCAGCGCGGGGATTTCTGCCCGGCTCACATGGTGCATATGTTCGGCGACGACCGCACGCGCCAGCTCGATTGCGGCGAGTTGGCGTTGCCGGTCGGGCCGTGCGCCCATCGCCGTCGCAAGTTTGCCGCGCAGGGAGAAATCGCGGTCACCCTCGGCAAGGATGCGCTGCATCAATTGGTGAATGGTGCCAAGGTTCAGCTCGACGAAATCAATCGCCACACCCGGCGAGCCACCCGCTGCAGCGATGGCGGCGGCGCGCATGGCGGCATCGGCCTGCGGCGCCTCGCGGGCAAGCACGGCCTCCATGTCCTCCGGTCCAACTTCAGGAAAGCGCAGCACCCGGCAGCGCGAACGGATCGTCGGCAGAAGACGGCTAAGGCGGTGCGCTACGAGCAGGAAGAACGTGCCAACGGGCGGCTCCTCGAGGCTCTTGAGCAAAGCGTTGGCCGTTGGCGCTTCCATGTCGTCGGCCGGATCGATGATGACAGCGCGGCGGCCGCCCATGCTGGGCCGGGTGGTGAGCCGGTGTTGCAAGGCGCGAATTTGGTCGATCTTGATGTTGCGCGCCAGCTCAAAGGGTTTGCCGTCGGCCTTCTTGCGCGCTTCCTTGTCGTCTTTGGGCGGATGGGTGACGTAAAGCACATCGGGATGCTCACCAGCGGGCTGCGACACGCCCGGCTCTGCCACCAGCTCGCGCGCGGCGGCCAGCGCAAAGGCCGACTTGCCGACCCCGCGACGACCCGCCAGTATCCACCCGTGGTGCATACGGCTGCCCGATAGCGCGCGGCGCCATTCGGCCCATGCCTCTTCGTGGCCGATATAGCTCATGCCAGCGCCTCGACGGCGGCCATAATCCGCGCGTGAACCTCGTCGGGCGCGCCCGTCGCCTCAATCACGCGGAATCGCTCCGGCTCCATGGCTGCGAGCGCGGCAAAGCGGCCAGCCACCGCCCGGTGATAGTCCGCCGGACGCCCGCCAATCCGGTCGCTGCTGTCGCCATCGCGCGCGGCGAGGCGGCCGGCCACCTGCTCGGGCGCGGCGCTCAGCAGCAAGGTCAGATCCGGCAAAAGGCCGCGCGAGCCGATGGCGTGGAGAGTGCAGATATCCGTGTCGGTCAGCCCCCCTTCCCCGCCTTGATAGGCACGGGTCGAATCGAGAAAGCGATCGCACACCACCCACCTGCCCGCAGCCAGCGCAGGCTCAATTGCTTGCGCGACATGGTCCGCCCGCGCAGCCGCAAACAGAAGGGTCTCGCTGGCGGGGCCGAAATGTTGTGCGGGGTCGAGCAACAGCGCACGGATTGCCTCGGCACCGGGCGTCCCACCCGGCTCGCGCGTAAGCAGCGGATTACGCCCCGCGGCCTCCAGTGCGGCCACAAGCATGCTGGCTTGAGTCGACTTGCCGACCCCTTCCCCGCCCTCCAGCGTGATAAAGCGCCCGCGCATCAGCCGAACCACTTTGCAAAAGCATTGCCGATGCGGCGAAACAGGCCGGCCTTCGCCACGTCTTCGGTCGCCACCAGCGGCGCGTCGAGCACGACCGTTCCGCTGGCATCCTGCAATTGCAGCCGTGCAATCGGATCGCCCTTCGCAATCGGGGCCTGTACCGGACCACGATAGGAAATCGCGAGGTGCATGGTGCTTTCGGGATCGGCAGGAAGCGCCGCGGCAAAGTCGCCATCCAGGGCAAGGCCGACAGACTTCACGATGCCATCCTGCACCTGTGCGCTGCCCAACTCCGCTCCCGCCGCGAACAGGCGGGTAGGAGCAAAGTCGCGAAAGCCCCATTCAATCAGGTTGCGCCCGGTTTGATCGCGCATACGCCCGGTCGGGGCGCCTGCCAGAACAACGACCAACCGGCGTCCGCCACGCTCAGCCGTGCCGAGCAAGGTGTACCCGGCTTCGGAGGTGAAGCCGGTCTTGAGGCCGTCCCCGCCATCCACCTGCCCGGTGATCGGATCATGGTTCGCCTGCGTAATGTCCCCCCAGGTCAGCCGCCGGTGACCAAAAAAGCGATGGAAGAGCCCCGGATAGTCCTGCGTGACCGCCCGGCCCAGTTTCACCAGATCCTCGGCAGTGGTGTAGGTCTTGCCGCCATCGGGATAGCCGTTCGGCGAGCCAAAGTGGCTGTCGGTCATGCCGAGCGCGGTGGCGTTCTCGTTCATCAGATCAAGCCATGCGCCGGTCGATCCGGTGGCAGCTTCGGCCAGCGCCATGCTGGCGTCGTTGCCCGATACGGTTGTGATCCCGAGCAACAACTGGCCGATAGTCGGCCGCTGCCCCGCGCGCAGGAACATGTTCGAACCCTCGGCATACCATTCGTCTTCCAGACCCTGGGTATAGAGGAAGTGCCGGTCGAGCTTTAGCTTGCCCTCACCCACCAGCTTGAAGGCGGTATAGGCGGTCATCACCTTGGTCACCGAAGCAGGTACGAAGCGCCGCGCCGGCTCGCGCGCATAGAGCTGCTGGCCAGTCGAGAGATCGACCAGCAAGGCAACCGGAATCGCGTCCGGCACAGGCGCCGGAGTGGTGGGAACGGCATAGGCAGGCGCAGCCAGCGAAACGCCGACTGCAAGGACAACAAGCCAAGCCTTAACTCTTTTCACGCCCACTCCGCATTGCGTGGCGGCGGACGCGCGTTGGTCGCCGCTCAGTCGTTGGTGAAGATTCGTGCGTCGCTATAGCCCGCAGCCCGCACCTTGGCGAGCGAGGCCTCGGCTTCTGCACGGGTTGCGAAGGGACCGGTGCGAACGCGGTAGTAGCGGCCCGACTGCGAGACCGTTCCCTCAAGTGTGCTGGCGGCCCGCTTGGCATTGTCCGGATTGGAGAACGCCGCAGCCTGCACGACGAACCCGCCGGTTGCCGGCGGGGCAGGAGCGGCGACGTCTGCCTCAGGCTCGCTCGGTTCGGCGGCAGGTGCTTCGGGCTCGCTCGCCACGACGGAAGGTACTTCAGGCTCGCTCGGCGTGGAAACCACGTCTTCGGGTTTGGACGCGGCGAGCACCACAGGCTCCGCTTCAAGACTGGACGGCGCGGGCTGTTCCTCGCCCGCCAGCGGTGCTGCGCTTTCACTGACCGGAGCAGCAGGAAGCTGCCGCTTCAGCACATTGACGAGCGCCATGGGTGTATCCATCCGCAGCGGCGCCTCTTCGCCCGCACGGAGCGCTGCACGCTGATCCTCGGGCGGATTAACCCGGCGCACGCGCACGGGCGTATCCTCGTTCGCCCCCAGCTGCGCCATGGCGGCTGGTGAAAGCGCCAGCAGGTCGGTAGAATCCATCGGTCCGCGCTGTTCCACGCGGGCAAGGATCGTGCGACCGGAGTCAAGCGAGGTAACCTCCACGTAGCTCGGCACGGGCAAGGTATGATGCGCGGCGGTTATGCCTTCCGTGCCGGCGGGCGCGGCGAGGTAGCCAACCTCATCATAATTGAGCGTGTCGCTGGGCGTGAAGGTGGTGCCGTCGATGGTATAAGGCTCTCCCACCAGCACCGGATAGTCGGCTTGCGGCCCATTGGCCAACGCACCGGGCGTCGCCGCAACGGGGCCAGCGCCTCCGGAAATAGTGGAGCACCCCGCCAATATGGCCAGGCCTGATACGGCGCTCAGCACCGTCAGCAGGCGGGCACGCCTCTCATTGAATAATCTCATCTGCTAGCAACCCCACACTCATCGCGTAGTAATTCGAGCAGTTATATTCGAGGATAACCCTATAATTCTGAGTTAAGAGATACCCCGGCGCAGCCGGACCATCGGGCTCAAACAGCGCGACAAGCACGTCATCACCGATCGGCGCCATCGGCGTGATGCCCCGTTCCTTCCACTCACGCACGGTGAGCCAGCGGCTGTGACGCGCGTGAACACGCGGGCAAACGGGCGCAACAGTGTCGCTCTCGATCCCGCTGCGGTCTGCCGAATTGGGGACATAGGCGCGCACCGCCCAAGGCTGGCCGGGCCGCCAACCAGCATCGCGGAAATAGTTGGCAATCGAATGGAGAGTGTCGGCTCGCGAATTCCAGATATCGCGCACTCCGTCTCCGTCGCCATCGCGCGCAAGGCGCAGATAGACGCTCGGTAAAAACTGCGGGTTGCCGAAAGCGCCCGCCCAGCTGCCCACCAGGCTTGAACGCGGAATGCCGCTATCAGCGATCTTGAGCACATCGATCAGCTCACGCTCGAACAGCTCGCGGCGGCGTCCTTCCCAGGCCAGAGTCGCCAGTGACCGCGGCAGGTCGAACGAGCCCTTCACCGCGCCATAGGCCGTCTCGTGCCCCCAGATCGCGACGAGATACTGCGCGGGAACGCCATATTCGCGCTCCACCTCAGTGGCCAGCGAGCCAAGCGAGCGATAGGCCGAGCGCCCGCCATTGATCCGCGCCTGCGAATTGTGGCGCGCGATATAGTTGGCCATCGAGGGAAAGCCGGTGCTGGTGGTGCTACCACTCGATGAAACGTTATCGTTGTCGAGCGCCATGACGCGCTCGTTAGGCGTCATCCCGGCAAATACGCTGGACACCGTAGCCGCACTCACGCCTTCGCTGCGCGCCTTCGCGCCTACACTGGCGAGGTAGTCGGGGAAGCTCTCCTGCTGGGCGGAAGCTGCGCTTCCGAACGAGGCGAGAAGGGAAAACGCGGCGGCCGAAGCAAGCAATCTGATAGTCATGCGAGACATCTTAGGCTGCCTGGCAGGCGGGGCAAACGGCTATTTGCCCACACCCACTCGGCTTGGCGCAAACTTCGGTCAGTCAGCGTATGGCGGCTGCATGCCGGGATTCTCCGCCAGCATCTCGGCGAAGGGTTTGAAGCCGCAGTTATCCTCTTCGCAATAGGTTGCCGTGTGCACGTAACGGATCTTGCCATCTTCGATGCGGAAAGTGTGGCTGTCGGGCCGGCCACTGGCGCCGAAATCGAGGAACACGTTCACCGCGCCCTTTGCCTCATCGACGATATAGCGACGATTCGTCAGTTCAACGCCCGAGGGCACGCCGACGTTGCAGCTGTCGGTCTCCGCACCCGTGCCAGTGTAGACACCGCCCTCTAGCCGCGCGCAGGGTGTGCCCCAAGGAACCTCGACATCGGGATCGTTGAACAGGTCAAGATAGGCATCGGCAGCGGCGATCAGCTCTTCGCGCGTGTTGCGTTCAACCTCGGGGATTTCGCTCCAGTCCTCGCGGCGGGCATATTCGTAGGTCGCGTTGGCATCGAACAGCCAGTCACCCTCGTCGGTAACGATGTTGTCGAACGGGCCGACACCAAAGAAACCGTTGCCGATCTGGGTCGCGGCCACGATGGGACGCTCCTCATCGAGCATCACGCTTTCGACATAGACCTTGCACTGCGTGGTATCGAGCAAGGCCATGTGCCAGTCGACCTCGCGTTCCGGATAAAGGAAGCTGCCAAGCGAAGAACGCTTGCCATTTTCGTTATAGTCGACCCATTCGCCGAGCTTCATGGTCATCATCGTGCCCTGCTCGATCGCCTCGACCCAGTCGTCGGCAATGCCCTGCAGCATGGCGCGATCGCACCCGCCTTGAGCGGCAGCAGGCGATGCCACAGCCATGGCCACGCCAGCGAAAAGGAATGCAGAAATCTTGCGAACCATGATCGGTATCATCCTCTCTCTACGCACTTTAGTGCGCTAAATCCCCGCGGCGTCTGAACGCCCATGTCCAGCATGGGCGGCCATGTCGTGCCACTTAGGTGGCGGCCGCCACATTGTTGCTTCTTGCCTTCGATAGCCAATGGGCAAAACCGTGTCATCAACAAGTTGACCCAGTCAAGATCACTTCCCGGCCAGCGCATTTTCAACAGGCATGATGACAATCGCCTGAATTGCGGCTAGCGCGCCTCGACCGACTCCACGGACAGGTGGCAGAGCGGTTGAATGCACCGGTCTTGAAAACCGGCGAGGATGCAAGTCCTCCGTGGGTTCGAATCCCACCCTGTCCGCCACCTGCTAAATGCTCAGATCATACGTGGACCACGCGGCCATAGGCGGCGAGCACGCTCTCGTGCATCGATTCCGAGATCGTCGGGTGCGGGAACACCGTCTGCATCAGCTCCACCTCGGTGGTTTCAAGCGTCTTGCCGATCACATAACCCTGGATCATCTCGGTCACTTCCGCGCCCACCATATGCGCGCCCAGCAGTTCGCCGGTGGCAGCATCGAACACGGTCTTCACGAAGCCCTCGGGCTCGCCCAGTGCAATCGCCTTGCCGTTGCCGATGAAGGGGAAGTTGCCGACCTTCACCTTGTAGCCAGCTTCCTTGGCCTTGGCCTCGGTCATGCCGACCGACGCCACCTGCGGGTGGCAATAGGTGCAGCCGGGGATGTTGTTGCGGTCAAGCCCGTGCGGGTGGACGTCCTTGTTGCCCAGCTCCTGCGCGATGGCCTCGGCGGCGGTCACGCCTTCGTGACTTGCCTTGTGCGCCAGCCACGGTCCGGGCGTGCAGTCGCCAATCGCCCACAGGCCCTTGGTCTTGGTGCGACCGAGATCGTCGATCTGGATGAAGCCGCGATCGAGCTCGGCGAACTTGTCGATGCCGATGTTCTCGGTGTTGGGCACGATGCCCACGGCCGAAATCACGTGGCTGTAGGTCTCGGTCGAAACCTTGCCCGCCTTGTCCTTAATCGTGACCTTCACGTCCTTGTCGCTGGCCTTGACCTCCTGCACGGCGGCCTCGGTCAGGATCGTCATGCCCTGCTTGGTCAGCGCCTTGGTCATGAAGGTGGAGACGTCCTTGTCCTCCACCGGCATGATCCGGTCGAGCATTTCGACCACGGTCACATCGACACCCATGTCGTTATAAAAGCTGGCGAATTCAACGCCGATCGCGCCCGAGCCCATGACAAGCAGCTTGGTCGGCATTTCCTTGGGCGTCATCGCGTGGCGATAGGTCCACACGCGCTTGCCGTCGACCGGGGCGAAGGGCAGTTCACGTGCGCGCGCGCCGGTGGCGACGATCACGTGCTTGGCCGAGATCGTCTCGATGCCCTTCTCGCCCTTCACCTCGATGGAGGTGGCGCTCTTAAGGGTGCCCTCGCCCATGTGGACGGTGATCTTGTTCTTCTTCATCAGGTGCGTGACGCCCTGATTGAGCTGCTTGGCAACGCCCCGGCTGCGCTTCACCACGGCTTCCAGATCGGCCTCGATGGCGCCTGCGATCTTCAGACCATAGTCCTTGGCATGCTGGGCATAGTGCAGGATCTCGGCGGACCGGAGCAGCGCCTTGGTGGGGATACAGCCCCAGTTGAGGCAAATTCCGCCGAGCAGTTCGCGCTCGACGATGGCGGTCTTCAGGCCCAGCTGCGCGGCGCGAATTGCGGCCACGTAGCCGCCGGGTCCGCTGCCGAGGACGATTACGTCATATTGCTCTGCCACGTCTTGAACTCCTAAGCTTTAATCGGGCGCGGTCGGCCCTCGTTATCGATCGCCACGAAGGTGAATTTCGCCTGCGTCACCTTGCAAGCTTCTTCTGAATGCCGCTCGCGCCGCCAGGCCTCGACCGCGATAATCATCGAAGTGCGGCCGACCTTCTCGATCTCGGTATAGACCGAGACCTCACAGCCGACCTTCACCGGCTGCAGAAACTGCATCCCGTCCATCGCCACGGTCACTGCGCGGCCCTTGGAATGGCGCGCGGCGGTAAGCCCCGCTGCGTTGTCCATGATGCTCACCAGCCAGCCGCCGAAGATATCGCCATAGGCGTTGGTGTCGCGCGGCATGCAAGTGACGCGGATGGCGGGGTCGCGACCGGCGAGAATCTCTTTATCCGTCACGGCAAACGCTGCAGTTCGAGCGTCACCCCGTCATACCATGGCAGGGTGAGGCTATCATCGCCGGAGAGGCGGGTCTGTTCGCCTGGCGGGCCGAACGTGGTGTCGCCCGCGCAGGTGATCGCAACGGTCTCGCTTGTGTCGCCCGGCACGATCTGCGGATACTCGCAAGCGTCACGGAAAGAGAAATATTGCGGATCGTCACCATCGATGTGCGGCCCGGTCCAGAGGATCTCGTCGCTCGTGATCGTCAGCTCGAGCCCCTTAAGCGCATCGAGCTCGGCCGAGCCGTAGGCCTGCACCGGTCCATCGGGGTTGCTCAGGCTGGCCTTGCGCACCACCCAGTCGCCCCAGATTTCCCCCATCGCAGGTTCGCCGGGCGCCACGGCCTCTGCCGAAGGTACCGCTTCAGCAGGTGCAGGCGCATCGCCTTCGCCCTGCCCGCCGCAAGCGGCCAGCAGCAGCGCCGCTGCCGAACACCCGACCCACCGCAACGCAGCCACAGCGATCAGGCCACCAGCCCCAGCGGGTTCTCGATCAATTCCTTGAACACCTTCATCAGCTGCGCCCCGTCCGCACCGTCGATGGCGCGGTGGTCGAAGCTGCCGGTGGCGCTCATCACGGTGGCTACGCCCAGCGCGTCGTCAACGATGTAGGGGCGCTTCTCGCCCGCACCGATAGCCATGATCATCGCCTGCGGCGGGTTGATCACTGCTTCGAACTGCTTGATCCCGAACATGCCCATGTTGGAAAGGCTGGCGGTGCCGCCCTGATACTCTTCGGGCTGGAGCTTGCCTTCCTTGGCGCGGGTAGCGAGATCCTTCATCTCGGTGGAGATCTTGCTCATAGCCTTGGCCCCGGCATCCTTGATGATCGGGGTGATAAGGCCGTTGGGAATGCTGACCGCCACTGAGATATCGGCGCGTTCGAACTTGAGCAGGCTGTCGCCCGCGAACTGCACATTGCACACCGGCACGGTTTCCAGCGACTTGGCCAGCGCCTTGATCAGCATGTCGTTCACGCTGAGCTTCACGCCCTGTGGTTCGAGCGCCTTGTTCAGCTCGCCGCGCAGCTTGAGCAGCGCATCGAGGCGAATGTCGACGGTGAGATAGATGTGCGGGACGGTCTGCTTGCTCTCGGTAAGGCGGCGCGCGATGGTCTTGCGCATGTTCGAGAGCTTCTCGACCTCGTGCGGGATGCCAAAGTCCTGCGCGGCGGCGGGGGCCGGAGTGGGCGCAGGCGAAGCGGCAGGCGCGGAGGCCGCCGGAGCGGGCGCAGCACCGGGCTGTGCGCTTTCGACGTCGGCCTTCACGATACGGCCATTGGGGCCCGAGCCCTTCACACCCGCAAGATCGACGCCCTTCTGTTCGGCAATGCGGCGGGCCAGCGGCGAGGCCACAATGCGCTCACCCGAAGGCGCGGGAGCGGCGGCAGGAGCCGCCGGAGCAGGTGCCGCGGCGGGAGCTGGTGACGGAGCAGGCGATGCTTCGGCTGCTGGAGCGGGAGCCGGGGATGGCGCAGGCGCAGCCCCGCCCTCAGTAATCGGTTCGACCGAGCCAGCGTCCTCGCCATCTTCCGCGAGCGTGGCGATGATGGTGCCGACCTTGACGCCTTCGGCCCCTTCGTCGACCTGGATGTGGGCGATCACGCCTTCATCCACAGCCTCGAATTCCATCGTTGCCTTGTCGGTCTCGATTTCGGCCATGATGTCACCGGCGGACACGCTGTCGCCCACTTTCACTAGCCACTTGGCCAGTGTCCCTTCTTCCATGGTGGGCGAAAGGGCGGGCATCTTGATCGCAATCGGCATGGTCTGAAGCGTTTCCCTACTGGATTTTGTCGCTGCTCCCCTCTGGCCAATTTGCGCCCGCCAAGCAAGGGGCAGAGGCGCTCTGCCGCATCGCATCTTGCGTAAACCGTGAATTGTCTCGATATTCCAGCACCGGGGAAGAGAGAACAAACACGATGCGCGTCTATCTGGCTATTGTCGATGAAACCGAAGAATCGCGGGTATCGCTGCACTTTGCAGCACGCCGCGCGGCCAAGACCGGCGGCGTGGTGCAGATCCTCGCGCTGGTGCCCAAGCAGGGATTTAACGCCTTCGGCGGGGTGCAGGCCACCATCGAGGAAGAAGCGCGCGACCGGGCCGAAGTGCTCGCTTCAAGCGCGGCGGGCGAGTTGATGGACGAGATGGGCAAAATGCCGCAGATCGCCGTGCGCACCAACGAGGAAGGCGTGATTTCCAACTATCTCGCCGAACATCCTGAAATCGCTGCACTGGTTCTGGGCGCAGCGGCGGAAGGCCCGCCGGGACCGTTGGTGGCGCACTTCACCGCGAGATCGGGCAGCCTGCCCTGCCCTCTGTTCATCGTACCGGGCGGGCTAAGCCACGAAGATCTCGAACGGCTGAGCTAGAGCCGCTACTTCTTCTTGCCGCGCCCCTGATGGCGCACGTTGCCGGGCCGCCCGCGTTGGCCGACCTGATGCTTTCCCTGATGATCGCGCTTTACCCGCGCCTTCTTCTCGGGCCGCTTGCCGCGCGGTTCTACTCGCTTGCCGCCGTAGCCACCCTCAGGCAGTTCGAACTTCAATGCGCCGGTCAGCGGGTTGGCCTCGGCCAGCCGCAGTTCGAGCATGTCGCCCACGGCATAGACCGTGCCGCTATTCTCTCCCACCAGCCGATGGCCGCCCTCGTCATGCGAGAAATACTCGCGGCCCAGCGTCGAGACCGGGACCAGCCCGTCGCCGCCAAGTTCCACGATTGTGGCGAAGAATCCAAACTTCTGCACCCCAGTGATCCGCGTTCGGAAAACCTCGCCGACCTTGCCCGAAAGCCAAGCCGCGACATATCGGTCGATGGTGTCACGCTCAGCCTCCATCGCGCGGCGCTCGGTCTGTGAGATGGCGTCGGTGATCTTGGAGAGGTCCGCCCGGTCCTGCTCGGCAAGACCTGACTTGTCCGGGATCTGGCCCTTGGGCGCGGGTTGCTCCAACCCGAAGGTGTCGACCAGCGCGCGGTGAACCAGGAGGTCCGAATAGCGGCGGATCGGCGAGGTGAAATGCGCGTAGGAACCAAGCGCCAAGCCGAAGTGGCCGGCGTTCTTCGGGCCGTAATAGGCCTGCGTCTGGCTGCGCAGCACGGCCTCCATCACCAGCGCCTTTTCGCCCGGATCGGACACGTCCTTGATCATCCGGTTGAACAGGCCCGGCGTGATAACCTGCCCCAAAGCCAGATTCTTGCCGATGGAGTCGAAATAGTCGCGCAGGGCGATCAGCTTGTCGCGGGTCGGCGGCTCGTGCACGCGGTAAACCACGGGCGAGGCCTTGCTCTCCAGCGCCTTGGCCGCCGCGACATTGGCCGCGATCATGAAGTCCTCAACCACCCGGTGCGCATCGAGCCGCTCGCGCACGGCGATATCGGCAATGCGCCCCTTCTCGTCGAGCATGACGCGCCGCTCGGGCAGGTCGAGTTCAAGCGGATCACGGGCGGAGCGTGCGCTGGCGAGCAGCTTCCACGCGGCCCAAAGGTGAGTGAGGTTCTCGCCCGCCTTGCCCGCGTCGATCCGCCCCTGCGCATCCTCGTAAGCCATCACCTCGGAAATGCGGACCAAGGCGCGGGTGAAGCGCCAGTCGGTGATCTTGCCGTCCGCGCCAATCGTCAGGTGGCAGACCATCGAGGCGCGATCGACACCTTCCTTGAGCGAGCAGACATCGGCCGAAAGCACTTCAGGCAGCATCGGCACCACCCGGTCGGGGAAATAGACCGAATTGCCGCGCTTCCTCGCCTCGCGGTCGATTTCGCCGCCGGGGCGGACATAGAACGACACGTCGGCAATCGCGACCACGGCGCGAAAGCCGCCCTTGTCGTCGGGCTCGGCCCAGATCGCGTCGTCGTGGTCACGCGCATCGGCGGGGTCGATGGCGACGATGGGCAGATGCCGCAGGTCTTCGCGCTTGTCCTCGCTGAGCGGGAGCTTCGCGGCTGCCTGTGCCTCGGCGAGCGTCTCCTCGAGGAAAATGTTCGGGATGCCGTGCTTGTGGATCGCGATCAGCGAATAGCTGCGCGGCGCGAGCGGATCGCCCAGCACCTCGACCACCTTCGCCGTCGAGCGCGCGCCGCGCCCGACCGGCTCGGCCAGCACCAGTTGGCCTTCCTCGGCCTGCCCGCGATCGGAAACGCGCGTCGCATTGCGAATGCGCTTGTCCACCGGCGCAAGCCACACACCGCCCGCATTATCCAGCTCGATCACACCGAGCAGCGAATCCTCGCGCGCGGGCAACTTCTTCATCGGGTGCGCGACCATGCCGCGTCCGGCTTCCTCGGTGCGAGCCAGCACCCGGTCACCCTTGCGCAGCGCGGCGAAACGGCCCTTCTTCTCCAGCACGCGCAGACGCGGTGGCGGAGCGCCATCGTCGGGCTGCCAGGTGTCGGGAATGGCAATGGGCTCGCCGCCTTCGATATCGACCACTCGCAGCACCGTGACCTTGGGCACGCCGCCCATGCGGTGATAGGCGCTCTTCTTGCCGTCGATCAGGCCTTCTTCGGCCATGTCCTTGAGCAATGCCTTGAGCAGGATCTTGTCCTGCGCGGTGAGGCGGAAGTGCTTGGCGATCTCGCGCTTGCCGACGGGCACTTCGGATGAGCGGATGAATTCCATGACCTGCTCTTTGCTGGGCAGGCCGGCGCGGCGCTTGAAGGGCTTCTTGTTCAAAACATCTTTCCGTCTGGGCTGAGCCTGTCGTAGCCCTGCACTGTCTTTGTCCCCCGCGTGTGAAGGAAGTGCGGCCCTTCGACAAGCTCAGGGCGAGCGGAAAGCGGGAACGGTGAGATTACTCCTCCACCGGCAGCGGCGCGAACTGCCCACCCGGCACCGCGCTGGAGACCGGACTTTCCGCCCCGTCTGCCGCCACCGCGCTGACGCCGAAAATCCAATCGTCCCCCCGGTCGGGCGCGAGGACGATGGAATTGAGGTCAGCCGCTGGGTCAGCGGGGAGGTCCATCCGCCATTGCCAATCGCGCTGGTCGGTCGGGCGGCGCCAGACGCGGTAAAGCGTTGCGCCCGCCACCGGCAGCCATTCGAGCAGCACATCGGGCCGGACCAGCCCATCGGCAGAGACCACTGGCGGCATCGGCGCGCGGGCCAGCCGGTCGGCGGCGCGGATGTTCAGATCGGTCACGCGGGCGAGATAGGGGAAGTCCATCTCCTCGACAGTGTCGCCGTAGGTCACGCCGTTCTCGACCCGCAAGTCCTGATGTTGGTGCTCGTAATCCTCGATGGCGACCGAGAACCGCACGGCGGGGAAGCCCGCTGCGAGAAACGGCAGGTGATCGCCGCCCCTCCCCATGCGGTCGGCGCGGAAGACCTGCCTTACGTCGAGGCCGCCCACAAAGTCATCCGCCAGCCCGTCGAGCCAGCGCGACACATTGCGGCTGGGGCTGTCGTCCTGCCCGCCGAGCGAACGCATCCGCGCCGCCTCCCGCTCGCCCGCATCGGCGCGCAGGCCTTCAGAGAACACCCGTACATGAGCATCATCGCAGACCCCGTCGGACCCGCAGGAGCCGCCGACGATGTCGTTGTTGAACGCGGCCTTCACGGTCCAGCCCTGCTCTTTGGCGTAATTGGCCAGCAGCCGCCCGCCATAGAGCCCCTGCTCTTCGCCCGAGAGCAACGCATAGACGATTGTGCTGGGATAGGTCTGCTGGCTCAGCACCCGCGCGGCCTCCAGCACCAGCGCGCTGCCGCTGGCATTGTCGTTCGCGCCCGGAGCATCGCTCACCGCGTCCATTACGTCGGACACACGGCTATCGATATGGCCCATGATGATGACGACCTCGTCGGGCCGCTCGTTGCCACGCTGGATCGCCACCACGTCGCGGATCAGCACGCCGTCGGGAATGCGGTTGCCGGTAAAGACCCGCTCAGGTTCGACCACCTCAAGGCACCCGCCGCAGGCCGCGCTCATGTCCTCCAACTGCGCCCGCCCCCAGCGCCGCGCCGCGCCGATTCCGCGCGTGTCGCTATCGGTTTCGGACAGGGTGTGGCGCGTGCCGAAAGCGACCATGGTCTCGACATCGCTGCGCAGCCGTTCGGGCGAGGCCTGCCCCATGGCCGGTGCGGCCACCAAGGCCGTCAGCAGAGCGAGAGTGCGCATTGGTCGATAACCTCCTGAAATCCCCATCCCGCCAAGAGTTCCACACTTGACGCACCCGGGCAAGGTTTCCAATGAAACGGCCTTATCCCATTCCACCCTCCCGGGGCCCTCTATGAAGTCACTCGTCATGACACTTGCCGTTGCCACCACATCTCTCACCGCCCCTGCCAGCGCCAGCGAAACGCGCGCGATTATGGGCTCGGTGCTCACCGATGCTGCCAATCCGGCTGAAATCGAAGCCAAGTGCGACACCTATATGGGCGCCATAGCCGCACGCCGTGCGCTGCTCGAAAATGGCGATGGCGAGCCGAGCATCGAAACTACGCTGGCCGCCTACGATCAGATGAAGGCGCTCATCAATGCCGGTGAAGGCGAGTTCACGCTTTACCAGCAGGTGCTGGGAACGCCCGAACTGCGCAACGCCGGGGCCGCTTGTCAGGTCCGCTTGTCGACGGTGGATAGCGAACTGACCCTGTCGCGCCCGATCTACGAACGGCTCGCCGCGATCCCTGCCGATGGGACCGACGAACAGGCGCGGTTCCTGCTCGACAAAGTGCTCGACCAGTATCGCCGCGCCGGTGTTGCGCTGGACGACGAAGGCCGCGCGCGGGTGCAGGCGATCAACGAGGAACTGTCGCAGATCTCGACCGAGTTCGCGCGCAACATCGCCGAAGACCAGCGCTCGATCACCGCCGCGCCCGAAGAACTGGACGGCCTGCCCGCCGACTTCCTCGCCGCGCACCCGGTGGGCGAGGATGGCCTGATTACGCTCACCACCGCCTATCCCGACTTCCGCCCGGTGATGCGCTACGCCAACAGCGATACGCTGCGCCGCCGCTTCTCGGAGGTCTATGCCCAGCGTGCCTGGCCGCAGAACGATGCTCTGCTGACGCGGATGTTCACCCTGCGGCAGGAGCTGGCCGAGCTGCTCGGTCGGCCCAACTATGCGACGCTGGTGCTTGAAGACAAGATGCTCGACACGCCCGAGAAGGTCGAGACTCTGATCACCGACATGGCCGCCATCGCCCGCCCCGTGGCGGAGCGCGACTATGCCCGCAACCTCGAGGTGTTGCAGCAATATCGCCCCGGCGCAGACGAGATCCGTTATTGGGAAAGCGCCTGGCTGGCCCCGAAGGCGCAGGAGTACTTCTACTCTTACGATCCGCAGGAAGCGCGCCAGTATTTCGCCTATGACCTTGTGCGCGACGGGGTCCTTAAGCTGACCGAAGACCTGTTCGGCGTCACCATCTCGCACTGGGATACACCCGTCTGGCACAAGGACGTGGAGACCTACGAGATGGCCGATGCCGATGGCACGGTGATCGGCCGCTTCTACTTCGACAACCACCCCCGCCCCGGCAAATACACCCACGCCAACATGATCCCGATCTATCCCGGCGTGCCGGGTGAGGCCGATGAAGTGCCGGTCGGCGCGCTGGTGCAGAACCTGCCCAAGGGCATGCACGACACTGGCCTGATGGAGCACAGCGACGTCACCACCCTGCTGCACGAGTTCGGCCACATGTTGCACGGCTTGTTCGGCGGCACTCAGCAGTGGTTCGGCCAGTCGGGCATCGCCACCGAGTGGGACTTCGTCGAAGCCCCGTCGCAGATGCTGGAAAACTGGGTCTACGATTATGACACGCTGGCGACCTTCGCACGCAACGCCGAGGGCGAGACGATCCCGCGCGAGCTGGTCGATAAGATGAATGCGGCGCGCTACTTCAACGAGGGCGTCAACGACATGGGGCAGCTGGGCTACAGCAATGTCTCGTTGCAGTTCCACATGCAGCCGGTGCCCGAGGATCTGGGCGCGGCCACGCGGGCCTGGTCCAACGAATATTCACTGCTGCCGATGCCCGACTACGTGCAGTTCCAGAGCGCCTTCGGGCACCTCGATGGCTATTCGGCGATCTACTACACCTATCGCTGGTCAAAGGTGATCGCGGACGACCTGTTTACCCGCTTCACCGCCGAGGGCCTGCGCAACCCGGCGACAGCGGCGGACTATCGCCATGCCGTGCTCGATCGCGGCGGCACCAAGCCTGCTGCCGAGCTGGTGCGCGATTTTCTGGGCCGCGATGTTAGCCTCGATGCCTATCGCGCGGAACTGGCGAAAGGGTTAGTGGAGTAGCCACACCCCGCTCGTCCTGCGCTTGCCGAGAGGGCAGCCTCAGCGTTGCCCTCCCGGCGAACCTTGTGGCGATCCTTCAACAGGCTCAGGATGAGCGGATTTGGTGTGGAGCCTAGTAAGCCCGCGCCACCAGCACCCGCTCCACCGCCGGTTCGCCGGTGAAGATGCAGGTGCCGTCCGCCGGTTCGCTATCGCGCGGCACGTTGCGCAGGGTGAGCTTCAGCGCTTTCAGCTGCTCGACCACCTTGTCGAGCGCCGAGCCGGTGGGCTTTGACCACTGCACTTCGAGCCAGCCGGGATACTTCACGTCTTCCGCAAAGTGCGCGCTGACCTCGTCCATCGAGGTCACACCGCGCGTGATATTCGCATCGCGCCGCTCCGCCGCCTCGACATAGAGCGCCTGCTGGATCTCGGCCAGCAGCTCTGCCGCCCCGGCCACGAAGTCTTCGCGCAGGGGATAGGTGAAGGCGCTCTTGCCCGTCTCCATGTTCCAGATCGCATCGCGCCGCAGCACGGCGAGCTTGCCGCCCTCCATGTCGCGCGATCCGACCTCGATAATCACCGGCGCGCCCTTGCGGACCCAGTCCCAGCGCTTGGCCGCCGCTTTGCCGGGGCGCTTGTCAAGCAGCACGCGGACAGGCTCGCCCAACGCCGACAGCCCGGCCAGAGCCGCGCGCACTTCCTCGCAATAGGCGAGCAGCGGCTCGTCCTCGGGCTTGTCGCGCAGCATGGGGAGAATGACGATCTGGTGCGGCGCAATGCGCGGCGGCACACGCAGGCCATCATCGTCGCCGTGCGTCATGATAACGCCGCCCACAAGCCGCGTCGAAACGCCCCAGCTGGTGGTGTGGCACAGCGTCTCGGTGCCCTCACGGTCCTGATACTTGATGCCCGCAGCATCAGCAAAGTTGGTGCCGAGATAGTGGCTGGTGCCCGCCTGAAGCGCCTTGCCGTCCTGCATCATGGCTTCGATCGACCAGGTCTCAACCGCACCGGGGAACCGCTCGTTCTCGGGCTTCTCGCCGGCCACCACCGGCATGGCGAGATCGTCCTCGGCGCAGGCACGGTACATCTCGAGCGCGCGGTGCGTCTCGGTCAGCGCATCCTCGCGGCCTTCGTGCGCGGTATGGCCCTCTTGCCAGAGGAACTCGCTGGTGCGCAGGAACATGCGGGTGCGCATTTCCCACCGCACCACGTTCGCCCACTGGTTGGTGAGCATTGGCAGGTCGCGCCAGCTCTGAATCCAGCGCGCCATCGCATCGCCAATGATCGTCTCGGAAGTCGGGCGAACCACCAGCGGCTCTTCGAGCTTGGCGGCAGGATCGGGGATCAACCCGCCCCTACCGTCGGAAATCAGGCGATGGTGGGTGACCACTGCCATTTCCTTGGCAAAGCCTTCAACGTGCTCGGCTTCGCGGGTAAAGTTTGAGAGTGGGATAAAGATCGGGAAGTAGCAGTTCTGCACCCCCGCAGCCTTGATCCGGTCGTCCATCAGGCGCTGGATGCGCTCCCAGATGCCGTAGCCCCAGGGCTTGATCACCATGCACCCGCGCACGCCCGATTCCTCGGCCATGTCAGCGGCGGAAATCACCTCCTGGTACCATGCGGCAAAGTCGTCTTCGCGCTTGGTGTTCAGGGCGTGGCGTATGGCTGGCATATTCAAAAGGTCCCGCAAGCTGGCTGAGAATCGATCCCGCTCCCATGGCGAGGAAGCCTCAACAAGTCGAGAGCCAGCTTGTTGCGGTTACCTAGTCGCCGAGCTTGTCGAGCTTGGCCTGCATCGCCGCCATCTGCGCTTTCAGCGCATCGAGGTCTTCACCCGAAGAAGCGGCTTCTGCGGGCTTCTCGTCACCTGCTTGCGGCATGAAGGCGCGGGTAGCTGCTTCGAACATGGCGATGTTGTTCTCGGCGAGCTTGGCAAAAGCCTGCGGCCCGACACTGGCGCTGAAGGTTTCCTGCAGCTTGGCCTGATTGGTGCGGAAGGTTTCCATCGAAGCTTCGAGATAGCTCGGCATCATGGCCTGCATCGAATTGCCATACATCCCGATCAGCTGGCGCAGGAAGCTCACGGGAAGCATATGCTGCTCGCCCTGGCTTTCCTCGTCCATGATGATCTGGGTGAGGATCGAATGGGTAATGTCCGAACCCGTCTTGGCGTCGAGAACCTGAAAATCCACGCCTTCACGTGTCATCTTGGCCAGATCGTCGAGCGTAATGTAGCTTGACGACTTGGTGTTGTAGAGCCGCCGGTTGGCGTACTTCTTGATGACGATGGTGTCATCGGCGGTATTCGATTCATCTGCCATCGAGCGACAATCCTCGTTGAAACCTGCATCCTTTTGTGCAGCGCACCAGCTTTAGCACCTGCAGCATGACACTGGCAATTGCTGCGGGTTATTTTTAGCGTGCAAAGCGCCTGCCCAACAAAGTCAGCAGCTCATATTGGGACAGGCCGGTAATTTCGGCTGCTGCCACAAGGTTATACGGCAGGTCACAGAAGTCGCCCTCGGCCAACTCCGGCGCCTCGGTGCAGTCGACGACGATCATATCCATCGAGACCCGCCCGATGATCTTGAGCGCCCGTCCTGCGTGCTGCACGGACCCTCGCTCACCCCAGCAGCGCAGCACGCCATCGGCGTAGCCGAGCGACAAGGTTGCCGTGCGCATGGGCCGAGGCGCGTGGAACGTAGCATTGTACCCCACCGGCGCCCCTTGCGCGATGGAGCGCACCTGCATCACCATCGCTTGTGGACAGGCAACCTGTGCCAGATCACCCGCCAGCGCAGCGCAGGGCACACCGCCGTAAAGCGCGAGGCCAGGACGGGTGATGTCGAAGTGGTAGGCGCTCCCCAGCGCAATGCCGGCGCTGTTGGCAAGGCTCGCGCGGCGGGCCGCTACCCCGGTGCGCAGCGATCGGAACAGGTCCAGCTGCTGCGCGCTCTGGTCGGTATCGTCCTCGGCCGAGGCGAGATGCGACATGACGATATCGATATCGAGCGCCCCGATTGCTGGGTCGCCGATATCGGATGCTGGCAGGCCGAGCCGGTTCATGCCGGTGTCGAGCATCAGGTGACACAGGCCGCCGCCAGCCTCATGCCAAAGCGCTGCCTGTCGCACCGAGTTGATGACCGGAACAACGCCCGAGGCGCGGGCATAGGCAGCATCTTCAGAGGTATTTACCCCGTGCAAAACCGCGATCTGATCTGGCGCGGCGCCCGCTGCCAGCACCGGGGCAACCTCGCTCCAGTGTGCAACAAAGAACTGGCGCGCGCCCGCAGCGAGCAGGGTGGGAACGACCGTTGCAACGCCCAGACCATAGGCATCGGCCTTGACCGCCGCGCCCGCGTTCGCCCCGCCCGAAAGCCGATCGAGCGCGCGCCAGTTGGCAGCCAATGCCGCATGGTCGATCTTCAGGCGAAGGGTTGCAGGTGGCGGTTCAGGAATGGTCATCGGAGAAATCACGCGGTGGGCCGCGCTTGAGGCCCCACCAGGCCGTTGCCAAAGCGACCAGCAGCAGCACCCAAGTGTACCACAGCCCGGCATAGATATCGCCGCTGCGCGCAACGATGTATCCGGCGATCAGCGGCAGGAAGCCCCCGAAGTAGCCCGCGCCGATATGGTAGGGGATGCTCATCGAGGAATAGCGGATCTTGGGCGGGAACATCTCGGACAACAGCGCCGCAACCGGACCGTAAGTGGCGCCCGTCAGCGCGCCGAGCGCGAACACGATCAGCACGATGCCCACCATGTTGAGCGGCGCTGGAACCTGCTTTTCAAGCGGATAGCCCTCTGCCGCCAACGCCTGCGAAACCACCTCAGCGGAGTTCGCATCGGCCGCGGCCACCGCGTGGTAGGACGAGCCGATCAGAAGTCCGAGCTGCTGCGTCTCCTCCACCGAATAGGAAATGCCCATCCCTGACATCGTGGCCATCAGCTGGCCGCACGGCGTCGCCTGCGTTTCAACGAAGGGCGAATAGTCGCAGTCCACACCCTGAATCACCACCGGCGCGCGCTCCTGCATGGCGACCAACGGTGGGTTGGCCAAAGCAGCGAGCCCCCAGAACAGCGGGAACAGCAGCACGAGGCTGGCGATATAGCCCCATACGATCGGCTTCTTGCGCCCGACCTTGTCCGACAGGTGGCCGAAATAGACCAAGGTCGCCGCCGCCGCGAGCGAACCCAGACCCACCAGCAATTCAGCCGTCGTATCGTCGACCCGCATCGGCCCCTTGAGGAAGCTGAGCGAGGAGAACAGCGCGGTGTAAAAGACAATGGTCAAGCCGCAGGCGACGCCGAACAGGGCGATGAAAATGCGCTTCTTGTTGCCCGGATAGGTGAAGCTTTCGAGGAAGGGGTTGGACGAGGTGTGTCCCTCGGCCTTCATCGCCCGAAACACCGGGCTTTCGTTGAGCTTGAGCCGCATCCACAGCGACACGCCGAGCAGCACGATCGAGAGCACGAACGGCATCCGCCACCCCCAAGCCGCAAAGGCCTCTGCCGGAATGAGGAAGCGGCAAGCCAGAACCACGATCACGCTAAGCACAAAGCCGCCAATCACGCTCGCCTGAATGAAGCCGGTATAGTAGCCGCGCTTGTCTGGCGGGGCATGTTCGGCAACGTAGATCGCTGCGCCGCCATACTCGCCGCCAAGCGCGAGGCCCTGCGCGATCCGCAAGACGATGATAATGAGTGGTGCGGCCAGCCCGATCGATGCTTCGGCGGGCACGAAGCCAACCCCGGCAGTGGCGATTCCCATCAGCGTAACGGTGACGAGGAAGGTATATTTGCGCCCCAAACGATCGCCAAGATAGCCGAACAGGATCGCCCCCAGCGGCCGGAAGCCGAAACCGATAGCAAAGCCCGCCCAGGTCAGGAGCAGCGAGAGTGTTTCGTTGCCGGTGGGGAAAAAGGCCTGACTGATGAAGGCGGCAAGCGTGCCGTAGATAAAGAAATCGTACCACTCGAACACGGTCCCCGCGCTTGACGCGGCAATGACCATGCGAATTTCGCTCTTGCTCGGCTCATGATGCACACTCGCGGCACTGGTCGCCATGGCACTCCCCCCCTTTTCCTATCCCGCGACGGGCTTAGCGCGCACTGGTGCGCGTAGAAAGGGCCGCGATGGCAGCTTTCCAGGGGAGCAGCATAGCGCCATGTCGCGCCGGATAGGCCTGAGCGGCAGCGATCAGCGTTACATCGGGCCAATCGGGCAAGGGCGCCTCGTCCTCCAGCCAAGCGGCGAACCGCTCCGCCGTAGCCAGAATATCCTCTGCGCAGCGGCCATGCGCATGGCGCGCGAACACCGCCGCCGAGGCCTGGCCCACCGCACAGGCGCGCACGGTCAGCCCGATCCGTTCGATGCCGCCATCGTCGGCAAGCGAAAGGTCCATCGCCAGAGTGGAGCCACAGGTAGGCGAACGCGATTCGCCATGTAGCGCGGCGTTTTCCAGCGGTGGATATTGCACCAGTTCCAGCGTCGCGGCGAGCAACTCGGGGGTGTAAAGCTTCGTAGCGCTCACAGGCCCGCCTCGGCTTCGCTGGTAGCCAGGCGCGCGCGGCGTTCGGCGATGAGTTCCACCAGCGCCTTCGACGAGGCATCGACGAACTGGTAGCTGCGCGCCTCGACAATCCAAACCGGCCTGCCCTCATCACCCCAGACCATGTCATAGCCGAGCACCATCATTGAAAAGGCGATAATGGTGATCACCACGCCCTTGAGCCCACCGAACCCGAAGCCCAGAACCCGGTCGAGCGGCCCGAGCACCGAAGCACGCGACTTGCTGCCCAACCACTTGGCTCCAAGCTTCACCACGACCAGCGGCACCAGCAACAGCAGCGCAAAGGCGAGGATGGCGGAGGTCGTGGGCGAGCCGATGAAGGCGTAGATCACGGCGGTGAGGTCAGGATGCAGGAAATGAATCGCCAGGATTGCGGCCGCCCAGGCGCCAAGCGACAGCACCTCCTGCACGAAGCCGCGCAGGAAGCCGCCGATCGCGCAGAAGCCTACGATCACGAGAACGATTATGTCGAAGCCGACCATTTCGTGAAATCTAGGCCGCGGCCATCACCCGGTCAACGAGCGCGTTGACGCTGGCGATCGCGCCATAGGCCAGCGCGCTCTTGCCGCGCCCGCTCATTTCGGGGCCAGTGGCGCGGCGAAAGCCCAGCTTTTCCGCTTCCTTCAACCGCAATGCGCCGTGGGCAACGGGACGCACGTCACCCGAAAGCGACAGTTCTCCCAGCCACAGGCTATCGGAAGCAAGCGGCTTATCGGCCAGTGCCGATACCAGCGCGGCAGCCACGGCAAGATCGGCTGCCGGATCAGTCAGCCGATAGCCGCCGGCTACGTTGAGATAGACTTCGGCCGTGGAAAAACTCAGTCCGCAGCGTGATTCGAGCACCGCCAGCAGCATCGCGAGGCGGCCCGAATCCCAGCCCACCACCGCGCGCCGGGGCGTCGCGCCGGATTGCAGCCGCACGATCAGCGCCTGAATTTCGACCAACACCGGGCGCGTGCCCTCAATCGCAGGGAACACGGCGCTACCCGCAATCGCTTCCTCACGGCCCGAAAGGAACAGGGTTGAGGGATTGGCGACCTCGGTCAGCCCTTCGCTCTCCATCGCGAAAACGCCGATCTCGTCGACCGCACCGAAGCGGTTCTTAAGGCACCTGAGGATGCGGTACTGGTGGCTGCGCTCGCCCTCGAAGCTCATCACGGTATCGACCATGTGCTCCAGCACGCGCGGCCCGGCGATGTTTCCGTCCTTGGTCACATGCCCCACCAGCACGAGGCAGCAGCCCTGCTCCTTGGCATAGCGGATCAATTCGAAAGCCGAAGCACGGACCTGGCTGACCGTACCGGGAGCGCCCTCGATCTGGTCGGAATGCATGGTCTGGATCGAATCGACGATCAGCAGTTGTGGCGGCGCGCCCTGCCCCAAGGTGGTCAGGATATCGCGCACCGAGGTAGCTGCAGCGAGTCTGAGTGGACTGTCCGACACGCCAAGACGCGCGGCGCGCATGCGGATCTGCCCGGTCGCCTCTTCGCCGCTGATATAGACGACCTCGCCGCCAGCCTTGGCGATGCGCGCAGCGGCCTGCAGCAGCAGTGTCGACTTGCCGATGCCGGGTTCACCGCCCATCAGGATCGCGCTGCCGGGCACGATCCCGCCGCCCAGCGCCCGGTCAAACTCGGCAAGGCCTGTGGTCCGGCGCTCCAGCGGGGCGGTCGGCGCATCAAGCGTCTCGAACCGAATCATGCGCCCACCGCCCGAAAGATCGTGCCGCGCAGCGAACTTCGTCTCGCCTACCTCTTCCACCAGCGTGTTCCATTCGGAACAGTCGGGACACTGGCCTTGCCAGCGCGTCGACACGCTGCCGCATTCGGAACAGACATAACGCTTCTTCGGCTTGGCCAAGATCTATCCCTCAGGCTTTTTGCGGATGACGAGCGAATTGCTTCGCATCGTCGCAAATTGGCAGCCACTCGGGCTTTTCATCCACAAATTCATGGCAGGCGACCACCAAATCGAGTGGGTCATCGAAGCAGTTGGCCGGGATCGGAAAGGATGGAGCGTCGCCCGTCATCTCACCCAAAGCGGACCCGCAGTTTGAACAGAAGTTACGGGCAAAGAGATAGCCCGCTTCGGGGGCATAGGTCGCAATGCTGCCATCGCCGCCAAGCAAGCGGAAGTGTTCACGTCCAACAATCACGAATGTGCTCGCCCCGACCTTGCGGCACCGCGAACAGTGACAAGTCGCCATCATCGTCGGCGCCTCCCTCACAGCAAATTGCACCGTCCCGCAACAACAACTGCCCTTAAGCATAGCAAGCTCCCTTCCTTTGCTTATCGATAACTGGAACATTTAGGGAACACAAGCTCTCCTAGCCAATTCCCGCACCATCTGGCAGGAACCGCGCATGCGGCAGAAAGAACTGCGGATCGCGCTGGTGTGCTATGGCGGGGTGAGCCTCGCGGTGTACATGCATGGCGTCACCAAGGAGCTGTGGAAGCTCGCCCGAGCCAGCCGTGCCTTTCACGCCCACGAACCCGCGCCGGGCCCGGTCGAGGCGGTCTGGCAGCGCTGGCTCGGCCGTATTGAGAGCGAGTGCGGCTTACGGCTGCGGGTGCTGCCCGACATTCTCACCGGCGCCAGTGCAGGCGGTATCAACGCGGTGTTCCTCGCGCAGGCAATCCACTCGGGCCAAAGCCTCGAACCGCTGACCGAACTGTGGCTCAAAAACGCCGATGTTGAGGAACTGATCGCACCCGAGGCGCGGCCCTGGTCGAAGGCCGCCAAGTTCTGGTTCATGCCTGCTGTGCTTTATATGCTGCGCCAGCCAGACAGCGCAGTGAGCGAGAGCGTCGCGCCCGAAACGCGGGCCGAGGTGCGCCGCAAGGTTTCGCATCTGGTGCGCGGGCGCTGGTTCGCCCCGCCCTTCTCCGGCCCGCATTTCTCGCGGCTGATACACGACGCGCTTGCCGCAATGGCAGCTGAACCCGCCAGCGCCCCTCTGCTTCCGCAGGGCCACCCGCTCGACCTGGTGGTCACCGCGACCGACTTTCGCGGCCACCGCGAACTACTGCGGATGAACAGCCCGCCGGTCGTGGAGGAAAGCGAACACCGCATGCCGATTGGGTTTCGCAAGCGCACGCCTGCACAGCCGGACATGGACCTTGCAGAGCGCTGCGAACTGACCTTTGCCGCCCGCGCCACCGCGAGCTTTCCCGGTGCCTTCCCGCCGCTGCGGATCGCGGAGATCGACGAATTGGTGGCAGAGACCTCGGGCGAAGGCAGATGGCCGGGGCGCGAAGCCTTCCTGCACCGGATCATGCCCAGCCACGTCGATCAGGGCACCAGCGAACAGGTCTCGCTGATCGATGGCTCGGTGCTGGTCAACGCGCCGTTTCGCAGCGCCATCGCGGCCCTGCCCGCGCGTCCGGCGCAACGCGAAGTCGATCGGCGCATCGCTTATATTGATCCGCGTCCGGACCGCATAAGTGCACTGCAACACGATATTGCACGTCCGGTCGGGTTCTTTTCGGCGATCTTTGGCTCGCTCTCCACGATCCCACGTGAGCAGCCGATCCGTGACAACCTCGAACAACTCGAACGACAGTCGCGTGAGGCGGCGCAGCTGCGGCAGATGGTGCAGGCACTTCGGCCCGAGATCGAAGCGGCGGTGGACAAGCTGTTTGGCCGGACGCTGTTTCTCGACCGGCCCACCCCCAAACGGCTTGCCAGCTGGCGCACCAAGGCGCAGCAGGCAGCGGCTGAACAGTCCGGCTACGCCTTCCAGTCCTACGCACAGGCCAAGATGGCGCTGGTGGTGGAAAAGCTCGCGCGCCTGATCTGCACCGAGTGCGGTGAAACGGGTCGCGAAGATGTCGAGGCCTTGGCCACACGACTGCGGCACGAGCTTGACCGGCGCGGCTTGTCGTCGCTGACGGGCAACAAGGGCACGGGCGCATCGGAGGAGGCCATCACCTTCCTGCGCGCGCACGATCTGGCGTTCCGCATTCGCCGCCTGCGGCTGATCGCGCGGCGGCTGTCGCGCGATTGGGAGGCCGATCCCGACTTCGATGAAGACGGCCTGGAAGAGGCCCGCGACGCGATCTATCGCGCGCTGGCGCTCTATTTCGAACACGAAAGTGCCGAGAACCTGGGGGCGAAGTTCACCCCAATCGCAGCACGAGCGATGGACGATCCCGGCGCGGTGCTCGACTGGCTCGCCAAGACGCGCGACCTGCCAGCGACCGACATCGCCGCCGAGCAGATCCTTGCCGATGCTCTCGAGGCAATGCCAGCAAAGCTGCGGCGCCGGGTGCTGATGGCCTATCTCGGCTTCCCGTTTTACGATGTCTCCACCCTGCAGCTGCTGCGCAACGAAGGGCTGACCGAGTTCGACCCGGTCAAGGTAGACCGGATCAGCCC
>DDFY01000003.1:57909-74895 GCA_002337385.1 Erythrobacter sp. UBA1916
TTCTTCAGCCGCGCCTATCGCGAGAACGATTACCTGTGGGGCCGGATGCACGGGGCCGAACGGATGGTCGACCTCGTCTGCTCTACGCTGCCCGATGGGCTGGCCATAGCCGAGGTGGCCGAATTCAAGCGTGAGCTGTTCCTCGCCATCTGTGACGAGGAGGCAGAACGGGCGCTGTGCGATGCGAAGCTGGTGGACGGCCTACGCGCCGAAATCGAGGCCAAACTCGGCGGCGCGTAATCTGCGCAGCCTTGTCAGGCAGCTGTCAGACAGGAAGCGCAGAAAACGGACGAAGGGGGAGCTTCGTGAAGGAGGCTTTGCACCATGTCGTCATTTCGCATCTATCACCTGCTGCTTGGAGCAGCCGTCGCCGCCGCCTATTTCACGTCGGAGAGCACCGGCGTTCCCCACGCATGGATCGGCTACGGCGTTGCCGCGCTTGTCATGCTGCGACTGGCGCTCGGTCTTGCTGGCAAGGCCGGCTTCGGCTGGCAGCGCCTGCGCCTGCGCCGGGCGGGCCATAACGCAGGCCGGACCGTGCTGACCCATCCGCTGGTGGGCCGCGCACTCACTCTGGCCCTGCTGCTCGGCATCGCGACCGCGGCGGGCACGGGCATAGCGATGGACCGTGGCGGCACGCTGGTCGGCCAGTCGATCCGCGCCCACGAGAGCGACGAGCAGGAGCATCGCGAAGCCGACAAGCACGACGAGAGCCTGCTGGCCGAAGTGCACGAAACGATCGGCAACGCGCTGCTGCCGCTGGCGATCGCGCACCTCCTGTGGATGCTGATCGCGCGGCGCGACCTTGCACTGTTCCTGCTGTTCTGGCCCAAGCGCCGCCGGTCACCGGCGGCGGTCACGGCCAGCAGCTAGGCCGAAAAGGCGCCCTTCAACCGATCGAAGAAACCACGGCTTTCGGGGCATTCATCGCCGGTCTCGGTCTCACGGAACTCGGCCAGCAGCTCTTTCTGCCGTGCCGAGAGCCTGGTGGGCGTCTCGACCACCACCTCGACCACGAGATCACCGCGTCCACGGCCCTGCAGCACGGGCATGCCAGCGCCGCGCTTGCGCAGATGGTGACCCGACTGGATACCCGCCGGAATGTCGATCGCATGCGACTTGCCATCGAGGCCGGGGATTTCGATCGTCTCGCCAAGTGCGGCGGAGGTAAAACTGATCGGCACGCGGGTGGCAAGCGCCGTCCCTTCACGCTGGAATACCGAGTGCGGCTTCACGTGGATGAAGATATAGAGGTCACCCGCAGGCGCACCTTGCGGACCGGCCTCGCCCTTGCCGGTGAGGCGAATGCGAGTGCCATTGTCAACGCCCGGCGGAATCTCCACCGTGAGCTTGCTCATCTTGTCGACCCGGCCTTCGCCGCGACAATCAGCGCAGGGACTTTCCAGCACTTCGCCGCGCCCGTGACAGGCGGGGCACGGCCGTTCGATCACGAACAGGCCCTGCTGCGCGCGCACCTTGCCATGGCCGCCGCACGTACCGCAGCGCTTCGCCGAGGTGCCCGGTGTTGCACCGGTTCCCTCGCAGGTGTCGCAAGAGGCCGCGACTTCAACTTCGATTTCGGAATTCCGGCCATGGAAAGCATCGTCGAGCGAGATTTCCATGTCGTAACGCAGGTCAGCCCCGCGCCGTGGGCGGGAGCGCCCGGCACCGCCACCGAAACCGCTGCCGAAAATCGTTTCAAATATATCGCCAAGGTCGCCGAAATCGGCATGACCACCGCCGCCGCCACGGCCGCCAGCCATGCCTTGCGTGAAGGCCTCGTGGCCATACTGGTCGTAAGCTGCGCGCTTCTGGGGATCTTTCAGGCAATCGTAGGCAACGCTGATCGCCTTGAACCGGGCTTCGCTATCGGCGCAGCCGGGGTTGCGATCGGGATGGTACTTCATCGCGAGCTTGCGATAGGCGGACTTGATCGTCCCGCCATCGGCGGTGCGTTCGACGCCGAGCAGCTCGTAAAAATCAACTTCAGCAGAGGACATTCAGCTTCTCCGTAAAAGCCCGGGCCGCGCCGCACCATGCGAAGCGACGGCAGCGGCCCGGATTTTCAATCGGGGGCTCAGCCCTTCTTTTCGTCGTCCACTTCGGAGAACTCGGCGTCAACCACCTCGTCGTCCTCGGCCTGACCTTCCGAAGCGGCCGCATCAGCCTGCGCCGCATTGGCATCGGCCTGCTCGGCTTCGTAGATCTGCTGGCCCATCTTCATGGCGACGTCAGTCAGAGCCTGGCTCTTGGCCTTCATCGCTTCGACATCGTCGCCTTCAAGCGCCGTCTTGGCCTCGGCCACAGCAGTCTCGATCTGCGACTTCAGGCCAGCGTCAACCTTGTCGCCATGCTCTTCGAGCTGCTTCTCGGTCGCGTGGATGAGGCTGTCGGTGTTGTTGCGGACTTCAGCCGACTCGCGGCGCTTCTTGTCCTCTTCAGCGAACTTCTCGGCATCCTGCACCATCTGGTCGATGTCGGAGTCCGAAAGGCCGCCCGAGGCCTGGATGCGAATCTGCTGTTCCTTGCCGGTGCCCTTGTCCTTCGCGCTGACGTTCACGATGCCGTTGGCGTCGATGTCGAAGGTCACTTCCACCTGCGGCACACCGCGCGGAGCGGGCGGAATGCCGACGAGGTCGAACTGGCCGAGCAGCTTGTTGTCCGCCGCCATTTCACGCTCGCCCTGGAACACGCGGATCGTCACCGCCTGCTGATTGTCCTCAGCAGTCGAATAGACCTGCGCCTTCTTGGTCGGGATCGTGGTGTTGCGGTCGATCATGCGGGTGAACACACCGCCCAGCGTCTCGATACCGAGCGACAGCGGGGTCACGTCGAGCAGCAGCACGTCCTTCACGTCGCCCTGCAGCACGCCGGCCTGAATGGCGGCGCCCATGGCAACGACTTCATCGGGGTTCACGCCGGTGTGCGGCTTCGAGCCGAAGAACTCTTCGACCACTTCGCGCACCTTGGGCATGCGGGTCATGCCGCCAACAAGGATCACCTCGTCGATCTGGTCCTTCGAAACGCCGGCGTCTTCCATCGCCTTCTTACACGGTGCGAGCGTGCGCTTGATCAGGTCGCCGACGAGCTGTTCGAGCTTCGAACGGGTCAGCGTCTCAACCAGGTGCAGCGGGGTGGACGAGCCACCTTCCATGCGCGCGGTAATGAAGGGCAGGTTGACTTCGGTCTGCTGGCTGGAGCTCAGCTCGATCTTGGCCTTTTCCGCAGCTTCCTTGAGGCGCTGCAGGGCGAGCTTGTCCGAACGGAGATCCATGTTCTCCTTCTTCTGGAACTGCTCGGCCAGATAATCGACCAGCACGTTGTCGAAGTCTTCACCGCCGAGGAAGGTATCGCCATTGGTCGACTTCACCTCGAACACGCCGTCGCCGATTTCGAGCACGGACACGTCGAACGTACCGCCGCCAAGGTCATAAACGGCGATGGTCTTGCCGTCGTCCTTATCCATGCCATAGGCCAGCGCGGCCGCGGTCGGCTCGTTGATGATACGCTCAACCTCAAGCCCTGCGATCTGGCCGGCGTCCTTGGTCGCCTGGCGCTGCGCATCGTTGAAGTAGGCAGGCACAGTGATCACGGCCTTGGTGACGGTCTCGCCGAGGTAGCTTTCGGCGGTTTCCTTCATCTTCTGCAGGATGAAGGCCGAGATCTGCGAGGGCGAATAGTCTTCGCCGCCAGCATTCACCCAGGCATCGCCGTTCTTGCCCGAAACGATGTTG
The DNA here is from genome assembly GCA_002337385.1 of Erythrobacter sp. UBA1916. Taxonomy (GTDB): domain Bacteria; phylum Pseudomonadota; class Alphaproteobacteria; order Sphingomonadales; family Sphingomonadaceae; genus Alteraurantiacibacter. The sequence continues at coordinate 61,644 of DDFY01000003.1, forward strand.
TAAGGGACAAGGTCGATGTCCTTCTTGGTGGTCGGATCGTCGAACCGGCGGCCAATCAGGCGCTTGATCGCGAACAGCGTGTTGTCGGGGTTGGTCACCGCCTGGCGCTTGGCCGGCTGGCCGATCAGGCGTTCACCATCCTTGGTGAAGGCAACGATCGACGGCGTGGTGCGCGCGCCTTCGGAATTCTCGATAACCTTGGCCTTGCCCCCCTCCATCACTGCAACGCAGCTGTTGGTTGTGCCAAGGTCGATGCCGATAATCTTGCTCATATTTCCCGTTCTCTTCCTTCAGGTCTGACGCTGCGCTTTCGGGTCCCCCGCAAGGCGGCAAGTCCGCTTCGGCAGCTCGTTAAAAGGTGTGTTACGAAGGGCGATATAGGCGCGCTTTTGCTTGGCACAAGAGAGGTGCCCGACTAGAAAGGCAGCTTGTCTCAGAAGAGGAAAGCCATGACCATAAAGACCTTCGCCGCTGCGCTCGCCGCCATCACCCTTGCACTGGGCACGGCAGCCTGTTCCGGCAGCGAAGACAATGTGGCTGAGACCACCGCGCCCGACGCACCCGCAGGCATTTCGGTAACCGACGGCCGGATGTCGTTGCCAGCGGTGAAAGGCAATCCGGCCGCGATCTATTTCACCGTCCGCAACGTGAGCGACAAGCAGGTGACGATTCGCGCCGTTGATGTCGCGGGCGCAGCCAGTGCGCAGCTTCACGAAACCAGTGAATGGAACGGAAAGATGGACATGCAGGAGCTGTTTCAGCTGCCCATCAAGCCGGGCGCCGAAGTGGTGCTCGAACAGGGCGGCAAGCACGTGATGGCCTACGACCTTGATGACGACCTCGTTGCCGGCGGCGAAACCGAAGTGACGCTGATCTTCGTCGGCGGCGACAAGGTGAGCTTCCCCGCCAAGCTGATGGCCCCGGGTACGGCCGACATGGACCATTCGGCAATGGAAGGCATGTAAGCAGCCAACCCGGTGAAGCCTGCGTCCGTCCCCTGCCCCGTCGGTGGAGAGAGGGCGCTGACATCAGGCGAGGTGGCGCTCGCCGCATCGGTGTTTGGGGATGCGATTGATGCGGCGCGGGTTACGATCCGGCGGCGCAAGTTCTTCCCGTTCCAGCCAAGGAAAGTGACGATGGCCCCGCGCGGTCATCTCCATTTCCACCCGCGCGGCAGCGTCTATTGTGACGACTTTGCCGCAGCCTCGCTCGCGCGCCGCGCGCTTTTCATCCACGAGCTGACCCATGTCTGGCAGACCCAGACCAAGGGCGAATGGTATCTCGTGCTCAATCGGCACCCATGGTGCCGTTACGACTATTCGCTGAAGCCGGGCTGGACGCTGGAGCGATACGGCATCGAACAGCAGGCCATGATCGTGCAGCACGCCTTTACCTTGCGCGAAGGCGGCAATGTACCGGCTGCACCACCTTTGGAGACCTATCGCGCAATCCTGCCTTTCGCGATGGCGTGAACCCTAAAAGCGCGGCTGCATCAGTCACGATCGTCGTCCTGAAGTAACCTGACGATTCGGCTCTCTCGGGGCTCGCGATATTGCCAACAATCCAGTGCTTTGCGAGATAAATCTCTCTTGCGAGACGAGGGGTCGACGCAACATATTCCGAGGTCTTCAATGCTGAACCGCCTGACACCATCGATAGCCGCACTGGCACTCATCATGTCCATGCCCGCAGCTGCACAGGTTTCTGTAGAAGATCTGGTGCCCACCTATGGCAGCCATGACCTTGCCAGCGGCTTCGAGCCCGATCCTTTTACGGTGAAGGTGGTGGCCGGGGGCGATGTCGATGCCTCGGAATATCTGTCCTCGTGTTCCGGCTTTGTGGCCAGAACACCCGATGTGAGGATCAATTATACGGCCGGATCCCAATACCCGCTCATCATCGGGGCTATTTCGGAGAGCGACACCACGCTGGTCGTCATCCCGCCAGAGCAGACCATGAATTGCGACGATGATAGTTGGGGCGACGGAGACCCGATCATGACCTTCAAACGCCCCCAATCGGGCATTTACCTGATCTGGGTCGGCGCATCGGCACAAGGCGAATCTGCTGCTGCCGTCGTTGTCGTCAGCGAGAGCACCCGCATCATCAACCCCGAATAACAAAGGCCCGGCACCTCATCGACGCACCGGACCTCCGCTTGGTTTAGTAGCAATCCACCTCGTACTCGCGTCCGCGGGAATCGACGCGGTAGCATTTGTCGTCCTTCTTGATCAGCGATCCACCAGCCGCACCTGCGGCAGCACCGATGGCGGCGCCAGTGGCAGCGTCACCGCCGGAAATGGCGCCAATACCTGCGCCTGCAGCCGCACCGGCCAAGCCGCCTTCGACGGCATAGTTGTCGGCACAGGCTGCCAGCGACAGCGATGCAACGATGGCGGCTGAGACTGTAGCGATCCGGTTCTTCATGTGATCCTCCAATAGGGTAACTATGAAGAATCTACGGAACGGCAGGCGGATAGTTCCGCCCGCTGGCTCGTCACATCCCGATCCCCGCACGGCTCCTCGCTTGTGGGGTCAGAACAGGTCTTTCCCGTCAGGCACCAGCGGCGGGCAACAGGCAGGACGGCAGCCAGACGGCCCCGCCCCACATGCGCTACGGCTGTCAGTCCGCCTTTTTCGCGACACCCACCATGGCCGGACGCAGCAGGCGGTCCTTGATCATATAGCCAGCCTGCATTTCCTGCACGATCGTGCCGGGCTCCACATCGCTGGGCACTTCCATCATCGCCTGATGCTGGTTGGGGTCGAGTGGCATGCCCATCGCCGCAATGCGCGTGATGCCATGCTGGCCGAACACCTTGTCCAGCTCACGCTGAGTGGCTTCGATACCGGCGACCAGCCCCTTGAACTTCTCGTCCTCGCGCAATTCGGCAGGCACCGACTGGATCGCACGCGCGAGATTGTCGGCCACCGTCAGGATGTCGCGGGCAAAGCCGGTCGCGGCATAGTTGCGCGCATCCTGCACGTCCTTTTCCAGACGGCGACGCACGTTCTGCGTATCGGCGCGGGCATAGAGCACGTCCTGCTTGGCCGTCTCAAGCTCGGCTTCCAACCGGGCGACCTCTTCCGCCATTGCGCTTCCACCGGCTTCCTCGGTATCGAGGAGCAGTTCCTCAGGAACACCTTCGAGCTCCTTCTCGGCCGCTTCGTCGCGAGGTTCGTTTTTCTTGTCCATCACCGTTATTCTGTCCAATTATCCAAGTCTTCGGCCCAACGAGCGGGCGGTGAAGTCCACCATGGGAACCACTCTGGCGTAATTCAACCGCGTCGGACCGATCACGCCGAGCACGCCGACCACCTTTCCCTCGCCGTTGCGATAGGGCGCGGCAATGACAGAAGAACCCGAAAGTGAAAAGAGCCGGTTCTCCGCGCCGATGAAGATACGCGCCGATTCCGCCTCGCGCGCGCTCTCGAGCAATTGTGCGACCTGCTGCTTGTTTTCGAGGTCGTCGATCAGCGAACGGACCCGCTCGATATCGGTCAGCGCGCTCTCATCAAGCAGCTTGGCCTGCCCGCGCACGATAAGCACCGGGCGCGCTGCCGCGTCTTCGCTCCACACCGCCAGCCCCGCCTCGACCAGCCGCGCTCCGGCCTCGTCAAGCGCGCTGCGGCCCGAGGCAATCTCGGCGCGGATATCGCGCGAAGCCTCGGCCAGTGTGCGCCCGGCAAGCCGCGCGGTGACATAGTTGCTGACCTGCTGGAGATCGCCCGCAGAAACGTCTTGCGGCAATTCGAGCACGCGGTTTTCGACATGCCCATCGGTGCCCACCAACACCACCAAAGCGCGCTTGTCGTCAAGCGGCAGGAGGTTGATCTGGGCGATCCGGCTTTCGCGTTGCGGCACCATTACCATGCCCGCCGCGCCCGAAAGATTGGAAAGGAGCGCGCTGGTCGCCTCCAGCGCCTGCTCGATCGGGCCGGGTTCACGCATCTGCTGTTCGATCACCGCCCGCTCTTCCGGCGAGGGCTCGGCCATCTGCATGATGCCGTCGACGAACAGGCGCAGCCCCTGCTCGGTCGGCAGGCGTCCGGCGCTGGTGTGCGGAGCGGCTAGCAGGCCCAGCTGTTCGAGATCGCTTAGCACCGAACGGATCGAGGCAGGCGAAAGATCGAGGCCGCCCGACGCTGCAAGCGCCTTCGAACCGACCGGTTGCCCGCTATCGAGATAGCCCTCGACCACAAGCCGGAAAATATCCCGCGCACGGGCGGTCAGTTCAGTGATGGGCAAAGAGGCCATGACAAAGAGGTAGCGCAAACTCGCAGAAGTTCAATTTTCCACGCACCCTACAGCTTGCGATTAGATGAGGTGAGGCTTGTCGAGGGGCTGCTTTATTGTCTAGCGGGGCCGCAACAATCAGGAACGACCCTTCGACAAGCTCAAGGTGAGCGCGTGTGGGGCCTGGAATTCGGAGAATACCATGCGACCATCCGGCCGTGCGCCCGACGAGATGCGCGCCATTTCCATCGAAACCGGATTTACCCGTCACGCCGAAGGCTCGGTGCTGGTGGGCTTCGGCGACACCAAGGTGATCTGCACCGCCAGCGTGGAAGAGCGCATCCCGCCGTTCCTGCGCGGCAAGGGTGAAGGCTGGGTGACCGGCGAATATTCGATGCTTCCGCGCGCCACCCACACCCGCGGCAGCCGTGAGGCAGCCAAGGGCAAGCAGTCGGGCCGCACGCAGGAAATCCAGCGGCTGATCGGCCGGAGCTTGCGCGCCGTGGTCGATATGAAGAAGCTCGGCGAACGCCAGATCACGCTCGATTGCGATGTGATTCAGGCCGACGGCGGCACCCGCACCGCCTCGATCTCGGGCGCTTGGGTGGCCCTGCGCATGGCGGTGGACAAGCTGCTGGCCGACGGCACGATCAAGGAAGATCCGATCGAGGCCAAGATCGCCGCTGTCTCCTGCGGCATCTATCAGGGCACCCCGGTGCTTGACCTCGACTACGACGAAGACTCCAGCGCCGATGCCGACGCCAACTTCGTGTTGATCGAGGGCGGTCGCATCGCCGAGGTGCAGGCCACCGCTGAAGGCGCGACCTACGACGAGGAGGCTCTGCTGCGCCTTCTGCGCCTCGCGCAGATGGGCTGCGGCGAAATCTTCAAGGCGCAGGACAAGGCGACGGGGCGCTAATGAAACTCGGCGGCGGAAAACTCGTTATCGCCACCCATAACGCGGGCAAGCTGAAAGAGATTTCAGCCTTGCTCGCGCCCTATGGGCTGGAGTGTATTTCCGCCGGAGCGCTCGGCCTGCCCGAGCCTGCCGAGACGGGCGCGACCTTTATCGAAAACGCGCTGATCAAGGCCGAAGCCGCCGCCAAGGCCTCGGGCCTGCCTGCACTCGCCGATGACTCCGGCCTTTCGGTCGCCGCGCTTGACGGCAAGCCGGGGGTTTACACCGCCGACTGGGCGCAGCGGCAGTGGTTCGAAGGCGAGCCGGGGCGCGACTGGTATATGGCGATGGGCAAGGTCGAGGGCTGTTTGCAGGCCCTTGGAGCGGACACCCCGCGCGACGCGTGGTTCTCCTGCGTGCTCGCCATCGCCTGGCCTGAGGGCGACCATACTGTTTACGAAGGCCGCGTCGACGGCACGCTGACCTGGCCCCCGCGCGGTGAAATGGGCTTCGGCTATGATCCGGTGTTCGTACCAGCGGGCAGCGACCTCACCTTCGCCGAAATCGCGCCGGAGGAGAAGCACAAGGTCAGCCACCGCGCCGATGCCTTCGCCAAGCTGGTCGCGGACCAGTTCGGCGTATAGAGTCCCCGCGCATGGCGCGTGCGCTTTACATCCACTGGCCTTTCTGCCTCGCCAAGTGCCCCTATTGCGACTTTAACTCGCATGTGCGCGAGAGCGTCGACGTCGAGCTGTGGCGCAAGGCGCTGCTGGCCGACATGCGCCGCGAGGCCGAGCTTGCGGGCGGCGAGACGCTCACCTCGATCTTCTTCGGCGGCGGCACGCCCTCGCTGATGCCGCCCGCGCTGGTGGCTGCGCTGCTGGACGAGGCCGAGCACCTCTGGGGCTTTGCCGAGGGGATCGAGATCACGCTTGAGGCGAACCCCTCCTCGGTCGAGGCGGAGAAGTTTGCCGGGATCGCGGCGGCAGGCGTCAACCGCGCCTCGCTCGGGCTTCAGGCGCTGGATGACCGCACGCTGCGCTTCCTTGGGCGGCTGCACAATGTGGCGGAAAGCCTTGAGGCGCTGGCCATTGCGCAGCAGGTGTTCAGCCGCGTTTCGTTCGATCTGATCTATGCCCGACCCGAACAAACGCTCAGCCAGTGGCGCGAGGAACTGGCCCGCGCGCTCGGCTTCGGCACCTCGCATATGTCGCTGTACCAGCTCACCATCGAGCCGGGTACGCGGTTCGAAAGCATGGTCCGGCGCGGCGAGTTTGCCCCGCTGGATGACGATGCTGCTGCTGACCTCTTTGCCTTCACGCAGGAGACCATGCGCGACGCAGGTCTGCCCGCCTACGAGATCAGTAACCACGCCCGCCCCGGCGAGGAGAGCCGCCACAACCTCACCTACTGGCACTATCAGGACTATGCCGGGATCGGCCCCGGCGCGCACGGGCGGCGCGGCGGATTTGCCACCACCCGGCACAAGAAGCCCGAAAACTGGCTCGCCGCTATCGAGCGCAACGGCCAAGGCACGCAGGAAGAGCGCGCGCTGGGGTCAAACGAACAGGCCAGCGAGGCACTGCTGATGGGGCTGAGGCTGGCCGAAGGGGTGGACATCGCCGCCCTCGCCCAGCGGTTCGGCTTTGCGCCCGATGCGCTGGTGGACCTTGGTGCGGTGGAGCGCTGCCGCGCGCTCGGCCTGCTTGACCAGCATGGCACACGGATCGTCATCACGCCCGAGGGTATGGGCGTGCTCGACGCGGTGTTGGGCGAGATCGTCTCCTCGGCATTGGTCGCGGCATGACCAGCCATGACCTGCTCGAACAATGGCGCGACCACCTCGCGCTCGCTCGTCGTCGTTCGCCGCACACGGTGCGCGCCTATGTCGCGGCGGCCGAGCGGGTGCTGCGCGACAGTGATGTCACCGATTGGGCGGGCGTTGGCGCGCTGGAGGCGCGCGATCTGCGCGGACATCTCGCCGCGCGCCGCGCCGAGGGGATCGGCAATGCCTCCGCGGCGCGCGAACTGTCGGCGCTCAAGGCCTTTATCGCCTTCGCCCGCGAGCAGTCAGGCGGCGAACCGGGCGAAGCTCCGCGTATGCGCGGGCCGCGGCTGAAGAAAGGCCTGCCGCGCCCCGTCACCCCCGACGACGTCACCAATATCGCCGATCTGGTGGCCGCCGATGCCAAGGACGAGTGGATCGGCCTGCGCGATGCGGCCGTGCTGCTGCTGATGTACGGCGCGGGCATGCGCATCGCCGAAGCGCTGTCGCTCACCGGCGACATGCTGCCGCTGGGCGAAACGGTGACCATCACCGGCAAGGGATCGAAGCAGCGGCTGGTGCCCCTGCTGCCCGTGGTGCGCGAGGCGGTGGCGGCCTATGCCAAGGCTTGCCCCTACCCGCTGCCAGCCAAGGAGCCGCTATTTCGCGGCGCGAAGGGCGGACCGCTGTCGCAAGGGATCGTGCAGAAGGCGATGGCGCGGGCGCGCAAGGCACTCGGCCTGCCCGCCAGCGCCACTCCGCACGCGCTACGCCACTCGTTCGCCACCCACCTACTCAGCGCCGGGGCGGACCTGCGGAGCCTGCAGGAGCTGCTCGGCCACGCGAGCCTCGGCTCAACGCAGATCTATACGCGGGTCGATGCGGCGCAGATGCTGGAGACCTATCGTGCGGCCCATCCGCGCGAGCGGGATTAGCGCGCGGAGCGTGGCTTCCACGTAATCACGCGGTAAACGTAGCCAACCAGCAGCAGTGCGATGGCACCGATCAGGATATAACCGAGCCACTCCTGCGAATCCGCCATCCAGTGGCCAAGCCACTCGCCGCCCTTGATCAGCAGCGCATTCCACACCAGCGACCCGGCAAAGGTGAACAGGGCAAACTTCCACTTCGGCATATGCGCCAGCCCGGCGGGCAACGAGATAATCGTGCGCAGAAAGGGCGAGAAGCGCAGGAAGAACACCACCCAGTGGCCGCGCCTCTGAAAGAAATCCTGCGCCCTTTCGACATCCTCCCATTCGAGCGTGAGCCAGCGGCCCCAGCGGGTTACGAACGGCTCCAGCCGATTGCGCGCGAAGGTCTCGCCGAGCCAGAACCAGAACCAGTTGCCGACCAGAGACCCGACGGTGCCAATCAGCAGCAGCGGCCAGAACGCCATCGAGCCGCGATGCACGAGCACTCCGCCCACCCCCATGATCACCTCAGAGGGGATCGGCGGGATGACATTCTCGATCGCCATCAGCAGGAAGATGCCGAAATAGCCCCCGCGCTCGATCGCTGCGATGATGAAGTCTGCCATGGCTTAGGAATGCGCGAGAGACGCGGAAGTTCTCAGCCCTGCGCCATCATCTCGGCATGACGACGTTCGAGCGCATCCCAGATACGGCCAGCCGTGTCGGTGCCGTTGAACTTGTCGATTGCGACGATCCCGGTCGGGCTGGTGACGTTGATCTCGGTGAGATATTCGCCGCCGATCACGTCGATGCCGACGAACACAAGGCCGCGCCGCTTCAGCTCCGGCCCCATCGCGGCGCAGATTTCTTCCTCACGCGCGGTTAGCTCGGATGCTTCGGCGGAGCCGCCCTGCGCGAGGTTGCTGCGGAACTCGCCCTCGCCCGGCTTGCGGTTGATCGCGCCTGCGTACTCGCCGTCGACCAGCACGATGCGCTTGTCGCCCTGCGCCACGCTGGGGAGGAACGGCTGGACCATGTGCGGCTCGGGCCAGGTCTGGTTGAACACTTCGAACAGCGCGGACATGTTGGTGCCCTCGGCATCGAGCTTGAAGATCGCCTTGCCGCCATTGCCGTGGAGCGGTTTCACCACCACCGCCCCGTGCTTGTCGATAAAGGCGCGCACATCATCGAGCTGGCGCGTGACCAGCGTCGGCGGCATGAAGCGCGCATAGTCGAGCACGAACATTTTTTCCGGCGCGTTAATCACCTCGCGTGGATCGTTCGAAACAAGCGTCTGGCCTTTGAGCCGATCCAGCAGCAGCGCGGCGCTGATATAGCCGAGGTGGAACGGCGGGTCCTGCCGCATCAGGATCACGTCGATATCCTCGGCGAGATCAAGGCGGCGCTTCTCGCCCTTGTCGAAGTGATTGCCCACCTCGCGCCGCAGCGTCACCGGATGGCCCCAGGCGATAATCCGACCCTCGTCGTAGCCCAGCGTCTCGACATCGTAATGGAACACCTCGTGCCCACGCTCCTGCGCCGACATCATCAGGGCAAAGCTCGAATCCCCGGCAATGTTGATCGATTCGAGCGGGTCCATCTGGACGGCTACACGCAAGGGCATGTGAGTTTACTCCGGCTTCATATCCAGCGCCGCTCAGGAGGAGCGGATGTAGTGGACTGGGCTGCTCAAGGCATCCAGGCGTTGACGATGTGGCGAGGCTCAGCGCCCGGCGCAAGGAGGATCACGTCGATCCTGATGTCTTCGCCGCCACTGGCATAGTCATGCGCCACCGCTTCCACCGCCGCGGCGACCCGCGCAAGGCGGCGTTCGTCTATGGCCAGATCAAGGTCGGCAAGGGTGCGGCGAAACTTCACCTCGGCAAATACGACAACCCCCGGCGCGCGGGCGATGAGGTCGATTTCGCCAACCTTCACCTTCACCCGGCGAGCGAGAATCTCATATCCCTGCGCCTCAAGGAACAGCGCCGCCTCGTCCTCGGCCTTGCGACCGCGCGCTTCGGCAAGCTGGCGCTTCATTCGCCTTTCAGCTCCAAAGCGCGGGCATAGAGCGCCTTGCGGTCAAGGCCGGTCGCCTTGGCCACCTCACCCGCCGCGCGCGAGGCTTTCTCGGTCTTAAGCAGGTTGCGCAGCATGGCGTCGGCATCGTCGGCACTGGGCTCCACCTCGACCGGAGGACCGATCAGCAGCACGATCTCGCCCTTGGGCGGGTGCGCTTCGAAATGGGCGAGCACGTCTTCGGCGCTCCCTCGCCGGCATTCCTCGTAAAACTTGGTCAGTTCTCGCGCCACAGCCACCTCGCGGCCCGGTAGCGCCTCGGCAATGGCGGCGAGGCTTTTCGTCAGCCTTGGTGCGGTCTCGAAGAAAATCAGCGTGGTTTGCACAGGCGCTAGCTCGGCCAGCACTTCCCCGCGTGCCTTGTCCTTCGCAGGCAGGAACCCCGCGAACAGGAACCGGTCATTCGGCATGCCCGACAGCGCCAGCGCGGCCAAAGGCGCGCTCGGCCCCGGCACCACCGTCACCGCCACGCCTGCCGCACGCGCATCTTCGACCAGACGATAGCCCGGATCGGACACAAGCGGCATGCCCGCATCGGAGACCAGCGCCACCGGCCCGCTGCGCATCCGTTCAATCAGCCCGGACCGCGTGCCCGCCTCGCTGTGGTCATCATAACGCCACATCTTTCTCGCAATACCGAGGTGGTTCAGCAACTTGCCTGTGATCCGCGTATCTTCGCAGGCGATCAACTCGCAGGCTGTCAGCACCCGGATTGCGCGCAAGGTGATGTCGCCAAGATTGCCAATCGGCGTGGCGACAATATAGAGGCCCGCAGCTAGAGCATCGGGTTCGGAGCTTATCGCGTCTGTCGGATTGTCGATCACAGGCGCGGTCATGACCAGAATTGGCGGAGACGACAAGCATGTTTGGGTATTTGAAGCGCAGTCTTGCGGTGGCCATGGCTACGCTTTTGCTGGCAGCCTGTCAGGTTATCCCCGGTGGTGGCTCCATCGACACCGCCCCGCCTCCGGGCAGCCAGAACGCTGGCCTGCCCGACGCCCAGGCGCTTCCCGACGATGAAGCGCGCCACCGCGTGGCGCTGCTGGTCCCGCTTTCGGGCAGCAATGGTGAGGTCGGCCAGTCGATTGCCAATGCCACCACCATGGCCCTGCTCGATACCGGTGCCGACGATCTTCGCATCACCACCTATGACACCGCCGGTGGCGCGGGTGCGGCCGCACGCCGCGCGATGGCCGATGGCAATCGTCTGATCCTCGGCCCGCTGCTGCGCGACAATGTCGGCGCGGTGCTGGCGCAGGCGCGCCCGGCACAGGTACCGCTGATCACCTTCTCCAACGATTTGTCGGCCGCTCGGCCCGACGTGTTCGTGATGGGCCATGCCCCTGAACAATCAGTCGAGCGCACCGCAAACTTCGCGATCGACCAAGGCGCGCGCAATTTTGCCGCACTGGTGCCGAACGGCGAATACGGCGAACGCGTGCTTTCTGCGCTGCGCCTCACGCTCGAAACGCGCAATGCCCGGCTCCTGGCGGTCGAACGCTTCGACCGTGGCAACCGGTCGATCATCAGCGCGGCGGGGCGTCTGCGCGAGCGGGGCGGTTATGACACCGTGCTGATCGGCGACGGCGCGCGCCTCGCGATCATGGCCGCAAGCGAGCTGAAGGATGCCGGCCAGGCTCTGCCTTCGCTGATCGGCACCGAACTGTGGGCAGGCGAAATTGACCTCACGCAGGACCCGGAAATGCGCGGCGCATGGTTCTCCGCCGTGCCCGACGAACGCTATCGCCAGTTTGCGCAAAGCTACGAGAGCCGCTTCGGCACCCAGCCCTATCGCATCTCGACGCTGGGGTATGATGCCGTGCTGCTGTCGCTGCGCATTGCGCGTGACTGGCAGCCGGGCACCCCGTTCCCGACCGCGCGGCTGACCGACGAAGGCGGGTTCATCGGGCTCGACGGGGCGTTCCGCTTCCTCGGCACTGGTGTTGGCGAGCGAGCAATGGAAGTGCGCGAAGTGGACGACGGCACCTTCTCGGTGGCCGATCCCGCGCCTGCACGCTTCTAAAGGCCACCTGCGGGTCGGATAAGTGCACCGACCCGCTTGTGGCCAAGGATTCGCACGCCCTATAGTCCGCTCCCATGAGCGACAACCTGTTCGACAATGCCCCGGCCACCGGCGGTGACTACGATTCCTCCTCCATCGAGGTGCTTGAGGGGCTGGAGCCAGTTCGGCGGCGCCCCGGCATGTATATCGGCGGCACCGACGACCGCGCGCTGCATCACCTCGCCGCCGAGGTGCTCGACAACTCGATGGACGAGGCCGTGGCCGGCCATGCCAACCGCATCGAGATGGTGCTGGAGGAAGGCCCTCCCGGCACGGCGGGCAAGCTCACGATCACCGACAACGGGCGCGGCATGCCGATTGACGAGCATCCCAAGTTCCCCGGCAAGTCGACGCTGGAGGTGATCCTCACCACGCTGCATTCGGGCGGCAAGTTTTCGGGGAAGGCCTATGCCACCTCGGGCGGCCTGCACGGGGTCGGTGTGTCGGTGGTCAACGCGCTTTCGGTGCTGACACGGGTGGAAGTGGCGCGCAACCGCGAGGTCCATGCGCAGGAGTTTTCCAAGGGCCTGCCGCAGGGCCCCATCGCCAAGATCGGCGATACCCCCAACCGGCGCGGCACCTCGGTCACGTTCATTCCCGACCCGGAGATCTTCGGCGAGCGCAAGTTCAGCGCCAAGCGCCTGTTCAAGCTGGCGCGCTCGAAGGCCTATCTGTTCGCGGGCGTGGAAATCCGCTGGAAATGCGCCGAGGCGCTGGCAAGCGACGATGTTCCGCAAGAGGCTGTGTTCCAGTTCCCCGGCGGCTTGGCCGATCATCTCAAGGAAGAGGTCGGCAGCCGCGAATGCGTCACCACCGACTTCTTCGCCGGCAATCAGGACTTTCCCGAGAACGACGAAGGTGTGTCGCAGGGCCGCGTGGAGTGGGCGATTGCCTGGCCCTTGTGGTCCGACGGCTCGACCAGCTGGTATTGCAACACCGTGCCCACCCCCGATGGCGGCACGCACGAACAGGGCCTGCGCGCCGCGCTCACCAAGGGGCTGCGTGCTTTCGGCGAGCTGATCAGCCAGAAGAAGGCCAAAGACATCACTGCCGACGACGTGATGACCGGCTCGGAAATCATGCTCTCGGTGTTCGTGCGCGATCCCCAGTTCCAGAGCCAGACCAAGGACCGCCTGACCTCGCCCGAAGCCGCGCGGCTGGTCGAGAACGCGGTGCGCGATCACTTCGACATGTTCCTCTCGGACAATATGGACCGGGGCCGCGCCTTGCTGGGCGCGGTGATGGAGCGGATGGACGAGCGCCTGCGCCGCAAGCAGGAACGCGAGATCAAGCGCAAGAC
>DDFY01000003.1:75073-172140 GCA_002337385.1 Erythrobacter sp. UBA1916
GGCGGCAGCGCCAAGCAGGCGCGCAACCGCAAGACGCAGGCGATCCTGCCGATCCGCGGCAAGATCCTCAACGTCGCCAGCGCCAGCGCCGACAAGATCCGCGCCAACTCCGAGATCGCCGACCTCACGCTGGCGCTCGGCTGCGGCACCCGCAAGGACTGCGACCCCGAGCAGCTGCGCTACGACCGGATCATCATCATGACCGATGCCGATGTCGACGGCGCACATATCGCCACCTTGCTGATGACGTTCTTCTTTCAGGAAATGCCCGAGCTGGTGCGCCGCGGGCACCTCTATCTCGCGCAGCCTCCACTTTACCGGCTGACCGCGAACAAGCAGAGCATCTATGCCCACGATGACGAACACCGGCTCGAAATCGAGAACGGGCCGTTCAAGGGCAAGAAGGTCGAGGTCAGCCGCTTCAAGGGTCTGGGCGAAATGAACCCCGGCCAGCTGCGCGAAACCACGATGGCCCCGGAAACGCGCAGTCTGGTGCGGATTACGCTGCCCGAACAGAACGAGCAGCGGTTTGCGGTGAAGGAGCTGGTCGACCAGCTGATGGGCCGCAATCCCGAGCACCGCTTCAACTTCATCCAGAACCGCGCGGGCGAAATCGATCGCGAGATGATCGACGCGTGATGCCTGCGCGCAACGGCGGGGGCGTGCGTCACACCCGCTTCGCAGCGGTCCGCGCTCGGCTCGAAGCGTTCACACCGCCGCCCGGCCCTGCCAGCTGGCTCTATGAGTTCACGTTGTTCGGCTTCAAGCAGGCGTGGGCCTGCCTATTCGGCGGACTGATGCTCGCGCTGCTGCTGGCAACGCACCTGTTCTACCCGGATGACGCAGCGCTCGACCGCTACGATTTTCTCACGCTCGCCGCATTGGCGATCCAGCTCGCAATGCTCGCCTTTCGGCTGGAGACGCTCGACGAGGCGAAGGTGATCCTTGCTTTCCACGTGGTCGGCACGGTGATGGAGGTATTCAAGACCTCCGCCGGGTCATGGGTCTATCCCGAAGCGGCGGTGCTGCGGATTGGCGGCGTGCCGCTGTTCTCGGGCTTCATGTACGCGTCAGTGGGCAGCTACATCGCGCGCGTCTGGCGCATTTTCGACTTTCGGTTCGAACCCTATCCGCCCGCTTGGCAGACATGGCTGCTGGCCGTGGCCATCTACCTCAATTTCTTCGCGCACCACTATCTGCCGGATGTGCGCATCCTGCTGTTCGCCGCCATCGGCGTGCTGTTCTGGCGCACGCGCATCTACTTCACCTGCTGGCGCGAACGGCGCTGGATGCCGCTGCTCGTCGGCTGGCTGCTGGTGGCGCTGTTCATCTGGTTTGCCGAGAACATCGCCACCTTCGCCAACGCGTGGGCCTATCCCGACCAGCACGACGGCTGGCGCATGGTCGGCCCCGCCAAGCTCGGTAGCTGGTACTTGCTGATGTACATCAGCTTTGTGCTGGTGACCTTGGTATCGAAACCCCGCCCGCGAATGGCGGACTAGGCCAGCCCGATCAAAACTCGCGCGGAACGTTCGCGAATACGGCTTTCACAGCGGGCCGCTCACCGATCTGCTCGATCCAGCGGAGCAGATGCGGGGTATCTTCCTTGTTCACCTGCTCGGCAAAGCCGAACTGCATCCCGCCTGCGATCGAGAAGTTGCAGATGTCGGCCAGCGAGTACATCCCGCCAGCCAGCCACTCGTGGTCAGCCAGGTGATCGTCGAGCTTGCGCACCGAGACGCCGATCTTGCGCATTTCCTCGTCGAGCATGTCTTTCGGAAAACCCTCGCGCGCGCGGCGCCATTTCACCTGCTGCTCGGGCACCGGAATCCTGCCGACCACCTCTTCGAACTCGGCATCCGACAGGTCGCGCACCATCTTGCTGACGTGCCGCTCCCAGCCGATGGTCGAGACGCACCAGCAAAAATACTCGTCGACCCACTTCGTCCAGATGCGCATCTGCGCGCGGTCGAAATGGTCGTCGGGGCGCAGCTTCAGTTCGGTTGGGTGCGCATCTTCGAGATATTCGCAGATCACCGTGCTTTCGGTGACGATCCGGCCATCATCATCAAGCGCGGGCACCTGCCCGCGCGGGTTGATCGCCTTGTACCATGCCTCGTGGTGCTCGAACTTGGCGGGATTGAGCAGCTTGTGCTCGAACTCCAGCCCCTTCTCATACAGCGCAAGCATGGGCTTGAGCGAATTGGCGGCGGGTCCGAAGCTGTAAAAAGTTAGCATGATCTCTCTCCCTCATGCGATATTTGTATCAGTATAACAGTAGCGGGCGCACATCCTCGCGCCATTGCGCTTCATCAATGCCCGCAAGCTTGTCGAGATCGCCCGCTTCGCTGGCAGCATCGTCGACCCATTCGCGCAAGGCGGGGCCGCCGTTAATCACGTCGATGGCGAGCCGGTCAAACTCGTATTCGTAGGGGAAATCGCGCCAGATTTCGTAGTCGGGATAGAGGCGGCGGATTGCCTTGAAGGCGAGCGCCTGCAAGCGCCACGGGCGGAAGGCCGCGTGGTCGTAAAACCGGCCCTCGGCGTGGATCATCAAGCCGTGGCACAGCTCACCTGCATGCTTGTGGAAGGTCGGCGTAAACCAGCATTCGCGCAAGGCGCAGCCCGCCAGCCACTCGGGCGCGAAGGCGCGCATTTCAGCCAGCACGGCCTTGGCGTCGACATCGGGCGCACCGAACAGCACTTCAAGCGGGCGCGTGGTGCCGCGCCCTTCGGAGAGCGTCGCGCCCTCGATCATCACCGTACCGGCATAGGCGCGCGCCATGTTGAGGCTGGCTGCATTGGGGCTCGGGTTGATCCAGATGCGGCTGGTCGGCCAGCCATAGCCCGGTCCCGTATCAGGCTCCCAGCCTTCCATCGCGATCACGCGGTAGTCCACATCGAGACCGAAGTGGCGCACGAACCAGTGCCCCATCTCGCCCAGCGTCAGCCCGTGCCGCATCGGCATCGGTCCCGCGCCGACGAAGCTCTCCTGTCCGGGCAGCAACGCGGTGCCCTCGATAGGACGTCCCGCCGGATTGGGCCGATCAAGCACCCAGACGCTCTTGCCCGCCTTCTCCGCCTCTTCCAGCAGATACAACAGCGTGGTGACGAAGGTGTAGATACGGCAGCCAAGGTCCTGCAAGTCGAACAGGAACACGTCGGCGGTGTCCATCATCGCCGCGGTGGGCCGGCGCACCTCGCCATAAAGGCTGAACACGGGGATGCCGAGGACGGGATCGATCTCGTCCTCGCTCTCCACCATGTTGTCCTGCTTGTCGCCCTTCAGCCCGTGTTGCGGGCCGAAAGCGCTGGTCACATTGACGCCCGCAGCAATCAGCGCATCGAGGCTGTGCGTAAGGTCTTCCGTGACGCTGGCCGGGTGGGCGACGAGCGAGACGCGTTTGCCTTCGAGCGGCGCGCGCAGCGAAGGGTCGGCGATGAGGCGGTCGATACCGAATTTCATGCTGCGCGGGTTCGCGCAAACTCCGCCGTGAAGCAAGCGGGATCGTGAAAGTCTGGCTTCTCGGCATTGCCATGCGAGAGCGCCCAGTAGCTCTTCACCCCGCCCTGCTCCTCGATCACCGCGGCGAAGCCCATCAAACAGGGCGGATCAGGCATCTGCGCACGCGGCAGCTCGGCATCGAAGATCGCCATCGCCGTGCCCAGCCGCATGGTGCAGGTCGGCTCACGCTCGAACTTGCGTTCGCTCATACCCTCGCGCACGCCGGTAAAGTCGTAGGCGGCCCAGCGTTCGGACGGCGAGAGGTTGAACTCGGAGTAGCCGCTCGCGCCTTCGGGCTGCATGAACAGCTCGAAGCAGGTGCTCTGCCACAGGTTATCGGCCCTGCCCTTGCCGGCGAAGGGCGGGACGATCAGCTTCGAAACCCCGTCGATGCGCCAGCGCACCCTCAGCCAGTTATCGCTGGCTGAGATCATCCGGGCCTCGACACGGGCCACGGCGGCAGGCGGATGGGACGGGTGAGAAACAAGTTGGTACGTTTGCAAGCAGGGGTCCTCATGCTAAGCGCCGCCACCGCCAATACGAGGGAACGATGACGACCTACAAATCCGATTTGCTGCGCGTGCTTGAGGAACGCGGCTATGTCCACCAGATGACGGACGCGGCGGGACTGGACGCCCTTGCCGCGCGGCAGGTTGTGCCCGGTTATATCGGATTTGACGCCACCGCCCCCTCGCTCCACATCGGCAGCCTCGTTCAGATCATGATGCTGCGCCGCTTACAGCAGACCGGCCACAAGCCGATTGTGCTGATGGGCGGCGGAACCACGCGAATCGGCGACCCCACCGGGCGCGACGAAAGCCGCAAGATGCTCTCCGACGAGACCATCGCGGACAACATTCGCGGTATTTTCACCGTCTTCGACAAACTGCTCAAGTTTGGCGACGGGCCGACCGATGCGGTGATGGTCAACAACCAGGACTGGCTCGGCCAGCTTGGCTATATCGAGCTGCTGCAGGAAGTGGGCACGCATTTCACGGTCAACCGGATGCTGACCTTCGATTCGGTCAAGCTGCGGCTCGAACGCGAGCAGCCGATGACCTTCCTCGAATTCAACTACATGATCCTGCAGGGCTACGACTTCCGCCATCTGTCGCAGGCGATGGACGTGCGGCTGCAGATGGGCGGCTCCGACCAGTGGGGCAATATCGTCAACGGCATGGAGCTGGGCCGCCGCATGGACGGGGCCGAGCTGTTCGGCCTCACCACCCCGCTGCTCACCACCGCCGACGGGGCCAAGATGGGCAAGACCGCCGCCGGGGCCGTCTGGCTCAACGAGGAGCAGCTGCCCGCCTACGATTTCTGGCAATACTGGCGTAATGTCGATGACCGTGACGTGGGCAAGTTCCTGCGCCTGTTCACCGACCTGCCGCTTGATGAGATCGCCCGCCTCGAGGCGCTCGAAGGCAGCGCGATCAACGACGCCAAGGTGGTTCTTGCCGACGAAGTGACGAAGCTGGTGCGCGGCGAAGATTCGGCCAAGGCCGCACGTGCCACCGCCGAGCAGACCTTCGCGGGCGGCGGCATGGGCTCGGACCTGCCCAGCCTAGACCTGCCCGCCGAAGGCATGCGCGTGGGCGCGGTGCTGACCGCGTTGGGGTTCACCGCTTCGGGCGGCGAGGCCAAGCGCAAGATCGCCGAAAACGCCGTGAAGCTTGACGATGCGGTGGTGTCCGATCCCGGCCAGCTGATCGTGGTGGAGCCCGGAACCGAAGCACGGTTGAGCCTTGGCAAAAAGCGGCATGCGATACTGCGCAGGGGTCTGGATTAAGGTTTCCTCCAACATTCCCTGCGAAAGAGTTGCTGGTCGCAACTTTAGAGGGAATCCCACCAATGGCATCAGGCGCACAGCTAAGTGTCACAGATAAGCGTCGTTCTACGCGGCATCCTGTGAGCTATTCTGTGGTCGCCGAGGCCTTTCGGCAGGGCGACCTCGAGCTTCACATCGCCAATATTTCGTCGCACGGCTTCATGATCGACAAGGGAGCCGAAGTCGCACGTGGTGACCGCCTTATCGTACGCCTGCCAGTGGTGGGACGGATCGAGGCCTATTGCATCTGGGTCGCCGATGAGCGGGCTGGATTCCAGTTCGAACGGATCATCCGGGTCGACGACTTCACCAAGCTGATCAAGGAATTGCAGCCTAACCCCGCGCTGCGCCAGCGCGGCTGACTTGCTGCGCTGCGCGATAGCGTAGCAAAGCTGTCGGCACGGCAACTGCGAATTTCTTGGCAAGGCCTGTCCGCCCTGCCATGGCGCCAGACGTGACCACCGCACCAGCCATTCCCAGCCACCCGTTTCGCATCCACAACTATCGTGCATTCTGGGCTGCGCGCCTGTGCATGACGCTGTCGCAATATTCGATGATCCTGATCATCGGCTGGCAGACCTACAACATCGCGCGGGCCAACGGGATGAGCGTTGGCGATGCCTCGGGCCAGCTGGCCATGATCGGGCTGCTGCAATTCGTGCCGCTGTTCGTGCTCACCCCCTTTTCCGGCCTCGCCGCCGATCGCTTCGACCGCCGGAGCCTGGCGCGGATTACCGTGAGCCTGCAATTGCTCTGTGCGGTTGCGCTCGCCGTTGCGACCTATCACGGGCATATCCAGCTGTGGATCATCTTCACCGTGGCCGTGCTGCTCGGCGTGGCACGCGCCTTTTCCGGGCCGGCGCTGTCGTCGCTGGCGCCCAATCTTGTGCCGAAGAAAATCCTGCCCAACGCCATCGCGCTCTCCTCGATCAGCTGGCAGAGCGGCATGATCATCGGCCCCGCACTGGGCGGCTATCTCTACGTGTCGGGTGCATGGATACCCTATGCGGCTTCGGTAGGCCTGTTTGCACTGACCATCGTGCTGCTGTCGCTGATCGGCAAGGTTCCGCAGCCCGCCCGCACGACCGGACGCCCGATCCACCAGATCCGCGAGGGGCTGGCCTATGTCGTGCACAACAAGATGGTGCTCGGCTCGATCACGCTGGACCTGTTCGCGGTGTTCCTTGCCGGCGCAACCGCGCTGTTCCCTGTGTTCGCGCGCGACATTCTGGAGGTCGGCTCGCGCGGATTGTCGCAGCTGGCCATGGCCCCGGCCATCGGCGCCGCGATGGTGGCGCTGTGGTTCTCGTTCCGCCCGCTGAAGACCAACGTCGGGCCAAAGATGCTGCTGGCGGTTGCCGCGTTTGGCGGGGCGACCATCGTGTTCGGCCTGTCGCGCTGGATGCCGCTGAGCCTTGCCATGCTGGTGATCGTGGGCGCGGCGGACATGTTCAGCGTCTATATCCGCCAATCGCTGATCCAGCTCCATACGCCTGACGAAAAGCGCGGCCGTGTCTCGGCCGTATCGCAAATGACGATCTCTGCCTCGAACGAGTTCGGCGACTTCTTCTCGGGCAGCCTCGCGTTCCTGATCGGGCCGGTGGCGGCAGTGGCGGTCGGCGGCGTGGGCGCGATTGCGACCGTCGCGGCATGGACAAAGCTGTTCCCGGTCCTGCGCAACACGAAGACCTTCGATCCACCGCGCGATCTGCTAGACTAGCCATGACTCGCGCAAAGCAAGTAGCTGAGAGGAAAAGCGCATGAAATTCGACAACGTCCTGGGCGCCATCGGCAACACCCCGCACATCCGTTTATCTCGCCTGTTCCCCGACCATGAGGTGTGGGTGAAGAGCGAACGGGGCAATCCGGGCGGATCGATCAAGGATCGCATCGCGCTCGCCATGATCGAGGCGGCGGAAAAGTCCGGCGCGCTCAAGCCCGGCGGCACCATCGTCGAGCCGACCAGCGGCAACACCGGCGTCGGCCTTGCCATGGTCGCTGCGGTCAAGGGCTACAAGCTGGTGCTGGTCATGCCCGAAAGCATGAGCATCGAGCGCCGCCGCCTGATGCTGGCCTATGGCGCCAGCTTCGACCTGACGCCCAAGGAAAAGGGCATGAAAGGCGCCATCGCCCGGGCCGAGGAACTGGTTGGCGAGATCGACGGCGCGTGGATGCCGCAGCAGTTCGAGAACCCGGCTAACGTGTCGGTCCACGTTGAGACCACCGCCAAGGAAATCCTCGCTGACTTCACCGATGCGCCGCCGCAGCTCCTCATCACAGGCGTTGGCACCGGCGGCCACCTCACCGGCTGCGCCGAAATGCTGAAGAAGCACTGGAGCGACCTCAAAGCCTATGCCGTGGAGCCCGAGCTTTCGCCGGTTATTTCCGGCGGTCAGCCCGGCCCGCACCCGATCCAGGGCATCGGCGCGGGCTTCATCCCCGGCAACCTGCACACTCAGGCTATCGACGGCGTGATCAAGGTCGATGCCGAGGCGGCCAAGGAGATGGCGCGTCGTTCAGCACGTGAGGAAGGGCTGCTGGTCGGCATCTCCTCGGGCGCAACGCTGGCGGCGATTGCTCAGAAGCTGAAGGAATGCGGCCCGGGCACCCGCGTGCTCGGCTTCAACTACGACACCGGCGAGCGCTATCTCTCGGTGCCCGACTTCCTGCCCACCGAATAGGAGCACTTGGCCCATGCTGGCACCTGTATCCTTTGCCGATGGTGACACCGCGCTGACCGGCCATGTTGCCCGCCCGCATGGCCCGGCCCGCGCGGCCGTGCTGGTGATGCCGACGATCATGAACATCACGGCCTCGGTCGAGGCCAAGGCCCATGCGCTGGCCGAGGCAGGCTATGTTGCGCTGGTGGCGGACTTCTACGGCCAGACGCCGGGCGACTTCGCCGAGGCGCGTGATCTGGCGATGGAAGTGCGCGGGACAGTGGAGCTCTATCGCCAGCGCCTTCGGGCCAACCTGCGCGCGCTTGTCCAGTTGCCCGAGGCGGCAGGCTTGCCGATCGGCGCAATCGGTTTTTGCATGGGTGGTCAGGCGGCGCTGGAGCTAGCCCGCGAGGGCGCTCCGCTGTTTGCGGCGGTGAGCTTCCATGGCCTTCTCGGCACCGATCACCCGGCGGAAAAGGGCGATGTGCGTGCGCGCATCCTCGTCTGCCATGGCGATGCCGATCCGATGGTGCCGCGCAGCCAGGTGGTGGAGTTCTGGGAAGAAATGGATGATGCCGGGGCCAACTGGCACTTCCACTCCTATTCGGGCGTGAAGCACGGCTTCACCAATCCCGCGCCGACCGACAACCCTGCCACGGCCTACGACGCGAGCGCCGACCGGCAGAGCTGGGCGGCCATGCATTCACTGTTCGACGAGGTGCTGGGCCAGCATTGAGCCGGCCCGGCACTTTCGCTTCTTACAAGTTGCGCAGGAACTGATCGGGCGCGAGCGCAAGCATCGCGCCCGCCCCTGCCTTCACCCGGTGACGCAGCGCGGTGCAGAGCGGCAGCTGCTGTTCGGCATAGAACTCCGCCGTTGCCAGCTTGGCCTTGAGGAAGCCCTCGTCGCCCTCGCCCGCATCAAGTTTGGCCTGTGCGACTTTCGCCTGCTTGAGCCACATCCACCCGACCGCAAGCACACCCACCAGCTGCATCCAGGCATAGGACGCACCCGCCATGTCCTGCGGGTCGGTGGCGCCCTGCTCGACCAGCATCTTGGCCGCCGCCTCGCCATGGTGGACCGCCTTGCCGAGCGGATCGGCGATGAAGGCCAGCGCCTCACCCGCTGCGTCGCAATCGGCGGCAATCTGCGCAAGAAAGGCCTTGGCCACCGCGCCGCCATCCTTGGCGGTCTTGCGCCCGGCAAGGTCAAGCGCCTGCACCCCGTTCGCGCCTTCGTAGATCATGGCGATGCGCGCATCGCGCACGATCTGCTCCATGCCCCACTCGGTGACGTAGCCGTGCCCGCCATAGACCTGCTGCATGTTCACCGCGACTTCGAACCCACGATCGGTGCCGAAGCCCTTGAGCACCGGGGTCATGAACGAAACGATAGCGTCAGCCTGCTGGCGCTCCTCTTCGGTCTCGGCATGGTGCGAGAGGTCGAGATGCAGCGCGGTCCACAGGATCAGCGCGCGGAACCCCTCGGCAAAGGCGCGCGCATCCATCAGCATTCGGCGCACGTCGGGGTGAACGATCAGCGGATCGGCCTGGGCCGACTTGTCACGCTCGCCCATCCCGCGGCCCTGCTTGCGATCGAGCGCATAGGCCGCCGCCTTCTGGTACGAATTCTCCGCATGGCCGAGGCCCTGCGTGCCCACGCCCAGCCGCGCGGCGTTCATCATGATGAACATGGCAGCGAGCCCCATGTTCTCCTTGCCCAGCAGCCAGCCTTTGGCGCCGTCGAAATTCATCACGCAGGTGGCCGAGCCGTGCAGGCCCATCTTGTGCTCGATCGAGCCGCAGCTCACCGCATTGCGCGAGCCGTCTTCCAGCACCTTGGGCACCAGGAACAGCGAGATCCCGCGCGTCCCCACGGGCGCATCGGGCACGCGGGCCAGCACGAGGTGAATGATGTTGTCGGTGAGGTCCTGCTCACCGCCCGAGATGAACACCTTCTCTCCGGTGATAGTGTAGCTGCCGTCGTCCTGCTTTTCGGCGCGGGTGCGCATCAGGCCGAGGTCGGTTCCGGCATGGGCCTCGGTCAGCGCCATGGTCGCCAGCCATTCGCCCGCGACCATCTGCGGCAGGTAAGCGGCCTTCAGCTCATCGGTGCCCGCGCTGTTCACAGTCGCCACCGCGCCCTGCATGATACCAGAGAACATCGTGAACCCGGCGCAGGCGCCGTTCATATATTCCTCGAACACCGAATTGAGCACATGCGGCATGCCCTGCCCGCCGAACTCCTCAGGCTGGGCCAGCGTGCCCCACCCTGCCTCGACCAGCGAAGCATAGGCCTCCTTGAAGCCATCGGGCGTGGTCACCGAGCCATCCTCGTGGCGGGTGCAGCCTTGGGCATCGGCGTTCTGGTTAAGCGGCGCGATAACCTCGGCGCAGAACTTGCCCGCTTCGCTCACCACCGCTTCCATCGTCTCGGCATCAACCAGCGAGAAGGCTTCGATGCCGCGATATTTCTCGAATTCGAGCACGTCTTCGATGACGAACAGGGTATCGCGGACGGGCGGGTAATATGGGGTCACTCAATGTCTCCGGGCTAATTTCAGTCCAGTCGGGTCAGGCCTTCGGGGCCGAGCTGCCGGTAAAAGCAGCTGCGCTCGCCGGTGTGGCAGGCCGGTCCATGCGGGCGAACCTTCAGCACAAAGGCATCCTGATCGCAATCGACCAGCATCGCCTTGACCTCAAGCAAGTGGCCCGATGTCTCGCCCTTCTTCCACAGCTTGCCGCGGCTGCGCGAATGGAAATGTGCGAATCCTGTGGCCCGAGTCGCGTCGAGCGCCTCCTGATCCATGAAGGCAAACATCAGCACTTCGCCGGTGGCGTCGTCTTGCACGATTGCTCCGGCG
Source organism: Erythrobacter sp. UBA1916 (assembly GCA_002337385.1). GTDB lineage: Bacteria > Pseudomonadota > Alphaproteobacteria > Sphingomonadales > Sphingomonadaceae > Alteraurantiacibacter. Next base: position 85,931 of record DDFY01000003.1, read on the forward strand.
AGACCTTGTGAATCAAACCGTGGCAGGAACTCGCTGCCGGTCTCGCGGTCCAAGTCCTTGGTAGAAATGACCGAACTCCTTCCAGATTGAGCGCGATCAGAGCGCGCATTGCATTAGTTTGTTGCAGTATGAACACAGCCCTACGGCAAAATCCCTGCTGCAGTGCGATGGGTGTTTCACACGAGGCTCGCAAGTGGAATCATGCTCATGCGGCTGGACGGGCCGTCTTCATTTCAGGCCATGGCCAGGGAAATGGGGGGAATTTGGCGGAAAACGCCAGTTCATGAGGGTTAGAAGCGGCGCGCGCCTTGAGGGGGGAGCAGCGCGAGCTTCTAGAAAATTCGTCACGCTAACGCCCGGGGGCCATGCCTCCGGGCGTTTTTGCTGGCTACTCCGGTTTTTTGTCTAGTCCAGTCCAACCCGCGCGAAGCACACCACTTTTACTCTGATCGCGCCCGCTTCCTTCAGAGCCTCGGCGCAGGCACGGGTCGTCGCACCGCTGGTGAGCACGTCGTCCACCAGCAGGATATTCGCACCGGCCAGCTGCGACGCCCGCGAAGGATTTGCCGCAATGGCCCCTTCAAGCACCCGCGCCCGCGCAGCGCTGCCAAGTGCGCCGAGACTCGGCGTATGCTTGCGCCGCACCAGGGCATCGACCACCAGTTGCGCGCCGGTCAGGCCCGCCAGTTCGCTTGCGAGAAGCGCCGACTGGTTATAGCCGCGCTGCCACAACCGCCAGCGATGGAGCGGCACAGGCACCGCCAGCCAGTTGCCCTCCAACGGACCAAGCCGCGCCGCCATCATTCGCGCCAGCACCGGCGCCAGCGAAATCCGGCCCCCGCGCTTGAAGGCGAGCACCAGCTCGCGTGCCGGATCGTTGTAGGCAACGGCGGCGACCACGCCTTCTTCGCCTTCGGGAAATTCGAGCTTTGACCAGCACTCGGTGCACAGCCCGGTCTGCGCGCCGATGCCCTCGCCGCACAGCGGGCAGCGCGGCGGCCAGATCAGGTCGACCAGCGGAGCGAGAGCCTGCGCAACAGTCATCGCACCTATGCTGCGCGCTGGTGTGGCTGTAGGCAAGCGCGATGACTGCCACCGTACCGACGATCTTCTCGCCCGCCCGCCGCCTCGCCATTCGCCAACGCATGCGCGCCATGCAGAGCCAAGGCGAGGAGGCGCGCTTCCTGCTCGACGACATGATCGAGGACGTGGCCGAGCGACTCGCCTTCCTGCGCCACGTGCCTGCGCGCGCGCTGTTGATCGGCGAGTGGTCGGGCACACTCGCGCCGCAGCTGCCGCCAGCCTGCGAAGTGGTGAGTGTCCACCCGGAAGAGGGGTTCGACGAAGAGGCCCCCTTCCCCGTCGGCGGATTCGACCTGATCGCCAGCTTCGGCACTCTCGACACGGTGAACGACCTGCCCGGCGCGCTGATCCACCTGCGCAATGCGCTGTCGCCCGGCGGTCTGATGATTGCGAGCTTCCCCGGCGCTGGCAGTCTGCCCAGCTTGCGCGAAGCCATGCTCGCCGCCGATGGCGATAGGCCCGCCGCGCACCTGCATCCGATGGTGGACGTGCGCGCCGGCGGCCAGTTGATGACGCGCTGCGGCTATGCCAGCCCGGTGGTCGATTCGCGGCCGCTTAAGGTCAGCTACCGCAGCTTTGCCCAACTGATCCGCGACCTGCGCGCGCAGGGCCTCAGCCGCGCGCTCGCATCGCCGGTGCCGCCGCTCACGCGCGATAAGGCCGCCACAGCGGAGGCAACCTTCATGGGCGGGGCTGAGCGTCAGACCGAAGAGTTCGAGATCCTGACGCTCAGTGGCTTTCGCAAGTAGGCCTTACTGCAAAGCCGCCTGCGCCGCCGCCAGCCGCGCGATCGGCACGCGATACGGCGAGGCGCTGACGTAATCGAGGCCGGTCTCTTCGCAGAACGCGATCGAGGCCGGATCGCCGCCGTGCTCACCGCAAATGCCGAGCTTGATGTCGGGCCGGGTCGCGCGACCGCGTTCGGCGGCAAGGCTCACCAGCTGGCCCACGCCATCGACATCGAGGCTGACGAACGGGTCGCGGGCATAAATGCCCTTCTCGACATAGGGCGCGAGGAAGCGCGCCGCATCGTCGCGGCTCACGCCAAGGGTGGTCTGGGTGAGGTCGTTGGTGCCGAAGCTGAAGAAGGTCGCCTCCTCAGCGATCTCGCCCGCCATCAGCGCGGCGCGCGGCAGCTCGATCATCGTGCCGACCATATATTCCAGCGTCGTGCCCTTCTCGCTGAACACCTGCGCGGCGACATCGTCGACCAGCTTGCGCAGGATTTCCAGCTCGCGCTTGGTCGCAACCAGCGGGATCATCACCTCGGGCACCACGGGATCGCCGCCCTCAGCGGTAACATCGCAAGCCGCCTCAAAGATGGCGCGGGCCTGCATCTCGTAGATCTCGGGGAAGGTAATGCCGAGGCGGCAGCCACGGTGGCCGAGCATCGGGTTAAACTCGTGCAGCTCGCCCGCACGGCGACGCAGATGGTCTTCGCCAACGCCCAGCTTCTCGGCCAGATCGGCGAATTCGGCATCGCCCTGCGGCAGGAACTCGTGCAGCGGCGGATCGAGCAGACGGATCGTGCAAGGCAGGCCTGCCATGGTCTGGAAGATCTCGGTGAAGTCGGCTCGCTGCGCCGGAAGCAGGTTTGTGAGCGCCGAACGCCGGCCCGCTTCATCGTCCGCCAGGATCATCGCGCGCACGTGCAGGATGCGGTCGGCATCGAAGAACATGTGCTCGGTGCGGCACAGGCCGATGCCTTCCGCCCCGAAGCCGCGCGCGGTGCGGCAGTCGGCGGGGGTCTCCGCATTGGTGCGCACCTTCATGCGGCGGTGCTTGTCGGCCCAGTCCATCAGGATGCCGAAGTCACCCGCCAATTCAGGCTCGATCGTGGGCACTTCGCCGAGCATTACCTCGCCGGTGCTGCCGTCGAGCGTGATCACATCGCCTTCCTTCAGATCGGTCGAACCGATCCGCAAGGTACGGTCCGCCAGCCGGATCGAAACGTCCGACGCACCCGACACGCAGGCGCGGCCCATGCCGCGCGCGACCACCGCCGCGTGGCTGGTCATGCCGCCGCGCGCCGTGAGAATGCCCTTCGCCGCGTGCATGCCGTGAATATCCTCAGGCGAGGTTTCCACGCGCACGAGGATCACCGCGATGCCACGTTCGGCGAGCTTTTCCGCCTTGTCCGAATCGAGCACGATCTGGCCCGAAGCCGCGCCCGGCGAGGCCGGCAGGCCGATCTTCGAGAGCACGTTGCGCGCCGCTTCGGGATCGAGCGTCGGGTGCAGTAGCTGGTCAAGCGCCATCGGATCGACGCGCAGGATCGCGGTCTTCTCGTCGATCAGGCCTTCGTCGACCATCTCCACCGCCATGCGCAGCGCGGCCTTGGCGGTGCGCTTGCCCGAGCGGGTCTGCAGCATCCACAGCTTGCCCTGCTGCACGGTGAACTCGATGTCCTGCATGTCCTTGTAGTGCGTTTCGAGCAGGTCGAACACGCGGGCCAGCTCGCCATAGGCATCGGGCATGACCTCTTCCATGCTGAGCGCCTGGGCGCTCGCCCGCTCGCGCGCGGCCTTGGTGAGATACTGCGGGGTACGGATACCCGCCACCACGTCCTCGCCCTGCGCGTTGACGAGGAACTCGCCGTAATAGGCGTTCTCGCCGGTCGCCGGATCGCGCGTGAAGGCAACGCCAGTGGCGCTGGTATCACCCATGTTGCCGAACACCATGGCCTGCACGTTGACCGCAGTGCCCCAGTCGCCGGGAATGCCGTTGAGGCGGCGATAGACCTTCGCGCGCTCGCTATCCCAGCTATCGAAAACCGCGGCGATCGCGCCCCAGAGCTGCTCGTGCACGTCCTGCGGGAACGGCTTGCCCAGCTCGCGCTCGACGATTGCCATGTATTCGCCCACCACCTTGCGCCAGTCGTCAGCGCTCATCTCGGTGTCGGCGAAATAGCCGTTGTCTTCCTTGGCGATTTCGAGCGCTTCCTCGAACAGGCCATGGTCGATGGCCAGCACCACGTCGGAATACATCTGGATGAAGCGGCGATAGCTGTCCCAGGCGAAGCGGTCGTCGCCGCTGGCGGCGGCGAGACCTTCGACCGTTTCGGAGTTGAGGCCGAGGTTGAGGACGGTGTCCATCATGCCCGGCATCGAAACACGCGCGCCCGAGCGGACCGAGACCAGCAAAGGATCGGAAGCATTGCCGAAGGTCTTGCCGACGGCAGCCTCGATGTGCGCAAGGGCAGCAGCGACTTCGGCGCGCAGTTCAGCGGAGAAATCCGCACCGTCGGCGAGATAGCGCACGCATTCTTCGGTCGTGATCGTAAAACCGGGGGGCACCGGCAGACCGATCCCGGCCATCTCGGCGAGGTTCGCGCCCTTGCCTCCGGTGATCGTCTTGTCCTTCTGGCGCGGGTCCGAGTGATCCGCGTTGCCGCCAAAGGTGTAGACCGACTGGGTCATGCTGATGCCCTATCCTGCTTCTGGTTATAATTATGGTGTGGTCGAGAGACCGGAAATTCAGCCCTCGATCTTCGAGAAATCCGCAACTTTGTGCACCGCAACACGGAATTGTGCAAGCAGGTCAAGGCGGGCCTTGCGCTTGTCCTGATCCGGGTCGTTTACGGTGACATTGTCAAAGAAAGCGTCGATTGGTGCGCGCAAGGAGGCAAGCGCAGCCATGGCGGCGCCGAAGTCCTCCTTCGCGACGGCCATGGCGGCGCGCGGCTCGGCCTCGGCGAGCGCTGCAATGAGCGCGGCTTCGGCGGGTTCGGGCGCGTAGGAGAGCTGGGTCTTGGACTGCTCGGCATAGATTTCGCGCATCTGCGGATCGTCGACGTTTTCGAGCGGGTCTTCATCGCCGGACGGCTGCGGGCCGGCGGCGTCCCAGTCTTCCTTCTTTAGGATGTTCGCCGCGCGTTTGTAGCCCGCGAGGAGGTTGGTGCCGTCTTCCGTGGCCATGAAGGACTGCAGCGCGTGAACGCGGGCGAGCAGGCGGACGAGGTCATCCTCCCCGCCCAGTGCGAACACGGCGTCGATCAGGTCGTGGCGGACGCCTGCCTCGCGTTGCTGGACTTTCAGGCGGTCTGCGAAAAAGTCAAGGAGTGTTGCCGTTGCTGTCATAGCGACTTTGCGGAATTTATTCTTTTCTTGATCTGACCTTGCCCTTGCGATCATTTCCGCTCGAGTTTTTTGGAATTCGCCGTCTGACATTGGGTCACCAGCGGCACGCCTTGCGGCAACCAGATCCTCAAACTTCACACGCCAGACATAGCCTTGAATACGGCCTTGGACTCTCCCCATATTTGTCAACAACGGCAGACCCAATGAAAGCCGCAAGCCATTCTTTGACAATAATTCAAGCACGCCGAGAGCGGCACGTCGAAGTGCGAAGGGATCTTTTGATCCAGTCGGAGGCATTTCTCCGGCAAAAAACGAAGAAAGAATATCCAGCTTATCCGCCAAACTCACCGCCACTGTCACCGGCGCGGTAGGTACATCGTCACCCTGCCCGACCGGCTTGTAGTGATCACGGATCGCGTCGGCCACTTCCTGCGGCAGACCTTCCTTCTCGGCGTAGTATCCACCCATCAGGCCCTGCAATTCGGGGAATTCGCCAACCATCTCGGTAACCAGATCGGCCTTGCACAACCGCGCGGCCTGCTCGGCGAGATCGGCCAACTCTTCCTTCGTCACCCCGGCCCCCGAGCCGGGGTCCCGCTGCTCACCGTCAGCTGAGGAAGCGGGACCCCGGATCAAGTCCGGGGTGACGATGCCCTCTTCCACCAGCCAGCGCGCCAGCTTCGCCACCCGCTCGACCTTATCGGCCACGGTGCCCAGCTTCTCGTGGAAGGTGATGCGCGCCAGCTTTTCCGCGTGAACCGCAAGCGGCGTCTTCTGATCAAGCTCCCAGAAGAAGCGCGCATCGCTCAACCGCGCGGCCAGCACCTTGCGGTTGCCGTCGACAATCGCCGCGCCGCCGTCGCTCGCCACGATGTTCGCGGTGCAGACGAAGGCATTGGCGAGCTTGCCGCCCGCATCCTCGCAGACAAAGTACTTCTGGTTCACCCGCGCCGTCAGCTGGATGACCTCGGGCGGCACGTCGAGGAAGCCCTCGTCAAACCGGCCAAGCAGCGGCACCGGCCATTCGGTCAGGCCAGCGTTCTCGATCACCAGCCCCTCGTCGGCGACCAGCGTCAGGCCCGCGTCGGCAGCGGCCTTCGCCGCGCCCTCGCGGACGATGTCCTGCCGCTCCTCCTGGTCGACGATCACGTGGGCAGCGCGCAGCTGTGCGGCATATTCGCCCGCATTTGCGATCACGATGTCGCCCGAGGAATGGAACCGGTGGCCAAGCGTTACGCGGCCCGAGGCGATCCCGCCGACTTCGCATTCGATCTGGTCATCGCCCAGCAGCGCCACGATGCCCGACAGCGGGCGCACCCAGCGCAAGGACTCGGTCGAGAGCGAGGCAGCGCCCCAGCGCATCGACTTGGGCCAGGAGAAATCACGGATGATCGCCGGGATCGCGGCGGCAAGCACCTCGCTGGTGGCGCGGCCCGGCTTCTCGATCACGGCGAACCATGTGGCGCGGCCCTTCACGTCGCGCTCTTCGAGCTGATCGCGGGTGACGCCGTTCTTCTTGCAGAACCCATCCACCGCCGCATCGGGCGCGCCGACGGGCGGCCCCTTGGCTTCCTCGCGCACCGCCTCGGTGCCCTGCGGCAGGCCCTTGGCGATCAGAGCAAGGCGGCGCGGGGTCGAGAAGACCTGCACATCGCCCACCGCAACTCCGGCCGCGTCCATTTCGCGGGCGAACAGCTTTGCCAGTTCGGCGCGGGCACCGGCCTGCATGCGGGCCGGAATTTCCTCGCAGCGCAGTTCGAGAAGGAAGTCGCTCACAGCGTCCACTCCGGATATTTGGCTTGCCATTCGGGCATCAGTTTCTCGGCATATTTCTCACAAGACCCGCGCGCGAGATCGCGCACGCGGCCCATGTAGCTGGCGCGTTCCTGCACCGAGATCACGCCGCGTGCCTGCAGCAGGTTGAACACATGGCTCGCCTCGATCGCCTGCTCGTAGGCGGCGATGGGGACATTATTCTCAAGGCTCAGCTTGCACTCGGCCTCTGCCTTTTCGAACAGGTCGAACAGGGCGGCAGTGTCGGCCACCTCAAAATTCCACTTCGACATCTGCTTCTCGTTTTCGAGAAACACGTCGCCGTAGCTCACGCCGCGACCGTCGAAGTTCAGATCGTAGACGTTGTCGACGCCCTGAATATACATCGCGAGGCGCTCAAGCCCGTAGGTCAGCTCGCCCGCCACCGGCTTGCAGTCGAACCCGCCCATCTGCTGGAAATAGGTGAACTGGGTGACTTCCATCCCGTCGCACCAGACTTCCCAGCCCAGCCCCCATGCGCCCAGCGTCGGCGATTCCCAGTCGTCCTCCACGAAGCGGATATCGTGGGCCAGCGGGTCGATCCCGATCAGCTTCAGGCTTTCAAGATAAAGCTCCTGAATGTTCGGCGGGCTCGGCTTCAGGATCACCTGATACTGGTAGTAGTGCTGCAGCCGGTTGGGGTTCTCGCCGTAGCGGCCGTCGGTCGGGCGGCGGCAGGGCTGGACATAGGCCGCGTTCCAGGGCTCAGGCCCCAGCGCGCGCAGGGTGGTGGCGGGATTGAAGGTGCCCGCGCCCATGCGCATGTCATACGGCTGGAGGATCAGGCAGCCATTACGGCTCCAGAAGTCATGCAGCGTCAGGATCATGTCCTGGAAGCTGCTTTGCGGGTTTCGCGCGGTCTCGGCCATCATGGCAGGGGCGCATGGCTCAAGCGCGCGAGGGCGTCAATGGGCCACTCCTTGCACCCATGCTTGACAGGCGAAGAGTGTTGCAGTTCCCTCTCATATCGATGCTACGCGTGCTCACCCGGCTGGCAGCCCTGCTGCTCATATGCGTGCCGTTAACGGCAAGCCCGCTGCGCGCAGGAACACCGGTGGCCCTGCAACAGGATTACGATCCGGCCCCCGCTATCTGGCGACTGTCCGACGACGACACCACGATCTACCTGTTCGGCACCATCCATATGCTGCCACCCGGTTTCCGCTGGCGCAGCCCGCTGTTCGACACCGTGATCGAAGAGGCCGACGAACTGGTGCTCGAAAGCAGCACCGAGGACGCCATGGCGAGCCTTGCCGCCTATGAGAGCAAGTATGGCGCGATCGGCGCCTCGCGCCTTGCCACATCGCAGCAGCTATCCCCCGCCGTGCGTGACAAGTGGCGGACGCTGATCGAAAGCTCTGGCTCGCTGTTCGAGGAGGTCGACGCGCTACCCCTGCCCCTGATGGCAATGGGAATCGGCTATTCGAGCGTGGGCGAGCCGAGCCTGTCGCGGCCCGAACTGGGCGTGGAAAGCGTGCTCGAGGCCGAGTTCGCAGTAGCAGGCAAGCCGATCCGATCGATCGAAGACCACGGCGCGGTGATGCTGAGCCTGATGCGGATCAACGAGCGCGGCCTGATCGCCGAGCTGGAAAGCGATCTTGCGCGCTGGAAGGGCAAGTCGCCCGCTAATTACCACGGCGCCGGAGCCTTCCTTTACGAGCCCGAGACCTGGCAGATGGAGCACGACTGGGCGCGCGGCGTGGTCGGCGAGGAGTTCGACCTTGGCCTCGGCCATGGCAAGCTGGCGTCGGCTTTCGACAATGTGTTGCTCGCCCGCCGCAACCGCGCCTGGGCGGGCTGGCTCGACGCGCGGCTGGACCAGCCGGGGACCGTGCTGGTGGCGGTGGGAGCCGGGCATTTCGAAGGGCCGCGCTCGGTGCTGGCGATGCTGGAGGCGCGCGGGCTTAAGGCTGAGCGGATCGAGTGAGGCCGGTTGGCTCGCGCCAGATGTCAGCTCTTAGCGACTTATAGTCAGGCTATCTTGACATGCGTGCCTGCATGGTTCACTTAGTCAGGCATACCTGACACTTTGTCAGGGCCTATTGACCAAGGAGCCATCCGATGCGCCATTTTCTCAAGTCAATGTACGAGCCACGCTACCTTGATCTCTTGTTCGGCGTTCTGGCCGCGCTCTCGATCACCCTCATCGCTATTTCGGCCGGGGGTGGCGCACCAGCAATTCAGGCGCTTGAAAGCGGCTGGGTCAAAGCCCTCGCCCTTCTGGGGTCCGCCATTGCCGTTACCGTTATCTCCACCAAGACAACCGATCTCGACCAGAAGCTGGCCGACGACTTCATATTCATGACACTCACCAAGTCGGCGCTGATCACGGTCATGGCGCTGCTTATCTGGCTGGTACTCTGGGAAGTGCTCTTCGCCAGCTCGCTGGGCTCAATTCCGGGATACGGCGTTCTAACGATCTTGCTGGCGATCTGGTCCACCGCCTATTTCCTCACGCGCTGGAAGGGGACACGAGCGTGAACAACCGCCTCAAAGTACTGCGCGCCGAGCGCAACTGGAGCCAGGCCGAACTCGCCACGCGGCTTGAGGTCTCGCGGCAAGCGGTCAACGCCATCGAGACCGGCAAGCATGACCCCTCGCTACCGCTGGCCTTCCGCATCTCCCGTCTGTTCGCCATGCCTATCGAGGACATCTTCCTCGATAGCGCGAACTGAACCACCCAGCTTCCCCCCAACCCTCTGGAAAATCAGCCGCCGATCCCCTATCTCGCACGGGACAATCTGGATCGACCGCCCCATGCAACTGCTCAAGTCCCTCGCCCGCGCTGCCGGTACCCTCGCCCTCATGTTTACGGGTGGCTGCGCGTCCGCCGATGCCGACCCGCAGGTCGCCGCCGCGCCCGTTCCGGCGGGGCCGGCCTTGTGGAAGCTCGCCGATGAGGACACCACCATCTACCTGTTCGGCACGGTCCACGCCCTGCCCAGCGATGTCGAGTGGTACGACGAGCGCATCGCAGCGGCGTTCGAAGCGTCTGACGAACTCGTCACCGAGATCGCCATGGACGACCAGCTCAAGCTGACCCAGTCGCTCACAGGCTCGGGCCTGCTCGCCGACGGCCAAAACCTGCGCGACATGATGACGCCCGAAGACCGCAAGGAATACGAGCAAGCGATGATCGACCTTGGCCTGCCGCCGGGCGCGCTCGATCCGGTCGAGCCGTGGTATGCCGCGATGAACCTGTCGATCTTGCCGCTGATGCAGTCGGGCATCGATCCCGCCTCGGGTGTTGATATGGCTCTCACCCGCGCAGGCGCTGCCAAGCAGAAGGACGCGCTCGAAACGATTGAAGAGCAGGTGGCGCTGTTCGACAACATGCCCGTTGCCGACCAGTTGACCTTCCTTGATGCGACGGTCGAGGCTGTGCCTGAAGCGGCCAAGAAATTGCGCGAGCTGATCGACCTGTGGGTGGTCGGCGATGCTGTGGGCCTTGCGGCCAAAATGAACGAGGGCCTCGAAGACCCGGCGCTCTATCAACGCCTCCTGATTGATCGAAACGCCAATTGGACCGGCTGGATCGAGCAGCGCCTCAACCAGCCCGGCACCGTGTTTATTGCCGTTGGCGCGGGGCACCTGGCAGGCGAAGGCAGCGTGCAGGAGCAATTGCGCAAACACGGGTTCACGGTCGAGCGGGTTCATTGATCCGCGTCCTGCTCGCCGCGCTGCTGCTGGCGGCCGGACTGGCCGCCTGCGACGGGCTGGATTCCGAGCCAGCGCAAATCGCCCCGGGTGACCCCGCTCCTGCACTGTGGGAGGTCACGGCCGACGATGGGCAGAAGGCCTGGCTGTTCGGCACCATCCACGCCCTGCCCGATGGTGCCCGCTGGCACAGCGCAGCACTCGACAGCGCCTTTGACGAGGCCGACGTGCTGGTGGTCGAAATCGCCGACCTTGGCGATGCGAACGCAGCTGCAGAGGCCTTCGCAAGGATCGCCTATACCCCCGGCCTCGGTCCCTTCCGCGCCCGGCAAGACCGCGCCTTCAACGCCCGGCTCGATGCGAAGATCGGCGACAACGATGCCATCCTCGCCCCGGATATCGAAGACTGGGCCGCCGCGCTCCAGATCGCCAGCGCCTCGGCTGAAGACATGGGCGAGAATGGCGTCGACCGCGCGCTGCTGGCGGGCGGCAAGCCGGTGGTGGGGCTGGAAAGCTATGCCGCGCAGTTCGGTATTTTCGATGCCCTGTCCGCCGCCGATCAACAGGCGCTGCTGCGTGCCGTAATCGATGACGACAGCACCGAGGACGAGGCCGCCATGCGCGCGGCCTGGCTTACCGGGGATGTCGAAGCGCTATCGCAGCTCACCGTAACGGGCATGCTTGCCGAACCGGGCCTGCGCACGGCGCTGCTCGAACGGCGCAACACCGCCTGGGCCGAGCAGATCGCACCCATGATCCTTGCCGGTCGCGAGCCGTTCGTCGCGGTTGGCGCGGCGCATATGCTTGGTGAAGACGGCTTGCCGGCACTGCTTGAGGCGCGCGGGATGCGTGTCCGCCGCATCCAGTAGTTGCATTTGCCCGCTAACCCGCTATAGGCGCGCGCTTCCGGTCATGGTCATCCCTGGAGGCGTGGCGGGAAGATAACTCAACGCAACCGAAAGGCATTCCTCATGAGCGACGCTCTGAAACTGCCGGCCGAGCTGCGCGAACGGGCTGGCAAGGGAGCCTCCCGTGCGCTGCGTCGCGAAGGCCGTGTACCCGCTGTCATTTATGGCGGCAACGAAGAACCCACTCCGATCCACGTCGAGGAAAAGTTGCTCGCGCGCCAGCTTGGCACGGGCCACTTCATGAACTCGATCGTGATGCTCGAGGTTGGTGGCAAGACCATCCGCACGCTGCCCAAGGACGTGGCACTGCACCCGGTCAGCGACCGTCCGCTCCACGCCGACTTCCTGCGTCTTGCCAAGGACGCCAAGATCGAAGTCGCGATTCCGGTGGTCTTCATCAACGAGGAAGCCAGCCCGGGCCTGAAGAAGGGCGCGGTGCTCAACATGGTTCGCCACGAGCTGCAGCTGCTGTGCGAAGCCGACAAGATCCCGGGCGAGATCGAGATCGACGTCACCGGCCTCGAAGTCGGCGATTCGATTCACATCAGCCACGTGAAGCTTCCCGCTGGCGCCGAAAGCGCGATCACCGATCGCGACTTCACCATCGCCACCGTGGTTGCTCCCTCGGCTCTCAAGCGCGCGACCAACGAAGCGTCGGGCGATGAAGCTGAAGGCGACGCCGAAGGCGAGACCGAAGAGAAGGAAGGCGGCGAGTAATCTCCGCCCCGACTTCGGGATAGTTAGCAAACGCCGGGCCTCGCGAGAGGTCCGGCGTTTTGCTTTGCAGAACATTTGGATTAAGGGCGCAGCGCTATGCAGCTTTGGGTTGGCCTTGGAAATCCCGGTCCGCAATATGCGCTGAACCGGCATAACGTCGGCTTCATGGCCGTGGACGTCATCGCCGATATGCACGGCTTCGGGCCGGTGCAGAAGAAGTTCTCCGGCTGGTTGCAGGAAGGCCGCATTGGATCTGAGAAGATCCTGCTGCTGAAGCCTGCCACCTTCATGAACGAAAGCGGCCGCGCGGTGGGCGAGGCCATGCGCTTCTACAAGCTGTCGCTCGACCAGCTCACCGTGTGGCACGACGAGCTGGATCTGCCCCCCTTCAAGGTCAAGGTTAAGCGAGGTGGCGGCCATGCCGGGCACAACGGCTTGCGCTCGATCGGTCAGCACTGCGGGGCTGAGTTCCGCCGCGTCCGGCTCGGGATCGGCCATCCCGGCCACAAGGACCGCGTGCATGGCTATGTGCTGGGCAACTATTCCAAGGCTGAACAGGATGGCCTTGCGGACATGCTCGGGGCAGTTGCGGCCGAGGCTGACTGGCTGGCGGCAGGCGACGACGTGCGGTTCATGAACGACGTGGCTCTTCGCCAACAGGGTTAACCTGCTCAAATACGTCGGAACTTTTTACACCTGCGGGCATTGCCGAAGCCCGTTAACCACTGTGTTCCCCGGAATTTCGTAATTGGCACGGGCATTGCGTTAGGTTGATCGAGTTTATTTTAACCGAACGATTTTGACCCAAGGGGGAAATGAAATGAAGATCAAGACTACCGCTACCGCCGCCGCTCTCGCTTTCAGCGCACTCGCCGTTTCGGCTCCGGCGCACGCCACCTTCTTCAACTGGGGCCACAAGCACACCCCTAGCTGTGGCCACAGCAGCTCGTCGAGCAGCAGCAGCTCGAGCTCCAGCTCCAGCACCTCGACCAGCACCAGCACTTCGGGCGGTTCGACCAGCACTTCGGGCGGCTCGTCGGGTGGTTCTTCGGGCGGCACGCCGGTTCCGGCTCCGGGCGCTCTCGGCCTGTTCGGCGCTGCAGCTATCGGCATCGGCTTCGCCCGTCGCCGTCGCAACAAGGCCTAATCGCCTACAAGGCCTGATCAGCCTTTAAATATCTCTGGTAGGCACCGGCCCGCCTCCCGCCCGCATCCCGTCAATGACGGATGCGGTGCAGGAGTGCGGGCCGGTACTGTTTTACAGGTGTTAGAAAAACCGGGTCAGCGCGTTCTGGCGAGCAGCGCGCGATCCTCTGGCGTGCTTTCGGGGCCATTCGCCAATGGCTCGATTACGCGGCGTGCCTCAGCCTTGTCGCCGGTCGCCAGCAAAACCTCGGCATAGCTGCGCGCCACCTCGGCATTGTCCGGCGTCTGCCGATAGACCGGTGCCAGCTGCGCGCGGGCCAGTTCGTTCTGTCCGAGCCGACGCAGCGCCTCGCCATAGAGCGCGCGAGCTTCGGGATAGCCGGCAAGACCGCTCTCATGCTTTTGCAGCTCATCGCGCACGGCTTCCCAATCGCCATCCTCGGCCTTCACCCGCGCATCGAGATAGATGAACTCGACATCGTTCGGATAGGCCTCGATCCCGCGCGCAACCAGCGGGCGCAACAGGTCGATGCGGTCAAGACTGCCCAGTGCGAAAATCGCACCCAGCAGCGCGGGCCGATCAAGCGGCGTGATCTCAAGAATGCCCATGTAGGCGCGCGACGCCAGTTCGTTGTCGTCATCGAGCTGCGCCAGCCTGGCGGTAACAAGCAGCGTCTCGATCCGCTCCGGCGCCTCTTTCTGCGCCAGCGCCACGAGCGGACGCGCTGCGTCTGCATCGTCCTGCGAAAGGTACCACGATGCCTCGGCCACGATCAGCTTGTACTTGTCGCCTTCGGCCTCGCGGCCCTTTGCGAAGTCGGCCAGCATCTGGGCTTCATCGCCATCCTGCCCCGCCGCCAAAGCGCGCAGACGCCAGGCTTCGGCACTTTGATCGTTGGCGACCAGAGCCACCGCCTTGTCGGGCTCGCCCGCCTGCAGCAGCGCTTCTGCCCGCAGCATGGTCTCGTCCGAGGGGCCCTGCCCGCTGTTCCCCAGCCGATCGAGCGTGAGCAGCGCGTCACCACCCTGCCCCATCGCGACTTGCGTGCGGGCCATTAGCTCCAGCGCCTTGGCGTCCTCGGGATTGTCGCGCAGCGCTGCCTGCGCCGCGTCGCGGGCGGCGAAATAGTTCTGGTTGGTATAGGCTGTCTCGGCGTCGCCAAGATGGTCAGCGGTGGGGTTATCGCAAGCCGCAAGCAGCAGCGCGAGGGTTACGGCGGCAAAAGGTCGTGTGTTGATCATGGAGCCTTGCCTAACAGAAAAGCGGAAACATTCGGTGAAAGATGCGCCTCGTCACCCTATCCCCAAGCTGGCCAAGCGGCGCGGGCACGGCTAAGGGCCACGGCCTGTCATCCGCGCTACGGCGCCACAATACGAAGGATCAGCCCCATGGGCTTCAAATGCGGGATCGTCGGACTGCCCAACGTCGGCAAGTCGACCCTGTTCAACGCACTCACCGAAACGCAGGCCGCGCAGGCCGCGAACTATCCGTTCTGCACGATCGAGCCGAACGTGGGCCAGGTCGCCGTGCCCGATCCGCGGCTTGATCAGCTCGCCGCGATCTCGAAGAGCGGGAAGGTGATCCACACCCAGCTATCGTTCGTCGATATCGCCGGCCTCGTGAAGGGTGCCAGCGCGGGCGAAGGGCTCGGCAACCAGTTCCTCGGCAATATCCGCGAGGTGGACGCCATCGTCCACGTTCTGCGCTGCTTCGAGGATGACGACATCCAGCACGTCTCCAACAAGGTCGATCCGCTGGCCGACGCCGAGGTCGTGGAAACCGAGCTGATGCTGTCGGACCTCGAAAGCCTCGAAAAGCGTGTCGACAACGCCAAGCGCCGCGCCACGGCTGGCGACAAGGAGGGCAAGGCGCTTGCATCGGTGCTCGGGCAGGCGCTCGACCTGCTGCGCGAAGGCAAGCCCGCCCGCCTCACGCAGCCCAATGGCGATGACGAAGAGCGCTTGTTCGAACAGGCCCAGCTGCTCACCGCCAAGCCGGTGCTCTACGTGTGCAACGTGGGCGAAGGCGATGCGGCGACCGGCAATGAACTGTCGGCCAAGGTGTTCGAGAAGGCTGCGGCCGAGGGCGCTCAGGCGGTGGTCGTCTCGGCCGCCATCGAAAGCGAGATCGTGGCGATGGAGCCAGAAGACCGCGCCGAGTTCCTCGCCGAACTGGGGCTTGAGGAATCGGGCCTCGCCCGCGTGATCCGCGCCGGATA
This sequence comes from Erythrobacter sp. UBA1916, assembly GCA_002337385.1. GTDB lineage: Bacteria > Pseudomonadota > Alphaproteobacteria > Sphingomonadales > Sphingomonadaceae > Alteraurantiacibacter. The sequence goes on from DDFY01000003.1 coordinate 101,552, forward strand.
CGAATTGCTCGGCCTGAAGACATTCTTCACCGTCGGCCCCAAGGAAGCGCGCGCCTGGACCTTCCACGATGGCGCCCGCGCCCCGCAGGCGGCCGGCGAAATCCACACCGATTTCGAACGCGGCTTCATCCGCGCCGAGACCATCGCCTTTGACGACTACATCACGCTCGGCGGCGAAAGCGGCGCGCGGGAGGCTGGAAAGCTCCGGCAGGAAGGCAAGGACTACGTCGTGCAGGATGGCGACGTGATGATGTTCAAGTTCAACGTCTGAACCGGCATCCCGGCCCGCCCGTCTGGCGAGCGCGCTGATCACCAAACAAAACGGCGCGGGAACCGAAGTTCCCGCGCCGTTTGTGTGTTCAGCGTTGCCGCGGTGCTTAGCCGGCTTGCTGCGCGGCGTAGAGTGCCCACATATCGGCCACCACCTTGCGATCGCCGGTCACCTGACCGAGGGTCGCGATGCCTTCGTCGTACTTGCCCTGCATGACCTCGGCCATGCCCTTGCGGGTCAGCGCCTCGTTCACGTCGCCGCCCTTGTCGGCAGCAGCCTGATAGAGCGTTTCGGCGCGGGCATAGTCACCCAGCGACCACAGGACATTACCCGAAGCCATAGCATCGATAGCATCGCCGCTCTCGCCTTCGGCAAAGGTCTGGTCAGGATTGCTGCGATCGTCGGCTGCACGCGAATCGGCGATCGACTTGACCTCGACATAGTAGTTGTCGGCAGGATCCATCAGCCCGGCATCGACCGCCTCGGCCATCACCGGCAGCACCTCGTTCGACATGATGCGCGGATCCAACGCCTCAATGTAGCGGATGTATTCGGCACGGTTCGACAGTGCATTGGTCTCACGCATCAGACGCAGCAGATCGAGTTCGACCTGCGGGTCGAGCTGACGGATGGCACCGACCACCTGAAGCGACTTGAGCCAGCCTTCGCTGCTCGGGTCCGCCTTCACGAGCGCCTTCGCCAGCGCGATCGATTCGTCGTACATGTCGAGGCTGAAAGCGGCCCCGAGCGAACGCTCGATCCAGGTGTTGGGGATGGTGCGCCCCTCAGCAGCGAACTGCGGCTCCAGCTCCTCGATATAGGCGACTGCACCGGGAACATCGTCTTGCTGCAGGTAGGTCTCGATAATGAGGCCCTGCGGATCGTTATCGGTGTAGCCAGCCGCAAGCGCAGCAGTCAGGGCTTCGCGCGCAGCAGCGTAGTCCTTCGCGTTATAGGCAAGGTTGCCGACGAAGAACTGGAACTGCCCAATGCGCTCCGGCTCGACCTTGCCGCTTTCGAGCATCAGCTCAAGGCCCCGGCGCTGCCACACGGGATCGTTGAGGTTGTTGCCGATCATCAGCGCCATGTTGCCGGCCGCGTTGCGGTCGTCATCGTTTTCAATGGCGGCAAGCACGCTGTCGAACTGATCACGTGCAGCAGCCCAGTCGGCGTCCTCGCCACTGGTGACTTCGGCAACCGGGGCATAGGCCTCACGGAAGCTACGCGAATAGTCTTGCGCCTGTGCCGAGGTGGCGAACAGCGCCCCACCGGCCAAAGCCAGCGCCATCGCGGCGCGCGAGGTGAAGCGGCTAAAGGCGAACTTGTGAATCATTAGTAATCTCTCCTGAAATGGCCCAGGCGAACCCCGTAAAGGGCCGTCGTAATTCCCGGTTGTGCGTACTGCATAGGAATGCCCGAGATTGCAAATTGCTCCTGCACGAGCGTCGGTGAACTTCGTTTGAACGCACTTTGCAGCATATTAACGACAAAGCTGTGCGCAAATGTGGAAAAAGCGCATGCATTCGCCCGCAAGGGCCGCCCTTAACTGGCGGTTTGCCGCCCTATGGCCTAGTCCCAAGGCAACCAGAACAACAACGGAATATCCATCGCAGTGAGCGACGCGGACACCCCCAACACTGATCCCCAGACTCCGCACGAGTTCGAGCGGATCGATATCGTCGATGAAATGAAGACGAGCTATCTCGATTACGCGATGAGCGTGATCGTGAGCCGTGCGCTTCCCGACGTGCGCGACGGCCTCAAGCCCGTCCACCGCCGCATTCTCTATGCCGCGCAGGAAGGCGGCTATGTCGCCGGGCGGCCCTATCGCAAGTCGGCCAACATCGTTGGTGACGTGATGGGTAAATATCACCCGCACGGCGACAGCGCGATTTACGACGCGCTCGCCCGCATGGTGCAGCCGTGGTCCTTGCGCGTGCCGCTGGTCGACGGTCAGGGCAACTTCGGCTCGATGGACCCCGATCCGCCGGCCGCCATGCGTTACACCGAGAGCCGTCTGGCGCGCGTGGCCAACGCGCTGCTCGACGATCTCGACAAGGACACCGTCGATTTCGTCGAGAACTACGACGCCAGCCGCAAGGAGCCTTCGGTGCTCCCGGCGGGCTTCCCCAACCTGCTGGTGAATGGCGCTGGCGGTATCGCGGTCGGCATGGCGACCAACATTCCGCCGCATAACCTCGGCGAAGTGATCGACGGCTGCTTTGCCTATATGGACGATCCGGGCATCACGTCCGACCAGCTCCACGAAATCATCCCCGGCCCCGACTTCCCGACCGCGCCGCTGATTCTCGGCAAATCAGGCGCGCGTCAGGCTTATACCACCGGACGCGGCTCGATCCTGATGCGCTGCCGCCACGAGATCGAGACCTCGCGCGGGGATCGTCAGGCGATCGTGCTGACCTCGATTCCCTATCAGGTGGGCAAGGCCGGGCTGGTCGAGAAGATCGCCGATGCGGCCAAGGAAAAGCGGATCGAAGGCATTGCCGACATCCGCGACGAAAGCTCCAACCGCGGCGGTGTGCGCGTGGTCATCGACCTGAAGCGCGATGCAACGGCCGAAGTGGTGCTCAACCAGCTGTGGCGACACACACCCGCACAGGCGAGCTTCCCGGCCAACATGCTGGCGATCCGCGGCGGCCGTCCTGAAACGCTAACGCTGCGCGACTTCATTCAGGCCTTCATCCAGCACCGCGAAGAGGTCATTACCCGGCGCACCAAGTTCGAGCTGAACAAGGCGCGCGACCGGGCGCACGTGTTGCTCGGTCTCGTGGTCGCCGTGTCCAACCTCGACGAGGTGGTCGCGATGATCCGCGGCTCGAAGAATCCGACCGAGGCGCGCGGCAAGCTGCTCGAAAAGAAGTGGCCGATTGGCGACATTGCGCAATATATCCGTCTCGTCGAAGCGATCGACCCAAGCGAGGACGAAAGCGGCGGCACCTATCAGCTCAGCGAACGCCAGGTTAAGGCGATCCTCGACCTGCGCCTGCACCGCCTCACCGCGCTGGGCCGCGAAGAACTGGGCGGCGAGCTGCAGGAGCTGGCCGACAAGATCGAATATTACCTCTCGATCCTCGCCGACCGGGTGAAGCTCTATGGCGTGATGCGCGCCGAATTGCAGGAAGTGCGCGACCAGTTCGCCACTCCGCGCATGAGCGAGATCGCACCTGCCTGGGACGGCCTCGACGACGAGGACCTGATCGAGCGCGACGACATGGTCGTGACCGTGACGCTCGATGGCTACATCAAACGCACCCCGCTCAGCACGTTCCGCGCGCAGAACCGCGGCGGCAAGGGCCGTGCGGGCATGAGCACGAAGGACGCCGATGCGGTGTCGACCATGTTCGTCACCTCCACGCACAACCCGGTGCTGTTCTTCTCTACCAAGGGCAAGGTCTATCGCATCAAGGTGTGGAAGCTGCCCGAAGGCGCCGCCAACACGCGCGGGCGGCCGATCATCAACCTGCTCCCGCTGGAGAAGGACGAAACGATCGCGCAGGTCCTGCCGCTGCCCGAGGACGAGGACAGCTGGGGCGCACTGAACGTGGTCTTTGCCACCGCGCGCGGCAACGTGCGCCGCAACGCGATGGATGCCTTCACCAACATCCCCTCGAACGGCAAGTTCGCAATGCGCTTCGAGGATGGCAGCGACGATCGGTTGATCGGTGTTCAGCTGCTCGAACCGGGCGACGACGTGATGCTCGCCACCAAGATGGGCAAGGCGATCCGCTTCTCCGGCGAGGATGTGCGCGAATTCGTCTCGCGCACCTCGACCGGCGTGCGCGGCATGAAATTCAAGGAAGCGGGCGACGAGGTTGTCTCGTTGTCGATCCTCGGTGCTGGCTCGGCCACGCCTGACGAACGCGATGCCTATCTGCGGGTCGCCCCGTGGAAGGCCGACGAGGATGCAGCCCCGCTCTCGCCCGAGCACGAAGCAATGGCGGCGGACGAACAGTTCATCCTCACCGTCTGCGCCAATGGCTACGGCAAGATCAGCTCAAGCTACGAATATCGCCAGTCTGGCCGTGGCGGCATGGGCATCACCAATATCGACAACATCAAGCGCAACGGCCCGGTGGTGGCGAGCTTCACCGCCACCCGTGCCGATCAGCTGATGCTGGTGACCGACAAGGCCAAGCTGATCCGCATCGGCCTCGACACCATGCGCATCATCGGCCGCAACAGCGCGGGCGTGCGCCTGTTCGATGTCGGCAAGGACGAGCACGTGGCTTCGGCCGTGCGCATCGATGAGGAAGAAGCGCCCGAAAATGTTGCGGAAGAAGCGGTTGTCGAGGAAATGATCGACCAGCGCGACGGCGACGACGAAGTCGGGCCGCAGGAAGACGGTGACGACGGCGAGGCATAGGTCCTCGCCGTCTGACGGCCCCCTACCCCGGACTTAACATTGACCGTCACCCCGGACGTGATCCGGGGTGACGCCAGGGCCTACTGTACTACGCGTAACTGAGGATCGCGCTTCGAAAGCGTCTGGATCACCCCGGTGCACATCAGGAACATGCCGAGGTAGTAGAGCGGCCAGATCACCAGCTGCGCCCACATGTTGCCCGAGAGCGGCCCCATCTCGGCAAAGAAGGTCAAGTCGCTCACCACGACCAGCATCGCGCCGGCCCCCACCCGAAAGCGCGGAAAGGTGCTCGCCCAGGCGCTGGCAGCCATAGCGCCAAGCGCCAGGGTGTAGAGGCCGACCTGCAGTTTCTCGTCCGGATCGTAGGGCAAGAGATAGCCCGCCACCGGCACGCTGATCAGCGTCACCCCGCAGATCCAGCTGTGAATACCCGTGACCGGGCGGCGATGCTTGAGAAACAGGCTCATCGCCAGCACGTGATGGAGGAAGAACAACAGCCCGCCAATGGTTATGTCGACCTCAAGGGCCATATCGCCCATCGCCGCCGCGCCCAAGGCCCAGACATAGAGACGCGCATCGGGGCTCGGATGGCGGGTGAAGGCATAGACTGCCAGCAAGCCCGCCGCGCTGCCCCTCAACGGAATGAGGTAGATTTCGGGAAGTGTGCTCGCACGCAAGTAGTAAAAGGCCAGTGCGGCCACGATAGAGAGCAGAAGGAAAGGACGTTTCTGGGCTAGGGCACGCTTGGGCATAGGACATACTTTAGCCGCGCTGCGGCCTTTGCGCCAGCGCCCGAAGCGCCTATCTGCGGCCCAATGACTCATCAGGTACACATCATCGGCGGCGGGCTCGCCGGATCGGAAGCGGCCTTCCAGCTGGCCCAGCGCGGCGTGAAAGTGCGCCTCTCGGAAATGCGCGGCGGCGGCGGCGCAACCGACGCCCACGAAACCGAGGGGCTCGCCGAACTGGTCTGCTCGAACTCGTTCCGCTCCGACGATGACACCAAGAATGCGGTCGGCCTGCTGCACCACGAGATGCGGCGACTGGGCTCGCTGGTGATGATGGCGGGCGAGAAAGCGCGCGTTCCCGCGGGCAGCGCCATGGCGGTGGACCGCGAGGTGTTCTCCGCCGAAGTCCAGCGCGTGCTGGAAGAGCACCCCAATGTCGAGATCGTGCGCGAGAAGGTCGAGGCGCTGCCCGACAGCGGCCTCACCATCGTCGCCACCGGGCCTTTGACCGCCGCCGAACTGGCCAGCTCCATCGTCAAGGCCACCGGCGAGGACCGGCTCGCCTTCTTCGATGCCATCGCCCCGATCGTCCACCGCGATTCGGTCGACATGACGAAGTGCTGGATTCAGAGCCGCTGGAACAAGCGCACCGAGGCCTCGAACGAGGACGGCGACTATATCAACTGCCCCATGACCAAGGAGCAGTACCTCGCCTTCCATCAGGGCCTGCTCGATGCCGAAAAGGGCGAGTTCAAGGAATGGGAAGCCGACACCCCCTATTTCGATGGCTGCATGCCGATCGAAGTCATGGCCGAGCGCGGGGTGGAAACGCTGCGCTACGGGCCGATGAAGGGCGTGGGGCTGGATAATCCCTACGACACCAATGAGGAGCATCCGCAGGGCCGCTGGCCCTATGCCGTGGTGCAGCTCAGGCAAGACAACAAGCTGGGCACCTTGTGGAACATGGTCGGCTTCCAGACCAAGATGAAATATGGCGCGCAAGTCGAGCTGTTCCGCACCATTCCCGGCCTTGAGAACGCCGAGTTCGCGCGGCTGGGGGGCATGCACCGCAACACCTTCATCAACTCGCCCGAACTGCTGGACCGGCAGCTGCGCCTGAAAAGCGCGCCGCATATCCGCTTTGCCGGGCAAGTGACGGGCTGCGAGGGCTATGTCGAAAGCTCGGCCGTGGGGCTGGTGGCCGGGATGATGGCGGCGGCTGAACTGGCAGGCGCAGACTGGACCCCGCCCCCGCCGACCTCAGCGCTGGGTGCGCTGCTTTCGCACATTACGGGCGATGCCGAGGCGTCGAGCTACCAGCCGATGAACATCAACTTCGGTCTGTTTCCGCCGCTGCACAAGGTCCCCAAGAAGCAGCGCAAGGAAGCCTATACCGAGCGCGCCAAGGCTGAATTCGGTGATTGGCTGGCGGGGCTGGACGCGGTTCCGGCCTGACCAAGCCCAGCTAGGACAGCTGCCGCACCTACCATTAGACACGCTCAGAATGAACGCATTTTGGGCTAGCAGGCACAACGCGGCTTCGGCCTCGGCTTTGGCGCGCTGGTGGCAAATTCGGCGGCGGTCAGCTCACGGTTGCCATCGGCGTCCATTTCGTCGAACCGCTCGGCGGTGGTGACCGCCCATTCCTCGAAGGTCAGCAGGTTGTTGCCGTCCACGTCGAGCTTGCGAAAGCCGTCCGTGCGGCTCGACAGCATTTCCTGACGCGTGATCTTCAGGTCGCGGTTGCGATCGTAGCGGAAGAAGCGGCGCTGTTCACGCGTCAGCTCGCTTGCTTCGGGCGGCTCGGGTCCGGTCAGATCGCCCACTTCGGCGAAGGGCAACTCCTCGGGGTCGGGGGTTTCCTGCGCCAGAGCGTCGGGATCGGGTGGCGGCGCCGCGCGCTCGACCTCAGCCCGGCCCTGAATCCAGAACAGCCCTACACTCACCAATAGCAGCGCGCCGACGGCACCCAGTATCAGGCGATTCATCCCAGTCTCCCCCCAATACCTCAGAGACTTACGCAGAGTACCTTAGCAACCGGAAATGCCAACCCTCATTGCCAGCAACATCGCGCCCGGCCCGTCGAGCAGAGCCGCGCGCTCGCCCGACAGCGCCCGGCGGGCAAGCGCATGGAGCACAGCCAACGGACGTAAGGCGCGCGGGAGGCGCGGACTTTGCCGCTCCAGTGCCTGCTCGGCGCTAGTGATGGCCGCCCTCTCGCTGCCGGGCGCCATGCCCATTGCCAGATCGGCCAGTGCCCAGGTCCGCGCGGGGCCTGCGACGTCCTTCACATCGACGCCTAGCTTTGATGCCAACACGTCCCAAAGGGCCACACGCCCCGCCGCGAACTCCTCCCACTCGTGCTTATCGGGTTGCTCGGCCAACAGGCTTTCCCAGCCATCGACCAGAGCGACAAGACCAGAGCGGTCCCCCACACTTTCGTGCAAGGCCGCCAGCAGCGGTTCGCCCTTCGGCCATCTGTCGGATGCTTCCCCGAGCCGGTCTCGCCACCAGGCAAGCTTGATCTGGGCCAGCATCGGCTCGCCACCGCCCAGCACCACGCCAGCCAGCCGGGTATCAAGCGCCAGCAGCGCAAGCGTCGCCGGACGGGCGCTGGCCGGGGCATAGGACAGCGCCAGCCGCTGCGGCAGGGGCAAGGTTTCAAGAAGATCGACGGACATTGCCGCGGTCACTTCTCACAGCCGACGAGGAATGCAAGCCCGTTAAGGGCCACAAGGCTCGCCAGCTACCTGCCCTGCCCCGGCCTTACTGGACCAGGCGGGCAGTCTGGAGGGTGGTCGAAAACAGCAACTGCAACGCGGTGGTGATGTTGTCGTCCGAGGTTACGGTCTGGACCAGCGGTGCACCGGTGTTGCCGGGTGAGGCACAGCTTTCCAGCGCGGTGAGGATCTGGTCCGAACTGCCCGCATTGCCAGCCGGGTAAGGCGGCGGCGGCGGCGGCAGCCAAGGCGCGACGTTGTTCTGCGACCAAGTGTTGTTGACCAGCGATTCAGGCAGGTACTGCGTATAGAGGATCGCAATCTTGATACCGCGCGCCTTGATCGCGTTGCACTTGGCCAGCTCCTTGTCGGCGGCGGTGCGCATCGGCCCCATCACGCGCGAACCGTCGGGCTGGTCAAGCATTCCATCGGTTATCAGGAACAGGAACTTCTGCGGCGTCTGGCCCGGCGCGCCGTTGCCGGCGTTCGGGATATGGCTGTCCATGTATTTGAGCATGTTCAGCATTTCGGTCGCCCGGTCGCCGATGTTGAGGCTGCTCGTGGGCTTGTTGTTCTGATACCAGTAGTCATCCGCCGGAAAGACCGATTCCACCGTAAATCCGTGATTATAGGTATTTACGTCGGTCAGGCTGGTCAGCTGCCGCACCGGCGAGCTTTGGCCCGGCCGGGTCCAGTCGAACGAGAACATCTGCATCTGGTATGTCACTTGATATTCGTCAGCCTGGTTGGCGGCGAAGGGGATAAGCTGCGTGGCCGCTTCCACCATCGCATCCTTGCGCAAAGGGAGGCGTGCGGGGCTACCGTAGATCTTCCCATAGTTATGCGTCAGCCAATAGCCGTCAGCCCAGTAGCCGTAGTCGTAAATGGTCGTGCTGGTGTTGTCGCTGTAGGTTGGTTCGATGGAAGTGGTGTTCCCCCACCGACTGTCGGTTGTTGTACCCGTGGTGCTGATCTGGGTGCGGACTGACTTTGTGACCGTGACCGGACCGCTCGTGCTGTCGCTAATGGAATAGCTGACCGTTGTCGTCGTTGTCGTCGTCTTCTCGGTCGTGACCTGGTAGTAGCAGTATCTTGGACGCCATCTGCTGCCGCCACAGCGATAACTGTAGTCATCTGTCTGCGGGGGGTGGTCGACGGTCGTGGTCGAACTCGAATCCATCGGGTTGCCGTTGCTATCGTACAGCTTGTGGCCACCGGCATCCCAGCGATACCACCATCCGCTCTTGGACGAACCCGCCGTGTAATAGCTGGTCGACAGCAAGACATCACGCCCGCTGGTGTCCTCGACGTAGATACTATCGGTATGCGGCAACTGCGCATGGCAGGCATAGGCGCAACCATGAGAATTGTGCGAGTTCTTGGTGGCGGCAATCACCTTGGCAATGCCGTCATTGGTCGCAGGCAGCAGCATCGACGGCGAATTGTCCATCGCCAGATAGAAATCGACATTGGGCGGCTGCGCTGCACTGGCGGCCGCCGTGCCCGAAACCACCAGCGTATCGGCGCCCAGCAAGCCTCCGAAATAGTTGATCGATTGCGCCTTGTAGGTCACCGTGGCCTTGCGCAGGAAACCAAGCGTGCTGCCGCTACCCGTGGGGATGTTCTCGATTAGCGGCGTCATTTGCAGGTCGCGATACCCCGTCAATCGCGCGGCCTGCGAATTGAACATCTTGCTCGCGGCCGAGCGCGAAGCTTCGTCCGATTCAAACATCATCGTGGGTGAAACTGCCGCCAGCGCAGCCGCGTCGGCAGCTGCGTTGAGCTGGGTCTGCAAACGCATCGCCCGGCCATAGTCGATGCCGAACCCCGCCGCGAAGGTGAGCGGAATCACGGCAAAGCCGAAAATCATCATCACGTTGCCGCTGCAATCGGACTTCAGGCGTTCAAGGAACCCGCCGATCGTCTCTCTGGTCTTGCTGGTGAGGCGTGCGAACATCTTCCAGTTCCTAGAAAAGGCGCGGAGCCATGTAGATTGTGTCGGAAAGCTGCATGGAGCCTGCTTCGAAGAAGGTGATCGGCGGGGTGTAGGTGTAGGTCACCGTGCCGCGGAACATGTAGGCTCCGGCGGTCCCGACCTGCGTAGTGGTGCTGTCACCCGGATTGAGATTGTCGCAGACGTTGGAGCCGTCGGGCGATGCCGGGATCATGGTAGGCGAAACCATGTTGCTGGGGATCGACACCACCGTGTCTGCCGTCTGCGCCTCGCTCGTTGGCAAGGTGCCGGCGACATCGGTCGAGGTGGCCGGCGAGCTTGTGCTTCCATCGGTGTTTTGGGTCTGCGCCTGCGTCCACACGACATAGGCATGGGTGGAGTCGCACACGCGCAGAAGCGAAATCTGCTGGATGGCGGTATCGAGCTTGTAGGGGGCCAGCGCCACCGCGCTCGCGCTCAGAAACCTGCTCGCATTGGCCGCGCCCGGATCGTTATAGACAATCGCTGGCGACATATTGCGGCTGACCAGGTCGGTCAGCGTGCGGGCCGCCACCGTCACCTTGCGATTGGCGGCGATCATTTCGGACACCGTCATGCCGCCGAAATAGAGCAGCAGCATGACTGGCAGCACATAGGCGAACTCGATGAGCGCCACGCCGCTGGTGCAGGAAAGAAGCCGCCTCAGCATGACGACTGGGCCACGCTGCATGAGAAGTCCTCGGTGGTGAACACCGAAGTGGCGGTCAGCATCCGGTTGCCGTTCGGCTGGTCGATCATGCTACTGCCCAGAGCGCCCGTTCCGGTTGGCCAGAGATAGATCAGCTGGACGGCAACGATCTGGTTCCTGCCCGACCCCGCGCCGGTGTAATTATAGCCGGTCCCGGTCGAAACAATGTTGCCGTAACTGTCGTAAACGAACGTCGGACGACTTGCCGCGCTGGTACTGTAAGCCGCAGCCCTGCTCACGTTCACGGTCAGCCGCGAGCAATTGAGCATGCCCGGCAGCAGCGGACCGAAACTGAATATCTGGCCGCTGGCATCCACGCCGCTCGCGCCGTTGCAGATGGCGTCCTTGAAGTCCGATGCGTCCATGCCGACGTGGCCGTTCGCCAGCGTTGCAGTCTGCGCATAGCCGGTGAGGAACAGGCGCGAGGCGCCCTCGGCGGCCGTTTCCAGCATCTGCTGGGCGAGATAGATCATCATCAGGTGGAGCGTCGCCAACAAAAGCGCAATGAACGCCGTGCCCACGATGGCAAATTCCGAAATCACCGCTCCGCTGCAGTCGCGCAGCAGCGAGGGACGCCGCTCCACGGACGACGCAGTGTTCGAGATATGGTCACGCAGTCTGGCCATGGCGAGCTTTTCTCCAACGGCCATCATCGGAAACCTTCCTTAGAATTTCGTAAAGGTACGCCGTTTTCTGCGGCCTTCAGGTGGCTGCACGCGATCGCGTGCGCCAAGGCACCGTCAGCGGAAAGTGCCGTTAACCAGCCAGTTGCGCCGAGACATTGCCCTGCCTTGACCACGCCACACGAGCGACAGGTTGCCCCCAACCAAGTAAAATCTCTTAGTTGCTAACACCCCGATTGGTGCTCTATTAGCCACCTGCAAGACGTGTGGAGGCAGCCTTGACAAGGCGTTAACCAAACCCACGTGTTTACCACCATTGCGCTGGAACGCGGTACTAACCACGGTCTCAAAGGATGCGCAAACCATGCTCCGCTATGGCGAGGAGCATGACCGTTGCTTCAACTCAGACGAGGGCCGGTTCGCCCTTCCTGTGCCGGCTGGTTGAAGACCAGGCGGGCAACACGCTTATGATTATTGCCGCCGCGCTCCTGCCGCTGATCGGCATGGTCGGCGGCGGTCTCGATATCGGTCGCGGTTATCTCGTGCAGGCACGGCTTCAGCAGGCATGCGATGCCGGTGTACTTGCGGCGCGCAAGCGGCTGGGGACAGAAACGGTAACCTCAGGCACACTGCCCAGCCAGACCGCAGAAATCGGCGACCGCTTCTTCCGTACCAACTTCAAGGACGGTGTTTACGGATCGAGCAACCGCAGCTTCGAGATGACGCTGGAGGATGACTATTCCATCACCGGCGTGGCCCGCGTGACGACCCCGACGACCTTGATGGGGATCTTCGGCGAAGACAGCATCAACGTGCGCGTGAAATGCAGCGCCCAGCTCAACTTTTCGAACACCGATGTGATGATGGTGCTCGACGTCACCGGATCGATGGCGACCAACAATCCTGGCGACACCTCCTCGCGGCTGGAAGTCCTGAAGGGCACCATCCGCACGTTTCACCAGCAGCTCCAGGCCACGGCCCAGTCAGGCTCTCGCATTCGCTACGGCTTTTTGCCCTATTCCACGAACGTCAACGTGGGCGGCATCCTGAAAGACGAATGGGTAGTCGATGAATGGGGCTACCAGTCGCGCAGTCTCAGAAAGGAGGGCGGCGAAACCACCACCACCTTTGCCACCGCGAGCAGCCCTATTTCGGGCAGCAGAACAAGGACCAGCGAAGAGACCTACGCTGCCGACAAGGATCGCCGAGGCAACTTTCAATGTTCGAGAGCGCCCCGCAACACAGTGACCGGATCGACCGTCAAGACCGGAGAGACCAGCGAGACTGTGGTCGGCCCGCCGTCCGGCACGCGCACCATCAAGACATATGAAAGAACCCGAAACGGCGACGCATACAGCGTCACGCAAGACGGGCCCATCTGCACCGTCATCAAGACCAGTTACAGGGCCTACAAAGACACCTACGACATCATCACCGAGCCCTCGTGGGACAACACGGGCAAGTGGGTCTACGATCGCATAGCCTACGATGTATCGGACTGGCGCACGCACACCGAAGGCTGTGTTGAAGAGCGCCAGACCTACGAAATCGACGACTACGGCAACGTGGACCTGAAAAAGGCGCTCGACCTCGATATCGACCTGGTGCCAACCGACAATCCAGCCGCGCTCGGCATCACCATCGTCGAGAATCTGAATGCGCGCCTATTCGATAAACCCACTGGCGACGGCTCCAGGGTTACCTTCGACAACTCCTCTGTTACCAAGTGGCGCCCGATGTATCCCGACTGGATCTACGGGCGGGACAAGGAATACAACGGAAACGGCAGCTTCCAAACCCGCAGGGAGAGTACCGCCAAAGAGTTCATCTCGCCCAGCCTGATGGGCACCGCCGCCTGCCCCGCCCCCGCCGCCAAGCTGTCGACGATGACCTCCAGCCAGCTCGATGCCTACCTCGCGACGCTTTATGCCGACGGCAGCACCTATCACGATATCGGCATGATCTGGGGCGGACGGATGATCTCGCCAACCGGCCTGTTCGCATCGGAGAACGCCGATGTCTCTGCCGGCTCGCCAACCAACCGCAACCTTATCTTCCTGACCGACGGTGAAACATCGGCGCTCGATATCAGCTATGGCACCTATGGCTTCGAGCCGGTCGACGTGCACCGTTGGTCAGAATCGTCCCGCTACTCGCTTGTCGAGACTATCGAGAAGCGGTTCGAATTCGCCTGTTCGGAAGTCAGGAAGCGCGGTGTGACCGTGTGGGTCATCGGCTTCGGGGTCGAACTCAATCAGATCATGCGCGACTGCGCCGGAGAAGGACACTTCTTCGAAGCAGCCGATGCAGCAGAACTGAACCTCGCCTTTGGCGCCATTGCCAAGGATGTGAGCGAGCTGAGGATCGTGCAATGACACGGCCCCCATGCCACCTCGCCCGCGATCAACGCGGCGCGGCACTGGTCGAGTTCGCGCTGATCGCCCCGGTGCTGGTGACAATGCTGCTCGGCCTGTTCGAGGTCGGCTACAACCTCTACACCCAAGCCCAGCTGCAGGGCACGATCCAGAAGGCCGCACGCGCTTCCACCATTGAGAATGCCAACAAAGGCAAGGCCGCCATCGACGAGCGGGTGGAAAAGGCCGTCAAGGCCATTGCCCCCCGCGCCACGGTGGACTTTTCGCGCAAATCCTATGCCACCTTCTCCGAAGTCGCCCAGGCGGAGGACTTCACCGATATTGATGGCAACGGCATCTGCAACGACGGCGAGCAGTTCGAGGACGTCAACGGCAACGGCCTGTGGGACCAGGATCGCGGCAAGATCGGCATGGGCGGCGCGCGCGACGTGGTGCTTTACAGGGTCAAGGTCGGCTATCCCCGTGCGTTCGGGATCAGCAAGCTGCTGGGCCTCTCCGACACGGTCGAGTTCGAGGCCTCCACGGTGCTGCGCAACCAGCCTTACGACGAGCAGGACATTGTCGCGGTGGCAGCCCGATGCGTCTGACGGTTCGCCTCCCGCTGCGCAGGCTGCTGCGCGACACGCGGGCTACCGCGATGCTCGAATTCGCGCTGGCCGCGCCGCTGCTGCTGTCGATCGGCCTGCTCGGTGCCGAGGCCGCCAACCGGGCCATCACGCAGCTGCGCGTCAACCAGGTTGCGGTGCTGGTGGCCGACGATGCCAGCCGCATCGGTGAGAATTCGCTGCTCGGCGAAGTGACCGTCTACGAAAGCGATATCAACGACATCTTCCTCGGCGCCGATATTCAGGCGGGCGAAAAGCTGGGCCTGTTGGAAAACGGGCGTATCATCCTTTCCAGCCTCGAGGTTCTCGAGGACAGCGAAGACCAGCAGTATATCCACTGGCAACGCTGCATGGGCGATCTCGACTATACCTCAAGCTATGGCGAGGAAGGCGATGGGGAGTTTTCGAGCATCCCCGGCATGGGCCCGCCCGGCGAGGAGATTTACGCGTTCAAGGGCGAGGCCGTGATGTTCGTTGAGGTCGCCATGACCTATCACCCGATTGTGAGCGAGCTGTTCGACGCATCAGAGCCGATCGTGGCCATTGCCGCCTTCAACGTGCGCAACAACCGCGACCTGGCGGGGGTTATGCAGCGCAACAGCAGCGCCCCCGACCCGGTCGCACGCTGCGACACCTGACACGGGCGCCAGGTGTCGCTTGCGTAGTTAGCGGTAACAGACCTTCTTCACCGCCGCGATCACCTTGTCCTTGTCGATCAGGGCAAGCTTCTCGAGGTTGGCGGCATAGGGCAGCGGCACGTCCTCGTTGCACACGCGGGTGACCGGCGCATCGAGGTGGTCAAAACCCTCCTCCATGCAAAGCGCGACGATCTCCGAAGCGACCGAGCAAGTCGGCCAACCTTCTTCGGCGATCACCACCCGGTTGGTCTTGGCGAGGCTTTCGAGCACGGCCTCCTTGTCGAGCGGACGGATCGTGCGCAGGTCGATCACCTCGGCGTCGATGCCCTCGCCCGCCAGTTCCTCGGCAGCCTTGAGCGCAATGCCCACGGCAATCGAATAGCTGACGATGGTGACGTCCGCGCCTTCGCGCATGATACGGGCCTTGCCGATTGGCAGGACGTGGTCATCAAGCTGGGCAACCTCGAACTTTTCGCCGTAAACCAGCTCGTTTTCGAGGAAGATCACCGGGTCTTCCGAACGGATCGCCGCCTTCAGCAGGCCCTTGCAGTCCGACGCGTCATAAGGTGCGATCACAATAAGGCCGGGCACGCTGGCGTACCACGGGGCATAGTTCTGGCTGTGCTGCGCGCCAACGCGGCTGGCCGCGCCGTTGGGGCCGCGGAACACGACCGGGCAGCGCATCTGGCCGCCCGACATGTAGTTGGTCTTGGCCGCCGAGTTGATGAGATGGTCCATGGCCTGCATCGCGAAGTTGAAGGTCATGAATTCGACCACCGGACGCAGACCGCCCATGGCCGCACCCGCACCGATGCCGGCAAAGCCATATTCGGTAATCGGGGTATCGATCACGCGTTTGGCGCCGAACTCGTCGAGCAGGCCCTGCGTAACCTTGTAGGCACCCTGATATTCGGCGACTTCCTCGCCCATCACGAACACGCGCTCGTCGAGGCGCATTTCCTCGGCCATGGCATCGCGCAGCGCTTCGCGCACGGTGAGGGTGACCATGTTGGTGCCAGCGGGAATTTCCGGATCGGCAACGCGCGGCTTGGCCTCAGGCGCGGAGACAGGCAGCGGATCTGCCGGGTCTTCGGCCTTCTCCTCGCTCTCGGCAGGGGCCGGAGCGGGCGCAGGCGCGGCATCGGACACGTCCTCGCCATCGGTGGCGAGGATCGCAATCACGGTGCCAACCTTCACCTCTTCAGTGCCTTCAGCCACGAGGATCTTGCCAACAACGCCTTCGTCGATGGACTCGAATTCCATCGTTGCCTTGTCAGTCTCGATCTCGGCGAGCACATCGCCCGAGCTGACGGTGTCGCCTTCCTTGACCAGCCACTTGGCGAGCGTGCCTTCTTCCATCGTGGGCGAAAGCGCGGGCATCTTCAGTTCAATCGCCATGGCTCAATACTCCTCCACCAGAACATCGGTGTAGAGTTCGCTTGGCTCCGGCTCGGGCGAGTTCTCTGCAAAGTCTGCCGCCTCGGCGATGCGGGCGCGAATGGCCTTGTCCATTTCTTTCAACTTGTCCTCTTCCACGCCGAGCTTGAGCAGGTCGGCCTTGGCGTGCTCGATCGGGTCATGCTTCTCGCGCATGTCCTGCACCTCCTCGCGGGTGCGATACTTGGCCGGGTCGGACATCGAGTGCCCGCGATAGCGATAGGTGTTGCACTCCAGGAGTACCGGGCCATTGCCCTCGCGCACATATTTGAACGCAACTTCGGCGGCCTGGCGCACTTCGAGCACGTCCATGCCATCGACGTCCATGCCGGGAATGCGGAAAGCCGCGCCGCGCTTGTGGAACTCGGTCTCGGCCGAGCTGCGCTTGACCGCGGTGCCCATGGCATACTGGTTGTTCTCGACCACGAACACGATCGGCAGATCCCACAGGGCCGCCATGTTCATCGTCTCATAGACCTGGCCCTGGTTGGCCGCGCCGTCGCCGAAGTAGGCGATGCACAGCCCGCCATCCTCGTTGTACTTGTGAGCGAAGGCGAGCCCGCCGCCGAGCGACACCTGCGCGCCGACGATGCCGTGCCCGCCGAAGAACTTGTGCTCGGTGCTGAACATATGCATCGAGCCGCCCTTGCCGTGGCTGATCCCGGCCTGACGTCCGGTCAGTTCAGCCATGATGATATTGGGGTCGATGCCGTAGGCGAGCATGTGGCCATGGTCGCGATAGCCGGTGATGACCGAATCCTTGCCCGGCTCAGCCGCACTCTGCAGGCCGATAGCGACAGCTTCCTGGCCGATATAGAGATGGCAGAAACCGCCAATATAGCCCAGACCGTAAAGCTGGCCGGCCTTTTCTTCGAAGCGGCGGATGAGCAGCATCTGCTCGTAAAGGTGAAGCAGCGTATCGGCATCGGCCTTGAACCGCCTGTCCTTCTCGAACTCGGTCTGCAGGATGTCGAGCGGGGTCTTGTTGTCGGCAGCGCTCGCCTTGGGCGCAGGGCTGCGCTTGGACGAGGCGGAACGGGCGCTGGGGGTCTTTGCCAAGGCTCAGGGTTTCCTCTGTTACGCGGGTGGCGCGGTTGGCGCTCACATCTGCGATCAGCCTATGGCTGCTAATTCAGGCCTGCGCAACGTAGCCGCAGCGAATATCGCCAACGTGGAAGAAAATTCGAATGCAGGAAACCGTATTGGTCATTTGTTCGAAGACTTGTCCGACATATCGAGCTCAATCACATACTCATCGGGCCTCATGACGCCCAGGTTGTGACGCACCAGTTCGGAGCCGAGATCGGGATCGACGCTATCGGGATCGAGCAACCGCACGCGATTCTCCAAGGCAGCCTTGGTTTCGCGCAATTCGGCAATCCGCTTGTCATGAGCCTCCAGCAGCGCGGCATCCTCGCCCCAAGCGAGAATCCCCGCCGGGCCAAACAGCCCGAGTGCCCCGATCAGCAGCAAGACGACCAGCGCGATGGCATTGGCCAGGCGCTCGCCGACATTCACTTTGCCGGGATCGTGTTTGTGGGAACTCATGATCATCGAGCCCTTGAATCACACGAATCCAGGCGATTCAAGCTGCAACTTGTAAAGCGTGCGAATTTTGCCGCGAAAGCGGTGGAGCCAATAGGCCTCCCGCAGACGAAATCCGGCGGTGCGAAGAGGCAGCGTGCGATGCTCACCCTCGTGCAAGCCCCTTGCGCCAATGCTTCCTCCGCGCCATGGATGCGGCCAAAGAGAGGGAGTTTCCAAGCATGCAAGCCTATCGTCTAGCCGCCCTGGCCGCTGGTCTGACCCTGCCGCTGGCGGCGGTGCCCCTGCCCGCGCAAGCCCAGGTCGATGACGCGATCGTGCTTGATATCATGCGCCAGTGCGCGCGCATCGACGATGCGACCGCCCGCCTCGCCTGCTATGACAACAACGTTCGTGCAGCCGGCGCTGCGCCCGCGCGCAACACCGTGCCCGGCCAGATGGCCGCGCCCCAAGACGGCTCCGGTGCCCCCGTGCGTGGCAGCGCGGTGACCGGTTTTGGCAGCGAAGACGTGCGCCGGCCTGAACGCTTCAACGCGCCGCCGGGCCAGATTGATGAGCTGACGGCCCGCGTCACCGCTGTCCGCATGCTGCAACCGGGCGTCTATCGCCTCACGCTGGAGGACGGCGCGCAGTGGCAGTTTTCCGAAAACGTCCCCAATTCCTATCGACCACCGCGCGAAGGTTCGGTCGTCACCATCGATCGCGCCGCCCTCGGCAGCTTCCTGATGGCGTTCGACAATCAGATGTCGGTGCGGGTGCGCCGCATCCGCTGACGCGGCATCACGGCGGGCACCCTCAGCGGTGCCCCATTTCCTCGAAGGCCCGTTCGCGCTCAAGCTGCACGGCAGCGTTGCGATGCACCTTCTCGAAGATGGCCAGGAACCGGGCACGCTCCTCCGCGGTGAGCGGGGCCATCAGGTAAGTGCTGCGCTGGCGGCTCGCGTCCTGGATGATCTCATACATCCGCTCGCCCTCATCCGTCAGCGTAAAGCGCCCATGGCGCCGCCCCGGACGTCCCTGCCGATCGACCAGGGCACGCTCGACAAGACCGTTGATGGTGCGCCCAGCCTGGCTGTGATCGCGATCGAGCCGCTCCACCAGCGTGTTCCACTCGATCGGCTGGTCGCGGCCAATCTCGTTCAGCACCCAGGTGTCGAAGTTCGAAAGGCCAGTGCGCCGCTTGAAGGTGAGCGCGGCCGAACGGCTGAAATAGGCCGATAGCGTCATCAGCGGCGAAATGATGCGGTTGCGGTCCAGCACGAGCGGCTTGCCCGGCTCGTCCTGTGCCACAACGGGGAAGCGGCTGGGCCCGTGGGGTTCATCGTTCGCCAGCGCACGTTCCTGCTCATAAAGCGACACGGCGCGCTCCAGCAGCGCTTCCACCACGCGCCGGAACTCGGCCAAATCGTCGTCGGGAATGTCGACCGTGAGTTCGCGATTGCGCAGCTCTGCCAGGCGCGACAGGCGATCAGCCAGTGCCTTGCCCTTGCGCGTAAGGCTGACGGGCGAGCGGATCTGGCCACGCTCCACCATCTTGATCTCGAGCAGCCGCTTCACCGAACGGCTGACCTGCGCCTTGTCGACGCCAGCCCCGCTCGACAGCTCGGCAGGAACGAGCGGCCCGACATTGCCCAGCAGAAGAAGTATCCGCCGGTCCAGCTCGACCAGCGCGATCTCGCGGGCATAGGACAGTTCGGCGCTTTCGCGCACCTTGGTCAGCAGTTGCCACAGCTCGCTTTGGAACACCGGCGGCGCATCGTCAGGAGCGGCGGACGAAGCCGCTTCCGCCTCGGCGTGCGGAACAAGACCGTTGAGGATGATGGACAGCCGAGCCTCGAACCCCGACGGAAGCTCGCCCGCGGCGTTGCTCCCCATTGCGCGGACGCCGAGCGCATAGGCCTCCACGATCTGAACCGCTTCATCGGCCAGCGGGCCGAGCGCTTGTGCGAGCAGACGCGCATCTTCTCCGTCAGGTCTGGCTGACCCGTCGGCCCCTGTCAGATAGCGGTCTCGCGCCAGATCGGCGAGTATGCGACGCCAGGCTTCCTTGCCTTCTTCCACTCATCCCTCGGATTGCTTGCGGATGGCGTTCGGCCACCCGCGTTTTCTGGCTCGGGGTATTGCGCAAGGAAGACCAAAAGAAAAGGATGCTCGCGAAAGGACTGCGCTTTTTCGCCTGCAAAATCGACGCAGATACGAAGGCTCTTGCGGACTTTATCAACTATATCCCGCCACGCCTGCTCCTCGACCCCCAGCCCCTTGTCCATGCGGACAAGATCAACATGGACGACCTACTCTCGTTCATGTTTCAGAAAGGCGATGCAACGGCGCAACACTTCGAAGGAAGGGGCAATATCCATCCCTCCTATATCATTGTTTATAATGTGTTATATTGCACACGGGTGATTGCCCTAGCTAGCAAAAGCTGCATCGCAGGAACGTCGCAAAGCGGTTAAACGGTGCCAGAGCGAGGAATTTCACCGGGCAAGGAGACAACTCGGTCTAGACACTATCAATTTCCCTGAATATGAGTTGCTGGCTAGATCGGGACAGAGTCAAGTTCCGACAGTTGGGGAGGAATTTATGGCATCTTTGCGCTCGTGCGCCTGTGATAGCCCGACGGCGGCATATGCCCGCCCCCTTCCCCTGCATGCAATTCATCCGGTGCTGACCAAGCACGATCAGCCTTCGCCGCGTTTCGCTGTCGGAACGGGCTGCGCCGGAGAATAAATCTGGTTTGCGGCCCGGGCTCGCCGGGTCCGCAATCTTTGTGAAGGGAGCACGAAGTGAGGAAGTTCAATAAGCAGGCAGTCTTCAAGGCTGCACTCATGGCAAGCGGCACCAGCGTGCTGCTCGCTGCCAGCCCCACGCTGGCGCAGGATACTGATGGCGTTGAGGAAGAAGCCCGCATCGTCGTGACTGGTTCGCGCATCGCCGGCGACTACACCTCAAACAGTCCGATGATCACAATCGACGACTCGTTGCTGCAGCAATCTGCCACGGCCGCGATCGAACAGAACCTCAACAAGCTTCCGCAATTCGTGCCTGCCAAGACCCCGACCCAGGGCGGCGACATTCAGCCAACCGCAACCAACACACCAGGTGCGGCAACGCTTTCGCTGCGCGGTATTGGTGCCAATCGCAACCTCGTCTTGATTGATGGTCGTCGCGGCACCCCGGGCAACGCCTCGGGCGTAGTCGATATTTCGACAATCCCGTCGGCAGCCATTGAAACGATCGAGTCGATTTCGGGCGGCGCATCGGCCACATACGGTGCCGACGCTGTTGCAGGCGTGACCAACTTCCGTCTTAAAAAGGACTTCGTCGGTCTGGAACTGGATGCACAGGTTGGCCTTACGCAAGAAGGCGACAACCTCGAATATCAAATCAGTGGCATCATGGGGGCCGACTTCGCCGACGGTCGCGGCAACGTATCCATAGCGATGTCGATGAACACCCGCGAAGCTAACTATCAGCGCGACCGCAGCTGGTATCGAGACCTTTGGGCTGACCCCAACATCGGCGGCACCCAGTTCTTTATCCCTGCACCGGGCTTCTCTTCGCCAGGCAACGATCCTGACTACTCGACGGTATTCCCGAACGCCGCTGGCCCCGGAGCTGATCCGAGCACGACAATCTACTTCACCAACGACGGCACCCCGTTCACCATCGGTGCCAATGGAACTGGCTCAAACTTCGGCAACGGAAACGCACCGCTCAATGATCCTGCCTACAAGCAGAGCATCAATGGCGCAGTCGGCACCAATAATCAGAATCTGTACCTGATCCTGCCTCTTACGCGTTATAACTTCTTCGCGCGCGGCAACTATGAGATCAACGACTGGATCGGCATGTTCGGCCAGGCGCTTTTCAGCCACGTCGAAACCTACACCCGCAACGAGCCTGGTCCGGCCGTGAATGGCTGGACGGTCGATATTGACCCGACCCAGATCGATCGTGACCAACTGCCGACGGACATGTGGACCCTGCTCGATAGTCGCGCAGATCCGGATGGTGTGTTCCGTCTCCAGTCGCTGCTGTTCGACGATCGCGAAACCTTTACTGACGTCACAACCTATAATCTGACGACCGGATTTGAAGGTTCGATCCCTGGCACGTCATTCGACTGGGAAGCCTTCGTCAGCCACGGTATCTCGTCAACCTATGCCAAGCAGACCGGCATCTACTCGTTGTCGCGTTTTCAGGCAGTCGTTGGCGCACCAAACTTCGGTGAAGGCTTCTCCCAGCAGGGCAACCAAGGTTCGCCGAACTTCGGCTTCGGTGCTTCAAGCGCCACGTGTACTTCGGGCCTGAACCTGTTCAACCCGCCTGCAGGCGGATACTCGGAGGATTGCCTCGAAGCGATCCGCGCGGACCTGAAGAACCGTGGTGAAGTCACGCAGACAATCGTTGAAGCCAACGTCAGTGGCGGTTTGTTTGAATTGCCTGCTGGTGAACTCGGCGTTGCAGTCGGCGCGAGCTATCGGAAGCTGGGCTACACCTTCGACAACGACACTCTGACCACTCAGGGGCGGTCTTTCCAAGATCAGGCGCTCGGCATCTATCCGAGCGGCAACGTCGATGCGGGCTTTACGGTCAAGGAGCTTTACGGCGAGCTTCTTGTTCCAGTGCTCTCGGACATTCCGTTCATTCAGCAATTCAACCTCGAACTGGGCGGACGTATGTCGGATTACTCGACCACCGGCACCAGCTATACCTACAAGGTGCTGGGTGATTGGGAAGTTACCGACTGGCTCCGCTTCCGTGGTGGTTACAACCGTGCAGAGCGCGCTCCGAACATCGGCGAGCTGTTCCTTTCGGCTCAGCAGACGTTTGGCGCCAACAGCGCGGGTGATCCCTGCTCGCTTGCAAATCCGCTGTCGTTCTCGGCAAACCAGGATGGCGACGTCTATGCAGGCGGCAATGCCAACGGTGCTCGTGTAGAAGCCGTATGTCGTATCCAGATGGCCCAGTCTGGCGATCCCTCGGCTGCCGACAACTACTACAACGGTGTGCAGAGCAACTCCACGTTCGGCTTCGTCTTTCCGACAACCATCGGCAATCCAAACCTCACGCCAGAAAAGGCCGACACTTGGACCGCTGGGCTGGTTATTACGTCACCGTTCGAGGGCTCACTGTTTAGCCGGTTCCGCATGTCGCTGGACTGGTTCGACATTCACGTGAAGGACGCAATCGGCGAACAGACCGTGGCTGTTGCATTGCAACAGTGCTACGATCCTGCTCTCAACCCGGCTTGGGGGGGCAGCGATCTGGACGTCGCCAACTCGCAGTTCTGCCAACTGGTTCCGCGTAACGCCACCGGTGCTCTCGGCAACGTGCAGCGCACCTATGTCAACAATGGCGAGTTCGCTGTTTCTGGTATCGACCTTGCACTTGACTGGGGCTTCGACGTTGGTCCGGGCGCGGTTAACCTGAGCATCAATGCAAACTACTTGATTAACTTCGAGTCCTCGTCGCTCGCAGCCATTCTCCCGATGGTCGATTATGTCGGCACGCTGGGCACTGGTGAAAACGGCCTGACTCAGGGTGTGTATGAGTACCGTACACTGACCACGTTGGGCTATACTTGGGATGGCCTCTACCTTGGTCTCCAGTGGCAGCACCTGCCGTCAATCGAGGACGTGCCGGGCGACAACTCGACCACCGGCTACCCGGCCTACGACATCGTCGCGCTGAACAGCTCCTATGCGCTCACCGACGATATCAACATCCGCTTCGGTATTGAAAACCTGTTCAACAAGGCTCCGCCGGTTGGCCAGGTGAACACTGCGGCTGATCCGGCGCTTGGCCAGTTGGCGGGCGGCAGCTTCAACACGTTGTTCTACGACACCAACGGCCGTCGCTTCTATCTCGGCGCGAACATCAAGTTCTAACCGACAGCCTTGGCAACAGATCGGGGGCCGCTTCCAACCGGAGGCGGCCCCTTCTCTTTGCCCTGCCCCTGCGCCAGACTTTCCAGAAAGAGGAGACACACCATGACCCGCGTCATCCGTATTCACGCCACCGGCGGCCCTGAACAATTGCAGATCGAGGACATGGCGGTCGGCGGCCCAGGCCCTGGCGAGGTGCGTCTCGCCATATCTGCCGTCGGGCTTAACCGGGCCGAGGCCATGTACCGCGCAGGCAAATATCCGGTTGAGCCCAAGCTCCCCAGCCTGATCGGATACGAGGGCGTCGGCACGGTCACCGCGCTCGGCGAAGGGGTGAGCAACTTCGCTGTAGGCCAGCGGGTCTGCGTGCTGCCGATGATCTCGCAGGGCGACTACGGGATCTGGGCCGAGGAGGCGATCGTGCCCACGCGCATCCTGCTCCCCGCGCCCGAGGGCGTCAGCGACGAGCAGGCCGCGGCGATCTGGATGCAATACATGACCGCCTTCGCGATCATCGAAGTAGCGGACTTGGGCATCGGCGAGGCAGCGATCATTCCGGCGGCATCGTCAAGCGTGGGACTTGCCGCGATTCAGCTAGCCAACTGGGCGGGAGGCGTCTCGATTGCGGCCACCCGCACCAGCGAAAAGGCCGAAGCGCTCAAGGCACTGGGCGCGCAGCACGTCATCGCGACTCAGGAGGAAAACCTCGTGGAGCGCGTGATGGAGATCACCGGCGGCGAAGGCGCACGTTGTGCGTTCGACCCGGTTGGCGGCCCCTATGTCGATACGCTCGCCCAAGCGCTGGCCCCGCGCGGAATCTTGTTCGTTTACGGCGGTTTGTCGGGCGAACCGACGCCCTACCCTCACTGGCCGATGGCGTTCAAAGGCTGCTCCATGCGCGGCTGGGTGGCGAGCGAGATCTGGAACCATCCCGAACGGTTCGAACGCGCCCGCAAGCGGATCGAGCAAGGACTGGCGGGAGGCCATCTCCAGCCCGTTATCGCCAAGATATTCGACGGCCTTGAATCCTTGCCCGAAGCCAATGCCTTCCTCGAATCGAACCAGCAGGTCGGCAAGGTGGTTGTGCGGTTCTAGCGGTGCGATTAAAGCGCCCATGGCGTGCGCTCGTAGCTCAGCAGGATAGAGCATCGGATTCCTAATCCGGGGGCCACAGGTTCGAATCCTGTCGGGCGCACCAAAGGGCAGCATCCCGCAAGGGGTGTTGCCCTTTGGTTTGTCCCCATCAGGTTCGAACCTCGTTCGGAGCCGAAGCCGCGCAGCGGTGTAGGCGTCCGGAGCGCAGCGAAGGACAATCCTGTCGGGCGCACCAAAGGGCAGCATCCCGCAAGGGGTGTTGCCCTTTGGTTTGTCCCCATCAGGTTCGAACATCGTTCGGAGCCGAAGCCGCGCAGCAGCGTAGGCGTCCGGAGCGCAGCGAAGGACAATCCTGTCGGGCGCACCAAGTTTTAACGACACGCGGCCATCCGGGGGATGGACGTGGGTCAAAACTCCCGAGCGAGCCGACGGGCCAAGCAATATCATCCTGGCAAGAGGTTCCGCCCTTTTAAGGCGTCGCCGCCAGCGCGCTCGGCGCGGACACCATCGCCCGCAGCCCAGAGCGTTGTCCGAGCCAGACACTCACCAGCACTGTTGCCGCCCCTATCAGCTGGACCGGACCCAGAGCCTGTCCGAGAAACAGCCACCCGAGAAGAACCGCCGTCAACGGGCTCAGGAAGCCCAGCGATGTGACCGCCGCCGGGCCAAGCCGCGCGATGCCGCGAAACCAGAAGAAATAGGTCAGAGCAGCGCCGATCAGACCCAGCCACAGGAGCCCCGCCAGATTGATCGCGCTCGGCATGGGAAAGCCCGGCTCCATCACAAGGGCAACGGGCAGGAGCAGCAGGCCCCCTGCCGTTAGCTGCCAGGCTGTGACCGTGAGCGCGGAGGCAGGCATTTCCCATTTGCGCGTCAGCACGGTTCCCGCCGCCATCGACAAGGCCCCGACCAGTGCTGCGGCTACACCAACAGGATCAAGCCGGGCCTGTGGTGCAAGAAGCAAAAGGCCCACGCCGACCATCCCGGCAACTGCAGCAAGGAGCCCGGCTGGCTTGACACGGGTACCCAGCATCGGCCGCGACAGCAGCAGCACGATCAGCGGTTGGATAGCACCCAGCGTTGCCGCCACCCCGCCCGGCAGCCTGTAGGCCGCGACAAACAGTGCCGCCCAGAAGATGGCGAAGTTGAGCGCGCCAAGCAGGAAAATCCGCCCGACCAGTTCGCGCGGAGGAAGGCGATGAACCACGACGAGGAGCAACAACCCCGCGGGCAAGGCCCGCAATGCGCCGACCATCAGCGGAAAGCCATCAGGCAGGAACTGGGTGGTGACGATGTAAGTGCTGCCCCAGATCACCGGTGCGCTTGCGGTCAGAACGATGTCGCCAGATCGGGCCAAGGCCACCTCCATGTATCTTGAGATCAAGATATTTAGACATTGCTTGATGTCAAGATACATTCGGAATAGGCTTGCCGCATGGATCAGGTGGACCGCATTCTCGACCAATGGCGCAGCGAGCGACCGGACCTTGATGTCGTCCCGATGGGCCTGTTCGGGCGCTTGTCTCGGCTCACCAGCCACTTGAGCGCGCAGATCGACAAGCCGTTCGAAGCCCGGGGACTAAACGCCGCGAGCTTCGATGTGCTGGCCACGCTGCGCCGCTCCGGGCCGCCCTATGCGCTCAGCCCGTCTGCACTGATTGCCTGGACGATGGTGACCTCGGGCACGATGACCAACCGAATCGACCGCCTGGAAAAGGCAGGGCTGGTTTCACGCGCAGCCGATCCCAACGACGGGCGGGGAAGCCTGGTGACGCTGACAGACAAGGGCTTTGCCCTGATCGATGACCTGATCGGCGAACACGTTGCCAACCAGCATCGCCTGATCGCGGGGCTGGACGAAGCAGAAAGCGCTGAACTCGACCGGCTGCTCGCCAAATGGCTAGCGTGCTTCGAAACAGATAAAAACGAAGGCTGACGCGCCAATCCAGCGCGCCCCGCAAGCTCAGTTCAATTCGTCAGGCGGTGCAACCGGAAGCGGCAGCGGTGCGACTGGCACGCCTTCCTCAAGCAGTTCGCGCGCC
The DNA here is from genome assembly GCA_002337385.1 of Erythrobacter sp. UBA1916. Taxonomy (GTDB): domain Bacteria; phylum Pseudomonadota; class Alphaproteobacteria; order Sphingomonadales; family Sphingomonadaceae; genus Alteraurantiacibacter. The sequence continues at coordinate 128,587 of DDFY01000003.1, forward strand.
TCGTCGAGGCTCGCCTCGCCGTGGATCGCGGCCTGCTCACGCTCGCCATAGTGCATCGCGCGCGATTGCTCGGCAAAGCCCTTGCCGACCCAGGTGCTGTTCTTGAGAGCTTCAGCCTGCGCCTTGGCAAGCTGCTCTATCGCTGCCTCCACCTGCGGGGGCATCGGACCATTCGCAAGCGGCCGTTGCGCCGCATCAGGCACAGCCCGTTCGACAATCTGATTGCCCTTGCGCGGCACGGCGGGGGCCATCGGGGCCTTCTCGATCGCGCCGGAGCCGCATTCGGGACAGGCAAGCAGACCCTTGTCATGCTGCGAGGCAAAATCTTCGGATGAGCGGAACCAGCCTTCGAAGGCGTGGCCCTGATCGCAGCTGAGTTCGAACACTATCATGATTGTGTCATCTAGGCAGATCGCGCCGATTGGCAAGACTGGGCAGCTGCGCGCGCACCTCAGCGATGCGGTGAGGATCGAGGCTTGCAAGGCCCGGTTGCCCAGACGCGGTCTCGCCCATATCGAGCGCCACCTCTCCCCATGGGTCAACCACCAGGGAATGGCCGTAGGTCTTCCGACCATCCTCGTGTTCGCCCACCTGCGCTGCGGCCACGACATAGGCGCTCGCCTCGACCGCACGAGCGCGCTGCAGCAGGTGCCAGTGTGCCTTACCCGTCGGCACGGTGAAGGCCGCGGGAATGGAAATGCAGTCGCACTTGGCGCGGCCCAATGCCTCGAACAGCGCGGGGAAGCGAATGTCGTAACACACCGCGAGGCCGAGACGGCCCACGGGCGTATCGGGCACCACCACCACCTGTTCGCCGGGCGCATATTGCGCCGACTCGCGCCAACTTTCACCGCTCGCCAGCGAAACGTCGAACATATGGATCTTGTCGTAGCGCGCCCTGATCTCACCCTTGTCGTCGATCACGAGGCTGCGGTTGGCCCAACGCTCGTCCTCCAAACGCTGCACCGGCAGCGAACCGAGCGCCAGCCACACACCGAGACGCGCCGCACATTCGCGCAACTGCGCCAGTTGCCGGTTGTTCACTTCGGGCACCACATGCTCAGCCGCGCGCTTGCGATTGCGATCGAGCAGAAGCGCCATTTCCGGGGTAAAGACCATGGCCGCCCCCTCCCCCGCCGCGCGCTCCATGCCCTCGGCAATGATGCGCGCATTGGCATCGGGATCGATGCCGGTCGTCATCTGCAGCAGCGCGATGCGGGTGAGGTCGCTCACAGCCTTGGCCTATAGCCCGAGCTTCGGATCAAGCTTGCCCGCAGCATCAAGCGCGGCCAGTTCGTCCGATCCGCCGATGCTCTCGTCGTCGATGAATATCTGCGGCACTGTTCGTGCATCAGGGTTGCGCTCGATCATCTCCTGACGCTTCGGGCCGCCCATCGTGATGTCGTACTCTTCGTAGGCGACGCCCTTGCGGTCGAGCAGCGCCTTGGCGCGGTGGCAATAGCCGCAATAGGCCTTGGTGTAGATTTCCACGCGCGGCGTGCTCATGATTAACGTCCTTTTCTGATGGCACGCTTCCTCTTGAAAGCGGTTGAGCCAATCCTATTTTTTTAGTGCGGGCGCCGCAACCGGGCCCGTCAAATGTCAAATTGCTCAACAGAGGATTTGTTTCACATGAATCGTTTCGATCTTACCCCCTATCGCCGTTCAACCGTTGGTTTCGACCGTCTTTTTGACCTGCTCGAAAGCAATGCCCGCAATGCTGCCGGCGATAACTATCCCCCCTTCAATATCGAGCGTCGCAGCGAAGATGCCTATCGCATCACCGTGGCCGTGGCCGGCTTCAAGAGCGAAGATCTCGACATTACCGCGCAGCAGAACCTGCTCGTAGTGCAGGGCCGCAAGCGCGCCGAGTCCCCCGAGGGTGACATGCTGCATGTCGGCATCGCCAACCGCGGATTTGAGCGCCGGTTCGAGCTGGCCGACTACGTGCGCGTCGATAATGCCGACCTCGCCGATGGCCTGCTGGTGATCGATCTGGTGCGCGAAGTGCCCGATGCGATGAAGCCCAAAAAGATCGCAATCGGCGGCAACACGCTCGAAGTGGTCAGCGACAATAGCAAGGATAAGTCCGCAGACGCGGCCTAATCCGAGCCAATAGATCATTCTGAAATTTTTGGGGGCGGGTTCATGGGCACCCGCCCCCTCGGCTTGTGGCCGACTCACCCCCCGCAAGCGCAAACCCCGGGTCGCAAAAGGGGCAAGCGTTCGAGCGGCAAGCTAAATGCGCTGGCAGCGCGCCTGCATCAGCGGCGCGCGCCAAGCGCGAATTCCAACTATGGATCGAATATGCCTGATCTTAAACGATTGGCAAACTGGATTAGAGCGAAAACGGATGAGGTTTTCTCTAGGCGTTGCCTAGTTACACCAACCGCGATTGCTCCAGCGCAGCGGCGATGAACCCGGCAAACAGCGGGTGCGGATCGAACGGCTTGCTCTTCAGTTCCGGGTGGAACTGCACGCCAACAAACCACGGATGATCCGGACGCTCGACGATCTCGGGTAGCAGTCCGTCCGGGCTCATGCCCGAGAACATCAGACCGCCTGCCTCAAGCGGCTCCTTGTAAGCCGAATTGACCTCGTAACGATGGCGGTGACGCTCGGAAATCTCGGTCTGGCCGCCGTAGATGCGCGAGACGTGGCTGTTTCCAGCCAGAACGGCGTCATAGGCGCCAAGGCGCATGGTTCCGCCCAGATCGGTCGTCGCGCTGCGCTGCTGCAGGCCTTCCTTGCTCATCCACTCGGTGATGATGCCGACCACCGGCTCTTCGGTCTCGCCAAACTCGGTGGACGAGGCCGCAGCGATCCCGGCCGTGTTGCGCGCGCCTTCGATGCAGGCCATCTGCATGCCGAGGCAGATGCCGAAGAACGGCACCTTGCGCTCGCGCGCAAAGCGGACGCTGGCAATCTTGCCCTCGCTGCCCCGCCCGCCGAAGCCGCCAGGCACGAGGATGCCGTGCAATGGCTCAAGCTGGGCGGCGATGTCGGCATCGTCGAGTTCGAATATCTCGGCGTCGATCCAGCGGATGTTGACCTTCACGCGGTTGGCCATGCCGCCATGCACCAGCGCCTCATTGAGGCTCTTGTAGGCATCGGGCAGGCCGACATACTTGCCGACCACGCCGATGGTGACTTCGCCTTCGGGGTGCTCGTAGCGGTCGATGATATCGTCCCACACGGCGAGATTGGGCTGCGGCGCCTTCGCCAGCATGCCGAAGTGGCGCAGCACCTCTTCGTCGAGCCCTTCCTTGTGATACTGCAGCGGCACGGCATAGATGCTGGAGGCATCAAGCGCCTGGATCACCGCTTCCTTGCGCACGTTGCAGAACAGCGCGATCTTGGCGCGCTCGGTCTCGGGCAGCGGGTGCTCGCAGCGACACAGCAGCAGGTTGGGCTGCACGCCAAGGCTGGTCAGCTCACGCACAGAGTGTTGCGTCGGCTTGGTCTTCAGTTCGCCCGCCGCCGAAACATAGGGCACCAGCGTGACGTGAATCACGCAGGACTGATCGGGCTCCAGCTCGTTCCGGAGCTGGCGAATGGTCTCGATGAAGGGCAGGCTCTCGATGTCGCCCACCGTGCCGCCGATTTCGCACAGCACGAAATCGAGGTCTTCCTGATCGGCAAGCGCGAATTCCTTGATCGCGTCAGTCACGTGCGGGATCACCTGCACCGTGGCACCGAGATAGTCGCCGCGCCGCTCTTTCGCGATGATGTCGCGGTAGACGCGGCCGGAGGTAATGTTGTCGCTCTGCCGCGCGGAGACGCCGGTGTAGCGTTCGTAGTGGCCGAGATCGAGGTCGGTTTCGGCCCCGTCGTCGGTGACGTAGACCTCGCCGTGCTGATAGGGGCTCATGGTGCCCGGATCGACGTTCAGATAGGGATCGAACTTGCGAATGCGGACCTTGTAGCCACGCGCCTGCAGGAGAGCGGCAAGACTTGCCGCCATGAGACCTTTTCCGAGCGAGGAGACCACGCCGCCGGTGATGAAAATGTACCGCGCCATGGGAGGTGGGCCTTAAGCTGCCTCACGGATTCGACGCAAGCGCAAAGCTTGCAAAATCCCCCGACAGGCAAAGCCCGTGGGGGATAACTGCCGTGAGTGGTGAAGCCTTACTCGCTTACGCCAGCGAGCGGATCGTCGGCGGGAGCCGCCTGGGTTGCGGACGGAGCGGACGGAACGCCCTCTGTCGCACCGCCAGCCGGTTCGGTAACCGAACGATCAAGCGAATCATCGATAGTGCGCGTGCCAGAAGCATTGACCGCCACACCGGCCAGAATGATCGCCAGCGCAACAAACAGCACCGCCGACCACTTGGTGGCACGGGTGAGGAAATCGGCCGCACCGCGCGCGCTCATCACGCCGCCGGGGCTACCGCCGCCGCCCATGCCGAGCCCGCCACCTTCCGAACGCTGCATCAGCACGAGGATGACGAGCACAAAGGCGACCAGCGCCTGTACAACGGTAAGGAAGAGGAAAAGACCCATAATACTTCTTTGCTGCTGGGCGCTGCGGCGCCTGTATCAAAGCGGGCGATCTAGGCGTTTCGACCCGTTTGCACAAGTCATCGCCCGCGAGCGCCCCTCACTACCCTAGCCGTCGTGAGCTTCGGCTGCGGCGATGATGATGCCGAGGAAGCTCTCGGCCGTGAGGCTCGCGCCGCCCACCAGGGCACCGCCGACCTCGTTAGCGGAGAGCAGTTCGGCCGCGTTGTCGGGCTTGACCGAGCCGCCATAAAGGATGCGAACGGTTTCGCCCGCTTCCCCCAGCAGCTCGACCAGCTTGGCGCGGATCGCGCGGTGCATCGCGCTCACATCGTCGACCGTGGGCGTGCGTCCGGTGCCGATCGCCCAGACCGGCTCATAAGCGACAGTGAGGCGCTCGGCGGCATTCTCGGCACTCGGCAGCGAGGCGGCGAGCTGCGCGGTCACGACCGCCTCGGCCTCGCCCGCGTCGCGCTGCGCCTCGGTTTCACCGACGCAGACGATCACGTTCATATTGGCCGAGATCGCGGCATCTGCCTTGCAGCGCACCATCTCATCGGTTTCGCCATGATCGGCGCGGCGCTCGGAATGGCCGACGATCACGAAGCCTGCGCCCGAGTCCTTGAGCATGGGCGCCGAGATGTCGCCCGTATGCGCGCCGCCCTCGGCGGCATGGCAATCTTGTGCGCCCACGCCGATCAGCTCGGCTTCCTTGCGTGTGGCGTGGATAAGTGTGAACGGCGGAGCCAGTGCGACCTCGACCTTCACCATCCGTTCGGCTGCGCGGTCGATTGCGCGGGCTTCGGAGAGCATCGCGCGGGTGCCGTGCATCTTCCAGTTTCCAACGATGTAAGGGCGCTGGGCCATCGAAATTCCCGTAATCTGTGTGTGTCTGGCGAGGCGGCAGATTTAGCCGCACCGCAACAAGGGCCTCAGCGGCTAGTCAGCCGGGGCGAGCTTGTCAAAGCCGCTTTTTCCCCGGATGACAATCCACACACTGGCTGTTGCGGGTCGGTCGCAGCCGGGATAAGGCGCAGCCATCATGCCCCAAAGCGGGGCGTGTGCCCTATTCCCAACAGATCCCTTGGATCGCAGGTCACAGACAAAGCCGCTTCATGCTCACTTTCTTCCGCAATTTCTTCAAGTCCAAGGTCGGCGTGGTGGTGACACTGGGCTTTCTTGGCCTGATCGCGCTAGCCTTTGCCAGCATGGACGTATCGAGCACCGGTGTGTTCGGCGGCGTTTCTGGCGGTGACCGCGTTGCCCGGGTCGGCGACCGGCGAATCAGCACTGCCGATCTGTCCACCAACGTGAGCAACGAGGTTGAGCAGCTGCGCCAGCAGAACCCGACCCTGACGATCCAGAGCTTCGCAGCAGAGGGCGGCGTTCAAAGCGTGCTCCAGCGCATGATCAGCCGCTGGAGCATTGCCGAATTCGCCGACAAGCTGGGCCTGCGCGCGGGTGATCGTCTCGTCGATAGCGAGATTGTCGCGATCCCGGCCTTTCGCGGCGTGGACGGCAAGTTCTCGCAGGAAGCTTTCCGCGGGGCGCTGACCCAGCGCGGACTGAACGAAGGTGCCGTACGCGAGGATCTCGCGATGGGCCTGCTGGCCCGCCAGCTGGTAACCCCGGCATCGCTCGCCGCGCGCGTTCCGAATGGGCTCGCCCAGCGTTATGCCCAGTTGCTTGGCGAAAGCCGCACTGGTTCGATTGCACCGCTTCCGGCTGCGGCCTTCGCCCCCAAGGGCGATCCAACCGACGAGCAGCTACAGGCCTACTACACCGAAAATGAATCGCGCTTCATCCGGCCCGAGCGGCGTGTGCTGCGCTACACGGTGTTTGACGATTCCGCCCTCGGCACCTTGCCTGAACCCACCGAAGCGCAGATCGCCGCCCGCTATGAGCGCGACAAGGCGCAATATGCACCGCTCGAGCAGCGCACGCTGACCCAGCTCGTCGTTCCGACCCAGGCTGCGGCGCAGGCCGTCATCGATGAAGTCAACGGTGGCACCTCGCTCGAAACAGCAGTGCGGGCCAAGGGCCTTGCCGTCACTTCGGTCGAAGCACTGGGCAAGGAGGCGCTGGCCTCTCGCACCTCACAGGCCGTAGCCGATGCCGCCTTCGCCGCGCAGAAGGGCGGGCTTTCCGCCCCAGCGCAAGGTCCGCTGGGCTGGTATGTGATGCGCGTCGATCAGGTCAGCAACCGGCCGGGCAAGACCCTCGCGCAGGTTAGCAACGAGATCGCCGAGCAGCTTCGCACCGAGCAACGCCGCGAGGCCTTTGTCGCCGCGACTGAAGCGATTGACGACGGCTTTGCCGATGGGCGCAGCCTGTCCGACGTGGCTGACGAGTACAAGCTGGAGCTGACCAGCACACAGCCGGTTACCGCCGATGGCCGTATCTATGGCACGACCGAGACGGCCCCGCTGGAGCTGGCGCCCGTGTTCGAGCTGGCGTTCGATATCGACGAAAACGATCCGCAGCTGGCCGAAACGGTCGCGGGCGAGAGCCTCGTTTTGTTCGAGGTGTCGGAGATTACTCCCTCGGCCCCGGCCCCCTTGGCGGAAATTCGCGATGATGTGACGACCGCCTGGCGCCGTGACGAAGGCATGGAGCGCGCTGGCGCTGCCGCCTCGCGCATTCTCAAGCGGGTCGAGGACGGCAGCACGTTGGCCGCAGCAGTCGCTGCCGAGACCGAGCAACTGCCGGCACCCCAGACCGTGACTTTGAGCCGTCGTGAACTGGCCCAGCAACAACAGGTCACACCGACCACCATGCTGTTCTTCTCGATGGCTGAAGGCACGACCAAGCGCATCGAGCAGGCACCCTCGGCGGCCTGGTTCGTCGTCACGCTCGACAAAATCACCACGCCCGAGATCGCCGAAGACGATCCGCTGGTCGCCGCAACCGGCCAGCAGCTTTCGCGCAATACCGGTGACGAATATACCGAAGAGCTGGTCCGGGCGATCCAGCAGAGCCTCGAAGTCGAGACCAACCAGTCGGCGGTTGATGCTGTGATTGCGCAGCTCACCGGCCAGAACCAGCAGTAAGGGAGGCGATTTTGGGCGCACAGCCGCTCAATGCTGCGCAAGCACGCGCCAGCCTCGCTGCCGGAGCGAACGCGCTCGTCTGGCGTCGGGTCGTGGCTGACACCGAAACCCCGATCGGGGCCGCGCTGAAGCTGATTGAGCCGGGGCGCGGCGACTTCCTGCTCGAATCGGTTGAAGGCGGCGAGGTGCGCGGGCGTTATTCGCTGCTCGGGCTCGACCCCGATCTGATGTTTCGTGCCACCGGGCAAAACGCAGAGGTCAACCGCAACTGGCAGCACGACCGCGAGGCCTTCACCGCCCTGCCCGACGGCGCCCTGAGCGAGCTGCGTGCGCTGGTGGCAAGCTGCCGGATCGACGTTCCTGCCGAATTGCCGTCTGCGCTCGCCTGCGTGGTCGGATATTTCGGCTATGAGACCATCGGCCTGGTCGAGAAGCTCCCGCGTGCGCCGCAAAGCGAGCTGGCGCTGCCCGACATGCTGTTCGCCCGCCCCACGCTGGTGCTGGTGTTCGATTCGCTGACCGACGCGCTGTTTGTCATCGCGCCGCTGTGGGCGGGCTCAGGCTCACCCGACGCCATGATAGAGCGCGCTGGCGAGCGGATCGACGAAGCCCTGCGCCAGCTGGCAGGCACAGTGCCGCCCTCACCGCAACTTGCCGTGCCGCCGGACCTCGATCTCGAACCGGTGATGGACGAGGCCGAGTACGAGCGGATCGTGCTGGCGGCCAAAGAGTATATCTCGGCGGGCGACATCTTTCAGGTGGTGCTGGCGCAGCGGTTCACCTGTCCGCTGCCGGTGCCCCCGATTTCGCTCTATCGCTCGCTGAGGCGGGTTAACCCGTCACCGTTCCTCTATTTCCTCGATCTGCCGGGCTTTGCCGTGGTCGGATCGAGCCCCGAAATCCTCGTCCGGGTGCGCGACGGTGAAGTCACCATCCGGCCCATCGCGGGCACGCGCCCACGCGGCAAGACGCCCGAGGAAGATGTCGCCAACGAGCAAAGCCTGCTCGCCGATCCGAAGGAATGCGCCGAGCACCTGATGCTGCTCGACCTCGGCCGTAACGATGTGGGCCGGGTGGCGGCGGCGGATTCGGTGCGGGTCACGGCACGCTCGATCGTCGAGCGCTACAGCCACGTGATGCACATCGTCTCCAACGTGGTGGGCAAGCTTTCGCCCGATCACGATGCCATCGACGCGATGTTCGCCGGGTTCCCGGCCGGGACCGTTTCGGGTGCGCCGAAGATCCGCGCCTGTCAGGTGATCGCCGAACTCGAACCCGAAACGCGCGGCCCCTATGCAGGCGGCGTCGGCTATTTCGCACCCGATGGCTCGGTCGACAGCTGCATCGTGCTGCGCACCGCCGTCATCAAGGACGGGATCATGAACGTGCAGGCGGGCGCAGGCATCGTCGCCGACAGCGAGCCAGCCTACGAGGCGGCTGAGTGCCGTCACAAGGCTGGCGCTCTGATCGCGGCCGCGCGTGAAGCGGTGCGGGTGGCAAGCGAACCGGGCTTCGGCCAGTGACCCGCGCACCGCTGCTGGCCGCGCTCCTGCTGCTGGCAGGCTGCGGCGATGCACCTCAGGGCGGCGAGCCGGTGGTGCGGATCGCCTTCGACGGCACCAGCGAGGATGGCGCGCAGGCGTCACCATCGCCAACGCCAACCGCCTTCGATGCCTGCGAGGTCATCACCTTCGAGAGCCAGCGCTTTGCTGATTGCATCGCCGATCCGGCAAAGCACACTATCACCACTGCGCTGCGCTCTTCCGGTGGCACCCCGTACCGCTCCTTCGCGGCCTACCGCGAGGGCAACAAGCAGGCCGATGTCGCCTTCGCCATGAACGGCGGCATGTTCGATAACGAAGGGCTGCCGATCGGCTACTACGTCCAGAACAGCGACCGGCTACAGACGCTGAACCGCGCCGGGGGCCCGGGCAACTTCCACCTCAAGCCCAACGGCGTGTTCTTCGGCTCCGGCAGCAAGTGGCAGGTGCTCGATACCGAGAAGTTCTACGCCACGGTGAGCGATCGCCCTGAGTTCGGCACCCAGAGCGGACCGATGCTGGTGATCGACGGCCGGATTCATCCGGAGATCAGCGAGAACGGCCCCAGCCGCCTGCTGCGCAACGCCGTGGGCGTGGACGAGCAAGGGCGCGCCCATTTCGTGATCTCGCAGGGGCCGATCAGCTTTGGCGTGATTGCGCGCCTCTTTCGCGACCGTTTGAAGACGCCCAATGCACTGTTTCTGGATGGCTCGGTGTCGAGCCTGTGGGACCCGGTGGCAGACCGCATGGACGCCAGGGCGCCGCTCGGCCCCTTGATCGTGGTGAAAAACAAGGCAAGAGCACGACCATGAGCCAGCCCGACATCCTCGTCGTCGACAATTACGACAGCTTTACCTTCAACCTCGTCCACTACGTGATGGAGCTGGGGGCGAAGGTGGAAGTGGTGCGCAACGATGCCCTCACCGCTGCCGAAGCGCTGGCGACGGGCGCCAAGGGCATCCTGATCTCGCCCGGCCCCTGCACGCCTAACGAGGCGGGCATTTCGCTCGATCTGGTCGCGGCCTGCGCCGATGCGGCGCGCCCGCTGATGGGCGTGTGCCTTGGCCACCAGTCGATCGGGCAGCACTTTGGCGGCACGGTGACGCGCGGCGGGCTGATGCACGGCAAGACCAGCGCGGTGACGCACGATGGCACCGGCCTGTTTGCAGGCCTGCCCTCGCCCTACACCGCCACCCGCTATCACTCGCTGATTGTCGAGGACATTCCTGATTGCCTGCTGATCAACGCGACCAGCGAGACACCGGGGATCGACGGCACCGCCGTGATGGGCTTCCGCCACGAAAGCCTGCCGATCCACGGGGTGCAGTTTCACCCTGAAAGCATCGCCACCGAGCACGGCCACGAGCTGCTGGCGAACTTCCTGCGTATCGCGGGGCTCGAGCCGAAGGCACGCGCATGAGCCTGAGCCAAGCGGAAAGCCACGCGCTGTTCATGCGCATGCTCACCGGCGAGATGAGCGATGACGAGATCAGCACGCTCCTGATCGCGATGACCGAACGCGAGGAAACGGCGGAAGAAATCGCCGGCGCGGCGCAGGCCTTGCGTGACACCATGCTGACCGTGAAGGCCCCGGAAAACGCCATCGACGTGTGTGGCACGGGCGGCGACGGCAAGCACTCGCTCAACATCTCCACCACCGTCGCCATCGTCGTGGCGGCTTGCGAGGTGCCGGTCGCCAAGCACGGCAACCGCGCGGCCAGCTCGAAGGCGGGCACGGCCGACACGCTGGAATCGCTCGGCCTCGATCTCGATGGCGCCGGCCGCAATGCCGAGCTGACGCTGAACGAGATCGGCATCGCCTTCCTGTTCGCGCAGACCTATCATCCGGCGATGAAATACGTGATGCCGATCCGCAAGGCGCTGGGTCGGCGCACGATCTTCAACCTGATCGGCCCCATCGCCAATCCGGCCTGTGTGCAGCGCCAGCTGATCGGCATCGCCCGGCCCGACTATGTCCCGGTTTACCGCGATGCGATGAAGCTGCTGGGCATGGACAAGGTGATGATCGTCTCGGGGATGGAAGGGCTCGACGAGCTTTCGATCGCCGGGCCAAGCCGCGTGGCGACAATCGGCATCGAGGGCTTTGGCGACGAGATTACGCCGGAGGACGCAGGCCTGCCGCGCCACCCGCTCGAAGCGATCCGGGGCGGTGATCCTGACTTCAACGCGGCGGCGCTTTCGCGCCTGCTCGCGGGCGAAAAGGGTGCCTATCGCGATGCCGTGCTGCTGAACGCGGCGGCCGCACTGGTGGTGGCCGGCGAGGTGGAAACGCTACGCCACGGGGTGGAAGAGGCAGCCGAGGCCATCGACAAGGGGCTGGCGAAGGCGCTGCTCGACTGCTGGATAATGGCCTCGAAGAAATGAACAAGCTCGACGAAATCTGCGCCACCAAGCGCAAGGAAGTGGCCTCCCGCAAGGCCATTTTGAGCCTTGCCCGGCTGCAAAGTGCCGCCGCGCTGCAATCGGCCCCGCGCGGGTTCGAACAGGCGCTGCGCGACAAGGCGGAAGGCGGCTTCGGCCTGATCGCCGAGGTGAAGAAGGCGAGCCCCTCCAAAGGCCTGATCCGCGAAGACTTCCAACCCGCGACTCACGCCCGCGACTATGCCGCAGGCGGCGCGGCCTGCCTCTCGGTGCTGACCGACGCGCCCTATTTCCAGGGCCATGAAGACTTCCTCAAGGAAGCGCGCGCAGCCTGCGATCTGCCGGTGCTGCGCAAGGACTTCATGGTCGATCCCTGGCAAGTGATCGAGGCGCGCAGCATCGGGGCCGATGCAATCCTGATCATCGTAGCCGCGCTTGAGGATGGCCTCATGGCCGAAATCGAGAGCGCTGCTTTCTCCTGCGGGATGGACGTGCTGGTCGAGGTCCACGACGAGGCCGAGATGGAGCGTGCGGAAAAGCACCTCAAGTCGCGCCTGATCGGGGTCAACAACCGCGATTTGAAAACCTTCAACACCGATCTCGCCGCCACAGAAAGGCTTGCCCCGCTCGCGCCCGAAGGCGCGCTGCTGGTGGGCGAAAGCGGCATTCGCGACCATGCCGATTGCCAGCGACTCGCCAAGGCTGGCGTGCGCTGCTTCCTCGTGGGCGAAAGCCTGATGCGGCAGGATGACGTCACGGCCGCCACACGCGCACTGCTGGAGGGCTAACCCCATGCACCTGCTGCACGATGCCGATGCCCCGATTGCCGACCAGATCGGCTTCGACCAGTTCCTCGCGGTGGATATCCGCGTGGGCACGATCATCGCTGCCGAACCCTTCGAAAAGGCGCGCAAGCCCGCCTTCCGGCTGACGCTCGATTTCGGGCCTGTCATTGGCGAGAAGAAAAGCTCGGCGCAGATCACGGTCAACTACACCTGCGAAGAGCTGGTGGGACGACAGGTCGCCGCCGTTGTGAACTTCCCGCCGCGCCAGATCGGCCCGATGATGAGCGAAGTGCTGGTGCTCGGCTTTCCCGATGCCGAGGGCGAGGTGGTGCTGTTCGCGCCCGATCAACAGGTCGCAAACGGTGTGCGGCTGTTCTAGCCGAGCGGTTGCCCGCGCTGCCACCTGTCCTACAACGCCGCCATGTGCCACCATCAGGCCATGACCACTCCTGCAAAATTCTCCGCCATGAGCCCGCCCCGCAGCCCCTTTGCGCCGCGTAAGAAAATTCTCGTCAGGACACTGTCACACCTGTTCCACCTTGCGCGAAACGCCAGTCCGGCCAATGGAGCACGGCCATGAGCAAACTGACCCATCTCGACGAGACCGGCGCTGCGCGCATGGTCGATGTCGGCGCAAAGGCGCCGACCCAGCGTTCCGCCACCGCCGAAGGGCGCATCGCCATGCAACCCGCAACGCTTGCCGCCGTGCGCGACGGCTCGGGCCCCAAGGGCGACGTGCTTGCCGCGGCGCGCATCGCCGGGATCATGGCCGCCAAGAAGACCGGCGAGCTGATCCCGCTGTGCCACCCCTTGGCGCTCGACACGGTGAGCATCGACTTCGCCTTCGAGGACAGCGCGATCCGCGTCACCGCGCGTGCAGCCCTCACCGGCAAGACCGGCGTGGAGATGGAAGCGCTGACCGCCGCCTCGCTCGCGCTGTTGACGATCTACGACATGGCCAAGGCGCTGGAGAAGGGCATGGTGATCGAACAGGTCCGCCTGCTCACCAAGACCGGCGGCAAGAGCGGCGATTGGCACGCGGACAGCGAATGAGCCAGGTCCCACCCCCGATCCCGCATGAGGAGGCACAGGCCCGCCTGCTCGCCATGGCCGAGCCATTGGGGAGTGAACGCCTGCCCACGGGCGAGGTGGCCGGGCGCTATCTGGCGAGCCCGCTTACGGCGAACCGCACGCAGCCCCCGGCGGACCTCTCGGCGATGGACGGCTATGCCGTGCGCGCCGATGAGCTGTTGGGGCCATGGCAAGTCGTGGGTGAAAGCGCGGCGGGCCATCCATTCGGACGGGGACTGGCACCCGGTGAGGCGATCCGCATCTCGACCGGCGCGCTGATGCCGCCGGGTGACGGCGCGGTGCTGCTGCAGGAGAACGCCGTGCGTGAGGGCGATGCCCTGCGTCTGAACGGCGAGGACAGTGCCACCGCGCGCCACATACGCCGCAAGGGTCTCGACTTCACCCATGGTGACACGCTGCTGGCCGCAGGCGCGCGCATGTCGCCCGCCGCACTGGCACTGGCGCTCGCTGGCGGACACGGCTCGCTGGAAGTGGGCCGACTGCCGCGCATCGCTGTGCTCGATAGCGGCGACGAACTGGCCGCCGACCCGGAAGCCGCCGCACCGCACCAAATCCCCGCCAGCAACGGCGCTATGCTCGCCGCGATGTGCAAGGGACTGGTCAGCGGGATCGACCGACTCGGCCCCGTGCCCGACACGATGGAGGCTATGCGCGCCGCACTGGCGCAGGCGGACAAGGCCGATGTGCTCGTCACCAGCGGCGGCGCCTCGGTAGGCGATCATGACCTCGTGCGGCCTGCGCTGGAGGAATGGGGCGCGGAGATCGCCTTCTGGCGGATCGCGATGAAGCCCGGAAAGCCGCTGCTGATCGCACGCAAGGGCGCGCAGTTCGTGGTCGGGCTGCCGGGCAATCCGGTCTCGAGCATGGTCACGGCCTACCTGTTCCTCCTCCCGCTGCTGCGGCGACTGGCGGGTGCTGCCCAGCCCTTGCCGCGCGCGATCACCCTGCCCACACTCGATACCTTGCCGCCAACAGGCAGCCGCGCCGAGTTCGTGCGTGCACGGATGGGTGATGGCGGGGTGGCGCTGCTCGGCCAACAGGACTCCTCGGCCCTGCGCGCGCTGGCGGCGAGCGAAGCGCTGATTGCGCGGCCTGCCCACGCCGGCGAAACGAAGGCTGGTGACATGGTCCCTGTCTATCTCCTCAGCGGTGGCGGATGGACTTGACTTGGTCGCAATCGTTCCATAGATGTTCCTCATTGGTTCCCGATTTGGGACTGTTTGACGGAGTGGCACCATGTTGACCGCGAAACAGCACGAGCTTTTGCTATTCATCCACCAGCGGCTTGAGGAAACGGGCATTTCGCCCAGCTTCGAGGAAATGAAGGAGGCGCTCGATCTGAAGAGCAAGTCGGGTGTTCACCGACTGATCTCCGCATTGGAGGAGCGTGGCTTCATCCAGCGTCTCGCCAATCGCGCACGCGCGCTCGAAGTGGTGAAGATGCCCGAGAACGTTGCAGCCGGTCGCGCCGCTAAGGACGCCTTGGCCAAGGCGACCACACCGCCGGCCGTTGCGCCTGCTCCGGCCAACGACGTGATCGAGATTCCGCTGCACGGCAAGATTGCCGCAGGGCAACCGATCGAGGCGCTGGAAGACAGCCGCACCCTGCCCGTCCCCGCCGCGCTGCTTGGCTCGGGCGATCACTATGCGCTCGAGGTGTCGGGCGATTCGATGATCGAAGCGGGCATCTTCGATGGCGACTTCGCGCTGGTGAAGAAGACCAGCACCGCCCGCGATGGCGAGATCGTGGTCGCGCTGATCCGCGGCGAAGAAGCAACGCTCAAGTACCTGCACCACGATGGCGGCAAGATCCGGCTCGATCCGGCCAACTCGTCCATGCAACCGCAGGTCTATGCCGACGCCGAAGTCGAGGTTCAGGGCAAGCTTGCAGGCTTGCTGCGGCGTTACCACTGAGCCACGTAATCACCTGATTGGTGGCGCGGCCAGGGCTCCTTCAGTCCCCGACCCGGCCGCGCCACCAGCCATGGTCACCCTGCCCTTGCGCCACCGTGGTGAGATTGAGCGGGTCAAGCTGGATCGCCAGCCCACCACTCGCTTCGAGCATCCGCCGATCGGCCTTGAGCCAGCGCGGCTGGCATGAGCGCGGCAGCCAGCGGTCGGCAACGACAATGTCGGCTCGCATACAGGCCGCGGCGAGCGCCCGCTCCTCCACGATAAGGTCGCTTCGGGCGAGCAACAGGTGCCAGGCGCGGCCGCCCCGCTCGAGCGTGACCGAACAGAACTCGCGGCTGCATCGCGCTCCGGGCCAGTCCGCCATTGCCACCGGCTCGGCTTCGACCCCGGCAAGCTGCATGAGGTTGTCGCGGGTGTAGGCGCTGTCGGTGTCGCGCAGCATCACGAGGCGCCGGTCGGCAGTGGTGATCCCAACGTGTCGCCCGTCGCTTGAGACGAGCACATCGGGCACCGGGGTGGTCAGCATCAGACCCATGGCGAGCGCGACCGGTGCAAGGCCCCAGGCGCGCGCCCGGCCCTGCCACAGCGCGAGCCACAGTCCGCCCGCTACGAACAGCGCCATGGTCATGGTGCCGGGATGCGGGAACAGCTTCACCGCTCCCGGCTGGGCGGCGGTGAAGTGAGCAATGGCGAGCATCAGGTCAAGCGACTGGCCCGCCAGCCACCAGACCGGAGCGCCCGCGCCGATCAGGTCGAAAACCAACGCGAGCGCAATCAGCGGCATGGAGACGAAGGTGACCAGCGGAATGGCGATGACATTCGCAAGCGCGCCGTAAACCCCGGCGCGGTGGAAGTGGAACAGCACGATCGGCATCAGCGCCAGCTCGATGACGAAGCCGGTGATGAGCAGCATCGCCGTCTGCCGCGCCAGACGCGCGAGGCGCGGTTCCTCACGCGGGGCGAGGAAGGCCTTGCTCCAGGCGCAGTTGTGCAGCGCGACGATGGCGATCACAGCGGCAAAGCTCATCTGGAAGCTCGGCCCGACGATGGACTCGGGCCAAAGCAGCAGCACGATCATCGCAGCCACCGCCACCATCCGCAGCGACAGCGGTGCACGGCCCAACGCCAGCGCGCCAAGCACCAGCAGCGCGGCAACGCAGCTGCGCACGGTGGGCACCTGCGCGCCGGTCAGGAGCGTGTATCCGATCCCCGCCAGCGCAGCGAGCGCCGCTGCCGCGACCGGCAGCCGCATCCGCAAGGTCAACCAGGGCCACAGTGCCAACAGGCGAATGGCCAGCAGGTAGGTGCCCGCGATCACCGCGCTCACATGCAGCCCGCTGATCGAGAGCAGGTGCGTGAGCCCCGCATCGCGCATCGCGACCTCGTCGGCCGTGCCGATCGCGCCGCGGTCACCGCTGGCAAAGGCAGCCGCGATCGTGCCCGAGGCGCCGCCCAGCTGACTACGCACATGCGCCGACAGCCGCCGCTGGACGCTCGCCAACCAGCCCTCCTCGCCGCTGGCCGGTTCGACCAGCGCGATGTCGCCCTGCACACTGCCGGTCGCCGCGTAGCCAGTGAACCAGGCGCTGCGCGCAAAGTCGTAGCCACCGGGCAGCATGGGCGACGCCGGAGGCATCAGCCGCGCCCCAAACGCGATCAGCGCGCCCTCGCGATAGGCCGGATCATCGGAACTGAGCGGAACGTTGATGCGCACCTTGGCAGGCTCGCCGGTATCGGGATGGCGGATGGCGAGTACCAGCCGCACGCGCTCCTCCGCCGGCTGCTCAATCCGTTCGAGCACCCTGCCCTCGAACTTGGCCGACAGCGGTCGCTCGAACGCCGGCGTGCCGACCAAAGCCGAGCGCGCCCAGCCTGTTGCCACCCCGGCTGCAACCAGGAAGCCGATCGCGACAACGGCGAGCGTCAACCGTGCCCGGTCCTCGCGCCCACGCCAAAGTGCCAGCGCGCCCAGCGCTGCCATGGCTCCGGCAGCCATCGTCCCGATCCAGGCCGCAGGGCCCGGCAACACGAACCACCCGGCAACGCCCGCGGCAAAGGCCACCGCCAGCCACGGCCCCCGATCGAACCCGGCATTGGCAAGGAACGCCTCTGCGCCGTCGGGAAGGCTGGACAAAGAGACACGGCTCAGCCAATGCGGCTGCTGCGTCGCAGCATTGGCCGGATCATCCCCCAGCGGGACTTGCGGAGGCAAGTGCGTGGCCATCAATGAGATTAGGACAGGATTACGTGAATATGGCAAGCGCAGGCAGCACGACAGATCGCCCAGTCGTCACCCGCTTCGCGCCCAGCCCGACCGGCTTTCTCCACATCGGCAATGCTCGCACCGGGTTGTTCTCGTGGCTTTACGCCCGCCATTGCGGCGGCAAGGCCCTGCTGAGGATCGAGGATACCGACAAGCAGCGCAGCACCAAAGAGGCTATCGACGTCATCTTCGACGGGCTGAACTGGCTCGGGCTCGAGTTCGACGGTGAGCCGGTGTTCCAGTCCGAACGTGCGCCGCGTCACGCCGAGGTCGCGATGAAGCTGCTCGAGGCAGGCAAGGCCTACAAGTGCTTCGCCACGCCCGAGGAACTGGCCGAGATGCGCGAGCAGCAGAGGGCCAACAAGCAGCCGATGCGCTATGACGGCCGCTGGCGTGACCGCGATCCGTCCGAGGCGCCGGAAGGCGCTCCCTTTGTCATCCGCCTGAAGGCTCCGACCCGTGACGATACGGTGATCGAGGATAGCGTGCAGGGGCGCGTCAAGGTCGCCAACAAGGAGATCGACGACTTCATCCTGCTGCGCGCCGATGGCACGCCCACCTATATGCTGGCCGTGGTCGTCGACGATGTCGACATGGGCGTCACCCACATCATCCGCGGCGACGATCACCTCAACAACGCTTTCCGCCAGATCCAGCTGATCCGGGCGATGAACGGCAACGACGGGGGCCAGGTCATCGAGGATGGCTGGGATGAGCCGGTCTATGCCCATATCCCGCTGATCCATGGCAGCGACGGCGCCAAGCTGTCGAAGCGCCACGGCGCGCTCGGCGTCGATGCCTATCGCGACCAGATGGGAATCCTGCCCGAAACGCTGTTCAACTACCTGCTGCGGCTCGGCTGGGGCCACGGCGACAAGGAAGAGTTCACCCGCGAGGAAGCCATTGCGCTGTTCGATCTGTCTGGCGTGAACAAGGGGCCGAGCCGGTTCGATCTGAAGAAGCTGGCCAATATGAACGGCAACTTCATCCGCGAAGCCGACGATGCCCGCCTTGCCCGGCTGGTGGCAGAGCGGATCGGGCCTGAGGCCGACGAAGCATTGCTGACCGAGGCCATGCCCGTGCTCAAAACCCGCGCCCGCGATCTCAACGAACTGGCCGACGGCGCACGCTTTCTGTTCGCCCAGCGCCCGCTCGAACTGACCGAAAAAGCGACAACACTTCTCGATGACGAGGCTCGCTCACGATTGGCGACGATTTCTGAGCGTTTGAAGGCCGAGAAGGACTGGACAACCGAGGCGCTGGAGGCCAATCTCAAGGCCTACGCAGAAGACTTGGGGCTCGGCCTTGGCAAGCTCGCGCAACCTTTGCGCGCTGCATTGACAGGGCAAACGACATCGCCCGGAATTTTCGATGTGCTGGTCCTGCTCGGCAGGGACGAAAGCCTCGCGCGGATTGACGCGCAGGCTCAGTCCTGACGGCAGGAACACATCATTTAACACAGGAGAACAGGCTTTGGCTGACAAGCAGGCGAAACTCGAAATCGGTGGCAATTCGCTCGAATTTCCGGTGTTGCAGGGAAGCTGTGGACCCGACGTCGTCGATATCCGCAAGCTCTATGGCACCAGCGGCGCCTTCACCTACGATCCTGGCTTCACTTCGACCGCCAGCTGCGAAAGTGCGCTGACCTTCATCGATGGTGAAGAAGGCGTGCTGCTGCACCGCGGCTATCCGATTGGCCAGCTGGCCGAGCATTCGAGCTTCATGGAAGTCTCCTACCTGATGCTCAACGGCGAGCTGCCGAGCAAGGGCGAGCTGGACACCTTCGAAAACACCATCACCCGTCACACCATGCTGCACGAGCAGCTGATGACCTTCTATCGCGGCTTCCGCCGCGATGCGCACCCCATGGCCATCATGTGCGGCGTGGTCGGTGCGCTGTCGGCGTTCTACCATGACAGCACCGACATCGCCGATCCGGTGCAGCGCCGCATCGCCAGCCACCGCCTGATCGCCAAGATGCCGACCATTGCGGCCATGGCCTTCAAGTATGCCGTGGGTCAGCCGTTCCTCTATCCCGATAACTCGCTGAGCTACACCGGCAACTTCCTCAAGATGACTTTCGGCGTTCCAGCCGAGGAATACGAGGTGGTCCCGGCGGTCGAGAAGGCAATGGACCGGATCTTCATCCTCCATGCCGACCACGAGCAGAACGCGTCGACCAGCACCGTACGTCTTGCCGGTTCGTCGGGTGCGAACCCGTTTGCCTGTATCGCGGCTGGCATCGCCTGCCTGTGGGGCCCGGCACACGGCGGCGCCAACGAGGCCGCGCTCAACATGCTGCAGGAAATCGGCACGCCCGATCGCATCCCGCACTATATCGAGCGCGCCAAGGACAAGAACGATCCGTTCCGCCTGATGGGCTTCGGCCACCGCGTCTACAAGAACTACGACCCCCGCGCGACTGTCATGCAGAAGACCGTGCGCGAGGTGTTCGATGCGCTCAAGGTCACCGATCCGGTGTTCGAAACCGCGCTGCGACTGGAAGAACTGGCGCTGTCGGACGACTACTTCGCCGAGAAGAAGCTGTTCCCGAACGTGGACTTCTACTCGGGCATCATCCTGTCGGCGATCGGCTTCCCGACCACCATGTTCACCGCGCTCTTCGCTCTGGCCCGCACCGTTGGCTGGGTGGCGCAGTGGAACGAGATGATCTCCGATCCCGGCCAGAAGATCGGTCGTCCGCGTCAGCTCTACACCGGGCCGACGCAGCGCGACTACGTGCCGGTCGACAAGCGTTGACCGGCCGGCGCCTGAGCGCCAGCTAAATCAGGAATTGGCGGCCTTATCGGCCGGTAACGAAAGCGTGAAGCGGGCACCCTGCCCCTTCGCGCTTTCGACTGTCAGGGCCCCGCCCATTGCCTCGGCCAGACGGCGCGAGATGTAGAGCCCCAGGCCCGAGCCGCCATCGCCGCTGCGGCCGAGCCGCTCGAACTTGGTGAACACGCGTTCGCTTTCCTCCGCGCTCAGACCCTCGCCCTGATCGGCCACGGTGATGCTGGCGATGTCGCCTTCACTCTCCACGCGGAGCCAGATCGACGATCCTTCGGGAGCGTAACGGATCGCATTACCGAGCAGATTCAGCAGGATCTGCAGCACCCGGCGAAACTCACCAATGGCGGGAGCGCTCTCACCGATCTTCGGCGCATCGACCGCAATTCCGCGCTCACGTGCGCGCACTCCGAGGATACCGGCGGCCCGGCGGGCAACGTCGGCAAGGTCAATCTCGTCAGGTGCCGGGGCGAAGCTGTCGTCCTCGATCATCTCGAGCGTGGTCAGGTCTTCGATCAGGGCCAGCAAGTGTTCACCCGCCGCCGTGATGTCAGCTGCATAGCCGGTATATTCGTCAGCCAGAGGGCCCGACAGCTGCGAGCGGATCGTTTCGGCATTGGCGATGATACGCGAGACAGGCTGGCGCAGCACCGGCGCGATCTTGCGGTCGATCCCGCTTTGGCGCAGCGCGGGCGCAGGCACAGCCTTCGCAGCTTCCGGGGTGGTGGGCGCATCGGACACCAGCTGCAACTCGAAGCCGCCGCTGCCCGGTTCGCCGCTGCCTAGCGGGATCAGGTGCGCCGTCCACAGCTGGGGCAGTCCCGCTATTCGCAGCCTTGCCCCGTCGAGCAGCCGCCAGTGCAGCGGTTGCTGGTGGACGTTGCCCTCCAGCGTGACGAAATCGGTCCAGGGCTGCCCTGCCCCGGCCATCATGGCCTGCGCCAATCCGTCCAGTTCCGCGCTGTGATTGTCGATGGCGAGCACTTCCTGTCGCGGGCCGAGCCGGGCGCTGAACGCCGCCATGTGGCGCGCCATGGCGATCCGGTGCTCATCACCGTTGACGCTTGCCGGAGGCGGACCTTCGCTGCGCCAGTTGGAAATGACTAGCCGGCACCCCTCGCCTTCGGGCTCCACTTCCACCCACATGCTGAAGACTTCGCGGTCGTCCGCCATGCGCAGGCGTCGCGCCAGTTTGAGGCCATATTCGCGCGTCATGCGGACCACTTCGAGCAGCGCGGGAGCCACTATCTCACCGGGCAATTCACCGCCGCAACGCGCGTGCAGGCCCGCAAGCGGCTCCTCGGCCGCGATCAGTCGGTCCGCGCCGTCAGTTTGCGCGCGGGTCCGCAAGGTGGTGGTTCCGGGCATCGCCTCAATACTCGCCTGTGGCCTGTCCCGAAGCAAGCAAAGCAGCGGCGCGCTCCGCGCTGAGGCCGTCAAAGCCCGGTGGCAAGGTGATCTCGGGATGCAACAGCAGGAACTGCGCTTCCAGCGCGCCTTGGGATAGCCCTGCCGCGCGCAACGAGAGGGCTAGCCGGGCGAGTTGGTTTTCTCCCAGCGCATGGATCGCAAGGTCGCGGCTCTGGTTCGAGGCATTCGCCAGTGCGCTGGCAAACAGCGCCAGGCCCGAATGGTCGATGGCGAGCGCCCGGTCGGCTTTCTGACCGAGCGCCAGCAGCAGCCGTGCCATCTGGCCAGCCCGGCTCTTCGCTTCGTCGAAACCTTGCCGGAGGCGCGCTTCGGCCTGCTCGGCAGCCGCTTCGGGCAGATCGTCGCAAGACCGCATGGCCAGCAGCAAGCGATGGAACAGGTCGCCCGGCAATTCGTCCAGAGCAAGCTCCATGCGCCGTTGCTGCTGCACGAACCGCGCCTGCGACGCGAGGACGTGCATGGCAGCGCCGGCAACCTCGGCATCGCTCGATGCGGCGAGCTCCTGCAGGAACGGGGTCAGCACCGGATCGAGCCCACATCGATGGTGCAGCTTGTCCGCCCATTGCGTTTCGAGCGCGAGAGCATGGGCGTGCACCAGAAAGCCGCTGTCCGACAGGATGGTTTCGGTCAGCTGCTCCCGATGACTTGCCAGCAGGGCATCGCGATCAAGGGTATCGTCGGCTTCGGCCAATGCATCGAACAGCTGCCGCGCCGCATGGGTCGCCATGCCGCGAACACGCGCGATGATCTCGTCGCTGAACTGCAGCTGGTCGCCACTGGTCAGCAGATGCGTCAGCACGGGCTGTGCGGACGCCAGCAAGGCGTCACCGCGCGACAGCTCGAAACGCATCACGTCCTCGACCTGTTCAATCGACGGCATGCCGGGGGAATCTCCGCTCATTTCACCGGCCTTAGGGTACTTTGGTTAAGTCTGCGTTATGCGCGTTTTACGCAATCGGGAAAGCAGCAAGGCCGCCATCAAGAGCGCGGCCAGCAGCATGGTGGCCTCTTCCGCCGGAAACAGCATATTCGCAGCAAGGGCCAAGGCAGCCACGATCCCGCGATCGCGCGCCAGCGCCAGCCCTTTCGGAACCTCTGCGCGGTCAAGCAGCAACAGCGCTGCTCCCGTCATCAGAGGGGCGAAGGCCATGCGATACCACGGCCCCTCGATGGGAAGCGCCAGCGCGGCCACCAGTGTGATGTCGACCAGCCAGCCAAGCCAGGGCCAATTGCGCGGCGGGGCTGAGGGTGTGGCGCTGACTTGCCCCAACTGACGCGCAAACTCGGGCAGCAATACCGCGACAAGGATCGCACCGAAGCCGAGCGCGACATGGCCAAGGTAAACCGCCGCCAGCGCCCCGATCAGGACCACCAGCATCGCCGCGGCAATCCCGAAGCAGGCGGACGAGCGGCTGGCAAGCCGCGCAGCAAAGGGCCGGAGCAGTAGATGGGCGAGCCAGGCCGTGGGACGCAGCAGACTGGGCCGTTCGAGCATATGGTCAAGCCAGAGCTGCTCAACCCGCCCCGCGTCCTCGTCGCTCGCCACCAGCTGCCACTCGCCGCTGCCGAGCGTGCCCGCATCGAGCCGTTGTTGGCAGGCCCCTTGCTGCAACGCGATCCGCAAAAGAGCCGAGGCCGGGGCAAAGTCTTCACCCAAGGCCGACAGGCGGCGCAGCGCCGCACCGTCGATCATCAAGGCGCCGCCCCAGGCTCGATCGATATCGATCCGCTCGAAGCCTGCCCGCGTACCGGGACCGGCATCGAGAATGACCACGCAGTTGCCTTCGACCAGCGCCGCTGTCGCTTCATGGCAGAACGGCAGGAGGCCTTCCTGCATCACCAGCAGGCTGTCACCGGGTTTGACCACGCCGGAAAGCGCATCCGCGCTCCCCAGCAATTGCACCCGCATTCCGGCGTCTTCGGCAACATGGCGCAGTTCATTGGCCTCGCCGGTCACGCCGCGCGCGAGCAGCAGCAGCACATCACACTCGCAGTGGCGTGCGAAATCGAGCTGGCGCAGGGCAAGGCTGCGCCCCAGCACCGATGGTGCGGGCGCAGCGCCGACGGGTTGCAGAATAATGAGAGCGGCGCGCATTCAACAGGGCCTGGAGCGATTCATAGGCGCCTAGCTAGGCGCTTGCTCCGGCGCTGCCAAGCACCCCCGAATGCTTAGATCTTCGCTGTGAGCCGGACCGAGTAATCCATGAGATGACGAACGGCTACCGGGTCCCCCGGTGCACTGTCGAGCGCCCGCTCGGCAAGAGCAACCAGCTCCCCGTCATGAAAGCTGGCACCAAGGTCCTTCAGCCGCATCGCCGCGACTTCCCAGTTGCCGTCGCAGCGGGCACGGCCAAGCAGGTCAATCTGCGTCTGCACGCTCTCGACAAAGCCTGCAATGAGCTGCGCGTGCAACTCTGCATCCTCTCCCGAGGCTGCGGCAATCGCCGCTTCGAAGCTACCTGATTCGTAAGCCATGATGGTGAATATGGGGATCAGATGTTAAGTCGGGGTTTCTCCAAGGGTCGGGTGTGATAAATCAAGCCAATGACGAACCGCAAACGAGCCCTCGTAGTAGGCGACACAGACATGACCAATTCCTCGGCAGAAATGGCTGAAACCAGCAGCGCGTATGCGAGCGACGAGGCCTCTCAGGAGTATCAGACCGCCGACGAGGAAGTCTGGGAAGACGAGGAAATCGCCAGCTCTTCGGCGCGTGACCGGATGCTCACCGCCCTGTTCGTGGCGCTCATGGCAGGCTGGGTCGGGATATTCGTCTGGGCGCGGCTCGATAGCCTGACCGGCGGGGCCACACCTTCCATGTGGGTCTCGAACCTCTTCGAACTGGTGGTCCCACTGCTGCTGCTGGGGCTGATGTTGCAGGCGCTGCTGCGCACCGGCCGTGCGGAACAGCGCCGCTTCGCCGATACGGCACAGACGCTGGCGGCGGAAAGCTCGGCGCTGGAGGCGCGGCTGACCGTCATCAATCGCGAACTGAGCCTGGCGCGCGACTTCATCGCTTCGCAGTCGCGCGATCTGGAATCGCTCGGGCGTGTCGCCGCCGAGCGGCTTTCAACCAGTGCAGAGACCTTGCAGGGGCTGATTTCCACCAATGGCGACAAGGTCGACCGGATCGGTCAGGTCGGGGAATCAGCCGTCGCCAACATGGAGCAGCTGCGCGATCAGTTGCCGGTCCTCGCCAATTCGGCGCGCGACATGACCAACCAGATCGGCAGTGTCGGCAACGTCGCCAACCACCAGATGGAATGCCTCGTCACCTCGATGAAGCAGCTGGAGGATCACAGCGCGGCCGGTGAGGCCCACGTGAAGAAGATCACCACGCTGGTCACCGAGACCCTCGCCAATTTCGAAGAGCAGTCCAATCAGCTCGGCAGCGGCGCGCTCACGACCTTCGCCGAAATCAATCGTCAGAGCGAAGACTTCCAGCGCGAGATTCATGAGCGCGACAAGCAGGCCCTTGCCGAAACCGAAGCACGCGCGGAAAAGTTCGTAGAGTTCCTCGATGCGCGCCACGACCAGCTGATCAAGATTGAAGAAACCAACGTCGCGCAGATCCGCGAGCGGGTGAACTTGCTTGCGAACGAATGCGACCGTGTCCTCGCCCGCATGCGCGAAAGCCGCGATGATGCCAGCAAGGAACTGGGCGACATGATCGATTCGCTCGAAGTCCGGCTGACCGAGGCGATCGAACGCGTCTCCTCGACCGACGAGCAGGCGATGACCAATGCGCGTGGCCGCCTTTCCGCGCTGGCCGAGGAAGCCGCCCGGCTCGATGCGTCACTTGCCCAAGGGGTTACGGACTTCGAGACCGATCTTGCCCGACGGCGGGAAGAAGCCGGCCGCCGCGAACGTGAAGCGCTGGCCGCGCTTGAGCACCGCATGGCGCATTTCGACGAACAGATCGGCACCCGCGAGGAAGCCCACCTCGCTCATGTCGAGCAACTGGCACAGCGGGGCGAAAGCCTCGCGGAACGGGTTGCAGACATCGATGCCGGCATCGCGGACCTCGCCAACCGCTTCAACGAAACCAATGTGGACATCGCCAGCTCGATCGAGCAGCTTGAAGGGCGCCTGTCCGCAAGCCGCCGAACGCTCGACGACAACAGCAGGGCCGTGGCCGGACTGACCAGCGACAGCGTGCGCATGCTCGAAATCCTGCAGTCGAGCAGGAACCACGCCGAGGGCGAACTGAGCAACGCCATCGCCGAAGCCCACGAACGCCTGAGCGGCTTCCACGATCACGCTCAAAGGCTGGGCGATCTCCTGAAAGATGCCGAAGCACGCGGGGCCGTGGTTGCTGGCCATGTAGAGGCGGCAAAGCAGGATGGCACCGGCGCCGTTGACCTGCTGCAACGCCTTGAGACACAGCTGGCCGAAGTGGCGGAGCGCTCAAAGGCGCTCGCCGAGCAGACCACCGGCGAACTGCAAGCAGCGATTGCGTCGCTCACGGCGGGCTCGCAAGCCGCGGTGGAGAACCTGCGCACCGATCAGGGCGAAGCCATTCGCGAAGTGGCCGATGCCATCGCGCGCGACAGCAATGCCGCCATTGCCGAGGCGCTTGGCCGCGAAGCCAAGGCGACCATTTCCGAACTGGAAGAAGCAGCCCAACATGCCGCCGAAGTCAGCCGCGAGAGCGCGCGCCAGATGCGCGACCAACTGGCTGCCGTCAACGAACTGACGGGCAACCTCGAACAGCGCGTCGCCACCGCGCGCGAAAAAGCCGAAGAGCAAATCGATCACGACTTCACCCGGCGCATGGCGGCGATCACCGAGGCGCTCAACTCCTCGGCTATCGACATTTCGCGCGCCTTCGAAGACGAAGTGGCCGACACGCAATGGGCGCAATACCTGCGCGGCGATCGCGGCATCTTCACGCGCCGCGCGGTACGCCTGCTCGACAAGCAGGAGGCCCGCTCGGTGCACGAGATCTACTCCGACGACAGCGACTTCCGCGAAACGGTCAACCGCTACATCCATGACTTCGAGGCGATGCTGCGCAACATCCTGTCCACCCGCGACGGCAATGCCGTGGCAGTGACGCTGCTGTCGTCGGATGTGGGCAAGCTCTATGTGATGCTGGCACAGGCGATTGACCGCCTGCGCGACTAACCTCGCGCAGGCCCCAGCACAGGCGAGCTTTCCTTATTCGGGCGGCTGACCGAACAGGTTGATGTCGTCGATCGTCACCCATTCTTCGGTGTAGTTGGCGACGAACAGCGCACACAGCACCGCGGCCAGGATCGTCGCGCGCACCACCACCTTCAACCCGTTGAAGTGTGCAGGTGCGCTGTCGGCCTGGCCGGGCACCTTCTCAATGCCCGCCTCATCGGCAGTCTGCACACCGAACGGCAGCATCAGGAACGCGCTCAGCACCCAGAACAGGCCGTAGATCGCGATTATCGAGGTAAGTTGCATCTCAAGCTTCCGGGGTTCTGGACAGGATCACGCGCGTCTGCGGCTTCTTGCCCGACCAGCGCTGTGCACAGCGGCGCGCGGCAAGGCGTGCGGCTTCGGCAATAGCGTCCTCGCTCTTGCGTTCAGGGCCGCGCAGCTTGCCAATGGCGGTGAGAATATCGGCCCGTGCCTCGGCAACGAAAGCGGGATAATCCTCGTCGAGCGGAAGGCCAACGCCCTCAACGCGAACCCCGTCACCGTCGCCCAGCACCACGATCAGGATGCCGTCGCGCGCCAGGCGGCGGCGCATGGTGACAGCCTCGCCATCGGAGGGCACGATGATGTCCCCGTCGAGCACTAGCCGTCCGGTATGAATCTCGCCGATCTTGCCGGGTGCGCCCGGCGCGAGGCGCACGATGTCGCCGTTCTTCTGGAACACATTGTGCTCGATCCCGCAGCGCGCGCCGAGCCGGGCCTGTTCCTGCATGTGCCGGATCTCGCCATGCACAGGCACCAGAATTTCCGGACGCAGCCAGCCATAGAGCGCTTCAAGATCGGGCCGACCGGGATGGCCCGAAACGTGGATCTCGCTCTGCCGGTCGGTCACCATCGTGATCCCGCGCTCGGCCAGCATGTTCTGCACGCGGCCGATGGCCAGCTCGTTGCCGGGGATCTGGCGGCTCGAAAACAGCACCACGTCACCCGCGACGAGTTTCAACGGATGGTTGTCCTCGGCAACACGTGCGAGAGCGGCGCGCGGTTCGCCCTGTCCGCCGGTCGCGAGGATCAGCACCTCGCCGCGCGGCAAGCCCATGGCCTCGTCAAAGTCGACCAGTTCGGGCAGATCGGCGAGATAGCCGTTCGCCTGCGCCACCTCGATGATCCGATCAAGCGAGCGCCCAGCCACGCACAGGCGCCGCCCGGTCTGCTCGGCAATCGCGCCGAGCGTCTGCAGCCGCGCGACGTTGGAGGCGAAGGTCGTGACCAGCACGCGTTTGCCGCGATGAAGCGAAATTTCTTCAAGCAGCCCGCGATAGACTTCGCCCTCCGAGCCCGCCGTGGCCTCGTTGAACACATTGGTCGAATCGCAAACCAGCGCCAGCACGCCCTCGTTGCCGATCTCGGTCAGTTCCTCCTCGGTGGCCGGGGTGCCGATCTGCGGCTCGTCATCGAGCTTCCAGTCACCGGTGTGGAACACGTGGCCGAACGGGGTCTCGATCAGCAGCGCATTGCCCTCGGCAATTGAGTGCGCGAGCGGGATATAGGTGATGGTAAAGGGATCGAGATTGATCGAACCGTGATCTTCGGAGATCACGTTCAGCTCCACCGCATCGACCAGCCCGGCTTCCTGCAACTTGCGCAGAATCAGCTCGGCGGTGAAGGGAGTGGCATAAAGCGGCACGCCAAAATCGGCAGCGAAATAGGGAATCGCGCCGATATGGTCTTCATGCGCGTGGGTGAGGACGATGCCGATCAGGTCGTCGAGCCGCTCCTCGATGAAATCGGGATCGGGGAACATCAGCTCGGTGCCCGGATATTCCGCCGCGCCAAAACTCATGCCGAGATCGACCATCAGCCACTTGCCACGGCACCCGTAGAGGTTGAGGTTCATCCCGATCTCGCCCGATCCTCCGAGCGCGAGGAAAAGCAGTTCGTCTTCGGGGGTACAGTCTTTTTTCATGAGGCCTTTGCCTGACGTGAAAGGATGGCGAGGCCATGCAGGGTGAGTTCCGGTTCGATCCGGTCGAATACGCGGGTTTGCTCGTCGAACAACACGGCCAGCCCGCCGGTCGCTACGACCTTTACCGGACGGCCGATCTCTTCCTTCATGCGCGCGATCAGGCCCTCCATCATGGCCACATAGCCCCAATAGACCCCGATCAGCATCTGATCCTCGGTGTTGCGGCCGATCACACTGTCGCTCGCCGGAGCCGCGATAGCGATGCGCGGAAGCTTGGCCGTCTTGCCCACCAGCGCGTCTAGCGAAAGGTTGATGCCCGGGGCGATAATGCCGCCCTTGTAGGCGCCGTTGAAATCAACCGCCTCGAACTTGGTGGCCGTGCCGAAGTCGACCACGATCAGGTCGCCGCCGATCAGCTTGTGCGCGGCGATACAGTTAAGCGCGCGGTCCGCGCCGAGCGAGCTGGGTTGCTCGACATCGATCTCGAATTGCCAGGCCGCGCTGCCCTGCCCGGCGAACACCGGCTCGACCCCGAAATACTTCTGCGCCAGCACCGTGAGGTTATGGTCCGCACGCGGCACCACCGAGCCGATGATGACCTCGCTCACCGCGGTACGGTCGATCCCCTCTATGCTCATGAGCTGCACCAGCCAGACGGCATATTCGTCGGCGGTGCGACGCGCGTCGGTGGCTATGCGCCAGCGGGTGCGGATCGTGTATCCGCACTCCCCATCGCCGTCCTCGACCAGCGCGAACACGACATTGGTATTGCCAACATCAATCGCGAGCAGCATCAGCCCTTCTCCTCGGTCACATCGCCTGCGTGAATGACACGGGTGGCGCCATCGTCCAAGCGAAGGATCAGTCCCCCGTCTTCGGCAAGGCCAGCGAACGCGCCCGATACGGTCTGCCCCTGCTCATCGTGGACGACGAGAGGAGTGCCAAGCGGGTGTGCGGCGGCCAACCAGCGGCGGCGCAGATCGTCTCCGCCCTGCGTGCGCCAATGGCCAAGCTCCGCGGCAAAGGCGGCGGCCAGTTCGCGGGCAAAAGCATCGCGCTGCGGTGCGGGCCCCAGCTCAGCAAGCGCGCGCGTTGTCCGCCCAGTAATCTGCGGTGCGGCCAGCAGGTTCACGCCGATGCCGACAACGGCATAGCTCTTCACCCGCTCAAGCAGGATACCGCTGAACTTGGCTCCATCGAGCAGCACATCATTGGGCCATTTCAGCCGGACACGCGTGGGATCGGGCAAGCGTTGAAGCACGGTTTCGAGCAGCGCGAGCGCGGCCACCATGCTCAGTTGCATCGCTGGCGGATCGTCAGGCTGCAGCCGGACAATGGTCGAGCCCATGAAATTGCCCGGCGTATCAAGCCATTGGCGACCCTGCCGCCCGCGCCCTGCAGTCTGACGGTCAGCCACCAGCCAATAGCCCTCGGCCAGGTTCTCACCGGCCATGGCGCGCGCGGCGAGATCGGCATTGGTGCTGCCGGTTTCGCCGATGGTCTCTATCTGCACATGCGCCCTATCCCGCCAGCGGGAGCGATCCTGCCGCCGTGTTGGCAATCGACACCAACCAGTTCGTGAGCAGATAGCCGATCGGCGAGATCAGCACCGCACAGACAGCCAGCAGCACCCAGTTCGCACCGTCGGCCTTGCCGGTCACCCGGTCAGCCGGTTCGTCAAAGAACATCACCTTCACGAACTTGAGGTAATAGAACGCGCCGATCACACTCGCTGCCATGCCGAGCACGGCGAGTGCGAGCAGGTTTGCCTCGACCGCCGACCAGAACACCACCAGCTTGCCCCAGAAGCCCATCAGCGGCGGGATACCGGCTAGGCTGAACATGATCAGCAGCAGGCACCAGGCCAGCGCCGGACGGGTCGTGGACAGGCCCGAAATATCGGCGAAGGTTTCCAGCTGGTTGCCCTCGCTATCGCGCAGCATCAGCAGCGCGGAGAAGCTGCCGACGGTCATCACCACGTAAATCGCGAGGTAAACGAGCATGGCGGCAAGGCCTGCCTGGGTGGCGGCGGCAAGGCCGATCAGCAGGAAGCCGACGTTGTTGATCGACGAATAGGCGAGCAGACGCTTGAGGTTCTTCTGTCCGATCGCGCCCAGCGCACCGACCACGATCGAGGCGATCGCGGCGAAGATCACCACCTGACGCCAGGCGTCTGCCTGCGCGCCGAAGGCCTCGACCGCCACGCGGCCAAGCAGCACCACCGCCGCCACCTTGGGCGCGCTGGCGAAGAACATCGTCACCGGCGTGGGCGAGCCTTCGTAGACGTCGGGGGTCCACATGTGGAACGGCACTGCGCTGATCTTGAAGGCGAGACCCGCCAGCACGAAAATCAGCCCGAACAGCATGCCGGTGCTCATCGGGCCCGCAGCAGCTGCCGCCTGAATACCAGCAAAGCTGGTGCCGCCGGTAAAGCCATAGGTCAGGCTCATGCCGAACAGCAGGATGCCCGATGCCAGCGCGCCCAGCACGAAGTACTTGAGGCCAGCCTCGGCCGACTTTTCGTTCGAGCGCAGGAAGCTTGCCAGCACGTAGGAAGCCAGCGAGTTCAGCTCGAGGCCGATGTACAGCGTCAGCAGATCGGTCGCCGAGACCATGATGCTCATGCCGAGGGCAGCGAACAGGATCAGCACCGGATATTCGGCGCGCATCTCACCAAGCCGCTCGAAATAGCGCGGGGCCACGATCAGGGCCGCGCCGCTGGCGGCATAGATCATCAGCTTGGCCATGCCGCCATAGGCGTCGGCGCTGAACTGGCCGAAGAAGGCGACGGTGGCAGGGCCCGAGGCCCCGGCGCAGACGCCCGGTGCCGTCAGCGCGAAGGCCGCGCCAAGCGCCACGCAGCAGGCGATCGAGATGGCACTGGAAAGCCGGTCACCACCCCAGGCGGCGAACAGCAGCATAACCAGGCCCGACAGCGACAGGATCAGTTCGGGCAGGACGAGGCCGAGCGAGTACGAGAGTTCCATCAGTGGGCCTCCCCTTCAGCATGGGCTTCTTCGGCGGGCGTACCCTTCCCCATTTCGAAGTGCGCATCGCCCTGCGGCGCTGCGCTTGCCAGGCGGGCATCAAGCACGGCGATATCCTGCCGCATCGGGGCCAGGAAGCTCTCCGGATAGACGCCCATCCACAAGGTCGCGAGCACGATTGGCACCAGCAGCAAATATTCGCGGATCGAAATGTCGGGCATGGCAGCGGCGTCTTCGTTGACCTGCGGCCCAAAGGCGACGCGGCGATAGAGGTAAAGCATATAGGCAGCGCCCAGAATGATGCCGGTGGTGCACACGAAGGCGGCCCAGCTCGAAGCCTGGTAAACGCCCGCGAGGCTCAGGAACTCGGCGACGAAGCCGCTGGTACCCGGCAGGCCGATGCTGGCCATAGTGAAGAACAGGAAGATCGTCGCATAGGCCGGCATATTGATCGCAATGCCGCCATAGCGCGAAATTTCGCGGGTATGCAGCCGATCGTAGATCACGCCCACGCACAGGAACAGCGCGGCGGACACGAGGCCGTGGCTCAGCATCATGACCATGGCGCCCTCAAGCCCCTGGACGTTGAAGGCGAACAGGCCCGCCGTCACGATGCCCATATGCGCGACCGAGGAATAGGCGATCAGCTTCTTCATGTCGTGCTGGACCAGCGCGATCAGGCTGGTGACGACCACCGCGATCATCGACAGCGCGAAGATCAGCCACATGAACTGCGCCGAAGCATCGGGGAACATCGGCAGGCTGAAACGGATCATGCCGTAGCCGCCGAGCTTCAGGAGCACGCCCGCCAGGATCACCGAACCGGCCGTGGGGGCCTGCACGTGCGCATCCGGCAGCCAGGTGTGGACCGGCCACATCGGCATCTTCACCGCGAAGCTGGCGAAGAAGGCGAGCCAGAGCCAGGTCTGCGCCTCAGGCGGGAAGTCGTAAACCATCAGCGCGGGAACGCTGGTGGTGCCAGACTCGATCACCATCCACAGGATGGCGATCAGCATCACCACCGAGCCGAGCAGCGTATAAAGGAAGAACTTGTATGAAGCGTAGATGCGGTTGTCACCGCCCCAGATGCCGATGATCAGATACATCGGGATCAGGCCAGCTTCGAAGAAGATGTAGAACAGCAGGATGTCCTGCGCCGCGAAGACGCCGATCATCAGCACTTCCATCAGCAGGAAGGCGGCCATGTATTCGCCCACGCGCTTGGTGATCGAGGTCCAGCTGGCCCCGATGCAGACCGGCATCAGGAACACGCTGAGCATGATCAGCATCAACGCAATGCCGTCGATGCCGAGCGCATAGTCAAACCCTGCGAACAGCGCGGCGCGTTCGGTGAACTGCCACTGGGCGCCGCCCACGTCGAAGTTCATCCACAGCACGATTCCCAGTACGAGGTCGACCAGCGTCGCGATCAGCGCGATCATGCGCGCCGTCTTGGCCTCGGAGAACAGGCAGGCGATGGCACCGACGAGCGGCACCAGCAGCATGGCGGAAAGGATCGGAAAGCCCCCCATCAGAACAACACCCAGGTGATGGCGGCAACAAGGCCGAGCAGCATGACCAGCGCGTAGCTGGTGAGATAGCCCGATTGCACCCGGGCAGCGAGACCCGAGCCGCGCATGACAAGCCATGCCGCGCCATCGGGGCCGAAGCGATTGATCGTACCCTCATCGCCAGCCTTCCAGAACAGGCGGCCGAGCCAGAAGGCGGGCTTCACGAACACATAGTCGTAAAGCTCGTCGAACATCCACTTGCGGTAAATGAAGCGGTAGATCGGGCCGAGCTGCTGTGCGGCAGCCGCTGGCATCGAAGGCTTACGAATATAGCCATACCAGGCCACGACGAAGCCGATCACCATGGCGATGCTCGCCGACATCTTCACCCACATGGGCACCTCATGCATGGAATGAATCAGGTGCTCATTGAAGGCGATGGCGCCGTTCCAGAAGCTCTCGTCCTCGATGAACGAATGCGTGAACACTGCGCCCGCAAGCACCGCACCGACCGACAGCACGCACAGCGGAATGAGCATCGGGATCGGGCTCTCATGCGGGTGATAGCCACCGGTGGTGTCTTCGCCCGCCTGTTCCGGCGTCTTGTGGACGGTGTGCTGGATGTGCTCGCTCTCGATCCAGCGCGGCTTGCCCCAGAAGGTGAGGAACAGCAGACGCCACGAGTAGAAGCTCGTCAGCAGCGCGGCCACGGTGCCGAGCCAGAAGGCAGCATTGCCCGCCGAAGTGCCCGAAGCGAAGGCCGCTTCGAGGATCGCGTCCTTCGAGTAGAAGCCCGCAAAGCCGGCCACCCCAACGATACCAACGCCGGTAATCGCGAGCGTGCCCGCAAGCATGGCGTAGAAGGTGATCGGGATCTGCTTACGAAGGCCGCCGTAATAGCGCATGTCCTGCTCGTGGTGCATGGCGTTGATGACCGAGCCAGCCCCGAGGAACAGCAGCGCCTTGAAGAAGGCGTGCGTGAACAGGTGGAACATCGCCGCGCCATAGGCGCCGACACCGGCAGCAAAGAACATGTAGCCGAGCTGCGAGCAGGTCGAGTAGGCGATCACGCGCTTGATGTCCCACTGCGTGGTGCCGATGGTAGCGGCGAAGAAGCAGGTTGCGCCGCCCACGATGGTCACCACGGTGAGCGCGGCGGGAGCCGCCTCGAACATCGGCGACAAGCGGCAGACCATGAACACGCCCGCCGTCACCATGGTGGCGGCGTGGATCAGCGCGGAGACCGGGGTCGGGCCTTCCATCGCGTCGGGCAGCCAGGTGTGCAGGCCAAGCTGCGCCGACTTACCCATCGCACCGACGAACAGCAGCAGGCACAGGATCGTCATCGTATCCCAGCGCATGCCGAGGAAGGTGATCGTGCTGCCCGCCATGCCCGGCGCAGCATCGAGGATCTCGGGGATCGAGGTGGTCTGGAACACCAGGAAAGTGCCGAAGATGCCGAGCATGAAGCCAAGGTCACCCACGCGGTTGACTACGAAGGCCTTGATCGCAGCAGCTCCGGCGCTGGGCTTCTTGAACCAGAAGCCGATCAGCAGGTACGACGCGAGACCCACGCCTTCCCAACCGAAGAACATCTGCACCAGGTTGTTCGCGGTCACCAGCATCAGCATCGCGAAGGTGAACAGCGAGAGATAGGCGAAGAAGCGCGGCTGGTCCGGATCGTCGGACATGTAGCCCCAGCTATAAAGGTGCACGAGCGCAGACACGCTCGTGACGACCACCAGCATGATCGCGGTCAGCGTATCGACACGCAGCACCCAGTCGAAGGTCATCGTGCCCGACTGCACCCACTTGAGCACGGGCACCACGGTCGCCGGGACGTCACCGCCGAGGAATTGGAGGAAGATCGGCCAGCTGAACCCGCAGGCGATGAACAGTGCGCCGGTGGTGATCACCTTGGCCGGCACATTGCCCAGCTTGCGGTTGCCCAGCCCGGCGACGATCGCCGCCAGCAAGGGCGCAAACACAATTATCAGGATGGAGGTCTGCAAAGGTCTATCCCTTCATCCGGTTGACATCGTCCACCGCGATCGTGCCGCGCGAACGGAAGTAGATAACGAGAATGGCAAGGCCGATGGCCGCTTCGCCCGCCGCAACGGTGAGCACGAACATGGCGAATATCTGCCCGGTCAGGTCGCCCAGGAAGGCGCTGAAGGCCACCAGGTTGATGTTCACCGAAAGCAGGATCAGCTCGATCGCCATCAGGATGACGATGATGTTCTTGCGGTTGAGGAAGATCCCCAGGACGCCAAGCACGAACAGGATCGAGCTGACGACGATATAGTGTTCGATGCCGATCATAGCTCGACCCCCTGCCCGACACCGGGCTGCTTGAGTTCGGTCGCCTCGTCAGGACGGCGTGCGTTCTGCTTGGCGATGTTCTGGTGGCCACGCGGGCTGCGCTGTTCGCGGTGGGTCAGCACGATGGCGCCGATCATGGCGACCAGCAGGATGATGCCCGCACTCTCGAACAGGAACAGATAGCGCCCGTAAAGCAGCTCGCCGATCTGGGCGATGTTGGTCTCACCCAGCAGCACCTCTCCCGAAGGCGTGCCGAGCTCGATGATCCCGGCGCGATAGGCCCCAAGGCCGAGCACCAGTTCGCACACCAGCACCAAGGCGATCACCACGCCCAGCGGCGCGTTCTTCATGAACCCGGCGCGCAGTTCGGCGAAGTCGATGTTGAGCATCATCACGACGAACATGAACAACACCGCGACCGCGCCGACGTAAACGATCACCAGCAGCATGGCGATGAATTCGGCGCCCAGCAGCACCATCAGGCCCGCCGCGTTGAAGAACGCGAGGATCAGCCACAACACCGAATGAACCGGGTTGCGGGAGAATATGGTCATCGCTCCGCTGGCGATCACCAGCGCGGCGAACAGGTAAAAGGCGATGATCTGTAGCATAGAGCCCCGTCAGTCTGGTCGCGCGGTTAGCGGTAGGGCGCGTCGGCTTCAAGGTTCGCGGCGATGGCCCGCTCCCACTTGTCCCCGTTCGCCAGCAATTTTGCCTTGTCGTAAAGCAGTTCTTCGCGCGTTTCGGTCGCGTATTCGAAGTTCGGCCCTTCGACAATCGCATCCACCGGGCAGGCTTCCTGACAGAAACCGCAGTAGATGCACTTGGTCATGTCGATGTCGTAGCGCGTGGTGCGGCGACTGCCGTCGTCACGCGGTTCGGCCTCGATGGTGATGGCCTGCGCCGGGCAGGTCGCCTCGCACAGCTTGCAGGCGATGCACCGCTCCTCGCCGTTGGGATAACGGCGCAGCGCAT
This sequence comes from Erythrobacter sp. UBA1916, assembly GCA_002337385.1. Classification (GTDB taxonomy): domain Bacteria; phylum Pseudomonadota; class Alphaproteobacteria; order Sphingomonadales; family Sphingomonadaceae; genus Alteraurantiacibacter. The sequence goes on from DDFY01000003.1 coordinate 165,223, forward strand.
GCTCACCGCGAAAACGCGGGCTGAGCGGGTTCTTCTCGAAGGGATAGTTGATCGTCACCTTCGGTTTGAAGAAATATTTGAGCGTCAGCATGTGGGCCTTCAGGAATTCCCACAGGGTGAAGCTCTTGATGAGTTGTGCGGCGGTCATGCTGCCACTCCGTAACGCGTAAACATCAGCCAGCCCGAGATGGCGACCACGAAGAACAGGCTCAGCGGCAGGAACACTTTCCAGCCCAGCCGCATCAGCTGGTCATACCGGTAGCGCGGCACGGTCGCCATCACCCAGCTGAACATGAAGAAGAAGAAGAACGTCTTCAGCAGGAACCAGATGATACCGGGCACCAGATAGAGCACCGGAATATCGAGCGGCGGCAGCCAGCCACCCCAGAACAGCAGCGTGTTCAGCGAACACATCAGCAGGATGTTGGCATATTCACCGAGCCAGAACAGCGCGAAGCTCATCGAGGAATATTCGGTCTGGTAGCCAGCCACCAGCTCGGACTCGGCCTCGGTAAGGTCGAACGGCACGCGCTGGGTTTCGGCCAGCGCCGAGATGAAGAACATCACCCAGATCGGGAACAGCAGCAGGTTGAACCAGTAGCCGTTGATAATCCCGAGACCATGGCCCTTCTGCGCCTCGACAATGGCAGAAAGGTTGAACGACCCGGCATAGAGCACCACGCAGACGAGAATGAAGCCGATCGAGACTTCATAGGAAATCATCTGCGCCGAGGCGCGCATGGCGGAGAAGAACGGATATTTCGAGTTGGAAGCCCAGCCGCTCATCACCACGCCGTAAACCGACAGCGAGCTGATCGCGAGGATGTAGAGCAGGCCCACGTTGATATCGGCCAGCACCACGCCCGCGTCGAACGGGATCACCGCCCAGGCCGCCAGCGCCACCGAGAAGGTGACGATCGGCGCGATCAGGAAGATGCCCTTGTTCGCCGCCGAAGGCAGGATGGTTTCCTGCAGCATAACCTTGAGGCCGTCGGCGAAGCTTTGCAGCAGGCCGAAGGGGCCAACCACGTTCGGACCGCGGCGCAGGTTGATCGCGGCCCAGACCTTGCGGTCGACATAAATGATCATGGCCACAGCCAGCATCAGCGGCAGCGCAATCAGCAGCGAACCGATAATGGCGGAGACGATCATCGCCCAGCCTGCGTCCATGCCCCATTCGATGAAAGTTGCGGTCATTCCGCGGCCTCCTTCAGGGCATCGCCCAGCAGCAGTTCATTCGAGCACTGCTGCATCACCGCGCTGGCGCGGGCGATCGGGTTGGTGAGGTAGAAATCCTTGATCGGGCTCGGGATCGAACCCGTGGGCGACATATTGCCCGCCACCGACTTGGCCAGCGCGCCATAGTCGGCCAGCCCTTCGCTGCCCAGCGCAGGCACCTCGGCGATCATCCCCGCGCGCAGCTGGTCGAAGTTGTCGAACCCGACCGTAACGCCCAGAGCGTCGGCCAGAGCGCGCAGGATCGTCCAGTCCTCGCGTGCGTCACCCGGTGCGAAGACCGCCTTGTCAGCCATCTGCACGCGGCCTTCGGTGTTCACGTAGGTCCCGGCTTTCTCGGAGAAGGCCGAGGCAGGCAGGATGATGTCGGCCGCATGCGCGCCCTTGTCGCCGTGGTGGCCGATATAGACCTTGAGGCTCTCAGGGAACATGCCGAAGTCGACCTCGTCCGCGCCCAATGCCACCAGCACCCTGGGCTTGGCCGCGACCAGATCGGCGATGCCGCTCTTCTGCGCAAAGCCAAGCATCACCGCGCCCATCCGCGCCGCCGCAATGTGCAGCGCGTTAAAGCCGTTCCAGCCATCTTTCACGCAGCCCAGCTCATGCGCGAGGCTGAGCGCCTTGGCATGCGCACCGGCGGCAAAACCGCCCGCACCGAGGATCACGGCGGGACGTTCGGCGGCCTTGAAGGCCTCGGTCAGTTCGGTGGGCAGGTTGCCCAGCACCGAAGCGTCGCCGCCGAGGAAGGTTGCCGGATAGGTCGGTTCCCATTCAGGCCCGACCACGAAGACCTTGGCGCCCTTCTTGGCCGCCTTGCGCAACCGCACGTTCACAAGCGGCGCTTCCCAGCGCAGGTTCGCGCCGATGATCAGCACCGCGTCGGCACTCTCGATGCCGACCAGCGTCGAGTTGAAGTTGATCGCTGCGAGGTTGCTGCAATCGTAGTCCATGCCGGTCTGGCGGCTCTCGATCAGCTCCGAGCCCGACGCCTTGAGCAGCGCCTTGGCCGCGAACATCGTCTCGCAATCGAGCAGGTCGCCCGCGACCGCAGCAATCGAAGCGCCCGGCTTGACGGCGGCGATGGCGTCGAAGGCCTCCGCCCAGCTCGCCTGCGCCAGCTTGCCGTCCTTGCGGACCCAAACCTTGTCGAGGCGGCGGCGGGTCAGGCCATCGACCTGATAGCGCGCCTTGTCGCTGATCCACTCCTCGTTGACGTCGTCGTTCACCCGCGGCAGCGCGCGCAGCACTTCGCGGCCACGGCTGTCGAGGCGAATGTTGGCGCCAATCGCATCCGACACGTCGATGGAGAGCGTCTTCTTCAGCTCCCACGGACGCGCTTCAAAGGCATAGGGAGCGCTGGTGAGCGCGCCGACCGGGCACAGGTCGATCACATTGGCGCTCATCTCGTGCTTGGCAGCCTGCTCGAGATAGGTGGTGATCTGCATGTCCTCGCCGCGATAGAGCGCGCCGATTTCGTCCACGCCCGCAATCTCTTCCGAGAAGCGCACGCAGCGGGTGCAGTGGATGCAGCGCGTCATCGTGGTCTTGATGAGCGGCCCCATGTTCTTGGAGGTCACCGCGCGCTTGTTCTCGTGATAGCGCGAACCGCCACGGCCATAGGCGACCGACTGGTCCTGCAGGTCGCACTCGCCGCCCTGGTCGCAGATCGGGCAATCGAGCGGATGGTTGATGAGGAGGAACTCCATCACCCCTTCGCGCGCCTTCTTGACCATCTCGCTGTCGGTGCGGATTTCCTGCCCCTCGGTGGCGGGCAGCGCGCACGACGCCTGCGGCTTGGGCGGCCCCGGCTTCACCTCGACGAGGCACATGCGGCAGTTGCCGGCGATGGAAAGGCGTTCGTGATAGCAGAAACGCGGGATTTCCTTGCCCGCCAGCTCGCACGCCTGGAGCACGGTGGCGCCAGCGGGAACCTCGATTTCCTGTCCGTCTACGGTGACTTTAGGCATTAGTCTGTACTCTCGGAAGAAATGTCATCGGCGGGCACCAGATTGCCCGATATGTGCCAAAGGCCCTCGCCCACCCACTGACGCATAGCATCGCGGTCGATCTCCAGTTCCTGCCCTTCGGGCAGACAAACGCTCATGGCCGGGACCAAAGACTGGATCACTTCAAGCTCCTCATCACTCCGAGGGGCGGTGCGGAAGAAGAAGTCAGCGCCATAGGGATCCTGCGCAACTACGCAATCGGCAAAGGCAAGTGCCGCGATGACTTCCGGCCGGTCGGCCGAAATCGGCAAGTTACGTTCACCGACTGAAAGGCCAGGCTGAATCCATGTTGGACCGTCATCAAATCGGTCAAAATAGGCTGCCTGCAAATACCACCGACGCATGTTGGCAGCATCGAACCTGAGCATGACCGAGTTGTTGGCGTTCTGCGCTACACGCGAAAGGCATGTTTCGATCGGGTAGATTTTTGCGACATCGCCCTGCTCAATTCCGATTTCGGAAAAATCGGTAAAGCCGAAGTCGGTACGAGCAAGGAAGTCCAAACCCATCTCGTTCGAACGACTCCAAATACAGCGCGCCATCTGGTCGATCATCGAGTTGCTGCGTGCCCGCTGAACGTCGGTTAGGGGACGGGACTGCCAAACGTTCCGGGGCTCGGTCGGCAACGGGGTAGACCGCCTGATACGCGAGTTGAGAGGTGTGTAGTCGTTGTTATTGCTTTGTGCCTGCGCTGCATGGCCGCCGTCGACCGCTGGCTCGAAAGCCAACAGCAGGGCAGCGCAAAGCGTCAAGGCAAATGCGCGGATCACTCAGCTGCCTCTTGCATAGCGCCCGCACGCTCGTTGATGCGGCGCTCGATTTCGGGGCGGAAGTGGCGGATCAGGCCCTGAATCGGCCAGGCGGCAGCATCGCCCAGCGCGCAGATCGTGTGGCCTTCCACCTGCTTGGTGACCTGCTGCAGCATGTCGATCTCTTCGATTGCGGCATCGCCGGACTCAAGCCGCTTCATCACGCGCCACATCCACCCGGTGCCCTCGCGGCAAGGGGTACACTGGCCGCAGCTCTCATGCTTGTAGAAGTAGCTGATGCGGCTGATCGCGCGCACCACGTCGGTGCTCTTGTCCATCACGATCACGCCTGCGGTGCCAAGACCCGAACCCAGCTCCTTCAGTCCGTCGAAGTCCATGAAGGCATTGCGGATCTGCTCGCCCGGCACCAGCGGCACCGATGACCCGCCGGGGATCACCGCCAGCAGGTTGTCCCACCCGCCGCGAATGCCGCCGCAATGCTTCTCGATCAGTTCCTCGAAGGTGATGCCCATCGCCTCTTCGACGACGCAGGGCTTGTTCACATGGCCCGAGATCTGGAACAGCTTGGTGCCCTTGTTGTTCTCGCGCCCGAAGGAGGAGAACCACGCAGCCCCGCGCCGCAGGATCGTCGGCACAACGGCGATCGATTCCACGTTGTTGACCGTGGTCGGGCAGCCATAGAGGCCCGCACCGGCCGGGAACGGCGGCTTGAGGCGCGGCTGGCCCTTCTTGCCTTCGAGGCTCTCGATCATCGCGGTCTCTTCGCCGCAGATGTACGCGCCCGCGCCGCGGTGAACGTAAACGTCGAAATCGTAGCCCGATCCGGCAGCGTTCTTGCCCAGCAGGCCCGCGTCATAGGCCTGCTCTACGGCAGCAAACAGCGTCTCGGCCTCGCGGATATATTCACCGCGGATGTAGATGTAGGCGGCCCGCGCACGCATCGCGAAGCCGGCGATCAGCGCGCCTTCGATCAGCTTGTGCGGATCGTGGCGGATGATCTCGCGGTCCTTGCACGAGCCGGGTTCGGATTCGTCGGCGTTGATGACGAGGAAGCTCGGACGGCCGTCCTTGCTTTCCTTCGGCATGAAGCTCCACTTCATGCCGGTGGGGAAGCCCGCCCCGCCCCGGCCGCGCAGGCCAGAGGCCTTCATTTCGTCGATGATGGCGTCTTGTCCGACTTCCATCAGCTTCTTGGTATCGTCCCAGTCACCACGCGCCTGCGCCGCCTTCAGGCCCCAGTCCTGGAACCCGTAGACGTTGGTAAAGATGCGATCTTTGTCAGCCAGGCTCATGCGCCCAGTCCTCCGAATACAAATGCTGCGGCGAGTGCCAGAATGACCACCAGCGCCACCGTCTTGACGATGCCCTTAAGCACCTTCCACGCGATCACGATCAGGATCAACGCAATGACGATGGGCAGGATCTGGTCCATCTTACCACTCGCCCCGGTAGTCGTGATTTTCGTCGACCATTTCCTTGAGCGACGACAGCGCGTTCGCGGGCTCGCTGGTGTGGCGGCCCGGTTCCTGCGTGCCGGCCTTGGGCGTCTCGCCCTTGGCCAGCGCGTCAAGCACGGCGTCCATCCGCTCTGCGGTGAGGTCTTCGTAGTTGTCGTCGTTGATCTGGACCATCGGCGCGGTGGCGCAGTTGCCCATGCACTCGACCTCTGTGAACGACCAGAGGCCATCGTCCGACACGTGGCCCGCCTTCATCCCGCGCTTCTTGCAGGTGGCGATGATGTCGTCCGAGCCGCGCAGCATGCACGGCGTGGTGCCGCAGACCTGCACATGGTATTTGCCCACCGGCTCAAGGTTATACATCGTGTAGAAGGTTGCCACTTCGAGCACCCGGATCACCGGTTGATCGAGATAGGCGGCGACATATTCGATCACCGGCAGCGGCAGCCACCCTTGCGTGTTCGTCTCGGCACCCACCTGACGCTGGGCGAGATCGAGCAGCGGCATGGTGGCCGAACGCTGACGCCCCTCGGGATAGCGGGCGATGGCCTTGTCGGCCTTGGCCTTCGTCTCTTCGTTGAAGGTCCAGCTGCCCCACTGCATGCGCAGTTCGGGCGTATCAGGGGCGATTTTACGCGCGGCCATCGGCCAGCCTCCGTTCCAGATAGCGGCCCGCATAGAGGCCGATCACCGCCGCAAAGGCGGTGGACAGGGTTTCCTTGAGCGGTGCCTCGCCATGGAACACGGCGAGATAGCCCGCAACCGCTGCAGCAAAGCCAGCCAGCGCGGCGATGAGGATGATGATCTCGCGCAGCATCAGCGGATGAACTCCACACGGCTGCACTTGTCACCCTCAAACGAATAGACGGCGACCACATCGAAAGGCTCGACCAGCTCCGAACCATCGGCAGCCGGACCGCGCGTCACGTGCTCGCGGAACAGGACATAGTCTCCAACGGCCTGCTTCTCGACGATCTCGGCATGGTTCTGCGGCCACTTGGCAAAGGCTGCGGCGAGGCCCGAACGGGTACCCTCCTTGCCTTCGCGCACCACAGCGCCGCGATAGTTCGCTTCGCAGGCGTCGTCGGTCATGAACGAGACGTAGGTGTCCACGTCCTGCGCGTTGTAGGCCGCGATCATCTTTTCGGCAGTTGCGAGGTTGCTCACCGGTCACACTCCCCGAACACGACGTCGATCGCGCCCAAAATGGCGGTCGCGTCGGGGAGCATGTGGCCTTTGCACATGAAGTCCATCGCCTGAAGGTGGCTGAAGGCCGTCGGGCGAATCTTGCAGCGGTATGGCTTGTTCGAACCGTCGCTCACCAGATAGACGCCGAACTCGCCCTTCGGGCTTTCGGTCGCCACATAGACCTCACCGGCAGGCACATGGAAGCCTTCGGTGTAGAGCTTGAAGTGGTGGATCAGCGCTTCCATCGACTGCTTCATCTCG
>DDFY01000003.1:172310-231821 GCA_002337385.1 Erythrobacter sp. UBA1916
TGCTTCATCTCGCCGCGCTTGGGGGGCGAAACCTTGCGGTCGGTGCTGGCCACGGGGCCTTCGGGCATCTGCTCGATGCACTGCTTGATGATGCGCGCCGACTGATAGACCTCCTGCATACGGACCATGAAGCGGTCGTAGCAGTCCGAATTGGTGCCGACGGGAATGTCGAACTCCATCCGGTCATAGACATCATAGGGCTGGCTCTTGCGGATATCCCACGCAATGCCAGCAGCGCGGATCATCGGGCCGGAGAAGCCCCATTTGATCGCGTCTTCCTGGTTCACCACGGCGATATCGACGTTGCGCTGCTTGAAGATGCGGTTGTCGGTCACGAGGCTCATCGCATCGCCGAACAGTTCGGGCAGACGGGTGTCACACCAGTCGGCAATGTCGGTCAGCAGCTTCAGCGGCACGTCCTGATGCACGCCGCCGGGACGGAACCAGGCCGAGTGCATACGCGCGCCCGAAGCCCGCTCGAAGAAGTTGAGGCAGTCCTCGCGCAGCTCGAACATCCACAGGTTCGGCGTCATCGCGCCGACGTCCATCACGTGGCTGCCCATATTGAGCAGGTGGTTGCAGATGCGGGTCAGCTCGGCAAACAGCACGCGCAGATACTGGCCGCGCTCGGGCACTTCCAGATTGAGCAGCTTTTCGATCGCCAGCACATAGGAGTGCTCCATCCCGAGCGGCGAACAATAGTCGAGCCGGTCGAAATAGGGCAGCGCCTGGAGGTAGGTCTTGTACTCGATCAGCTTTTCGGTGCCGCGGTGCAGCAGGCCGACGTGCGGGTCGATCCGCTCGATGATCTCACCGTCAAGCTCCATCACCATGCGCAGCACGCCGTGTGCGGCAGGGTGCTGCGGGCCGAAGTTGATCGTGTAGTTGGTGATTTCCTCGTCACCGGTGGTGGGCGAGGTTTCCTGGACGAGGCCGCTCACTTGCCCTCCTCCTTCTTGTCATCAGACTTTTCGGCAGCCTTGGCATCGGCCTTGACACCGGCGCCGGTGTCCTTGGCGTCGTCCGTCTTCTTGGGCTTGTCGACCGGCGGCGACGCGGGAGCATCGCTGGCTTTTTCGTCGCCGGGGAGGATATATTCCGCCCCTTCCCACGGGCTCATGAAGTCGAAGCTGCGGAAGTCCTGCGCCAGATCGACCGGCTCATAGACCACGCGCCCTTCCTCCTCGGAATAGCGCAGCTCCTGATAGCCGGAGAGCGGGAAGTCCTTGCGGAAGGGATGCCCCTCGAAACCATAGTCGGTGAGGATGCGGCGCAGGTCGGTGTTGCCCTCGAACAGCACGCCGTACATGTCGAACACCTCGCGCTCGAGCCAGCCAGCGACCGGCCACAAGGTGGTGACAGTCGGCACCGGGGTATCCTCGGCGGCCTGCACCTTCACCATGATGCGGTGGTTCTTCGTCAGGCTCAGCAGCATGTAGACGACTTCGAATCGCTCGGCGCGGCCCGGATAGTCGGCCCCGGCGATTTCCATCAGCTGCTGGTATTCGTGCTCATCACGCAAGGTGCGCAGGGCATGCTCGATCTCGCCGCGCGCGACGGTGATGACGATCTCGCCGAACTCTTCCTTGCTGGCGACGACCTTGTCACCAAGCGCGGCGGTCAGCGCATCAAGCACACCTTCGTTGGAGGCGATGCGGGGGGCGGAGTGGAGGACAGCAGCCATCTTAACGCTCAACCGTACCGGCGCGGCGGATCTTCCGCTGCAGTTGCATCACGCCGTAAAGCAGGGCTTCGGCTGTCGGCGGGCAGCCGGGGATATAAATGTCGACCGGCACGATCCGATCGCACCCGCGCACCACCGAATAGCTATAGTGATAGTAGCCGCCGCCATTGGCGCAGCTGCCCATCGAAATCACATATTTCGGGTTCGACATCTGGTCGTACACACGGCGCAGCGCGGGGGCCATCTTGTTGCACAGCGTGCCCGCCACGATCATCACGTCCGACTGGCGCGGTGACGCGCGCGGAGCAACGCCGAACCGCTCCATGTCATAGCGCGGCATGTTGACGTGGATCATCTCCACCGCGCAGCAGGCAAGCCCGAAGGTCATCCACCACAGCGAGCCGGTGCGCGCCCAGTGGAACAGGTCCTCAGTCGAGGTGACGAGGAAGCCTTTGTCGTTCACTTCGTTCTGAAGCGCGTTGAAATAGTCCTGATCAGGCTGACGGATTTCGCCGCCCTGCGCCGCCGGAGCCAGAGTTTCGTTCACTCCCATTCGAGAGCTCCTTTCTTCCAGGCATAGGCCAGGCCAATGGCGAGTTCGCCGAGGAACACCATCATGGTGATCCAGCCGGGCCAGCCGGTGAGATCGAGGCTGACCGCCCACGGAAACAGGAAGGCCGCCTCCAGATCGAAGATGATGAACAGAATCGCGACCAGATAAAAGCGCACGTCGAACTGGCTGCGCGGATCCTCGAAGGCGGGGAAGCCGCATTCGTATTCGCTGAGCTTGGCTGCGGTCGGCTTGTGCGCCCCGGTCAGCCGGGCGACGCCCATGGGCAGGAACACGAAGGCGGCAGACAGAACCACTGCGATTCCCAGAAATATAAGGATCGGCAGATATTCAGTCAGATCAATGGGTGTAGCCATAGGGTACGGACTCAGTTGTTCGGCGCGACAATGTGCGGCGTCTAGGCAATGGTCGGGCCAAGCGCAAGGCACCCCAAGCGCTGAATACGGGCCTTTCTGTGCGTTTCTTGCCGCAAGGCAGCATGATGCGAATCGTTCGCAAGGCTTCTCTGGCCGACAGGCCATTGCGAGCATGGCGCTTGGCCCCCATGTGCCTTCTCGTTAGAAGACCTGGCAATACGAGTTAGCATACGAGTTACCATTCGCATTTCACCTCAACGGAGCGACCGACCAATGGCCACTTTCAATTCCGCCGATCCTATTGTCATCCTGTCCTATGCCCGCACCCCGATGGGCGCGATGCAGGGTGCCCTCGCCGATGTTGCCGCCACTGATCTGGGCGCCACTGCGGTGAAGGCGGCGATGGAACGGGCCGGAGTTGCGGGCGAGGATGTGGACCGCGTCTATATGGGCTGCGTACTTCCCGCCGGGCTCGGCCAAGCTCCGGCGCGTCAGGCTGCGTTGAAGGCCGGCCTGCCGCTTTCGGCTCAGGCGACCACCGTTAATAAGGTCTGCGGCAGCGGCATGCAGACCGTCATCATGGGTTCCGAAGCGCTGGCCTCGGGCGGCGCGGACGTGATCGTGGCGGGCGGCATGGAGAGCATGACCAACGCGCCCTACCTGCTCAAGAAGCATCGCGGCGGCGCGCGCCTCGGCCATGACACCGCCTATGATCACATGTTCCTCGACGGTCTGGAAGATGCTTATAAGGCGGGCACCGCCATGGGCGCCTATGCGCAGGACATGGCCAACGAATATTCGCTGACCCGCGAGGACATGGACACCTACGCGATCACCTCGCTTGAACGTGCCAATGCGGCCATCGCAAGCGGCGCCTTCGCCGACGAGATCGCCCCGGTCACCTACACCACCCGCAAGGGCGAGGTGACGGTCGACACCGACGAAGGCCCCGGCAACGGTCGCCCCGACAAGATCCCGCAGCTGCGCCCGGCCTTTGCCAAGGACGGCACGATCACCGCTGCGACCTCGTCGTCGATTTCGGACGGCGCGGCGGCAATGGTGCTGACCCGCAAGAGCGTGGCCGAGGACAAGGGCCTGAGCCCCGTCGCCACGGTCGTCGCCACGGCGGCCCATGCACAAGACCCGGCCGCCTTCACCACCGCACCTGTCGGCGCGATCAACAAGGCGCTCGAAAAGGCGGGCTGGAGCGTCGACGACGTTAACCTGTGGGAAGTGAACGAGGCCTTCGCCTGCGTCGCCATGTTCGCGATGAAGGACATCGGCATCGCGCACGACAAGATCAACGTCAACGGCGGCGGCACTGCTCTGGGCCACCCCATCGGTGCCAGCGGCGCGCGCATCATCGTCACGCTCATCAATGCCCTCAAGCAGCAGGGCAAGAAGCGCGGCGTGGCCGCCCTGTGCATTGGCGGCGGCGAGGGCACGGCCATTGCGGTGGAACTCGCCTGACGCTTCGTCGGTTGACCAGTCGGACATAATCAACGAATGTCCCGCTCAACAGAGGGAGCATGGATATGAAGAATACCGTTTTTGCCGCCGCCGCGGTGCTGGCACTGGCAGCCTGTAGTCAGGGCGAGGCGCCTGCCGATGCACCGGATGCTGCTGCCAGCGAAAGCAGCGACGTCCTCACGGGCGAAGCGCCTGGGTTCGAGGCGGTTGCACCCGGCAACTACACGGTGGAGCATGCCAACGGTGACATCGACACGATCACCATCCACCCCGGCATGACCTTCTCGCGCATTGCCGCCGATGGCACGCCGACCGGCGGCACCATCTTCATGCAGGATGGCGAGACCTGCTTCGTGGTGGAAGGCGTCGAAGGCCACACCTGCTTCACCGATGGACCGGTGCAGGAAGACGGCTCGATGCAGACTACCTCGGAGACAGGCAGTGTCTCGACCGTGCGCCCGGCTCCGCCAGAGGACGCGGTGACGGCAGATCCGGAAACCTGATAGGTTGATCTTACCCCCTCTCGCCGCGCGGGAGGGGGTAATTGCTCAGGGTGCTCCGTCACCCCAGAGCCGCTCGGCCTCGACAAAACCGCTGTGGCCGCGCACCGAAAACTCGCACCAGCCGCCCGCGCATTCACCCAGCTCGCCGATCACGCCAGGCTCGACATGCCAGCGCAGATGCGCAGACGGCCCGCCCTCGGCCCTGATCGCGGCGGTGTCTTCGCCGATCACGATAGCAAAACGGGTGCGGCTGAGCATACGCGCCGCCATCCATCCCCGCGTCCCATCGGGATCTTCGACATAACGCCAGCCTTCGTTGGTGCGCAGCACCTTCACCGGCACCCCTCGCCGCTGATAGACCCATTCGATCGGATAATTGGTGCTCGGCCCGCGGCGCATGTGCACCTTGTCGACCGAGATACTGGCCCAATAGGGCGTCTCTGCAGTTTGCGCCGAGACCGCAGCAGCCGACAGCCCCGCTGCAAGCGCGCAACCGATGGCTGCAAAAACCGGAATAGTCTGCCTTGAAAACATTTCCGGGTGATAGTCCTGTGAGCACATCGGGTGCAACAGCTCACGCAATCTTGCCCGCAACGCCTTTTCTGCTCTAACAGGCTCGAGAACGGGAGAGAACCGCCGACAGAGCAACGTGCCGGGGCGGATTGCAGGGGAATTTCATCACATGGTTCGCAAGATTGTCACCGGTCTGTGGCTCGCCGCCGCTTCCGACGCCGCCTTGGCACAGGATCTCGTTCCTGCCGCTGGTGATAGCGGGGATACCGCCTGGATCCTCGCCTCGTCTGCGCTGGTGCTGCTGATGTGCCTGCCCGGCCTCGGCCTGTTCTACGGCGGACTGGTGCGGGCGAAGAACTTCCTCTCGGTGCTGATTCAGGTCGCTGCCGTGGCGGGCCTCGCCTCGGTGCTGTGGGTGATCGTGGGCTACACGCTGGCCTTCGGCGAAACCACTGGCGGCGTGCTCGGCAATGGCCGGGCGTGGATGCTGATCGACCTTGGCGCTCTGCGCTCCGGGCTAACGATTCCGGAAAGCGCCTTCGTGCTGTTCCAGCTTACCTTCGCCGCGATTACTCCGGCGCTGATGGTCGGTGCATGGGTCGACCGTGCGCGGTTTGGCTGGGTGATGGTCTTTACCGGGGTGTGGGGCCTGCTGGTCTATGCTCCCGTGGCTCACTGGGTATGGGGTGGCGGCTGGCTTGCCGAGCTTGGCGCGCTGGACTTTGCGGGCGGCATCGTCGTTCATACCACGGCGGGCGTCTCTGCCCTGATCGTGGCACTGCTGCTTGGACGGCGGCAGGGCTTTCCCACCGCCTCGCTGCTGCCGCACGCTCCCGGCATGACCATGCTTGGCGCCATGTTGCTGTGGGTCGGCTGGTTCGGCTTCAACGGGGGCTCGGCCCTCGCCGCCACTGACGATGCGGCGAGCGCCATCATCAACACCCACACAGCCGCCGCCGTGGCCGCCTTGCTGTGGGTGCTGATCGAGAAGATCAAGTTCGGCAAGCCGACCACGGTAGGGTTCGCCACCGGCGCCATCGCAGGCCTCGCGACAATCACGCCCGCGGCAGGGTTCATCTCGCCGGGCGCGGCGATCCTGTTCGGCGCGCTGGCCTCGGTGGTGTGCTTCTGGGCCATCACCTTGGTCAAGAACCGCCTGCGGATTGACGATTCGCTCGACGTTTTCGCGGTCCACGGCGTGGGCGGAATGCTCGGCTCTCTGTTGCTGGCCGTATTCCTTTCCGCCGACCTCGGCGGCACTGGCTATGCCGAGGGCATGACGATGGGCTCGATGGTGGTGGTGCAGGTGATCGCCGTTGGCGTGGTCGCGCTGTTCTCCGCGATTGTCACCGCCTTGATCGCGCTGGCCGTCTCGCTGTTCATTCCGATGCGTGTGAGCGCCGAGGAAGAAGTGGAAGGCCTCGACCAGACGAGCCACGGCGAACGTGGCTGGATGTTCGATTGATTCACCGTCAAGCCTATGTTCAGCGGCTTTCAGATAGAGGCCCCGCCATGCACAGATTACTGACCACGCTGGCGTTGGCCTCGGCCGCGATCGCCGCGCCAACTCTGGCGCAAAACGAGATCGGCACGATCGAGCGCGGAACCTATATCTGCGAGCTGCCCGGCGATGTCCGCGGCACTGCCGGTATTCCGCAGCCGCAAGCGAACTTCACGATCGAGAGCGCATCGCGCTACACTAGTCCGCAGGGCAACGGCACCTACCTGCGCCGTGGCAACGAGGTGCGCATGACCAGCGGCCCGCGCAATGGCGATGCCTATCGGGTCATAAGCCGCAGCTTCCTGCGCCTGCTCGATGCCGATGGCACTCCAGGCAAGCTGCGCTGCATCCGCCAGGGACGCTGAGCTACCACGTCGGCTTCCCGTCAGTAGGCGGGGCGCGCTGCCGCTATCCCAGCAGCTTGGCGAAGGCCTTCACCGCCTCCACCTCATCACCGTTCCAGACTGCGCCCGACACGGCGAGGAAGTCCGCTCCCGCCTCGATCAGGGCCGGCGCATTCTCCGGCGTGATCCCGCCGATGGCGACACAGGGGATCTCGAACAGGTTCGACCACCAGCGGACCAAGTCGAGGTCGGGCTTGTGGTCGCTTTGCTTGGTGGTGCTGGGGAAGAAGGCCCCGAAGGCGACATAGTCGGCCCCCGCATCGCCCGCTTCCATCGCCAGATGGCGGCTAGCTTGACAGGTGACACCGATCTGCACCTCGCGGCCCAGCTCCTCGCGCGCTTCGCGTGGGTCGCCGTCGTCCTGCCCCAGATGCACGCCGTCAGCCTTGATCCGCTTGGCCAGCGCCACCGAATCGTTGACCACGAAGGCCACGTCGCGCGCGCGGCAGATTTCCTGCAGGGGCGCAGCAAGGCGCGCCGCCTCGTGCTGGTCAACATCCTTCACCCGGAATTGGAAGGCCGCCACCGGGCCAGCGTCGAGCGCGCGTTCAAGCCGGGCGGGAAAGTCGCCTCCCACCTCAAGCGGAGAGATCAGGTAGAGCGAGCAAGCATTCGTGATAGCGTTCATCTTTCAGCCATTAGCAATCAGGCAGCCACACGCAAATGACCTTGAAGCCACTTCTGCCGCTCGTCGCCCTTGCCGCTCTGCCCGGTTGCGCAGTGATCCCCCAGCCCAGCACGCCTGTCTTGCCCGAAGGCAGTGCCGTGGCGCTGAACCAGAGCGTTGCGGGCGGCGGGCTGGTGGCGACACCGCTCGAGGTCGTCAAAGACGACCGCTGCCCGGCGAATGTCCAGTGCATCCGCGCGGGCGAGGTGATCGTGAAGACCCGCATCAGCGATGGGCAGCAAGCCGCGACCAAAGACCTCACGCTGGGCGAAGCGGCGGAGGTCCTTGGCTACCCGGTGCGGCTGGCGACTGTCACGCCGGCGAAGATGACCAACGCCACCATCGCCGCGCGCGACTATCGTTTCACTTACGAACTGGTGAACTGATCACCCGGCAATCGAGGCGTCGCAGATCGAGCCGACTGCCTCGCCCAGCGATGCGTCGAATTCGGCGTCGCTCATCTGCGCGCGCAGATCACCCAGCAGCGCACGGCTGAAGCTGGCGATCATGCCGGTGTTCTTGGCAAGCTCGACGCAGGCCTCGGCGCGGGTGAAGCCGCCCGAAAGTGCCACCACCTTGAGCACCTTCGGGTGATCGACCAGTTCCTTGTACTGGTTGGCCTTGGCCGGGATCGACAGCTTCAGCATCACCTGCTTGCCCTCGTCCATAGCATCGAGCTGCTTGAGGATCTCGGCCTTGAGGATGTCCTCGCCCTCGGCGCGGTCGGTGGCGGTGATGGTGTATTCCGGCTCGAGGATCGGCATCATGCCATGGGCGATGACCTGCTCGCCGACGGCGAACTGCTGCGCCACGATTGCGGCAATGCCTTCGGGGTTCGCGGCGTTGATGACCGAGCGTTCCTTCGTGCCATAGACGCCGAGGCCCTTGGCACGGGTCAGCAGCGCATCAAGCTCGGGCATCGGCTTCATCAGCTGCACGCCGTTGGCCTCGTCCTCAAGGCCCTTGTCGATCTTGATGAAGGGCGCAACGCCCTTGTCGAGCAGGGCCGTGGGCGTAGGCTTGCCGCCTACTTCACCGTCCATCGTCTTTTCGAACAGGATCGCGCCGAGGATCTTGTCGCCAGTAAAAGCCGGGCTCGAAATGATGCGCGAGCGCATTTCGTGGATCTTGGCGAACATCTCGTCATCGCCGCTCCACTCGTCATCGGCAACGCCATAGGCGCGCAGTGCCTTGGGGGTGGAACCGCCCGACTGGTCCAGTGCGGCGATAAAGCCCTTTCCGGCGGCAATCTTCTGCGTAATCTGATCGGTATTCATGGTCTGTGCGGCTCCTCCCGCGGGTGAATGTCGAGGAGCCTGTTATGGTGCAATGTGCCATTGCACAACCGGACAGTTTTTCGCCGCGCAATCCGTGTGTTGACGGGACAAACCCACGGACATTGTCAATCAGCGGCAGCGACCGCGTCAGGCCTGCTGGAGCGCCGCGACGCCGGGCAGTTCCTTGCCTTCCATCCATTCAAGGAAGGCACCACCCGCAGTCGAGATATAGGTTACCTCGTCAGTCACGCCGGCGTGCGCCATGGCCGCCACGGTGTCGCCGCCGCCCGCCACAGAGATGAGCGAGCCTTCCTGCGTCAGCGCAGCCGCGGTTCGCGCCAAGGCCACGGTGGCAGCATCGAACGGCTCCATCTCGAATGCGCCCATCGGGCCGTTCCAGACCAGTGTGCGGCAGGTCTTGAGCACGTCGCCCAGCGCCTCAACCGCTTGCGGGCCTACGTCGAGAATCATCTCGTCAGCAGCGACTTCGTGGACGTTGCAGACGCGGTAGCTGTCCGGATTGGCGGCAAATTCCTTCGCCACGGCGACATCATAAGGCAGATGGATCGTGCAGCCGGACCGGTCAGCCGCTTCCATGATCATGTTGGCGGTCTCGACCAGATCGTGCTCGCACAGGCTCTTGCCGACATCGACGCCCTTGGCGGCGAGGAAGGTGTTGGCCATCCCGCCACCGATAATCAGGTGCTGGACCTTGGCGGAAAGGTTTTCGAGCACGGCCAGCTTCGAGCTGACCTTTGCCCCGCCCACCACAGCCGCAACCGGCGGCTGCGGGCTGCCAAGCGCCGCGTCGAGCGCTTCCAGTTCCTTCTGCATCGAGCGACCGGCATAGGCCGGCAACAGATGTGCAAGGCCCTCGGTGCTGGCGTGCGCGCGGTGCGCGGCAGAGAATGCGTCGTTGACGTAGAAGTCGCCGTTCTCGGCGATAGCCTTGGCGAATTCGGCATCGTTCGCCTCTTCACCCGGCCAGAAGCGGGTGTTTTCGAGCATCCCGATGTCGCCATTGCCCAGGATATCGACCGCCTGCGTCACGACCGGTCCGGACACCTCGGGAATGAACATGACCTCGCGCCCGAGCACGTCCTCGATCGCGCCCTGCACCATGCTCATCGACATGGTCGAATTGCGCTGGCCCTTGGGGCGACCGAAGTGCGCGAGCAGCAGCACCTTGGCCCCGCGATCGGCCAGTTCGAGGATCGTCGGCGCGACCGCACGGGCGCGCGTCAGGTCCGTGGCGAGGCCATCGGCCATCGGCAGGTTGAGATCGACCCGCACCAGCGCGCGCTGGCCGGTAAGATCATCGGGAAGATCGTCGAGGGTTTTGAAATTGGCCATCAGGTGCTCCCAACCCCCTCCCGCCTGCAGGAGGGGTAGTGAGACTTGGCAGCTTGTCTGCCTAGTCGCAACGGGGTGGGCCTTTGCGGACCAGCGCTTCGCGCCCCACCCCCGGCCCCTCCCGCAAGCGGGAGGGAAGGTTTGGTGCTTAGAGGAACTTCGCCATCACACCGGCGGTGTCGATCATGCGGTTCGAGAAGCCCCACTCGTTGTCGTACCAGCTGACGACGCGGGCAAGCTTGCCTTCCATCACCGAAGTTTCGAGGCTGTCGACGGTCGAGCTGGCCGGGTGGTGGTTGAAGTCCGAGCTGACGAGCGGCTGGTCGGTGTAGTCGAGCACGCCCTTCATCGCACCCTCGGCAGCCGCCTTGAGCGCTTCGTTCAGTTCCTCGGCAGTGGTGTCACGGCCGGGGGTGAAGACGAGATCGACGAGGCTGACGTTCGGCGTCGGCACGCGCACCGACGAACCGTCGAGCTTGCCGGCCAGTTCGGGCAGCACCAGGCCGACCGCACGGGCAGCGCCAGTGGTGGTCGGGATCATGTTCTGCGCGCCGCCGCGAGCACGGCGCATGTCCGAGTGCATCTGGTCGAGCATGCGCTGATCGTTGGTGTAGGAGTGGATCGTGGTCATGAAGCCACGCTCGATGCCGACCAGGTCGTTCAGCACCTTCGCCACCGGCGAGAGGCAGTTCGTGGTGCAGCTGGCGTTCGAGACGATGATGTCATCGGCGGTCAGCACATCGTGGTTCACACCGTAAACGACGGTGGCGGAAACTTCCTTGGCCGGAGCCGAGATCAGCACGCGCTTGGCACCGGCATCGAGGTGCGGCTTGGCGGCCGAGTGGCTCTGGAAGAAGCCCGTGCATTCGAGCACGATGTCGACGCCCATCTCCTTGTGCGGCAGCTTGCCCGGATCGCGCTCGGAGGTGACGGCGATGGTCTTGCCGTTCACGACGAGGTTGGTGCCGTCGACCGAAACGGTGCCGGGGAAACGGCCATGGGTCGAATCGAAACCGAACAGCAGCGCGTTCGCCTTGGTGTCGGCCAGATCGTTGATCGCCACCAGTTCGAGATCATGGTCGCTGCGCTCAAGAATGGCGCGCGCCACGAGGCGTCCGATACGTCCGAAACCGTTGATAGCTACCTTAGTCGCCATGTGAAGAACTCCTCGTTATCCGTTCAATGTACTGATGATCTGCGGGACGATCTTGTCCGCAGTGAAGCCGAAATGCTCGAACAGGGTCGCTGCCGGGGCCGAAGCGCCGAAGCGGTCAAGGCCGATGTTCAGGCCATTACGCCCGGTGTAGCGTTCCCAGCCCTGCGTCACGCCCGCCTCGATCGATACGATCAGCGCGTCGGCGGGCAGCAGCTCGTCCTGATAGGCGGCATCCTGCGCGCCGAACAAGTCAAGGCACGGGGCGCTGACCACGTCGGCGCCAATGCCCTGCGCTTCGAGCGCCTTGGCGGTGTCGAGCGCCACGGCCACTTCCGAGCCGGTCGCAATCAGCACAACCTTGCGCGCCGCATCGGCACCCTTGAGGCGGTAAGCGCCCTTGGCCGAGCGGTTGCTGGCCGGGGTCCACTCGCCATCGCCCTCGCCGCGCACCGGCGGCAGGTTCTGACGCGAGAGCGCCAGCACCGAAGGCGTGGCGGGCGTCTGCAAGGCGAGCGCCCAGCACTCGGCCGTTTCGATGGCGTCCGCCGGGCGGAACACGTTGAGGTTCGGGATCAGGCGCAGCGACATGACCTGCTCGACCGGCTGGTGAGTCGGGCCGTCTTCGCCAAGCCCGATGCTGTCGTGCGTGAGCACATAGACCACACCCGTCTTCTGCAGCGCCGAGAGGCGGATCGCGTTGCGGGCATAGTCGGAGAAGATCAGGAAGGTGCCGCCATAGGGCACAACGCCGCCATGGAGGAACATGCCGTTCATCGCTGCCGCCATGCCGAACTCGCGGATGCCGTAATAGACATAGCGCCCGGAATAGTCCTCGGCGGTGAGCGGGGCGGTGAACTTGGTCTTGGTGTTGTTTGAGCCGGTAAGGTCAGCCGAGCCGCCGATCAGCTGCTCGATCTGCTCGGTCAGCGGGCCGAGCGCCATTTCGCTGGCCTTGCGGCTGGCAACCTTGGGCGGCTCTGCGGCGAGCGCGCGGATGTGGTCCTGCAAGGCAGGTGCGGCCTTGTCGGCAACATCGGCAAGCTGCGCGGTGAGCGCGTCTTTCTTGCCGCTCTGCGCGAGACGATCTTCCCAGGCGCGGCGCGTTTCGGCGCCCTTATCGCCCAGCGTGCGCCAAGCCGAGACGATCTCATCGGGGATCACGAACGGCGCATGCGGCCAGTTCAGCTCAACACGCGCAGCGGCGATCTCGTCAGCGCCGAGCGGCGAGCCGTGAATGCCCGAGGTGCCCTGCTTGTTCGGAGCGCCCTTGCCGATCACAGTCTTGCAGGCGACGATCGAGGGGCGCGGATCAGCGGCCGCCTCAGCCAGCGCGCGCTTGATGTCGGCCGGGTCGTGGCCATCGCAGCTGGTGGTGTGCCAGCCGGTCGCCTTATAGCGGGCGAGCACGTCTTCCGAGGAGGACAGGCCGACCTTGCCGTCGATGGTGACGTTGTTGTCGTCCCACAGCACATTGAGGTTGCCGAGCTTGAGGTGGCCAGCAAGGCCGATCGCCTCGTGGTTGATGCCTTCCATCAGGCAGCCGTCACCGGCCAGAACCCAGGTCTTGTGGTCGATCACCTCGTTGCCGAACTTGGCGTTAAGGTGCCGCTCGGCCAGCGCCATGCCGACGCCCATCGCCAAGCCCTGCCCCAGCGGGCCGGTGGTGCATTCCACGCCGTCGATCAGGAAGTTTTCCGGGTGACCGGCGCAGGGGCTGCCGAGCTGGCGGAAGTTCTTGATGTCGTCGAGCGTCGGCGACTCGTATCCGGTGAGATAGAGCAGCGAATAGATCAGCATCGAGCCATGGCCCGCCGACAGCACGAACCGGTCGCGGTCAGGCCAGGCGGGATCGGCCGGATCATACTTCAGGAAGTCGGAATAGAGCACGGTGGCGACGTCTGCCATGCCCATCGGCATGCCGGGGTGGCCAATATTGGCGGCCTCGACCGCGTCCATCGACAGCGCGCGGATGGCGTTGGCCATGTCCGTGAAGCTGACTTCCTGCTTGCTCATTCACTAATTCCCCGGTTGGTTCTGGCCGAAAGATAAAGCTGGCCGAATCGGATGGCGGCTGTGTGAGCAGACACAGGCCCCTCGTCAAGCGCAGCCGGTGCACCCGCCAAATCGTGGCACATCACTGCAATCGCCCTGCGACCCCGATTATTCACATATTTACTTTGTAAACCTTTGCCTGAAGCGGAGTTTGGCCGTTATATGACTTTATGGAGAGCGATCGCATCGCGCGGGCACGGACCCGGATCGAGGCGGCAGCAGCCCGGATCGAGGCTGCCGCAGGTGAACTTGCGGGTGCGCGCGAGGTGGTTGGCGATCCAGAGCTGGAAGCGCGCTACAATGCTTTGCGCGCAGAGGCGGAGGAAGCGTTGGCAGGGCTCGACATGCTGATAACGCGGCTTGATCCCGATAACTTCGAAGACCCGGACGCCATCGATGAACCCCAAGCGATAAGCCCCAAAGGATGAGCAACGTCACCATTGCCATCGCCGGGCGAAATTACACTATCGCCTGCGGTCCCGGCGAAGAAGGCCATATCAAGCAGCTTGGCGCACTGATCGACGGCAAGCTTACCGGAATGCGCAACACCGCGGGCCAATCCGAAACGCGGCTGTTGCTCTATGCCGCCCTGCTGCTGGCCGACGAGGCGCAGGAAGCGAACGAGCGCGCGCGGGCAGCCGAGGAAGCGCAGGTGCTCGACTACGAAGCCACCGCCGCGCGACTCGAAGCGCTTGCAGCACAGCTTGAGAATGCCGGGCACAGCTCCTAGATAGGCTTCGGCGGGACTGTCCGGCACGAGCCCATGAACATCCCTGAGGCTATAAGCAATCCAAGGGAGTTGTCCCTACTGGAACCCTGGTTCCGGATATACGGCGCCCACCTGACCCAAAGGCGTCAGAGGATTTCGCGGCAAACGACCCATGATGGTTCCGCCACATACCTTCTGCGCTAACGCTGCGCTGCTTGAGCGCTTGTTATCCGCGCTACCGCTGCGCGGTTTGAGCGCCCTTACCCCCGTTCGCCCTGAGCTTGTCGAAGGGCCGTCTTTCCTTCATGCGCTCAGGCCAGTGAACGAGGACAATCCTTCGACAAGCTCAGGATGAGCGGGCGAAGATAGACAACGGGACCCCAAGATGCCCAGCATAGCCGAACAGAAAGCCGCGCTCCGCAAGCAGCTGCGCAAGGCCCGCCGCGACCACGCCGCCGCGCTTCCCCGCGAGGTCTCCGCACTGGTCTTCGCGCGCCCGCCCGCGCCGGTGCTCGACATGGTGCCCGAGGGCGCAACCATTGGCCTCTACCGCGCCGACACCGGCGAGGCCCCGGCAGGCGGCTACATCCGCTTCTTTCATGAGCGCGGCCACCAGATCGCCCTGCCCCGCGTCACCACGCTGGACGCGCCGATGCAGTTCCACCTGCACACCGATCCCTATGAGGAGAGCGACCTCGTGGGCGGGCCGCTCGGCCTGCGCCAACCTGCCGAGAACGCGCCTGTGGTGGTCCCCGAGGTGCTGTTCATGCCCTTGGTGGGCTTCACCGAGAATGGCGAGCGACTTGGCCAGGGCGGCGGCTTTTACGACCGCTGGCTGGCCGCACACCCGGAAACGATGGCAATCGGCATGGCCTGGGACATCCAGCGCGTCGACGACCTGCCAGTGGAGGACCATGACATGCCCTTGAAGGCGATCGTCACCTCCACGCGCATCTACGGGCCGTTCTGATGCGCACAGAACCAACCTGGCGCATCCCCGCAGGCGTTATCGGCCTGACCATCGCTATCGGGATCTATTGCATCGTAGTGGCGCGCTATGTGCCCGAGCTGATCGGCAGCTGGCACGCCTTGCTGCAAACGCCCGTTTACATCGTGCTGGGGCTGGTGTGGCTGCTGCCGCTGAGGCGTTTCCTGATCTGGATGGAAACCGGGCGCTGGGGGTGATCGGCAACACTTGGCAAATTGTGCAAGAAAGCGACTGTCTGCCAACGACCCGATTGCGGACCTAAGCTGTTTGCGCGCTGGAGCCGGAGTTAGATGGCGAAATCCAAGCCAAAGCGACTGGCAACAGGTTGATCAATAGGCCGAGATGAAAACCGTTCCATTCAGGTCCAAAATTGAAAACCAGGATCATCAAAATGATCCAGCCGCCAGGCAATGCCGCGTCACGCAAGCGTCGATAAGTTATCACAATCAAGAAGGTATAAAGTGGCAAGCCGACAATAGCGCCGATCCAATCAGGATAGCCTGAGAGCCGCACCAACAAGACCCAACCGTAGGCGGCTGCTAACAGCGCAATCGAAGCTGCACGGTAGTGTGAGCGTTCCGAGAGGGCTTGCAGCGTCGAACTCATCGGCCAAGCCTATATTGCTCAAAGTCTGCTTACCACCCCATTCCAGCCGTTGCGCCGCCTTATTTCAGGCACCTGAATCCAGCCAAGCGACCGCCACCCAACCCCCAACGCAAAAAGGGCGACCCGAAGGTCGCCCTCATGCTCCATCTTTCGAAGGAAAGTCCCAAGTGGCGCGAGTGACGGGACTCGAACCCGCGACCCTCGGCGTGACAGGCCGATACTCTAACCAACTGAGCTACACCCGCGCATTTTGCGGCGGCAGCGCCTCTTGGGAAGCGCGCCTCTAGGCCACCGTTTCGGGGCTGTCAACGCTGATCACGCGACTTTTTCACCCCAAGCGAAATTAGACTGCCACCGGTGCCCGCAACGTGCCCTGCGGGGCGTAGTCTCGCACCTCGAAATCCTCGATCCGGTAGTCAAAAATGCTCTCGGGACGGCGCAGGATCGCCAGCTTCGGCTCGCCCTCCGGCACCCGTGCGAGCTGCGCATCGATCAGCTCCTCGTGATTGAGGTAAAGGTGCGTGTCGCCGCCCGTCCAGACCAGCTCGCCCGGCTCGAGCCCCGCCTGCTGCGCCATCATCCGTGTGAGCAGTGCCGCACCGACCAGATTGAACGGCAGCCCCAGCGCCACGTCGCAGCTGCGCTGGTAGAGCTGGCAGTTGAGCCGCGTGCCCTGCGCCCCGACGTGGAACTGATAGGTCTTGTGGCACGGCGGCAGCGCCATCTGGTCGAGCTCAGCCACGTTCCAGCCTTCAAGGATATGACGGCGGCTGCCGGGATTGGTCTTGAGACCTTCCACCAGCTCAGCCATCTGGTTGATCCCCGGCCCGGCGCGATAGGTACCATCGCCCTGCGCCTCGTAGGTCGGCCAGTCGACCCATTGCTTGCCGTAAACCGGCCCCAGATCGCCCCACTGGGCAGCGAAGGCGG
Organism: Erythrobacter sp. UBA1916; assembly: GCA_002337385.1. Lineage (GTDB taxonomy): Bacteria > Pseudomonadota > Alphaproteobacteria > Sphingomonadales > Sphingomonadaceae > Alteraurantiacibacter. The sequence continues at coordinate 189,051 of DDFY01000003.1, forward strand.
CATCCTCGACAATCCGCGCCTCGAACGCCTCCTGCGTGATCTCGTCGCCCGTGGCCTTGCGATACTTCGCCAGCGGCCAGTCGGTCCAGATCGTCACCTTCTGCTGGAGCAGCGGGCGGATGTTCGTCTCGCCGGTGAGGAACCACAGCATCTCGCGCGCCGCGGCCTTCCAGAACACCCGCTTGGTGGTCAGCAGCGGAATGCGCTCGTCGCCGAGATCGAAGCGCAGCTGCGGCCCGAACACCGAACGCGTGCCAATGCCGGTGCGGTCGATCCGCTCGTCACCCTCGGTCCAGATGCGGCGCATGAGATCGAGATATTGCTGCTCGGGGTGACTCATTGCGCGCTCCTGGCGTTAGATCTTGTGATATTCGCGGTACCAATCGACGAAGGCAGGCACGCCCGCCTCGATGCTGGTGGTCGGTTCGTAGCCGAGATCGTTGTGAATGGCATCGATGTCGGCAAAGGTGCGCTCCACATCGCCCTTCTGCATCGGCTGCATGTCGATATCGGCCTTCCGCCCGCACGCATCTTCCAGCAGGCCGATGACCTTCATCAGGTGCTCGGACCGATGGTTGCCGATGTTGTAAAGCGCGTGCGGCTTGATGCTGCCGCCAGCCTTGGCTTCGCCGTTATCAGCCGGCGGATTGTCGAGACTCGCCACAACGCCGGTCACGATATCGTCGATGAAGGTGAAATCGCGGAACATCTCGCCGTGATTGAACACGGGAATCGGCTCGCCCGCCAGAATCTTGCGGGTGAATATCCACATCATCATGTCAGGCCGGCCCCAAGGGCCATAGACCGTGAAGAAACGCAGCCCCGTCAGCGGCAGGCGATAGAGATGGGCGTAGGTCTCGCTCATCAGCTCATCGGCCTTCTTAGTGGCGGCATAGAGGCTGAGCGGGTGATCGACCCGGTCCTCGACCGCGAAGGGCAGCTTATCATTGCCGCCATAGACCGACGACGAGCTGGCATAGACCATGTGGTCAAGCCGCCGGTGGCGCGCGATTTCGAGCATGTTGAGGTGGCCGACAAGGTTCGACTGGGCATAGGCGCGCGGGTTCTCAATCGAATAGCGCACGCCCGCCTGAGCCCCCAGGTGCACGATGCGGTCGAAGTGCTCGCCGTTGAGCGCCTGTTCGAGCGCCACGTGATCGGAAAAGTCGAGCGCGAGGCATTTTGCCCGCTCCCCGCCTGCGGCCAGCCAGCGATCGCGCCGGTCGTATTTGAGCGAGGTCTGATAATAGTCGTTGAAGTTATCGACCCCGATCACCTCGTCGCCGCGCGCCAACAGACGCATGGCCAGTTCGGACCCGATGAACCCGGCCGCACCCGTAATCAAAACCCGCATAACTGCTCCTGAGTGGTTGTCCCTGCGCGGTGAATGTCCCGCGTACCAGAGGCTGTGGAATGGCCCGTCAGCCTTGCGCCATGTCGCGGCACGATTGCAACCGGCATAGCTGGAACCGTGCCTGAATGAGCCGATTGTTGCGATGCTCTTGGCCAGGCCTCGTCCAGTTCACCACCTGCGCAGGGAGGCGGCCGGGGCCACTCAGCGCAGCTTTATCGGAGGGGTATCCACTGCTGAGGCACGATTGGTGCAACAAACCCCTTGCGTGCGATGCGCACCCTGCATATAGGCGCGCTCCTGCCTTACAGCCTAACGTCTGTTGGCTCCGGTCGGGGAGTAGCTCAGCCTGGTAGAGCACTGTCTTCGGGAGGCAGGGGCCGGAGGTTCGAATCCTCTCTCCCCGACCATTTTATCTTCTCGCAACAATAGCATGAGCTTAACCGCCGCTAGGCGTCCCGTTTGGGGCAGGTCTGTAGGGCAGGTTTGTGGACGGAACGACGATTAGGGGATAACGCCAGCGCGCCCTTACGCCGACCCCCCAAAAAGTCTACCTTCTCAGCATGTTCTCAGAGAAGCGACATGATCGGTTTAGGTAACTTGGGCTTGGGCCTTGGCTTTCAGAACCATGCGGCTTTGCATGCCACCCCGAAGCGCCGCGAAAACGGGGGGCCGGAGTTGCTGCTCCAAAGCGAGATCATCATCAAAGGCGAAAAGGGTGCTGAGGGGCATCTAGTGCGCTGCGTAGCGTTTCCATTATTAGAGATTTTCGAGCATCTAAAGCGTGACCCAAAGTTCCTTTTTCAGTTTGCGCAGCATCCCAGAAAATTTGAAGAGTTTCTTGCTGGTTGCTACGAAAAGGCAGGTTTCGACGAAGTAATTTTGACCCCGCAAAGCGGTGATCGAGGTCGCGACGTCATCGCTACGAAGCGGGGTTTTGGCTCGATCCGCATACTCGAGCAGGCAAAGGCGTTTTCTCCGGGTCGCCTCGTCAGTCACAATGACGTTCGCGCCATGCTCGGAGCTCTGCATATGGATGACGGTGCGTCAAAGGGTATCGTGACAACGACCTCTAACTTTGAGCCGGGCATTCTCAAAGATTCGAGTGAGTTTGCGAAGTATATGCCGCATCGCCTCGAACTTAAGAATGGCGAACAAACGCTGAAATGGATCAATGAAATCGCCAGCCGCGACGCCGCTCCGAAAACCGAATAGGCGTAGGAAGAAAGCCGACTTTCTCTATCCTCAGCACGCCCTCAATCCCGCAACCAAAGCTCGTGCGCATCGATCCGCAGCTTCGTAATCGCTCGCTGCGCCTCGGTGCGGGCCTGAACCTCGGCGCTGAAGGCATCGTGGACCATCCGCTCACCCAGCAACAAGTCGGCAAGACCAATCTCGCCCAGCTCGTTGCCCCGGCGCAGCTTCACCAACACGTCCATCTGCGCCGCGACGCTTTCGCGCGCCCGTTCCCAGGCTGACAGACGGAAGCGGGCCTCGGCCATATCCGCGTTGGCGGTCTCCGCAATGTCGAACCGCGCGAGACGCTCCTCGGCCAAAGCGGCGGTCGCAGCAGAGCCCGCCTCGTCCGCCAGGGCCGAACGGTGGCGTCCACCCAGCGGCATGGAGAACACCAGCCCTGCCCCCTGCTCATCCCCGTCACGCTCCGAAAACAGGCGGATGCCGATGGAGGGGTCGGCCACCCGGTCAAGCCGCAGGCGTTCGGCATAGGCCTCGGCGCGGCGGGCCTCGGCTTCGGCCATGGCAATCTCGTGGCTGTTGGAAATGACAAGGTCACGATAGCCGGTGAGCGCAGATTCCTGGATTTCCGGAGGCGGGATCGTGGGCGCTTTGGCAGGCAGTGGCAGCGAGGGAAACTGGGCCTCCAGCCGCGCTTGCGCCAGATTGACGCGCCCGGACGACTCCTCGGCCTTGGTCCGCGCCGCACCGAGCGCCGCCCTCGCCTGATCCGCCTCGAGCTGCGGGGCATCGCCCAATTCGACGCGCCGCGTCACTGCGGCCAGCGCCTGCTCGTAGTTCGTCACCGCCTGCCGGTCGACCTCGGCTTCGGCGGCAGCGCCCAGCCAGTCCCACCAATAGCCTGCCAGCAGCAGCGCGGCCTGGTGTCGTACGTCCTCGGCCATGTTCTCGGCAGCGTCGACCTGATGGACACCAATCTCGCGGTCGAGCCGGGCCTTGCCGGGCAGACGGATGGCGCGGGTCAGCTGGGTGTCGAACTCGTTGAAGGTGCCTTCAAGGTCAACATTGCGGCGGTAGTAGCTGCCTGAAACCGTAACCTCATGCGTGCCTACAGCGCGTGCTTCGGCACTGGAACGGGCGGCGGCGAGGCGTTCTCGTGCAGCCGCAACCGCCGGGTGGTCGCTGAGCGCGCCGGCCACCGCTGCTTCGTCCGGCAGCGCTGGCTCAGCGGCCAGCGGAGAGGCCAGGGCGAGACTGAGGACAGGCAGGAGTTTAGGAGCCCTGACAAGCAAGCGCATGATTAACGGCCCTCCAATTCGGCCTGGGCAAGATCGCCTGCCTCGCGTTCGGTGCGGCTTTCGCCGAAGCGTTCGTAAAGGATCGGCAGCATAATGAGCGTGAGCAGCGTGGCCGAAACCAGCCCGCCGATCACCACGATGGCCAGCGGCTTCTGGATCTCGGACCCCGGCCCGGTTGCGAACAGCAGCGGGACAAGGCCGAAGGCGGCGACCGAGGCCGTCATCAGCACCGGGCGCAAGCGCCGCTCGGCCCCGCGCCGCACCGCTTCGGCCAGCGCCAGGCCGCCTTCGCGCAGCTGGCGGATGTAGGTGACCATCACCAGCCCGTTGAGCACGGCGATGCCGAGCAGGGCGATAAAGCCGACCGAGGCCGGAACCGAGAGATATTCGCCCGATACCGCCAGCGCGATCATCCCGCCGACCATGGCGAAGGGGATGTTAAGCAGGATCAGCACCGATGCCCTGAGCGAGCCGAGCGTCATATAAAGGATCGCAAAGATCAGCAGGATCGCAATCGGCAGGACCACGGCAAGGCGGGCACTGGCGCGCTGCTGGTTTTCGAACTGCCCGCCCCAGACCAACCGATAACCCGGCGGCAGCGGGACATTGGCGGCGATATCGGCACGCGCCTCCTCGACATAGCCGACCAGATCGCGCCCGGTCACGAAGGCCTGCACCATGGCGTAGCGCGAGCCGTTCTCGTGTTCGAGCTTCACCGGCCCTTCGGTGCGGGTGATCCGGGCGACATCACTGGCGCGCACGAGCTGGCCCGAGGGCGCGCGGTAAAGCTGGTCGGCGAAGACCTGCGGGCTGGCCTCGCGCATGCCGTCGGCGCGCAGCATGATCGGCACCCGGCGCACGCCCTCGGCCACCACGCCTGCATCCATGCCCTCGACCTGCGCGCGCATCATGTCCTGCAGGTCGGTCACCGGCATACCGAGCCGCCCGGCCGCCACGCGGTCGATGTCGAGCTGGAGGTAGTCGACCAGATCGTTGGCCACGGTCATGGCTTCGCTGGTGCCTTCGAGTGTCTCCAGCCGGGCCTGAATCTCACCCGAGAGGCGGGAGAGTTCGTTCAAATCCGGCCCGAACAGCTTGATCGCCAGATCGCCCCGCGCGCCGGTGAGCATTTCCGAGGTACGCATGTCGATTGGCTGGGTGAAGCTCGGCTCGATGCCGGGGAAACCCGTCATCACCTTGCGCACCTGGTCGACCAGCCACTCCTTGTCCTGCACCCGCCATTCGTCGCGCGGCTTCAGCTGGAGAAAGCCGTCGCTTTCGTTGAGCCCCATCGGGTCGAGCCCGATCTCGTCCGAGCCGACGCGCATGATGATCGCCTCGACTTCGGGCACCTCGGCCATGATGGCGCGCTCGACCGCGAGATCGGCATCGACCGAGTGGTCAAGCGAGACCGAGGGCAGCTTGGCGAGCTGCATCACCACCGAGCCTTCATCCATCACCGGCAGGAAGGTCTTTCCGGTGATCGTATAGGCAATGGCCGTCAGCCCCAGCGCCACACCGGCGATACCAAACACCAGCTTCTTGCGCGAGAAGGAGCCAGCGAGCGCACTCGCATAACGGGGCGAGAGCTTACGCATCAGCCACGGTTCGTGTTCGCCCGTCTTGACCTTGAGCAGGTAGAACGCGAGCACCGGGATCAGCGAGAGCGACAGCAGCAGCGCCGAGGCCAAGGCCAGCACAATCGTAAGCGCGACGGGTGCGAACAGCTTTCCTTCCAGCCCCTCCAGCGTGAGTAGCGGAAGGAACACGATGGCAATGATCGCCAGACCCGAGGCGACGGGCTTGGCCACTTCCGCCGTGGCGACAAACACGTTGTGCAGCTTGCCGCTCTCGGCGTGTTTCTCGTCGGACAGGCGTTCGACGATGTTCTCGACCACCACCACGGCCCCGTCGACCAGCATCCCCACCGCGATAGCGAGGCCGCCAAGGCTCATCAGGTTTGCCGTCAGGCCAATCGAGCGCATGAAGATAAAGGTCAGCAGCGCCGCCATCGGCAAGGCCAGCGCCACGATCACCGAGGCGCGGAAGTCTCCGAGGAACAGCAGCAGCAGGATCACCACCAGCACGGTCGCTTCAAGCAGGGCGTCCTCGACCGTGCCGACCGCGCTGCCGATCAGGTCCGAGCGATCGTAGAAAGGGGCGACGCTCATGCCCTCGGGCAAGGTGGCCTCGATCTCGGTCAGGCGTTCCTTCACGCCTGCCACCACCTTGGAGGCGTCCGCCCCGCGCAGGCCGATGACGAGGCCCTGCACCGCTTCGCCCGTGCCGTTCTTGGTGACAGCGCCATAGCGCGTGCGGCTGCCCATGCGCACCTGCGCGATGTCGCCAATGCGAATCGTGCCGCCCGCGGGCGTGCGCACGACCGTGTTGGCGAGATCGTCAAGCGTGCGGATCGCCCCGGTCGAGCGCACGATCAGCGCTTCCTCGCCGGTGGTGAGACGCCCCGCACCATCGTTGCGATTGCCCGCATCGATGGCCGCAGCAAGGTCAGCCGTGCTCAGGCCCGCCGCCGCCAGCGCGGCATTGTCGGGCGCGACCTCGAAGGTCTCGACATAGCCGCCCAGCGAATTGACATCGGCCACGCCGGGCACCGTACGCAGCGCCGGACGCACGATCCAGTCGAGCACGCGGCGCTTCTCGGCCAAACTCTGCGGGCCTTCGAGCGTGAACATATACATGTCGGAAAGCGGGGTGGAGATCGGGGCCATGCCGCCCTGCACAGTAGCGGGCAGGTCGGCCATCACCGCAGTCAGGCGCTCGGCGACCTGCTGGCGCGCCCAGTAGATGTCGGTGCCGTCCTCGAAATCGATGGTGATATCGGCAATCGCATATTTGGCGACCGAGCGCAGAACACTCTGATCGGGGATGCCGAGCATCTCCATCTCGATCGGCGTGATAACGCGGCTTTCCACTTCCTCGGGAGTCATGCCCGGGGCCTTGAGGATGATCTTCACCTGCGTGGTGCTGATGTCGGGGAAGGCGTCAATCGGCAGAGTGGCGAAAGCCCACACGCCGATCCCCGCCAACACCGTCGCGAAGCCAATCACAGCGAGCCGCAGCTCAAGCGCTTTTTCGGTCAGTTTGCGAAGCATCGGTCTACTCCGCTGTGGCCTTGAGTTCGGCAACACCGCTGACAGCGACGACGTCTCCAGCCTCCAGCCCGCCAGACAGCACCGTGCGGTCGCCCGCCTCGGCTACCACCTCGACCGGGCGCGGCTCAAAACCCTCGCCGCTGCGCACAAACACATTGGGAACTCCGCCGATCCGGGTCACGGCGCGGCTTGGCACCGAGACGCCCTCCTCACTCGCAGAGCCGACGATGACGACCATCACGTTCTGCCCCGCCACGAGGCCCGGCGCAGAGGCAATGCTCGCCTTTGCCATGACCGAACGGGTGTCAGGATCGATCGACGGCGCGACCGAGACGATCCGTCCGCCGACCGTCAGCATCTCGCCATCGCCCTGCGGGAGCTGCACCTCGATGGCCATGCCCGGGCGCACCGCCCGCGCCAGCCGCTCGGGCAGCGCGAGGTCGAGCCGGTAGTCGTTGGCCGCCTCGATCACGAAGGGCGCGCTCATCAGGTCAACCGGCCCGCCGGTCTCGACCCCGACATGCGACACCCGACCGCCAATCGGCGCGCGCAGGGTCATTGTGCCGTCCGGCCCGACGCCTGCCAGCGAGGCGAGACGGCGGTTCTCCTGCGATGTTACCCGTGCCTGTTCGAGCCGGGCCCTCGCCTCATCCGCACGAGCGGGAGCGATGATGCCCTCCTCGGCCAGCTGCCCGAGCCGGGCCGCCTGCGCCTCGGCGAGCTGCACCTCGCTGTTGGCGCGCGCGAGGTCAGCGCCGATGCGCAAGGGCTCGGCTGCACGGACGATGGCGAGCGGCTGACCGCGCGACACGCCCTGCCCCTCGATCACGAACACCCGCACCGCTGCTCCGGGGAACGGCGAGGTTACGGCCACCCGTGCTTCGGGCGGCAATGTCACCGTGCCCGGTACCGTGCCGAGCGGATGCGCGCCCGTAGCTTCGGCTGTGGCGGTTTCTATCGCCGGTGCCTCGGCTGCGGTGCTGGCGGCGGCATCAGCCGCCGCTTCACCGGCATCGCCTGTATCGGCGGCTTCGTTGGAGCAGCCCGGAAGGGCAAGAATCGCCATCACGGCGGCGAGCGGGAGAAGGCGGTGCGGTTCCATGCCCAGCGATCTGCGCGATCAAGCTGACAACAACTTGTCAGTTTGCCAGCTTCTTGTCAGCTTGATCGCCCAAACGGGTCTGGCAAACGAAGAATTGTGCCGACGTTCGGCGCGGGAGACGATCTATGCGCGTGTTGCTGGTGGAGGACGATCCGGAACTGGGCCGCAGGCTCGGCGACCGGCTGCGCGGAGCTGACTATGCCGTGGACCTTGCCACCAGTGCCAGCGAGGCGCGTCACTGGCCCGATCTCGACATGATGGGCACGATTATCCTCGATCTCGGCCTGCCTGACGGCGATGGCATCGAACTGCTGAAGGCCTGGCGTGCAGAGCGTATCGGCTGCCCGATCCTGATCCTGACCGCGCGCGGGAGCTGGCAAGACAAAGTCGAGGGCCTCAACGCCGGAGCCGATGACTTCGTGGTCAAGCCAGTGCGGTTCGAGGAATTGCAGGCGCGCCTGCACGCCTTGTCGCGCCGCCATCTGGGCAAACGAAACAGCACGCTGGAGCTGAATGGCTTGCGGCTGGACCCGGTGGCCCGGACGGTCGAGGATAACGGCACGCCCTTGGCGCTCAGCCGCAAGGAGTTCGGCCTGCTGCACCTGTTTATGCGTCGGGCCGGGCAAGTCCTGCCACAAGGCGACATTCTCGAAGACCTCTACGATCTGGAATCCGAGCGCGAGCTGAACACGGTCGAGGTCCTGATCGGCCGCTTGCGGCGCAAGATCGGGCGCGACCGGATCAGCACCATACGCGGCATGGGCTACAGGTTCGAGAAGTGAGCGTCGCGAGAATCTCCACCGGCAGCCTGCGGCTGCGGTTTCTCATGGCGGTGATGCTGTGGGTGGTGCTGGGTGTTGCCGGCATCTGGTTCACCGCCAATCGCGTGTTCGAAAAGCATATCGAACAGATGTACCACGAAGAGCTGGAGGTGCATGTCCGCGAGCTGGGCCGCCTTACCGAGCTGGACGAAAACGGCCAACCACGGCTGATGCGGCCGCTTTCGGACCCGCGTTACGAAGAACCGCTGTCCGGTTTCTATTGGCAGGTCAGTGTGCCGGGGCAGCCCGTCCTGCGCTCCGAGAGCATGACGCGGGGGCAACTCGACGAGAGCGTCGCCCGCTCACCCGCCATTAGCCATGCGGTGGAAGCCGGGCCAACCGGTCCGGCAATCACCTATGGGTTCGTCGAACGCGGGCCGGAGGGGCAGCCGATCCACATCCTTATCGCCACCGACCGGCGCGAGCTGGACGAGGACATCGTATCGTTCACCAGCGAACTGGCCCTGTGGCTGGTGGTGCTGGCCATGCTGCTGTTGGCAACAGGGTTCGCAATCATCAGTTTCGGCCTGCGACCGCTTAGCCGCCTCGGCCAGGCGATTGCCCGGCTTCGCTCGGCCCGGGCGCAGAAGCTGGAGGGCCGCTACCCCACAGAGATTGCGCCGCTGGTCACCGATCTCAACGAGTATATCCGGCAGAACAGCGAAATCGTGGCCCGGTCTCGGGTGCAGGCGGGCAATCTGGCGCACTCGCTGCGGACGCCGCTGGCGATCCTGACAGACGAAGCCGAAGGCATCATACAGAACGAGAAATCTGCATCGTCAGGCCGGGTGGTGCTCGATCAAATCGAGAAGATGCGGCAACAGATTGACTATCAGCTGGCGCGGGTCCGCTCTGCGGCAGGAACCAGCGGCCCGGGCAGCCGCGCAATGCTGCCCGAGGTCGCCATTCCGATCATCAATGCGATGCGGCGCCTCCATCCCGCCAAGCAGTTCGTACTCACGGCGCCGGACACACCGATAGTGGTGGCTGCCGACCCCGTGAATCTCGCCGAATTGCTGTCGATCCTGCTCGACAATGCGGGCAAATGGGCGCGCGAAACGGTGCGGCTGGATATTGCCCGCACCGAGGCCGATCGGGTCACCATCGAAATCAGCGACGACGGGCCGGGAATGACCGAGGAACAGATCGCCGCTGCCTGCGAAATCGGCACCCGGTTCGACCCCGCCATGCCGGGATCGGGGCTTGGCCTCGCAATGGCACGCGACATCTGTAGCGATATCGGCGCCAAGCTGGTGCTGCGGTCCGGCCCGCAAGGCCTGATTGCCCGCGCCGAACTGCCAGCCAGCGATACGAACGCTCGTCCGCAAGGTTGATCCGGAGCTGGCCCGGCGTCCGTCAGGCCGGGTATTCCAGCCCGATAGTGCGCAGGAACAGGGAGAATTCCGCCTCGACCTGCTCTTTCGTGCGTTTGTGGAACATCTCAAATCGCGCCACCGCAGTGTAGATGTCGAACGAGATCATCGAGAAGAACAAGCGCGACAGCACCTCGGGGTCGTCGTTGGTGATTTCGCCAGCCGCCCGAAGGTCGGCAAACACCTTGCTCATTTCGGCAATCGCGCACTCCAGGTGCTCGCCGCGGAACTGTTGCGAGAATTTCTCGTCGCGGATCGACTGCGCCACCGACGCCCGCACCAACCGGATATTCTCCTCGGTCAGGGCCTTGGCTCTCAGGCGCAGCAGCATTTCGCGCAGCATCACCGCTGGCGGCAAACCAAGCTCGCGCACTTCGACGATGATCGCGCGCGCCTCATCAGGCCGACGGCGCAGCACCTGCGCCAGCAGGCCCTCCTTGGTCTCGAACAGCTTATAAAGCGTCGCCAGCGAGCCGCCGGAACGCGCAACAATGGCGGTCAGCGTGGTATCGTCAAACCCCTGCTCGCCGAACAGTTGCTCGGCAGCATCCAGCATCGCCACGCGGCGTGATTGCAGCCTCTGGTCCTGCAAATCCTCAGTGTGATTCACGCCTAACCTCCTTGGAACAAAAAAATAACTATCATAGGCTAGTTGAATGTGTAAGAGGCAATACACAATTTTGCATTGCACAAGAAAACGGATCTACTCATGCGTGCCTTACAAATCGTAATTCCCTTGCTTCTGCTGTCCGCTTGCGCGGGCGAAGCAGAGCAGCCGGCGCCCCCGCCGCTTGCGGTCGAGACAGTCACGATTGAAGGCGAGCCGATTCCCAACGTGATCGAGCTGCCAGGCCGTGTAACAGCGATCCGCAAGGCGGAGGTGCGTGCCCGCGTCACCGGCATTCTTGAAGACAAGCTGCTGGATGAAGGCAGCTATGTGCGCGAAGGCCAGCCGCTATTCCGGATCGATCCGCGCGAACTGCGCGCCAGCCTTGCGCAACAGCAGGCCAGCCTGCAGCGCGCGCAGGCGACTGCCGCCAATGCACGCGGCGTGGTCGAACGTTATCGCCCGCTGGTGGAAGAAAACGCCATCAGCCGGCAGGAATTCGACGCCGCCGTCGCCGCCTCGCGCGCCGCCGATGCCGATGTCGCGCAGATTCGCGCGCAGGTTGAATCGGCGTCGCTCCAGCTCGGCTACACCACGGTGCGCGCGCCTATCTCTGGCCGCGCGGGCCGTGCACAGGTGACCGAAGGCGCGCTCGTCAGCGCCACCGAAGCCACCTTGCTCACCACCATCGAGCAGATCGATCAGGTCTATGTCGTGTTCTCGAACTCGGCGCAGGACGTGCTGTCGATCCGCCGCTCACTAGCTGACGGCTCGCTGGTCTTGGCCGACGATGGCAGCGTTCCGGTGACACTCACCCTTCCTGATGGGACGGAATACCCCATTGCCGGCACGATCGACTTCTTCGACCAATCGGTGAACGAGGCCACCGGCACGGTCGAGCTGCGGGCGCGCGTCGCCAACCCGGAAGGCATCTTGCTGCCCGGCCAGTTCGTCCGCGTGCGGGTCGAGGCCGGGAGTTACGTCGATGGTATCGCCGTGCCGCAGGTGGCGGTGACCATGACCGAGAACGGCGGCTCCGTATTCGTCATCGACAAGGACGGCGTGGCCCAGCTGCGCCAGATCAAGCTTGGCGCGATGTTCGATGGCAAGTGGATCGTCGAAAGTGGCCTGAAAGTGGGCGACCGGGTGATCACCAACAACATCCAGAAACTGCGCGGCGGCATGCCGGTTACGGTGGCCGGGGCGCCTCCCAGCCCCGCCCCCGCGGCCGACGCGGCTTCTCCGGCTCCGGCGCAGGCGAACTGATCCATGGCTGATTTTTTCATCAGGCGGCCCATCTTCTCATGGGTGCTCGCGATCGGCATCCTGCTCTCGGGCGTGCTCGCACTACGCTCGCTCGCCATCGAGCAATATCCCGACATCGCCCCGCCCTCGCTTACGGTTAGCGCTGTCTACACCGGCGCCGATGCGGCCACGGTCGAGCAGAACGTCACCCAGATCCTCGAACAGGAGATCAACGGGATCGAGGGCCTGCTGTATATGTCGGCCACCAGTTCCGCCAACGGCTCGGCCTCTATCACGGTCACCTTTGCCCCCGGCACCGACATCGATATTGCGCAGACGCAGGTGCAAAACCGCCTGAGCAGCGTCGAATCGCGCTTGCCGGAACAGGTGCGCCAGATCGGCGTGAGCGTCCGCCAGGCCAACGAAAACTTCATGCTCGTGGTCGCGCTCAGCTCGAAGAGCGGCGAGATGAGCTCGCTCGACCTTGGCAACCTCGCCACGAGCTATGTCGTTGACGAATTGCGCCGGGTGCCCGGTGTCGGTGACATCACACAGTTCGGCTCGTCCTATGCCATGCGCATCTGGCTCGACCCGGAGAAGCTCGCCTCCTTCGGCCTCGCGCCGAGCGACGTCACTGCTGCCATACGTGAGCAGAACGCGCAGGTCGGCGCCGGTGGTCTGGGTGACCAGCCGTTCGTCAAGGGCCAGCAAATCACCGCTTCGATCGTCACCGACGACCGCCTCTCGACGGTGGAAGAATTCGAACAGATCATCCTGCGTACGCAGATCGGCGGCAACACCGTGCGACTCGGCGATGTCGCCCGCGTGGAACTGGGCGCACAGACCTACGCCAGCGACTTCGAACTGAGCGGCGCAGGGGCCGGAGGCCTCGCGGTCCAGCTCGCCACCGGGGCCAATGCGCTCGATACGGCCGAGGCGGTCAAGCAGCGCGTGGCTGAGCTGCAGGAAACGCTGCCCGACGATGTGGCCATATCCATCCCCTACGACACCACACCGTTCATCCAGATCTCGGTGGAGGAGGTCATCGTCACGCTGGTCGAGGCGATGGTGCTGGTCTTCCTGGTGATGTTCCTGTTCCTGCAGAACTGGCGCGCCACCGTTATCCCCGCGCTGGTCGTGCCGATTGCGCTGGCTGGCGCGTGCCTTGGCCTGTGGCTGTTCGGCTTCACCATCAACGTGCTGACGCTGTTCGGCATGGTGCTGGCGATCGGCATTCTCGTCGACGATGCGATCGTGGTGATCGAGAACGTCGAGCGGATCATGTCCGAAGAGGGACTGCCGCCGCTTCAGGCCACGGAAAAGGCGATGAAGGAAATCACCGGCGCCATCATCGGCATCACGCTGGTGCTGATCGCGGTGTTCGTGCCGATGGCCTTCTTCGGCGGATCGGTGGGCGGGATCTACCGCCAGTTCTCCGTCACGCTCGCCTGTTCGATCTTCTTCTCCGCCGTGCTGGCGATCACGCTGACACCGGCGCTGTGCGCAACCTTTCTCAAGCCGGTCCACCGCAAGGATGGCGAAGAAGCCGAAGCGCCCACCACGCGCTGGGGCAAGCTGAAGGCCAAGGCCGATCGCTTCTTCGGCGGGTTCAACCGCTGGTTCTCGCGCACCACGAGCCGTTATGGCCGCACCAACGACAAGATCCTCTCCAAGCCGTTTCGCGCGCTTATGGCCTTCGTGCTGATCTGTGCGGTTACCGCATTCCTCTATCTGCGCTTGCCCACCGCCTTCCTGCCGCAGGAAGATCAGGGCGACGTGGTGACCGTGATCCAGACGCCGCCCGGTGCCACGGCCGCGCGGACGCAGGAAGTGATCAACGAACTTCAGGCCTATTGGGACGAGCAGCCCGAGGTGAAGGCCGTGATCACCGCCAAGGGCTTCAGCTTCTTTGGCTCGGGCCAGAACAACGCGATGATGTTCGTGCAGCTCACCGACTGGTCGCAGCGCACCGCGGCCCAGAACAGCGCCGATGCTGTTGCCGGACGCGCCATGCAGCGGTTCGCCGGTCTGCCCGATGCTTCGGTGTTCGTGATCCAGCGCCCGTCGATCCAGGCTCTCGGCGATGCCAGTGGCTTCTCGCTGAAGCTTGAAGACCGCGCAGGCCTCGGCCGCGACCAGCTGGAGGCGGCACGTAACCAGCTGCTGGGCGCGGCCATGCAAAGCAAGGTCCTGACCGGCGTGCGCCCCGAGGAGCAGCCCGACAACCCGCAACTCGAGGTGAATGTCGACCGGGTTCAGGCGCGTGCGCAAGGGCTGTCGATCAACGCGGTCAACTCGGCGCTCGCAGTCAACTTTGGCTCGTCCTACGTCAACGACTTCCCGCGCGATGGACGTATCCAGCGGGTCATCGTGCAGGCCGATGCCGACTATCGCATGACCCCTGAGGACGTCCTCGCGCTGCGCGTACCCAATGCCGAAGGCGGACTGGTTCCCTTCAGCAGCTTCGCGCAGGTGAAATGGACTGCCGGCCCGCCAAGCCTCGCTCGCTACAACGGCTATCCCGCAATGACGATTTCGGGGCAAGCCGCACCGGGTCACTCGTCGGGTGCCGCGCTGGCGGAAATGGAAAAGCTCGCCGAAAACCTGCCCCCCGGCATCAGCTATGAATGGACCGGGCTGAGCTTCGAAGAGAAGCAAAGCGCGGGCCAGGTCGGTATTCTGCTTGGCCTGTCGCTGATGGTGGTGTTCCTGCTGCTCGCCGCTCTTTACGAGAGCTGGGCCGTGCCCTTTGCCGTGCTGCTGATCATTCCGGCAGGTGTGCTCGGCTCGGTGCTGCTCTCGATGCTGCGCGGATTTTCGGCGGACGTCTATTTCAACGTGGGCCTGATCACGATCATCGGTCTTGCCGCAAAGAACGCGATCCTGATCGTCGAATTCGCCATCGAACACGAGGCACAGGGCAAGTCTGTCCGGCAGGCCGTCGAGGAGGCTGCGCGGTTGCGTCTGCGTCCGATCCTGATGACCTCGCTGGCGTTCGTCGCCGGCATGGTGCCGCTGGTGATCGCCTCGGGCGCAGGCGCGGCCAGCCGCGCGGCGGTGGGCACCGGTGTGATGGGCGGAATGATCGCAGCCACGGCCATCGGCATCTTCCTCATCCCCGTGCTCTACCTGCTGGTGCGCAAGCACCTGAGCCGCAGCCAACCCGCGGTGGCGGGCGCGCCCACTGTCAAAGAGGAGACGTCGGAATGACCCGCCGTTTGATCGCCCTCGCCCTGGTGGGCACTTCGCTCACGGGCTGCGTGAACCTTGCGCCCGACAATGTGCGTCCTGACCTCGCCAATGCCAGCGACACCGCCTGGGAGGCCGACCTGCGCCCCGATGGCACAATGGTCGCCAGCACGCTGGCCTGGCAGGACTATTTCGCCGACCCGCGCCTGCAGAGGCTGATCGAGACGGGCCTTGCCAACAACCGCGACCTCGTGGCCGCCACCGCGCGGATCGAGCAGGCCCGCGCACAGTACCGGATTGAGGACGCGGACCGTCTGCCCGGTCTCGACGCCAGCGGGTCGGTGGCCAGAAGCCGCTCGCAGGTGCCTGACGGTACGGGCGGCACGGCCGCTGCCGAGGCGACCAGCTACAAGCTCGGCGTCGGCGTCTCGGGCTTCGAACTCGATTTCTGGGGCCGCGTGGCGAACCTCAGCGAGGCGGCGCGGGCGCGCTATCTCGCCAGTGAAGCGGCGCAGCGCGCGTTCTATCTCTCGCTGATCGGCAATATCGCCAGCACCTATTTCGAGATCGCCGAAACCGACCAGCAGATCGCGCTGGCCGAAGCGACCGCCGAAAGCCGCCGCGATGCGCTGCGCATCGAAGAGCTGCGGCTGGACGCGGGTGTCGAGTCGGGCCTGTCGAGCGAGCAGGCGCGCTCCTTGCTGACCACTGCGGAACAGCAGCTGGCCGCCGAACAGCAGACCGCCGCCACCCTGCGCAACCGCTTGCGGGTGCTGGTGGGTGGGCGCGTTCCCGGTGATCTGCCCGAGGGGATCGCCCTCACCGCGCAGATCAATGCGGCTCCGCTCGCGGCGGGCCTGCCATCGGATCTGTTGCTGGCCCGCCCAGACATCGTGCAGGCCGAGCAGGAGCTGCGCGCCGCACGGGCGAACATTGGCGCGGCGCGAGCTGCGTTCTTCCCCTCGATCAGCCTCACCGGCAATGCAGGCTATGGCTCGACCGAGCTTTCGGACCTGTTCGACAGCTCCGGCTTCGGCTGGTCGTTCGGGCCGAGCATCAACCTGCCGATCTTCGACAACGGCGGACGTCAGGCGAACCTCGACTATGCCAAGGCGATCGAGGTCGAAGAGGTCGCCAATTACGACAAGGCAGTGCAGACCGCGTTTCAGGATGTGGCCGATGCGCTGGCCGGGCGCCGCTGGATCGCCGAGCAGATCGCCGCGCAGCAGCGCAACATCGCCGCGCTTGAGGAGATCGCCCATATCGCCCGCTTGCGTTATCGCGAAGGCGTGGCCGAATACCTCGAAGTGCTCGATGCCGAGCGCAACCTGTTCTCGGCCCGCCAGACGCTGCTTTCCACCCAGCGCGCAGCCGACCAGAACGCGGCCAGCCTCTACATCGCTTTGGGCGGCGGCATGCTATCCGGTACGGCCGAAGACTAGGGCCTAGGCAAGTCGCGCAAAGTTCGCCGCACCAGGCGACGGGGTTGGCGTGCGCATGGCCTCGCCGTTTTCGTCTTTCGCGCAGATCTTGGTCAGGCATTCGAGGATCTGCCGGAAGGCCGCGCGCTCGACCCCGTAGAACACCATCTTGCCCTCGCGGCGGGTGGTGACCAGCCCGGCTTGGCGCAGGATTGCCAATTGCTGCGAAAGGCTCGGCTGGCCAATGCCGCCGATCTCCTCGATCTCGCCGACATTGCGCTCGCCCTCGCACAGGATCTTCAGAATCCGCATCCGCACCGGGTGAGCCAGCGCCTTCAGCTCCTCGACCGGCATTTCGTCGTCGGTCATATCCCGCCTCCTTGCAGAAACCAGTCGGTCGGTTTGTCTGCCGCGAACACTTCATCGAGCGATACGCTGACCGGGTCCAGGAGGGCATCGCCCTGCTGCCAATCGGCTGGTGCAAGCTGCGTATCACCCACCGCCTGCAGGGCATCGAGCGTGCGCAGCATCTCGGGGATCGAGCGGCCGACATTGGCCGGATAGCAATTCATCGCGCGGATCGTGCCGGTCGGATCGATGAAGAAGGTGGTGCGGACCGCGCCGCTGTCGGCATCGTCGGTGCCAACCATGCCATAGGCCTGGGCAATCACCATGGTCGGATCTTCAATGATCGGGAAGCGCACTTCGATGCCGGTCCGGTCGCGGATCATCCGCAGCCAGGCGAAATGCGAGAACAGGCTGTCGACCGACAGCGCCATCAGCGCGCAGTCGCGCTTGGCGAATTCGCCTGCGGCCCGTGCCAGGCCGACGAATTCTGTGGTACAGACAGGGGTGAAGTCCGCCGGGTGCGAGAACAGGATCAGCCAGTTCTCGCGGAAATCGGCAAGACGCACCGGGCCAGCCGTGCTGCGGGCGGTGAAGTCGGGAGCAAGGTCGCCGATACGCAGGCCGGAGCATGGCGCTGGTATATTGATATTGTCACTCATGCATCTTCTCTAGCACTTGACAGGGGAAATGCAATACATATACATAATCCGTGTATTTGACTAATTGAGGAGCATTGTCATGGTGAATGCAGACACCGCCCTAGGCGCCGCCACCAAACAGGTTGAGGCAGTGCTCGCAGGGGACCTCCCGCGCCCCGAAATCGCGAGCTTTTTCGACGATTACACCTTCACGGTGAGCCATGTCGTATGGGATGCCGAAACGCGCGAAGCGGCCATTGTCGACTCGGTGCTCGACTTCGATCCCGCCTCGGGCCGGACCAACCACGAGTCGGCGGATAAACTGGTCGCCTTCGTGAAGGAGCATGATCTCACGGTCACTTGGCTGCTTGAGACCCATGCCCACGCCGATCACCTTTCGGCCGCCCCCTATCTGAAGGAAAAGCTCGGCGGCACAGTCGCGATCGGCGAACATATCGTCACCGTGCAGGGCGTGTTCGGCACGCTGTTCAACGCAGGGGACGAATTCCAGCGCGACGGCTCGGACTTTGACCAGCTGTTTGCCGACGGCGAGACGTTCAAGATCGGCAAGCTGCCCGTCACCGTGATGCACGTTCCCGGCCACACGCCAGCCTGCATCACCTATGTGGTGGGCGATGCCGCCTTCGTCGGCGACACCATGTTTATGCCCGACTACGGCACTGCCCGGGCGGACTTCCCCGGCGGCGATGCGCGCCAGCTGTTCCGCAGCCTGCGCCGCATTCTCGAGCTGCCCAAGGAAACGCGGCTGTTCATGTGCCACGACTATCTGCCGGCAGGCCGCGACCAGTATGTCTGGGAAACCACCGTGGCGGCTGAACGCGAAGGCAACATTCATGCCCATGACGGGGTGAGTGAGGACGAATTCGTCGCCATGCGTGAGGCGCGCGATGCCACGCTCGACATGCCGCGCCTGATCCTGCCCTCGGTGCAGATAAACATGCGCGCCGGACATCTCCCGCCTGCGGAAGATAACGGGGTGACCTACCTCAAGCTTCCGCTGAACGCGGTCTGATGTTGGCCGCCTTCCCTCAAGCCGCGCCGCTGGCCGGACTCGGTGGCGGTGTGCTGATCGGGCTCGCAGCAGCTGTGATGCTGCTGGGGTCCGGGCGGATCGCCGGGGTCTCGGGCATTTTTGCCCGCGCCACCGGGGTCGCCAGCAGCTCGCTGCCGCGCCTCGCCGCATGGGCCTTCGTGCTCGGCCTGCCTCTGGGCGCGCTGGTGGTCATGGCCGTCAACGGACCGATCGCGGCGCACTTCCTGTCGCTACCATGGATCGCCGTCGCTGGCCTCGTGGTTGGCGTTGGCACCCGGCTCGGCTCGGGTTGCACCAGCGGCCACGGTGTTTGCGGGCTGTCGCGCCTGTCGCCGCGCTCGATGGTTGCAACGCTCACCTTCATGGCCACCGGCATCGCCACCGTGGCTATCGTCAACGCTTTCAACTGAAGAGGAGGATACAATGCCGAAGAACATGGGATCGCTCGACAAGACCCTGCGCATCGTCGTCGCCATCGTACTCGTGGCCCTGGCGGTCAGCGGCACGATCACCGGCACCCTCGCCACCGTCGCCTATGTGGTGGCTGCGGTGTTCGTGGTGACGAGCATCGTCTCGTTCTGCCCGCTCTACCTCCCCCTGGGAATCACCACGTGCCGCAAAAACTGACCTCTGAAGCGCTCGTTGCGCTGGTATCGGGCGTGCTGTTTGGCGCGGGGCTCGCGCTGGGCGGCATGACCGATCCGGCCCGCGTACGCGGATTCCTCGACCTGTTCGGTGACTGGGACCCGACGCTGGCCTTCGTGATGGGCGGCGCGGTGCTGGTGATGGCCATCGCCTGGCTGATCCAGCCGCGCATGATCCACCCGCTGTTTTCCGAGGCCTTCACCCTACCCGGGGTCCGCGACATCACCCCGCGCCTTGTGATCGGCGCTGGCCTGTTCGGGATCGGCTGGGGGCTGGCCGGACTATGCCCCGGCCCGGGCATTGCAGCGCTGGTAATCGAACCCGCTTCTGCGGCAGTGTTCGTGGTGACTATGCTCATCGGCATGGTTCTGGTTCGCCTGTTCGAAAAGGACGCATAATGGATATTCGCCCCGTTTCCGATAACATCGCCGTCGCCCCGCAGATTCAGCCTGAAGACATGGCCGATCTTGCCGCGCAGGGCTTCGTTGCCGTGATCTGCAACCGCCCCGATGGCGAAGAGCCCGGCCAGCCCGACGTCGCCACCATGCGCGCCGCTGCCGAGGCGGCAGGCCTCGCCTTTCACCACATCCCGATTTCGAGCGGCCAGTTCACCCGCCCCGCCGTCGAGGCCTATGCCGCCGTGCGCCGGGGAACACCGGGCAAGGTACTCGCCTACTGCCGCTCGGGCACGCGCTGCGTGACGCTCGAAACACTCGCCAATCCCGATGGCCTGCCCGTCGCCGAGCGGATCAGCAACGCCGCTAGTGCGGGCTACGACCTGTCGCCGCTCGCCGCGCAACTTCAAGACTAACCGCCCCGCAACACCAACCCTCAGGAGCCGCCTCATGCCCTCGCCCCACATTCATGATGTCGTTATCGTCGGCGGCGGCTCCGCCGGTATTGCCACCGCGTCCTCGCTGCTCAAGCGCCGGGGGCTCGACATCGCCATCGTCGAGCCTTCACGCGACCACTACTATCAGCCCGGCTGGACCATGGTGGGCGGCGGCGTGTTCGACGTGGCCGTAACCCGGCGCGACATGGCCAGCGTCATGCCCAAAGGCGTTACCTGGGTGCAGCAGGCAGCCGCCAGCTTCCAGCCCGAGCACAACACGGTAACGCTCGCTGACGGCACCAAGCTCGCCTACCGCCAACTCATCGTCTGCCCCGGCATTCGCCTGGCATGGGAGAAGATTGCCGGGCTTTCCGAGACGCTCGGCAAGAACGGCGTTACCTCCAATTACCGTTATGACCTCGCGCCTTATACTTGGGAGCTTGTACGCGGTCTCAAGTCCGGACGGGCCATCTTCAGCCAGCCGCCAATGCCGATCAAGTGCGCCGGCGCGCCGCAAAAGGCGATGTACCTCTCCTGCGACCAGTGGCGCGACGAAGGCGTGCTCGGCGATATCGAGGTCGAGTTCCGCAATGCCGGCGGCGTGCTGTTCGGGGTCGAGGCCTATGTCCCGGCGCTGATGGACTATGTCGAGCGCTATGGCATCCAGCTCAAGCTTGGCTCCAACCTGATCGCAGTGGATGGGCCCGCCAGACAGGCCACCTTCGCCACCGCCGAGGGAGAGATTACCCGCGAGTTCGACATGCTGCACGTGGTCCCGCCGCAGGTCGCGCCCGATTTTATCGCGCAAAGCCCGCTCGCAGCCGAAAGCGGTTTCGTCGATGTCGACCAGTTCACGCTGCGGCACACGAAATATGAGAACGTCTGGGGTCTTGGGGATGGCGCTTCCAGCCCCAATGCCAAGACCGCCGCCGCCGTGCGCAAACAGGCGCCAATCGTCGCGGTGAACCTGCTCGCCGCGCTCGACGGCCTCGCGCCGGTCAGCGACTACGACGGCTACGGTTCGTGCCCGCTGACGGTGGAGCGCGGCAAGATCGTGCTCGCCGAGTTCGGCTATGGCGGCAAGCTGCTGCCCAGCTTCCCCACCTGGCTGATCGACGGCACGAAGCCCGCCAAGCTCTCGTGGCTGCTCAAGTCCGAGGCGCTGCCGTGGATCTACTGGAACGGCATGCTCAAAGGGCATGAGTGGCTGGTGAAGCCCGTCCCGCGCGCCTGACACGAAACCGATCGAGAAGAGAGTTCAGCAATGTCCCAAGGGCCGCACAATGCCACTACTCCCCCCTCAGTGGCTGCTCCCGAGGGCGGGCGGGCCAGCGCACCGTCCGCACTGGCCCGCTTCCTTCCGATCCTGCAATGGGGCCGCGCCTATTCCGCGCAAACGCTGAGCGACGATCTCGTCGCGGCAGTGATCGTCACGATCATGCTGATCCCGCAGAGCCTCGCCTATGCGCTGCTCGCGGGGCTGCCGCCGGTGGTCGGCCTCTATGCCTCGATCATGCCGCTGATCGCCTACGCGCTGTTCGGCACCAGCCGCACGCTGGCGGTGGGGCCAGTGGCGGTGGTCAGCCTGATGACCGCTTCTGCCGCCGGGGCGATCGCCACGCAGGGCTCCGCCGAATACCTCGAAGCTGCCATCACGCTGGCCGCCTTGTCGGGCGTAATGCTAGCTATTCTGGGCTTTCTGCGGCTCGGCTTCCTTGCCAACCTGCTGTCGCACCCGGTTATCTCGGGCTTTATCACCGCTAGCGGCGTGCTGATCGCCACCAGCCAGCTCAAACACATCCTCGGGGTCAGCGCGAGCGGCGACAACTGGCCCAAGATGCTCGGCGCATTGGCGGCACAGATCGGCCATATCAACTGGACCACCGTGGCTATCGGCGTGCCGGTGACGCTGTTCCTGTTCTGGGTGCGCAAGGGCGCCAAGCCCCTGCTCGCCTCGCTGGGCCTGCCGCCGCGTCTTGCCGATATGCTGGCCAAGGCCGGTCCGGTGGTCGCAGTGGCGGTGACGATCCTCGTCGTCATCATACTCAACCTTGCCGATACGTCCGGGGTTAAGGTCGTCGGCGCAGTGCCACAGGGACTGCCGCCCTTTTCGCTGCCCTCGACCGATCCCTCGTTGCTCAGCAAACTGTGGGTGCCCGCACTGCTGATCTCGATCATCGGCTTTGTCGAAAGCGTCTCGGTTGCGCAAACGCTCGCGGCCAAGCGTCGCCAGCGGATCGTGCCCGATCAGGAGCTGATCGGCCTTGGCGCATCGAACATCGCTTCGGCGCTGTCAGGGGGTTATCCGGTGACCGGCGGTTTCGCCCGCTCGGTGGTGAACTTCGACGCCGGAGCCCAGACCCCAGCGGCAGGAGCCTATACCGCGGTCGGCATTGCGCTGGCCTCGCTGTTCCTAACCCCGCTGCTGTTCCACCTGCCTATCGCCACGCTGGCCGCGACCATCATCGTCGCCGTGCTCAGCCTGGTCGATCTCAAGACACCGGGCCAGCTCTGGCGCTATTCCAAGAGCGACTTTGCCGCCCACATCGCCACCATCGGCATCACCTTGCTGGCTGGCGTTGAGCTGGGGGTGATCGCGGGCGTCGCCGTGGGTCTGCTGCTGTATGTGTGGCGCGCCAGCCGCCCCCATGCCGCCGTGGTCGGCCGGGTGCCGGAGACCGAGCACTTCCGCAATATCGAGCGGCACAAGGTCTTCACCGCGCCGCACATCCTGTCGATCCGCATCGACGAGAGCCTGACCTATCTCAACGCCCGCTGGCTGGAGGAATATGTGCTTGAACGCGTGGCCGAGCGCCCCGCCCTGCGCCACGTCATTCTGATGGCCAGCGCGGTCAACGAGATCGACGCTTCGGGCCTCGAAAGCCTCGAAGCGATCAACCATCGCCTCACCGATGGCGGCATCCGCCTGCACCTCTCCGAGGTGAAGGGGCCGGTGATGGACCGGCTCCAACGCACGCACTTCCTCGATGAGCTGGGCGGCAAGGTCTACCTCAGCCAGGCCCGCGCCTTTGCCGAGTTGCTCGATGACGACGGCAACGCCCCAGAACCAAGCGCCGACTGGGCGCGAGGAATGATCTGATGGCGACCATCCCCGACAAGGACGCGCGTTGTCGCGAAATCGAAGCGCTGATCGCGCAAGGTCGCGGCGTGTGCGAGAGCTGCCGCGAGATCGGCATCTCGGAAAAGACCTTCTACCGCTGGCGCAAGCAGCAAGCGGATAACTGACTTACACTTATACGATTACAATAATCGTATATTCGAGTTGGCCAATATGAGCACCCGGGCCTAGTTTGGGTTCGTCAACCAAGGAGATCAACGATGACCCTGCATATTGCCGATACCGCCCCGGATTTCACCGCCGATACCACTATGGGCAGAATCAGCCTGCACGACTGGGCTGGTGATTCCTGGGTGTTCTTCTTCAGCCACCCGGCCGATTTCACCCCCGTCTGCACCACCGAAATGGGCATGACGGCGAAGCTTTCCGCCGAATTCGCCAAGCGCAACGTCAAGCCGCTCGGCCTTTCGACCGACACCGTGGAAGAGCACCTTGCCTGGGTCGGTGACGTCGAGGAAACACAGTCGACCACGCTGGATTTCCCGATCGTGGCCGATCCGGACCTCGAAATCGCCGCGCTTTACGACATGATCCACCCCGGACAGAGTGAAACCGCCGCCGTTCGGTCGGTCTTCATCATCGATCCGGACAAGAAGATCCGCCTGATGATGACCTACCCGATGAGCGTGGGCCGCAATTTCGACGAGATTATCCGGGTGATCGATTCGCTCCAGCTTACCGACCGGGCCCGGGTCGTCACTCCGGCCAACTGGATACCCGGCGGCGATGTGATCATTCCGCCCTCGATCGACGATGCTGCCGCCACGGCAATGTTCCCGCAGGGCTTTACCACCCTCAAACCGTATTTACGCCTGACCAAGGTCGATTGAACTTTCCCTCAGCCCGCCAATGCCTTGCGCATTGGCGGGCCCCCCCCTTTCCACGGTCCGGATGAAGGTCTAGACCCGCTCCACCCCTCGCTCAGCCTAAGGTGAGCCACATGTTCGAAACCTTCGACGCGCTGCTCCTGGCACGCATCCAATTCGCCTTTACGGTGAGTTTCCACTTCATCTTCCCCGCCTTCTCGATCGGGTTGGCGAGCTATCTCGCGGTGCTCGAGGGGCTGTGGTTGAAGACCGGCAAGCAGGTCTATCTCGACCTGTTCAAGTACTGGCTGAAGATCTTCGCCATCGCCTTTGCCATGGGCGTCGTCTCCGGCATCGTCATGTCCTACCAGTTCGGCACCAACTGGTCGGTGTTCTCCGACAAGGCCGGACCGGTGATCGGCCCGCTCATGGCCTATGAAGTGCTGACCGCCTTCTTCCTCGAAGCGGGCTTCCTCGGCGTGATGCTGTTCGGCATGAACAAAGTCGGCCGCAAGCTGCACTTCACCGCCACGCTGATGGTGGCGGCGGGCACCTTCGTTTCGGCCTTCTGGATTCTCTCCGTAAACTCCTGGATGCAGACCCCGACGGGCTACGAGCTGGGCGCGAATGGCCAGTTCCTGCCGGGTGACAGCTGGATCGCCATCATCTTCAACCCCAGCTTTCCTTACCGGCTCGTCCACACGGTGATCGCGGCCTATCTCACCACGGCCTTCGTGGTTGGCGGCGTGGGCGCCTGGCACCTGCTCAAGGACAAGACCAACGAGCACGCGCGAAAAATGTTCTCGATGGCGATGTGGATGGCAGCATTGGTCGCTCCGGTGCAGATCTTCGCTGGCGACCAGCACGGTCTCAACACGCTGGAGCATCAGCCCGCCAAGGTCATGGCGATGGAGGGGCACTATCAAAGCCACCCGGACGGCGCGCCGTTCTACCTGTTCGGCATTCCCAACGACAAGACGCAGACGCTCGAATATGCCGTGGGCATTCCCAAGGCATCGAGCCTGATCCTCAAGCACGATCTCAATGCGCCGCTGGCCGGGCTCGACACCATTCCGCGCGACGAGCAGCCGCCGGTATTCCTGGTGTTCTGGGCCTTCCGGATCATGGTCGCAATCGGCACTGGCATGATGCTGCTGGGCTTCTGGAGCCTGTTCGCGCGCTGGCGCGGCACGATTTACGAATGGCCTGCGCTGCACCGCGCGGCCATCGTGATGGGGCCGACCGGCTTTATCGCGGTGATCGCCGGGTGGGTCACCACCGAGGTCGGACGCCAGCCCTATACGGTCTATGGCCTGTTGCGCACCGCACAATCGGCCAGCCCGCTCGATGCGCCCGCGCTCGCGGCCAGCCTGCTTGCCTTCATCATCGTCTATTTCGCCGTGTTCGGTGCAGGCGTGTGGTATATTCTCAAGCTGATGCAGAAGCCGCCGCACACGGGCGAGAAGGGCGTCAAGCGCACCGAGAAGGGGCCGGTCCGCACGGCCGGGATCACGCCGGGACCATCGCAGAACCCCGGCGATCCCAGCGCCCTGCCCGAAGATCATGAGGAGGCGACCGATGGCCGTTAATATCGATCTCACCACCATCTGGGCCTTCATCATCGCCTTCGGCATCTTTGCCTATGTGGTGATGGACGGGTTCGATCTCGGCATCGGCGTGCTCTTCCCCAGCTTTCAGCCGGGGCCGGAGCGTGACCGGGCGATGAACTCGATTGCGCCTGTATGGGATGGCAACGAAACCTGGCTCGTGCTGGGCGGCGGCGGGCTGTTCGCGGCCTTCCCGCTCGCCTATGCTGTGATCCTTCCCGCGACCTACCCGCTGATTATCGCGATGCTTCTGGGCCTCGTGTTCCGCGGCGTCGCTTTCGAATACCGCTGGCGTGATCCAGCCCACCGCGCCTTTTGGGACAACGCCTTCACCGGCGGATCGCTGGTCGCGGCGATGAGCCAGGGCATGATCCTCGGCGCGATCCTGCAGGGCATCAAGGTGGTCGACCGTGCCTATGCCGGAAGCTGGTTCGACTGGCTCACGCCCTACACGCTCCTTACCGGCCTTGGCACCGTGGCAGGCTATGCCCTCCTCGGCAGCACCTGGCTGATCTGGAAGCTCGATGGCGAAGCGCAGGACCATGCCCGCAAGCTGGCAATGCGCGCCGGGCTCGCAACCGTCGTCCTGATGGCCGGGGTCAGCCTTTATAACGTCGCCCTCAACGAGACCTATGCCGCCAAGTGGCTCACCGCGCCCGAGCTTTACTATGCTCTGCCAGTGCCGATCCTGACGGCAATCGTGGCGCTCTTGCTGTGGCGCGCGATCCGCACGGCCCAGCATTCAAAACCGTTCTGGCTCTCGATCTTGCTGTTCCTGTTCGGCATGGCCGGGCTCGGCTTCACGATCTGGCCGAATGTCGTGCCACCGGGAATCACCATCTGGGACGCCGCCGCGCCTGAACGCAGCCAGATCTTCATGCTGGTGGGCGTGGCCATCACCATGCCGCTGATCATCGCCTACACCGGTTGGGCATACTGGGTGTTCCGCGGCAAGGTGGGCGACGAAGGCTACCATTGATGGCACCTGAGGAAATCCCCGCCGACCGCGCGCCGCTGTGGCAGCGACTCGCGTGGTTGGCCGCGATCTGGGCCGGCAGCGTCGCGGTGCTGGGGGTGGTTGCCTATGGCCTGCGGCTCTGGATTGCCCCTTAGAGCTATTCGCTCTTGCAGCAAAACCCGCGCTGCGCCCCTTGTAATCCTCCCGTAACATCGCCATTGGGAACTCGCCCGCAGCTACCCCCACGGACCCCCATGATAACGACGCATCCTTTCTACGACGCGGACGGCGACAAATTGCGCGAGGAATGCGGCGTGTTCGGCATTATCGGCGCTGCCGATGCCGCCGCCGCCACCGCGCTTGGCCTTCACGCCCTGCAACATCGCGGCCAGGAAGCCGTCGGCATCAGCGCTTTCGACGGCACCGAGATTTACACCCGGCGCGGCCTCGGCCACGTCGCCGAGAACTTCTCCACCGAGGAATCGCTGGCCGAACTGCCCGGCCACATGGCGGTCGGCCACGTGCGCTATTCCACCACCGGCGGTTCGGGCCTGCGCAACGTCCAGCCGCTCTATGCCGATCTCGCCAGCGGCGGCTTTGCCGTGGCGCATAACGGCAACATTTCCAACGCGATGCGGCTCAAGAAAGACCTCGTCAAGGGCGGCGCGATCTTCCAGTCGACCTCGGACACCGAGGTCATCATCCACCTCGTCGCCACCAGCCGCTATCACACCATGCTCGATAAGCTGGTTGACGCGCTGCGGATGGTCGAAGGCGCCTATGCGCTGATCGTGATGACCCCGCGCGGCATGGCCGCCTGCCGCGACCCGCTCGGCATTCGCCCGCTGGTCATGGGCAAGCTGGGCGATGCCACCGTGTTCGCCAGCGAAACGGTCGCGCTTGACGTGGTCGGTGCTGACTTCGTGCGTCAGGTCGAACCGGGCGAACTGATCGAGGTCGATCACGACGGATCGGTCCGCTCGCACCGTCCCTTCGGCAACAACCCGGCCCGCCCCTGCATCTTCGAGCACGTCTATTTCAGCCGCCCCGACTCGGTGTTCAACGAGCGCTCGGTTTACGAGAGCCGCCGCAACATCGGCATGGAGCTGGCCAAGGAAAGCCCGTGTGAGGCCGACATCGTCGTGCCTGTGCCCGATAGCGGCGTGCCCGCTGCCATCGGTTTTTCGCACCAGTCGGGCATTCCGTTCGAGCTGGGGATCATCCGTTCGCACTATGTCGGACGCACCTTCATTCAGCCCTCGGACGGCGCGCGCCACGCCAGCGTGAAGCGCAAGCACAACGCCAACCGCGCGCTGGTGGAAGGCAAGTCCATCGTGCTGATCGACGATTCGATCGTGCGCGGCACCACCAGCCTCAAGATCGTGCAGATGATGCGCGATGCAGGGGCGAAGGAAGTCCATTTCCGCGTCGCCAGCCCGCCCACCGGCTATGGCTGCTATTACGGCGTCGATACGCCCGAACGCTCCAAGCTGCTGGCAGGCCGAATGGATCTGGAGGCCATGTGCAAGCACATCCAGGCCGACAGCCTCGCCTTCGTCTCGATTGACGGGCTCTATCGCGCCGTGGGCCTTCCGGGCCGCGACAAGGCCTGCCCGCAATATTGCGACGCATGCTTCACCGGCGAATACCCCACGGGTCTCACCGATCTGGAAGCTCGCAACGGCGAATCGGCACAACTGACACTCCCGGTCGGAAAGGTCGCCTGATGGCAGACAGCAACACTACGCGCCCGCTTGAGGGCAAGATCGCGCTTGTCACCGGTTCCTCGCGCGGGATCGGCGCAGCCACGGCCAAGGCTTTGGCGGCCGAGGGTGCACATGTGGTCATCA
This sequence comes from Erythrobacter sp. UBA1916, assembly GCA_002337385.1. Lineage (GTDB taxonomy): Bacteria > Pseudomonadota > Alphaproteobacteria > Sphingomonadales > Sphingomonadaceae > Alteraurantiacibacter. The sequence goes on from DDFY01000003.1 coordinate 217,645, forward strand.
CCGGGCGCAAGGTCTCTGATCTGGAAGCGGTGGAAGACGCGATCCATTCCGCCGGCGGCAATGCCACCATCGCCCCGATGGATCTGGCCGAAAGCGATTCGATTGCCCGCCTCGCCGAGGCCGTCGCGCAGCGGTGGGATCGGCTCGACATACTCGTCATCAATGCCGCCACGCTGCCCACGCTTACCCCGGTAACGCAAATCGACCGCAAGCAGCTCAACCAGGCCCTCACCCTCAACGTGCTGGCCACGCAGGCCCTGCTCTCCGCCTTCGACCCGCTGCTCAAGCGCTCCGAAGCAGGGCGGATCATCGGCGTGACCAGCTCTGTCGGTGCCGAACCGCGCGCGTTCTGGGGTGCCTATGGCGCGACCAAGGCCGCTTTCGACAATCTGTTGATGGCCCATGGGCAGGAAATCGCCCGCATCTCGGAAACACGGGTGGCAGTGCTCGATCCGGGCGCCACGCGCACTGCGATGCGCGCCCGCGCCTATCCGGGCGAAGATCCCGAGTCGGTCAAGCCGCCGGAAGCCGTGGGCGACTTCATCGCGAATATGCTGCGCGAAGACTTCCCCAATTTGCACCGGGTGCGAGTGTCAACGCCAGCTTAAGCAGGTTTGCCAACGTTTCGGTAATCGCGAGCGGTAATGTTGTAAGATCGAAGGCCACCTAGGCCGCATCTTCGCCGCGACCATTACCGGACCCCGCCCATGAGTTCGCAGAACCGTCCCGATATTTACGACATCGCCGCGCAGGAAGACCGCAGCGCGACACGCGCGCCGCTGATGATCCCGGCACAGCTGCGCATGGCGGGAATGCGCGCGGTCCAGACCGTGGTGAGCGACCTTTCTCTGTCAGGATTTTCGGCGACTTCGATCACCCGCATGCATCCCGGCTCGGTGTGCTGGCTCACCCTTCCCAACCTCGAAGCCCAGCAGGCCGAAGTGGTCTGGTGGGAAGATTCGAAGGTTGGTTGTGCTTTTGTAAACCTGCTCTCGCCTATCGTGCATGACACGATCATGGCGCGCTATCGCGGTGAACAATCGCCCCGCCCCTAGCACGGCGCCCACCACCGACCTGCCGCCGCGATGGCAGGCCATCGTCTCCTTCGTTTAGCAACCCGGATGCTTTGGCCTGCCTTCGCGGCGGCGTGAGGTCAGCGCTACTCGTCGAGTCCGAACTGCCGCAGATACCAGTTTAAGATCGTGCGATTGCACGCGCTGTCGCGGGTCGCCAGGCATACGAACAGCGTGTCGTTGGGCTGGTATTTGTGGACAGCCACATCCATTCCATAAGAGTTTCCTCCATGGCCATAACTTACACCGGGCGAGACGACGAAACCCAACCCCCAGCCGAATGACTCGCTCGGCGTCAAAGCCTGCGCGAGCATTGCGGACGATAACAGCGTCCCGTCCTCCAAGGCCCCGAAAAAGGCCACCATGTCGCTGGCACTGGCAACACCGCCGCCGCCGGGCGTACCGCGCCACGGCAGCACATCGCGATTGGGCACCAGCTCACTTTCCTGCCCATAAAACGTGGTGAGGCCCTCTGCCACGTCGTCCATCTCGCTCGCCTGCGGATAGCCGGCGTGGGCCATGCCGGCCGGATCGAACACGTGGCGCTGGATATAGTCGTAGTAGTCTTCCCCGCTTACAGCTTCCACGACAAGCCCGAGCAGCAGCATGCCGTAGCTGCCATATTCGAACTGCGTACCCGGTTCGAAGGAAGGGTCGCGCTGGCCGTTCAGAGCGACGATGTCGCCAAGGCTGCGAACCTGTGCGCGCGTGTCGCCGTACTCACGGCGCAAGATGCCCATGTCGCCGGTGCCGTCGCGGTGAGTTAGCAGGTGGCGGATCGTCACCTGCTCGCGGACCTGCGCATTAGGATAGTCGGGCAGATAGCGGCCAAGCGGCTCGTCGAGATCGATCTTGCCCTGCTCGACCAGCTGCAACACGGCCACGGTCGTGAACATCTTGCCTGCCGAGGCAATTAAGAACGGAGTATCGGGCGTGATCGGACGGGTTCCGGCAAGGTCGGCGGAGCCGTAGGTCTGCACCCACGGCTCTCCCTCGCCCGGCACGATCATCACGATCCCGGCAAAGGTGTCGCCTTCAGCCTCTCTCGCGGCGGCTGCGAGGGTGTAGTTGGCTGCGCCGGCGGCTGATAGATTGTAGGGATGGAGCGGAATGATGGCGCGGCGGCCGTTCTCGTCATCGATGAGCCGTACAGTCACACGGACCAACGCGGGAAAACAGCGTTCGGCAGTCAGCACCACGTACTCGTTTGCATCCTTGGAGAGGACCCTCACTGGATCGAGGCCGCAGCTGGCCCGCGCCATGTCCAGCTCGTAGGCCGGATTCGGGTTGCCCATGCGGGTTTCGTAGAAGCTGCGGATCGCCGCCGCATCGCCGCTGTTGAAGACGGGCAGCCATTGCGCAAACAGCGCCTCGGCATCCTCGCCTTCCTGCGCTGCAAGCGGTTGTGCGGCCAGCGCAAACGCCGCTACAATCAGACCTTTCCACCCCATTGCACCCTCCTCCTCTGTGGCGGAGGATAGCGCAGGGAAGAGGCCTTGCCTAATCCCGCTCGACCGCCTTGGCCTTGCGGGTCGAGAACATGCCGGTGGTATCGACGATTGCCTTGGCCAGAAAGCTGTCAGCATCCATCCGCTGGAATTGGCGGTGGCTGACGAGGAAGGTCACGATATCGGCCTCCTCGCGCGCTTCCTCAGCATTGGCCAACCTCACATTGGGCAGATCGGCCAGAGCCTTGGGCAAGGCAGCGAGGTTCGGTTCCACCACCAACACCTGCGCCCCATCGAGCGCTGCCACGGCTTCGACGATCTCCATCGCCGGGCTTTCGCGCACGTCGTCGACATCGGGCTTATAGGTGATTCCGTAGCAGGCGATGGTCGGCACCTTGAAGCGGTTGGCGAGCCGTTCGACCTGCGCCACCACGCGGTGCGGCTTGTCGTCGTTGACCTCGCGCGCCATGCGAATAAGGCGCGCCTCCTCCGGCGCGCTGTCGACGATGAACCAAGGGTCGACCGCGATGCAGTGTCCGCCCACGCCCGCGCCCGGCATCAGGATGTTCACGCGCGGGTGCTGGTTGGCCAGTTCGCGCACCTGCCACACGTCGGTGCCAAGCTTGTCACAGATGATCGACAGCTCGTTGGCGAAAGCGATATTGACATCGCGGTAAGCATTTTCGGAGAGCTTGCACAACTCGGCCACCCGGCTGTCGGTGACGTAGCAGGTGCCCATCACGAAGCTCTGATAAAGCCGCGCGGCCTTGTTAGCACAGTCGAGCGTGAGGCCGCCAATGATGCGATCGTTGCTGACCAGTTCGCGCAGCATCTGGCCAGGCAGGATGCGCTCGGGGCAATGGCACAGGGCGACATCGGCGCTGCCATCCTCGTCGCGGTAGCGCGGGAAGGTGAGGTCGGGCCGTTCCTGGGCGAAGATTTCGGCCAGCCGCTCGGTGCTGCCAACCGGCGAGGTGCTCTCGAGGATCACCACGTTGCCCTTGGCCAGCACCGGCGCGATCGTGCGCGCGGCGCCTTCCACGAAGCTCATGTCGGGCGCCTGATCGACCATCGGCGTGGGCACGGCGATGATGAAATAGTCGGCCGGCTCGGGCTCGGTGGTGGCGCGCAGGCGCTTGGTTTCGACCGCCGCGCTAAGCAACATCTGCAGGTCGGGTTCCTGAAAGTGCGCTTGCCCTGCATTGATGAGGTCGACCACGTCCTGCTTGACGTCGAGGCCGATCACCTCGTGGCCGCGGCTCGCCAGCATGGCGGCGGTGGGCAGGCCGATATAGCCAAGACCAACGGTGCAGACTTTCATGACTTCGAACTCACGAACTGGGCGACGGAGGCGGCGATTTTCCGGGCCGCCGTGCCGTCGCCATAGGGAAAGACCGCGCGCGCGCGGCTGGCGTAGTAGCTTTCGTCCTCGATCAGCCGGGCGACTTCGCCCGCGATCACGCTGACATCGGTGCCGACCAGCGAGGCAACGCCAGTGGCCACGGCCTCGGGCCGTTCGGTGACCTCGCGCATGACCAGCACCGGCTTGCCGAGCGCGGGCGCCTCTTCCTGAATGCCGCCGCTGTCGGTCAGCACGAGGTGTGCGGCCTGCATCAGCGCCACCATCTGCACATAGTCGACCGGCGGGATCAGGTGGACTGCGCCGGTGCTGCCCAGCCTTGCTTCGACCACCTCTTTCACCTGCGGATTGAGGTGGACGGGATAGACCACCTCGGCATCGCCGCGCGCGGCTATCGTCGCCAGCGCGTCGCAGATACGGGCAAAGCCGTCGCCAAAGCTCTCGCGGCGGTGGCCGGTGACAAGCACCAGCTTTTTCGCCGGATCGAGATTGAGGCCCAGCCCCGCCATCTCATCACCTTGCAATTGGCCCGCCACATAAAGCAGCGCGTCGATACCCGAGTTGCCGGTGACTTCGATATGGCGTTCCACCGGGCGCTCATTGCGCAAGTTCTGCGCCGAGATATCGGTCGGGCACCAGAGCAGTTCGGCCACCGCGTCGATGGAAATGCGGTTGTATTCCTCGGGCCAGGGGCGGTGAATGTCGTGGCTGCGCAGGCCCGCCTCGACATGGCCCACCGGCACCCGGGCGTAAAACGCTGCCAGCGCTGCCGCCATGGCCGAGGTCGTATCGCCATGCACCAGCACCAGACCGGGCCGATGCTCGGCGATCAGGTGCTCCATTTGCTTGAGCACGCGCGACGTGATGTCGCCCAGCGTCTGGCCTGGGGTCATCAGGTCGAGGTCGATATCGGGCTTCTCGCCAAACACGGCGAACACCTGATCGAGCATCTGCCGGTGCTGGCCGGTGGTCACGACCTTTAGGTCAACCTCGGGCACCGCGCGCAGCGCGCGCACCACGGGGAGCATCTTGATGGCCTCGGGCCGGGTTCCGATTACGAGCAGGACAGGGGTCACGCTGCGGGCTCCGGCAAGAGGCATTGGGTCGAATTGGTCACGCCAAGGCCCGTAGCAAAGGCGCGTTAAAACAGTCCTACCCGGCTGTTCACCCTATTGGGAAGCAGATGCATTGCGCGCGTCCACAGCGGACTGCACCGCTTCGTAAAAGCGGGTGCGCTCGGCCATGACGCCGCCCTTGGTGCTGGCGACCGGCCAATCGGCATTGGTCGCGATCACCAGCTTGCGTGCAGGATCAATGAAGATGCCCTGCCCGAAGATCCCGCTCGCGCCGAAGCCGCCGCCGGGATAGGTCCACCACTGGTAGCCATAGCCGCGATTGCGGTCGGTATCGAAGTGCTTGGCGGTGGCCTTGGCGAACCAGTCCTCGGGCACCACATGCTTGCCGCCCGCCACCCCGTTATCGAGCACGAACTGGCCGAAGCGCGCCATGTCGCGGGTGCGCGCCTGGAAGCAGCAGCCGCCCATCTCGCGTCCGTTGGAGTTAAGCAGCCATGAGGCATCGGCCTCCATCCCATAGGGCCGCCACACTTTCTCGGACATATAGTCAGCCAACGACTTGCCCGTGGCCGCCATCACCAGCGCGCCGATCATGTTGGTTTCGCCGGTGTTGTAGTGCCAGCGCTCACCCGGCGGCGCGGCGCGATCCAGGGTGCGCATATAGGAGACGGTCGCGTCCATGTCGCCCTCGGGCTTGTGCGCGTTGAAGCGGGCGACGTCGGACGCGGGATCGGTATAGTCCTCGTTCCAGGCCACGCCCGAAGTCATGGTCAGCACCTGCCGGATAGTCACGCCATCATAGGCCGAGCCCTTGAGGTCGGTGATATAGTCGGTGATCGGATCGTCGAGGCTTTTGATCGCGCCGTCCTGCAAGGCCGCGCCGACCAGCGTGGAGGTGAGGCTCTTGGCGACCGAGAAGCTGGTCCACTTGCCCTGCGCGTCGAAGCCGAGGCCATAGCTCTCATAGACCAGCTGGCCGTCAACGAGGATCACGATGGCGGCGCTGCGCTGGCTGGCCTCGAAGGCGGGCATGTCCATACCGATGGCAAGCGGCGCGCCCTTGGGCAGCGGATGCACCGCCCCGCCCGCTTCCACCACATGGCTTTTGGCGAGGAAGGGAAACTGGTCCATCGCCCGGAACATCGCATCGCGCGTGCCTTCATCCCAGAACAGCACGTCTGTGTTGGTCGGTGGATGAAACAGAACCGCGCGCTGTTCGCGGGTGAGCAGGGCCAGCCCGGCAACCGCACCAACAACCAAAATAGCGACCACAATAATAATTGCTTTTTTCATGATGGCGCTATTGCGTCGCTTTGTTTCACCAGCGTGACCTGACTGACCTCGATCCCGCCGCCGCGAAAACCGCCTTCGCAATACATCAGGTAGTAACGCCAGAGCCGGATGAAACGCTCGTCAAACCCTGTGGGCAGACGCCCCTCGACAACGGCAGCATCGAACCGCTCGCGCCAGGCCTTCAGCGTCTCGGCATAGTCGAGCCCGAAGTCCTCCTGATCCTCCCACGCCAGCCCACGCGCCTCGGCCAGCCGACGGAACTCGCTGGTGCGCAGCAGCATCCCGCCGGGGAAGACATAGGCCTGAATGAAATCGGCACTGGCGGCATAGGCGTCAAAAATGTCGTCGCAGATGGCGATATACTGGATCGCCGCGCGGCCACCGGGGCGCAGCACGCGGGCCACGCAATCGAGAAAGGCAGGCCAGTATTCGCGGCCCAGAGCCTCGACCATCTCGACGCTGACCACGCCGTCGAACTGCCCCTCGACATCGCGATAGTCGCGCTTGTGGAAGGCCACATCGGGCCACTGCGCGCGGGCATAGGCGAGCTGCTGGTCGGAAATGCTGATCGCTTCGACATGCGGAACCGAGCGCGCCAGATAGGCCGCCAGCGAGCCCCAGCCGCAACCAATCTCAAGCACACTTGAGCTATTTCCGATTCGCCCGGCGAGTCGCTCCCACTTGCGGCGCTGCGCCGCTTCGAGTCCGTCGCCGCCCATGTGGTAAGCCGAGGAATAGGTCATGCTCGGATCGAGCCATGCGCCGTAGAAGTCGTTGCCGAGATCGTAGTGCGCATGGATGTTCTTTTCGGCCTGCGCGCGGGTGTTGCGTTTCAGGGCATGGAGCGCCCTTGCCGCCAGCCGCCACGGCCCCTTGGCGCGGGCGGTATCGCCGAGGCTTGCGGCATTGGCCATGAACAGCGCGAACAGCGGCACCGGATCGGGGCTATCCCACTCGCCCGCTTCCCACGCCTGATACCAGCCGACCGACCCTCCGGTCGCCAGCCGCACCAGCGCGCGCCAATCTTTCAGGTGGACCTCGCATTCGAAGCCGGGAGTATGGCCGCCCAGTGTGCGGCGCGTGCCATCGGGCAGCACGGCGTGGATTGCCCCGCTCTCAAGGCGTTCGTCGATACGGTCCACAATGCGGGCCAAGCCGGGGGCAAACAGGCGCGCGAGCAGGCCCGGCCTTGTGCCGAATTGCTGCCCCGCACCCAGCAGCTGCGTTCCTCTCGCCTCCCTCGCGGACATTCCGTATCTTATGGAGAACCGCTCCCCAACGGGCAAGCCGGGAAGCTAATCTTTGGCTTCACGATAGGCGCTCAGGGCGCGCTCGCGCGCCTCCTTGTGGCCGATGATTTTCACCGGATAGTCGCCGCGCTGGTCGTCGGCTGGATCGTGAATTGCGCTGCCTGTCAGATGCGCCAGTTCGGGCACCCAGTGGCGAATATAGCCCGCCGCATCGAACTTCTCCGACTGGCTGAGCGGGGCCATGATCCGCACGAACATGTTCGAATCGACCCCCGTGCCGCTGACCCACTGCCAGTTCACCGCGTTGCTGGCATAGTCGGCGTCCACGAGCGTGTCCCAGAACCAGCGCTCGCCCTCGCGCCAGTCGATCAGCAGATGTTTGACGAGGAAGCTGGCCGCGATCATCCGCACGCGGTTGTGCATCCAGCCGGTGTGCCAGAGCTGGCGCATTCCGGCGTCGACAATCGGGTAACCAGTGCGGCCCTGCTGCCATACTTCCAGCTCCCCGGCGATCACATGGCCACGATTGGGGTTGCGCCAGAGGCCATCATCGTAGCCGTCGCGGTAGCTTTTGACCGGATAGTCGGGGAACTGGCAGATCACGTTCTGCGCATAGTCGCGCCAGAGCAGCTCGGAGCGATAGATGCGCGCGCCCTCGGAGGTGTAGCGGGTCATCGCCTGCCAGAGCATTGCGGGCGAGATCTCGCCGAAATGGAGGTGCGGGCTCATCTTCGAGGAGCCGTCGATTGCGGGCAGGTTGCGGTCCTCGTCGTAGTTGCTGACGACGTCGAGGAAGCTCTCGAACCGCTCCATTGCGGCGGCGGTTCCAGCGCTCCATTCCTCGCGCATCCCACCTGCCCAGTCGGGCTTGGTCGGGAGCAGGTTCCAGTCTGCGAGGGTATCGCTGGCTGGCCATGTGCCCGGCGCACTGAGCGAGGGCTCGGGGAGGATGTCGAAGCTGTCGATGGCGGCGAGGCTCGCCTTCATGAAGGGGGTGTAGATCTTGTAAGGATCACCCGATCCGGTCGTCACCGCACCGGGCGGTAGCAGGTAGTTGCCATCGTAAAGACGCAGGTCGAGGTGCTCTTTCAGCCCGCCTTGCGCCTTGCGCCACCACGGCTCGTAATGGCGCAGCGCGTGGACGGTCTCGGCGCCGGTTTCCCTGGCAAGCTTGCAAAGTTCCTCCACCGTATCGCCGCGCCGCAGGATCAGCCGCGAATGATGGCGGGCAAGATCGCGTTCAAGCGCCTCCAGCGACTGGTGCAGATACCAGCGCGAAGCTCCGCCATAGGCGTGACCCTTCGCCAGCGCGTCGTCGAGCACATAGACCGCGATCACCGGGCCAGCCTCGGCGGCGGCGGTGAAGGCGCGCTGGTCGGCGAGGCGCAGGTCGCGCCGGAGCCAGACGATCTGGGGCTTGGTCACAAGAACCTCCGTTCGTGGTGGTAACGTCAGTCCTGTTGAGACAGTTCCTCGCAAGCCACATCGGGCAGCGCGAGCGTGAAAGTGCTGTTTCCGGAATAGCGCGCGTCTTGGAGCACCACCGAGCCATCCTCCGCCCGCACGGCAAAAGGCGCGCGCGACCAGAACAGGAAGGCATCAAGCTGGCTGTTGGTCTGACGCAGGGTATCGGTGTCAGGCCATGCGCAGCGCCGGTCGGTGATCGGCTCGAACACACCTGAATCGGGATTGCGAATCCACCAGTTATTCGGCACTCCTGCGATGGTATCACGATGCCAGAAAGCGGCTGGTGGCGGGCTGCCAATCACGATCTGTCCCGGCAGATAGGGCGCATCCAGCCGCGCCGTTTCGGCCGCCCAGGTCACACCGGCATTCACCCCGATATAGGCCAGCACCCCGGCCAGCGTCACCCGCGCCACCTTGCGCCAGTCGCCGCCCCGCTTCTCACGCCGCAGCGACAACCACAGGCCCAGCCCCATGCCGATCCAAAGCCAGATATCGATAATGAACAGCACATCGCCATAGAACCAGCGGTGCGAAAACGGCTCGAGCAGCCGGATGCCGTAGACATTCATCCAGTCGAGCGCCGGATGGGTCAGGCAAGCGATGAAGGCGAGCGCGAACAGCCACCCGAAGCGCACCGGAAGCCGCCCCTCGGGCCGCTTACCGCGGCTCTCCTGCCAGCGATCGAAACCCCACAGGATGCCCGCCAACAGCAAGGGCAACAGCACCAGCGCAGGCGGGCCGTGGGTGATGCCGCGGCGGAAGGCCAGATGCTCCAGCCCCGTGGTCCAGGCAAAGCAGGTGACATCCACATCGGGCAGGTTCGCGCCGATAATCAGCGCAGGCATGGCAAGGCCGGTCTTTCTCTTGAGACCGGCCTGCCCGATCAGCGCGCCGACGAGCGAATGGGTGAGGTTGTCCATTCGCCCGTGGCTAGCAGGTTCAGACGAGTTCGCCGAGCATCTGCGCGTCGAAGCCTCGCAAGGCGTCCTGACGTCCATCGCGCACCGCGTTGGCGAACTCGGGGTTGGCGATCAGCGCGCGGCCGACCGCGATCAGATCGAACTCGCCCGCCTCCATTCGACGCTCAAGCTCGCCGATATCGGCCACCTTGCTGCTTTCACCGGCAAAGGCACCGAGAATATCGCCATCAAGCGCCACCGAGCCGACGCTGATTGTCGTCGCGCCGGTCAACTTCTTGGCCCAGCCCGCGAAGTTGAGGCCTTTCTCGCCGTCGATCTCGGGGAACTCCGGCTCCCAGAAGCGGCGCTGCGAAGCGTGGATCACATCGACCCCAGCGGAGACCAGCGGGCCGAGCCAGGCTTCCATTTCGTCGGGCGTCGGCGCGAGCTTTACGGTGTAGTCCTGCGCCTTCCACTGGCTCACGCGCATGATCAGCGGCATATCCTCGGGCATTGCGGCGCGGACCTGCTTGACGATCTCGACGGCGAAGCGGCTGCGTTCGGGCAAGGTCGCCCCGCCCCATTTGTCGTCGCGGCGGTTCATCGCGCCCCAGAAGAACTGGTCGATCAGGTAGCCGTGCGCGCCGTGCAGCTCGATGGTGTCGAAGCCGAGCTTCACCGCATCGGCAGCGGCGCTGGCGAACTTGGCGACGGCGTCGGCGACGTCCTCTTCGCTCATCGCCTTGCCGAACGGCTCGCCCTTGTCATCGATGCCGGAGGGGCCTTCGGGCTGGCCGGGACGCGGCTGGTCAGGGACCTGCGCGGCAACGAGCCCGGTGTGCCACAGCTGCGGCGCGATCTTGCCGCCCGCACCGTGGACAGTCTCGACCACGTTGCCCCAGCCCGCGAGTGACTTTTCGCCGTGGAAGGCCGGAATATCCGGGTGGTTGCGCGATTCCGGGCGGTCTATGCCGGTGCCTTCGGTGATGATCAGCCCGGTGCCGCCAGCAGCGCGCTTGCGATAGTACTCGGCGACGTTTTCGCCGGGCACGCCTTGGGGCGAGAAGTTGCGCGTCATCGGCGCCATGACAATGCGGTTGGGCAACGAAAGGCCCTTGATGGTAAGCGGGGTAAACAGTGCAGACATGGTCATCTTGCTCCGATTGAAGATCAGTTACCGCAAAGCTGGGGAGAAAGGTTGCATGGAACAACCCGCTTTGTGTCCGGCCAAGAAAAACTTCGCGCGGCGCGTGGCGGCACCCAATCCGCGCTCGTGCGTTCACCGGGCAATGGGACATTTCCAATGAACGCCTTATCGAGATCGCGCCACTGGCTGTTTCGCGAGCAGCGCGTGCTCGCGCTGTTTCTGGTTAGTGCCGCTTTGGTGGCCGGGTTCGTGGCCTTGGCAGGCGAGATGCAGGAGGGCGAAACCCACGCCTTCGACATCGCCATTCTCGAAGCCCTGCGCCAACCGGGCCATCCAGCGCAGTTGATCGGACCGGGCTGGCTGCAACAGGCCGCCACCGATATCACCGCGCTTGGCGGGGTGACGGTGCTCTCGCTGGTGAGCGTGCTGGCGGTGGCCTTCCTGCTGCTGCGCAAACGCTGGCGGCAGGCCGGGTTTACCGCAATTGCCACCATGGGCGGCGCGCTGATCGGGAGCCTGCTGAAAGGCCTGTTCGCCCGCCCCCGGCCCGAGGTGGTGCCGCACCTTGTCGAGGTGACTTCGCTGAGCTTTCCCAGCGGGCATTCGCTCAATAGCGCGATCATTTATCTCACGCTGGCGGTGATGATCGCGCGCAGTTTTACCGACCGCACCAGCCGCGTGTTCACCGTCGCGGTGGCGGTGATGCTGGTGCTGGCCATTGGCTGTACGCGGGTGTTGCTGGGCGTCCATTACCCCACCGACGTGCTCGGCGGGTGGACGCTGGGCGCGGCCTGGGCGCTGCTGGTGGGGATCATCGCCGACGTGCTGCAGAAGCGGCACAAGATCGAGGAGCCGACCAACGGACAGGGCGAGGCCGAGACCCCGCCCCTGCCCAATTCGCCTTAGACCGGGTCTTGCGCGGTGCCGCTGACGGTCCAGGTCTGGCCCTTGGCGAGCAGCTTGGCGAGGTTGTTGTCCTTGCCTTCGACCGCCTTGGCCCTCTCGGCGATCACGGCGCTCTCATAGGTCTCTGCGGGATCGTCGTAGATCACGCCAAGCGGCATCGGGAAGGGGCCGAACTCCAGCTCGATCAGCATGTGCGCGAGCATCCGGTTCTTGGCATCGTGGACGCAGACACCAGCGGCTTCCCAGTCGCCATCGACCACATCGACCACCTCGAATGAGAACGTCTCGGGCACCAGCTTGAGGCCCTTCACTTCGCCCTTCTTGGCATTGCCGAACAGCATCGGCTTACCGTGCTCAAGCCACAACTGACGATCCTCCGCGCCCTTGGGAGCAGCGAAATCGTTGAACACGTCCTTATTGTAGACGATGCAGTTCTGGAAAATCTCGATGAAGGCCGCGCCCTGATGCGCATGGGCGGCCTTGAGCACGTCGGGTAGATTCTTCGAAACGTCGAACCCGCGCCCGATGAAGCGCGCACCTGAACCGAGCGCGAAGGCGCAGGGGTTGGCCGGGTGATCGACCGAGCCCAAAGGCGAGGTCGGCGTGCGGGTGTGCTCGCGGCTGGTGGGTGAATACTGGCCCTTGGTGAGGCCATAGATCTCATTGTTGAACAGCATGATCTGCATGTTCACGTTGCGGCGCAGCACGTGCATCATGTGGTTGCCGCCGATGGACAGGCCATCGCCGTCACCGGTGACCAGCCAGACGTCGAGATCGGGGTTGGCCAGCTTCACGCCGGTGGCGAAGGCGGGCGCGCGGCCGTGGATGGTGTGGAAGCCGTAGGTCTCCATGTAATAGGGGAAGCGGCTGGAGCAGCCGATCCCGCTGATGAAGACGGTGTTGGCCGGGTCAGCGCCAAGCTGCGGCAGCGTGCGCTGCACGGCCTTGAGGATCGCGTAGTCGCCGCAACCGGGGCACCAGCGCACCTCCTGGTCGGTTTCCCAGTCCTTGAGGGTGGTTTCGATTTTCGCCTGAACGTTCATTCGCTGTCACTTTCTACCGGAGCCACAACCCGTTCCGGACCAAAGACTTTTTTCATCACTTCGTCGTCGAAGTCGTCGTCTGCTTCTTTCGAAAGAATGACGGCGATGACCCTCATGAAAACTCCGTCATGCCAAAGAGACCAAGTCTCTCTCATGCCCATTCCGGTTTCGTATGAACCGCGCATACCAACGATCTCTGGGTGTCCCGGTGGGCTAAAAGGCTCTTCCGCTATGACCTTGGTTATGCCGGCCTCATGAAATGATTCCCGCATGTTTCTGCGCAGCGCATCGAACGACATGCGATGTTCCGGAACAATTGTTGCACCAATCGCTGCCTGCTTGAGCAAGTCATCGGGCATACAAGTGATACCCCTTGCTCCTTCGTCTCCAAGCGGTTCCTCGGCACAGGAGATACCAAGAAAACTCGTTGGCAGAGGTGCCATCAATGGCACCCTTGCGAAATCGTCTTGCGCTGCTGCTGATGCGGCGACTGATGCGACGGCTAAGCCGAAGAAGGATGCAAAGGCCTTCATTCCGCCAGCGCCAGTTCGATCGCGGCTTCAAGCTCGGCGATCTTGAACGGCTGGCCGCTCGTCTTGGTGTAGGGCTGTGCATCGACCAGCAGCTGGTCGCGCAGCACGGTCTTGAACTGGCCGGTGTTCATCTCGGGCACCAGCACCTTGTCGTACTTGCGCAGCAGCTCGCCCGAGTTGGCGGGCAGCGGCCAGATGTGGCGGAAGTGCAGGTGGCTCACATCGAGCCCCCGCTTGCGGCAGTTGTCGACCGCGCGGCGGATCGGGCCGAAGGTGCTGCCCCAACCGACCACGGCCAGCTTGCCGCCCTCGTCACCCAGCGTCACACCCTGATCGGGCACCGCGATGCCGTCGATCTTGGCCTTGCGCGCGTCGGTCATCGCCTGGTGGTTCTCCGGCGCATAGTCGATATTGCCGGTGCCTTCCTTCTTCTCGATGCCGCCGATGCGGTGCATCAGGCCCGGCGTGCCCGGCTTGATCCACGGCCGTGCGCCCTTCTCGTCGCGCTTGTAGGGCAGCACGTGGCCATCGGGATTGTTGTTCTCGGTCAGGAACTTCGCGGTGAAAGGTGCGAAGCTGTCGACATCGGGCACCTTCCACGGCTCGGCCGCATTGGCGATATAGCCGTCAGTCAGCAGCATCACCGGGGTCATGTACTCCACCGCGATGCGGCAGGCCTCGA
>DDFY01000004.1:0-30372 GCA_002337385.1 Erythrobacter sp. UBA1916
CCAAATGTTCTGACGACGGACATTCTCGGGCGATCAGTCGATCAAGGTCAAGACGACCCGCTATTATGTAGACCTGACGCGTGAATTGACGCCCAATGTCAGCTTCGTTGCTCGCGGGCTGCACGATGACAATGAACTGGGGCTCGACGTCTATCCGTTCTATGTCAGCTCTGCGGGGATTCCCACGGTGTCGGTCCGTGGCTCCGGCCAGGTCGGCAAGTCCGACGCGGCTGACGCGTTCTTCCGCATCCACTTCAAGCCCGCCGATTTTCTGTCTGTGCGCCTCAACGCCGGGTACAACTACTCCAGTGGCTATTTCGAGCCGAGAAGCAGCACGGCCTACGATATCATCCGGCCGGTTCCGTTAGGCGAGAACACGAGCATCCCCGTTCCGCCGCGGCCCGCCGCGACCGAGAGCTCGTTCCGGCTTAGTTCGCAGCAAGAGGGTGTTTTCGGGCAGGCGCTGCTCGATTTCGGCAGGGTGAAGCTGCTCGGCGGGATTCGCCGCAACTGGTACGAGTCGACCTTCGACTTCTTCGGCTTTGACCCGTTCCCGGCTGACAGGGACGCTGCAACTGTTCCGAATTTCGGTGCCGTCGTCGATGTGACGGACACTTTCTCGATCTTCGGAAACTACGTTGAGGGCCTTGTTGCCAGCACCTCGACCGACTTCCAGGGTGAGCGCTTGCCCAACATTAAGTCGACCAATAAGGAAGTCGGCATCAAGCTCGACCTGTGGAACGATCATGCGACGATCAACGCGTCCTACTTCGATCTTCAGCAAGACAATACGCTGGTCAATGATCCGGAACATCCGGGATATTCCCTCCCGGGACCGGGCCAGCGTGGACGCGGCATCGATCTCAACGTCGTTGGCCAGGTCATGCGGGGCTGGACCGTCCAGGCATCCTTTACGCGGACGAAATATCACTACCTCAGCCCGTCGGACTACAAGAAGGTCGTCGCCCGCCAGCCGCGCGACACCTACAGCATCTACAGCAACTACCGCACGCAGTTCACGCCTGACATCAGTGGCGGTGTCGGAGCCGGGCTGTTCGGCCGGTCGAGCTCCTACGCTGAGAATCTGGGAGAATATGTCGTACCCGCCGCGCGGCAGGTCGATGTGAACGCCTTCCTGACCGTCGCCGGCTTTGACTTCAACCTGGGCATCAGGAACATCTTCGACCGGCGCAACTACGGCACGACCACGGCATCGGACTTCCTCCCGGTTGACGAGCCGCGCAACGTGCGCCTGACAGTCACCAAGCGCCTTTTCTGATAGGCCTTAGAACTCATGATGCCGTCACCAGACAATGTCGAGGAGACCCGCCGCGAGGCGGGTCTCGATCGGCCGCAGCCCAGTCGGGAGCGGTGGGCGCACGCCTGGCGGCTGACCAGCCGCTACTTCGTGTCGGAAGACTGGAAGGCGGCGTGGTTCCTGGTCGCCTGTTACGTTGGGCTCCAGCTTGGCATGGTCTATATCTTCCTGCTGTCGAATGAGTGGCAGCGCGATTTCTTCGACTCGATCGAGCAGCGACAAGCCGGGCTGTTCGTGCCGCTCATCTTCACCTTCCTGATGATCGCTGCACTCGAAGTGGGCGCGTCGCTGATCAACAGTCTTGTCAGCTGGACCCTGTCGATGCGCTGGCGCCGCTGGCTGACGAACTGGTACATGAATCGCTGGTTCGCGCGCGATCGGTTCTACGAAATCGAGCGTCTGGGCATGATCGACAACCCGGACCAGCGCATCGCCGAAGACATCAAGGCTTTCACCTCATTCACCTCGGGCACTTCGATCATAGGCGTAGCGATTGGGATGGTGACCAGCCTTGTCAGCGCCGTCAGCTTCGGGGCGATCCTTCTGGAGACGTCCTCGCCGCTGGCATTCACCCTCGCAGGCTACACCGTATCGCTACCCGGCGGCGATCTGATCTGGTTTGCGATCCTTTACGTCTTTTTCGGCTCCGTGGTTATCACGTGGATCGGTCGGCCCTACATCCGGCGCCGGATGCGCGAACAGCATTACGAAGGGGACTTTCGTGCCGGCCTCATCCACGTGCGCCGCAGCAGCGAGCAGATCGCGTTCTCCAAGACCGTAGCAACGGAGAAGGAGAACCTCCGCGAGGCCTTCGAGAACATCAAGCGCAACTGGTATCGGCTGATGTGGGCGAACCTTGGGTTGAGTGCTGGCACGGGGATCTATCAACGGGTCATGGGGGTGGTGCCCCTTTTCCTGACCGTGCCGAAATTCTTCGCCGGTCAGATCACCTTCGGCCAGGTGATGGCGTCGCGCGATGCTTTCACCCAGTTCACATCGTCCCTGTCGTACTTCGTGCAGGTGTACCCGGGGCTTGCGGCCCAGATCGCCAATATCAACCGATTGAAGGCGCTTGACGATTCGATCGACAACGAGCGGCCACGGGGGATCGCGTTCACGCCCGGCGGCACCGCTGAAGGCGTGGCGCTCACGGTTGAGAACCTCGAGCTGCGCCGTCCCAACGGCGAACCCTTAATCGCGCTCCCGCAGTGGACGGTGAAAGAGGGGCAGCGCTGGGTCATCGAAGGTCCGTCCGGGGCGGGCAAGACGACACTGCTGCGCGCGATAGCAGGGCTGTGGCCCGAAGGTGCCGGCGCTGTGACGATGACGAACCGCACCAACGCGATGCTGGTCCCGCAGCGCCTCTACTTGCCATTGGGCACGCTCAAGAGCGCGGTGTGCTTTCCCGACCGGCCCGAAGATCACGACGACGCGGCAATTGCTGCGCTGCTTGAGCGTGTGCACCTTGGAATGCACGCCGATGACATGCACGCGGTGCGCATGTGGCAGGACGAACTGTCACCCGGCGAGCAGCAGCGTGTCGCGCTCGCACGTATCCTGTTGCAGCGCCCGAAATTCCTGGTGGTCGATGAGGCGACCAGCGCGCTCGACGCCGAGAACGCCACCCACTTCTATGAAGCGGTGCTGGCGGAAATCCCCGGAGTTACGATCATCAGCGTGGTGCATGACCAGAAACTGGCCCGCTTCCATACCGACCGTCTGACCATTTGCGACGGGCATGCGGAGCCGGCCGCGATTGAGAATGCATCATGAGTGAATTGCTGACTCATAGCGAGCAAGAGCTGCGCGATGCCGCCGCGCTGGCGGTGGACCTGGCCGGACGCCGCGGCGTTGGCGCGCGGGCCTCAGCCAGCAACAATGGTTTCGCCAAGATCGAGGTGCAGGCAGGCGAGGTCGAAACAGCCGAGCGCAGCGGCAGCCAATCGCTGTCCATCACGGTCTTTCGAGACGGTAAGCGCGGCTCGGCCTCGGCCGCGACGTTTGACCGCGCTGCAATCGAGCGCGTGGTCGAGGAGGCGATTCTGATCGCCGACCATGTTCAGCCCGATACCGACGCCGGTCTGGCCCCCACCGAATGGCTCGCTCTGACAGGGCCTCAGCCCGAGATGTTCGCGGAAGGGCAGCGCGATCCCGAAACGCTTATGGCGGCGGCCTTCGCAATCGATCAAGTGGCGGGTGCAATCGCCGGTGCCAGCAAGGGCACCTTGCGCGTCGGCCAGTGCGCGGCAGTCGGCAGTGAAGGGATTTGGGCGCTCGCGACCAGCGACGGCTTCTGTCGCAGCAGCCGCACGTCGAACGACGGTCGCTGGTGCGTGATGCTGGCACAGGACGATGCTGGCAGCACCTCCGATTACTGCCAATCGCAGGAGCGCCGCCCCGAGGACTTGCTGTCGGCAGAGCTCATCGCCCAACGCGCCGCAGACCGCGCGGGCTCTGCGCTGGGTGCCAGAAGCATCAGGAGCAGCCGAACTCCCGTGCTGTTCGACGCCCGGACTGCCGCCAGCCTTGCAGGAGAACTGGCGGGCACGCTCACCGGGATGGCGCAGTACCGCAAGATGAGCTTTCTCGCCGACCCCATAGGGCGCGCTGTGTGCGCCTCACATATCAACCTGAGCGAAGACCCCTTCGAGCCGCTCGGCCTCGCCAGCGGTGGGTTCGACAGCGAAGGCATTGCCGGGTCCGCGCGATCGGTGGTGCGCAGTGGGGTGGCCGAGGGACTGTTCCTGTCGGCCTTCACCGCGCGCAAGCTGGGCATGGCGCCTACCGGCAACGCCGACGGCTTTTACAACTTGCGCCTCACCAGCGAGGCCGATGGCGGCGACTGGCAGGCCATGTTAGCGCGGCTGGGCACCGGCCTGGTGGTGACCGGCTTGCACGGAGGCTCGACCGATCCGGCAAGCGGAAACTGGACCCGCGCCGTCAATGGCCTGTGGGTCGAGGACGGAGCGGTCGTGCATCCCGTGACCGACGTGACCTTGGCCGGATCGATGCCCGCGATGCTGAAGGGCATCGTCGCGATCGGCAGCGATGTGGAGCGGCAGGGCGCGATCCGAACAGGGCCGATCCTGATCGATGAGATGCAGATCGGAGGCAGCGCATGAACGGCGGGGAACTCGCCATCGCACGTGTGCGCGAGCGGCTGCTGGCACCGGCAGATCTCGACGAGGCGGCGATTGGCCGCGCTTTGGGCGAACTGGCGGGCGGCGGCGCGGATATCGCCGATCTCTACTTTGAGACGACGAGTGTTCGCAGCTGGCGGCTTGAGCGCGGCAAAGTCACCAACGGCAGCTTCGGCATGCGCCAAGGCGTCGGCGCGAGGGCTGCGCATGGCGGCTCGGTCAGCTTCGCCCATTCGGCTGACGTGCGCGAACAGCCACTGCTCGATATCGCGCGCGCGGTAAGGACGCTGGCTCGCCATGGCGATGCCGTTCGCCATCCGCAGGGCGTAGAACTCACCCGCCGGGCAGGCGAGCATTCGCTGTACCTGCCGGCAGAGACCGTCGCGGTCGCAGATGCGGCTGCCTGGATCGCGCTGCTCGAGCGTATCGACCAGACGGCTCACGCCGCCGATCCTCGGATCGTTCGTGTCGATGCGAATGTGCGGGCGTTCGATACCAGCATTCTGGTAGCGAATGCCGAGGGTGAAATCGCAGCCGACATCCGTCCGATGACGATCCTGTCGATGATGGTGGTCGCCGAGCAGGGCGGGAAGCGGGCGCGTGGTCAGGCAGGGATCGGCAAGCGCACCGGTCTCGTCGCGTTCGACACCGCTTCGGTCGACACCATGGTCAAGACTGCGGTGCAGATGGCGCTGCATAACCTCGATGCGGTTCCTGCCCCGGTGGGAGAAATGCCGGTCGTGCTTGGCCCGGGCTATCCCGGCGTGCTGTTTCACGAGGCGGTCGGGCATGGCCTTGAGGGTGACCATCACCGCAAGCACCTGTCCGCGTTTGAGGGCAAGGTTGGCGAGCGGATCGCAGCGCCCGGGGTGACGGTGATCGATGACGGCGGCTTGCCCGGCCAACTTGGTTCGCTCGGTATCGACGACGAAGGCAGCGCTCCCGATCGCACCGTCCTGGTGAATGACGGCGTGCTGACCGGTCTGATGCAGGATCGCCTCAACGCCGGGTTGATGAACCAGCGCTCGACCGGGAACGGGCGGCGGCAGTCCTATGCCGATCTGCCGATGCCGCGCATGACCAACACGTTTCTGGCGAACGGCACGCATGATCCGGCCGATATCATCGCCTCCATCGATCGCGGGATTTACGCCACGGAGTTCGACGGGGGGCAGGTCGATATCGTCACCGGACGGTTCAACTTCACCACGATCGAGGCCTGGCTGGTCGAAAAGGGCAAGCTCGTCGCGCCGGTGCAAGGGGCCACACTGATCGGCGTCGGGCACGAGGCGCTGCAACACATATCGATGGTTGGCAACGACCTGGGATTCGACACCGGCATGGCGACCTGCGGCAAGCAGGGACAGACGATCAACGTCAGCGTGGGGCAGCCCAGCTTGCGGATCGACCGGATGACGGTGGGCGGACAGGCTTCCTGAGCCTGCCGCACACGCAATACACAGAGGAACGATACTATGCGCAATGTAACCGAACAGGACTTCGACGATGTGGTCCTCAACAACGCCAAGCCGGTGCTGGTCGATTTCTGGGCGCCGTGGTGCGCGCCGTGCAAGGCGCTGGCCCCCACGCTCGATGAACTGGCAAACGAATATGCCGATGAAGTTGAAGTGGTGAAGGTCGACATCGACGCAAATCCGGCGCTGGCCGAACGCTTTGGCGTGCAGGGCATCCCGCTGCTGATGATCGTCAAGGATGGGGCCGAATGCGCCCGCACCGTGGGCACAATCTCGCGTAGCCGGCTCGACGCCTTCGTGGACTCGCACGTGGGTGGCGAATGATGGAGAACATCGCTTTTCTCGGCGACCCTTCGGTCAAGCAAGAGGCTCTGACAAAGCTCCGTAGCCATATCGCGGCGGGAACATTCCGCTACGGGCCGGCCTGGTCGGACGAAGGCGCCGATGCGATCGGCTGCATCGTCGAGGCCGACGATACGCCGCGATATTCCGAAATGCTGGGATACCCGCTCGCCTTGGCAACGGCCTTGCCGTCGATCGTCAACGCCTTCCTTCCGCTTGAGGAGGCTGCGCGCTACGCCGAGAGTTGGCTCGAGCGGACACCCGTTGGCGCGGACCTGTCGAAGGTCGTGTCGCAGGTGCTGGTCGAGATCCTTGAGGAGCCGAGCGTCGTCGCGCTCACCGTCCAGCAACCCGATGTCGAGCATAGCCGCAAGGCTGTGATCGCGTTGCACCGCCGGGTGATCGATGGCGATGGGCCCGGTCGCGCAGAGTGGAAGGCGGTTCGCATGGCTGCTGTTGCGGCAAGCGATACGGTAACGGATGGCGTTCTGTTGCGCTCGGTGGGGGCCATCGTCGAGGCGGCAGCCTGGCCTGCAAGCATGCGCACGGTGCTCCACGATGTGCTCGGCGCGCGCGGCGGCCTGGAGACCAAACAACTTCTCGCCGAGATCGGATGGACAGACGAGAAGGAAAGCGAGGTCTATCGCATCAGGGAACAGGCCGAGACGACCGGCCAGTTTGCTGAACTGAACGGGCTCGACCGTGTTCTCGCCTTGCTGGATGCCGATCATCCGGAGCTGGCCAAGGGCTTCCGGCAACGGATGGTGCAGTTCGAAAAGCTGGGCGACGCTATCAGAGCCGTGGGTTTACGCATTGTCGAGCTGTTCGAGCGGGCCCCGATCGCGGTAGAGACAAGGTAACCGAAACACGCGATCACGCCTGATCGCCCCTAAGCTTGCTGATAGAAAGTTGCCCGCAATGAACCCTCTTCTCGATACGCTATCCTTGCCGCGCTTCGGCGAAATCGGCCCGGAACATGTGGAGGAAGCGCTCGACCGGGTGATTGCCGAGCACCGGGCGGCTGTGGCTGCCGTCGTTGCAGGCGGAAACGGCAGCTTCGCCGACGTCTGGTTGCCGTTGGAGAGAGCCGAGACGGCAATCGACGGGGTATGGTCTGCCGTCTCGCACCTGCACAGCGTTGCCGTCACACCGGAACTGCGGACCGCATACGAGAAGGGACAGCAGCGGATCGTCGAAAACTCGCTTGCCTACCACCAGAACCGCGCTGTGTACGACGTTCTGGTGGCTATGAGTGAGAGGCCTGACTTTGCCGATCTCGCCGAAGCCGATCGTGCGGCAGTCACTCACGAAATACGCGATTTCGAACTTGCGGGGGTGGGGCTGGATGAAAGCGATCGTGCCCGCTTCGCGGCAATCTCCAAGGAGCTTTCGGCGCTGAAGACCGCCTTCAGCAGCGCGGTGCTCGACGCCACCGACGCCTGGTTCGAGCATGTCTCCGAGGAAGCGCTGCTGGCGGGCCTCGCCAAGACCGACAAGGCGATGTTCGCAGATAACGCCCGCGCTCGCGGTCTGGAAGGCTGGGTGATCTCGCTGCAGCAACCCAGCGTTACGGCAGTGCTCACCTTCGCTGAAGACCGCGCGCTGCGGGAGCGGGTTTACCGCGCCTATGGCACGCGCGCCTCCGATCAGGGGCCGCATGCGGGCCAGTTCGACAATTCGGAGCGCATTGCGCGCATCCTTGAGCTGCGGCGCGAGGCGGCCCAGCTGCTCGGGTTTGCCACTCCGGTGGAATTGTCGCTTGCCACCAAGATGGCGGCGAGCGCCGGTGATGTGCTGGACTTCCTGCGCGACCTGGCGTCGCGCGCCCGTCCTGCCGCCGAGCGCGATATCAGCGCGTTGCGTGCCTATGCTGCTGACAAGCTGGCGATCACCCCGCTTGAGCCGTGGGACATCGGCTTCGTTTCGAACCGCCTGAAGCAGGAACGCTATGCGATCGATCAGCAGGAGGTGAAAGCGCACTTCCCGGTCGAGCGGGTGATTGCGGGCTGGCAGGAGTTGCTGGCGCGGCTCTTCGGCATCACCCTGGTCGCGCGCCCGGACGTGGCGGTGTACCACCCCGATGCGCAATTCTATGATGTGAAAGACGAGAACGGGGAGGTGTTTTCCGGCCTCTACCTCGATCTTCATGCGCGCGCGGGCAAGCAAGGCGGGGCCTGGATGGACCAGGCCCGTCCCCGCCTCAACGACGGCGAGGTCACGCGCGTGCCGGTTGCATACCTCGTGTGCAATTTCGCGCCAAAGAGCCCCGGCAACCCCTCGCTTTTGTCGCATGATGAAGTCGTGACCCTGCTGCATGAAACAGGGCACTGCCTGCATCATCTGTTCACGCGCGTAGACCGGCCCAACATCGCGGGCACCAGCGGTTTCGAGTGGGACGCGGTCGAACTGCCGAGCCAATTGCTGGAAGACTTCGCGTGGGACCGCGAGGTGCTCACCGGCATGTCTGGCCACTACGAAACCGGCGCTCCGCTGCCGGGCCATCTGTTCGATCAGCTGGTCGCCGCCCGCCGATTCCAGTCAGGCATGTTCATCGTCCGGCAGATCGAATTCGGGCTATTCGACTTGTTGCTGCATCAGGGCAGCCTGGGATCGGACCCGATTGAGGTGATTGAAGCCGTGCGGGACGAGGTCGCGGTTGTTCGTCCGCCAGAATGGCACCGGTTCCCGCATGCCTTCAGCCACATTTTCTCGGGCGGGTATTCCTCGGGATATTACAGCTATCTCTGGGCCGAGGTGCTCGCTGCTGACGGCTTTCAGCGTTTCGTGGACGCCGGGCTCATCGACCGCGCCACGGCAGCGCTGTTCCGCGATGAAGTGCTGTCTCGCGGTGCCAGCCGCCCGGCTGCGGAAAGCTTCAAGGCCTTTCGCGGGCGCGAACCGGACCCGCGAGCCTTGCTCGAACGGTATGGGTTGGCGGATACGGACAGCTAACAATGGAAGCTTCAGAGTTGTCTTGCCGGGAATACAGCCGCGTCGGCGCTGACACACGCGCCTGGCGGGCTGAGGCGATCCGCAAGGTCGAAGCGGACTTCAACCGCTCGGCCGACACGCACCTCGTGCGCCTCGACCTTCCGCGCTATCCGGGCATCACTCTCTACCTGAAGGATGAGAGCAGCCACCCGACCGGCAGCCTCAAGCATCGCCTCGCGCGGTCCCTGTTCCTCTACGCCTTGTGCAACGCCTGGATCGGGCCGGATACTTGCGTGATCGAGGCATCGTCTGGCTCGACCGCTGTGAGCGAAGCATACTTTGCGCGCATGTTGGGATTGCGGTTCATCGCGGTCGTCCCGGCCGCGACTGCCGCACCCAAGCTCGACGCCATCCGCTTCTACGGCGGCGAGATTCACACGGTGGATGACCCGCGCACGGTCTATGACGTGGCAAACCGGTTGGCCGAGGAAACGGGAGGCCACTATCTCGACCAGTTCACCTATGCCGAGCGGGCGACCGACTGGCGCGGGAACAACAATATCGCCGAGAGCATCTTCAACCAGATGGCGGCGGAAGAACACCCTGTGCCAGCCTGGATAGTGTGCGGCGCAGGAACCGGAGGTACGTCGGCAACCATCGGACGGTTCATCGGATACCAGCGGCATGACACGAGATTATGCGTGGCGGACCCGGTGAATTCGATCTTCCATCGCCACTATGCCGATCCGGCTGTCGTCGCCCTGCCAGAGGGCTGTGCCAGCTGCATCGAGGGCATCGGCCGCCCGCGCGTGGAGCCGAGCTTTGTGGCATCCGTGATCGACCGGATGATCGCAGTCCACGATGCAGACAGCATCGGCGCGATGCGAGCCTTGTCGGAGCAGCTGGGGCGGGGCGTGGGCGGCTCCACTGGCACAAACCTGATCGCCTGTGCGCAGCTGATCGAGGAAATGGCCGCGGCGGGCCAGAAAGGGGCAGTCGTCACGCTGCTTTGCGATGGCGGCGATCGGTACTCCTGCACATATTACGACGACAGCTGGCTCGCAGAACGATGCGTCGACTGGCAACCCGCGGCCGAGCGAATAAGGGCGATGTTCGGATAGCCATGGAATCCTGCCAGCTTTCGTGTTGCACGCGGGAAGCTGGTTAAGGCTTTGATGAGGGCACAAGCGGACGCCAGAAGCTGCCCGGAGGAATGGCAGATTTCGCGAACGCGCCACAACTGATCGGATGACCGAATATGGGCCGATTTCAGACTGTCCGCTCCTGGGCATTCAAGTGCGTGAAGCAGACTTTCAGCGGACGCCCCGGTTAGAGCCTGAAAAGATAGACCGCTGGGCAACCAGCACGCGCCAGTATTTTTCGCTTGCGTAGTCAGGCCAGAGGCGCGCGTTTCAAAGCCTCCTCACATCCCGTTTTTCATGTTTTTTTCATGGAAACGTGTGCCATCTCTTCCAAGTCATTGAAAAGATGGTGGGCGCGGCAAGGATAAAATGGAGCCTGATTTTTGTTCATTTTACGTAGGTTTCCGTCCTTAAGGTAATCTTGGATGCCCCCTCGGGTGCCCCCAGATTGCACGAAATATTGTTTGGATCAATTGGACGGGCCGGTCTCAATAAGACCAATTTTCCAAGCCTCAATCTCGCTTGTTGCCCATGCGACAGCGCGCGCGCCGATTCTGCGCGGACGGGGGAAGGTGCCTTCTTCCATCATGCGATAGATGGTCGAGCAGCTGAGGCCAGTTTCACGCTCAACCTCTGGACGGCGCATCAGGCGACCTGGGGATGGACTCGTCATGGCCGATACTCCCTTTCAGAGGCTTCGCCTTGTTCAAAATCCTGCTGCAAAACGAAGGGTTCGACTGCGAAAGCGATCATCAAGAGCCTCCTCGTTTGGGAGTCGATGCCAGTTGCAATTCGTACGAGCGGACGTCCAACAGAATGAAGCAGTCCGCGAGCTGGCGTTCTCCAGCGATGATTATCGGCAGCAGCGAGAGTGAGTGTTGAGGTACGCATCAGGCTGCCTCCTCAAGCTTAAGGTCTTGGCGGTCCGCTGCTATTGTTTGCGCGTAAAAGCCTGGCTGGCAAAGCAAGGCAATAGCGTCGTCGGGCACCTCACCGGTTACTATGACCGTCGACGCTGGAGCTCGGTTTCCGTTCGGAGCAGGGGGAGTCGTGAGGGATGCTGTCGCTGGAGCCCGATGGACGTCCGGGAACAACAGATCGCGGATGTGGCTGTAGATGTCGCTTTCTTCCATGGCCTCAGCATTGCGCAAGTGAGCCAAGGGTAGCCATGGATGGCGCTTGTGGTGTGTATCATGACAAATGGTGAGGGTGGGCGCCAGGCCGAGCTTTGTCGTCAAACGTCGCTAAATGGGCAGTTTCCGGACTGACAGCTTTGGGTACGGCGCTGGCGGAAGGCTGCCTTTCGGCTTCCGACCCCATTGCGGTCATTGCAGCGGCGGGTATTCATGGGTGCGGCTGGTAAGGCGCGGGAACGGACGCGGGCACTATGAACCGGATAATGATTATCGGGCAGCCGGGCTCCGGCAAGAGCACGGTTGCTAGACAGCTGGGAGAGCGCACCGGCTTGCCAGTCATTCATATCGACAAAATCCATTGGCAAAGTGGCTGGGTTGAGCGGAGCAAAGCCAAAAAAATGCGCCTGTGTCTCGAGGCGGAGCAGAAGGATCAATGGATTTTCGAAGGGGGACACTCCGCGACTTGGCCCACCCGGCTCGCTCGGGCAGATATGCTCGTGTGCCTGGAGCGGTCTGTCTTCCTAAGGCTGTGGCGCGTGGTGCTCAGGGCGGTCACCGGGCTCGGGCAAACCAGGCCAGACATGCCGGAGGGCTGCCCCGAGCGCTTGCGTTTGCTGCCGGAGTTCATTGGCTATATCTGGAAAACCCGAAACTCCGCACGCGCGAAGATGCGAAAGTTAGCCGCCCAAGCCCCTACGGCTTGTCAGGTCGTCTATCTGCGGTCCGACGAAGAAGTTGCGGCTTTTCTTGACGCCTTTTCACGCTGAGCAAGGCCATTCGGATTTCCGCTTCCCACCCCAATATCCGACATTCGCAGGCCCCTCGGAATGCTCCGATAGTGGACGTTGCCGAGGTCTGGCGGCTATGACCGCTTTCGATAGCCGCGACCGATTGCGTTAACGTCCGAGATTGGGCGCATTTGCCGTCGGGGTTGAGATTTCTTGTGGCGTTCTCTCCCACGCCTCATAGCAAGTGCCTCTGGCGTCACCGCTGAGATTAGAAATGCCTCACTCAATTTCGGGGGCTCTTTCACAATTAGCCTCTGACGCGTGCCAGATGCTAGCCAGCAGATCGGTCTGCGTGATTAGCCCAGCCAGCATTCCGTTTCGCCAAACCACCACGGCGTGGTGATGCACACCATCCGACAGAAGCGACATGAGCGAAGCAGCCGGTCTGTCTATCGCCACCAGGCAAGCACCTGAGAGCATGAACTCCCGTACCGCCCCCTGTGAAGCTCGAGCTAGTATGTGGCGTGGGGCGAGTCCGACGACATGCTCCTGCTCGTCCAGCACTGGCAGAGCCGAGACGCGCCGGTCGTCCATCAGCGCGAGAGTCGTCGAAATCTCATCGGAGGCATGGCAGGTGATGACATCGCGCGACATGATGTCAAAGCACAGCGGCAGTGGATTGCGCCGGGCGAAGGCTTCTGCCTCGACCGCGCGGAGAAGGTTGGCAAGATCCTCGGCCTCGATATCGGGCCTGTCTTCCAGCCGGTCGAGCACGGCTTCGACGTCGCTATCGCTGAAGCTGGTTCGCTCGGCGGCAGGTTGGTCGTTTGTGCGCGGGGCGGCCGTCGAAGCGTTTTCTGCTCGGTGCGGGTAGCGGCTGCCGGCGAGGTTGTTGAAAGCGATGCCAAGCCCCACCAGAAGGAGCGAGTTGAGGCCAACGGGAAGAAGCGCAAAGGCAAATCCTGCCTCACGCACGGCATCCCCGCCGAAGGCGGTGAACAAGGCCACGGCTCCGCCTGGCGGGTGAGTGCAGCGCAATAGCTGCATGGCAAGGATAGCCGCACCTGCTCCTAGCGATCCGGCTACAAGCGGATCGGGGAAGAGTTGCACCGCGGCAACGCCGAACAGGGCAGAGACAAAATTGCCGAGCAGCACCGCGCGCGGTTGAGCAAGCGGTGCGGCGGGCAGGGCAAAGTCCAGCACTGCCGAGGCCCCCATCGGCGCCACCAGAAACGGCAGCGCCGAGGCTTCGGGAAGCAGCCAGGCCGTGAACAGCCCCGTCAGCGCAAGTGCAATGCCAGCGCCGATCGCCGAACGGGCCGGATACATGCCGGGCTGACGCCAGAAGGCGGGGCTTTTCAGTCGATGCGAGGGGGAAGGGCCTCTCAGGCGGCCAGCAACTCGTCTGCCGGTCCGAAGAATTCGTAGTGGATGCGGCTGGCCGCTACACCAGCCTGCGAGAGCGTTGCAACCGCGTGACGCAGAAAGGCGCGGGGCCCGCAGATGTAGTAGTCCGCTTCGGCAATGGGGGTGTTGTTCACCAGCCATTCGTCGGTGATGATTCCGGCGATGTCGTAGTCGCGGCCCGCCACTTCGTCGCCCAGCGGGTGCTGATGAAAGTCGGTGACGCTGACCGAACCGACGCTGGCGGCCAGTGTCCGGACATGATCGCGCATGGCGTGAGTGGTGCGATCATGCGTGCCGTGGGCATAGTGGATCGGCGCGGAGGCTCCCTTCGCCACGAGCGCCTCCAACATCGCGACCATCGGCGTGAGACCTACACCGCCCGATAGCAACACCACCGGCCGTTCGCTCGCCTCATCCAGGAAAAACTCGCCTGCAGGCGCTGCGACCTTGAGTCTGGTGCCAACGCCCGCAGTATCGTGCAGCCAGCCCGAGGCCAGCCCCTGTGGTTCGCGCTTGACCGAGATGCGATAGCTCTCGCCATTGGGTGCGGCGGAAATCGAATAGTTGCGCTTCACTGGCGGATGACCGGGGATGTCGAACCAGAAGGTCAGATACTGGCCGGGCTTGTGTGTCATTACGGGGAGCCCATCGGCGGGGCGCAGGATGAACGAGGTGATGACCGCGCTTTCCGGCACGACTTCGACCATTTCGAACTCGCGCCAGCCGCTCCAGCCGCCGTCGGCCGATTGCTGTTCCGAATAGAGCCGATCTTCACGCGCGATCAGGATATTGGCGAGGAACCAGTAGGCTTCGCCCCAAGCAGCGAGAATCTCATCGGTCGCCGCATCGTCCAGCACCGCCTTGATCGCGCCGAGCAAGGCATCGGCGACATAGGGGTAGTGCTCGGGCAGGATCTGCAAACCGACATGCTTTTGCGCGATGCGCTCCACCGCCGGGGCAAGCGCAGCGAGGTTCTCGATATTGCTCGCATAGGCCAGAATGGCCCCGGTCAACGCGCGGGGCTGCGATCCAGCATCGCCGTGGTGCGACTGGTTGAACAGGGCGGCGATGCCGGAGTTCTGGAACAGGCGCGCATACATTTCGTGCACGATGGCGAGGCCATGGGCTTCGAGCGCGGGGACCGTGGCCTTGACGAGCGCGATCGTCTGCTCGCTGAGCGGCTGCGACATGGAATTCTCCTGAGATAGAAAGTGGTTCGGAAAGAGGGCAGGCCCTGGTCAGAAACCGGGGGGAGGTTGATCCCAGAAATCGACCTGCATTTTCATCGCCCCCACGGGCGTGACGAAATGTGGTTGTTGCGGCTCGATCAATCCGGGCCGGTCAGGGGTAAGGATCACTTCGCGGTTCGGATCGAGGTAGGTGAGCCGGAGCTGCCCCTCGAGCACACAGATCACTCCCCATACGCCCACCTTCGTATCGTGGCGGGCGCGTAGGGCAGCGGGCAGGCTATCCTGATCGAACACGGGGGTGGAGCGATAGGGACGCGGTTCCGGCATGGTCATGCCGCCAGCCGGATATCGTCGGCATGTTCGGGATAAGGAGCGACATTCAAGGGCGCAGTCTCGCCCGCCAGCTCGTTGGCAAAGTCGTGGTTGACGTCGCGGTGATGCGCCTCGTCGGCGCGCACCACCAGCACCACGTCGCGCAAGGTGGCGGTATCGGGCAGCTTCCAGTAGCGTCGGGCAATCATTGGGGCGGCCACATTCGGGCTGCGGCCTTCGTCGATTTCCTTGAGGTAGAGAGTGTAACTAATCACGGCCTCCTCCTCGAAATAGCCGACCACGCGGTGCGCGGTGCGTGCACTCACCAAGTAGAGGCCGAAGAAGGCAATATAGAACGCCCACTGCACCAGCAGGATAACCAGCCGCTCGAACAGCGACGGCTGTGCGACCTCGATGAAGGTCATCAGGTGCATCCGCTCGTTCTCGGCCTCTTCCATCAGGGTGCGGATCCAGCCGTTATCACCCTGCATTCGGCGCAGGCACCTCAGGTGGGTAAGCGTGGCCCCGACCATGCCGGGCACGGCGGCGACGGTTTCGAGCACGATGGCGCGATGGCCGTAACGCTTGGCGAAGAAGGTATCGGCGCAGAAGCGCAAGACCTTGGTGAAACCGAGCGCGACCCTGTCACGCAGATCCCGCGGAGCGTGGTGAACGGTGAGATCGACCAGCGGAATGTCGGTCATGGTAGCATACTCCTTTTCAGGCATTGTCCATCGCGGTTGCTGTGGGGCGGGCGGGCCGGGGGGAAGGCTTGGGGGCTGGCTGGTCATCCAGCCGGAAGAACATCGCGAGCTTCAGGCTCTCGGCGATACGCGCGGCCTTGGCTTGCAAGGCAGCAGCGGCATCGGGAGCCATCAGTTCATCGGTGGTATTTGCCCAGAGCGTGAGCCAGCGCCCGAACAGGGCGGGGGTAATGCGATCGCGATGCTTCATATGCGCAGGGACCGGCTGGCCCTTGTAGCGCCCACTGGTGAGCATGACCGAAGACCAGAAGGCGGCCAGCTTATCGAGGTGATCGGGCCAGTTGTGGATCGCGTCGTTGAAAATTGGGCCGAGTTCCTCGTCGGCACGGACGCGGGCGTAGAACGCGTTGATCAGACGGGCGAGGCCGGGTTCGTCGATGTTGAGAGCTGGGATAGCTGCGACTCCAAATCATGTATATAGGATGCATCTATACTCCCGCAGAAAAACATGCAATAAGAATGCATGATTATTCTTGCGGAGCTCCGATGCGACTGACGCGCTATACGGACTATGCCATGCGGGTGCTGCTATACCTCGGGCGGCAGCCGGGCGAGCTGGCTTCGATTGCCGCGATCGCGCGCGCCTATGCCATATCGCAGAACCACCTGATGAAGGTGGTCAACGATCTGGTGAATGCGGGCTATCTGGAAAGCGTGCGCGGTCGCAACGGCGGGATCCGCCTAGCCCGTCCGCCGCAGGAGATCAACGTCGGCGCGCTGGTTCGTCACACCGAGGACGATTTCGATCTCGTTGGCTGCGGTGCCTGTGTAATTGCTCCGGCCTGCGGTCTCACCAGTGTCCTCGACGAGGCGCTGCTCGCGTTTCTCAGAGTGCTGGATGGCTACTCACTGGCAGATGTGCTGGCGCGCAAGGGCGATTTTTCGCACTTGCTGGTGCCTGTGGAGGCTGCGCCGTAAATCCCGTGCCAAGGCTTCACTTGCTTTCTATAGCGCTAGACTGATCGGTTTGCCCTGTGTGACCGTGGCCGAGCGCTCAGCTGTCCTCGGAAGTGGTCCATGCCTGACGGCCTCGCCAATCAGTAGCAATGCCGGGCCATCGCCCAGCGCCGTGCGGGCGGCGATGGGCAGCAGGTCAAGCCGGGTTCGGAACAGCCGTTCGGAGGGCAGGCTTGCGTTTTCCACCATCGCCACGGGAGTCTCGCCAGCTAGACCGGCGGTCATCAATCCACTCGACACCGCTGCAGCTGCCTGCTTGCCCATGTACACCGCAATGCTGGCCTGTGGATCGGCCAGTGCCTGCCAATCGAGGTCCGGCGGAGACCCCTTGCGCAGGTGGGCGGTGACGAAGGTAACCCGGCGCGCCAACCCGCGCAGTGTGAGCGAACTGCCAAGGCTTGCGACCGCAGCACTGGCCGCCGTTACGCCAGGGCAGATGTGCACTGGCACTCCCGCAGCGCGACAGGCCGCTAGCTCTTCTTGCGAACGGCCGAAAATGGAAGGATCGCCGCCCTTGAGCCGCACGGCCCGCTCGCCTGCAAGCGCCGCTTCGACCAGCAGGGCATCGATGGTGCGCTGATCCTTGCTGTGGCGGCCTGCGCGCTTGCCCACGCTCACCATTCGTGTGGATGCTGGAACCAGATCGAGCACGCCGGCCCCCACCAAGGCATCATAGAATACGACGCTGGCGCTACGGATGAGTTTCTCGGCCTTGCGGGTGAGCAGGTCCGGATCGCCCGGCCCGGCGCCCACCAGCCACACTTCGCCTTGAGCAATCATTCGGCTGCCTCCTTCATTGCATCCAACTCCGCTTCGAGAAGACGGGCGATCTGCGGGCGGCATGAGCCGCAATTGGTGCCTGCGCAGGTGGCTTCGCCCACTGCAGCGACGGTGATTGCCCCGGCG
This sequence comes from Erythrobacter sp. UBA1916, assembly GCA_002337385.1. Lineage (GTDB taxonomy): Bacteria > Pseudomonadota > Alphaproteobacteria > Sphingomonadales > Sphingomonadaceae > Alteraurantiacibacter. The sequence goes on from DDFY01000004.1 coordinate 17,749, forward strand.
CAGATGGCTGCGCGCACGGCGTTCTCGCCCACATCGTGGCACACGCAAACGAGCGGCCCCGCATCGGGTTGCGCGCCAGCGGGGCGGCCCGCCAGCAATTCGGGCAAGGAGGCTTCGCTCGCGGCAAACTGGCGCACCACCCACTCTCGCGCTGGCAACACGCCCCGGCGTGTGACGTAGGCCAGAGCCAACAGGCTGCCTGCCGCATCGCTCACCGCCAGCCGCTGCATCCCTCGCGCAGGATCGGCCGCTTCGCTTATCGTTCCTGTAGGCAGCAATGCGGCAAGGTCAGCCTCGCCAATTCCTTCGATCTCGGTCAGCCAGCCGCCGGCAACGCGCGAGCGGACCCAGTAGGCCGCCTGCAGTTGAACGGGCTGGCGGGAAAGCACGAAGGCGCGCCAGTCGCTTGCGACCGGGGAGATGGCTGCGGACACGTTCTTGAAAGCGGGCTGGCCGGAGTGGGGATCGGTGGCAGGCGCAACCAGCGTACCGGTGCGCCCCGATGCGGCCATGGCATCGGTCCAGTGCATCGGCACGAACACCTGTCCTTCGGCCTGACTGTCGCTGATGGCGACGCGGTAGGTGGCGGTGCCCGCCGCCGTCGTCACTAGCCCCAAGCCGCCATCCGCGAGTCCGGCCCGAGCAGCATCGGCGGAAGAGACTTCGAGCAGCGGTTCGCGACGGTGCGCCGACAGGCGAGGGGAGAGGCCGGTGCGGGTCATCGTGTGCCACTGGTCACGATAGCGCCCGGTGTTGAGGCTTAGGCCATCCGTGGCCAGCTCGGGCGGACTGACGGGCACCAGCCGCGCCTTGCCAGAGGGCGTGGGGAAGTGCTCGCGCAACGGGTGCGCGCCGCCCCAGCGGAATGGTTCCAGCGCATCATATTGTGCGTCTGTGATGTCCGCGGTGTGGGTCAGATCGAGCACCTTGCCGCGCGCTGTGGCCAGCGAGGTCATCGCCGCATATTCGCGGTACACAGAAGCAGGGTTGGCATAGGCAAAGGCGGACCTGTGCCCCAGCCTCGCGGCTACATCCGCCATGATGCGCCAGTCGGCGCGTGCTTCGCCGGGCGCGGGAAAGATCGGGCGCTGGCGGCTCACCATCCGCTCTGAATTGGTGACGGTGCCGTCCTTTTCGCCCCAGGCCAGCGCGGGCAGGCGAACATGGGCAAAGCGCGCGGTATCGGTATCGGCGATGACATCGGAGACCACCACATTGGGGCAGCGCGCCAAGGCCTCGCGCACGAAGGCAGCGTCGGGCATCGAGACGGCTGGATTGGTGGCCATCACCCAGAGGAACTTGATCCGCCCATCGTGCACCGCGCGGAACATCTCCACCGCTTTCAGGCCCGGCTCCCGGTACAGGTCGGGCGCCTGCCAGAAGGCCGAGACCGCAGCGCGTTCCTCTTCCGCAAAGCCAAGATGGCAGGCGAGCATGTTGGCAAGCCCACCCACTTCGCGCCCGCCCATCGCATTGGGCTGGCCGGTCATGGAGAACGGCCCGGTTCCGGGCAGGCCGATGCGTCCGGTGGCCAAATGCAGGTTGATGATCGCGTTGCCCTTGTCGGTCCCGCTGGCTGACTGATTGACCCCCATGCTGAACAGGGTGACCATGCGCGGGCTGGCGGCGACGAGATCGGCCAGCTCGGCAAAGGTGGCCAGATCGATCCCGTGCGCGGCAGCATCGAGGCCCGCGAGATAGCCCTCGGGTACCTCGCAATGATTGGTCAGATAGGATTCGTCTAACGCTCCGCGCGCGGCCATTTCGGCCAGCAGCGCGGTGAACAGGGCAACATCGCCGTCGGGTTTGATCGCGACGTGCAGATCGGAGCGCTCGGCGGTTTCGGTGCGGCGCGGGTCGATCACTACCAGCTTGCATCCATTGCGCTCGCGCGCGGCTTCGATCCGCTGCCAGATCACCGGGTGACACCACGCGGTGTTGCTGCCGACGAGCAGGATCAGCTCGGCTTCGTCGAGATCGTCGTAGGTGCAGGGCACCAGGTCTTCGCCGAAAGCCCGGTTGTGTGCGGCAACGGCGCTGGCCATGCACAGGCGGCTGTTGGTGTCGATGTTGCCGCTGCCGATGAAGCCCTTCATCAGCTTGTTGGCGACGTAGTAGTCCTCGGTGAGCAGCTGACCCGAAACGTAGAAGGCCACGCTGTCCGGGCCATGCTCGGCGATGCAATCGGCCATCCGTGCGGCGACATCGTCCAGCGCCGTGTCCCAGTTTACGCGGGTTTCGCCGATCATGGGATGGAGCAGTCGGCCTTCCAGCGCCACCGTCTCGCCGAGGTGGGTGCCCTTGGAGCATAGTCTGCCGCGGTTGGCCGGGTGCTCGGGATCACCGGCAATAGCGACTTCACGCCCGTCGGCAGGCTGCGCCAAAATCCCGCAACCGACCCCGCAGTAGGGGCAGGTGGTGCGTACCTGTTTCAAGCCGCGACCCCGCTTTGCGCAACTGGGCCGATCACCGCCTCGCGCAGCAGAAACATGCGCCCTGCATCCACCTTCATGGGGATGGTGGGGGTGCAGCCCTTGTCATCGCCCTGCGCCTCGCCGGTGCGCAGCGAAATGCGCCAGTTGTGCAGCGGGCAGGAAACGGTGTCGCCGTGCACGATCCCTTCACTGAGCGGCCCGGCCTTGTGAGGACACTTGTTGACGAGCGCATAGAACTCGCCGCGCATGGTGTGGAACACCGCGATTTCCTCGCCGCCTGCCACCGGCAGGGTGCGGGCGCTGCCGGGCTGGATCTGGGTGGTCGGACCGATATCAAGCCACTTGCCGGTAAGCATCAGGCGTTCTCCAGTTGCAGGGGGCGAACTTGCGCAAGGTGCGCGTGCAGGTCGCGCCGTTCGCCAGCCACGCGGGCGGCCCAAGGGTCATCCTGCGAAAACTTTTGCGAATAGCGGAAGCGGCGGGCCAGCTTGCCGACCGCTTCGGGATCGTCGAGCAATTGGGCGCGGACCCAGTCTACGCCCTTGCGCTCGACCCACGGGGCGGTGCGTTCGAGGTAGTGCGCATCCTCGCGGTAAAGCTGGATGAAGGCCGCGCACATTTCCATCGCCTCCTTTTCGGTGGCGACCTTTGTGAGCAGATCGGTGGCGCGCACGTGGATGCCGCCGTTGCCGCCTATGTGCAGCTCATATCCCGAATCCACGCAGACCACGCCGAAGTCCTTGATCGTCGCCTCGGCGCAATTGCGCGGGCAGCCCGAAACGGCGATCTTGAACTTGTGTGGCATCCAGCTGCCCCAGGTCATCCGCTCGATTTTCACGCCGAGTCCGGTGGAATCCTGTGTTCCGAAGCGGCACCATTCAGAGCCGACGCAGGTCTTCACCGTGCGCAGCGACTTGCCATAGGCATGGCCCGAAACCATTCCCGCGGCATTGAGATCGGCCCACACAGCGGGCAAATCCTCCTTCTTGATGCCGAAGATGTCGAGCCGTTGGCCGCCCGTCACCTTGACCATCGGCGCGTCATATTTCTCCACCACATCGGCGATCGCGCGCAGTTCACGCGGATTGGTGAGGCCGCCCCACATGCGCGGGACGACCGAATAGGTGCCATCCTTCTGGATATTGGCGTGCAGTCGTTCGTTGACGAAGCGGCTCTTCTGGTCGTCCTCGTATTCGCCAGGCCAGGCGCACAGCAGATAGTAGTTGAGGGCAGGGCGGCAGCTGGAACATCCTTCGGGCGTGGTCCAGTGCAGTTCCTGCATCACCTGCGGGATGGCGCGCAGGCCTTTCTCCACGATGTTTCGGCGCACGTCATCGTGGGTGAAGCTGGTGCATTTGCACATCGGCTTGGGACCGCTTTCCACCTCAGCCCCCAGAGTGACGGCCAGCAGCCGTTCGACCAGCCCGGTGCAGCTGCCGCAGCTGGCCGAAGCCTTGCAGGTGCTGCGTACGGCATCGAGGCTGTGCGCCCCAGCGTTTATGCAGCCGACGACCTGGCCCTTGGATACGCCGTTGCAGCCGCAGATCTCTGCGTCGTCCGGAAGGGCGGCAACGGCGGCATTAGGGTCCGCAAGGGCACCCCCGCCCTGGGCAAAGGCCTGCCCGAAGATGAGCGCCTCGCGGATGGGGGAGACATCCTCGCCCTTCTTCAGAAGATCAAAATACCATGAGCCATCGGCGGTATCCCCGTAGAGCACCGCGCCAACCACCTTGTTGTCGCGCAGCACCACCCGCTTGTAGACCCCGCGGGCAGCATCGCGCAGCACGATGTCCTCGGCCCCTTCGCCGCCGGAGAAGTCGCCAGCGGAAAACAGGTCGATACCTGAGACCTTGAGCTTGGTCGACGTGACAGAGCCTTCATATCCCTGCGGTGCATCGGTCAGATAGGCGGCGAGGCTGCGGCACATATCCCACAGCGGAGCAACCAGGCCGTAGCACGCCCCGCGGTGCTGCACGCATTCTCCCACCGCCAGTACGGCAGGATCGCTGGTGACCATGTGATCGTCGACCAGAATGCCGCGCTCGACCGTCAGCCCGGCAGCCTTGGCGAGGGCAGTCGCGGGGCGGATGCCCACGGCCATCACCACGATATCGGCCTTGATCCGGGTCCCATCCTCCAGTTCCACGCCCGCCACGCGGCCATCGGCTTCGAGGATCGCCTTGGTGTTGGCACCGGTGAGAATGGTCTGTCCGCGCCGCTCCAGCTCCTGCCGTAGCAACCAGCCCGCCGCCTCATCCAGTTGGCGCTCCATCAGGGTGGGCATCAGGTGGACCACGCTCACGCTCATGCCGCGCAGGGTGAGGCCGTGCGCGGCCTCAAGCCCCAACAGGCCGCCGCCGATGACGACCGCATGCCCGCCGCCTTCTGCCGCTGCGAGCATCTTGTCGACATCGTCGAGATCACGGAACGTCACCACGCCAGGCAGATCGTGACCGGGCACGGGTATGATGAAGGGATCGGAACCGGTCGCGATCAACAGCCGGTCGTAGGGCTCCACCCGCCCAGACGCCGAAGTGACGGTGCGTTCGGCGGTGTCGATCGCGGTAACCGGATCGCCGCTCACCAGCGTGATGGCATTGTCGGCATACCATTCGGGGCCGTTGATCACGATCTCGTCGAAGGTCTTTTCGCCTGCCAGCACGGGGGAAAGCATGATCCGGTTGTAGTTCACCCGCGGTTCTGCGCCGAAGATGGTGATGGCATAGCGGGCGGGATCGCGGGCGAGCACTTCCTCCACCGCGCGGCACCCGGCCATTCCGTTGCCGATGACGACCAGCCGCTCTTTCAAGGCGCTCGCCGCTGCAAAGCCTGTATCCGCATTCACTGTCTTACCCGCTCCTTCCCGCCTGCTGACGGACCGAATGCGCACGCGAAAAAGCCGCCTGATCGTGCCCTGCGAAGGGAACAATCGGCGGCTTCGTTGCCACGCTGATGAAAGTTGGCGGGATCACCTTGCACTGGTCCAACGCTGGACCGGCGATTCCCGTCTTGAACTGGAAGACTAACCCAGCTTTGTCCGGTCGGGCAAGCGATTATTGCATCGCAACATCGCATGCCCGACCAGCCTGTCTGATCAGAAGCCCCATTCGGCCTGCAACCACACTTTTTGCGTGTCGTTGCCGAACTGGTCGGCGCTGTAATCGGCGAACTTGGCGAGCATGTTTACAGACCCGATCCGGAAGCCGAGTGAGGCATCCCACTCGCTGCCGTAGTCGAGATTGCCAAACGCGCTGTCGAACTGGTGGTAGGCCACCTTTGCGGTCACTGCGCCGAAAGCGGGCAGGGTGAAGCCTTTTTTCAGCGAGATCTGATAATCGACCACACCATTGGCCGGGGTGGTCAGGAAGAGGTCGGCCCAGCCCTGAAAGGCGTGGGCGGTGGCAAGCGGGGTCTGGAATGCGGCCTGGCCTCCGTCGCTGCCCAGTTCCTCATAGCTTGCCAGAAGGGTGAAACCGGCCACGGTGCCACTCGCCTCGGCGAGGATGTAGTCGGCCTGATAGTCGATAGGGTTGATGCCGGTGTTGGTCTGGCTGGCATAGGAGCCGGTGAGCTTGGCGGAAACGCCGGGGCTGAAGGTGTGGCTGTAACTGGCAATGAGGCCGTAGGTCTCGCTCGCCATCGCTGCGCGGCTGTCATAGTCGAGCACATAGGCAAAGGCTGTCGCGCTAAGGCTGGCGGTGTCGATCCCGGCGTTGAGCAGGATCAGATCGCCATCGAAATACTCGTTCGGGCTGTCCACGCCAAAGATCGTGCGCTGCGAGATCGCGTAGGTGGCATCGGCGGAAAATATCCCACTCTTGAACTGGCCGCGCACCGCATCGAAGGTCTGTTCGTTCTGCCGCCAGCCGACACTGCCGACGAAGCGCTGATTGCCCAGATTGATCCGCTGGCGGCCCGCGGTGATCCCGCTTCCATCCTTCGAGTAGGAAAGCTGCAAGCGGTTCAGCTCAAGGTTTTCGGGATCGGCCACGACCGGGTAGGGCTCCACCCCGTTGAAGGGCAGCGTATCGTTGTAGCGGTCCGACAGCGCCGCTGTGCCCTCTCCCTCGACCAACGCCTTGAAGCCGCCGACTGCAAGCTCTGCACCTAGCCGCGCGCGGAAGGTCAGCGCCTCGGCATCATCGGGCAGGTTGGCCTGATCGACGACTTCGTACCGCAGCCGCGTGGCGAGCTTAAGATCAAGCGAGGCTCCCTCGCCGAGGGGGATCGGATCGCCCGCCTTCGCAAAGGCGGGGGCAGCAATCAGCGTGAGGCTGGTGGCGGCAAACAGCTTGGCAATCACAGACCTGCTAACAAACATGGGGTTCTCCTCCCGAAATTCAGGATCAGACGAACCCCGTTGCCCGTCACATGCCGGACCGTGCCGGCGCACCTTGTGCTTTCAGTTCGCCGCGCGAGGCCCCCTTGCCGCACGCCGCTTCTCGTCCCTTTTTTGTCCGGTTGCTCAGGCCGCCTTGGCGCCCGGTCCGTGATCGTATTCGGCGAGGAAGTGCAGCACCTCCTGCCGGTAGTGGTAGAACTTCGGATCTTCGAGCAACGCCTTGCGATCGCGCGGGCGCGGCAGATCGACCGTCAGGACTTTGCCGATGGTGGCGTTCGGTCCGTTGGTCATCATCACCACCCGGTCGGCCAGCAGGATTGCCTCATCGACATCGTGCGTGACCATGATCGCGGTCACCTTGGTGCGGTTCCAGGTATCCACCAGCACGTCCTGCAAATCCCAACGGGTGAGACTGTCGAGCATTCCGAAGGGCTCATCGAGCAGCAGCAGCCGCGGGCTCAAGGCAAAGGCGCGCGCGATGCCAACCCGCTGGCGCATTCCGTTGGACATTTCGGCGGCCATCTTCTCCTTGGCGTCGCCAAGGCCAACCCGGTCGAGATAGTAATCGACGATATCGCGGCGCTCGGCCTTTCCTGCATGGGGATAGACACGCTCCACCCCAAGCGCGACGTTCTGCCGCGCAGTGAGCCAGGGCATCAGGCTGGGCGCCTGGAACACCACCGCCTTGTCCGGCCCGGCAGCGCTGATCTCGCGGTTGTCGAGCACGATGCCGCCGCCGCTGATCTCGTTGAGGCCGGCCGCCATGGTCAGCACGGTGCTTTTCCCGCAGCCCGAATGGCCGATGAGCGAGACGAATTCGCCCCGGTTCATGATCAGGTTGAAATTGTCGACCACCTTGAGCGGCCCCTTGGGCGTGGGGTAAATCTTGTCGAGCTTATAGAATTCCAGGTAACGCTTTTCGACCGCACTCCGCGCCGCATCGCGATAGGCCTGCGGCGGTCCTTTGTCGCTGAGCGCGGCCAGATCGATCGGAGTCACATTGGGCAGGGCAACGGCGCTTTCACCCACAGTGCCGCTCTCCGCATTGAGTTGACCGAGATAGGAGACGATCTCGCGCCTCAGTGCCTGAAAGGCGGCATCGTCATTCACGGCTTCGCGGTCACGGGGGCGGGGCACATCCACGGCCCAGATGCGGCCGATGCGGGCAGATGGCGCCGGGGTGAGCACGGCCACCCGGTCCGCCAGCAGCAGCGCTTCGTCGGCATCGTTGGTGACCAGCACGATCGTACGTCCCTCTTCCTTGCGGATGCGCTCGATCTCGTCCTGCAACTTGGCGCGGGTCAATGCGTCAAGCGCCGACAGGGGTTCATCAAGCAGGAGGATTTCGGGCTCCATGGCGAGGGCACGGGCCACAGCCACGCGCTGGCGCATGCCGCCGGAAAGCTGCGCTGGTTTGCGGTCCATGGCATGGCCGAGACCGACCAGTTCGACCTTCTGTTTCACCAGCGCGGCGCGGTCGGCGGCGCTGCGGTCCTTGTGTACAGCGTCCACCGCCAGGGCCACGTTCTGCGCCACGGTCAGCCAGGGAAACAGGCTGTACGACTGGAACACGACGCCGCGATCCTTGCCGGTGCCGCTGATCGGCGTGCCGCGCAGCAGGATTTGTCCGTCATCGGGCTCGATCAGCCCGGCGATGGTGTTGATGAGCGTGGTCTTGCCCGCGCCGGAGAAGCCGAGGATGGCGATGAACTCGCCCTCCGCCACTTCCAGATCGATGCCGCCCAGCACGTGGGAGACGTTGCCAGTCTTGCCAGCATAGGCCTTTGTGACGCCGCTGAGAGAGAGGATCGCGTTGCTCATGGTCACACCGCCTTGTTGCGCGAGACGAGGGCTTCGAGCGCCATCATCAACCGGTCGAGACCAAAGCCGATGAAGCCGATCACCACCACAGCAAACATGATCCGCGCCAGCGACTGGCTGGAGCCGTTCTGGAACTCGTCCCACACGAACTTACCAAGGCCGGGGTTCTGGCTGAGCATTTCCGCCGCGATCAGCACCATCCAGCCCACGCCCAGCGAAAGCCGCATGCCGGTGAAGATATATGGCAAGCTGGAGGGCAGCACGAGCTTCGTAAGCTTGGCAAACCAGCCGAGCTTGAGCACGCGGCCCACGTTGAGCAAATCCTTGTCGATGCTGGCCGTGCCGACCGCCGTGTTGATCAGAGTGGGCCACAGCGAGCACAGCATCACCACCAGCGCTGAAATGATGAAGCTCTTGGCCAGCACCGGATCGGGGCTCGTCACCAGCGCGCTGATCACCATGGTCACGATCGGCAGCCAGGCCAGCGGGCTGACCGGCTTCATGATCTGGACCAGCGGATTAATCGCCGCATTCACCAGCGGCGAAAGGCCGCAAACGAGCCCTATGGGAACCGCCACTAAGGAGGCGAGCACGAAGCCGAGCGCCACGGTCTTGAGGCTGGTGACAATCTGGTCGAGGAACGTGGGCGGGCCGGAATAGACAAAGTCCGTCACTCCGGCAGTATTGCCCGCCGCAATGGCTGCGGCATTGCGCGCCTCCTGATCGGCATAGAACTGAGCTTCCAGCTCGCTCGCTGCCTGCCATTCGTCGAGCAGCGCGACGCCTTGACCCGCAACTTCGAGCGGACCGGGCAGGGCCCCGAGCGAGGTCTGCACCGTGGGTGCGAGCACTGCCCACAGCGCGAGGAAGATCGCGATGCCCGCCAGCGGAGCAAGCAGGCTGCGGCTCCATCCCGCGAGCTTGGCAATGAGCGGATTGGCGCGCGGCTCGAGCGTGGACGAAGCGGGAGGAGAGGGCTCAGCCGCGCTGGCAACCGAAGCAGTTTTGGCTTCCGGCTGGTCTGCGGTAACGGGTGCAAAGGCAGTGGCCATTTCGGGAGTTTCCTTGTTGATCTGCTGGCTTGGTGCGGCGGTCACGCGCCGCTCACGCCCGAGGCGGTGACTTGCTGGCCTTCCTTCAGGCCAATGGGGAAGCTGGCGATGTAGGCGTTGGGCTTGCGCCCGTCGTAGGTCAGGCCGTCGATGAATTCGCTGGTTGGCTCGCGGAAACCGTCGGTCTGCGGCACGGCCTCGGCGGGGATTGCCTGGGCTGCCACCAGCTTGTTGGCGGCGGCGAGATAGAGGTCGGGGCGGTAGACCTTCTTGGCCGTGTCGACATACCAGCTATCGGGGTGATCCTCGGCAATCTGGCCCCAACGCCGCATCTGGGTGAGATACCAGATGGCGTCCGAATAGTAGGGATAGCCGGCGAAGTTATCGAAGAAGATGTTGAAGCCGGGCGCGGGCCGGGTGTCGCCCGGCTCGAAGGTGAACTTGCCAGTCATGCTGGCGGCCAGCACTGCAGGATCGGCACCGACATAGTTGGGACGGCTGAGGATCTCGACCGCCTCTGCGCGGTTCGCTCCGTTATCGGCATCGAGCCACTGCTGCGCCTTGATGATCGCACGGATCATGGCGGCCGTGGTCGCTGGGTAGTTGACCGCGAAATCCTCGCGCAGGCCGAGTACCTTTTCCGGGTTGTTGTGCCAGATCTCGTCGTCGGTCACGACTGGCACGCCGATACCACGGGCTACTGCCTGCTGGTTCCAAGGCTCGCCCACGCAGTAGCCATCGATGGTGCCCGCTTCCATCGTGGCGGGCATCTGAGGCGGGGGCGTGACCGACAGATTGACATCGGCGCCCACGGTGCCGCCCACATCGCCCGGCGTATAGAAACCGGGATTGAGGCCCCCCGCCGCCAACCAGTAGCGCAGCTCGTAATTGTGGGTGGAGACGGGGAAGACCATGCCCATGTTGAAGGGCTTGCCTTGCGCCTTGAAGCTCTCCACCACCGGCTGGAGTGCGGCGGCGGAAATCGGATGCTTCGGCTTGCCGTCTTCCATCGGCAGATCGTTCTTGATCATGCCCCACACCCGGTTCGAAAGGGTGATGGCATTGCCGTTCAAATCGAGACTGAGTGGGGCGATCAGCTTGGCCTGGGTGCCATAGCCGAGCGTCGCGGCCAGCGGTTGGCCGGCGAGCATGTGTGCGGCATCCAGTTGCCCCCCGATCACTCCGTCGAGCAGCACTTTCCAATTGGCCTGCGGTTCCAGCGAGACATTGAGGCCTTCCTCAACGAAATAGCCCTTCTCCAGCGCGATGGCGAGCGGGGCCATGTCGGTCAGCTTGATGAAGCCGAGCTTCAGGTTCGGCTTTTCCGGCGGGCCATCGACATTGGCGGCCGTGGCGACCGCACCGGCGCCTTCATCGCTGCTGCCGCACCCGGTCAGCATCATCGCAGCAGCAAAGCCTGCCAGAGTTCCCATGGCGGTACGACGGCTCAATTGCCCCTTGATCATTTCGGTCATGCACTTCGTCTCCAGCCGGACGCACAACGCAAAAAAGCCGCCACGATTTGACCCTACAGCAGGATCAGATCGGGCGGCGACGTTGCCACGCAATGTTTCGAGTGATCGAAGCCTTTGGTGCACACCCAACCTTGGGCAGCAGCGCTTCGTTCGCCATTAGAGATAGGCGATTCGGGCGCGGTTCGTAAAGGGCATTTTGCAGTGCAGCGAGAAAATGTGCTCAATCCAGTGCGGCGAGATAGCCTGAAATGTCTACCGGATCGAAGGTGCGACCGTCGAAAAAACGGTTTTCTGACAAGGTGATGGAGCCTTGTTGTGCTCCCACTTGAGTGAGCTGACTCACGCTGCCTTCAACCTTGGAATTGGCGCCAGGCAAGTCGTCGCCTGTGACCTTGAGTGCACTGCGGTATATGTCAGGACGGAACACGGCTGCCGCCTGACGCGATGCTTCTTCGGCATATTCAAGCTGATCCCAACGTACCATTTGCGAATAGAGCCAGGCCGCCTGGCTGACCCATGGGAAGTTGGCCGCCTCGCTGTGCTGGAACATGAAATCATGGAAGGGCACGGGTTCGCCGCCATGCACAAGCACTGGCCTGTCGGAGATTGCGCGCAGGATCAGCCGCTCGTCACCACCGACATAGTGCGGCCGGGCAAGGATCGCCGCGTTGGTCTCCCAGTTGGCAGGATCGACGAAGTGGCTTCCGGCGCGGCGCATGGCGCGGATCAACGCTTCCGTTTCCTCGCGCCTTTCCTCCAGCCGATCTGCCCGCATGGCGAGCACCTTTTCCACCCCGCGCCGCCATATCTGCGCCGTCGCGAGCACAATGGTTCCGACATCGCGCTCCACACACAGACTGTTCCAGGGCTCGCCCACACAGGCACCGTCGATCTCACCGCTGGCCATGGCGTCGGCCACAAACGGCGGTGCTACGGTGACGATCTCGACCTCTTCGTCTGGCCGGATGCCGCAGGCCGCAAGCCAATAGCGCAGCTTGTAATTATGGCTCGAATAGCGGTGCACCACGCCAAGCCGCAGGCGCTTGCCCGCCGCCAGCGCGTTCTGGACCTCAATTCTCATGGCCGCGCCGACCGTCCTCGGATCGCCGAACAAGCCGGGTTCGCACACCCGTGCAGCCAGATCCTTGCGCAGGGTAATGCCGTTGCCATTGAGCCCCAGCACGAAAGGGGCGGCCATCGCGCGAGCCGGGCGGCCGACCCCCAGCGTGGTGGCAATCGCCAGCGGGGCCAGCATGTGTGCGGCATCCGAATGGCCATAGAGCAGCCGGTCAAGCACGGTTGCCCAACTGACATCACGCAGGAATGTGAGGTTAAGTCCCTCTTCCTCGGCAAATCCGTGTTCGTGCGCCAGGATCGGCAGGCAGGCATCGACCAGCGGCAGGAAACCGATGACAAGGTCGCGCGTGGGCATGGTTCAGCTTCCTCCCAAGAGGTCGTGCGCGGTGACGACGGCTTCGGCTATATCGATGATACGGCGG
>DDFY01000004.1:30461-47401 GCA_002337385.1 Erythrobacter sp. UBA1916
CTCGAACTCATCGCCTTGCGACGCAGTTCGGCATAGGCTTCGGGTTCTGTGATCCGCTTGGAGTCCATGAGGATGCGCTTGGCCCGGTCAATCGTTTCGCGCTCGGCGAGCTTGCCCTTTGCTTCGGCCAGATCGGCCTGCAGCCGGGCAAAGGCGTTGAACCGTTTGACCGCCAGATCGAGCAAGGGACGGATGCGCCCGGCGGCAAGACCATCCACGACATAGGCGGAAACGCCCGCATCGATTGAAGCGGCGATGGCATCATCGTCGCTCTCGTCCACGAACATCGCGATGGGCCGAGCCAACACCCTGCTGACAGCGAAGTACTCTTCGAGCACGTCGCGCGATGGGTTGCCGAGGTCCATGAGCACGATGTCAGGCGCGATCTGTTCTATTTGCGCCAGCAATCCCTCACGTCCAGTAATCACGTGAATATCACCTTCGAATCCCGCCAGCCCTTCCTCGATGATCGAGGCGCGTGCGCGGTTTTCATCGATGATGGCGATTTTCATGCCCGCTACATTGCACCGCACAATGATTTGCTCAAGCGTTGAGAGCTTTCGCTAAACGTTTGTCACGATGAGCAGACGTCCACTTGAACGACGGCGTTTAGGGCCCTTTTTGCCTTGGTCGCAAATTGGGCCGTCAACGGAATGTCCGGTCTTGATGTAGAATAGGAGGAAGCTGACGTATTTGCGGCCAGCGAACAGCACTTCGCTATCGCAATAGGTCCGATGTACTCAACGGTACCTTGCGAAGACGTAGACCAGGAAATCGGCGACGGCGCGTACGGCGGGTGCGTCGTGGAGGTCCGCGTGAATGACCAACCAGACCGGCCTGTCTTCGGGCTGCTTCGGCGCTACGCGCACAATTTCTGGGCAGGCATCGCCCATAATGCAGGGCAGCAGTGCCACCCCCAGCCCGGCGCGCGCGGCCGCAAACTGAGAGTGGAAATCGCCGGTCAGCAGGTCGAGCGGACGGTCGCCCGCATATTCCTCCAGCCATCGTTGCTGGGGGACGTGGCCGAGGGTTTCGTCGAAGGCGACGAAGCGCCATTCCGCCGACGGCTGCTTCGCGATCGGCGCGCTTGCATAGAGGGCGAAATCGACCTGTCCGATCCGGCGTACGATGTTCTGCTGCCCCTGCGGTTCGACCATCCGCACGGCCAAGTCCGCCTGCCCGCGATCGAGCGAGGCAATATGCGAATTGGCCGAGAGCACGATCCGCAAGTCGGGATGGGCGGAGCGTAGCGTGCCCATTGCGGGAATGATGATCTCGCTAACGAGAACGGGCGGGGCGGTCAGGCGCACAGTACCAGTCAGCGTGCCTTGCGCGGCATGGCCTGCGCGCACGACCTTCAGCGCGCTGTGTTCCATCTCCTGCGCAATAGCTGCGATTTTCCGGCCCTTCTCGGTCAGCGGCGTCGAGCGCGCGAGGCGGCGGATCAGCTGCTGTCCCAGATCGTCCTCCAGCGCGGCAATGCGGCGCGAGACGGTTGCATGGTTCACGCCCAGTCGCCGCGCCGCAGCAGCCAGCGATCCCTCGCGCTCCAGCGCCGCAAGAATGCGCAGATCATCCCAATTCATCTGATCGTTTTTGCACAGATGGCGTGCAAATGCATGCAATTTCGCGGCGCTGCGAAAGGCCTAGAATGGCGAACAGACCCACACAGGAGCCTTCATCATGATCTCCCCGCTTTCTCTCGGCACCGACGGCCCGCAGCTCCGCCAGCTTGGTCTGGGCTGCATGGGCATGTCTGAATTTTATGGTGAGACCGACGACGCGCAGTCGCTGGCCGTGCTCGATCGCGCCTACGAGGTTGGCGTCCGCATGTTCGATACCGCCGACATGTATGGCAGTGGCCACAACGAAGAACTTCTTGCGCGCTTCCTGAAGCAGGGGCGCGCAGAGGCCTTCGTCGCGACCAAGTTCGGCATCCGCAAGCAGCCGGGCGAATATGAGCGGAAGATCGACAATAGTCCGGACTATATCCGGCAGGCCTGCGATGCGTCGCTAACGCGCCTCGGCATCGACCGGATCGACCTTTACTACGTCCACCGCGCCGAATCCGGGCGCGAAATCGAGGATACGATGGGTGTGCTCGCCGATCTGGTCGCAGCGGGCAAGATCGCGCGCATCGGCCTGAGCGAGGTCTCTGCCGAGACCCTGCGGCGCGCGCACGCGGTCCATCCGGTCGCTGCGGTGCAGAGCGAATATTCGCTGACCACCCGCGACATGGAGGCCGATGTCCTACCCACCTGCCGCGCACTGGGTGTCGCCTTCGTCGCCTACAGCCCGCTCGGGCGGGGGCTGCTCTCCGGTGCGGTCGACCGCGAAACCCTCGCCGAAAACGACTTCCGTCGTCAAGCTCCGCGCTTCGGCGAGGAAGCGCTCAAGGCTAACAGGGCCCGCCTGGCCACCCTGTCGGCCATTGCCGACCGGCGCGAGGCGGCTCCGGCGCAGGTTGCGCTGGCGTGGGTTCTCGGGAAAGGCGTGTTCGCGATCCCGGGCACCAAGCGACTGACCTACCTTGAGCAGAATGTCGCCGCAGCCAGTCTGACCCTGTCCGAAGACGATATCGACCGGCTCGACCGCGCCTATGCCCCCGGCACCTTCGTGGGTGAGCGCTACACCGCCGAAGGGATGAAGGGTGTGAACGCATGAGCGCGTTCGCCGCCTTCCCCGATCAGTCGGCCCGAATCGGCGCGCTGGCGATGAGCCGGGTCACCGGCGGCGCGATGGAGGGCATCCTGTATGCCACTGCCGCCCGCTCCCAGCGACTGGCGGACAATCTGGTCACCCATGCGTTCGGATCGGTCATCGCCGATGCCGCGCTAGGCGTGGCCGAACGGGAGCTAGAGACCATCGCCATGCTCGGCGCGCTGGGCGGGTGCGAGGCGCAGCTGCGCACGCATATCGGCTTCGCCTTCGATTGCGGCCTTTCGCCCGGCGAGGTCATGGCCAGCGCGGAGCATGTTTCGGTATATGCCGGCTATCCGCGCGCACTAACGATGGCGCGCATCGTCGAAGAAGTCGCCGCCGAACGCGGGGAAACCCTGCTCACCGCGCGCCCCTTGGGGCTGCGCGATCACACAACGGCGCTGTTCGACAGCGGCGGCGAGAAACCGCCGATGGTGCTTCTACATGCACTGGGGCTGGACTGGCGCATGTGGTCGCGCGTCATTCCCCATCTCACCGCGCGCTACCGCGTCATAGCGATCGACCTGCGGGGCTTCGGCGCAGCGGCAGGCGCGCCGCACGTCTCCGATCTGGCGCATTACGCGGCAGACGTTGCAGACCTGCTCGAACAGCTGGGCATCGCGCGGGCGCATATCACCGGTCTGTCGCTGGGCGGATCGATCGCGCTCGAACTGGGCCTCCAGCGGTCCGATCTGGTCGGCGGCCTGACCGTGATCGCGGCAACGGCATGGTCTTTCCCTGCTTTCGAAGAGCGCGCACAAGAGGCCGAGAAAGAGGGGCTGGAAGCGCAGATCATTCCGAGTCTGACGCGCTGGTTCCGGTCCGGCGATCTCGCGCGCAACGACTGGCCGACCCGCTATGCGCGAAACTGCGTGCGCGTGGCATCGGCCGAGGAATGGGCGGCGGCCTGGCGGGTGCTAGCGACGCTTGCGCTGGAAGAGAGGCTCGATGCGCTCGAGCCGCCCGTGTCGATCATCGCGGGCGAGGTCGACCGATCGACCCCGCCCGAACTGATGCGCCGGCTCGCCGCCAACATGGCCGTCATCCCGGATGCGCCGCACATGATCGCGCTGACGCATCCCGCAGAACTGGCGCAGGCCATCCTCGCCGGCTGAGCGCGTGCGCCGCTAAAGGCTATCCACCACGCCGCCATCGACGCGCAGGGAAGCGCCGGTGGTGGCGCTGGATAGTGGCGACGCGACATAGGCGATCATATTGACCACCTCCTCCACACTCGCCGCACGCTGGATGATCGAGGTCGGGCGGTTTTCCATCACGAAGTTGGCGGCGATCTCCTCCAGCGTTTTGTCGCTCTGCGCGGCGCGGTCGGTGAGCATGTCTTCCAGTCCTTCGGACAGGGTCGGGCCGGGCAGGATCGAGTTGACCGTCACACCGGTCCCCGCCAGCCGTTTCGCAAGCCCGCGCGCGAAGGCCACGTCGGCGGTCTTGCTCACGCCGTAATGGATCATCTCGGCCGGGATGTTGAACGCGCTTTCCGAGCCAAGCATCATGATCCGGCCCCAGCCCTTGTCGACCATCGCCGGGGCATAGGCGCGCGACAGCCGCACCGCGCTCATCACGTTGACCTGCCAGTGGCGATCCCACACCTCGTCTTCGGTATCGAAGAAATCGACTGGCTCGAAGATACTGGCATTGTTGACGAGGATGTCGACCGGGCCGGTGGCGGCGTGGATTGCCTTGCACCCTTCTTCCGTGCCGACATCGCCGGCCACGGACTGCGCGCCCGCCGCTATGCGCCCGGCCGCTTCGGCGGTGCGGCCTTCATCGCGCCCGTTGACGAAAACGCGCGCGCCGCATTCGGCCAGCGCTTTGGCGGCTGCGAAGCCGATTCCGGCGGTGGAACCAGTCACAAGGGCCGAGCGGTCCGAAAGGTCGAGTTTCAATGTCTGTCTCCAGTTTGGATGAGTGGCATCAACGCTTCGGCGATCGCACGGTTGCCCTGCGCGCCTGGATGAAGGCGGTCGCCGCTGTCGTAGGCGGGCAGAAGCCGCACCGGATCGGCCGGATCTGCGAGCAGGTGATCGAGATCGAACAGGGTGGCGGATCCGTGATGGGCGCGCAGCCAGTCATTGAACGCGCGGCGCAGCGCGTCCTTTTCGGGCGTCCAGTAATTGCCCTCCATCGGCGTGCCGGGCAGCGCATCGCCGAAGGGGGCGATGGTGGAGAGGATTATCCGCGTGCCGTGAAGCTCTGCCTGCGCGATCAGGCTGCGAACCCCGTCCTGCAGCGCGGCGAGCGTCACCATTGGCTCGTCGGGCCGGAAGGGCGTGCCGGGCCAGGCGATGTCGTTGGTCCCGATCAGGACCACCACCATGTCCACCCTCGGCAGCGCGAAGACTTCGCTCGCGATCCGTTCCAGCACCGGCTCCCCCATGCCGGGCGAGAGCAGGCGATTGCCCGAGATCCCGGCATTGACCACCGCGATATTCTCTGGGGCAAGATCCTGCGCGAGATAGTCAGGCCAGCGGGCCATCGCATCCACGGGCGCGCCGTTGCCGTCGGTAATCGAGTCGCCCAGCGCCACCACGACCCCGCGCGCCTCGGCATCGCCATAGACGGCCGACAGGGCGAGCCGGGCGGTCATCGTGCCTTCGGTCCGGTCGGCGGTGACGAAGCTGCTGGTCTCGCGCGCGTCCCAGTGGAAGTCGCCGCCTTTTTCTCCGGCAAAGCGGATCCGCACGGCGATCCGCCGGCAGCCATCGATGGTTACCGGGTCGGTGAGCGCGGTCGTACCGGCCGGCGCACTTGCCCGTGCCGATTTCGCGAAAGTGAGCGGTGCAATGCGATCGCCCGCGCCTTCATCGAGACAGCGCACCGTCCCGTCCGCCAGCTCGAGCGGACCTGCTCCGTAGCGGTTGGAGAACTCGATGCGAACGTGTTCGCTCGGCAGCGCGAGGGTGAGCGGCTGGTCGACCATCGTTCCCTCGATTTGAGCAGGTAGCCCAGTTTCGAAGAAGGAGCTCTCATCTTCCCACACGCGCTGCGGGCTTGCAGTCCACAACGGAACCCATTGATCGGCCTGGGCGTCAGCGGCCTGGGGGATCATCAGCCCGGCGAGGGCGAGAGGAAGTGTTGCGGCGAGCGGGCTGCGAGGTGTCATGGCGTCGTCTCCGGTTCGATGGTGAGGTAAGCGATGGCCGCGGCCAGCCCCGGCGGGACTGCAGCGACGAAGAAGAGGGCGGGCAGGTCCCATCCGGCGCTCAGAACGAGGCCGCCGATCCATGCGCCGATGGCATTGCCCAGATTGAAGGCGGAGATGTTGAAGGTAGAGGCCAGCGCGTTGTCCGCGCCGCGCGCCTGCCGGATCGTCCACGCTTGCAGAGGTGCGACAGTGCCGAACGCCACCGCGCCGAAAATCGCGATCGCTAGCCCCGCGCCGACCATCCCCTCGAACGCCCACCGCGACAAGATCAGCGTCGCCGCAAGTGCCATCAACGTGCCCAGGACCGCGCGGCGCAGGTTCCGGTCGGCCAGCCATCCCCCGCCCAGATTGCCGCCCACCAGCCCGACGCCGAACAGTAGCAGCAGAGGCGCCACCGCACTGTCCGCAAACCCGCTCATCCGGGTCAGCACCGGCGCGATGTAGGTGAACAGCAGGAAGACGCCGGCAAAGCCCAGCACCGTCATCGCAAAGCCCAGCAGCGGTCCTTTGCTCAGCATGGCCGCCAACTCGGTGCGTGCCTTGCGCGGCGCGCGTTGGACCGGCAGCCGCGGCACCCACAGGGCGATCGCTGCAAGGGCGAGTATCCCCAGCGCGCAGATGACCAGAAAGGTAGCGCGCCAGCCCCAGGCCTGTCCGATCCATGTGCCGAACGGCACGCCGAGCACGTTGGCCAGCGTCAGCCCGGTGAACATCAGCGCAATGGCCGAGCCTTTACGGTCCGGTGGGACTAGCTGCTGCGCCACGATCGCGCCAACGCCGAAGAAAGTTCCATGCGCAAACCCGGTCATAACCCGCGCGAGCATAAGGGCCGCGTATGTCGGGGCGAGCGCACAGGCGAGATTGCCGATCGTGAAGATTGCCATCAGCATCAGCAGCACCGCCTTGCGCGACGCTCTGGCCGTCAGCAGCGTCAGCACGGGCCCGCCGAAGACGACCCCTAGGGCGTAGCCCGCCACCAGCAGTCCCGCGCTCGCGATTCCGACTTCGAGGCTTCGCGCGACTTGCGGCAGCAGGCCCATGATCACAAATTCGGTCAGCCCGATCCCGAACGATCCCGCCGCCAGCGCGATCAGACCGCGCCGGTTGGACGCGGCGGATCGCGCGCGCTCGGTCGTCGCGCTCAATGGAAGGGAAGGATGTGTGCAATCGGTCATCGGCGGTCCCGGCATGTGGAGGAACCATTGGATAGACCGCGCGAACTTATGATATTAGGCTCTAGTTCTGACCAAATCCTATGAAATGAATTCATCAATGATCGCGCTAAACAACCGCCTTGCCGAGCTCGAACTGGTGATCGCAGTGATCGATGGCGGCAGCTTTTCCGAAGCCGCTCGCAGCTCGGGGCGCACCGCATCCGCCGTCAGCAAGGCGATTGCACGCCTGGAACAACGGCTCGGCGTCATACTTTTCCATCGCAGCACCCGCCAAGTAACGCCGACTGAAGCGGGCGAGACTTTCGTCGAGCGCGGGCGGACGATCGTTGCCGAATTATCCGCCTTGGAACGCGACATGGCAAAGGATCGGCCGGAAGGACTGGTCCGGATCGCGACCAGCGCGGTCTATGCCAGCTTTATTCTCGTGCCCTTGTTAAATCGGTTCCATGCAGAATATCCTGCTATCGGCATCGAACTTTGCTTGTCCGATCGCGTCTCGCCGCTGGCTGAAGCGGGTATCGATCTCGCGATCAGGGCTGGCCCGCTACCGGATTCCAGCCTGTTCACCCGATCGCTGGGTAAGGTGGAGTTGATAAATGCGGGCAGCGACGCCGCTCTGCCCTTTTTCGGTCTCTCCTACGCCCGCGCCGATACGAAGTGGCACAGGCAACCGCCGCCCTTTCTCGCAGATGATGGCGCAACGATTATCGCGGCGGTCCGGGCAGGGTCGGTTCAAGGGTTTGTCCCGCGTTTCGCCATAGCCGACATGCTCGATAGCGGCTATCTCTCCGCGCTAGACCCGACGCAAACCTTCACCGAACCATTTCACATCGTCTATACGGGGCGGGCGGCAAACCTTCCCCGACGTGTCGAGATCGTTATCGATTTCCTTGCCCAGCATGGTCGAGTTGGTTGATTTTCGCGCCTGCAATTGGGCCGCTTCCTGACGGTCCGCTAACCGCAATCGTTTCGATGCAACCGGGCGTCCGCCCAACAGACATGGTTGTTTGATCCCAATCACCATTCATCGGAAATTTCCGATAGAAATTGACGCGGCTTCATCCCATCGATAAATGCCGATGGATGCAAACAACCATCGCCCTTGAGTCCCTTGCGGCCCTCTCTCATCCAACCCGCCTGAATGCCTTCCGACTTCTGGTGCGTCACGAGCCGGAGGGCCTTTCCACCGGTCAGCTCGTGGACGCCTCAGGGCTCAGTCAGAGTACGTTTTCCAGCCACCTAGCCATTCTCGTCGCCGCCGACCTCGTTGTTCCGGAAAAGCGGGGGCGGCAGATGATCCAGCGCGCGAACATCGAGGCCCTGCGCGATCTGATGCTGTTCCTGGCGAAGGACTGCTGCGGTGGACGTGCGGACCTGTGCGAACCGCTCGTCGCAGGGCTTGCCGAATGTTGCTGAGCGGCCCGCGCTCGGCACTCCTCTTGTGAAGGAAATATCCGTGCCCACCGACATCGTCATCTACCACAATCCCGAATGCGGCACGTCACGCAACACACTGGCGATGATCCGCAATGCCGGGATCGAGCCGCACGTCGTGGAATACCTCAAGACGCCGCCATCACGCGCCATGCTCGAAAGCCTGATCGAACGCGCCGGGCTCCGCCCCCGGGAGTTGCTCCGTGAAAAAGGCACGCCCTACGCCGAACTGGGGCTTGGCGATGAAAGCCTGAGCGATGCAGCGCTGTTGGATGCAATGATGAATTACCCGATCCTCATCAACCGTCCGATCGTCGTCTCTACCCTCGGCGTCCGCCTGTGCCGCCCGTCCGAGGCGGTGCTCGACATCCTGCCAAGTCCCCAGCGGGGCGCATTTGCGAAGGAGGACGGTGAGCAGGTCGTGGACGCAGCGGGGGCGCGTATCGCCTGATGCTGCTTGCGATCGGGATTTTCGCCGCCACCATCGCGTTGGTGATCTGGCAGCCACGCGGGCTCGGCATCGGGTGGAGCGCGATCGGGGGAGCGTCGGTCGCGCTTGCCACTGGCGTTATCTCGCTCGCCGACATTCCGGTTGTGTGGGGCATCATATGGAACGCCACCGGCGCCTTCGTCGCGATCATTCTCATCAGTCTCATCCTCGACCGTGCAGGGTTCTTCGAGTGGGCTGCACTCCATGTAGCGCGATGGGGCCGCGGAAATGGACGTATGCTGTTCGTGCTCGTGGTGCTGCTCGGTGCGGGCGTTGCGGCGATATTCGCCAATGACGGGGCCGCGCTAATCCTCACTCCGATCGTGATCGCGATGCTCCGGGCGCTGGGCTACAACGCCCGGGCGACGCTGGCTTTCGTCATGGCGGCGGGGTTCATCGCCGATACCGCCAGCCTGCCGCTGGTCGTCTCGAACCTCGTTAATATCGTGTCGGTCGACTTCTTCGACATCGGTTTCGACGAGTATGCGCTGGTCATGGTGCCGGTCGACCTTGCCGCCATCGCGGCCACGTTGGCAGCGCTAATGCTGTTCTTCCGTAAGGACATTCCCGCCCGCTACGACGTCACCCAGCTGCGCGCTCCGGCAGATGCGATCCATGACCGGGCGACCTTCCGCGCGGGCTGGGTGGTGCTGGCCCTACTGCTGATCGGGTTCTTTGTTCTCGATCCTCTTGGCGTGCCGATCAGCGCGGTCGCCGCCGTCGGCGCGCTGGCGCTCATCGCGATAGCTGCGCGCGGCCACATCATCTCCACAGGCCAGGTGATCCGCGAAGCGCCCTGGCAGGTCGTGATCTTCTCGCTCGGCATGTATCTCGTCGTTTACGGAATGAGCAATGCGGGGCTTACCACCGCGATCGCCGGGGTGCTGGAGCGCTCCGCCGAGGGCGGCATATGGGGCGCGGCCTTTGGAACGGGGCTTCTATCCGCCGTGCTTTCCTCGGGCATGAACAACATGCCGACCGTCCTCGTCGGCGCGTTATCGATCGATGCCACCAGTGCCACCGGCCCGGTTCGCGACGCCATGATCTACGCCAACGTGATCGGTTGCGACCTCGGGCCGAAGATCACTCCGATCGGTTCGCTCGCGACCCTGCTATGGCTGCATGTGCTGGGACAGAAGGGCGTGAAGATCGGCTGGGGCTATTACTTCCGCGTCGGCATCACGCTGACCACGCCGATCCTGCTGGTGACGCTGGCGGCGCTTGCCCTGCGATTGAGCCTCGCATGAAGCTGTTCCTTGTCTATCCGCTGGCGGCGCTCTTCGAGATCGCCGGCTGCTTCGCATTCTGGGCATGGTGGCGACTAGAAAAAAGCGCTTTGTGGCTGCTACCCGGGATGATGGCGCTGGCTCTGTTCGCCTGGCTGTTGACTCTCGTTCCCACCGACGCCGCAGGCCGCGCCTTCGCAGCCTATGGCGGGGTCTATGTTGCCGCGTCGCTGCTGTGGCTCTGGATCGTCGAAGGCACCACGCCCGATCGGTGGGACTTCATCGGCGGCGCAGTCGTGCTCGTCGGCGCTGCCGTTTTCCTTTTCGGCCCGCGCGGCTGACGACCCAAATTCGGAGAATTTCCTTGTCCCGTCTGCGAAACTTGCCCGATCCCGACACCTTCCCGGCGCTCGATCCGTCCTTCGTCCATGCCCGCCCGGCCGAAGGTCTCGGTGCCGACCAGCCACCGCCGCGCATCCTGCTGCTCTACGGCTCTCTACGCGAACGTTCGTATTCGCGCCTCGCGGTCGAGGAAGCTGCTCGCTTGCTCCAGCTGTTCGGGGCAGAGACGCGCATCTTCGATCCTTCCGATCTGCCGCTGCCTGACCAGATCGGCGGTGACGAACATCCTGCCGTTCACGAACTGCGCGAGCACGCCTTCTGGTCTGAAGGCATGGTGTGGTGCAGCCCGGAGCGGCACGGCCAGATCACTGGCATCATGAAGACCCAGATCGATCACCTGCCGCTCAGCATCGGGGGCGTGCGTCCCACCCAGGGGCGGACACTTGCGGTCATGCAGGTATCCGCCGGCTCGCAGTCGTTCAACACCGTCAATACGCTGCGCCTGCTCGGCCGCTGGATGCGGATGTTCACCATCCCGAACCAGTCGAGTGTGCCCAAGGCATACGAAGAATTCGACGATGCCGGTCGCATGAAGCCTTCACCGCTCTACGACCGCATCGTGGACGTCATGGAGGAACTGGTGCGGTTCACGGCGTTGCTGCGCCCGCATTCCGAACAACTGGTCGATCGCTATTCGGAGCGCAAGGAGGTGGGTCGCGTCATCGATCCTAAGAAGGATATTTCGGCGATTGCTCTGTCCTCATCGTGATGACCGCTTTCGGGCCTTCTCCGCGTAGGCCCAAATGGCCGAGATTGGGGCGCATTGCGGACCGGCAAAAACTGGGCCGGAAAGAGACAGTCCGGTTCCGGGAACGACATTGTTTGAAGCAGCCGTTCGGTGGAACTGTTGTTGCTTCAGCAATCGCCGACAAAGCCCCGTTCACAGGAATGAATTCGTCCTTCAGTAGCTGCCGCACGATTCATTCGCCGAAGAGGGGGGGGACGTGACGAAAGCTCTCAGATCACTCTTCCACTCGTAAGCCGTCCTCACGCGTGTTCCACTTGTCGAATCTGAAGGTCGGCTGCGGTCGCGTTTCGCGGACTTCGAAAGCAATCGTTTCCGAGGCGGGAGTACCCTGTGGCCGGGTCACGGACACTCTGGCTGTGTGAGTGCCCAGTGCGAGACCTGCAGGAACGCGAAAGCGCCAAAGATGCGAACTGTGATCTGCTGCCGAACCCTGCGGGCGGGGAGGCATCGACGGCATCGGGGGCAGACGACCCTGAATATAGCCCTGGTTTTGCGTCACTCCCGACGCGCTGCCGATTGCAGTGCGTGAAACCGTCAGCTGATGCTGCAAGGCAAAGGGGTCCGCATATTCGGGGCCGTTGCGACTTGCTTCACCTCTGGCCTCCTGCGTTCGCGTCATCGGCAGGGCGCGCCCGCCATCGATGGAGACTGTGACGTCGGTGTCGCTGTCGCCGAGCCAGACATTCGCCGTCAACCAGGAACCCGCCTCGATATCGGCTGGCGTCAGGAGCTGGACGTCTGGCAGGTCCTGGATGCTCAGTGGCGGCACTTCGCCGGCCCGGTGCGCCTCGGAATCACGCCAATCGAGCAGAATCTTAGACCATTCGCGGAAAGCCGGCGTGTTCAAGGAAAGCGACATGGCCCTGCTCACGGGTTGGCCGGAAGCGAGATAGTCGAGGCTATAGTCAAGGCCGCTCACCTTCATATCGATGTAGCCGCGAGGCGCACCGTCGCCCTGCAGGCTCATCGGCACGCCTGTCATGTCGAAATCGCCACCCCACCAATCACCCGCGACGGCTCCGGCCACGACGTGGCGGAAGGGTATGCTGTCGACACCCACCGATTCGCGCCATCCGGCAAAGGAGTCCCCGGCTGCCAGGTTTTCCAGGGTGTGACTGTGTCCCGACAGGTCGAGCGCTGTCCTGCCCTCCAGGATTTCGTAAAGTCGAGCCGCGTTGTCGGTCTGGTGCTGCCACTGCTCACGGTTGTCGAAACCGACCAGCGGGATGTGATGCCCGATCACGATGAGCCGGTCGCGCGGCGTGTGCTGGACAAGATTCGCAACGAACGTCAACTGATCTTCGGTAAAGCGTCCGTTGTAGGTCTTGCGAGGATCCTCTCCGCAGAAATCCCGGCCGAACTTCTCGTAGTCGATCAGTCCGCAAGGGTAGACGACGTTGTCGAGCCCGATAAACAGGACTTTCCCGACCTCGAAAGCATAGGTCGTGGGCCCGTATTGGCGCCGCCACGTGTCCGAACTGTCGCGATCCCGATCCGCGTCCGAATCATAATCGTGATTGCCCTGCACCCACCATTGCGGAATCTCCGCCGCCCCAAGCACGTCGGCCAACCGCGGGATCAGATCGAGATCGTCCCCTACCAGATCGCCGAGCGCGAAGATGCAGGCTGGCTTCGTTTCCCGGTCACGCAGTTCCCGCAAGATCGTATCGCGGGCATAGCCAACCTCGATATTGGACGTGACTTGGACGTCGCCCAAGATCGCGCAGCTGAAGTCCTCACCCACCGGGCTCGACACCAGTGGAAAGTTGATCGCTGTGGGGAGCGGTCCGGTCGGCGGGAGGCCGCCGTAGCGTAAGGGCTTAGGCGATCCGGCCGGTTTGTGCTGATAGGCGAATTGCGGGATGAACCGCTCATCGGTGGGAACGCGCCAGCCGGTTGGCTGAATGACAAACACGCTCATGTCCTGGAGCGCTGGCAGGCTGTATCTGCCCTCCTCATCCGTCACAGCGATATCCCGGCCGTTTGACACCTTGACGCCCTCGATCCCGACTTCGCCATTGTCACGCCGGCCATTCCGATTGGTATCATCGAAGACCCAACCAGACGCGGTTTCGGGACTGTGGGAAGTTCCGGTCACGACTTCGATGTCGGCGAAATAAGGGGCAGACGATAGCTCCTCGGCTTGCGCGTCCGCCATATGGAGAGAGCCAAAGGCCGCGCTCGCGGTCAGCAGGATGGCTACTCGGCCAAGCCGAAGTTGGTCTTTCATGGGTTAAATCCAAACAATTCAACAAAAAAGTCACAGACGCATGAGGCATTGGCTACCAAGCGCTTCGCAACCTGCGCATCTGAGAAAAAGCCTTGGGAGCGCATTGTTTCGAAATAATGACTATACAACAGCAGTCATATCGGTGCTTTGGCAGGCCAACAAAGTTCCGGCCTGTTTTTGGCTGTTGATCGAAAAATGCAGAGAATGTTGATATTGTGATGGCATGTCACAAAAAATACACTGACCACGCATAGTGGCACTCCCCGGATCGGACGAGACCACCAGCCATCGGCAAAGTGGCAAGCTCGCCCGGTTTCAGGACACATCCAGTCAGGGGACCATAAATGACCAGTTTTCTCCATGGGGTACGCGGGACGGCCCTGTTGCGGGCCGCCTTCCTTGTCGGCGCGTCGCTTCCGGCGCTTGCTGGCCTGCCCAGTGCAGTCCACGCTCAGGATTATACCAACGTATCCGCTTCGGGGCGCGTCATGAGCGAAAACGGTGCACCCATTATAGGGGCTACCGTTACACTTACCTCCAGTGACCGCGGGATCAGCCGCTCAGCGACGACCAACGATAGCGGGGCCTACACGATCCCGCAACTCGCGCCGGGCAGCTACGACATTGTCGTGGCAGCGGACGGCTATGCGCCATACGAGGAAGCAGGCGTTGCGCTCACGCGCAACAATGGCGCCGCCAACAGCTTCACCCTGGTCGCCTACTCCGACAGCAACGATACAATCGTTGTGAACGGTGCGCGCACAGCGATCCCCGATTTCGAAGATGCGACAACCGGTCTGACCGTCAATGTCGCCGACATCGACCAGAGGGTTCCGATTGCCCGTTCTCTTCAGGACATCGTGATGATGTCCCCGGGGGCGGTGAGAGGATCGTCCGGCGCCAATGCCGGCTTCGCCGATCAGGTGGCGATCAGCGGAGCGTCTTTCATCGAAAACGCCTTTTACTTGAACGGGCTGAATATCAGCGATTTCCGCATGGGCCTTCAGCCGGTGGAAGTTCCCTACGACTTCTACGAGACGGTCGAAGTGAAGACAGGCGGCATGCCCGCGGAA
Organism: Erythrobacter sp. UBA1916; assembly: GCA_002337385.1. Lineage (GTDB taxonomy): Bacteria > Pseudomonadota > Alphaproteobacteria > Sphingomonadales > Sphingomonadaceae > Alteraurantiacibacter. The sequence goes on from DDFY01000004.1 coordinate 45,103, forward strand.
TTCGGACGAGCTACCGGCGGCGTGGTGACCGCCGTGACCAAATCGGGCAGCAACGATTTCCATGCCGGTGTGCTCGGGACGTGGGAGCCCGAGGGTATGCGCGAATCCTCTCCTGCCACCTATTCGACCAACAACGAGGATGCGACGCAGGACCGCCACGAGATCGTTTTGCAGGGCAGCGGCCCGATCATCCGCGATCACCTGTTCGTTTACGGGCTTTACGCGATCCGGAAGTTCGAATCGCTGACCCCCGATCAGGATCAGGACAACGCCACGCGCGTCGTGAATGACAGCCCGTTCTGGGGCGTGAAGGTCGATGGCTACCTAACCGACGATCACCATCTCGAGTTCACCTATTTCGATACAACCAACGAAACGCGTAGCCGTAGTATCGAATACGATCGCACCACTGGCGAAGAAGGCGCCGAGACCGGCGGCACCAACGCTCGCGGAGGTGGCGAGAACTATGTCGCGCGTTACACGGGTACTTTCGCGCCCTGGCTCACCGTGTCGGGCGCCTATGGTGTTAACAAGCTGCGCGACGGGACACTGCCGCTCGATATCGATAACGAGCGCGTGCTGGACTTCAGGCAGAGCGATTCGGGTATCGATATCGGTTTGAACAAGGTCACCGATGCCTACGGCTATACTACAGACGAACGCGAGTTCTTCCGCGGCGACGTGGATTTCAGCTTCGAAATGGCCGGTTTCCACCACCTGCGGCTAGGCTACGATCACGAGACCGACACGTCCGAACAGGTCCACCAGACCATGGGCGAAGGCTTCTTCAAGATATTCACGGCCAATGCCGACACCGCCCAACGGCTCGGCATTGCAGAGGGCACCGACTATTACACCACGCGCGTCTATCGCAACAACGGGGTCAGCACGGTCAAGAACGAAGCGTTCTATATCGAAGACGACTGGGCACTGATGGACGACCGCCTGCGGCTGCAACTTGGCCTGCGTAACGACCGTTTCTCGAACCAAGGGGTCAACGGCGAATCCTATTACAAATCGGGCAATCAATGGGCGCCGCGCGTAGGCGCGTCCTATGACCTCATGGGTGATGGCCGGACCAAGGTGTACGGCTTCTACGGCAAGTATTTCCTGCCGCTGGCAGCCGACATCAATCTCAACGTTATGGGCGGGCGTGTCACCTATACCCGCTACAATGTTCTCACCGGGCTCGACCCGGCGAAGGGCACGCCATTGCCGGGAGATGCCATTCTTGGCGGCAATGGACTGAGTACGTGCCCCGATACCGGTATTGCCAATTGCGAAGTCCAGGCGGACGGATCTGCGGCCGATCCGTCGGGCGCGATCGCGCATAATCTCAAGCCACAGTCGGCGAGAGAATTTATCTTGGGCGCCGAACATCGTCTGTCGAACAGCATCAAACTGGGGGCATATTTTACCCATCGCGAACTGGGCAATGTGATCGAGGATCTCACCGTCGATTTCGGCGCGCGTGCCTATTGCATCGGGGAGGGTTTTTCCGAGGCGGCATGCGCCGACGCCTACCCCGGAGGAAGCAATTGGGTCATCGCCAATCCCGGCGAAGACATAGAGGTGCAGATCAATCCGTTGCCCGACGGTTCGACACCGACTGTCACGCTCGCAGCTGACGATTTGCGCTATGGTAAGCCGAAACGGAACTACAACGCCGTAACACTGACCTTCGACCGCGTGTTCGACGGCGAATGGGGTCTATCGGCCAATTACACCTGGGCCATGAGCAAGGGTAACTATGAGGGGGGCGTCCGCTCGGAAAACGGTCAGCTCGCCATCAACCGGGTGTCGGACTTCGACTCCCCTGGCTTCCAGAACGGGTCCTATGGCTACTTGCCTAATGATCGGCGCCACACGCTCAAGCTATTCGGCAGCTATCGGCCATTCGAGTTTCTCGATCTCGGCATGAACACGCTCGTCCAGTCGCCGCGCAGCTACAGCTGTATCGGAACGGTGCCGGAGGAGGTTGATCCTTATGCCCACGGATATCATGGCTACAGTTACTACTGTAATGGCGAGCTCGTGCCCCGCGGTACGGCCTTCAAGGGCGACTGGATCTACCAGGTCGATGTCAGTGCGGTCGTCCGCCTGCCGCTGGATGGGCTCGACGCGTCGGTCCGGTTCGACGTTTTCAACCTGTTTAACTCCAAGGGTGTGACCGCGTATAACGAGTTCGGCCAACTCTCAAACGATGCGCCCAACTCCAATTACCGCAAACCCGAAGCCTATCAGACGCCTCGCTATGCCAGGCTGCAATTCCGGCTAGGCTTCTAACCCCCCTTCCCGC
>DDFY01000004.1:47519-198772 GCA_002337385.1 Erythrobacter sp. UBA1916
CCCGCCTGCCGCTCCATTCGGCAGGCGGGAATCATTCATGGTATATGGCCATTTTACGGGAGATGATCTGGAAGTATCCAGGTTATCGAATGCGGACCTGGGTTGCCCGGCAAAACCTTGACTTGAAGACGATGGAATAGAACAGCGTATGTTTAAAAGATCTGCACGACAGCGCGAGATAGTGGCTATGCTGCGCAGCGGCATCACCCTATCAGTCGTCGGACTGGCAGAAGAGCTCGGTGTTTCCGATGAGACCATCCGTCGCGAATTGCGGGTTCTTGAGGAACAGGGCGTCGTTCATCGCGAACATGGCGGCGCTCGGTTGGCGGCGCCGACCCTGGAGGGGCCGCTGCACCAGCGCATGGAGGAAAACTCCGAAGCCAAACTTCGCATTGCACGGGCCGCCGCCGAGTTCGTGTCCGACGGAGACATCCTGTTCATCGATTCCGGCACCACCTCGTGCTACATTGCCCGGCAACTGGTCGACCGCAGGTCGCTGACCATCATCACCAACTCTCTGTGCGTGGCTTCGGACCTCGGTGGTATCAACAACAACAGGCTCTTTTTGGCCTCAGGAGAGATGGATTACGAATACCGCGCCTTTTCGGATGCAACGGCACAGGAATTTGTATCGGGCTTCACCCCACATCTGTCGATTCTCTCGGTAGGCGGGATCAGCCTGGATACGGGTCTGTCGGATTTTCACCCCGGCGAAGCGGCTATGAGCCGAATTGCCTACGCCACGTCACAAAAGGTTTTGCTCGGCGCAGATTCATCGAAATTCGGCCGTCATGGGTTGATGCGTACGGCTCAACCGACCGATGTGGACGTTCTTGTGACCGAAAAAGAGCTCGACGCCGAGTTCGCTCAAGCCTTCTCTCATGCTGAGATCGTAGTTGCATAAGCGTTGCGCCGGGCAACAACGGGAAAGAGCAGCGAGATGATAATAAGCACTGCCCCGCAGGCGCTCACGGCCGAGTGAACGAGCCAGAACGCCGTGCTATCCATGGCTTCGAAATGGGTGCCAATCCAGCCAACCCATAGACTGGCGAAGAACCCATGCAGATAAAACAGGCCGACCCACAGGCCAGTTTGTCCCTTCGGTGCAAGGCTTGTCGCGAGGCTCAATCCCGATGGCCATACGAGCACTACGGCCAGATCGATCAGGACAAGATAGCCCAGCAGCAAAAGTGGCGACACGCTGCCACCGGTTGCGGACTCACCATAGGCAAGGACAAGATAGCCGGCCGCACACATCACGCACCCCAGGCCGATCTGTGTCAGCGGGCCAATCTGTATTCCTCTTTTCGACAGGTACCGGAAAACCGCCTGAGACGCGAAGATGAGCAGGATCGTCAACAGCCCGTCCATTGCCAGGATCCAGCCGACCGGGGTGTCCCATTCGCCCATGGAAAGATCGACCCGCTGCTGGCTCCAGACCAGCACGATATTCGCTATCTGACCATATGCCGCGAAACACAGGTAGGTAGCGATTACCCCTACGCACAGGCGGGTCATCGCAACCACGTATCCGGCACCCTGCGGTTCTGTATCCCGACCGCTTGGTGCCTGCGGAGAATTCGCGGAAGAGTTTGCCGAGCGATATTTGCCGCCGACGATCGCGATATAGATGGCGAGGGCAAGTGCGAGGCCGCCTGCGGCGAGCCCCAGCGCGATTTGCCAGCCGGCCAGGAGCGCCACAGATCCGAGAGCCAGGGGGCCGCAGACGACGCCCACATTCAGAAAGACGAGATAGTAGGAATAGGCCTTTCGTCGTTGTGTTTCGCTTTCAAATAGAGAGCCCAACTGAACCGAGAGATTACCTTTCAGCAGGCCGGTTCCTGCAGCAAACAGTATGAGGCCGAGAAGGAAGCCGGTAATCGAGACCATGAGCAAAAGCCCTGCTATCATGCTCGCCCCCCCAGTCAGAACCGAGCCCCGCCGACCGAGCAGAAGGTCGCCGATCAACCCGCCAATCGGAATTGAAAGATAGACCAGGGCATTTGTGAAGCCATAGATCTGCGATGCGAGAGCCACGGGGGAATTCGGCACATCCGTGCGCCGATCCAGCAAGGAGCAAAGGAAATCGAATCCGTGTATGCTGTCGCTCTGCGGGATCAGTTGTTCGACAAGCAGGACAGTCAGCATCGATTTGAGACCGGCAAGAGCAAAGCGCTCCCAGAACTCGGTCAACGATAGTCCGAGAAAGACATCGCGGCGCTGCAGCAGCGATGTAGATTGCTCCTGCGACGGGTGCATGGGGCCTCCTTGGCAAATGAGGTCCGCATAAGAAGACGATCATAACACCATCATGACAGCCGCCGAACACATTGGCCTGCCACTTTGGACAGCATCATCGCCAGCAAGTGCCGAAGGACGGTATGGCAGCGGAATTTTCACCCTGGGAGGATTGTCCGAACTGACCGCGTGTCTGATTTGAGCGCGCAGCCTGAGCCGCCGACACTCTATCGAGAACGCCTGCTATTCCAGTCTTTGCGGCTGAAGGGAGGCTACCGGATCGTGAGGATGCCGCCGTTCCAGCTGCATGTAGTTGACGTCCGCTTTTGGACTCGCCGAACTAAGCCCGGAACGGCCGATATTAGGGCGCTTAGCTGCCATCCACTTTTCCTGCACAAACGGCAACTTTTGGATCAGAGCGTGAGCATCGCAACTGCCTGAGAGAGGGGGGCACAAGGCAAAAGTCGAAACGCGCATGTTGGCTTTATGCTTTGCGGACCGGTTCGATAGTCCTCCCTGCTTTGAGGGGACGGGGGAGGGGATGACGAACTGATCATCTCAAAGCTGTTGCGTAAGATCCTACGAACGCGAGTTCGCCACGATCCGTTCGCGGCGCCATTTGACCCCGCGCGCCGCGCTCAGCTCCCCCCCTCGCCTGCGCGCTTCGTCTATCGGATTTCACGCATTGGGCTGCTTTTGATGCGGGGCGGTTGCCCACGGTGCTCCGTGCGACACTGGCCATATTGCGCTTCACGCGTTTTCGCGCACCTGGACCACCATTTCCGCTCCATGCGGCATATGGTCGGGCGGTTGGCACCGTCCTTGCGCTTGCCCCCTCGCCAAGCCCCGCCCGGCGCAAGCCGGGCTGCACGAGGGTTCCTCCTCGTGGTTCTTTCCTGATTTCGTGATCCCCTTGCGGTGGGGACACCATCAAAACAGGGCGTGGGGAGGCCGTTGTCTCTCCACTCCTTATTCTTTTTTGATGGTGGAGGGGGGATTCAGACCAGTTTCTGAACTCGCCGCTCCGGTAAGCGAGGGGGTGGCCATTTCGATGTATTCTCGCTGTTGCTCAGGCTGGCCTGGATAGAGCGCTGCCGCGCGCTCTGCAGGTGTCTTGGCTGCCGCCAGCGCTGCAGCGAGGTTGTCGCGCCTCGTGCGGGTCGAAAGGGTGCGGCGTTCCCGCAGACCCACGTATGGCTTGGGCGGGTAGCGGGGAGGGTCGAAGGTCTTGCCCTTGCGCCGGAGCTTCTCCTTCAGCCACTTGAAGCAGCGTTCGGGCAGGCGGGCCATGTCGAAAAAGTAGGCATTGGAGACCTGTCTCACTTGCGGACCTTCACCGGGAGCATTGCCGGTGCGTTCGGTACGCCGGATCCAATCGATGAACCCGTGCGCGTTGAGCTGCTTTAGACAGCGCACGATCGTCGCGCGTGACAGCCTGGTCAGACGCATCAGGGCATCGAGGCTGGGCTCGCACAGACCTGTCTTGAAGTTGATGCATTTGCGCAGGATCGTCGCCAGCACCGTGCGGCAGTTGGCGTTGAGCTCATGCTGCTCGCCCTTGCGCTTGATCAGGTTGCGCCAGTCGTCGAACACATCGAGGTAGCGGTCGACGAAGGCAATACCGTGCTGGAGGGGCCTGAACACCTGCGCGCGAGGATCGTTGATATCGAAGCTGTTGCGCCGAACCGGCTGGCCGGTGGTTTTGGTGCCGAACAGTGCGTGCGGCCGCGTGCCTGCCGCGCCGCTCATGCTTCACACCGTGCGGTTCTTAGTGCCGCGGTCCTTCGCGCAGGACCTTGAAGTGGGGCATGCCGTCCATGAGAAGGTCGGCCCATTCCTGCGCTAGTTCGCGCCGACGTGGCATATAGGCGGCGCGGTTGTAGATCGCCTCCACACCCTGTGGTTTGTGCGCCAGCATCAGGTCGATGACCGCCCGGTCTCCCGGCCGGCCAAGCTCGCTCGCACGCTCGTTCATGATCGTGGAGAAGGTGCTGCGCCAACCGTGCGGCACATGCCGACCAGCGAATTTGCTGCGGAGATAGGTTACCGAAAGCGTGGCATCGCTGATGGGACGGTGCGAGAAGCGGATCGAGGGGAAGAGGTACTGACGCTGGCTTCCCCACTCGCCGATCGCTAGTTTGACGAGCTCGGCCGATTGTCGCGAGAGGGGCAGCACGAACTCGAAGTCCTCGCGCTCCGCCTCTGCCAGTGCGAGCTTCATCTTGCGTGCGGGCACTACCCACACCGGTTCCGGCCCATCCAAGCCGTGAAATTCCGGAATCTCGGCCATTCGGACCATCCCCGGCCTGGCTGCTGTCAGGGCCAGCAGAAATGATGCCATTCTCGTTGATGGCTGCGAGGGCTGGACTGCCAGCTCCTTCAGCAGAGATTGAGCCTGAGCCAGGTTCGTCAACGCTGGATAAGCCTGCTTGCGGACCGGGCGCAGGATCGCACGAATGGCCTGGGCAGGGTTCGAAGTAGCCTGTTCGGTTACGACGGCCAGATCGAAGATCGCAGAGATGCGGCCAAGCACCTGATGCGCGGTTCCTTCGGTTCCGCGTGCCTGTATCGCCTCGATCACCGAACGCACATCTGAAGGCTTGATCGCCGTGAGTGGGAGCGAGCCCAGGCGAGGATAGACATCGACTTCGAGGCTGCGGGCAACCTTCTTGGCGTGATTGGGGCGCCAGCGCCCGTCCTGTCGTGCCAGCCATCGCTTGGCCGCTGCGCGAAATGTGGTCTCTTCCGGCGTTGGCGCTGAGCGTCGCTCGCGGATAGCCTTGGCCTTGTTGCCGGGGTCGAGACCATCGCGAAGCATGCGCAAGGCGTCCTCGCGCTTCAGTCTGGCCTCCTTCAACGTGACCTTCGGATAGGGGCCGAGAGTGAGTTGCTTCTCTTTGCCCCCGAATCGATACTTGAGGCGCCAGCTCTTGAACCCGGTCGGAGTTACGTACAGGTGCAGACCATGACCGTCGAAGAGCTTCACCGGGCGTGGGCCTGGCGAGGCGTTGCGACAATCTCGATCGGTCAACATCCGGTGCCCCCAGCAGCTTGGGCGTGTGCCCCCAGAATACCCCCAGATGCCCCGCGCTTCCCTGCGAACGGGTGGGAACTCTTGCTAAGCTGAATGCACGGAAAACCGTGCTTTTGCAACGGTTGTGGGAGCTTCCAGCAATGTCGGGGAAGGGCGAATGGTGGGCGCGGCAAGGATTGAACTTGCGACCCCACCCGTGTGAAGGGTGTGCTCTACCACTGAGCTACGCGCCCGCCCTGGCGATTCGCGATAGGTCGCGTCCCGGGCAGGGGCGCGCCTTTGCCAGTTGTCCTCGCACTTGGCAAGGGCCTCGTGCGCAGAGACCCGATCAACGCCCCGTCAGGAACGACAGCGCCGCATCCCAACCCAGCGGTGCTGGCGCATCGACAGAGCTGCGGGCTTGCCCCTCGACTACGCATCCAAGGCACCGCGCCTGCACGCCGGGCGTGGCCAAAATCTGCTCCAGATCGCGGAGCATGTCGGCCACGATTTCTCGCTTGTCGCCCGCAATCGCGGCGGAAACTGACAGCGGTGCGCGTGCCTCCGGCGGCTGCCCGGTCAGCACGCTCGCAACCATCGCCTCGAATGGATCGGGCTTGTCGGCCAGCCGTTTCACGCCCCAGTCTCCGTCCTCAAGCCCGGCCTGCTCAGCGGCATAGGCGAGGGCATCGTCGAGCCCGCCGAACTGGTCCACCAGTCCGATCTGACGCGCCGTGCCGCCGGTCCATACGCGCCCTTGCGCCACCTCTTCGACCTGCGCTTGCGATAGCTTGCGTGCCTCTCGCACGAGGCCGGTGAAGCGGCGGTAATAGGATTGCGTTTCGATCCGCAGCAATGCATCGGCCTCTGGCGAGAAGCCGCCCAGCAGATCGGGTTGGCCAGATAGCGGCGTGACCCCGATGTGCTCGGGATTGACGCCATAGTCCCGCAGCAGGCCTTCAAACGAGGGGACCATCAGCACAACGCCAATCGAGCCAGTCACCGTCTCGGGCTCGGCGAAAATTCTCTGGCCTGCGGTGGAGATCCAATAACCGCCGCTGGTGGCATAGTTGGCCATCGAAATCACCACCGGAATGTTCTTGTCGCGGTAGCGCATGAGCGCGCGGCGGATCGTTTCCGAACCGGTGACCGTGCCGCCGGGCGAATCGACCCGCACCACCAGCGCGGCAAGATCGTCGTCGAGTGCATCGTTGAGTAAACGCTCGATCCTGGCGGCGCCGGCGGTGCCGGGGCCCGCATTGCTGTCGTTGATCGCCCCGGCGATGGTCACCACGCCGATCCGCTTGTCGCCAGTGTCGTCGTCCGCCGCCGTGTTGGCGAGAAAGACGCCAAGCTCGGTGTGGGCGAAGGCACCGGGAAGATCGCTCCACTCGTCCTTGCCGGCCAGCTCGGCCATATGCGCGCCCCACTGGGCATAGGTACCGATGGTATCGGCGAACCCGGCGTTGACGGCGAGCTTGGCCATGTCGCCGTCCTCAGCCGTGAGCGCGGCCTCGATGTTGGTGGTGATCGCGTCGAAGTCGGCCTCGGGGCGGGCCCTGACGATTGCCGCCTGATATTCTTCCCACAGCTGGCTGATATAGGTTTCGGTGTTCTGGCGGAATTCGGGCGACATGGCGGCATTGGCATAGGGTTCGCCCGTGCCTTTGTAGTCGCCTGCCTGATAGACATGCGCGGTCACGCCGAACCGCTTGAGGGCATCGGCATAGAACAGGATCGTGCCGCCGGGGCCGCGAATGGCGACGCCGCCGAGCGGGTCGACCCAGACATCGTCGGCCTGAGCCGCCAGCATCATTCCATCATCGGTGTAGGCGAGGGCATAGCTGCTCACTTTCTTGCCCGTCGCGCGGAAGCGGGCGAGCGCATCGGCGACGTCCTTGACCGAGACCTGACCGCCGCCAGTGAAGGTGGTCAGGTCAAGCGCGATGGCCTTGATCCGGTCGTCTTCGGCGGCGCTGTCGATTGCGCGGATGAGATCGTGCGCGGCATATTCGCGCGTTGGCAGGCTGCGCGACAACAGGGTCGAGAGCGGGTCGATGGTGGCGACCTCCTCGACGATGGAGCCATCGAGCTTCAGCAGCAGTGCACCGTCGCGGACATCGCCCGGATTGGGGCGGGCGGTGAGGGCGGCGAACAGAACGGTGAAAAACAGCAGGAGGAAGGCAAGTGCCAACGCATCCTTGATTCCGACCAGCAGGCGCCAGACCTTGCGCGCAAAACTCATGTTATTGACCCTATTTCTCGTCCGATGCCTGCCAGCCTAGTCAGCCTTTGCCAAGCCCGCCAGCGGCAAAAGCGCTTGAGCCGCAGGGCGCTTGCGATTAACGGCTCAGGCTTGATGACATCGGCGCACACTTCTTCGGCCGGCTCGCGCTTTCCCGCGGGCAAACGGGCCTATCCGCACCGCGACCTGATCGCCATTTCCCAACTTGAGCGGCACGAGATCCTCTACCTGCTGGCCGAGGCCGAGCAATGGGTGGAGTTCAACCGCCGCGCCAACAAGCATTCGGATGCGCTGGCCGGGCTCACCATCATCAACGCCTTCTTCGAGAACTCGACGCGCACGCTGCTGAGCTTCGAGATCGCGGGCAAGCGACTGGGGGCCGATGTGGTCAACATGCATGCCTCGCAATCGAGCATCAAGAAGGGCGAAACGCTGATCGACACGGCGGTGACGCTGAATGCCATGCGCGCCGATGCGATCGTGATCCGCCACGGGTCGAGCGGGGCCGTGGGGCTGATCGCGAGCAAGGTCGATTGCCCGGTGCTCAATGCGGGCGACGGGCAGCACGAACACCCGACGCAGGCGCTGCTCGATGCGCTGGCCCTGCGGCGTGCTCTGCGCGAGCGGGGCGCGGATAACGAGGACTTTACCGGGCTGACGGTGACGATCTGCGGCGACATCCTGCACAGCCGGGTCGCGCGGTCCAACATCCTGTCGTTGCAGGCGCTGGGGGCAACGGTGCGCGCCTGCGCGCCGCCAGCGCTGATGCCGAAGGGGATCGAGGCCATGGGCGTGCAGCCGTTCCACGATTTCGACCGGGCGCTGGCCGGGACTGACGTGGTGATGATGCTGCGCCTTCAGAACGAGCGGATGGACGGGCAGTTCATTCCTTCCCCACGCGAATATCACCACCTCTATGGTCTCACCCGCGAACGATTGGCGAACCATGCGCCTGAGGCCATCGTGATGCATCCCGGTCCGATGAACCGCGGCGTGGAGATCGACAGCGACGTAGCGGACGATCCGGCGGTGTCGCTGATCACGGCGCAGGTCGAGATGGGCGTGGCGATCCGCATGGCCTGCCTCGATGTGCTGACCCGCCGCACGCGCGGTGTGGCCGGGTGGAAAGACGGGGAGTGGGTATGAAACAGCACGCTCCGCTTGCGATTGCCAATGGCCGTCTGGTCACGCCTGGGGGCGTGGTCGAGGGGGGCTTGCGCTGCGCCGATGGGCTGATCCTCGCCGTGGGCGACGTCTCGCCGGAAGAGGGCGACACTGTTGTCGATGCGGGCGGGCTGCTGATCGCGCCGGGTCTGGTCGACCTTGGTGTCTTCGCGGTCGACAAGCCGGCGTTCCACTTTGGCGGGATCACTCGGGCCGGGCTGATGCCCGATTGTTCGCCGTTTCTCGATCACCCGGCGCGGGTGCGGTTCATGGCACAGAGTGGCAAGCCCGACTTCTGGGTTCATCCCTTTGCTGCGGCCACCATCGGTCTTGCCGGAGAGCAACTGGCCGAACTGGCGCTGATGCGTGAGGCCGGGGCGAAGGCGGTGGCGACCGGGCGGCGCTGGATCGGCGATAGCGGCGTGATGCTGCGGCTGATGCAATATGCCGCCATGCTCGATTTGCCCGTGGTCGCCCATGCCGAGGATGCGGGGCTGGCGGGCCGCGCTGCTGCCACGGCGGGCGAAATGGCCACGCGGCTGGGCTTGCCCTCGGCCCCTGCTGAAGCCGAAACGCTGGCCTTGGCGCGCGATATTGCGCTGGCCGAGATGACCGGCGCGCGTCTCCATGCAAGGCAGGTGACGACGCGGGCAGGGCTCGCACTGGTGCGTGCGGCCAAGGCACGCGGCGTGGCGGTCACCGCCGGGGTGACGCCTGCCCACTTCATGCTCTCGGACCTCGCTCTGGCCGACTTCCGCACCTTCGCTCGCCTTTCGCCGCCCTTGCGCAGCGAAGACGACCGGCAGGCCGTGATCGAGGCGATTGGCGATGGCACAATTGATACAATCGGCTCCGGACACGATCCGCGCGGGCCGGAAGACAAGCGTCTGCCCTTTGCCGATGCCGAACCCGGCATGGCCGGAGCCGAAACGCTGCTCGCCATGGTGCTGACGCTGGTGCGCGATGGGGTGATCGATATGTCCCGCGCTTTCGATCTGGTGGCACGCAACCCGGCAGACATTCTCGGCGTTGCGGCGGGCATTCTGGACCCCAATGCCGAGGCCGACATCGTGCTGGTCGATCCGGCGCGGCCCTGGCTGGTGGACCGGCGCAAGATGGCGGCGGCGGCGGGGAACACCCCGTTTGATCGGCAACCGGCGGAAGGGCGTGTCACCCGGATGTGGAAGGGCGGCGTGGAGATCGCGCTCTAATGCAAACGGGCCGCCATCCGGTTGGAATGGCGACCCGCTTGGGGAAACCTTGGTTTTTTTGAGGCGGGATCAGCGGCGCGCGAGCTGCGGGGCTGCGGTGATCGCGCCGGGCAGCGGATTGGCCGCCGACCAGCTGATGCAGCCGGAACCGGCCGAACGCACATTGCGGCACATCGCGGCGCTGGCGTTGCGGTCGAAGCCATTGGCCGACACGCGCCAGTAACGCTTGCCGCGCACCGTTGCCTGCGTAATCACCATGTCGTGATTGGCCAGCTCGGGGAAGCGCCCGAGATAGACGTTCCAGGCCCGGCGTGCACCGGCTTCGCTAGTGAAGCTGCCAAGCTGGACCAGATGCGAGCCATCGGCGCTACGGCTGGCCAGCGGCGTGTTGCCCGGCGCAACCATGCGCGCAGGGGCTGCCGCCGGAAGCGCCTGCACCACCGGGTTGCTGACGTAGGTCAGGCTATCGGTGGCGGTGGCGCGCTCGATGACGCTCGCGGCGGGGGGCACATCAGAGAAAGTCGTAGCGAAGTTGCTGGAAGGCGTCGGGGCGACAGGAGCCGCTTCCATCGCCAGCGTGGCAGCAGTTTCGGCCGCAGGGGCGGAAACCACCGGCGCATGGCCAGCGGAGGAACTGAGAGCGGGGACATCGCCCACCGCGGCCAGTTCAGCACCATCATAGATGGCGGTCGGGAAGCTCTCGACCTCGGCGTACTGCGGTGCGCCTTGTGCGGGCGAAAGCGCCAGTTCGAGCGGCTGGCCGCTATCCTGAACATTTGCGGGCACGCCAAGCAGGCCGGCAATCCGCTGCTGGTAAGCATCGGCGCTGGCAAGGCCCGCCCATTCCTCAAGCCGGTCATCGACGTCGCCGGACGCAAGATCCTGCTGCGCCATCAGCCGTGCTTCGCGCCAACGTCCGGCCATGGCAAAGGCATAGGCGAGGTTCTGGCGCATCTTGACCGTGTTTTCGCCCGCGCGGATCGCGTTCGACATGATGTGAATGCCGCGCTCGGGCTGACCGGCGAGCGACATGGCGAGGCCAAGGTCGGCCTTCGCGATCTCGCCGCTCCAGGTGTCGAGCAGTACGGTAGCTTCGGGGTACTTGGCCTGAGCGATCTGGGCGAGCGCGAGGCTCAGCGCCACGCGCGGGCTGTTCTCGCCAAGGTCCATGGCATCGGTGAAGGTGGTTTCCGCCGAGGCAAAGCGGCCTGCATCGAGGTAGGCATCGCCCAGCGCAAGGCGCAGCTTGGCATCGCGCGGGCTGGCGGCGACTGCGGCCTCTGCCTGCTCAATTGCCGGGTTGGTTTCGGCCATCTGGACCGTTTCGCCAGCGTAGGACGCCTCGGTGTGGGCGACAGGTCCGCCCGCGCAGCCGGTCACAAAGGCGGCGGCCATGGCCGAGGTGAGGCCATGGCGAAGAGCTGTCTTGGAGATCATGGCAGTCATGGTCGTATGTCCCTCAGGCCCTGGAAGTGGTTGCAACGGCGGTGCGGGCGAGCCGTTCGCGTTGCGCAAGTGTCATCGAGAAAGTGGTTGAACAGCCGGTCATTGCTGCGCGACCCGGCGGCCGAACCCGCCTTGCGGCCGGGCACCTGCGCCCTGCTGCGAGACCTTCTGGTGGCCGGAGAAAACGGTGCGCCGGAAGTTCTTTTCGAGCCGGTCAGCGATGTAGTTCCATAGCGCGGCAACTTCCTGCGCGCTGCGCCCCTCGGGATCGACCTCCATCACCGTGCGGCCATCGATCATCGAGGCGGCGAAATCGGTGCGGTGGTGCACCGTGATCGGAGCAACCGTGCCGTGCTGCGACAGCGCAACGGCGGCTTCGGACGTGATTCGCGCCTTCGGGGTGGCGCCGTTGACGACGAAGATCAGCGGCTTGCCCGCGCGCTCACACAGATCGACCGTAGCGCCGACAGCGCGCAGATCGTGCGGGCTGGGGCGGGTGGGCACGACCATCAGTTCGGCCACCGCGATTACGGACTGGATCGCCATGGTGATGGCGGGCGGTGTATCGATGACGGCAAGCTTGAAGCCCTGCTGGCGCAGGATGGCGAGATCGTTGGCAAGGCGGGCCACGGTGGTCTGGGCGAAGGCGGGAAAGTCTGCCTCGCGCTCGTTCCACCAGTCGGCCAGAGAGCCTTGCGGATCGATGTCGATCAGGACCACCGGTCCGGCGCCGGCGCGTTGCGCCTGCACGGCCAGGTGGCCTGACAGCGTGGTCTTTCCAGAGCCACCCTTCTGTGATGCCAAAGCCAGTACGCGCAAGGCGTGTCCCCTTTGAAAACCGTTGGTCAAACAATGCACTCGAAGGTGCTTTGGATGCTGGCTTCGCAGATCACCGTTTATTTTGGGTTAAGCTGACGCCGGATGGTGTGCCCTATTCGCTGCAGGGGCGGTGCCCTTAGTGATCACCTCGGGCCATGCGGAAGCCATGGCGGGGCAATCGCACCGCACATAAACTCTTTGCTAAAGCTTGATTTACTATGAGAGGATCGAACTGGCTGGCATTGGCCTGATTGCTTAAGGAAGCGGCATGTTCCTGCGCACAAAAATCGGCACTGTGTTTACTGTGATCGCGGCGGCATCGCTGGGGAGCGCAGGCCCGCTCATGGCCAACGTTCGCGACGGTGTCGACGCCTGGAGCCGGGGTGACTATTCCGAAGCGGTCGCGCTGTGGGAAGGTCCGGCGGCGGCTGGCGATGCCGATGCCCTGTTCAATCTGGCGCAGGCATACCGCCTCGGGCGCGGCGTGCCGTCCGACATGGCCATGGCCCAGGATCTCTATCGCCGCGCGGCTGAGGCGGGCCACGTGCAGGCAGCCGATACCTATGGCCTTATGCTGTTCCAGGACGGGCGCCGCGAAGAAGCCTTGCCCTATGTCATGTCAGCGGCGCGGCGCGGCGATCCGCGCGCACAGTATTTGCTCGGCATTGCGCATTTCAACGGCGACCTGGCCGAGCGCGACTGGGTGCAGGCCTATGCCCTGATGACTTTAGCCAATGCGCAAGGCCTGCCGCAGGCCGCGCCCGCGATTGCCGAGATGGACCAGCACATTCCGCTGGAGCAGCGCCAGCAGGCGGCGGCGCTGGCGCGGCGACTTCAGGCCGAAGCGGAATCGGCGCGCGCGGTGGAGCTGGCCCAGTTCGACCTGACCGGGCAGGCCGGACCGGGTGCGCCGAGCACGCCCAGCGCCAGTTCTCCGGTGCCGCGGGCAATTCCCACCACCGCGGTGTCGCCGTCGGTTGCCGCTGCACGGGCTGCCGTAATCGAGGCAAGGCAAGCCACCGGCACCGAAAGCCCGGCCGAGGCAGGCGCAACCTTCGCCCGTGCGCCCCAAGCGACCCCGCCAACCAGACCTGCTCCGGCACCGACGCCGGCTCGCGTGGCGGCTGCAGAATCGCAACCCCGTCCCGCACCGGCCCCTTCCGCCATGACCGGGCCTTGGAAGGTCCAGCTGGGCGCGTTCTCCGTGCAGGGCAATGCGGAGCGGCTTTGGTCTTCGCTCGCCGGGCGCAGCGAACTGGCCGGGGCGCAGCGCGTGCTGGTGCCCAGCGGCCGCGTGACGCGCTTGCTCGCTGGCGGGTTCCCCAGCCGCAGCGCTGCGCAGACGGCGTGCTCGGCGCTCAAGCGCGGCGGGCATGACTGCCTCGTCACCCGCAACTAGGCCCTGACGCAAGCCGCCTGCGCATAGTCTTTCGCGCGCCGCGCGACCTCTGCTAGATGCTTGCGGCCATGCCGACGAGCGCACCCCTTCCAGACCACCGTGAGGCGCTCCCGGTTGCGGCCCCTCAGCGCTTGTCGAGCCTCGACTTCATTCGCGGAATTGCGGTGCTGGGCATTCTTGTCGCCAATGTGGTGGGCTTCGGCCAGCCGCTGCTTGCCTATATGTGGCCGGGGGCCTTCCTGACGCCGCATGGCGAGGGTTCGGACTGGCTGTGGGTGGCGCAGTT
Source organism: Erythrobacter sp. UBA1916 (assembly GCA_002337385.1). Taxonomy (GTDB): domain Bacteria; phylum Pseudomonadota; class Alphaproteobacteria; order Sphingomonadales; family Sphingomonadaceae; genus Alteraurantiacibacter. The sequence continues at coordinate 61,341 of DDFY01000004.1, forward strand.
CGTGCTCGTCGATGGCAAGATGCGCGGGCTGTTCTCGCTGTTGTTCGGCGCCGGGCTGGCGCTGATGGCGGAAAAGGCGGGCGAAGACGGGCGGGTGGGGCTGATGAGCCTGCAATTGCGCAGGCTTGGCTGGCTTTTGCTGTTCGGCCTGCTCCACTTCTACTTCCTGTGGCGCGGCGATATTCTGGTGCTCTACGCGCTGATGGGCATGGCGGCGCTGCTGTTCCTGCACTGGCCGCGGATGAACCTGCTGGTGATGGGCACGCTGCTCTATGTGCTGGGCATGGTGATCAACATGGCGCTCATGGCGAGCCCTTTCCTGATTGCCGAGACCAGCCTTGGCGCAGGCGAGGCCATGGCCGAGGCGCGGGCTTCCCTTGTCACGGCGGAGCAGGCGGCGATCGCGCGGAGCGCGGTGGAAACGGCGATCATGACCTCGGGCAGCTATGCGGACTTCGTCGCGCACAACCTGAGGCAGTACCTCACGGCGCCCTTTACCAATGCCTTGCTCTATCTGTTCGAGACCTTGCCGCTGATGCTGATCGGCATGGCGCTCTATCGCTATGGCCTGTTCAGCGGCGGCCTCGATGCGGTGCGCCTGCGCTGGTGGAGCTGGGCAGGGGTGGTGCTCGGATCGCTCGCCACGCTGGCGGTGGCGCTGTGGATCAAGGCGACGGGGCTGACCTATTGGGGCACCATTGCCGCTTTCATGGCCTTCTCGCATTTGCTGCGATTGCCGGTGATCCTTGGCCTTGCGGCGCTGCTCGCGCTTGCTGCACCTTCAGCGCAAGGCTGGCTGGCGCGGAGGTTACGAGCGGCGGGGCAAATGGCCTTCAGCAACTATCTCGGCACCTCGGTGGTGATGGTGCTGGTGTTTCATCCCTGGGCGGGAGGGCTGTGGGGCAAGCTGACGAGGCCGGAGCTTTATCTGGTGGCGCTGGGCGGCTGCGTGTTGATGCTCACATGGTCGCAGCCGTGGCTGGTACGGTTCCGATTCGGTCCGCTCGAATGGTTGTGGCGCTGCCTGACCTATGGGCGGCTGTTTCCGCTTAGACGGGAGGACTAATATTGCCCTTGCTATTGCGAATAGATCGCATAGACTGGCTCGTGCGAATCAATCGCAGGAGTGGACAGGGTCAATGTACATCTGCATCTGCAATGCCATTAAGGAATGCGAACTGCGCAAGGCTGCGCGGCTGTGCCCCGGTGATGCGGAAGGTATCTATGACGCGCTTGGCAAGAAGCCGAACTGCGGCCACTGCCTTGAAGAGGCAGAAGACCTGATCGCGGAAGAGCGCAGTTCGGTCCTCCAGCCGGAGTATATTGCGGCCTGATTTGCATTCGCAAAAGCGCAGTTTTCCGCCATTTTTCAACACTGAAATCGTAGAAATCGCTTGCCCTGCTGCGGCATGGTGTCCCACATGGCCGTATATTCCCTAAGCCAGTGGAGAAATCACATGAAGGGCGACGAAAAGGTCATCGAGTTCCTCAACCAGGCACTCACCAATGAACTGACCGCGATCAACCAGTACTGGCTGCACTACCGTGTGCTGAAGGACTGGGGCGTGCACAAGCTCGCCGAATACGAGCGGCACGAGAGCATCGACGAGATGAAGCACGCCGATATTCTCGCCGAGCGTATCCTGTTCCTGAACGGGCTGCCCAATTTCCAGGCGATCCACCGGCTGAAGGTGGGGGAGACGGTCGAGGAAATCCTCAAGGCCGATCTGGCGATGGAGAACGATGCGATTCCCCTGCTGCGCGATGCGGTCGCTCACTGCGAGGTGGTGCGTGACTATGTCAGCCGCGACCTGTTCGCCTCGATCCTCGAAAGCGAGGAAGAGCATGTCGACTTCCTCGAAACCCAGTTCGACATGATCGAACGGATGGGTCTGCAGAACTACGTTCAGCTTAATTCGTCGGCCCCCAGCGAAGGCTGATCCGGGCTTGGGCCCGGCGAGAGCCGGGCCGCCAGCTCACTCCACGTGCCAGAACGGCAGGCGTCCGCGGTTATCGCGGCGGACGCTCGCGAGCCTGCGATCTTTTTGCCAGACTTCAGCCACACCGGCGGTCATGACGATGTCGGTCACCACGAGCGCCGTGCGCAGATCGGGCACGTCGAACGTCATGGCAGAACCGCCTGCGGCAGGTGTGGGGGAAATATGCAGCGAATAACGATCCATCAGATCTCTCCAACACAGCCGCAGGATGCCCGTCCCGCGCGCCTTCGTTCGATCCCCAAGTCCCTTATGACAGGGAAATGGTGCAGGAATATGTCAGGATCTGTCGCAGGTGTATCACCCGCCGAAATTTTCGCTCAGTCGAACGGGTTTTTCGGACTCTTGAGCGTGAGCCGCACCGGAACGGCGCCAAAGTCCAGCTCCTTGCGAATCGAGTTCACCAGATAGCGCTCATAACTGGCGGGCAGATCGTCGAGCCGGGTGCCGAAGATCACGAAGCGCGGCGGCCGCGTGCCAACCTGGGTGATGTAGCGCAGCTTGATCCGCCGCCCACCAGGTGCCGGGGGCGGGTTCATATCCAGCGCATGCTCGAACCAGCGGTTGAGGCCGGACGTCGATACACGGCGGCTCCATGCCTCGCGCAGCTCGAAAGCGGCGGAAAGCATCTGGTCGAGCCCCTTGCCGGTCACAGCCGAGACTGCGAGGATCGGCACGCCCTTCAGCTGCGACAGCCCGTCTTCGAGCGCGGCGCGCACGCCGTTGAACAGGGCGCTGGGCTCTTCGGCGATGTCCCACTTGTTGATCGCCACCATCAGCGCGCGGCCCTCTTCGATCACCTTGCTGGCGATCTTGAGATCCTGCACCTCCAGCCCGCGCGTGGCATCAAGCAGCAGCACCACGACTTCGGCAAAGTCGACTGCGCGCAGGCCATCGGCGACCGAGAGCTTCTCCAGCTTGTCGACCACCTTGGCGCGTTTGCGCATCCCGGCGGTGTCGATCAGCCGGATCTTGCGCTGTTCGCCGGACTTGGGCTCGGTCCAGTCCCAGTCGATGGCAATTGAATCGCGCGTAATGCCCGCTTCGGGCCCGGTCAGCAGCCGGTCTTCGCCCAGCAGCTTGTTCACCAGCGTGGACTTGCCCGCATTGGGCCGTCCGACGATGGCCAGCGCCAGCGGGGCAGCGGGGTCGTGCGCTTCCAGCTCGATGCCTTCGGCCTCGGCCGCTTCGGCAGCGGCGCGCATGCGGTCGGCCTCGATAGCGGCTTCGGCCTCGGCCTCGATCTGCATCTGTTCGGCCTTGTCCGCGATCAGCGGAGACAGCGCGGTGTAAAGATCGGCAATGCCTTCGCCATGTTCGGCGCTGACTGGCACCGGCTCGCCGAGGCCGAGCGACCAGCCCTCGATAATCCCGCTTTCGCCTGCATTGCCTTCGGACTTGTTGGCGATCAGCACCACCGGCACTTCCTGCTCACGCAGCCAGCGAGCGATCTCCTCGTCGAGCGGGGTCAGGCCCGAACGCGCATCGTAGACGAACAGCGCGGCATCGGCGCCGGTCAGGCTGACCTGCGTTTGCGCCAGCATCCGGCCCGGCAGGCTCTTGGCGTCCTCGTCTTCCCAGCCGGCGGTATCGACCGCCTCGAACTCCAGCCCGAGCAGGCCCGCTTCCCCCATGCGCCGGTCGCGCGTGACGCCGGGCTGATCGTCCACCAGGGCGAGCCTTTTGCCCACCAGACGATTGAACAGGGTCGACTTGCCGACATTGGGACGGCCGATGATAACCACCTGGGGGAGCTTGCGCATTTTCATGATGGCTCTGCAGGTGGCGCTCCGAGCGACGGATGGCAAGTGTTCTTGGCACGGAGGCGCGGAAGGGAAGGCGTGGTAACTGCGCTGTTAACCCCGTATTCTAACCAAACTTACCGACCAGTTGCTAACCTTCACGCGGCAAGACGTTGCCGTTATGAGGAAAATTCTTGCCGCCAGCCTGCTTATTGCTGCCGCCAGCACCGGGGCACCGGCCGTTGCCGATTATGTCTCGCATGCGCCCGGCGCGCCAGGCACGGCCACCGGAGCCTATCTGCAGTGCGTGCCCTATGCCCGCGAGGTCTCGGGCATCAATATCTATGGTGACGCGCACACCTGGTGGGGCCAGGCGGAAGGGCGCTATGCTCGCGGCCATACGCCCCGCATCGGCGCGGTGATGGCATTCGAGCCGTACCGCAACATGACGCTTGGCCATGTCGCCGCGGTCAGCCGGATTGTCGATGCGCGCACGGTCTTGTTGCGCCACGCGAACTGGTCGGAAATCAACGGCCGGCGCGGGCAGATTGAGGATAATGTTCGCGCGGTGGACGTTTCGCCGAACAACGACTGGAGCGAGGTGCGGGTTTGGTACGGCACGACCAATTCGCTGGGCACCACGCACTGGCCTGTTGCCGGGTTCATCTACAACGAGAAGCCCGGCTTGCAGTCGGTGCCGTTCCGCTATGCCTTTGTCGATCTGCCCGCCGCGGGCAAGCCAAGTGCTCCGGCAGCGCGGATGCAAACGAGCGCGTCCACCCGCCCTGTGGCGGATAGCCGCAGCGATACCTTCGAGGCCGAGCTGGCGCTTGACCGGATGGGCGGCGATGCGCGGTTCGCGCGTGCCTTTGCCAGCCTGCGCTAGGCGCGATCCCCGATAAGGCCGGGGTCGGGCCTGGCGCTGCTGCAATGCGGTTGCGCCGTTACCAGCTGCCGGTGTTTTCCATGCTCGCCCACGGCTCGGCGGGTTCGAGGTGGCCATCCTGTAGCAATTCGATCGAGATGCCATCGGGCGTGCGCACGAAGGCCATGTGTCCGTCGCGCGGAGGGCGGTTGATGGTGACGCCCGCATCCATCAGCTTCTGGCAGGTGGCGTAGATATCATCGACCCGATAGGCGAGGTGGCCGAAATTGCGCCCGCCGGTGTAGACTTCCGGCGCGCTGCCATCCTCTGCCGGCCAGTTATAGGTCAGCTCGACTTCGGCGACGTCCTTCTGGCCGGGGGCAGCGAGGAAAACGAGCGTGAAACGCCCTTTCTCGTTTTCCATGCGGTTGACCTCTTCCAGCCCGAGCAGCCCGAAAAAGGCGATGGTGGCGTCCAGATCGGAAACACGGATCATCGTGTGGAGATATTTCAGCATGGAATCGTGCCTCGGTTCATCGTTGTTCAAAAACGGTTCACCGCCCGTAAGCCACAGTTCGTCGTGGCAATTGAGCAGGGAGATCGCAGATGAGCAGCAATACCGAGGAAACAAGTGGCAGCGCCACCGAAAATTCCGCGCCATTCTGGAAACGCCCGCAGGCGCAGCTGTTTTTCGGCACGGCCTTGATCCTTTCGGCGGGGCTGGTGGCGGGCGGCTACCTGATGGGCGATGGCCTGCTGCGTGCGCGGCTGGCCGATCGCTCGGTGACGGTGCGCGGGCTGGCCGAACGCGACGTGACCGCCGACCTTGCGACCTGGACCATTTCCTATTCCGCGAGTGCTGCCAACCTCGGCGAGGCGCAGGCGAGCGTTGACCGTGATACGGAGCAGCTCACCGCCTTCTTCAAGGAACTGGGCTTTCCTGACGAGGCGCTGCAACCGGTGGCGGTGAACGTGTCGAGCTATACCAACGATGGCTATACGACCTTCACCGTGCGCCAGCGCATGAGCCTGCGCACGACCGACATCGAGAAGGCGCAGGCCGCGGTGCGGCGCCAGTTCGATCTGGTGCGGCGCGGGGTCATGCTCGAGGAGGGATCGGGGATGAGCTATTCGTTCACCCGGCTCAACGAGATCAAGCCCGAGATGGTGGCCGAGGCGACCCGTGATGCGCGGGCGGCGGCGGAACAGTTTGCTGAGGATTCGGGCAGCGAGGTCGGCGCGATCCGGCAGGCGACGCAGGGCTATTTCTCGATCGAGGCGCGTGATGGCGACGGCGGCGGCTGGGGCACGGCGGATACGCCATTCAAGAAGGTACGGGTGGTGACAACGGTCGACTTCATGATCGACTGAGACTTCGCGAGGTGGGGCGGATGACGCGGCCCACATAAAGAAAAGGCCCGCACCTTTCGGTGCGGGCCTTTCCCCCTGTTGGTATCAGGAAATTAGAAGCTGGCCGACAGCGTCGCGACCACGGCGTCGTCGACGAAGTCGTATTGATACGGAGCAACGCTCGGATCAGCCGGAGTGATGGTGGTGGGGTCGCCTTCGGCGCCGACGTAAGCAACGCCAACCGAAACCACGGGGCCCAGCGCCACGTCAGCACCGAGCGACCAGTCCCAAGCCGTACCATCGCTGGTGTAGGTCAGGAAGCCGTCGGTGTAGCCGAGGTGGCCCGAGATGCTGACCGGGGTCTGCGGAATGCCAACGCCAACATCGGTGTAGATGTAGAAGTTGTCCTGGCCGTTGAGCGAATCCTGCTCGGGCGCATAGGCGACGCCAAGGGTCACATCAGCCGGGCCAACGGTCGCGCCGACCGAGGCATAGGGCTCGATGTAGTCGTAGTCGCCCGGACCGGCGTTCGGGTAGAGGTAGGCGAGCACACCGATGTCGTAGCTGATGACGCCAGCCGAGCCAGCGTAGCCGGCGTAGATGTCGAGCTCGGTGCTGCCGTAGCCGACGGTGTCTTCGTCGAGGCTCGAACCCCAGGTGCCGACATAGAAGCCACCGATCGAAGCATCGACGCCGCCCTGGATGGCGATGTCGCCGCCCGACAGGTCAACACCACGGAAGCGGTATTCCGAAACGACGGCGGAGTTGCCCGACAGCTCGATGTCCTGCGCGGCGGCAGGAGCGGCGGCGGCAAAAACGGAACCGGCGAGAACAGTAGCAGCCAGAAGGCTGCGGACGGACATAAGCATGGGCAATTTCCTCGATTGCTTGTTAAACTGTGCCTCGTCCCACCTGCTTAGCAACGTCTCGACCTCTAATTATTCGTTCGGGTCGATAACCATTTGCTGGGGTCAATTAGCTGCCAACTTGTGTTGCGTCGCACAAGACGAATTGCTGAAATGCCGCATCTCGTGTAATTTGTGTGTCATAATCGCATCACCAGGTGTTACTTGTTGTGCCTTTGCGCCACATGACCTGGAGCGGTCGGCATCGGAATGGTGTGAAAGCAGGGTGCCGCCGTATTGACTGTGCCGGGGCGAAGCCCAATTGCACGTGGTGATCATGGCGGGTTTTCTCAAAAGACTGTTCGGCGCCTCCTCGGCGGAGCCGGAGCCGCGTGCAAGGCTGCCGGAAGGCAGGCGCGTCTATGCGATTGGCGATGTGCACGGTCGGCTTGATCTGCTCACCGCGCTCGCCGCTGCGATCGAGAGCGATGATCAGGCGCGCGCACCTGCGAAGACCAGCGTGATCTTGTTGGGAGACCTGGTTGATCGCGGACCAGACAGTGCAGGGGTGGTCGCCTTTGCACGCAGCTGGCAGCAGCGCCGCGAGGTGCGCGTGTTAGGGGGCAACCATGAGGAAATGTTCCTCAAGAGCTTCGAGAACACCGACATGCTGCGCCATTTCCTGCGCCACGGTGGCCGCGATACGCTCTTCAGCTATGGCGTCGCCCCGAAATCCTATTCTCAGGCCACGGTGGAGCAGCTTCAGGCGATCATGACCAAGGCCGTGAGCGAGGAAGATCGTTCCTATATTGCCGGCTTTGAGGAAATGATCGTGCTGGGCGACTATGTGTTCGTTCATGCCGGCATCGACCCAAGTCAGCCCATCGAAGCGCAAACCGGCGCCAACCTGCGCTGGATTCGCGAGCCGTTCCTTAGCCATACGCAGCCGCTCGGGTGTGTCGTGGTGCATGGCCACACGATTACCCCGGAGCCGGTCCTGCGCGAAAACCGAATCGGGCTCGACACCGGGGCCTATGCCAGCGGCAAGCTGACCGCGCTGGTGCTCGAAGGCGAAGAGCAGAGCTTCATCGAGGCCGTACAGGGCGAGGATGGGACAATCGCGACGCGCGCGTACTGACTTTCGCATCGGGCTCGGTGTGCCGGGGAGCCTGTAAGCCGGGTTCTGTGTCCGCCGACCTTATCCTGCATGCAGGAAGGTATCGGCGGCGGCAGCCATTCGTCTGGGCGGCCGGTTGCCCGGCGCGCTCTTGCGACCAACCCGGATCGCTCGGGGCGAAACACCCCTGCCGTAAACGGCGCGCGACCCCTATGCGGTCTTGCTCCGGGTGGGGTTTGCCATGCGAGCGCTGTTGCCAGCGCCCCGGTGCGCTCTTGCCGCACCCTTTCACCCTTGCCTGTGCCCTTTAGGGGCCATCGGCGGTATACTCTCTGTGGCACTGTCCCTGACCCCGGATCAGATCCGGGGCCGGCGGGCGTTACCCGCCACCCTCGTTTCGTGGAGCCCGGACTTTCCTCGCATCTCCTTGCGGATTACGCGGCTGCCCGGCTCCCCGGCACGGCGAGGCTTATAGGGGCGGCGCGGCGATGCGCAAGCTAGCCTGCCTTGTCGGCATACTGGTCGTAGGCCTCAAGCGCCTGGGCGGCATACATCGCGCTTGGACCTGCGCCCATATAGACCGCGAGCCCCATCGTTTCGGCGATTTCCTCGCGGGTGGCGCCATGTTTGCGTGCGCCTTCGACATGGAAGGTGATGCACGGATCGCACCGCGTGGCGACGGCAATGGCGACGGCGAGCAGTTCCTTGGTCTTGGCATCGAGCGCGCCGCCTTCATGCGCCGCTGCGCCCATCTCGCGGAAGGCTTTCATCACGCTGGGGGCGCTCTTGTGCAGTTCGCGCACAGCAGGGATGAGGTTGACGGCCATGGCGGGCCAGTCCTTGAACTGGGTATGGGACATGTAACAAAGGCTCCGTTGCGCTCGGCGATATGCCGAGTCTTCGAGCACTTACTTAGTCACTTACCGATAGTCAGGAATGATCTGGATCAACCAACTATCGCGCAAGGCCGCGGTCGCGGTCGAGCAATAGCTGGAACAGGATCGCGCGGCATTCGCCATCGATCACGCCGTCGATCAGGTCGGGCCGCCAGCGGCGCTGGAACGCCTCGACCACCTTGGTCTGATCGGAAATATCATAACCGAAGCGGTCAAGCGCGAGCAGGAAGGCCCCATCGTTTTCGAAGGGATCGCCCAGATCGAGCCGCTCGGGGCAGGGCAGGCACAGGCCCACCTTTGCCAGGCGCCCCCACGGGAACAGCTCGCCCGGATCGACCTTGCGGTCAGGCGCAATGTCCGAATGGGCGACCACGTTGGCGCGCGGGATATCGTGTCGCTTCACGATCGAATGGACCAGCGGGATCAGCGCCTCGATCTGTGCATCGGCGAAGGGGCGATAGCCGTTGGTGTGGCCGGGGTGATCCAGCTCGATGCCGATGCTGGCCGAATTAACATCGTGAATGCCGCGCCACGCGGACTTGCCCGCATGCCAGGCGCGCTTGTCCTCGTCGACCAGCTGGATGATCGCACCGTCTTCCTCGATCAGATAGTGCGCCGATACCCCAGCCTCGGCATCGCACATCCGGTCAAGCGCCGCATCCTTGCCCACCATGTCGGTGTAATGCAGGACGAGCATCGAGATCGGCAGTTGCCGCTCGTTCCAGTTGGGCGAGGGGGCGTGGCGTTCGACCAGGTCGGCAGGGTCGAGCGGTGGCCCGTTCATCGTCAGCCGATCATGCCGGGAACGGGCGGAAGCGCGGCGCCGAGCACGAGCATCTCATCGGCGCGGGCGGAGCGCAGTTCGCCGCCATTCTCGCGGGCGAGCAGGTGGATCATGTGCGCAGGTGCGGTGCGGCCGGTAAGCTCGCTCTCGGGCAACTCGCCCGCCAGCGCCTGCCCCACGGTCTCGTCGAAGGCGATTTTCGGCCCCTCGGCGCGAATCACGATTTCGGTCGCGCCATCGCTGCGCTCGGCTCCGACCGTCAGTGTTCCCCCGCGCACCAGCGAATCCAGCCCGATGGCGGCAAGGTTGAGCAGGATCTTCACCGCCGGCTTCGACAGCGTGTTAACCTCAAGCGCCCAGCCAAGGCTGACGCGCGCATTGCCCTCGGCGAGGCCTGCGATCAGGTCCCGCGGCTCCTCGATGGCGACCTGTTCGCCAAAGCCGCCTGCCGCCCCGAAGGCGAGGCGGAAGAACTTGAGCTTCATCGCGGTGGTCTTGGCGCTCTGTTCGAGCAGCTCGACGCACCGCTCGCGCATTTCGGGGTCCTGCTCGTCGGCGAGCAGTTCCAGCCCGTTGTTGAGCGCCCCGACGGGACTGAGCATGTCGTGGCACAGGCGTGAGCAGAGGAGGGCGGCGAGATCGGTCGAGGAGGTCATTGGGGCCGGTCCTTACCCACTTGGGGCCGTTGTGGAAAGCGCTTCAAAGCCATGTTTACCATCGTACCACAGCCCGATCGCCCCGTTGTGCCCCACGATAGCCCATATCCGGCCGTCGCGCGCCGCCATGGCGCGGTCGGTGGCGGAGGGCTCGGCAGGCCCGCGCGGGTGGGAGTGGTAGTAGCCAAGCACCTGCGGACCGCCCGCGCGTTCGGCGCGGTGCGCGTCGATTAGCGCCTGTGGTTCGATTTCGAAGTGCGTTTGCGGCGAGAGGTGGACGTTGCGGGCAGGGCGGGCCTCGGTGATTGTGCTGCCTTCGCCGAGCAAGAGGCCGCAGCATTCGAGCGGGGCGGAGAGTTGCGCATGGTCGCGGATTTGCTGGGCGACGGTGTCACTTAACTCGCCAACCGCTCGTCCTGAGCTTGTCGAAGGGCTGCTTTTCTCTCTAGACGGACGCATGCCGTTCTGGACCTACATGCTGCATCGTTGCGGAGGCTCGATCTACGCCGGGAACTCTGTCAGTCTGGACCTGCACATGGTGCAAGGCAAGGCTAGTCCTTCGACAAGCTCAGGACAGTCGGATGACTGAGATTCTGACTGGAACGCTTGCCAGCCCGGGCCGCCTCGACAAGGCGCTGGCCGAAGCGAGCGAGCTGTCGCGCGAGCGGATCAAGGCCCTGATCGCCGAAGGAATGGTCGAGGTTGACGGCAAGGTCGCAACATCGCCCTCGGCCAAGGTCCGGGCGGATTTGCGTTTCGTTATCCACCTTCCGCCCCCAGACGATCCACAGGCTCGTCCACAGGATATCCCGCTCACCGTGGTGTTCGAAGACGCGCACCTGATCGTGGTCGACAAACCGGCAGGAATGGTGGTCCACCCTGCGGCGGGCAATCCTGACGGCACGCTGGTGAACGCGCTGCTGCACCATTGCGCTGGCCAACTGAGCGGCATCGGCGGGGTGGCACGACCGGGGATCGTCCACCGGATCGACAAGGATACCTCGGGCCTGCTCGTGGTCGCCAAAAGCGACGTCGCGCACGAAGGGCTGGCCAAACAGTTCGCCGACCACTCGATCGAGCGGCGCTATCTCGCCGTCTGCGGCGGGCATATCAGCCCCGCGCAGGGCACCATCGATGCCCGGCTGGGCCGGTCTGAGCGGGATCGAAAGAAAATGGCGGTGCTCGACAACAATTCCTCGCGTGGCAAGCATGCGATCACCCATTACAAGCTGATCGAACGGCTCGATCATGCGAGTCTTGTCGAATGTCGGCTTGAAACGGGGCGTACCCACCAGGTGCGGGTTCATCTTTCGTCAATCGGCCATGCGCTATTGGGAGATCCTGTCTATGGACGCGATCCGTCAGCCATTCGTGCCACGATCCGCAACCTCGGTTTTGCGCGCCAGGCGCTGCATGCGAAAAGCCTTGGATTCGTCCATCCCGTCACCGGCGAAATGTTACAATTTGCGACGGAATTGCCGGCCGATATGCGGGAACTCATCGACGAACTCGGTCGTTCTGATCGATGAAATGCACACACATCGTGTGCAAAGCTCCTATAAAGGAAAAATGCTCCATCCAGAGCATCCCATGTGGCCCCACAGCCGAGATGCCCAGCAGGGGTCCGGCATCGGCGGTCGACAAAAGAGAAAGGTAAGGGAACAGTGAGCCAAGTCCGACCCAGCGTTCCGGCCCTTGGCGGTGAGCAGAGCCTCAACCGCTATCTGGCCGAGATCAAGAAATTCCCAGTGCTGACGGCAGAGCAGGAATATATGCTCGCCAAGCGCTATCAGGAACATGAAGACCCCGAAGCTGCCGCGCAGCTCGTCACCTCGCACCTGCGGTTGGTGGCGAAGATCGCGATGGGCTATCGCGGCTATGGCCTGCCCGTGTCCGACCTCATTTCCGAAGGCAATGTCGGCCTGATGCAGGGCGTCAAGAAGTTCGAGCCCGACCGCGGCTTCCGCCTCGCCACCTATGCCATGTGGTGGATCAAGGCCTCGATGCAAGAGTTCATCCTGCGCTCGTGGAGCCTCGTGAAGATGGGCACCACCGCCGCGCAGAAGAAGCTGTTCTTCAACCTGCGCCGGATGAAGAAGCAGCTTGAGGCCTACGAAGACTCCGACCTGCACCCCGATGACGTGAAGAAGATCGCCACCGATCTGGGCGTGTCCGAAACCGAAGTCGTCAATATGAACCGGCGGATGATGATGGGCGGCGATGGCTCGCTCAACACGCCGATGCGCAATGGCGAGGAAGGTTCGGGCGAGTGGCAGGACTGGCTGACTGACGACCGTCCGCTGCAGGACGAGACCGTGGCCGACGCCGAAGAGGCCGAGGTGCGTCATGATATGCTGCTCGAAGCGATGGACAGCCTGAACGACCGTGAGAAGCACATTCTCACCGAACGTCGGCTGACCGAGAACCCCCAGACGCTCGAAGAGCTGTCGCAGGTTTACGACGTGAGCCGCGAGCGTATCCGCCAGATCGAGGTGCGTGCGTTCGAGAAGCTGCAGAAGGCGATGCAGCGGATCGCCGGCGAGAAGCTGCTGCCCGGCGTGGCCTGAGCCAACCGGCGCTGACACAAAAAGGGGCGCGGAAGAGTGATCTTCCGCGCCCCTTTTGTTTGCGCCACACGCCGCCCGATTGCGCTCAGCTCGGCGGGGCGAGGTCCATCACGGCGGTGATCAGCGCCTCGGCCCCCAGCGTCACCGTAGCCTCTCCGTCGATGCGGAAGAATGGCGAATGGTGCGAGGGGACGGGAGGGCCGCCGTCGGCCGCCGCCGCGATGTCCTCAAGCGGGGTGCTGCCGATCGAGAAGAAGTATCCCGGAACGCCGGTGTCCTCGGTTATGAAATATGCGAAGTCCTCGGCGCCCATACCGGTCTGCTTGGTGACCACCACGGTTTCCTCACCGAAGGCACCGCGCAATGCCGCATCCAGCCGCCGGGCCAGGGCGTCGTTGTTGATGCCGGGCGGGGTGCCATACTGGTGCGTGACTTCGGGCAGCATGTCTTCCGAGATGCCGTGTGCGCGGGCGGTGTTCACCGTCACGCGTTCGATCGACTCGAGTAGTTGCGTGCGCACAGCCGGATCGTTGCTGCGCACGGTCAGTTGCAGATCGGCGCGGTCGGGGATGATGTTGCGCTTGGTTCCGGCGTTGAACATGCCCACCGTGATCACCGACGGCTGCAAGGGGGCCACCTCGCGGCTGACGATGCTTTGCAGGCCCGTCACGATTTCGGCTCCGATATAGACCGGGTCGCGCCCGGCATGCGGATAGGCCCCGTGCGCGCCCACGCCATGGACGACGATATCGACCGCATCGGAACTCGACGAGAAGAGGTTGTTGGTGTCGGGAACGTTGATCGTTCCGACCGGCGCGCCGGCCGCGGAATGAAAGCCGAGGGCGTAGTCGGGCTTGCCGAAACGCTCGTACAGCCCGTCATCGAGCATGGCGCGAGCACCGCCGAGGCGCTCTTCGGCGGGCTGGACCACCAGCATCACCGTGCCCGACCACTTGTCGGTGTGGGCGGCGAGATAGCGGGCGATGCCGACCAGCGCGGTGATGTGCGAATCGTGGCCGCAGGCGTGCATCACCGGATACTCGATCCCGTCGGCATCGACCTGGGTGACGGTGGAGGCATAGGCGAGCCCGCTGTCTTCCTTGAGCGGCAGTCCGTCCATGTCCGCGCGCAGCATGACCAGCGGACCGTCGCCGTTGCGCAGCATCCCGACGACGCCGGTGCCGCCGACGTTCTCGGTCACATCGGCACCGGCGGCGCGTAGTTCCTCGGCCATGCGCGCGGCGGTCTGCACTTCCATGAACGACAGCTCGGGGTTGCGGTGAAAGTGTTCGAACAGGGCGGCAAGATGGCCGTCCCAGTCAGCCTCGATGGCGGCGGCCATCTCCGCGTCCTGCGCCAGTGCGGGCGTGGCCGTAGTGGAAAGGAGCAAGGCGGCGAGCAGACTGGTGCGGATAATGGCGAGAATTCCTTCAATAGCGACCGATTAACGCATGCATTGTGCCGGAAACGCTCAATGTTGCAAGAGGGTTGAGGAGGTGGATGTTCATGGCCTCTCCAGCTCGCTATGACGGGAAGTCTATGGTTACGCGCATGTTTATCTGGCTCGCCCGGCTTATCGTGGCTTTCGTGGTGCTGAGCCTGTTGGCGGTGGGCCTGTGGCGTTTCGTGCCGGTGCCTGTCACCGCCACCATGCTGATGGACGCAAACGGCTACACCCGTGACTGGGAGCCGCTCTCGCGGATCGACCGCAATATGGTCTCGGCCGTCATCGCCGCCGAGGATAGCAAGTTCTGCGAGCATTCCGGCTTTGACACCGAGGCGATCGAGCAGGCGCTTGAGGAACGCATGGCGGGCAAGCGCGAGCGTGGGGCTTCCACGATCAGCCAGCAGACCGCCAAGAATGTGTTCCTGTGGCAGGGCGGCGGCTTTTTCCGCAAGGGGCTGGAGGCCTGGTTTACCTTCCTGATCGAGCACCTGTGGGGCAAGCGGCGGATCATGGAGGTCTATCTCAACGTCGCCGAAACGGGGATCGGCACCTATGGCGTGGCCGCGGGGGCCGAGCGCTATTTCCAGCATTCGGCGGCAAAGCTCAGCGAGAGCGAGGCGGCGCGGATGGCGGCAGCGCTGCCAAGCCCGAAGAAGCGCGCGGTGGTCAATCCCAGCGGGTTCACCCGGCGCTATGGCAATTCGATCAAGGCGCGGATTGGCGTAGTGCGACGTGACGCGCTCGACGCTTGCGTCTACGAGTGATGCGATGAGCGCTACGCACAGCCATAGCCATGGCCACAGTCATGGGCACGACCATGGTCATTCGCACGGGCACGGGCATTCCCACGCGCCCAAGGACTTCGGGCGGGCCTTCATCATCGGCATCGTGCTCAACACCGGGTTTGTCGCGGTGGAGGCGATCTACGGCTATATTTCCGGCTCGATGGCGCTGGTGGCCGATGCGGGGCACAACCTCAGCGACGTGCTGGGCCTGATCATCGCCTGGGGCGCCAGCGTTGCCGCCAAGCGGCCACCCACGGCGCGCTTCACCTATGGCCTGAAAAGTTCGACCATTCTGGCCGCGCTCGCCAATGCCACGCTGTTGCTGATCGCGATCGGGGCGATCCTGTTCGAGACCGTGCACCGGCTGTTCAACCCGGTCGAGCCGCAAGGCTGGACGATGATCTGGGTGGCGGGCGTGGGTATCGTGATCAACACCATCACTGCGCTGATGTTCATGCGCGGGCAGCATGACGACCTCAACGTGCGCGGCGCGTTCCTGCACATGGCTGCCGATGCGCTTGTTTCGGTGGGCGTCGTGGTGGCAGGCGTGGTGATCCTGCTCACCGGCGCGGTGATCGTCGATCCGCTGGTGAGCCTCGTGATCGTGGCGGTGATCGGCTGGGGCACCTGGGGCTTGCTGAAAGACAGCGTGAAGCTGGGCCTCGCCGGAGTTCCCGCCGGAGTGGACGAAGAGGCCGTGGTTGCGCGGCTGGCGAGCCTGCCGGGGGTGAGCGAAGTCCATCATGTTCACATATGGGCCATGAGCACGACCGAGACCGCGCTGACCGCCCATCTGGTGATGCCGGGTGGCCATCCGGGCGATGCATTCCTGCGCGAGGCGGCGCACCAACTCGAACATAATCATGCCATTGGCCACACCACCTTGCAGATCGAGGATAGCAGCCATGCCTGCGACGGATGTGCCTGAGCAGCGGGCAGTAACGCCCGTGTAACCGTTGCGTTCGCGCGGATTACCGTAATTAACCTGTCGGGCAGTGAAGGCCTCGGCATGATCGTCGCCATAACCGGGCTGCGGCCTGCGTTGGCGGGATCGGGGG
This sequence comes from Erythrobacter sp. UBA1916, assembly GCA_002337385.1. Lineage (GTDB taxonomy): Bacteria > Pseudomonadota > Alphaproteobacteria > Sphingomonadales > Sphingomonadaceae > Alteraurantiacibacter. Next base: position 77,450 of record DDFY01000004.1, read on the forward strand.
CTTCCGCGGCGCGCTGGCAGCGGCTCTCGTGAAAGGACCGATCATGACCGCCGCCGACCATACCTTCGATCACGCTGACACCGCACAAGCCCTGTCCGACCGTCTCATCATGGCCTGCGAAGCAGTGGTGCGCTGCCGTGCCGCCAGCTTTCGCCAGAGCTATGGCCTCACTGAAATTCACTATCGCCTGCTGGCCCAGGTCAATTCCTGCGCCCCGATCACGCTCGGCACCTTGGCGCGCAAGCTGAACCGCGACTGCGGGCAGGTCAGCCGGATGGTCAAGATGCTTACCACGCGGGGCCTGATCGCCAGCCCACGACGGCCTGCACCGCGTCCGCTGTCCATTCGCCTCACCGCGATGGGCCAGACAGTCTGCGACGGCATGACGCAGATCGCGCAGGACAGCGAGCAGGCGATCGGGGCCTTGATGCCCGAAGAGGACAAGGTGCAGGCATCGCTCGCGGTCGAGCGCCTCTATTGCGCCGCGCGCACGGTGCTCGAAGACGAGCAGCACATGCTCGCCTGAGCCCTGTCATCAGCTCAGAGTGCGGTGGGCAGGGGTTAGCCGTCTGCTTTGCGCTCGGCCTGCCAGCGGGCGCGGATCATGTCCGAGGTTTCGCGTGAGCCGTCATGGCTCCAGCCGGGCGGCCTCAGCAGGTACCCGAGCTTTGCCCGCCATGGCGCGCGCCACAGATCTTGCGCAATGCCGATCCATTCGTGGAACGCTGCCCACAGCACGCCGGTGATCCCGCCCGTGCGTTCGAGCGGTTTGACGATGCCGTAGCGGATCGTTTCCTCGCTGGTTTCGGGCACGAAGGTGCCGAACATCTTGTCCCACACGATGAAGGTGCCCGCGAAATTGGTGTCGAGATAGCGCGGGTTGGTGGCGTGGTGGACGCGGTGATGCGAGGGGGTGTTCATCACCGCCTCGAACCAGCGCGGCATCCGGTCCACCGCCTCGGTGTGAATCCAGTACTGGTAGATGAGGTTCAGGCCCACCAGGAACAGCACCATCGCGGGAGGAAAGCCGATCCAGAACAGCGGCAGCCGGAACACGAACGAGAGCGCGAAAAAGCCGGTCCAGGTCTGCCGCAGCGCGGTGGAAAGGTTATAGTGCTCGCTCGAATGGTGGACCACGTGCGAGGCCCAGAACCAGCGGACCCGGTGCGCCGTGCGGTGGAACCAGTAATAGGCCAGATCGTCGAGCACGAAGGCGAGCGGCCAGGCCCACCAGACATAGCCGATATCGAACAGCCGGTGCGCATAGACCGCCGTGGCCATAGCCACCACCGCGCCGCCGGTTATCAGCCCCGCCAGCGCGCTGCCGATGCCGAGCATCAACGAGGTAAAAGTGTCGCTGCCGGTGTAGCGAACGCGCCCGCTGCGCCCTCCTAGCCATGCTTCGGCGAGCATGGTCACGATGAAGGCGGGGATCGCCAGCAAAGTGGGGTCGGGCAGGTCCATTACGCCAAGATAGGCGCTTTGAAAAAGAGTTTCGAGAAGAAACTTACCTTGCGGGGTAACCGCAGGGTCAGGGATGCAGGCACCGCTGGGATGCCTGCATCCTGATGGCTTTGCTTATTGGGCCGGCGGTTCGTTGGCGGCCTCGGGGAGGGCGCCGAGCGGATCGCTCTCGACCATCTGCGCGACCTGCTCGTAGGCGGCGGCGTTCTGGTTCATCTGTTCGGCCACCGGCGGGTTCTGTTCGCCGACCTGGCGAAAGAACATGCTGGCGTCGCGCAGAAGCTTGGCGGCGAGTTGGGCATTGTTGGACATGAATTGGCTCCTTCTAGGGCCACACGCCGTGCAGGCGCGCGGCATGGTGCGCGCGTCAGCTAGGGCAGCGCGCGCAAAAGCAGGCCCCCGAGGGGGCCTGCGCGAAAATCCGACGATTATTGGCCGGGTGGGAGGCGGGGCGGCCCGCGATTAGGCCGCCTGCTCCTTCTTCTTGTCGTCGTCGTTCGAGACCACGCGGACGGGTTCCTTGCGGCCCTCGACCACGTCAGCATCGACGACCACTTCGGTGACGCCTTCCATGCTCGGCAGATCGAACATGGTATCGAGCAGCAAGCCTTCGACGATCGAACGCAGGCCGCGGGCGCCGGTCTTGCGCTTGATGGCCTTCTGAGCGATCTTTTCGAGCGCCTCGTCGGTGAAGGTCAGTTCGACCTCTTCCAGCTCGAACAGGCGGGCATACTGCTTCACCAGCGCGTTCTTCGGTTCCTTCAGGATCGTCACCAAAGCATCGACATCGAGGTCGTGCAGGGTGGCGATCACCGGCAGACGGCCGACGAATTCGGGGATCAGGCCGAACTTGAGCAGATCCTCAGGCTCGCACTTTTCGAGCATTTCGCCCACGCGCGCCTTGGCCGGGTCCGACACGTTGGCGCCGAAGCCGATCGAACGCTTCTGCAGACGGTCGCCGATCACCTTTTCCAGGCCGGCGAAAGCGCCGCCGCAGATGAACAGGATGTTCGTGGTGTCGACCTGCAGGAACTCCTGCTGCGGATGCTTGCGCCCGCCCTGCGGCGGAACCGAGGCGGTGGTGCCTTCCATCAGCTTGAGCAGCGCCTGCTGCACGCCTTCGCCGCTGACATCGCGCGTGATCGAGGGGTTCTCGGCCTTGCGCGTGATCTTGTCGATCTCGTCGATATAGACGATCCCGTGCTGGGCCTTCTCGACGTTGTAGTCGGACGCCTGCAGCAGCTTGAGGATGATGTTCTCCACGTCCTCGCCGACGTAGCCGGCTTCGGTCAGCGTGGTGGCATCGGCCATGGTGAAGGGCACGTCGAAGGTACGGGCCAGCGTCTGGGCGAGCAGCGTCTTGCCCGAACCGGTCGGCCCGACGAGCAGGATGTTCGACTTGGCCAGCTCGACCTCGTTGCCCTTGCCGGCGTGCTTGAGCCGCTTGTAGTGGTTGTGCACGGCGACCGAGAGCACGCGCTTGGCGCGTTCCTGGCCAATCACATAGTCGTTCAGCGTGTCGCAGATTTCGATCGGAGCGGGGACGGAGCCGTCCTTCTTGCCGCCGACGCCTGCCTTGGCTTCTTCACGAATGATGTCGTTGCACAGCTCGACGCATTCATCACAGATGAACACGGTGGGCCCGGCGATCAGCTTGCGCACCTCGTGCTGGGACTTACCGCAGAAGCTGCAGTAAAGGGTGCTCTTGCTATCGGATCCGCTCAACTTTGTCATAATCCTTGTCCAGTGCGCGCCCTTGTTGCTCCACCGCCCTGACCTTGGCCGGGCGGGAGAGTCGAATAGGGCAGTCTAGGCCGCGTGGGCGCAAGATCAATTCCATTAAGCCTTAATTCGTTCGGCTTGCAGGATGGTGAACCCACACGGTTGCCAATTGGCTACAGCATCCCCCCGGTTTGCCCGGATTTGGGACACTGTGCCTTTAACTTATTCAGGAGCGCCGCCCGATCCTTCGGCAGCGCCATCCTCATCGCCCTTGGGGCGATGTGCGAAAACCTCGTCAACGAGGCCGAATTCCTTGGCTTCGTCAGCTTCGAGGAAGGTGTCGCGGTCCATCGCGCGTTCCACCGTTTCCAGATCCTGCCCGGTGTATTTCACGTAAAGGTCGTTCATCCGCGCTTTGATGCGGAGGATTTCCTTGGCCTGAATCTCGATATCCGAGGCCATGCCGCGCGCGCCGCCCGAAGGCTGGTGGATCATGATCCGCGCATTGGGCAGTGCCACGCGCATGCCCGGTTCACCGGCGGCCAGCAGGAACGAGCCCATCGAGGCGGCCTGGCCGATGCACAGGGTGCGCACCTTGGGCTTGATGTACTGCATGGTGTCGTGGATCGCCATGCCGGCCGTCACCACGCCGCCCGGCGAGTTGATGTACATGGAGATATCCTGCGAGTTCTCGCTTTCGAGGAACAGCAGCTGGGCCACGATCAGCGAGGCCATGTTGTCTTCCACCTGGCCGGTGACGAACACGATGCGTTCGCGCAGCAGGCGGCTGAAGATGTCGAAGCTGCGTTCGCCGCGGCTGGTCGATTCGACCACGACAGGCACGAGCGCGCCGGTCATGGGGTCGGTGTGGAAACGGTCCTTGGCGTCGCCGAAAACGTCGAACATGAATATCCCTTCGTGTGATCCGAACGCTATGTCGCGTCTGCCCGCGCGATGTTCAAGAGGTTTGGCTCTTGGAGCTGTGCATCACTGCCACCACACGCGGCCCGCGATCCGAGCGCGCAGGCTCTTTGGCACACAACCCGCTTGCCTCCTGCTCGCCCCTGCATCCGTAAATTTACGTGTAACGCCGGTGGTGAAGCGCCAGCCGGTTCGCGGCAGCGTGAGGCGCGCGTGTCTAGCAGAAAGGTTAGGTTATATCATGGTGTAATCGTATCGATACAAAAGCACTCTTGCCGCACGGCGAGCGCGCCTCTAGCCATTTGCCATGGGAGAAGGGGGCACTATCCGATCAAAGCGTGGCCACAATAGCGCCAGCATTGCAGCACTGGCGATCGGACTTGCCATGTCTTCCGCGCCCGCTTCCGCGCAAAGCGAGGGCGAGAGCGACGATCCTGTGCCCCCCTTGGCGAGCGAAGCCGCCGGGCGCGAGGTGTTTACCCCGGCTGACTTTGCCAGCTTCGCTCCCCGCAGCGCGCTGGACATGCTGCAGCGGGTGCCCGGCTTTTCGATCGATGAGCGCAATGGCGGGCAGGGGCGCGGCCTCGGGCAGGCCTCGGGTAACGTGCTGCTTAACGGCGAGCGGCTCGCGTCCAAGTCGGATTCGATCACCGATCAGCTGGCACGCATTCCGGCGAGCAATGTCATCCGTATTGAAATCGTCGATGGCGCCGCGCTTGACGTGCCGGGGCTGACGGGGCGGGTGGCCAACATCATCGCCAATTCGACCGGCGGATTGCAGGTGCAGTTCGAGTGGCGCCCGCAATTGGCCGCGGAATACGCGAAGGCCCGTTGGCTGGAGGGCGTGATCTCCGCCTCCGGCACCGTGGGCGCGCTCGACTTCACCTTCGCCGCGGAGGGGAAGCCGTTCTACGGCGGATCGGGCGGGCCGAACTTCGTGACCTTTGCCGATGGCCGTCTGGAAGAACGCTTCAGCACCGGCATCGAACAGGGCGACGACACCAAGTATTCGACCTCGCTGCGTTATGGCTTGCCGGGCGGGGCGGTGGCGAATCTCAACGCCTCGCTGCTGCTGCGCCGTTTTCGCGAGTGGCAGCAGGAACGCACCGTGAGCCCCGATGTCCCGCCCCTGTTCGAGGACATCTCTTCGCTCAAGCGCGGCTACGACTACGAGATTGGTGGCGATGTGGAGTTCGATCTGGCCGGTGGGCGGCTGAAGCTGATCGGGCTGGAGCGCTACGATCGGCTGACCTTCCGCTCGCAAGCGGAGGTTGATCCGGCCACTGGCGAGCCGATCACCGGCACCTTGTTCAGCCGGTTTACCGAAAGCGGCGAGCGCATCGGCCGTGCCGAATACGATTGGGGCATGCTCGGCGGCGATTGGCAGGTCTCGGGCGAGGCCGCGTTCAATCGGCTCGACCGTATCTCCGACCTGTTCACGCTTGCGCCTGACGGCAATTTCACGCCGCTCGATTTCAGCGCGGGAACCGGGGGCGTCACCGAAGACCGCTATTCGGCGAGCCTGTCGCATAGCCGGGCGCTCACGCCCAGTATTTCGATGCAGCTGATCGTGGGGGGTGAGTATTCGCGCATCCAGCAAACCGGCAGCGGCGCGCTGGCGCGCAGTTTCCGCCGACCGACTGGCTCGCTTTCACTCTCCTGGGCCGCGAGCGAGCGGCTCAACGTCTCGCTCAAGATCGAGCGGCGCACCGGTCAGCTAGACTTTGGTGACGTGCTGGCCGAAGTGAACCTTGCCGACGACAACCAGAATGCCGCCAACAACCAGCTCAGGCCGAGCCAGAACTGGGCTTATGATCTGGAGGCGGCGCGCGACTTCGGGCCTTGGGGCAATGCCACTTTGCGCCTCTTCCAGCGCGACTTTACCGATTACACCACCTTCGTCCCGACCCCTAGCGGCGGGTCTGCCCGGGGCAATATCGACTCGGCGCAGATCCAGGGTGTCGAGCTTTATGGCACGTTCCGGTTCGAGCCGGTCGGGATCAACGGGGCACGGCTCGACTACTCGCTGAACCTGCGCGAATCGACCTATACCGATCCGGTGCTGGGCGGGCCGCTCCCGGTGGGATTTGCCGAGCCGTTCGAGCTTGAGCTGGACTGGCGCCACGATGTGCCTGCCACCGATTGGGCCTGGGGGGCGGGGCTGCGCCGCACGCGGTTCAACCCCAGCTTCCGGGTGGACGAATACGGCTACGATCACCGCATCGGCAACGCCGTCTCGCTGTTCGTCGAGCACAAGGACGTGTTCGGGCTTACTGTGCAGGCCAAGATGTCGAACCTGCTGCAGGACGAACTCGTCTATGATCGCTATGTGTTCGACGGGCCGCGCGCGGACGACAATTTCCTTTTCCGCGAGAACCGCCGCCGCGAGATCGGCCGGGTGATGGAATTCATCATCAAGGGCAGCTTCTAGCCAAACGAAAAGGGCGGCCCCTCGTGAGGCCGCCCTTTCGTGTGTTCGTGAAAGCTGAGCTTACTCGGCTGCGGGCTTCTTGGCCGGGGCCTTCTTGGCAGCAGGCTTCTTGGCCGGAGCCTTTTTCGCCGGAGCCTTCTTGGCCGGGGCTGCGTCTGCATCGGCAGCAGCGGTCTTGGCCGGAGCCTTCTTCGCAGGAGCCTTCTTGGCGGGCGCCTTCTTCGCGGCCGGCTTGGCCTCTGCCTCGCCGTCTGCGTCAGCCGCCTTCTTGGCCGGGGCTTTCTTGGCCGGAGCCTTCTTGGCAGCAGGCTTCTTCTTCTCTTCGGCGCCGGCTTCGTCAGCCTCGATCGCCGCTTCGATTTCCTCGCGGGTCACTTCACGCTCGGTCACGTCGGCCTTGTCGAACAGGTAGTCGACGACCTTGTCCTCATAGAGCGGAGCACGCAGCTGGGCCTGGGCCATCGGCTCGTTGCGGACGTAGTCCACGAACTGCTGGCGCTGCTCGGCCGGATACTGCTGGGCGGCCTGCTGGATGAGCATGCCCATTTCCTGCTGGCTGATCTCCACGCCATTGGCCTGGCCGATCTCCGACAGCAGCAGGCCCAGACGCACGCGGCGTTCGGCAATGCGCTTGTAGTCGTCCTTCTCGGCCTCGATCTCGGCCTTGGCGGCTTCGGGATCTTCTTCCTGGGCAGCTTCGTTCTGCAGCTGCTGCCAGATCTGGTCGAACTCGGCTTCCACCATGGTCGGCGGAACGGGGAAATCGTGCGATGCGGCCAGCGTGTCGAGCAGCTGGCGCTTCATCTGCGTGCGGGTGAGGCCGGCGCTTTCCTGCTCCAGCTGGCCCTTCACGAGGCCGGTGAGCTGTTCGAGGCTCTCAAGGCCGAGCGACTTGGCGAAGTCTTCGTCGATCTTGCTTTCGGCTTCGACCTTCACCTGCTTCACGGTGATCGCGAACTGGGCTTCCTTGCCCTTCAGGTGCTCGGCCGGATAGTCTTCGGGGAAGGTGACGGTGATGGTCTTTTCCTCACCGGTCTTCACGCCCGTCAGCTGCTCTTCGAAGCCGGGGATGAACTGGCCCGAGCCGATCACCAGCGGAGCGTCTTCAGCCTTGCCGCCTTCGAATTCCACTCCGTCGACCGAGCCGACGAAATCGATGATGACCTGGTCGCCCTCGGCAGCCTTCTTGGTCTTGGCGGCGTCCTTGTAGCTCTTCTGGCCCTCGGCGATCTTCGCCAGCGCCTCGTCGAGCTGCTCGTCGGTTACAGCGACGGTCAGCTTTTCGAGCTTCAGACCTTCAAGTGAAGGCACCTCGATCTCGGGCAGCACTTCCAGCTCGACGCTCAGCTCGGCGTCTTTGCCCTGCTCATAGCCCTCGGCCATGTCGACCTTCGGCTGCAGCGCGGGGCGCAGCTTCTTTTCTGCCATCAGCTCGTCAATCGCGCCGCGCAGCGTGTTGTTGAGCACGTCGGCGTGGATCGCATCGCCGTGCATCTTCTTCACGAGGTTGGCGGGGACCTTGCCGGGGCGGAAGCCGGGCATCTTCACCTGCGGGGCGATCTTCTTGATCTCCGCGCCGACTTTGTCGGCGATGTCGCCGGCCGGGATGGTCAGCGTATAGCCGCGCTTGAGGCCTTCATTGGTGGTTTCGACGATCTGCATTGCCATATCTGAGTTCTTTCAGGCCTTCTAATTGCTGCGGACCGGGCACAAAGGCCCGCATCCGATAGCCGGGTATCGGGGCGCCACCGGAACTGGTGCGGGCGAAGGGACTCGAACCCCCACATCTTACGATACTGGTACCTAAAACCAGCGCGTCTACCAATTCCGCCACGCCCGCGGCCCGACGATGAGCTGCAAGGCGGCAAGCCCCCTCGCAAAAATCGAAGCCGCGCCCTTAAAGGGCAGCGCGGCAAAGGGCAAGCACGAAGGGTGTGTAGCGATGCGGATCAGGATTGCCACGCGGCTGGCTGCGCTCTAGTGGCCATGCCCCATGAGCGAAGAGCAAACCCCCGATACCGCCCCCGAGCCGACCCCTGCCGCCTCGGACGTGCCGCCCGATCATTTGGCGATCGATCCGCGCAGCCCCCATTTCGATGGCGAGAAGCTGCAGCGCGGCGTCGGCATCCGCTTCAAGGGTCGCGAACGGCGCGACATCGAGGAATACTGCGTCTCCGAAGGCTGGGTGCGTGTGCAGGCTGGCAAGGCGATGGACCGCAAGGGCCGCCCGCTGACGATCAAGCTGAAGGGCGAAGTCGAAGCCTGGTACGAAGATCTCGGCGAGAACGCACCGGTCGCCAAAGCCTGAGATTAGCAAGGTTCCGACGCTGGTCGGAACCTTGCAATTCCAACCTTAAACGATTGGATCGTTCGGGTCGTCGTATTCCGGGCGCACCTTGGTGACGAGCCGCAGCACGCCGTAACCCACCACCGCGCTGATCACAGAGCCGACGAGGATGCCGATCTTGGCCTCTTCGCGCAGCAGGCGCATCATGTCGCCCGAGCCGGGGAAGGCCAGTTCGCCGATGAACAGGCTCATCGTGAAGCCGATTCCGCACAGGATCGACACGCCCCAGATTTCTGCCCAGGTGCAATCCTTCGGCTTTTCCACGATACCGAGCTTCACCGCGCCAAACACGCAGGAGAAGATCCCGAGCTGCTTGCCGATCACGAGACCGGCAGCCACGCCCAGCGGAAGCGGGTCGAGCAGGTTTTTCAGCCCGATATCGGAGAGGTCGACACCGGCGTTGGCGAAGCCGAATATCGGAACCACGATATAGGCATTCCAAGGCACCAGCGCATGTTCGACATTTTCGAGCATTGAGTTGCCGTCTTGTTTTTTCATCGGGATCGTCAGCGCGGCAACAACGCCGGCAATCGTCGCATGAACGCCGGAAAAGAGCACGAACAGCCACAAGATCACCGCAGCAAGGATGAAGGGCCACAGCTTGCTCACCCCGAAGCGGTTCATCGCCACCATCACGCCGACCACAACAGCCGCCGCAGCAAGCCAGGCAAGGGACAGGTGGGCGGTGTAGAATACCGCGATGATCAGCACGGCGCCAATGTCGTCGACAATGGCGACGGTCAGCAGGAACAGCCGCAAGGGGGCAGGGACGCGGGTGCCGAGTAGGCCGATGACGCCCATGGCAAAGGCGATGTCAGTCGCGGCGGGAATCGCCCAGCCACGCGCGAGGCCCGGCTCGCTCCCGGCCGAGAGCATGAACACAGCGGCCGGCATGGCCATGCCCGCGATGGCGGCCAGCACCGGCAGGTTGCGCTGTTTCGGATCGGCGAGGTTGCCCGCGATAAGCTCGCGCTTCACCTCAAGCCCGACGACGAAGAAGAAGATCACCATCAACCCGTCGTTGATCCACAGGTGCATGGTGTTGAGGTAGAAGGTTTCCTTCGACCACAGATAGCCTTGGAACAGCTCATGATAGGCTTGGGAAACGCCGGAATTGGCCACGATCATGGCCAATACAGCAACCGCGATAAGCAGGATGCCTTCGAAGCTATCGGCCTTGAACAGGGCCTTGAATGGGCGGACGGCGGTGCTGATCAGGGAAGGCTGGTTCATCTTGCCGCCACATTTCGCAGATGCGGCATCGATTGCAAGCCCCCGCGCTTCTTGATCATCTCAGATCGCCAGAGAGTTCGTTGAGTTTAAGTAGAATATCATATACATATCGTTGCTTACTAGAACGAGGGGGCGTTCATGGGGGTCGACGTTTGGCCAGTTGCGGAGTGGTTGGCGCTGGTCCAGTACGAGCTGTTGCTGTTTGCGGGGGTCTTTTTCCTCATTGGGTCGATCGATGAACTTGCCATCGATCTGATCTATTTCGTCAAGCGCTGGCGCGGGGAACTGCGCACCCTGACCATGGAGACGCACAATCTGCCGAGTCGCAAGCTTTCGGGGCTGGCGGTGGTGATGATTCCCGCGTGGCGTGAAGAGAAGGTGATTGCGCACACCGTCACCCATGCGCTGTCGGCCTGGCCGCATGACGACCTGCGGATCTACGTTGGCTGCTATGCGAACGATCCGGACACGCTGGAGGCAGCCATGCGCGGTGCCAGGGGCGACCCGCGTCTGCGAATCGTGGTTCATGCCAAGGAAGGGCCGACCAGCAAGGCCGATTGCCTCAACCGAATCTACGCCGCCATGGCCCATGACGAGATGCGCACGGGCCGCGTGGCGCGCATGGTGATTCTGCACGATGCCGAGGACATGGTCGATCCATCAGCCCTGCCGCTGCTTGATCGCGCGATCGAACGGGCTGAGTTCGTGCAGCTGCCGGTGCTGCCCATGCCGCAGCCGGATAGCCGCTGGATCGGCAGCCACTATTGCGAGGAATTTGCCGAGTCGCATGGCAAGGCAATGGTGGTGCGTGCCGCGCTTGCGACTGGCTTGCCCGCGGCGGGGGTCGGCTGTGCGTTCGAGCGTCAGATGCTGGCGGAAATGGAACTCCAGCGCGGCGAGGTTGGCCCTTTCGCAGAGCGCTCGCTCACCGAAGACTATGAACTTGGGCTGCGTGTCGCTTTGGCGGGCGGTCGCTCGCGCTTCTTGCGTGTACGCGACAAGGCGGGCCGACTGGTGGCGACCCGGGCCTATTTCCCGTCCGACATTGCCAGCGCCGTGCAGCAGAAGTCGCGCTGGGTACATGGCATTGCGTTGCAGGGCTGGGACCGGCTCGGCTGGAGCCGGGGCATGGGCGAATGGTGGATGCGCATGCGCGATCGGCGTGGACCGTTTGCGGCGCTGGTGCTGTTCACCGGATATGTGCTGGCGGTGCTGGGCGGACTGTCGTTCCTGCTCATGCAGCTCGGGACCGGTGCGGCATGGAGGCCGAACGGGTTGCTGCTGTGGCTGTTGTGGCTGAATCTGGGCAGTCTGATCTGGCGCGCGAGCATGCGGTTCGCCTTCACCGCGCGCGAATATGGCTGGGCCGAGGGGCTGCGCGCGTTGCTGCGCATCCCGGTTGCCAATGTCATCTCTATCATGGCTGGGCGGCGTGCGCTGTTCGCCTACGTTCGCACGCTGGCCGGTGCGGCACCGAAGTGGGACAAGACCGAGCACGACATCCATCCGGCGCATGCCCGTGACGAAAGCGTTCTGTGTTCGCAGAGACCGCTTGACGAAGCTGCAAAGTGACGGCGCTCAGAGTGGACGCCGCGCGGGGCCAGCCGCTGGTCGCCATGGTGGTGGTCCTGATCGTGTGGGTTTCGCTGCGGCTGGTCTTTTGGCAATCGCCGCTGATGCTCAGGGAGGTGCGCTCCGAGTGGGCATTTCCCGGAGCGATCGCAACGCTGCCGGAACGCTTGGGCGACACAGCGCGCGTGGCGGGCGAAATGTCTGCACTGGGCCTTGCGCGCCTGGAAGCTGATTTCCAGCCACTGGTCAGGATCGAGCTTGGCGGACTGGAGAAAGGCCGCGTGCAGGATTGGTCGGCAGGAGGGGAGGCACACTTGAGCGCCCCTTCGCTTACGCCGGGGCATCTGCGGGGTCGCCCCTCGTTGCAGCTCAGCGAATCGCCGCGCGGGGACAGTCGCAGGCGGGCGGTCGCCTCTGCGGCGACGATGGCCGACCCGGTGTTCACACCCGTGCAGGCCGTGCCGTCGCGCTGGACCATGAGCAGCTGGCTCTTCTGGCGCGACGATAGTCTGGGCGGGCGTCAGGCGGCGACCACCCCGAACTATGGCCGCAGTCAGGCCGGGGTGGTGCTAGCCTACCGGTTGGCTCCCGAAAGCAAGCATCGCCCGCAAGCCTATGCCCGCGCCATCACGGCGCTCGAAGGTCCAGGCGAGGCCGATCTGGCGGCGGGCCTTTCGGCGCGGCCCTTGCCCGATGTGCCGCTGCGCCTCGCAGCAGAGGCGCGGCTGGCCTTGCGCGACGGCGCAAGTGAACTGCGCCCGGCGGCTTTTGTGGTCACAGAACTGCCGCCCTTTGCGCTTCCGGGGCAATTCGTGGGCGAGGTCTATGCGCAGGCAGGCTGGGTTGGCGGTGACTTTGCGACCGGGTTCGTCGACGGGCAGGTGCGACTCAACCGCGTGCTGGAGCAGAACCAGGGCTTTACGCTGTCTGCCGGTGGAGGCGCATGGGTTGGCGCGCAAAAGGGCACGCGGCGATTCGATATCGGCCCGACTGCCGCTGTCAGCTTCCGCCTCGGGGATGATGTCTATGGCCGCCTTTCTGCCGACTACCGGGTGCGCGTGGCGGGCAATGCGGCACCTGCGAGTGGCCCTGCGCTCACACTGTCCGCAGGATTTTAGCCGCAGCGCAGCAATCGCCTTTGCCTGAGGCGTGCCATGCGATAGGCCGCTGGCATGGACGTATACCTTCCCATCGCGAACTTGTCGGTAAACGGGCTGTTTATCGTCATGCTTGGCTTTGGTACCGGTATCCTCTCGGGCATTTTCGGCGTCGGCGGTGGGTTCCTCACCACACCGCTGCTGATCTTCTACGGCATTCCGCCCACGGTCGCCGCCGCTTCTGCAGCCACGCAGGTCACCGGGGCCAGCGTCTCGGGCGTGTCCGCCCACATGCGCAACAAGGGCGTCGACTTCCAGATCGGCGCGGTGATGGTCGCAGGCGGCCTGTGCGGCGCGCTGATCGGGGCGGGGCTGTTCTCGCTGTTGCAGGCGATTGGCCAGATCGACGTGGTCATCAACCTGCTTTACGTGCTCCTGCTGGGCACGATCGGCTGGCTGATGATGCGCGAGGCGCTGGCCGAACTGAAGCCCGCGCGTTTCGGCACCAAGAAGCGCGCGGCCAAGCGCCGCCATCACCCGATGATCGCGGCGCTGCCTTACCGGATGCGGTTCTATGCCTCGGGCATCTACGTCTCCCCGTTGGGGCCGATGCTGCTCGGGCTGCTGGTCGGCATCCTGACCATGCTGATGGGCGTGGGCGGCGGCTTCATGATGGTGCCCGCGATGCTCTATATCCTCGGGATGAGCGCGCGGGTGGTCGTTGGCACGAGCCTGTTCAACATCCTGTTCATCACCATGCTGGTGACCATGGTCCATTCGTTCACCACCCACGCGGTCGACATCGTGCTGGCGGGGCTGCTGCTGGTCGGTTCGGTGACGGGCGCGCAATATGGCACCCGTATCGCGCAGGTCGCCAAACCTGAACTGCTGCGCTTGATCCTCGCCGTCATCGTGCTGGCGATTGCGCTGCGCATGGCCTTCGGCCTCACCATCCGGCCCGACGAGGTCTATTCGGTGGTGCCCTTGTGATGGCGGCCTTGCTGTCATCTGTTCGCCTTGGCGCACTGCTGCGCTTGGCAGCGGCGGTCGTGCTTGCTGCCGCGGCGTTTGTCGGCCCGGTTCACGCGCAGGGACGCGATCCGATCCTCGTCGTGGGCGCATCGCAGACCGATATCATCCTGCGGCAGGGTTTTACCGGCACCGAGCTGCTACTCTATGGCGCGCTGCTCGATCCGCGTGGGCGCCGGGCCGAGGAAGACTACGACATCGTGGTTGTCCTCAAGGGGCCGACCGAGCCGATTACCCTGCGCGAGAAGGAGCAGATCGCTGGCATCTGGCTCAATGCCGCGAGTACCGACTACCGTTCGGTCCCCAGCTTCTACGCCATGGCCTCATCGCGCCCGGTGTCCGAGATTGTCGATCCGCGCACCGCGGCGATCTATGAATTCGGGCTCGATTACATCCAGCTCTCGCCCACCGGCACCATCGACCCGGCGGAACAGGCGCGGTTCTCGTCCGGGTTGGTCGATCTGCGTCAGCGGCAGGGGCTCTACAGCCAGCTCGACGGTGCGGTCGATCTCGAAGAGGGCGTGCTTTATTCGGTGCGCCTGCCGATCCCCTCCAACGTGCGGCCGGGTGAATATACCGCGGAAACCTTTGCCGTTCTGCGCGGGCGGGTCATCGCCTCGAACAGCCGCGAGCTGGTGGTTCACAAGGAGGGCGTTGAGCTCGCCATCGCCAATCGGGCGCAGGACAGTTCGTTTCTCTATGGCCTGTTCGCGATCAGCATGTCGCTGTTCATGGGCTGGGCGGCGGGGCGCCTGTTCTCGATTGTCTAACGGCCTGTCAACTATAGACGAACCCCTAGTTTTGACGCGATCTTAACTAACCGGCTGCTATTCGCGTTCCATTCAAATCGCTTGGAGCGGAAGTAGCCGATGACCGACATGCGCCAGAACTTCTCCCTCGGCGCGCAGCCGCAAAGTAGGGCTGTAGAACCGGAGACCGCTCCGCTTTCGCCAGACGAGGCTGTTGATCTTGCCGCGCTTCCGATCGGTTGTGTGCTCGAAGTTTCGGGCGCTGGCTCGGCCATTGCGCTTGATCTCGCCCGTCTCAACGAGTGCATGAAAGACGAGGACCCCTCGATTGCGCTGGCCGGGCAGGTCGGCAGCCAAATCAAGGTGCGCACCAACGAGGGGTGGCTGCTCGGCTCGGTGCGTGATCAACGGCAGGACCGGCGCGGCGAGGGCAACGTGATCGTGGCCCATATCGATTTCATGGGCGAGGGACTGGAAGAGCGGCTGACCGGCAAGCTCCACTCGTTCCGCCGCGGCGTGACGCGTTATCCGATCCCCGGCGCGGAGATCTTTCCCGCCACCACCGATGACCTGAAGCAGATCTATTCCTCCGATGGCCGCCGTTCGATCCAGGTCGGCACGGTCTATCCCACGCGCGACATTCGTGCCGGGATCTATGTCGATGCGATGCTCGGCAAGCACTTCGCGCTGCTCGGCTCGACCGGTACCGGTAAGTCGACCGGCGCGGCGCTGATTCTGCACCGCATTTGCCAGGCGGCGCCGCAGGGCCACATCGCGATGATCGATCCGCACGGCGAATATGCCGCGGCATTCCGCAACACTGGAATGATCTTCGACGTCTCCAACCTGCAGATGCCCTACTGGCTGATGAACTTCGAGGAGCACTGCGAGGTGCTGCTGCGTTCATCCGGCAACGATCTGCAGGAAGACAAGGACATTCTCGCCAAGTGCCTGCTGGCGGCGCGGTCGAAGAACCGGCTGGCAGAGGGGCTGGGCAAGATCACCGTCGATTCGCCGATCCCCTATCTCCTCTCCGACCTCACCAACATGTTACAGGACGAGATGGGTAAGCTCGACAAGGCGACGACCACCGCGCCCTACATGCGCATCAAGACCAAGATCGAGGAACTGCGCGCCGATCCGCGTTACCAGTTCATGTTCTCCGGTATGCTGGTGGGCGACACCATGTCCGACTTCATTTCCAAGGTCTTCCGCCTGCCCAGTTCGGACAAGCCGGTTTCGATCATCGACGTTTCGGGCGTTCCCTCCGACATCACCAGCACAGTGGTCGCAGTGCTCAGCCGCATGGTGTTCGACTTTGCGATCTGGAGCCGGGGCGAACGCACTACGCCGATCCTGCTGGTCTGCGAGGAAGCCCACCGCTACGTGCCGAGCGAACGCAATTCGGATGGCAACTCGGTTGGCCGCATCCTGTCGCGCATCGCCAAGGAGGGCCGTAAGTACGGCATCTCGCTCGGCCTTATCACCCAGCGGCCCTCCGACCTTGCCGAAGGCGTGCTCTCGCAGTGCGGCACGATCATCTCGATGCGGCTCAACAACGAGCGCGACCAGGCCTTTGTGAAGGCGGCCATGCCCGAAGGCGCGCGCGGGTTCCTCGATTCGGTGCCGGCGCTGCGCAACCGCGAATGCATCATCTGCGGTGAGGGCGTGTCGATCCCGATGCGCGTCAACTTCGACAACCTGGAGGAGGCCAAGCGCCCGGCCTCCGAAGACCCCAGCTTCATCGAGCTTTGGAGCAATGGTGGCGGCGAAGACGAGATCGTCCATCGCACGGTGCAGCGCTGGAGAACGCAAGGGGGCTGACCCCCACCAGCACTAGAGATCCGCGCTCATCCGTCCCGTGGCCTGCCCCTCGGCATGGGCCCCTTCTGCCGCCATTTCCGGGCTATGCGCGCCCGCCGCAGCGCGCCAGTTGAAGTGATGGTAGAAGTACCAGCCCAGCGCCAGGCCCACCGCCGCCCCGACCGGGAAGCTGAGCCAGATCGCGTCGGCTTCGAGCCAATGGTAAGTCGCCTCGTAGAAACCGAGCCGCACCGGGAACAGCGCCACCGCCACCACCACCAGCGGAATCCACACCGCGCCGGCCGCACGCATCGTGGCGGTATAGACCATGGTCACCCCGAACAGGATGAAGTTCCAGCTCGCCAGCAGCTGGATATGCTGCGCAATCGGCACCGCCGGGCTGTCCGGTCCGAGGAACAGCACCAGCACGGGCCGGTCGAACAGCAGCAGCAGCAAGGTGACAACGCCGGTAAAGGTGAGGTTAAGCCACAGCCCGGCCTTGGTCACCTTGTCGAGCCCGTCCCACTTCCTCGCGCCGATGAACTGCGCGGCCATCGCGCTCACCGCGCCGCCGATCGCCATGGCGGGCATCTGGATGTAGTTGAACAGCTGCATGGTCGCGCCATAGGCCGCCGTGGTCAGCAGCCCCTCGCGGTTGACGAGGCCGACCACGATGATCCCGCCGCTGCTCATCACCAGCAGCTGCGCGCCCATGGGCAGGCCCTTGGTGAGGATGAAGCGCAGTTCCTCCTTCGAGGGCCAGAGGTAGCGCAGCTCCTTCGCGCGCAAACGCAAGGGCAGATCCTTGGCATAGACATAGGCGACCATCGCGCAGAACGAGATCAGCGCCGAGATGATCGTCGCCAGCGCCGAACCCGCGATGCCGAGTTGCGGGAACGGGCCATAGCCCGAGATCAGCAGCGGGTTGAGCATGGTGTCTAGCCCCACGGTCACACCCATGAAGATGAGCGGCGTGCTGGCGTCACCCGTGCCGCGCAGGCCCATAGAGAGGATGATCGAGACCATCATGAACGGCATCGAGAGGAAGATCAGCTGGAGGTAGACCAGCGCCAGCGGATAGGCCGCTTCGGGCGTTGCCAGCAGGCGCAGCAGCGGCCCCGCAAAGGCATAGCCCAGTGCGGCAATCGCCAGCATCAGCATGGCGCAAAAGCCCACCGCCGAGCCGAAGCTGCGCCGCGCCCCGTCGATGTCACGCGCGCCGAAGCGCTGGCCGATCAGCACCGTGCCGGCCATGCCGAAGCCGAAGGCCGCCGAACTGACGAGGAACATCACGATATTGGCATTGGCGGTGGCGGCCAGCGCCTCCTCGCCGATCAGCCGACCGACCCAGATCGAGTTGACTGTGCCCGACAGCGACTGCAGCACATTGGTGAGCAGCGCGGGCAGGCTGAACATCAGCAAGGTCTTGGGGATCGGCCCTGCGGTGAGGTCGCCGCGCATCTTGGCCGGAGCTCGGTCGGGTGCCTTCGCGGGCATGTCTGTTGGCGAATCGGACATAGTCAAGTTCCGCGTGTATCGCCAAACAGGTGAATGTGCATCCTGTCACTCATGCGAAAGCCGTGGGCAAGGCAGATCGGGGCCAGCCACGTCTCGCGTTCGCGTAGCGTTTCGCTGTCGGTGCCTTCGGGCATCAGGTACACCTTGCCGGGTGTGATCATGTGCTTGCGAACGAGGGCCAGCACCTCGTCGACATGCTCGCTGGCGCCGATCACGAACTTGAGCACCGCGCGGCTTTCGCTGGCCCAGAAGTCGAGCATCTCGGGCTTGAGCGCCAGTTCAGCAGCATTGCCCGAATGGGCGAGCTTGGGGCTGACGTTGAACTGGTCGACCCGAACGTCGAGCCGGGCGGGGGGCTTTGCGGTGCCATTGGTCTCGATCTCGACCGCGATGTCGGGCAGGTGTTCGAGCATCGTAGCCAGCGCGCCGCCTTGCAGCATCGGTTCGCCGCCGGTGATCACGAGCCGCTTCTGGCCCAATGCCTTGATCCTGCGCGCGACCTCTTCCTCGTCGAGCGTGATCTGGTTGGCTGTGCGGTCGTAGGTGGCCGTGTCGCGGTGGGGGCGCTCGTCGCCCTCGAAGTGCCAGGTGTAGGGCGTGTCGCACCAGACGCAGGCGAGGTTGCAGCGCGACAGGCGCACGAAGGCGACCGGGGTGCCGGTGCTCGGCCCTTCGCCTTGCAGGGAGGCGAAGATCTCGGGCTCGCCCGGGGCCTGTGTGGCGAGCACTAGCGCCATGGTTCAGCCCCAAGGTGTGACAGGTGTGACAGTGTCCTGAGGGGGAAAACTTGGCGCTTTGTAGCGGGCGCGCAAAGGGGGCGGGTGAGGGTCATGGCGTTTTCCATGCCACAGGCGGCGCGCTGTAGGAAATGTCTAGCAGCGCACCCGCTCGCGCTGAGCTTGTCGAAGGGCAGGTAGTCCCTTTGGGCCATCGAGGTGACTATCCTTCGGCAAGCTCAGGATGAGCGAGGTTGTGTTTGGGGGCAGGCTGGGGGCCTTACCCCAGCCTTGCCAGCGCCGCCGTCAGCCGTTCGATCTCGCCCGCGTGGTGGGCGTGATCGGCGCGGGCCTTTTCGACCGCTTCGGGCTTGGCCTTCTCGGCAAAGTTCGGGTTGGACAAGCGCCCGTCGAGGCTCTTGAACTCCTTCTGCGAGGCCGCCAGCGCCTTTTCCAGACGTGCCTTCTCGGCATCGAGATCGACCACGCCTTCAAGCGGGATCAGGAACACGTCGTCCATCGCCGCGACCTCCATCGCCGCGCCAGCCGGGGCCTCGGCGAACTCCACCGGCGTAAGCCGCGCCAGTCGCTCGATCGCTGCCGCGCTGCGCTCGACCACGCGCTTGGCGAGGTCGGACGGGGCGGGGCAGTAGGCGGCAAGCTTCGCGCCGGGCGCAATGCCCAGCTCGTTCTTCGCCGCGCGGGTGGCGGTGGTGAGCGCGATCACCCAGTCGATAGCGTCGGTCGCGTCCTTGGAGACGCTGGCCTCGGGCGCGGGCCATTGGGCAAGGATCAGGTCGTAGGGCCGCTCGCCTTGCGCGTGCCACAGTTCCTCGGTGATGAAGGGCATGAACGGGTGCAGCATGACGAGGATCTGGTCGAGCGCCCAGCCAGCCACGGCGCGGGTTTCGACAGCGGCGGGGCTGTCCGCATCGCCCGCGAAGACCGGCTTGATCAGCTCCAGATACCAGTCGCAGAAGCGGCTCCAGGCGAACTGGTAGATGGTGTTGGCGGCGGCATCGAAGCGCAGCTCGGCCATGGCCTTGTCCAGCGCCTCGACCGTCTGCGCGACCTCGCCGATAATCCACTGGTTTGCCGCCAGTTTGGCTGCAGGTGCAGCGACGCTATCGCTCGCGCCGATGCCGTTCGACTGGCAGAAGCGGGTGGCGTTCCAGAGCTTGGTGGCGAAGTTGCGATAGCCTTCGACGCGGCTCTCATCCATCTTGATGTCGCGGCCCTGGCTTTCCATCGCCGCCATGAAGAAGCGCAGCGCATCGGCGCCATATTTGTCGATCAGGATCAGCGGGTCGACCACGTTGCCCTTCGACTTCGACATCTTCGAGCCATCGGCGGCGCGCACCAGCCCGTGCAGATAGAGGCGCGGCCAGGGGTTCTGGCCGGTCATCTGCTGGCCCATCATCATCATGCGGGCATCCCAGAAGAACAGGATGTCAAAGCCCGAGACGAGCAGGTTGTTGGGGTAGTGCTTTTCGACCAGCGCGGTCTCGTCGGGCCAGCCGAGCGTGGCGAAGGGCCACAGCGCGGAGGAGAACCAGGTGTCGAGGACGTCGTTGTCGCGGGTCAGGGGCTTCCCACCCGCAAGCGCCTTGGCCTCTTCCTCGGTCTCGGCAACGTAGGCCTGACCGTCCGCATCATACCAAGCCGGAATCCGGTGTCCCCACCACAGCTGGCGGCTCACACACCACGGCTGGATATTCTCCATCCAGTTGAAGAAGGTTTTCTCCCAGCTCTTGGGCACGATCTCGACATCGCCGTTCTTCACTGCGTCAATCGGCTTGCCCGCCAGCTTCTCGGCATCGACATACCACTGGTCGGTCAGCCACGGTTCGATCACCACGCCGCCACGGTCGCCGAAGGGGGTGGCGATCACGCGCGGCTCGGCGTCGTGTTCGACCTCTTCGCCCTTCTTGGTCTTGGCGATGTGGGGGATCAGCAGGCCCTCGGCCTTGAGCGCCGCCACGACCTTTTCGCGCGCGCCGTCCTCGCCATCGCGCTTGAAGCGGTGCAGGCCGATATAGTCCTCGGGCACCAGCCTGTCCGCCGTCTGGCAGACGTTGGCATCCTGATCGAGCATGTTGAGCATGTCGGCAGGCGCAATCCCAGCGCGCTTGCCCACTTCGAAGTCGTTGAAATCGTGCCCCGGCGTGATCTTCACCGCGCCTGAGCCCAGCTCGGGATCGGCATGCTCGTCGGCGACGATGGGGATGCGCCGTCCGGTGATCGGCAGCGTCACGAACTTGCCGACCACGCTGGCATAGCGCTCGTCGCTCGGGTGCACCGCCACGGCCATATCGGCCAGCATCGTTTCGGGGCGGGTGGTGGCCACTTCGATATAGTCGCGACCGTCATCGAGGGTCACGCCATCGGCAAGCGGATACTTGAAGTGCCAGAACCCGCCGTTCACATTCTGCGTCTCGACCTCAAGGTCGGAGATCGCGGTCTTCAGCTTGGGGTCCCAGTTCACCAGCCGTTTGTCGCGGTAAATCAACCCCTTGTTATAGAGGTCGACAAAGACCTTGAGCACGGCCTTGGTGAAGTGCTCGTCCATGGTGAACTGCTCGCGGCTCCAGTCCATCGAGCAGCCGAGGCGGCGCAGCTGGCGGGTGATCGTGCCGCCGCTCTCGTGTTTCCACTCCCACACCTTCTCGATGAACTGCTCGCGGGTGTAGTTGGTGCGCTTGTCCTGCGCCGCTTCCATCTGCCGTTCGACCACCATCTGCGTGGCGATCCCGGCGTGGTCGGTGCCCACCACCCACAGTGCATCTTTGCCTTTCATGCGCTCGTACCGGATCACAATGTCCTGCAGAGTGTTATCCAGCGCATGACCGATATGCAGCGAGCCCGTGACGTTGGGCGGAGGATTGACGATGGTGAAGGGTTCGGCATCCGGGCGCTCGGGCCGGAACGCGCCGGTTTCCTCCCAATGGGTGTACCATTTCGCCTCGATGGCGGCGGGATCAAAAGTCTTGGACAGTTCTTCGCTCATGGCGCCCGCCTTTGCCAGCGGCTTTCCCCAAGGGCAATGGCCATAAGCCCGCGCCGCGCTTGTATGCGCGGCACTTTGGCCGCATAGCGTGCCCATGCGCGAGTGGGCGGAGCATAGCATACACGAGGCAGGGGGAAGCCTGACCGTCGCGATCAGCGGGCCTTTGCGCGTATCCTCGATCGGCAAGCTCGACCCCCAGCTGCGCGCAATGGAAGAGCCGGTGCAGACGGTGGACCTCAGCGAGGTGACCGAAGTCGATACGGTCGGCGCCTGGGTCGTTCAGCGTTTTGTCGAAGCCAACAATGCCACGGTAGTCGGTGCCAGCGAACAGGCCCGGGTGCTGATGGAATCGGTGCGCGAGGCACAGTCCAGCGCCGATGTGAAGCGGCCGCGCCTGCCGTTCTTCACCCGCGTGCCCGAGTTCACCGGCGAGAAGGTCGTCCACTGGTTCCAGGGCGTCTACGGCATGTTCGGCTTTCTGGGTGCGGTGATCATCGCCTTTTTCGGCACGATCCGCCATCCGGGCCGCTTTCGCGGGCTGGCGCTGGTGCGGCAGATGGAGATGGTCGGCGTTTCGAGCCTGCCCATTATCGGCCTGATGAGCTTCCTGATCGGCATCGTTATCGCGCAGCAGGGCGCGGTGCAGTTGCAACAGTTCGGCGCTGAGACGCTGACGGTGAACCTCGTGGGCCGCATCACCCTGCGCGAACTGGGCGTGCTGATGACCGCGATCATGGTGGCGGGTCGCTCGGGCAGCGCCTTTGCCGCGCAGATCGGCACCATGAAGCTGACCGAGGAAGTCGACGCCATGCGCACCATCGGCGTGGCCCCGATCGAGGCGCTGGTCCTGCCGCGTATCCTTGCCGCCGTGCTGATGATGCCGCTGCTGGGGTTCTTCTCCAGTGTCGTGGCGATCATCGGCGGGGCGGTGATCGGTGATGTGATGCTGGGCATTCCGTTCCTCACCTTCCTCGCCCGCATTCAGGAAGTGGTGCCACTGCACGATTTCTATGTCGGCATGGTCAAGGCCCCGGTGTTCGGCCTGATCGTGGCGGTATCGGGTTGCCATCAAGGCATGCTGGTGAAGGGCAATGCCGAGGAGGTGGGCCTGCGCACTACCCAGGCGGTGGTGCAGGCGATTTTCATGGTGATCGTGCTCGACGCCTTCTTTGCGGTGTTTTTCACCGAGATCGGCTGGGGATGAGCGAAGAGCAAATGTCCACCCCGGCCCCTGCCGAAGCGGAAGACCTGCCCGAGACCGAACGGTTCGAAGGTGAATACCCGATCCGTATCCACGACCTGCGCACCAGTTTCGGCGAGCAGGTCGTCCACGAGCACCTCGACCTCGAGGTGCGCCGCGGCGAGATCCTCGGCGTGGTGGGTGGATCGGGCACCGGCAAGAGCGTGCTGATGCGCGCGATCATCGGCCTGCAGGTGCCTGACGAAGGCACGATCGAGGTGTTCGGCCAGGACATCACCCGCGCCGAGCCCGATGAGGTGATCGGCGTGCGCAACCGCTGGGGTGTGCTGTTTCAGGGCGGCGCACTGTTCTCCACGCTAACCGTGGCCGAAAACGTGCAGGTGCCGCTCAAGCAGTTCTACCCGGAACTGAGCCAGGAACTGCTCGACGAGATTGCCCGCTACAAGGTGGTGTTCGGCGGATTGCCCGAAGATGCCGCGAACAAGTATCCGTCGGAGCTGTCGGGCGGAATGCGCAAGCGCGCCGGTCTCGCCCGGGCGCTGGCGCTTGATCCCGAACTGCTGTTCCTTGATGAGCCGACCGCCGGGCTTGACCCGATTGCGGCGGCCAAATTCGACGATCTCACCCGCGAACTGGCCGATCGGCTGGGGCTGACCGTGTTCCTGATCACGCACGATCTCGATACGCTCTATGCCATCTGTGACCGGGTCGCGGTGCTGGCCGATCACAAGGTGGTGGGCGTGGGTACGATCCCCGAATTGCTCGAAAGCGGGCACCCGTGGATCGAGGAGTATTTCAACGGGCCACGCGCCCGTGCAGCGCAGGGTACGCACAAGGCAGCCCTGGCAAAGGGAACCGCTGAGGCGGGGAAATATTTGGACAATACGGACCCGCAGGGTTCATAGGGGCGGGCAATGGAAACAAGAGCCAATCACGTCTGGGTCGGAATCGTCACCCTGTTGCTGTTGGCGGCGGCGGCGCTCTTTTTCGTCTGGCTCGCCCGGCTCGATCAGGCGAACCAGAAGGAATATGACATCTTCTTTGGCCAGTCGGTCGGCGGTGTGGCCAGCGGTTCGGTGGTTACCTATTCGGGCGTGCCGGTCGGCCAGGTCGCGAACATCTCGATCTGGGACAAGGACCCCGAGTTCGTGAAGGTCCGCATCAAGGTGCAGGGCAATACCCCGATCCTTGTCGGCACCACGGCCACCGTCTCGTCCAGCTTCACCGGCGTTTCCAACATCAGCCTCGATGGCGGCCGTGCCAATCAGCCCGAGATCAGCTGCGCGACCACCGATTGCCCCGAAGGGGTTCCGGTAATCCCGCCTGCGCCCGGTGCGCTTGGCGAAATCCTCGCCAGTGCGCCGCTGCTGCTCGAACGGCTGGCCACCCTGACCGAGCGTCTCAGCCGCGTGCTTGATGACGACAATCAGGAATCGATTGCGGGCATTCTGAAGAACACCAACAAGATCAGCGCCAGCCTGGCCCAGACCGCGCCTGAAGTGCGGGTGGCCATGCGCGAATTGCAAGGCACGCTTGCCCAATCGACCCGCACGCTGGCGGCCTTCGAAGGGACGCTGAACACGGCCAATTCGATGCTGGGCGAAGAAGGCGAAGCGCTGGCGGCTGAACTGCGCGAGACCTTGAGCAGCGCCAAGGGCGCGGCGGACCAGCTGCAAACCACGCTGGCCAGTGTCGATCCGGTGACGGACCAGTTGCAGCGCGACACCCTGCCCGCGGCCAGCGCCACATTGCAGGACATCCGCCGCACCAGCGAGAGCCTGCGCAATCTCACTGAACGGCTCGAAAACAACGGCGCGGGCGCGCTGGTGGGTGGGGCCAAGCTGCCGGATTACGAACCATGAGAGATCTTCCGATGAGCCACACTCCTGCAATGGCCCGGCGGTTTTCAGCGCTTGTTGCGGCCGTGGCCGGTGCCGCGCTGCTGAGCGGTTGCATCAGCTTCGGCAAAGAGCCGCCCGCGCAGATGCTGACGCTGACCTCGGCGAGCCAGATCGCCGCCGGAGCGGCGCGCGACGGTGCGATCAGTTCGGCGCTTGCGGTGCAGGAACCGAACGTGTCGCAGCTTCTCAACGTCAACCGCATTCCGGTGATGACGACTGACAGCTCGCTGGCCTACCTGAAGGACGCCTACTGGGTCGAGAAGCCCGCTAATCTGTTCCAGGGTGTGCTGGCCGAAACGATTCGGGCGGGCGGCAAGCGGCTCGTGGTTGATGGCGGTGATCTTGCCTATGCCGCACCCACGCAGCTGACCGGCGAACTGCTCCAGATGGGCTATGACGCGCCGAGCGGCTCGGCCGTGGTCGTTTACGATGCCGTGCTGGCTGAACCAAACGGGGATCTGCGCACGCAGAGGTTCGAACACCGCGTGACTGGCGTGCGGGCCGAAGCGCTTGACGTTGGCCGCGCGCTTAACGAGGCGGCCAACGCGGTGGCGGCTGACGTTGCCGAGTGGGTGGGCTGAGGCTTTAGGCCCAAGCCCGCTCTCCCTGAGTATTTCGAAGAGCAGGCTCCGGCTGAGCGGTCGCCGGGTTATTCGGCGGGTTCGCGCACAGCCTCGGCAAATTCCGCCGCTTTCAGGAATGCTGCCAGCCGCAAGGCGCGCACCTGTTCGGCTTCCCAGTCGCTGCCCCATAGCTCGGCTTGCCAGTCTTCCTCGGCATTGGTGGCGGAGAAAAGCTGTTCGGCATCGGCGTTGTCTTCCAGCACTGCCAGCGCCGCGATCAGCGAGGCTGCCAGCGAGGCGAGGGTGAGCAGGGCGGCGAGGGTAAAGTCGCTCTCACCTTCCAGCCGCTTGCGCAGGGCTGCCATCGTGGCGGCGGGCTGAGGCCGGTGGATAATCCCGCTGATCCGCTCGAACCGGGCTGTGTGCTGTGCCTCACAGGCTGTTACCAGCGGCTCCCACAGGGCTTCCTGCCGCTCGAATAGCGCTTCGCCGGGCTCGGCGCGGTAACACAGGGTATCGGTCTCGGCATAGGCGAGCAGCTTGGCAATGGTCGCCTCGCGCTCGGGCGCAATCGTGTCGATGGCAAGATCGGCAAGGTCGCGGAACACGAAGCTCTTGGGGTCGATCTCCTCGCCTTGCGCGTCCCACTCGCTTGCCAGCAACCGCGCAGTGGCCTCGGTGGGCACGACCTGCTGGCTGCCGCCTTGTGTCCTGATCCCGCGTCCGTCGAGGTGCACCTGCCAGCCGTGCGCTACGCGGTCAGTGCTGGCTTCCTTGTAAAACCGCTTCATTCGTCGGGCGTCTTCCAGCGCTTCGCCATCATTATCGGCATCACGAAAAACTCGAACAGGCCGAATGCCACCAGGCCGTAGCCGAGCACGGGCGGGCCTGCGATTGCGCCGCCGATAATCACCAGCCCGCCCAGTGTAAGCAGGGCACCGCCAAGGCGCATCAGTTGCAACATGATCCAGCGCCCCTGCGCCGGATCGGCTTCGGGCTCGGTGCTCATCCGATCAACTCTTCCAGTTCGGCCATGCTGGTGGCCACGGCCTCGGCCCCGGCATTGCGCAGCTCGCTGGCCTCGTGATAGCCCCAGTCGACCCCGATGGCGCGCACCTGCGCCGACTGGGCCATCACGATGTCGTAGACCGTATCGCCGATCATCACGGTGTCTTCGGGCGCGGCGAGGCAATCGTCCATCGCTGCCAGCAGCATGGCGGGATCGGGTTTCGAGGGATGGCGGTCGGCGGTGTGAAGCGGGCCGAACAGCGGGGCAAGACCATTGGCGGCCAAGGTGCTTGCGAGCCCCCGGTCGGACTTGCCGGTGGCGACGCCCAGCGTCCAGCCCTTGGCGTGGAGGCGCTGGAGCAGCTCGGGAATGCCTGCGTAAAGCGGTTCCTTGAGCGAGCCGTCCTCACGCATGGCGCGAAAAGCGCTCTTGTAGCTTTCGACAAGGTCGCGGACCGCTTCCTCGTCCGCCTGCGGGGCCAGCTCGCGCATGGCTTGCGGCAGGCTCAACCCGACGATGCGGCGCACCGTGTGGTGATCGGGCGAGGGCAGGCCGTGCTCGGCAAAGGCGCTCTCCATCGCGCGCACGACGCCGGCTTGCCCGTCTGCCAGGGTGCCGTCGCAATCGAATACTGCGAGGCGGACGCTCATCGTTTCGGGCGTCCCTTGGGCGCGGGCTTGCCGCCCGGCTTGCCCACCGGTGCTGACCGGCGCGCACGGCGTTCGCCCTTGCGGGTCTTGCGATATTGCTTGGCGTGCTGGCGTGCGGCCTGCTTCTTTTCCTCGCGACTGCGCTCGGGCGGGGGAGCGGCAACCGGGGCTGCCTCGCTCAGCGACATGTCAAAGCCGAGCTGTTCCATCGAGCCTGCAAAGTGTTCGGGCAGGTCGGCGGTGACATCGAGCTTTTCGCTGCCGGGCGCATCGATGATCAGGCGCCGCGCGTGAAGGTGCATCTTGCGGCTGACACTGCCGGTAAGGAAAGCGTCCTGCCCGCCATACTTGCCGTCGCCCACGATCGGGTGGCCAATCGCGGCCATGTGCACACGCAGCTGGTGCGTGCGCCCGGTGAAGGGTTGCAGCTCGACCCAGGCCGCCGCGTTGCCCGCGCGTTCGACCACGCGGTAGACGGTCTTGGCGGGCTGGCCGTTTTCCTCGTCGATGTGCATCTTCTCGCCGCCCGATCCGGGCTGCTTGGCGAGCGGGGCTTCGATCGTCCCCTCGAACACGTCGGGTACGCCGACCACCAGCGCCCAGTAGATCTTCTTGGCGCTGCGGCCCGAAAACCGCTTGGAGAAAAAGGCCGCGCTGCCGGGGGTGCGCGCCACCAGCAGCACGCCGGAGGTATCCTTGTCGAGCCGGTGGACGAGGCGCGGGCGGGGGCCATCGCCTTCGATATAGGCATCGAGCAGGCCATCGACGTGATGGTGCGTCTTGGTGCCGCCCTGCGTGGCGAGGCCCGGCGGCTTGTTGAGTACCAGCGCGGACTTGCTCTTGTAGATCAGCATGTCCTCGGCCTCGGCGCGCTCGGTCTCACCCAGTTCGCGCGCCTTGCGCTGCGTGCGCGGGCCATCCTCGCCGCCCGGCGGCACGCGCAGCACTTGGCCCTCGGCGAGTCGATCCTCGGGTTTGGCGCGCTTGCCATCCACGCGCAGCTGGCCCGTGCGCGCCCAGCGCGATACCGTGCCGAAGCCGACCTGCGGCAGGTGCCGCTTGAACCAGCGGTCAAGCCGGACGCCGTCGTCGTCCTCGGCAATGGTGAATTGGCGGACCTGATCCGCAGACTGGTCCGCACTCATCCGAACAACCGCATTAAAATAAGGCCTATATAAAGTCCGGCGATGCCCGCCATGATTGAGATCGAGCCGTAGATGAAGGCCAGCGCGTTGTCGCCCCGGTCTATCAGCAGCATCATCTCGAGGCTGAAAGAACTGAAGGTGGTGAAGCCGCCCAGCAAGCCGATGCCGACCATCAACCGCACCTGCTCGCCGCCGTCGCTCATGTCCGGCCCGTGGCGCGCCAGCCAGCCGGCCAGCAGGCCCATGGCCAGGCTGCCGACCACGTTGACCGTCAGCGTGGCCCAGGGAAAGCCGAGCATCGACTGCGGCCCGGCGAGATGGGTCAGTCCGCGGCCAACCTGATAGCGCAGAAAGGCACCGAAGCCACCACCGAAGGCTACCGAAAGCGAGGCGATAAGCGGAGGAGGGGTCGAGATCATCACCCGCCCTTAGCGGCAGATCGCCCGCGCGTCATCCCGCCGTGCGCAAAGTGCAGGCACGAATCCTTGCCAAGCCCTCCAATTTCGATTAGTGGCCGCGCCAGAAAGTCGACTCCGTAAGGATTCGGCACCTATTTCATTGGGTTTTCTGACTGGTGTCGCCCGCGCCTTTCGCTTCGCGGGGCGGCGCTTGTGTTGAAACGTATTTTGTAAGGTGGTTCAGATTTATGCAAATCGTCGTCCGCGATAACAACGTCGAACAGGCCCTTCGTGCCCTGAAGAAGAAGCTTCAGCGGGAAGGTGTTTATCGCGAGATGAAGCTGCGCCGCCACTACGAGAAGCCGAGCGAGAAGCGCGCCCGTGAAAAGGCCGCCGCGATTCGCCGCGCTCGCAAGATGGAGCGTAAGCGCACCGAGCGTGACGGTTCGCGTTAAGCGCAAGATCGCTTGAACAGCACGGCCCACTGGGCCAAAGGGGCGTGGAGTTGAACCTCCGCGCCCTTTTGCTTTTGAGGACACCTGATTCATGACCGAAGTCACCCGCGTTCCGCTGCAGCCGATTGCCAAGGGCTCGCTGACCAAGCTCTGGCTTGGCGTGGTTGCCGCCGTTGCGCTGGGCGCAGGGGTGGCCTGGGCCGCCATGGCCGATATGCCGCCGGGCCTTTCGATCAACACGGTCACCGAGGGATCGGGCGAGAGCCCCGGCCCGAATGACGTGGTCTTCGTGAAATATACCGGCAAGCTGTCTGATGGCACCGTGTTCGACCAGTCGCAGCCCGCTGCATGGCCCGTGCCCGGCATCCTGCCCGATGGCGCGCCGATGGCGCTCGATCAGGTGATTCCCGGCTTCCGCGATGCACTGGTGCAGATGCAGAAGGGCGGCAAGTACACGGTCGAGATCCCGTCTGACATGGCTTATGGCGCTTCGCCGCCTCCGGGCGCGCCGATCCCGCCCAATGCCGATCTGGTGTTCGACGTCGAAATGGTCGACTTCATGACCCGCGAAGAGGCCGAGGCGCGCTACAACCGCATGATGCAGGCGATGCAGCAGATGCAGGGGGCCGGCGGTATGCCCGGGCCCCAAGGCGCACCGCAGTAATCCCATGGACAAGGGGCGAGTCGGATGAACGACGCTGCGCCTCCTGCCGATGCTGATGTTGGCCTGATTGAAGACTGGCCCGCGCGGCCCTGGCTGCTCGGAGGGTTGGGCGCGGTCGCGGGGCTGCTTGTCCATCTCGTTACCGATGGCTTTACCGTCGACAGTCCGATCAGCGTCGGGGCATCCACGCTGATCGGGTTTGCGGCGCTCGCGCTGGCGTTCACTCTGCGCAAACGCCAGCCGGTCGGGCCGCTGGTGTTCTCTGCCCTGCTTGGCCTCGTGATGGGCGGCATTGCCTGGCAGGCGGTGGCCGCCGATGGCCACCGCGCTGGCACCGAGTTTGCCTTTGCCGCCGGGTGTTTCTTCTCGCTGCTGGCGCTGCCGCTGTTTCAGGCGGGCTTTCACCGCACGCGACTGGCAACCGACTACCGCGCCACGCACTTCCACGTCTGGGCCGATGCCGTTAGCGGCGGCGGGGCCTTGGCCTTTGTCGGCCTCTCGTGGCTTGCCTTGCTGTTGGTCGACGGGCTGTTCGGCTTGGTCGGGATCGATGTCATTGGCCAGCTGATGCGCGAGGACGCGTTCGGCCTCGCCTGGTCGGGCGGCGCGTTTGGCGCTGGCCTCGGGGTGATTCGCAACAACCTGAAGGTGATCGGCGCGCTGCAGAACGTGGTGATGCTGGTCTTCGCGATTCTCGCTGTGCCGTTTGCCGCCGCGCTGCTGGTGTTCCTCGTGATCCTGCTGGCGACAGGCGGCAAGGCGCTGTGGGAGGCGACCGATTCGGCAACGCCGATCCTGCTCGCCTGCGCGGCGGGGGCATTCATCCTCGCCAATGCGATCATCCGCGACTCGGACGAGGAGCGCTCGCAAAACCGGGTGATGCTGATTGCAGGCGCGGTGCTGGCGGTGCTGATATTTCCGTTGAGCGCGTTCGGCGCGATGTCGATGGGGATTCGCATCGACCAGCACGGCCTCAGCCCCGAGCGCATCTGGGCCTTGATCGCGATTGCGGTGGCCTGCGCTTATGGCCTTGCCTGTTGGGTAGCGCTGGTGCGCGGCCGCAAGGCCATGTGGAGTGCAAGGCTACGCGATGCGAACCTGCACCTTGCCGCGGGCGTTTGCGTGCTGGCGTTGGTGTTGGCGCTGCCCTTGTGGGATTTCGGCGCCGTGTCGGCGCGCAATCAGGTCGCGCGGCTGGAGGCGGGCAAGGTTGCGCCTGAGGACTTTGACTATACCGCCTTGCGCTGGGACTTTGGCGATGCTGGCCGCGCGGTGCTGGCGCGATTGGCCAAGGGCGAGGGCGAGGTGGCCAAGCTGGCGGCGGAGGCAGAGGCCATACAGAGGCGCCCCTACGATCGTGGGAGGGACTCCGTTTCCGAGCGCACCGCAAATCTGCGCGGAGTGCCCGAGGATGCTGCTGCCCGCGCGGCTTTCACGCAGTTCGTTGTGCTGGAAAGCTGGCGCTGCCGCGAGGCTTGCCGCGTGCTCGAACTGGAGGCCTTACCCGATGGCCGCCGCCGCTTTGTTCTCGTCGATGGCTCCGCTGTGTCGCATTTGGCACTCTCTGGCGACGGCGAGTTGGAGCAGTTCAATCCCGCCTGGGAGAACGAGTTTGCCTCTGTCGTCGATGCGCCGCTTGCCGACGATGGCGCGGTGGAGGTCCGCGAGGAGACTGTCCGCCGGGTCTATCTTGACGGCAAACCCGTGGGGGCACCCTTCAAATAGCACTGCGCCCGCTTGAAGCTGACGCTCGGCGCGGCTAACGCAGCCTTCATGTCCGTAACCCGTGAACAGGTGGCGAAAATCGCCAGTCTTGCCCGCATTAAGGTGGACGAGGGCGACCTCGACCACTTTGTGCCCGAATTCAACGCGATCCTCGGCTTTGTCGAGCAACTGGGCGAGGTCGATACCTCCTCGGTCGAACCGATGACCGCCGTGATCCCGCAAAAGCTGCGCCTGCGCGACGACGTGATCGACGCCGATCCGCTCACCGGCGGCGGCAAGCAGGCCGAGGTGCTGGCCAATGCGCCGGTGGCCGAGCACGGCTTTTTCGGTGTGCCCAAGGTGATCGAGTGATGGCGGGTCTTGCGGTGCCTGGCCTTCAACAGGCTCAGGCTGAGCAGACCTCGTTCATTAATCCCACACCCGCTCAGGCTGAGCTTGTCGAAGCCCGCGCGCTGACCTTTCGGATAGTTGTATGACTGATCTTACCAACCTTGGCGTGAAAGCCATCCGCGACGGCGTTGCCGCTGGCGACTTCACCGCGCGCGAAGTGGCAGAAAGCTTCAACGCCAATGTCGCCGCCGCCGCTGCATTGAACGCCTTTATCGTCACCACCCCCGAACACGCGCTCGCCGCCGCCGATGCGGTGGACGCCAAGCGCGCTGCGGGCGAGGAGCTGGGCGCGATGGCGGGCGTGCCGATCGGCATGAAAGACCTGTTCGCCACCCGCGGCGTGCAGACCAGTGCCGCCAGCGCGATCCTCGAAGGCTTCAAGCCCGAGTACGAAAGCACCGTCAGCCAGAAGCTGTGGGACGCGGGCGCGGGCATGCTCGGCAAGCTGAACCTTGACCAGTTCGCCATGGGCTCCTCGAACGAGACCAGCCACTTCGGCAATGTTGCCAACCCGTGGAAGGCCAACGACGGCGGCAATGCGGTGCTGGCACCGGGCGGCTCGTCGGGCGGCTCTTCGGCAGCGGTCGCGGCGCGGCTGGCTCCGGCGGCGACCGGTACCGACACCGGCGGCTCGATCCGCCAGCCCGCCGCCTTCACTGGCATCAGCGGCATCAAGCCGACCTATGGCCGCTGCTCGCGCTGGGGCATCGTTGCCTTTGCCAGCTCGCTTGATCAGGCCGGGCCGATGGCGCGCTCGGTGGAAGATTGTGCGGTGATGCTGGGCGCGATGGCCGGGTTCGATCCCAAGGATTCGACCAGCCTCGATGCGCCCGTGCCCGACTGGGCCGGGGCGCTCAGCGCCGATCTGCGCGGCAAAAAGGTCGGTATCCCGAAGGAATACCGGATGGACGGCACCGACGCCGAAATCCTCGCCAGCTGGGACGATGGCATCGCCTGGCTGAAGGATGCGGGCGCCGAGGTGGTCGACGTGAGCCTGCCGCACACCAAATATGCGCTGCCGGCCTACTATATCGTCGCGCCGGCCGAGGCTTCCAGCAACCTCGCGCGCTATGACGGCGTGCGCTACGGCCTGCGCGATCTGCCCGAGGGCGCTGGCCTGCAGGACATGTACGCCGCCACCCGCGCCGCCGGGTTCGGGCCGGAGGTGAAGCGCCGTATCATGCTCGGCACCTATGTGCTGTCGGCGGGCTTCTACGACGCCTATTACACCCAGGCGATGAAGGTGCGCACGCTGATCCAGCGCGACTTCAACGAGGCTTTCGAAAAGTGCGATGTGATCCTCGCGCCGACCACGCCGACTGCGGCTTTCCCGCTCGGCGACAAGCTCGACGATCCGCTGGCGATGTATCTGAACGACGTGTTCTCGGTCCCCGCCAGCCTTGCAGGGCTCCCCGCGATGAGTGTGCCCTCGCGGCTTAACGCCAAGGGCCTGCCGCTGGGCCTGCAACTGGTCGGCAAGGCGATGGACGAGCAGATGGTCCTTAACGCAGGACTGGCAATCGAACAGCGCGCAGGCTTCGATGCTGCGCCGGGTAAGTGGTGGTAAGATGAGCAATTATCGCATTGAAGGCGCAACCGGTACCTGGGAGGTCGTGATCGGCCTTGAGGTCCACGCGCAGGTCACCAGCAACGCCAAGCTGTTCTCGGGCGCCTCGACGCAGTTCGGGGCCGAGCCCAATTCGCAGGTCTCGCTCGTTGATGCGGCGATGCCCGGCATGCTGCCCGTGCCCAACCGCGAGTGCATCCGGCAGGCCGTGCGCACCGGCATGGCGATCGAGGCCCAGATCAACGCCTGGAGCCGGTTCGACCGCAAGAACTACTTCTATGCCGATCTGCCGCAGGGCTATCAGATCAGCCAGCTTTATCACCCGCTGGTGGGCAAGGGCTCGCTGACCATCGAAGCCGACGAGAAGGCCGGTATCCCCGAAGACAAGGTCATCGGGATCGAGCGCATTCACGTCGAGCAGGACGCGGGCAAGCTGATGCACGACCAGCATCCGACCATGTCCTATGTCGACCTCAACCGCACCGGCGTGGCGCTGATGGAAATCGTCAGCGACCCGGACATGACCTCGCCCGCCGAGGCCGGGGCCTATATCCGCAAGCTGCGCGCGATCCTGCGTTATGTCGGCTCGTGCGATGGCAACATGGAAGAAGGCTCGATGCGCGCCGACGTGAACGTCTCGGTGCGCAAGGTTGGCGATACCGAGCTGGGCACCCGCACCGAGACCAAGAACGTGAACTCGGTCCGCTTCGTGATGCAGGCGATTGAGCACGAGGTGCAGCGCCAGATTGACGTGCTCGAAGACGGTGGCACCATCGTGCAGGAAACCCGCCTGTTCGATCCGAACACCGGCACCACGCGCTCGATGCGGAGCAAGGAAGACGCGCACGACTATCGCTACTTCCCCGATCCCGACCTGCTGCCGCTCGAACTCGAACAGGAGTTCCTCGACGAGTGCCGCGCTTCGCTGCCCGAACTGCCTGACGCCAAGCGCGCCCGCTACACCGGCGAGCTGGGGCTGACTGACTATAACGCCCGCGAACTCACCGCCGAGGTCGAGACCTTCGCCCGCTTCGAGACGTTGCTGGCCGAGACCGCCAAGGCGCTCGGCAAGCCGGAAGCCAAGGTGGCCACGCCGGTGGCGAACTGGTCGCTGTCGGTCGCGCCGGGCGTGATCAAGGCGCTCGGTGACGAGGGCGACATGGCCAATGCCACGCCTGAACGTCAGGCCGCGATCCTCAAGATGCAGGACGCGGGAGAGATCAGCGGCGGTCAGGCCAAGGAAATCTTCGAGATCGTGCTCAAGACGGGTCGCGAGCCGGACGAGATCGCCGATACAGAGGGCCTCAAGCAGGTCAGCGACACCGGCGCGATCGAGGAAGCCATCGAGAAGATCATGGCTGCCAACGAGGACAAGGTCGCCGAATATCGCGGCGGGAAGGACAAGCTCTTCGGCTTCTTCGTCGGCCAGACGATGAAGGCGATGCAGGGCAAGGCCAACCCGGCGGTGGTGAACCAGATCCTGAAAGACAAGCTGGGCTGATTGGCGCTCCGTGCGTCCCGCTATCGTCCTCGTCCACCCCGAAATTCCCGGTAACACCGGGTCGGTGGGGCGTACCTGCGTGGCGCTCGATATGGAGCTGGTGCTGATCCATCCGTTGGGCTTCACCATCAGCGACACGCGGCTGAAGCGGGCGGGGCTCGACTATTGGCAGCATATCCGGCTGGCGGAATTTCCGAACTGGGAGGCGTTCGTGGCCGAGCGTGCGCCGCGCGCCGACCAGATGTTCCTGTTCGAGGAATATGCCCCGCGCAGCTTCTACGAGCCCGACTATCCCGAGGATGCCTATCTGGTGTTCGGGTGCGAAACCAAGGGGCTGCCGGAGGAGATCGTCGCCGCGCACCGGGAGCAGATGGTGAACCTGCCGATGTGCAGCGATAAGGTCCGCTCGCTCAATCTGGCGAACACCGCTACGGCCGCCGCCTATCAGGCCTTGCGCGGACAGTTCATGCGCTGAACGCCGGTCAGGCTATCCGCTTGCCGGTCAGCGCCATCGAGCCGAAGATCCCGGCGCGCACCGTTCCGCTCACATCGTCGCCGCTCACCACCGCCTCGCAATCGAGCCCCATCGGCATCGGTGAGGACATGCGCATCGACCAGGTCAGGGTGTCACCCACGATGGAGCCATCGTCGACCTCGATATGGCCTAGCGAGCCTTCGATCGTGCCGGTGAAGGCCGTGCCGCTGGCATCGGGCACCACGGTCATGGTGCCCGACTGTGCGCCCATCGGCGTATCGACGCTGAATTCGTAAGTTCCGGCTACTGACATTGCTTGCCTTCCTTGATTGCTCAGAGCGCTTCGGCGTCGAGCCAGGTCACGTCCATGCCCAGCTGGTCGAGCTGCGGCGCCACGGTCTCGCGGTCGCCCACGATCACGATGGTGAGGTTGTCGGGTGCCAGATATTCGGCGGCTGCGGCATCAAGCGCCTCGGCATCCATCGCGCGATAGATATCGGGCAGCTCGGCCTGATAGCGGATGTCGCGGCCATAGACCCGGTTGCGGACCAGCGCGCCGAGCACCTGTCCGTTTGTTTCGTAGCGGTTGGGCAGGCCGCGCACGTTGCCGTCGGTCACGCGTTGCAGCTCGACCGGATCGACCGGCGCGGTGGCCGGGAAGGCTTCGAGCTGGTCGATGATGGCGGCGATGGAATCGCCAGTCCGGTCAGCCTGAACCTGCGTTGAGATGGTGAAGCGGCGCTGGCCGGTCGCTGCCGGGATGCGCGAACCGATGCCATAGGTCCAGCCCTTGGTTTCGCGCAGGTCAGCCATCAGGCGCGAGAGGAAGCCGCCGCCGAGCACCTCGTTGGCGGTCTCCACCACTTCCACGCCCTCGGGTTCGCCCACCAGCGGGGTGAGGCGGCCGATCATCAGGTAGCTTGAAGGCGAATTGGGCCGGTCGACCCCTACGATCTGAGCATGCGGAGCGGGCGTGGCGGCGGCAAGGTCGCGCGTGGGCCTGGCATTGGCCGGGGCCAGCCAGTCGCCGAACCCGGCTTCGAGCGCGGCGACCAGTTCGGCCATCGACACATCGCCAACGGCGGTGATCTGGGCGAGGTCGGGGCGCAGCCAGTGCGTGTGTTCGGCAGCGAGTTCGGCGGGAGTCAGCGCCGAGACGACCTGCGGATCGCCCGAAGTCGAGGCGTGAGCATAGGGATGCCCTTCGCCGTAGATCAGCGGCATGAAGGCCTTGCTGGCGAGGCTGCCGGGCGAAGCCAGCTCCTGCGCGATTTCGGCCAGCCGCTGTTCCTTCACCCGTGTGACATCCTCGACCCGGAAGGCGGGGTTGCGCACCACGTCGGCCATCAGGGCAATCGAAGGCGCGAGGTTGCTGGTGAGCGTGGTGAGCGTGACCTGCGAGGTTTCGACCCCTGCGCCAGCGCTGAGCGAACTGCCCAGCTCTTCCTGCGCGATGGCGATATCGAGCGCGCTGCGGGAGGTGGTGCCTTCGGTCAGCAGGTCCATCATCGTTTCGTGGCGGCCCGAGGCATCTGCCGGATCGACCACCGAGCCTGCCTTGAAGGTCAGCGCAATCGAGACCATCGGCACCGCGTCACGGCGGGCCAATACGACCTCGATCCCGTTCGAAAGCGTGGCGCGTTCAACCTCAGGGAAGGTGAGTTCGCCCACCGGCAGCACGGGCGGCGCTTCGCGCGGCGGGCCGGTGCGGGTCACTTCCACCGGGGTGCGCGGATCGGGTGCGGGCGCGGGGTAAAGGTCTTCATCGCCCCAGCCGCCCATGGTTGCGCCATCGAGCGTGCGCTCGCCCGGTACGATGGAAAGCGTATAGGCCGGGCGCGAGAGCCAGCGTTGCAGCGCGCCCTGCACCTGAGCCGGGGTCAGGGCGGCAATCGCTTCCAGCTCCTTGCGGTAGTTATCGGCGTCGCCCGCATAGAGCTCGCCCTCGGCCAGAACCATGCCCTTGCCGCCAAACCCGCCGACACGCTCCAACCCGCCAACGGTGGCGGAAATAAGCGAGGTCTGCGCGCGTTCCAGTTCGGCAGCGGTGGGGCCTTCGGCAATCAGCCGTTCGGTTTCGGCGACCAGCTGTGCCTCGGCCTCTTCGCGCTCCACGCCGTCCTTCACCTCGACCATGGTGATGAGCCGGCTCATATCCTCGAACCCGAGCGAATAGGCGGTAACCGAGGTGGCGATCTCGTCGCCGCGCACCAAGGCGTTGTCGAGCCGCGATGAGGCCAGCCCGCCAAGGATGTGCATGCCCACCGCCAGCGGGATGGCATCGGGGTCGGTCAATGCGGGGCCGGTCCAGGTGCGATAGATCTGCGTTGCGGGCACCTGATCGGTCACCACCCGCTCCACCGGTGCGGCGAGCGTTACCGGACCGCCGGGGGCCTCGGCCACTTCGGGGCCGCGCGGAATATCGCCGAACCAGCGCTCGACCATAGGACGCGCGGTGGCGGCATCGATATCGCCGGACAGCACCAGCACCACGTTGTTGGGGCCGTAGTTGTCGCGGAACCAGTTCTGCACGTCGGTGAGGCTGGCGGCTTCCAGATCGGCCATCGAGCCGATGGTGTCATGGCGATAGGGGTGGCCCACCGGAAGCAGGCCCTCGGCCATCAGGTAGTCGAGCAGGCCATAGGGCTGGTTGTCGTTCTGCCGCTTCTCGTTCTGCACCACCATGCGCTGGTTATCGAGCTTCTCCTGACTGATCGCGCCGAGCAGATAGCCCATGCGGTCGCTTTCCTGGAACAGCGCGAGGTCGAGCGCGCCGGTGGGCACGGTTTCGACGTAGTTGGTGCGGTCATACCAGGTCGAGCCATTGGTGGAGGTGGAGCCTGCCGCTTCGAGCGGCACATCGAAGTTCTCGACGTTTTCGCTGCCGCCGAACATCAGGTGTTCGAACAGGTGGGCAAAGCCGGTGCGCCCGCGCGGTTCATGCCGCGAGCCGACGCGGTAATAGACGGTGACGCCGACAATCGGGGCCTTGCGGTCGGTGTGGACCAGCGTGGTGAGGCCATTTTCAAGCGTAAAGCGTTCGTAAGGGATCTGAACCTGGTCGACGAGCGCGGCCAGGGAGCTGTCGCTCGGTGAGGCAGGGGCGGATGTTTCGGCAAGCGGGGCGGGCTGCTCGACCGTGGCGCAGGAGGCCAGCGCGAGGGGGGCCAGAAGTGCAAACGGGAGGCTGCGCTGGAAGACAGTTTTCATACGAAACCAATAGCAGCCCGCGCGGGCATTTCCAGTGAGTTTGGCTAGCTAAGCAATGGGCCCCGCCAGCCGTCGCAACAGCGGCTGGCCCAGTTGGATGTTGCGGCCTGTTTCCAGCCCCGCCACCGGTGCCCAGTTTGATGGAGCGAAGACCACGATGGTGCTGCCATGCTCGAACCAGCCCATTTCCTCGCCCTTGGCAAATGCGCGGTCGAGCTGCTCGGTGCGCGCGCCGCCCCGGCGGATGGAAAAGTTCTCATCAAGCCACGGCAGCCGGATCGAGGCGACCAGCACCGCTGCCACCGGCACCAGCACCAGCTTCTCGCCGGTCGCCTGTAGCCGCACGGTGAGGGGCGCGCGCTCGTTGCGGCAGAACAGGCGCTCGATCCGGGCGAGGGTGGGCGGGTTCACGTTCCAGGTGTCGCCCGAGATATAGCGCAGCTGTTCGGCCACAATGTCGTGCGGGGCGTGAAAGCGGTGGTACATGCCCGCCGTGAGCCGCAAGGTGACATACCAGCCGCCTTCGAACTCCGCCGCTTCCTCCGCCGAGCCGAACAGGTCGGTGACGGGGTAGGGCATGCCCTTCACCTGCAAGGCCGTGCCGCGCTCGACCCGGCCGAAAGCCCCGACGATGGCGTCACAGGGGCTGGTGAGCGTGGCCGGATCAGGATCAATGGGCCGTGCGCCGTCCTTCAGCTGCCGGATGAAGGCCTGATGCAGGCTGGCAAAGCGCGTCTCCTTCGTGTCGGCCATGTCGACCGCGCAAAAGCGCTTCCACAGCGCAATCGACACTATCCGCACCGGGGCGAACTCGATCTTGGAGAACCAGCCCATGAACCGCGTCAGCGCGTGGCGCGGAATTCGGTTGGTCAGCAGGAAATTGACATATCCCTGACTCATAAAAGTCCGATTGCAGCGAGCGACCCCATGGGGATTCGTCTTAAGACTAGGAAAAGGTAAGTTCGATGACAGTCGCTCCCTGGCTCGCCGGTTCCGCTGCGCTCGCGTTCCTCGCCTGGAAGTTGCCGCGGCGGCTGCAACTGAGCCGGGCCAAGCACAAGGGGCTGGTCGGCCACGTGCGTATGGCCAAGCGGATGAGCCGCCTGCTGCCGTTCTACGACTTCGACCGCGAGGCCTTCTTCGCTGCCGATGGCGCGCCTGCCGATGTGGCGGCGCAGCGCGAGGCGGGGTTCGCGCGGCTCTCGGCCCTGTTCAAGGAGCGTTTTCCCAAGAGCGCGGCAGCCTCGGCCGAAATGCGCGATAGCATCCCCGACATCGCCTTCACCGGCACCTACCGCGTGCCGTTCCCATTCAGCCGCGTTGTGCGCGAAGCGTTGCCCTCGGGCAGCTTCTATGCCGCCAGCGACGGGGTGATGCTGACCGACCTTGACGGCAACCGGTTTTACGATCTCACCGGCTCCTACGGCGTGAACCTGCTCGGCACCGATGCCTACAAGGGCTTTATGCAGCGCGGCGAGGAGACGGTGGCGGCGCTCGGCCCGGTGCTGGGCGGCCTGCATCCGGTGGTGGCCGACAATGTGAAGCGGCTGAAGGCGATCAGCGGCCTGGATGCGGTGAGCTTCCATATGTCGGGCACCGAGGCCGTGATGCAGGCGGTGCGGCTGGCGCAGTATCACACCGGGCGGCAG
The DNA here is from genome assembly GCA_002337385.1 of Erythrobacter sp. UBA1916. Taxonomy (GTDB): domain Bacteria; phylum Pseudomonadota; class Alphaproteobacteria; order Sphingomonadales; family Sphingomonadaceae; genus Alteraurantiacibacter. Next base: position 117,562 of record DDFY01000004.1, read on the forward strand.
CGGATCGTGCGCTTTGCCGGGAGCTACAACGGCTGGTGGGGCGATGTGCAGCCGGGGGTGGGCAATCCTGTTTCGGCTGATCGCACGCTGACCCTCGCCGATATGAGCGAGCAAACGCTGAAGGTTCTGGCAAGCCGCAAGGATATTGCCTGCGTGCTGGTCAACCCGCTGCAGGCGATGCACCCGAACAGCAATGCGCCGGGCGATTCTGCGCTGGTCGATTCGAGCCGCGGCGTGCGGGTGGACCGGGCGGCCTATTCCGCATGGCTGGCGCGGCTGCGCGAGGTTTGCACCAGGGCGGGCGTGGTGCTCATCATCGACGAGGTGTTCACCGGCTTCCGCCTCGCGAAACACGGCGCGAGCGAATATTTCGGCGTGCAGGGCGACCTTGTGACCTACGGCAAGACGCTGGGCGGCGGCTATCCGGTGGGCGTGCTGTGCGGACGGGCGCACCTGATGAAACGCTACCGCGACGACCGCCCTGCCGACATCTGCTTCGCGCGCGGCACCTTCAACTCGCACCCCAGCGTGATGGGGGCGATGGACCAGTTTTTGCAGTGGCACGCCAGCGCCGAGGCCGATGCGGCCTACGCGGGCGTGGACGAGCGCTGGAACGCGCGCGCGGCTGGGTTGAACGCGCGGCTTGAGGCGGAGGACCTGTCACCGCGGGTGGGCAATCTGGGCACGGTGTGGAGCACCTGTTACACCAAGCCCTCGCGCTATAACTGGATGTTCCAGTACTACCTGCGCGCCGAGGGACTGGCGACCGGCTGGACCGGCTCGGGGCGGTTTATCTTCTCGTTCGCCTATGGCGATGCCGAGTTCGCCGAGGTGGCGGACCGCTATGTGGCAGCGGCACGGGCGTTCGAGGGCGATGGCTGGAGCTGGGGCGGTGAGGGTGTTTCGAACAAGGATTTGAAGCGGCAGATTTTGCGCGAGAGTTTCAGGGCGAAGTTCGGGCGGGGGTGAGAGATCGTTTTGTCTGCTCCGGGTGGGAAGCGGACGTCGACACTTTGACCTTATTGACTCTGAGATTTCTTGACAGTGCAACTGTAATCGAAGCGGTGAGACATTTTGTCCGGTGCGTTCTCGAAGTAGACGAACGCAGTTTCCTCGTCCCAGTCTAGTTTGCCGTTTTCGTTCAGCGTTGAGATACGCAAGTCATCAGATTGGTGCGGATAACGATCACGATACAGCACAAGCCCGCGAACCTCATTAGTGGGTTGTAAAAAAATCGTACCTACCAGATTTTGCGATCCACCTTGATAGGTTGCTAGACCATCAGCGTCCCAAAGGACTGCGCCGCCGTCGACATAATTGCTAGTCAGAACAGCTTTGTAGTCGATAATGAAAATTCTTTCGTGGGAATAGGGGATGCCTACTGACGCTGACTGCTCTGGCGCTACGAAGGAACACTCTAAGTGAGCGGTTTGTGTCGTTGGCGGTGATGGAAAGAAGTAGCACGATACGACAAAAGTCAGCAGGCCGATGGCTATCGCTAGTATGTAGCGCGGCATTTCCTTCACTACATCAATCCTTCCAGAACGAACTAGTACGCTTAAGGCTGCTAATCGATAACGTCCGCTAGCTGCCGAAACGAACAAAGGCCGAAGCGCTCTTCAGCGCCCCGGCCTTCCCAATTCTCAAACGCAGCGCTGAATAATCAGCCGCGCGAAGGCCTCCAGGCTGCTGCCGCCTTGGCGCATTCGCCCGGCGCTTTCATGTAGAGCTTGAAGTCGGTGAAGGGGTCGGTGATGATTTTCGTCACCCACACCAGGCCGGTCTCCACGTCGCGGATGAAGAACAGCTGCACCATGCGGAACAGCAGCGCGCCCACGCCAAGGCCCAGCCAGATCATGCCCAGATCCTCGAAGAACATCCGCGCGCTGGTGAAGGGTTGGGAAAACAGCCCGAAGAAGCTCGGGTAAAGATAAAGCACGAGGGGCGAAATCGCCCACAGGCCCATCAGGATCACCTTGCGGAACAGGTTGTAGCCAACCTTGATCTCTTCCTTGTGCTCGTGCGTGGCATCGTTGACGTGGTCATAGCCTTTCGGCTCGAAGAAGAAGTGCCCGGCCTGACGGCTCACCATGGCGAAACCCCAGCCCAGCAGCGCGGCCAGCCAGGGGTAGTTCCACATCAGCACGTAGCTCAGCAGAAAGGTGCAGGCGCTGAAGAAGTGCAGCGCCTGATTGATGATCGACTGGTGATAGTAGCGGTGGTCGTCCCAGCGCTGTTCGCGCAGTTGTTCGCGAAAACCGGTCATTGCATGCACTCCGTCCAAATATCCGTGTCCAAGTTGTGACAAGGAGATTTCAAGTCATTCCGCCAGCTTGCGGTATCTCAACATCGAAAAGTGTCCGAGTGGTGGCAATGGTATGTTCTCTACCAGCTCGACACGTCCGTTTATATTAGCCCAATTCTCATAGCGGGCATAAGGAAATTCTGTCCTGAACCCCAGCTTGGTGGTTATCGGCATCAGGAATTTCTCAATCCTCCCGCGCAGACCAAGGTTCGCGCCGATGCGGGTGGTGATGATGATCTGGCCGCCGGGACGGGCCACGCGCACGAATTCGTCGAGTGCGGTCTCGGGGTTGGGGCAGGAGGTGATGATGTACTGCGCCATCACCACGTCGAAGCTGTTATCCGCAAAGCGCATGGCCTCGGCATCCATCACCTGGATATCCTCGACATTGTCGAGTCCGAGGCGGGCCTTGCGCGCGCGCGCCTTGTCGAGCATCGCATCCGACAGGTCGACCGCCACCAGCCGCGTGCTGCGCTGATACTGGGGAAGCGAAATGCCCGTGCCCACGCCAACCTCCAGCACGAGTCCGCCTTCGGGAAGGGCGGCCTCGGCGGCGCGGATCGCGTCGGAACGGCCCTCGGTGAAGACCTTGCCGAACACCATATCGTAAACCGGTGCCCAGCGATCGTAGGCGGCGGTGACCGATCCGGTCTGAAGGTCTGCGCGTTGTGCTCTGCTAGCCATAAGGGCGCGCTATGCGGGCCTTTCGTTTCAGCGCGGAGACAGATGTGTGACCGCGGCAGGAATGCGATGCGGCCACCTTGCGACAAGCGTGCTTCCGGGGCTTTACCCGGCCATCACACACCCCAATAAGGGTGGGACATATTTTTTGCGCAGCGGCCTTGTGTTGCCATTATGCAACACTATCTCAGCAGGGAAAGGATTAGGGGTACACCATGAATCTCGAAAAATTCACCGACCGGGCGCGCGGCTTCCTGCAAAGCGCCCAGACCGTGGCCATCCGCATGAACCATCAGCGGATCAGCCCGGACCATCTGCTCAAGGCCTTGCTCGAAGACAGCGAGGGCATGGCCGCCGGGCTGATCCAGCGCGCCGGCGGCGATCCGGGCCGTGCGGTTGATGCTGTTGATGCGGCTTTGGACAAGCATCCCGCCGTCTCGGGCAGCGGGGCGCAGCAGACTCCGGGGCTCGATAACGACGCGGTGCGCGTGCTCGACCAGGCCGAGCAGGTCGCGCAGAAGGCGGGCGACGAATATGTCACCGTCGAGCGGATGCTGCTGGCACTGGCGCTCGCCAAGACCACTGCGGCAGGCAAGGCGCTGGCCGATGCCGGGCTGACGCCCGAGGCGCTTAACGCCGCGATCACCGAGCTGCGCGGTGGGCGCACGGCCGACACTGCCTCAGCAGAAAGCGCTTATGACGCGATGAAGAAATATGCCCGCGACCTGACCCAGGCCGCGAAAGACGGCAAGCTCGACCCCGTGATCGGGCGCGACGAGGAAATCCGCCGCACAGTGCAGATTCTCGCGCGGCGGACCAAGAACAACCCTGTCCTGATCGGCGAGCCCGGCACCGGCAAGACCGCCATCGCTGAGGGCCTCGCGCTGCGCATCGCCAATGGTGACGTGCCCGACAGCCTCAAGAACCGCACGCTGATGAGCCTCGATCTCGGCTCGATGATCGCGGGTGCGAAGTATCGCGGTGAGTTCGAGGAACGGCTCAAGGCGGTGCTTGACGAGGTGAAGGGCGCCGACGGCCAGATCATCCTGTTCATCGACGAGATGCACACGCTGATCGGCGCGGGCGCTTCGGAAGGCTCGATGGACGCGGGCAACCTCCTGAAACCTGCCCTTGCACGCGGCGAGCTGCACTGCATCGGTGCGACCACGCTCGACGAGTATCAGAAGTACGTCGAGAAGGACGCCGCCTTGCAGCGCCGGTTCCAGCCGGTGTTCGTGGACGAGCCTTCGGTCGAGGATACGATTTCGATCCTGCGCGGGATCAAGGAGAAGTACGAGCTGCACCACGGCGTGCGCATCACCGATGGCGCGATCGTGGCGGCGGCGAAGCTGTCCGAACGCTACATCACCGATCGCTTCCTGCCCGACAAGGCAATCGACCTGATGGACGAGGCCGCCAGCCGCATCCGCATGGAGGTGGAAAGCAAGCCCGAGGAAATCGAGGGGCTCGACCGGCGGATCATCCAACTCAAGATCGAGGAGCAGGCGCTTGCCAAGGAGAGCGACGATGCTTCGAAGGACCGCCTCTCCACGCTGCGCGAGGAGCTGGCCAATCTCGAACAGAAATCGTCCGAGCTGACCACCCGCTGGCAGAACGAGCGCGACAAGATTCACGCTGAGGCGCGGATCAAGGAAGAGCTCGATGCCGCGCGTATCGAACTCGAGCAGGCGCAACGTGCAGGTGATCTCACCAAGGCGGGCGAGCTTTCCTACGGGCGCATTCCCGAGCTGGAGAAGCGCCTCGCAGAAGCCGAAGACATGACCGAAAACGCGCTGCTCAAGGAAGAGGTGACCGAGGACGACATCGCCTCCGTTGTCAGCAAGTGGACCGGGGTCGCCATCGAGAAGATGCTCGAAGGCGAGCGCGAGAAGCTGCTGAAGATGGAAGAGGTGCTCGGCAAGCGGGTGATCGGGCAGGAGGATGCGGTGAAGGCCGTGTCCAAGGCTGTGCGCCGTGCGCGTGCGGGCCTGCAGGATCCGAACCGCCCTATGGGCAGCTTCCTGTTCCTTGGCCCGACCGGTGTCGGCAAGACCGAACTGACCAAGGCGCTCGCTGCGTTCCTGTTCGACGACGACAACGCGATGGTGCGCATCGACATGAGCGAGTTCATGGAGAAGCACGCGGTCTCCCGCCTGATCGGCGCGCCTCCGGGCTATGTCGGCTATGACGAGGGCGGGGTGCTGACCGAAGCGGTGCGGCGCCGGCCCTATCAGGTGGTGCTGTTCGACGAGGTCGAGAAGGCCCATGCCGACGTGTTCAACGTGCTGCTGCAGGTGCTTGACGATGGCCGTCTGACCGACGGGCAGGGCCGCCAGGTCGACTTCTCGAACACGCTGATCATCCTCACCAGCAACCTCGGCAGCCAGTATCTGTCGAACCTCGCCGAGGGGCAGAAGGTGGCCGATGTGGAGCCGCAGGTGATGGAGCAGGTGCGCGGGCACTTCCGGCCTGAGTTCCTGAACCGGCTCGATGAGATCATCCTGTTCCATCGCCTTGGGCAGGATCACATGGCGCCGATCGTGGAGATCCAGGTCGGCCGGGTGCAGAAGCTACTCGACGAGCGGAAGGTGACGCTTGACCTGACCGAGGCTGGCCTGCGCTGGCTGGGCCGGGTGGGCTACGACCCGGTCTATGGCGCAAGGCCGCTGAAGCGCGCGGTGCAGCGCTATGTGCAAGACCCGCTCGCCGAGATGATCCTTGCCGGCAAGGTGCCCGATGGCTCGACGGTCAAGGTCGACGAGGGCGAGGGCGAGCTGGTGCTCACCGTGGAGTAGGGCTTCTCGGCCCTCCATGCGGCAAATGAAAAGGGGAGGCAGATCGCTCTGCCTCCCCTTTCTTTTTGGTCAGGACCGGACTGAGCTTAGAAGCCCAGGGTGTCCAAACGGACGCGGATGCCCGCGAAGTAGTAGCGACCCAGCCAGCCGGTCTGGGCGCGGATCGAGCCGAGCTCGGGCATCTCGTTGGTGAAGTTGTTCACACCTGCGTAGATGGAGAAGCGCTTCTCGTCGCCGATCGTGTGCTCGACCCGGAAATCGTGGATGAAGCGCGCATCAAAGTAGATGTACTCCGGTGCGGCGATATCCGGGTTGCCGGCAATCACGTCGTTTGCATAGCGGCTGCTCTTGCCGACGTACCGCACGCCGTAATTGACGTTCCAGTTGTCGTTGCTCCAGGTCACGTCGGCATTGCCGTTCCACTCGGGTGCGCCAGCCTCGCCCTTGTCAACATTCACAATACCGCCGTTGGCGGGCAGGAAGTTGAGCTTGTCGAGATAGCCTAGCGTGCCGCGCAGAGCGATCCGGTTGCTGGCGCCAAAGTCGTACGAATAGTTCAGCGTGATGTCGGCACCCGCCGTCTCGAAGATCGCCACGTTGACCGGAGACAGCTGATAGAACTCAACAAATCCGGTGCTGTTGCTGCGGGTGATCAGCGAGCAGAAATCGTTGTCGATGCTCGGTGAATCAACACAGAACTCAGCCAGACGGGTCAGGGTCGTCACATTGATCGCGTTGTTCAGCTCGATGTTGAACCAGTCGAAGGTCAGGTACAGGTTCGGGATGAACGAGGGGCTGATCACCGCACCGGCCGTCCAGGTCTTGGCACGCTCTTGATCCAGGTTCCTATTACCAGAGAAGACGCCGGAGATACCAGCCGACGATGCCGGGTCCGAAGCGAAGTCGTAGGTGTCGTAGTCGACTCCCAAGCCTTCGATCAGCGCGCGGCAGTTGGCCTCGCGGAACGAGGTGCCGTTGGCGATATTGGTCGGGTCACAAGGATCCTGGAGATCAGAGAATGAGCCTCTGCGCGGAGCGAACAGTTCGGTGATGTTCGGGGCGCGGGTCGATTCCGAATAGCTTGCCCGGAACTTGATATCGCGCACCGGAGCGTAGACACCCGAGACTGACCAGGCATCGGCATAGCCCGAAGTCGAGTAATCCGAGAAACGTGCCGAAGCAGTGAATTCGAGCAATTCGGCAAAGGGCATGTCCGCCAGCAGCGGGATGTTGATTTCGCCGAAGGCTTCGTAGACGTCGAACCTGCCGTGCTCGTCAGCCAGCAGCGCCAGATCCTGAAGCACCGAAACTCCCGGATCGAAATCGGGGCTCTGCTTGGAAATTGGATCGAACAGCGAGACCGACTTTTCGGAACGGTACTCACCACCGAAGGCATAGCCGATCGGCCCGCCGGGCAGTTCGAAGAACTTCGACAGGTCGCCCGACACGAAGCCGCTGATCACATTCTGGGTGATCGTGTACCTGTTGTTCAGGTCAACGTTGATGAAGTTCAGCGCTTCCGGCGAGGCAACGCCCTGGCCGAACACGTTCAGCGGAACGCAATCCTGCGGCGCAAAGGTCTGCGGTGCTGCACCGTAGTTGCCGTTGAAGCTGTCAACGATACCGCTGCCATCGACGCTAACCCGGCACACGACATTGCCGTTGGGCGTGCCAGTGAGGAACTCGCCTTCGTCCACCGCGTCGAGGGCAGCGTAGAAGCGGTCCTCGAGGCGATAGTTGGTAAGCTGGAAGTTGGTGGCGTTACGACCGAAGGTATAGCTTAGTTCAAAGCGGGCGTTATCCGCCAGGTCACCTTCAAAACCGACCACGGTGCGGAGCAGTTCACTGTTGTTATACTCGTTGCGGGTGCCGAGGTCGAAGTTGTCGCGATACACGACGACACCGCCGTAGCCATTGGCGCCGAGGGCGTTCACTTCATCGCGCACGTTCTGCGGGATCAAGGGGTTGTCGTTGCCGACAAAGTAGCCGAAGTCGAATGACGGTTGAGCAACGGTGAAGGCCTTGCTGCTGACATATTTGCCCTCGGCGAAGAAATTCACGCTCGGCGTCATCTCATAGTTGAAAAAGAGATTGGCCGTGTGGTGCTCGGTCTGCGCCTGGAGGTCACCCTGATAGTTGGCGACCGGCGTATCGTCGGTGGTGGGGCTGCCGGTCGAACGGAAGTTCGAGCCGGGCAGGAAGGTGCCATCATTGTACACAGCGCCATCGCCGCGATAATTGGTTCCGCCGGTGAAAAGCTTGCCGTACGGCGAGCTGTCGGCCCAGCCAATATAGGGCAGCGGCACTTCGTCTGGGACGTTCGGGTCATCGGGGTGATCGAGCGGGTTGCGAACCAGCAGCTCTGCGTCGAAACGACCGTGGGGGCGATCGCCAAAGTTGACGCGTTCCTCACGGCGGTACTCGTAGGACAAGGCCAGGTTGCCGCGGCCGCCAGCGAGATTGCGCCCGGCGGTGACCGAGAACAGCGTGCTTTCGGCATCGTCGAAGTCCGAGATGCCTTGCTGTGCACGCACGTCGAGGCCTTCGAAGTCGCGCTTCATGATGAAGTTGACCACGCCCGAAACGCCGTCAGCGCCGTAGATCGAAGACACGCCGCCAGTCAGCACGTCGACGCGCTCAACCAGCGCCATGGGAATGCTGTTGATATCGACTGCGGCTTCCCCGGGGACGCCCGCAACGTGGCGGCGGCCATCGACCAGCACCAGCGTACGCTTGGGACCAAGGTTACGCAGATCCAGCAGGTTGACGCCAGCGGCGCCCGTGCGGGCCTGCGAGCCGGCTGCAAAATAGTTGGTTTCCGAACCGATCAGAGCAGGGGTCTGCGACAGCAGTTCGGTGAGGTTGGTTTCGCCTGACTGCTCGATGTTCTCGGCCGTGATGGCCACGACGGGTGCGGCATTGTCGGCTTCCGGACGCACGATGCGCGAGCCCGTGACCAAAATGACACTGTCACCCTCGCTGGAAGTAGAAACGGCGGCGTCCAGCGCTTCTACCGATTCCTGTGCGAACACAGGGTTGGCCGTCAACGCGACAGAAAGGGCGATAGGCGCACTCGCGCCCTTGAGAATTGATTGAAGCTTCACAGGTTGCAGTCCCTAGTAAGCGGTCAAGTGTGACCCGAGTAATCGTGAATCGTATAATGCCATCTGCATATCCGTTGCGAACCGGACAGCAGGCAACGTTCACTTGAGCAGACAAGTGCTTTAGGAAGGATTTAGTTTCAAATAATATCATGTTGGATTGCGATATTGCTTCAGTCGTGTTGCAGATTTGCCACAGCTGCCAGCGGCCCTCCAGTTTCGATGACTCCTTTGTCTGCCATAAATGCCGCTGGAAAGAGGTTGGCACTCGCCGCTAAGGCAGGGGCGCCCATGAGTTTCCTCGAACCCGGACTGGAGAATACGGTGCCAAACACGAAAACCAAAGCCAGTGGCAAATGGCATATCGGGGTGATCGGCGGCTCCGGCCTCTATGAGCCGGGCGCGCTTGAAGAGGCGCAGGAAATCCGCGTCGCCAGTGCCTTTGGTGAGCCCTCCGGCCCGATCACGACCGGCCATATTGGCGGCGTCCGCTTCAGCTTTATCGCTCGCCATGGGGCAGGGCACAGGCTGGCGCCCTCGGAAGTGAACTACCGCGCCAACATCGACGCGCTCAAGCGCTGCGGGGTGACTGATATCGTCGCGATCAGCGCCATCGGGTCGCTTGCCGAGGAGATGGCGCCGGGTGACTTCGTGGTGGTGGACCAGCTGATCGACCGCACGCTGGGCCGCGCGCGCAGCTTCTTCGGCGACGGTGTTGTTGCCCATGTGCCACTTGCCGACCCGGTTTGCCCGCGGCTGTCGAAGCTGGCGGGAGAGGCGGCGGCCAAGGCGGGCGCAAAGGTCCATGAGGGCGGCACTTACGTCGCGATAGAGGGGCCGCAATTCTCGACCCGTGCGGAAAGCCACATGTATCGCCAGTGGGGCGGGCAGGTCATCGGGATGACTGCCATGCCCGAGGCGCGGCTCGCCCGCGAGGCCGAGCTACCTTATGCGCTGGTCGGCATGGTGACGGACTACGACTGCTGGCGCGAGAGCGATGCCGACGTCGATGTTGCCGAGATACTCGGCGTCATGCGCGCCAATGCCGACAAGGCGCGCGCGCTGATCGCCGAACTCGCCGGGGCCTTGCCCGGCGCGCGTTCGGCCAGCCCGATCGACACCGTGCTCGATACCGCCATCGTCTCGGCGCGCGAAAACCTCAGCGGATCAGGAGCCGCGAAACTTGATGCTGTCGCGGCACGGGTGTTGCAAGCATTGCCAGATTAGGACACCTGACGAGCGATACTTGCAATTTCGCTCCAGTTGTTGAAGGATAGTTGCCGATGCAACAAATAGCTCCTCTCGCCCGGTTTTTGCCCTATCAGCTGTCCATCGCCTCGAACGCGGTGAGCGGCAGGATTGCGCAGGAATACCGTGCCCGTTGGGGCCTGTCGGTTCCGGAATGGCGTGTGATGGCGCTGCTGGGCGACTTCGGAAAGATTACCCAGCGCGACCTCACCCGGCTGTCGCTGATGGACAAGGTGGCGGTGAACCGGGCCTGCAAGGTGCTGGAGGATCGTGGCCTGGTGGAGCGCACGCCGAACGAACAGGACGGCCGTTCGCACCTCCTCGACCTGACCGCCACAGGGCGCGAGATGCACGGGCAGATCATGCCGCTCGCACGGGAGATGGAGCGGCGCATCTGCGACGGGTTCAGCGCTGCGGAACTCGACATGTTCCGAGCGATGCTCGACCGGTTGCACATGCAGTCCGAGATGGTCGATTCCGATGACATCGAGAGCGACAACTTCGGAATCGGCTAGCGGCGCGAGCCTTTGCCCATGAGGCTGGCGAGGAAGGGGACCTAGTTGGCGCCTGGTCCCCCGCCCGAGAAGGCATCGGCAATCGAACAGGCCGCCGGGCCGAGAATGACGATGAACAGCACCGGCAGGATGAACAGGATCAGCGGCACAGTCATGATCGCGGGCAGGCGCGCGGCCTTTTCTTCCGCGCGCATCATGCGCTCGTTGCGGAATTCAGCCGACAGCACGCGCAGCGCCGAGGCGAGCGGGGTACCATAGCGTTCGGTCTGCACCATGGTGGTGACCACGCCGCGCACCGCGTCGAGATCGACACGATAGGCGAAGTTCTCGAAGGCCTGGCGCCGTTCGGTGAGGAACGACAGCTCGATCGCGGTCAGCGCGAATTCGTCGCCCAGTTCGGGATAGGCGCGGCCCAGTTCGCGGGCGACACGGTTGAAGGCGGCATCGACTGTGAGGCCGGCCTCGGCGCAGATCACCAGCAGGTCGAGCGCGTCGGGCAGGCCCTTCTGGATGGCCTTGGTGCGCTTGTTGGCAACGTTCGAAATGAACAGCTCCGGCCCCTTGTAGCCCAGGATCACCAGGACAGCGAAGCCCATGAACCGCTTGAAGCTGCCCCAATCGGGGAACATGTCGGACCAGTAGAACATCGCCACGCCGATCAGGCCGAGCACGACTGGCAACACCATCCGGGCAAAGATGATGACGACGGCCAGTTCCTTGTTGCGGTAGCCTGCCTGGGCGAGCTTCTGCTGGATGACCTTGACCTGGCTTTCCTGCAGCACCTTCATGCCCTGCAGGGTGTCCTTCATCTTGTCGGTCGTGTCGGAGCGGCGCACCAGGCTCTGGCGCTTGCGCGAGGTCGTCGAGATCATGCCCGACTTCAGCTCGTCGCGCCGCGCGTTGAGCGCTTTGACGCGCTTGGCCATCGGGTCTTTCACCGTGACGGCGGTATAGATCGCGAAGATCACGGCCATCGCGGCGATGGCTGCGAGGATCGAGCCGACAAGAATGATGTCGACGCCGAGGAGGGTGGGTCCGCCCTGTGACATGTGCCTTATCCTTCCTCGCTCAGATCTCGAAGCTGACCATCTTGGCCATGATGAAGGCGCCGATGCTCATCCAGATGAGGCCGCCGAGGCCGGTGACGATCAGGCGGTCATCTTCGAAGAAGCCGCCGATGTAGCTGGGGTTGATCCAGTAGATCAGGCCGAACACGATGAACGGCAGCGCGCCGACGATATAGGCCGAGGCCTTCGATTCCGAGCTCATGGCCTTGATCTTGAGCTTCATCTGCGCGCGCTTGCGCAGCACGTCAGCCAGGTTTGAAAGCGTTTCGGCCAGGTTGCCGCCGGTTTCGCGCTGGATCGCCAGCGTGATGACGAAGAACTGGAATTCGGCTGTGCCGAGCTTGTCGGCGGATTCCTGCAGCGCTTCTTCCATCGTGCGGCCGATCTTGATGCGTTCGACCACGCCGCGGAACTCCGCGCCCACGGGGCCGGGCACTTCCTGCGCCACCACGCCGAGCGTTTCGGCGACCGGCAGGCCCGAGCGCAGGCCACGCACGAGCAGTTCGATGGCATCGGGAAACTTGGCGTTGAACTGGGACAAGCGCCGCTTGGTAAAATAGCCGACCACGAAATGCGGGATGCCAGCGCCCATCATCAGGCCCAGGCCCAGCGCCAGCATGGCGGCGCCGGTCTGCAGGTAGAGCAGCGCGGCGATGGTCACCGCGAGGCCGGCCGAGGCATACATATATTGCGTGACCGTCCAGCCTTTGCCGGTGCGGGCGAGGCGAAGTGCCAACGCCTCGCTACGCGAGCCTGACCCGGCAAGGCGGCTGCCCTTCGGGCGGCGCGCGGCGATTGCCTTCTTCAGCTGGCTTTCCACCCGATCGGTGGTGCTCTCGGAATGGCGGAAGCGCACGGCCTGCAGGCGGCGCGCGCTTTCCTTATTGGGGTTTGGCCCGACGAGGAGAAGATAGCCGAGGACCATCAGCGTCATCAGTCCACCGCCGACGAGCAGGAGCTGGAGGATGTTCATCGTCTACCTTCTTTCACCCGTCATATCCCCGGCAAGGGGATGGGCAGGCATCTGCCCGCCGGGAGCCGGATTGGCTGGCTTGGTTCATTCTGCCGGAGCAGCATTGGCCTTCGCCTTCGAGCCGCCGAGCAGCGCCTTCAAGTCGAGCTTGTCGAGCAGTGAGGAGCTGGCCTTGGACGAATTGGCGAGGGCTTCGCCGTCATCTTCGGCGATCCCGCTGATGATGCTGGCGATCTGGTTGATCGGGGCCGTTGCCTTGGCATTCTTGTTGGCTTCGACGAAGGTCTGGCCCAGCTTGGCGGCATTGACGGCGGCTTTCTGGTCGAACGGGATCATGTAGTTGATCTTGCGTTCGATCGAGGCTTCGAAGTCCGCCTTGGAGATTTCGGCCGCGCCGGTCTGCACCTTGTTGCACACCACCATCGGATGGGCGTTGGGTGCATTGCTCTTGAGCCAGGACAGGATGCGGATCGTGTCGCGGGCCGAGGCCAGCGTCAGTTCGCACACCAGCGCGACGACGTTTACCTCGGCGAGCAGGTGCGGGAAGTTGATCAGCATGTTGCGCGGCAGATCGACGATGGTCATGTCGAAAGCAGCGCGGAACTCCTCCTGCAGTTGCAGGAAGGCGGTGCCATCGGTCATCAGCGGCGAGTTGATCGGCGCTTCTGCCGACATGATCGCCAGCTTCTCATTGGCGCGGATCGCAGCGCGTTCGATGAACAGGCCATCGATGCGGCTGGGGTTCTCGATCGCATCGGTCAGGCCGCGGCCCGGTTCGAGGTCGAGGCACAGCGCATCGGTGCCGAAATGCACGTCGAGATCGAGTAGCGCGGTCGTGCGATCATGCTCGGTCGAGCACAGCCAGGCGAGCGAGGTTGCCAGCATCGAAGCACCGACGCCGCCACGCGTGCCGACGACCGCGGTCGCGATGTGTTCGCGACCCTCGGCGCCATCGGCTCCGCGCGGGTTGCTGAACACGGCTTGCGCCTGGGTCAGGCAATCGCGCAGCTGATTGGCCGACAGCGGCTTCAGCAGATAGTCTTGAATGCCGCTCGACAGCAGATCGCGGTAGAGGCGCACGTCGTTGACCTGGCCGATGGCAATCACCACCGTGCCCGGCTCGCAGACCTCAGCGAGTGCGTTGATGTCATTCAGCGGGTCGCCGCTTTCGGACAGGTCCACCATCAGGATGGCGGGACTGGCGGAGATCGACAGCGACTGCACCGCGTTGCGCAGGCCGCCCTTGTTGCACTTCTCGCTTTGCCAGCCCATTTCGGTCACGACCGGGCGCAGCACATCAAGCGCGGCCTCGTCGCAGATATAGGCGGCGAAGGGATCGCGGTTCCCCATCGGATTGGGTTTCCAGGAGGCGCTCATGGTCTTTAGTTCCCCGTGCTGGCGACAGCCGAGACGCCATCAGAGGCGGTCGGAGCCTGTTCGCGATAGGACTGGATGGCGCGGGTCGAGGTCATCACCGTGGTCTCACCCGTTCCGCGTGCGCCTTCGAGCAGGTGCTCGGGATCGGCAATCATCGCCGCCAGGTTCGAATTGACCGCGCAACCGAAGTTGGGGGAGGTGTTGTTGCCGAGCGTGGTGCCGGACTGGTCCGACCAGTCCGGGCAATCGGGGACATAGGCGTGCGAGCGTGTGATCACGATGCGCACCTTGCCCGGATCGATGAAGCCTTCGGTCACCGGGGCGCCTTCGCTCAGCAGCAGGCTGTGGCGACTGGCGATGGCGGCGACGTCCTCGCGCACGGCGGGATTGTCGACCGCGGCATCAAGGCCGATGCGGTCGCCGTAGCCGATGTCCATGGCCTCGAACCAGTCGGCCAGTCGTTGCTGTTCGCTGATCGGCAGGCCGCCAGCATTGGTCGCAAGATCGAGCGTGTAGTTGTTACGCTCGACGACGGGCTGATGGACCGAATAGAGCGTGCCGTTCTTGGCCGCCTCGGATGTGGAGCAAGCGCCAAGGCCCAGCGCGAGCGAGAGGGCCAGGACCGTTGTGGCGGCGCGATTGCGGCTGTTGGTCATCGTGAAAACCCTTCTCAGTTCATGCTGAAGCCGGGGCGGGCAGCCGCGGCGGATTGGGCGGGGGTGTCGCTAGGTGCGCCTTCGGCAAGGGCGTCGCCGCTTTGATCGGCAGCGCTCACTTCCGGATTGGCACCGGCCTCGTCAGCGGAGCGCGGCATCGGTCGCACAGCGCCCGGACGGCCCGCCGTTTCGCGGTTGAGGAAGAACTGCTCGCCGAAGTTGGGCGAGGCGTAGCCATCGGTCGGCAGGCTGATCTCGCGATCGCTGATTGGCGTCACCAGATAGGGCGTGACGACGATCACAAGCTCGGTTTCGCCGCGCTGGAACTGGTTCGAGCGGAACAGGTTGCCCAGGATCGGCAGATCGCCCACGCCGGGTGTCTTGTCGATTGTGCTCTGGGCGTTGTTCGACAGCAGGCCGGCAATCATGAAGCTTTCGCCCGAGCCCAGCTCGATGGTCGTCTCGGCGCGGCGCGTGGTCAGCGCGGGGATGGAGTTGCCGTTCAGGGTGACGGCACCCTGCGACGACAGCTCCGAAACTTCCGGGCGCACGCGCATCGAGATGCGGCCATTGGCCAGCACCGTGGGGGCGTAGCTCAGGCTGACGCCGTATTTCTTGTATTCGATCGAGTTCGTGCCAAGCGGCTGCGGCACCAGGATCGGGAATTCACCGCCAGCGAGGAACTCTGCCGTTTCGCCCGAAAGCGCGGTCAGGTTGGGCTGGGCCAGCGTGGTGACGAGGCCCTCTGTTTCCGCCAGGTCGAGTGCGCCGGCGATATCGAGACCGAGAAAGCGGCCGACACCGGCGATGCTCGTGGCACCAGCAAGAGGAGCAATGCTGGTGGCATCAACCTCGATGTACGGCTCGCCGATCGGTACCCCGTCAACGACCTGATAGTTCGGGTTACGCATGTAGGTCTTGACCGCGTTGCCAACACCAGTGGCGCTGTTGGGCCTGAAGTTTGGAGCGAAGCCGCTGCGACCCCGGCCAAGGCCGAACTGGAAGCCGTCGGTGCCGTCGATGGTCGTGATATTGGAGTTCAGCGAGCGGACCAGCGAACGGCTGACCTCGGCAAAGCGCACGCGCAGGTTAACCTGCAGCGGGGTGGCCATGCGCAGCCGCGAAATCACGTTGGTATCCTCGCCGACGAAGGCCGAAACGAGGCGCTCTGCCTCGGCGGCATCTTCGGGTGCGCCCACGGTGCCGGTCAGCAGCACGGTGTTCGATCCCATGGTCGCGATGTTGACCTTGGCCTCGGGCATGGCGAGCGCCAGCATCTGATCGATCGAATCGATGTTCGAACCGACCCGGATGTTGGCCGACCAGATGATGTCGCCCGAAACGTTGCTGGCATAGATCGTGGTTTCACCGCCAGCCAGGCCCATCACGAACAGCTGGCGCTGCGACTTGACCTGGACATCGGCCACGGCATCGTTGGCGACGAAGACATCGGTCATCGATCCCGGCACGTTGACGAGTTCACCGCGACCGATCGACAGGACAATATCCTGCGCCGGGGCGATCGTGCCCTGGGCCAGGGCTGGGCTGGCCGGCACTGCTGCCAGCGGGGTCAGCGCACAGGCGGCGCTCAGCGCAATCTTGGTAAGGCGGCTGTGCATCGACGGGCCTTTCAGGTTGGCAAATTTGTTCGGACGCGATTGCGGGATGATGTGGCTCATGGGTGTCACCTTGCTCTCGGCATCAGCGCTGGCTGGTCGCCGCCGTGCCGCGGTCGAGCAGGGCACCGGCCTTGCCGACGGGCTCGAGTTCGGGGGCGTCCTGGCCGCGGGTCACGCGGACGGTGGGGCCTTGGGGGACGGCAGCGGCGACAGCGTCGGCCATCTGGCCGAGCGGATTAAACTCGGCTTGGGCCTGCTGCGGGGCCGAAGGGCGGGGCATCGTGCTGCGCTGGAAGCGCGACACGTCACCGCCGGTTACATAGGTGGTGGAGCTGTCACGCGGGCGGGAGACCACGGTGCGGAGCAGCGCCTCTTCCTCATCGCGGGTGGCGTTGTCAGGCATGTCGACGTCGCCCGAGGCCAGTGCGCGTTCGAGTTCGGACTGGTTGTCGGCAATTGAGCGCAGCGACAGGCTGAGCGTGCCGATGGTCTGCGCAACGGCGATCTTCTCGGCGATGCGCGGCGTAACTTCGAGCGTAACGGCGCGGAACTGGCGGACCACGGTCTTGCCGTCTTCGTTGGTAACGCTTTCGGTGTCCTGGTCGGTGGCCAGCACGCGCAGGTTGAACAATACGGTTTCGGAGGTGTTAAGCACACCGCCATCGCCTTCACCAGCGACGCTCTGAGTCAGCACGAGGTCGACGCGGTCACCCGGGAAAACGAAGCCCGAAACGCCGGTGCGGGCCGAAACGGGCACCGATACGGCGCGCATGCCCGGCCCGAGCGCTGCCGCGAGAAAGCCGCGGTCGCCCGGCGCCACCAGGGCACCCTGGGTCACTGGCTCACCAGCGGTTACGGTGTTGCGAACGACGGTGCCAAGCAGGCTTTCCATATTGGTTTCGCCGTCGATGAAATAGGCATCCTGCACCAGTTCCTGGGGCCACAGTTGATAGCCCACGGCATCGGCGGTGATGATGGTGCCGACCGGGAGGCTGCGCTTGGCAACCAGAACCTTGGGGCCTTGCGGCTCAACCACGGCCGCTTCGGCCTGCGGTGCGGAGGCACCCGCGAACATGCTGCGCGCGGCCAGCGCGGTGCCTACCGCGACGACCAATGCTGCAACCAGCAATACGAGCTTCTTCTTGTCCATGGTGCGATACGCCCCTTCAGGTCCTTGCGGTTAGGTCGCATGACAATAGCTTGTCAGTGGTTAAGATCGGGTTCACCCGGCTAGCTGCGCTGCGGGCAGGGCGGGGTGGATGAGCCCGTAGATGATCCATAGGCCGGCCATCGAAATCGCCACGCCGTAGGGGATCGTCAGTTTGTCTTTCTGGCGGCGATAGATGTGCCACATGCCGAACCCGACGGTGAGCACGCCGCCAAGCAGCGCCATCATCACCAGCAGGTTGAGGAAGGTCACCGGCGCGATCCACAGCGCCAGCGCGGTGAGGAGCTTGACGTCGCCACCGCCCATTGCGCGGATTGCGAAGAAGATCGACAACACCGCAAATGTCACCACGGCGAGCCCAAGCTGCCAGGCCACGTCGGGCCACAGAGCCATGTCGCTGGCGAACCAATAGATCGGTGCGCCCAGAGCAATCGTCCCGGTCAGCCAGTTGGCGATGCGGCGGCTGCGGATATCGGTGAACGCAGCAATCAGCAGCGCAATTGCCAAGGCGCACAGCAGTCCGTACTGGAATGGATCTTCAACCATCATGCTCTCGTGAGTTTGCCATGAGCATGGGTGCTAGCTCGTAGTGCTTACCAAACAGTAACCACACCCGGGAGGTCGCCATTCACCAGCCCCATCACGCGGACGCCTTTGACCGGCGCGCCATTCCCGCGGCTGCGCGCGAAACCTTGTGGCAGGCCGCCGATGGCCATGAGGTCCGCCGGATCGACTGGCCCGCGCCGCCTGCCGGGGTTGAGCATCGCGGGCACATGCTGTTCATGGCCGGGCGCGGCGATGCTTATGAGAAATATCTGGAGAGCTTCGAGCACTGGCGGCTGGCAGGCTGGCAGGTCAGCGCGGCGGACTGGCGCGGGCAGGGCGGATCGGGCCGGTTCGGCATTGGCGATGTCGGCCATATCGACGATTTCGGCACCTGGGTGAGCGATCTCGGCGCGCTGTGGGCCGACTGGGCCGAAGGGCGCGAGGGGCCGTTGGTGCTGATCGGGCATTCGATGGGCGGCCATCTGGTGTTGCGTGCCGTCCTCGAACAGGCGTTGGCTCCACGCCCCGCTGCGCTGGTGCTGTCGGCGCCAATGCTTGATACCTTTCCCGAACATCTGCCGTTGTTCGCCAAGCGGCTGGTGGCCAATGCGATGGTGCGGCTCGGCCATCCGGGGCGGGCAGCGTGGAAAATCAGCGAGAAGCCGGGCAGCCGGGCGAGCGCGCGCCAGTCGCTGCTCACGCACGACCGGGAGCGCTATGCCGACGAGCAATTCTGGCGCGAGGCGCGTCCGGAGTTGAAACTGGGTCCGGGCAGCTGGGGGTGGGTGTTGGCTGCGATCCGTTCCACCGGGGTGCTGTTTGCACCTGGCGCGCTGGAAAGCGTGGATGTGCCGGTGATGATCGTGGCAACGGCGGTGGACAAGCTCGTCAGCCCCGCCGCGATCCGCGTGGCCGCCAAGCGCCTGCCCGATGCCGAACTGCTCGAATTCGGGGATGAGGCGCAGCACGAAATCCTGCGCGAGGTCGATCCGGTGCGCGACAAGGCGCTGGCTGCGATCGACGACTTCCTCGCGCGGCGGACCACACACAAGGAATGACAGCGAATATGAGTGCGCAGGATTGCGACATTCTGGTCGTAGGGGCCGGAATTGCGGGAGCGAGCATCGCGGCCGAGCTGGCCGAACACGGCGCCGGACGTATCGTGGTGGTCGAGGCCGAGAGCCGACCGGGCTACCACACCACCGGCCGTTCGGCCGCGTTCTGGGAAGAGTGCTACGGCGGGCCGGAGATCGTGCCGCTGACCATGGCTTCGGGCAAGGCGCTGCGCGAGGGCGGCTTTCTCCTTCCGCGCGGGGCGCTTTACTTGTCGCGCGAAGAGGATCGGGCCGAGGTTGATGGCTTCATGGAGCGGTTCGCTGATAGCGGCGTGACCATCGAGCGGATCGGTGGTGAGACGATCGGCGATATCGTGCCGGGCATCCGGCCCGAGTGGAACCTCGCGATCACCCAGCCGAACTGCGCGGATATCGACGTGGCCAGCCTGCACCAGCACTTCCTTGCCCGGGTGCGCGCTGCCGGGGTGGACCTGCGGACCCATCATTGTCTGCACGCGGCGGAACGCGAAGGCTCGGGCTGGCTGGTCGACCTTGGCCCGGCAGGCGAGATGCGTGCGGGCGTGATCGTCAATTCTGCCGGGGCCTGGGCCGACAAGGTTGCCCGCACCTGCGGTGCGCGCCCGCTGGGGATCACGCCCTTGCGCCGCACCATCGCGCAGCTGCGCTGTGCTCCGGCAGTGCCGCAGGATCTGCCGCTGGTGCTTGATCTGGCGGGCCAGTTTTACTTCAAGCCCGAGGCCGGCAAGCTATGGCTCAGCCCACAGGACGAGACGCCGAGCGAACCCTGCGACGCCGCGCCTGAAGAGCTGGACGTGGCGATCGCGATCGACCGTTTCGAACAGGTGGTCGACTGGCGGATCGAGGCGGTGGAGCACAAGTGGGCAGGGCTGCGCAGCTTCGCGTCTGACCGGGCGCCGGTCTACGGTTTTGACCCGCGGCAGGAGGGTTTCTTCTGGTATGCGGGGCAGGGCGGCTACGGCATCCAGACCTCTCCGGCAGGCGCGCGGCTGGGCGCGCAGCTGCTGTTGGGCCTGCCTGCCGACGCGATGACGCAGGGCATCGATCCGGCTCCTTACGCGGCGGCCCGGTTCGGCTAGCCAGCGGCTGGCGACGTGATATAGTCAGCCTGCCTTTAGCAACCAGAGGACAAGTTCGTGGCTCATCACTTTGAAATCTACAAGGACAAGGCCGGAGAGTTCCGGGTCCGCTTCAAGTACAATTCGGAAATTATGTTCTCGACCGAAGGCTATGCCTCCAAGGCGAGTGCGAAGAACGCCATCGATTCGATCAAGCAGAACGGCCCCGCGGCCGAGGTCGTCGACAACTCCGACGCCTGATCCGGTTTAACGAGCGGAGTCGGCCGCGTCGCTGGCGAGGCGATCGACCCGCTCGTTTTCCGTATGGCCCGAGTGGCCGCGCACCCAGATCCACTTAATATCATGGGTCTTGGCGGCCTCGATCAGGTCATGCCACAGGTCCGCATTGCGCACCGGCTTCTTGCTGGCGTTGACCCAGCCGCGCTTTTGCCAGCCGTGAATCCACTTGGTCATGCCGTCGATCACGTAGCGGCTGTCGGTATGCAGGTGCACGCGGCACGGTTCGATCAGCGCGCCAAGCGCGCGCAGCACGGCGGTCATTTCCATGCGGTTGTTGGTGGTGTCAGGCTCGCTGCCCGACAGTTCCTTTTCGTGCGGACCCATCCGCAACAGCGCGCCCCAGCCACCGGGGCCGGGGTTGCCCTTGCAGGCACCATCGGTGAAAATCTCGACTTCTTTCACGCCATCAATCTCACAGGCCTACTTACTCGGCGAAAATGCCGTCCCCTTCGCGCCGGTAGAAATCCAGCCGGTGCACAAAGGCCATCGGGTCTTTTCGTGTCACCAACGCATCAGCGGGCGTCTCGATCCAGTCCTGCGCGCGGCTGGATACGAACCGGAGCGCCGCCCCTTGCGCAAGCAACGGTAGGGCCTCGCGCTCGTCCTTGCCAAGTTTGCGCACGCTTTCATAGCCTTGGAGCAATGATCGCCCGATTTCGGCACGATAACCCAGTCCGTCGGAGGTGAAGCTCCAGGCCGCATGGGTCACGGCCAGATCGTAGGCCATGGCATCGGTGCAGGCGAAGTAGAAGTCGATCAGCGCGCTGACCTCGTCGCCGCGCATCAGCACGTTGTCGGGGAAGAGGTCGGAGTGAATGATCGAGCGCGGTAGGTCGCTCGGCCATGCCTCTGCCACTTCGCGCGCCTGCGCAATCGTGGCGGGCAGCTGAGGGTCGATCTCGGCCAGGGCCGCCTCGCCGCATTCGGCCAGCACCTGCGCGGATGTTGCCGGGCCGAGCGTGTTCGCACGGCTGGAAGCAAAGCCCTCGGCGGCAAGGTGCATCTCTGCCAGCACGGTGCCCACATTGTAGGCCTGTCCTTCGGTCGGGTGATCGACCGAAACACCGGGCAAAAACTCGATCAGCGCCACGGCCTTGCCGTCGAGCCAGCGGAACGAGGCGCCCTCGCGGTCGTGGATCGTGCGCGGCACCGGGCAGCCCTTGGCGGCCAGATGGTCGAGCAGATCAAGGAAGAACGGCAGGTCGGAAAGGTCGATCCGCCGTTCGTACATGGTGAGGATGAAGCGTGCGGTGCTGGTCTCGATCAGCCAGTTCGAATTGGACACGCCCTCGGCGATGCCCTTGGCTGAGACTAGCCCGCCAACGTTGTAATGCGAGATCAGCTCGGCAAGCGTCTCGGCGGAAAGCTGCGTGTAAACGGCCAAGGCGCTGCCCTATTCGCTGTCGGCGAGTTCGCGCGGAAGCTTGAACACCATTTTTTCTTCGGCGGAAACGAGTGTGCGCTCTTCAACTTCGCGCCATTCGCCGAGTCGTTCGATCACTTCGCGCACCAGCCGTTCGGGCGCAGAGGCCCCGGCGGTGACGCCGACGGTGCCCACGCCGTCGAGCCACTCAGGCATGATTTCATCGCCGCGCTCGATCAGCCTTGCGTCGGTGCCGCAGCGTTCAGCCACTTCGACCAGCCGCAGCGAATTTGACGAGTTGGGCGCGCCGATCACCAGCACCAGATCACTGGCGGGGGCGATCCGCTTCACTGCCGATTGCCGGTTGGAGGTGGCATAGCAGATGTCTTCCGCCTTCGGCCCCGCGATCTCGGGATAGCGCGCTTCGAGCGCAGCAATGATCTCGGCGGTGTCGTCAACCGAGAGCGTGGTCTGGCTGAGATAGGCGAGCGGCACGTCCTGCGCGAAGGGCAGGTTGGCCACGTCCGCCACCGTTTCCACCAGCGTCATCTGGCCCGGCTGCACCTGCCCCATGGTGCCGATCACCTCGGGGTGGCCTTCGTGGCCGATAAAGATGATGTGGCGATCCTTCTCGATCTGTCGTTCGGCCTGACGATGAACCTTGCTCACCAGCGGGCAGGTTGCATCGAGATAGATCAGCTTGCGCCGCTCGGCCTCGGCGGGAACGGACTTGGGCACGCCGTGCGCGCTGAACACCACGTGGCCATCGGCGGGCACCTCGTCCAGCTCCTCCACGAACACCGCGCCCTTGGCGCGCAGGTTCTCGACCACATATTTGTTGTGGACGATCTCGTGGCGGACATAGACCGGCGCGCCATAGCGCTGAAGCGCGCGCTCGACGATCTCGATGGCCCGGTCGACCCCGGCGCAGAAACCACGCGGGGCGGCGATCAGCACGGTCAGCGGAGGTTTTGCCTCGCCATTGGGCGATTGGCTTGGAAAGGGGGCGTTCATATCCCGGCCTCTAGCGCTTGTGACCGCGCTGTGAAAGGGTTAGGGCACCCGCCACCAAGAGATGCGAGGACATTCGATGCACCCGAGGATTATCGCCACCGGCGCTTTGGCCACACTTATGGCGCTGGCCGGATGCAGGAGCGAGGGCGATATTGTGATCGAGCAGGGCGTGGGCATTACCGCGCTGCGCTCGACCTGTCCGGCTGTCGGCGTGCCGATCTACACCGGCGACATCACCACCTTTACGCCCGCCGATGCGCGCACGCTCGATGCGCTCGACGTGACCGCCTATATCACCAACGTCCGCGCCACCTGCGATGAGAATGGCGGTCAGGTGTTCACCTCGGCCACCTTCGACGTGGTCGCCAGCCGCGAGGACACCGCCGGCGCGCGCACGGTGGAGCTGCCCTATTTCTCGACCGTGGTGCGCGGCAACGACAATGTCGTGGCCAAGCGCATTGGCACGGTGCAGGTCAGCTTTGCCGACGGTCAGGCGCGGGCACAGGCCAGCGGCACCGCGGAAGCCTGGGTCGACCGGGCCGAGGCGACTTTGCCCGCCGATATCCGTGAGCGCATCACGCGCAAGCGCCGCGCGGGCGAGGACGACGCCGCCATCGATCCGCTGACCGAACCCGATGTGCGCGCCGCCGTGGCGAAGGCCACGTTCGAGCTGCTGATCGGCTTCCAGCTGACCGAAGAGCAGCTCGCCTACAACGCGACCCGCTAACGCCCGCTGGATATGGGCGCGCGGTTGGGCTAACGGCGCGCCATGTCGGATATTCAAACGCTCTATGCCGCCTTTGCGGCCCGTATCGATGCCGTGCTCTCGGCGCTGGAAGCAGAGGCGGTTCTGCCCGCTGGCGTGAACCGCGCCAATGTCGCGGTGGAGCCTCCGCGCGACCCCTCGCATGGCGACCTTGCCACCAATGCCGCGATGGTGCTGGCCAAGCCTGCCGCCACCAATCCGCGCGCGCTGGCCGAGAAGATCGTCGAACACCTGAGTCGCGATCCGGAGATCGTCTCGGCCGAGATCGCCGGGCCGGGCTTCATCAACCTGCGCCTCGACCGCAGGGTCTGGGAAGAGGAACTAGCCGCGATCGCGTCGCTGGGCAGCGACTATGGCCGCTCGGGCATGGGCGCGGGCACGAGCGTGAACGTCGAATATGTCTCGGCTAATCCAACTGGCCCGATGCACATGGGCCACTGCCGTGGCGCTGTGGTCGGCGATGCGCTCGCCAACCTGCTGCAATATGCCGGTCACGCGGTGACGAAGGAATATTACGTCAACGACGCGGGCAGCCAGGTCGATACGCTCGCCCGCTCGGCGCACCTGCGTTATCGTGAGGCGCTTGGCGAGGATATCGGAGAGATCCCGGCGGGGATGTATCCGGGCGAATATCTCAAACCCATCGGCAAGATGCTGGCCGACGAATTCGGCGATACCTACCGTGATGCGCCCGAAAGCGAATGGCTGCTGCTGTTCCGGGGCAAGGCGGTCGCCGCGATGATGGACCAGATTCGCGCCGACCTCGCGATGCTGGGCATCAAGCACGATGTCTTTTCCTCGGAGGCCGAATTGCAGGCGGCGGGCAAGCCCGAGCAGGCCGAAGAATGGCTGCGCGCGCACGATCTGGTCTACGATGGCGTGCTTGAAGCGCCCAAGGGCAAGGCCCCGCCGGAAGACTGGGAGCCGGTCGAACTGCCGCTGTTCCGCAGCACCAAGTTCGGCGACGATCAGGACCGCCCGATCAAGAAGAGCGACGGCAAGTGGACCTATTTCGGCGCTGACCTCGCCTATCACATGCAGAAGGCCGAAAGCGCCGATGCGCTGATCGACATCTGGGGCGCGGACCATGCCGGCAC
The DNA here is from genome assembly GCA_002337385.1 of Erythrobacter sp. UBA1916. Lineage (GTDB taxonomy): Bacteria > Pseudomonadota > Alphaproteobacteria > Sphingomonadales > Sphingomonadaceae > Alteraurantiacibacter. The sequence continues at coordinate 142,305 of DDFY01000004.1, forward strand.
GGTCAAGCGGATCAAGGCCGCCGTCGCCGCTCTCGCCGAGGGCGAGGGCAAGGTGATCCCGTTCGACGTCAAACTGGTGCAGATGGTGCAGCTGCTGCGCGATGGCCAGCCGGCCAAAATGTCCAAGCGTTCCGGCAACTTCGTCACCATTGCCGATATGGTGGAAGAGGTCGGCAAGGACGTGGTGCGGTTCTCGATGCTGACCCGCAAGCCCGATGCGCAGATGGACTTCGACTTCGTGAAAGTGGTGGAGACCAGCAAGGACAACCCGGTCTTCTACGTGCAATATGCCCATGCCCGGATCTGCTCGATCCTGCGCCGCGCGGCGGAGGAAGGCGTGGAGCCGCTGGCCGATCAGGCCGCCTTGCTGGGCGAAGACGAACTGGCGCTGATCAAGCTTGCCGCCCAGTTCCCGCGCGAGGTGGAGGCCGCCGCACGCGCGCGTGAGCCGCACCGGATCGCCTTTTACCTCTACGAACTGGCCGGAGCGCTCCACGGCTGGTGGAACATGGGTAACGATGATCCCGAAAAACGCATCATCGTGGCACAGAATTTAAAGGTCTCTGGGGCAAGGCTTTTCCTCGCAGTGCAGATCGGGCAGATTGTCCGTAACGGCCTCGCCATTCTTGGAGTGGAGGCGGTGGAGGAGTTGTAGGTAATGAGTACTGGTGGCGATGATCGGAACTTGAGCGGCGCCTCCGATCAGTCGGGCAGCGAGAATGACGCAAGCCCGACCGGAGGCGAAATCGCACCTGAGCAAACTACCGTCGAATCGACTGGCGAGCCCAGCGAGGATGGTGCTCCCGAACAGCCGTTGATGATCGACGATATGGACGAGCGGCTGCCGTGGCTCGAATCGGACGAGGACTATGACGAGGGTGGGGTCGATGTTGGTCGGCTGGTGGCGCTCGTGGTGGTGGCGCTGGCTGCGCTGCTCGGCCTGCTTGCCCTGCTGTGGTTCCTTTCGCAGCCCGCTGACGATGGTGAGAAACTGCCCGAAGGCAGCACGATCGAGGCTCCTGATGAGCCCTACCGTACCGCGCCCGACGATCCCGGCGGGACCGAGGTGGCAGGCACCGGCGACATGAGCTTCGAAGTCGGCGAAGGCCAGAGCCGCGATTCGCAACTCGCAAGCAGCGACAACGCAACTCCGAGCCTCGATCGCACGCAGGGCGAGGGGACGGCAACGGCTACCCCGACACCGACGCCTTCTGCGACCAGCAGTGTCAGCGGTGTGCCGATCCAGGTTGCCGCCTATTCCAACCGCAAGCGCGCGGAAGAGGGCTGGGTCGATGTGCGCAACCGCTACGAAGCGCTCAGCGGCCTCAAGCACCGGATCGAGGAAGCCGTGGTTGACGGAGCGACCGTCTATCGCCTGCAGGCGATGGCCAGCTCCAGCGCGGCTGCCGAGGAGGCGTGCCGTTCGGTCCGCGCCGCTGGCGGCGACTGCCAGGTAAAGCGCTAAGCAAGTTACGGGCGGGGATTTTTCCCCGCCCGCACCGCCTGCCCACTTGCCCAAAAGCGCGCTTTCGTGCGTAAGCTATGGGCATGATCCCGGCTATCTTCGGCTGTTCCGGTCTTACCCTGACCGATGACGAGCGCGCTTTCTTCCGCGAATGCGACCCGGCGGGCTACATCCTGTTCGGGCGCAACGTGGGCAATCGCGAACAGGTGCGTGCGCTGACCGGCGAGTTGCGCGCACTGCACGGGCGCGACCATTTGCTGATCTCGATTGATCAGGAAGGCGGACGCGTGGCGCGGATGACGCCGCCCACCTGGACCGCTTTCCCGCCCGGTGCCCGGTTTGCCGAACTGTATCAGCTGGCCCCCGCCAGCGCGATCGAGGCCGCGCGCGCCAATGCCGAGGCGCTGGCGCTCGATCTTGCCGAGGTCGGCATCACGGTCGACTATCTGCCCTTGCTCGACGTGCGGCAGGAAGGCACGCACGACGTGATCGGCGACCGCGCGCTGGGCAGCGAACCGATGCAGGTGGCGGCGCTTGGCCGGGCAGTGCTCGATGGCCTTGCGCGCGGCGGGGTGACCGGCTGCGTCAAGCATATGCCGGGCCATGGCCGCGCTACGGTCGACAGCCACAAGGATTTGCCGGTGGTGGAGGCGAGCGCCGAGGAGCTGGAGCGTGACCTCGCACCGTTCCGCAGCCTGGCCGATGCGCCGATCGGGATGTCGGCACACATCCGTTACATGGCGTGGGACGCGGACAATCCTGCCACGCTTTCGCGCACGGTGATTGACGAGATCATTCGCGGCGAAATCGGCTTTTCCGGCCTGCTGCTGACCGACGATATCGACATGGAGGCGCTTTACGGGAGCGTGCCCGAACGCTCCGAACGCGCGATTGCGGCGGGCTGCGATGTGGTGCTCAACTGCTGGGCCAAGATGGATGACATGGTCGGCACTGCCGAGCGCCTGCCCGCTATCTCGGATGCGGCGCGTGGACGGCTCGATGCGGCGCTGGCCGTGCCGCAGGTGGCTGACTTTGCGCGTCGTGAAGACTTGCTGGCAAAGCGCGACAGCCTGCTGGCGCTCGCCGAGGAGCGGGCATGAGCGAACCGGGAGCCGCGAATGCTTCGCCTGCCGATGACGACTGGGCCGGCCCCGCTGCTCCGAGCGCGCATGACGAGGACGCGCTCTACCTCGAACTCGATGGCTGGGAAGGCCCGCTTGACCTGCTGCTCGATCTGGCGCGGAGGCAGAAGGTCGATCTGAAGGCCATTTCGATCCTCGAACTGGTTGATCAGTACATCGCCTATATCGAGCAGGCCGAAGCGCTGAAGCTGGAGATCGCCGCCGACTACCTCGTGATGGCCTCGTGGCTGGCCTATCTCAAGAGCGCGCTGCTGCTCCCACGCGAGGAGCAGGAAGACCCGAGCCCTGAGGAACTGGCGCTCAGGCTGCAGCTGCGGCTGCAACGGCTGGGCGCGATGCGCGAGGCGGCAGCGCGGCTCATGGCGGGCGACCGGCTAGGCCGCGACGTTTTCGCGCGCGGTGCACCGGAAGGGCTGCGGGTGCTCACCAAAAGCGCCTGGAGCTGCGACTGGTACGATCTCATCAACGCCTATGGCCAGATCAAGCTGCGCAACGAACCAGCGGTGCACATGGTCCGCGAACGCCCGGTGATGAGCCTCGATACGGCGATTGAGCGCGTCGCCGCCATGCTCGGGGTGACACGCGACTGGCTTGAACTGCGTAGTTTTCTGCCCGCCCAGGCCGATCCGCGCCTGAAGCGCTCGGCGCTGGCCTCCAGCTTTGTCGCCGCGCTGGAGCTTGCGCGCACGGGGCGGGCGGAACTGCGGCAGGAGGCGACCTACGGCCCGCTCCATCTGCGCCGGATGGTGTCATGAGCGATTCGCCCCCTCCCGACGACTTGGTGCGCGCGGTCGAGGCTTGCCTGTTCGCGGCGGAAGAGCCGCTGACCAAGGATCAGATTTCCACCCACCTCGAAGGCGCAGCGGTCGGCGCGGCGCTGGCCGAGCTGGCCGATCACTATGCTGAGCGCGGCGTGCGGCTGGTCGAGCGGGGCGGGCGCTGGCAATTCCAGACCGCGCCCGATCTTGCCCACCTGCTGCGGCGCGAGCGCGAGCAGGTCCGCCGCCTGAGTCGCGCCGCCACCGAGGTGCTTGCCATCGTCGCCTATCACGAGCCGGTCAGCCGCGCCGAGATCGAGGCGATCCGCGGGGTGCAGACCTCTTCGGGCACGCTCGACGTGTTGATGGAGGCGGGCTGGGTGCGCTCGGTGGGGCGGCGCGAGGTGCCGGGGCGGCCGCTGATCTATGCCACGACGCCTGAATTCCTCAGCCACTTCGGCCTTGCCAGCCGCCGCGATCTGCCCGGCATCGACGAGCTGAAGGCCGCGGGCCTGCTCGATCCGGTCGACGAGGCCTATAACGAGATGATGGCCTTTGACGACGATGGGGATGAAGGCAGCGAGAAGGACGAGGATTCTTCGTCCTGACCGCTTGCGGCGCTGGCCATGCGGCTTTCGGCTCCCTATAAGAGAGAGCGTCCTCTAACCGAAGAGTAGTGTCATGGGTCTTAGTGTCTGGCAGATTGCCATCATCGCCGTTGTCGTGCTCGTCCTGTTCGGGCGTGGCCGCATTTCCGAAATGATGGGGGATTTCGGCAAGGGCATTTCCAGCTTCAAGAAGGGCATGAGCGAAGACGTCGACCAGCCGGCTGAAAAGCCTGCCGGCCAGATCGGTGCGCCTTCCGCCGATAGCGCCGGGGAACCGGTCGACAGTGCCAAGGCGACCGACAAGACCGCTTCCTGATTCGAGAAGCGGCATGAAGGTCCGCTGACATGTTCGACATTGGTGCTGCAGAACTGCTCGTCATCGTCATTGTGGCGGTGATCGTGATCGGTCCCAAGGACCTGCCGCTGGCCATGCGCACGGCAGGCCGGTGGATCGGCAAGATGCGCAAGATTTCCAGCCATTTCCGCAGCGGTATCGACACTATGGTGCGCGAGGCCGAGCTGGAGGACATGGAGAAGAAGTGGAAAGAGCAGAACGCCCGGATCATGCGTGAGCATCCGCAAGGCGGCCCCAAGGAGATGGAGCCGACCGGCGCCTATCCGCCCCCTGCACAAACACCAGCACCAGCACCTGTTCCCGCTGAAGGCTCGGCGGAAAGCGCGAAGCCGGTGGATTCTGCGCCTGTATCGGCTCCTGCGCCCACGACGGACAGCACCATGAAGCCAGGCGATCAGACCTGATCATGGCATTTTCGATCAAGGATCTCGACGAATCGCAGGCTCCGCTGCTCGAACACCTGATCGAGCTGCGTGGGCGGCTTGTGCGCGCGCTGATCGCGTTCTGCATTGCCTTTGCGATTTGCTTCTACTTTGCCGATCCGATTCTCGGCTTCCTGATCCAGCCGCTGAAAAACGCCTTCCCCGATGGCGAAGGCCAGCTGATCTTCACTAAGCTTTACGAGGTCTTCTTCGTGGAGCTGAAGGTGGCAGTGTTCGCCGGGTTCTGCCTTAGCTTCCCGGTCATCGCCAACCAGCTTTGGGCCTTCGTGGCACCGGGGCTCTATGCGCGTGAGAAGAAGGCCTTCCTGCCCTTTCTCATCGCCACCCCCGTGCTGTTCACCATGGGCGCGGCGCTCGCTTACTATGTGGTGATGCCGACGGCCTTCACCTGGTTCCTCGGCTTCGAGGGCGAGGCGGGTGGCCTGAAGATCGAGGCGCTGCCGAGCGCGAACGAATATCTCTCGCTGGTGATGCAGTTCATCCTCGCTTTCGGGGCGAGCTTCCTGCTGCCGGTGCTGCTGATGCTGCTGCACACGGCGGGCATTCTGGAGCGGGCACAGCTGGCCAAGGCGCGGCGCTATGTCATCGTGGCGGTGTTCGCCTTGTCTGCGATCATCACGCCGCCCGATCCCGGCTCGCAGCTGTTGCTGGCGGTTCCGCTGATAATCCTGTTCGAGGGCTCGCTGTTGCTGATGCGCATCGTGGAGAAGAAGCGCGTGGCGGAGGATGACGCGGAACCCGAGGAGAGCGCCACTCCAACGCCAGCCGCGAGCGCCGAGCAAGCGCCCCCCGAATTCGGCGACCGCGACCTCCAGTAAATAGCGCGGCTTATTGCGCGGGGAACACGCGGCGGCCGGCCACCCAGGTCTGCAGCACGCGGGTGTTGCGCAGCCGTTCGGGTGAGGTCAGCAGCGGATCGTTGTCGAGCACCACGAAGTCGGCGCGTTCACCCACTTGCAGACCGCCGAAGCGCCCCTCGGCAAATCCGGCATAGGCCCCGGCAGCGGTATAGGCGGCCAGCGCCTGCTCGCGGGTGAGGCGTTGCTCGGACATCCAGCCGCCTGCCGGTTCGCCCGCCGCATCCTGCCGCGAGATCGCCGTGGCCAGGCCTGCCATCACATCGACCGGCTCGACCGGTGCATCGCTCCCGAAAGCAAGCACAGCGCCTGCCTCGGCAATCGAGCGCCAGGCATAGGCCCCCGCCAGCCGCTCCGGCCCGAGCCGCGCTTCCGTCATCAGCCGGTCAGATGCCATGTGGACCGGTTGCATCGAGGCGATCACGTCATGCTTGCCGAACCGGGCGATATCCGCCGGGTCCACGATCTGCGCGTGCTCGATGCGCCAGCGCCGCTCGCCCGGATATTCGGCGGCGAGTTCGTCGATGGCGGTCAGCGCCTCGTCATTGGCCGCATCGCCGATCGCGTGGATGGCGACCTGGAACTCGTCCAGCGAGGCGCGGCTCATGATGTTGCGCAGCTGGGTGCCGGTGATCACGTCGATCCCCGAGTTCCCGGGATCGTCGGCGTAGGGGGCTTTCAGGCGCGCGCCGCGCGAACCGAGTGCGCCATCGAGCCAGACCTTGATCCCGCCCATGCGCAGCCGGTCGTCATAGAGCCACAGGGTCGGCCCGGTGCCGCCGATCAGCAGCATCTCGCTGAGGTCGCCAGCATAGGCCATGATCCGCATCTGCAGCCAGCCGGCATCGCCCGCACGGCGATAGGTCATCCAGTCCGCAAGACTGGTACCCATGTCGGAGACTGCGGTAATTCCATGTTCGAAAAAGATTTTCTGCGCCGCGAACAGCGCTTGCTCGCGGTCTTCGGGCAGGGGCGGCGGCACGGCCTCGTCAACCGGGGTCATGGCCGCGTCGATCAGCACGCCCGCAGGCTGGCGGCCATTGCCGAGACGCTCAATGCGCCCGCCTGCCGGGTCGCGCGTCTGCGCGTTGATCCCGGCGGCTTCGAGTGCGGCGGAGTTGGCCCACCCGGCATGGCCGTCCACCCGGCTCAGCCAGACCGGACGGTCGCCCACCACGGCGTCGATTTCGGCAGCGGTGGGGAAGCGGCCGAGGCCCCATTGCTCCTGATTCCAGCCGTGCCCGAGCAGCCAGGGCCGGTCGGGGTACTTCTGCGCATAGTCGGCGAGCAGGGCCAGCGCCTCGTCAAGCGAGCGCGTTTGCGACAGGTCGAGCGTCATCGTGCCGAGGCCGAGCGCCATCACATGGGCGTGGCTGTCGACAAAGCCGGGCACGACATGCGCGCCCTTCATGTCTTCGAGATAGTCGATATCGCCCTGCGGCCCGTCACCGAAGTCGAGCAGCTCGGTGATCCGGCCCTCGTCGTCGACCACCATGGCGGCAAAGCGATCTACCTTGCCATCGGCGGTGATCGAAATGCCGTCGACATTCTCGAACAGGGTATCGGCGAGAGCGGGGGAGGGCGCGAGGGCTAGCGCAGCCCCGACCAGCAGCAGGCGCTTCATCGTTTGACCTCGGGCAGATGGCGGATCAGCGCGCTGGTATCCTGCCGCGCGCCCCCATCGGCTTGCACCTGCGCGTAAAACTGGTCGACCAGCGCGGTGATCGGCAGCGACAGGCCAGCGTCCTTCGCCTCGGCCAGCGCGATGGCGAGATCCTTGCGCATCCAGTCGATCGCGAAGCCGAAGTCGAATTCGCCCGCCGCCATCGTTGGCCAGCGGTTTTCCATCTGCCAGCTTTGCGCCGCGCCGCCGGAGATCGCTTCAAGCACCTTGTCCATCGCTAGCCCCTCGGCCTGCGCCAGTCGCACACCTTCGGACAGCCCGGCCAGCACGCCCGCAATGCAGACCTGATTGACGGCCTTGGTCGCCTGCCCTGCGCCCGCTGCACCGACATGGACGATGCGCGCGGCATAGGCCTCGATCACCGGCCGCGCCGTCGCCATAGCTGCGTCCGAGCCGCCGCACATGATCGAAAGCTTGCCGTTCTCCGCGCCTGCCTGTCCGCCTGATACGGGCGCATCGAGTGCAAACACGCCGCGGCTTTCGGCCTCCTGCGCAATGGTGCGCGCAATCGCGGGTGAGACAGTGGTGTGATCGACGAACAACGCACCTTCGCGCATGGCTTTGAGCGCGCCATCATCGCCCAGCATGACTGCGGCGAGATCGTCGTCGTTGCCGAGGCAGGCGAGCACCACGTCCTGCCCCCGTGCGGCCTCGGCGGGCGTGGCGGCGATGCTGGCGGCAAAGCCTTCGCTGGCGAGGTTTGCCTGCCAGGCTTCGGCGCGCGAAGCGGTGCGGTTGTAAACGGTGACCTGATGGCCGGCGCGGGCGAGGTGGGCAGCCATCGGCGCGCCCATCACGCCAAGGCCCAGAAAGGCGACTTTGCTCATGCCCACAGCACTGCCGCGCTTCGCCGCGATGCGCAATCTTTGCCGTGTCTCATAAGCTCACCTATTTCCTTTGGGGGCGGTTTCGGTCTAGGCGCTCCAGCATGAACGAAAGCGCTACTGCAACCGACAACGCCCTGACCATCGACACGATCCGCGCCGCAGCCGCCCGGATTGGTGACGCGGTGGTGCACACGCCCACGCTCTATTCGATAACGCTGTCGAAAATGACCGGCGCGAACATCTGGCTCAAGTTCGAGAACCAGCAGTTCACCGCTGCCTACAAGGAGCGCGGCGCGCTCAACAAGCTGTTGCAGCTCGATCCGGCTGACCTCAAGCGCGGCGTGATCACCGCTTCGGCGGGCAATCACTCGCAGGGCCTGTCATACCACGGCACCCGCCTCGGCGTGCCGGTCACCATCGTGATGCCGCGCACCACGCCCACGGTGAAGGTGATGCAGACCGAGAGCGTGGGCGGCAAGGTCGTGCTCGAAGGTGAGAACTTCGACGAGGCCTATGCCCATGCGCGCAAGCTGGAGGCCGAACTGGGCCTCACCTTCGTCCATCCGTTTGACGATCCGGCAGTGGCGGCAGGGCAGGGCACCGTGGCGCTGGAACTGTTTGCCGATGCACCCGAGATCGATACGCTGGTGGTGCCCATCGGCGGCGGCGGGCTGATCTCCGGCATGGCCACCGTGGCCAAGGCCATCGCCGAGCAGGAAGACCGCCAGATCGAAGTGATCGGCGTTCAGGCGCGGCTCTATCCGAGCATGTACGCCTGCACCAAGGGCGAGGACATGCCGAGCGGCGGCGACTCGCTGGCCGAGGGCATTGCGGTGAAGGAGCCGGGCAAGTTCACCCGCGAAGTGGTGGCAAAGCTGGTCGACGACATCGTGCTGGTTGACGAGCCACACCTCGAAACGGCGGTGGCGCTGCTGCTGCAGATCGAAAAGACCGTGGTCGAGGGTGCAGGCGCGGCAGGGCTTGCCGCAGTGCTCGCCAACAAGGAGCGGTTTGCCGGGCGCAACATCGGCCTCGTCCTGTGCGGCGGCAATATCGACACTCGCCTGCTGGCCAATGTGCTGCTGCGCGATCTGGCCCGCTCGGGCCGCCTTGCGCGGCTGCGGATCACCTTGCAGGACCGGCCCGGCTCGCTGATGAAGGTGATGCACGAATTTGCCGAGGCGAACGTCAATATCCTCGAAATCTCGCACCAGCGGATCTTCACCAACCTGCCCGCGAAGGGCCTCGTCACCGATATCGAGTGCGAGGCGCGTGACAGCGTGCAGCTCGAAGCATTGGTCGCGCGGCTGACGGCAGAGGGCTATTCGGTTAGTCACGTCGAACTCAACTGACCCGGAACGGGGCAACTTGCCCTTATTGGCCCGCTGTGGGCGCAAATAAACGCTACGCAGCGGGCTCAACATGGTTAAAATGGTTTAACCGGGCGATTCCCCTCGGCATGGTCCGGTCTATCGGCGCTGTCAGGCGCCAGCCGCTGCCATGATAAGAGGATCGCCTCACAGTGACCGCACCCGTGCGTTTCCCCCGCTTTTTCGTGACGAGCCCCGCGCCGTGCCCCTATCTGCCGGGCAAGACTGAACGCAAGGTGTTCACCGAGTTGAACGGACCGCACACGGAGGCGCTGAACGATGCGCTTTCGCGGATCGGTTTCCGGCGTAGCCAGAACGTGGCCTATCGCCCCAGCTGCGCCGATTGCCGGGCCTGCGTTTCGGTGCGCGTGGTGGCCAACGAGTTCCGCCCCTCGAACTCGCAAAAGCGGACCGAGAAGCGCAACGCCGATCTCGTGGTGAGTGAGTGCCGCCCCTGGGCTACGGCCGAACAGTTCGCCTTGCTGCAACGTTATCTGTCGCACCGCCACCCCGGCGGCGGCATGGCCGGGATGGACGAAGTCGACTATGCCGACATGGTCGAACAAACCTCGGTCAATTCGGTGGTGATCGAATATCGCGAGCCGCGCGAGGATGGCACTCCGGGCCGCCTGGTCGCCGCTTGCCTGACCGACCGTCAAGGCGATGGGCTGTCGATGATCTACAGCTTCTACGACCCCGATTCCGAGCGTGCGGGGCTCGGCAACTTCGTCATCCTTGATCACATCCGCCGTGCGGCTGGGGAAGGGCTGCCGTTTGTCTATCTCGGCTACTGGGTCGAGGGCTCGGAGCGGATGCAGTACAAGGTGCGCTATCGCCCGCTCGACAAGCTGGGCCCCGAGGGCTGGCAGCGGATGAGCGAAGAAGAGCAGGAACGCCGGATTGCGCGCGTCGTCAGCGGGGCCGGGGCGGCAGGACCAGTGCCTGCCGGAGCGAGCAAGGATGGCAGCTCGGAACTGACGCGGCGGGTGGTTAAGGTCTGAGGGTTGGGGGGCTAGTTGCCGGTTTGGAAGGCGGCCCCATCGAAGCTGAAGGGAAATCAGCGTGTCACGTCACGCGTACCCCGATCGAAGTTATCCCCCTAGTTTGTGCGCTTGGCGAAAAGATAGCTGATCCTGTCGTCTTCCGTGGCGTGCGTGGCTCCGGCGACGATCCCAAGCTCGCGCGCCTGTGGTCCGAAGAACTGGCCGACGAATGTTCCCTCGAACCCCGATGAGCCTGACAATGTGCCGCGAATCTGGTCTGGTCCTTCCAGCTTGCCTGTCAAACGCAGTTCTCCCAGATTGCCATTCGGACACTGGTCCGGGTCGGGGCACGGAACTGTTTCTGCTCCGGAGAATTCGCGCGTTTCCCAGTTCATTGTATAGGAATAGCTGCCTCTCTCTAAGTTAAGCAGCCCATAGTCCGATCGGTAGTTGGTAACGCCGGTTGTCGGTAGGTCCAGTCCGAGCGTGGGGGCGCCATACAGCGACATGCGGAGCACTTCCCGCACGCCTATCTCGGTGCCAACGATCGCGTTGGCATCGTAGCTGCGCCAAGATACGAGCCCAACATAATCGAAGCTGTATTGAGAGCTGCTTGTCGAGACTACCAAGCGCTTGAATTCGTCGAAAGGACTGGTGGCAGCAGCATCGTAGTTCCAGTCGCCAACCGCACCATTTGCGGAGGGGTAGTCGAAGGTATTGTCAAATTGTTGCGACTCGTTCCCGTAGTAATAGTTGTACGAGCGCGTATTCGCTACATATGTGAAACCGGTTCCCGCCTGCTCCAATGAGGTGCCGATGAAGGTGGTTTGCCAATAGGGCTCTGTGCTGCGAGAATCGTGAACCCGTTCCAGCTTTACGCCGACTCCTGTCCCGCCGCGATCAGCCGAAAAATCCCTGGCAGACTGGTAGGTCGGCGTTTCTGATGGGCTTGGCGCAGGCGTTGGGGCCACGATTGGGCCAACGGGTCCGCTTCCGTTGCTGGCGTCATCGCCGCCGCACGCCGACAGCATCAAGCCAAACCCAAGTACCAAACTGCGCTTCATTACTCGACATTCCCAAGACCTTCGATCTGCTGGCGAGGTACATGGCTTTGGCGGTCTTGCAATCGCTTTAGGTGCAGAACTACGATCCGGCTTCGAACAACCGACGCAATGACCGTTTTCTACTGTCTGATCACGAGAAGCGAACAGACTCCTTACGGCCCAATAACGGGCGCGATTGTTCCTATCTCACACCCATCACTGCCCTTAATCCTGGCCACGATATAGCGCTGCCTCAGCCTCCCGCCGCCGCACCAGTCCCTTCATCACCTTGCCCCCGGCATAGACCCAGCGCGCAAACTCATCTGCTGCGCCCTCTTGATCGCCCGCGATATGCCGCCTGGTCAGCGTTGCCCGCGCAATCGCGCCGGTGTTGTAGTGAAATGAGACCAGCGCATCGAACTGCTGCTGGCTCGTTGGCGCGTCGCCGATAGCCTGCGCGACCTCGTCGGCATAACGGGCAAGGTCGGCCTCCAGCCGTGCGTCGCATTGGGCGCGGGTCCAGACGGTGCCGGGGCCGATGCCCGCTCCGGTTGCCCCCCAGCCGATCGTCCATGGCTCGCCGCCCGTGCCCGGATCGGGATAGGCCTCGACCAGACCATCGGATCGCACGGTCGCCAGCCCCTCGAACCGGCGGATCAGCGCCACGCCTTCCGGGCTGACCATGCGCGGTGTGGGAAGCTCCAGCGCGGCGTCGATAGCGCTGTGGAGCGCGCGCACGTCGTCAGGCCACAAGGGGCGGGCGAGCAGGTGGCGGACAACAGCGAAGATAGGATGACGGTTCATGGCAGGCGCTCCGGCAGTGCGAATCGCCTTTTCCGTTAGGCATCTCCAACGGATGTAGGAAAGGGCCTTGTGCCGGACAGCAAAAAGGCCGCCCGGTTTCCCGAGCGGCCCATTTGTTTGCTGCCCCGCCGCAATGCGGCGTGCGGGCCTGCGCTCTTACGAGCTGTAGTACATGTCGTATTCGACCGGGCAGGGGGTCTGCTCGGTGCGATAGACCTCTTCCCACTTCAGTTCGATGTAGGCGTCGATCTGGTCCTTGGTGAACACGTCGCCTTTGAGCAGGAATTCCTGGTCCGCTTCGAGCGATTCCAGCGCTTCGCGCAGGGAGCCGCACACGGTCGGGATTTCGGCCAGCTCTTCAGGCGGCAGGTCGTACAGGTCCTTGTCGGCGGAGTCGCCGGGGTGGATCTTGTTCTCGATGCCGTCGATGCCAGCCATCAGCAGTGCGGCGCACGACAGATAGGGGTTTGCGAGCGGATCCGGGAAGCGGAATTCCACGCGCTTGGCCTTCTCGCCGGCACCGTAAGGAATGCGGCACGATGCCGAACGGTTGCGCGCCGAATAGGCGAGCAGGACCGGGGCTTCGAAGCCCGGCACCAGACGCTTGTAGCTGTTGGTGGTCGGGTTGGTGAAGGCGTTGCAGGCCTTGGCGTGCTTGATCACACCGCCGATGAAGTACAGGCAGGCTTCCGACAGGCCGGCATATTCGCCGCCTGCGAAGGTGTTCTTGCCATCCTTCCAGATCGACATGTGGGTGTGCATGCCCGAACCGTTATCAGCCTTGATCGGCTTCGGCATGAAGGTCGCGGTCTTGCCATAGGCGTGGGCGACCTGCTGCACGACGTACTTGTAAACCTGCACGCGGTCAGCGGTTTCCACCAGCTTGCCGAAGGTCAGGCCGAGCTCGTGCTGGGCAGCGGCCACTTCGTGGTGCTGCTTGTCCATCGGCAGGCCCATTTCGATCAGCGTCGAGACCATCTCGGCGCGGATGTCCATGCAGCTGTCGACCGGCGCGACGGGGAAGTAGCCGCCCTTGGCGCGCGGACGGTGGCCCATGTTGCCGCCTTCCATTTCGGTGGCGGTGTTGGTCGGCAGTTCGATATCGTCGATCTGGAAGCCCGAACCGGCATAGCCGTCTTCGAAGCGGACATCGTCGAACATGAAGAATTCCGGTTCCGGGCCGACGAACACGGTGTCGCCCAGGCCGGTGGTCTTCAGATATTCTTCGGCGCGCTTGGCGGTCGAACGCGGATCGCGCGTATAGAGCGAGCCGTCGGAAGGCTCGACGATGTCGCAGATGATTACCATCATCGGCGTGGCGCTGAACGGATCGATATAGACCGCTTCAAGATCCGGCTTCAGGATCATGTCGGATTCGTTGATCGCCTTCCAGCCAGCGATCGACGAACCGTCGAACATCAGGCCCTCTTCCAGCGCATCTTCGTCAATGACGTTGGCGCACATCGACAGGTGCTGCCACTTGCCCTTGGGATCGGTGAAGCGGACATCGACCCACTCGATCTCCTCTTCCTTGATGCGCTTCACGATATCAGCCGGAGTAGCCATAATATTCCTTCCTTATGGAGTGTTTGGCGTGAAAAATGGCGGGCCTAGGGCCCGCAACTGGTTGCTTGGCGCCGCTTAGATGGCGGCTTCGTCCTGCTCTCCGGTGCGGATGCGGACGGCGGTCTGGATGTCGGAGACGAAGATCTTCCCGTCACCGATGCGGCCTGTCTTGGCGGCACCAGCGATGGCATCGACGACCGCTTCGGCCTGGCCATCGGCCACGATAACCTCGAGTTTTACCTTGGGCAGGAAATCGACCACATATTCCGCGCCGCGATACAGCTCGGTGTGGCCCTTCTGGCGTCCGAAGCCCTTGGCCTCGGTTACGGTGATCCCTGATACGCCCACTTCGTGCAGCGCATCCTTCACTTCATCAAGCTTGAACGGTTTGATGATGGCTTCGATTTTTTTCACATTACCCCTGCCGTTCTGTCCGGCCCCTGACCTGTTTCAGGACCACCGGTTATGCCGCTACCCGGCTATCATACCCAATTCTATTAACAAGAATCGTGCCAAGGCGTGTGACACGAGATTAGACAATCGCAGGCGCGAGCGAAAGGGCGGATTTGCGGCATTTGCGGAGGTTGCCTGCCTCAGCGATAAACGGCGTCTGCCAAGCATTTGCGGCGTGTGTGCCCAATTGTTGGGCAGGCAATGCCGCATTAGTGGGCAGGGCTATCAGAGGCGCAGCCCGGCATATTCGTCGCAGCCCGCCATCAGGTTGAGCGACTGGACGGCGGCGCCGCTGGCGCCCTTGCCAAGATTGTCGAGCACGGCGATCAGCCGCGCGGTCTTGCCCTCGGCGTCGGCGCAGACATGGATGTCGATTCCGTCGGACGGGTCGGCATCGGCGCGCAGCACCAGCTCTTCGGGGCATTCCTCGTGGATAGTGATCGTGCGGGCACCGGCATAGGCTTCGGTGAGGCACGCGCGCAGCTCCGCAGGCGGGGCAGCCTTGCGCATAGCTTCGATAGGCAGCGGCACTTCCACCACCATGCCGCGATAGGCAGGCACCACCGAGGGGGCGAAGACCGGCGGATATTCGATCCCGCTGCGTGTCTGCATCTCGGGCAGGTGCTTGTGCGCGAGGGTGAGCCCATAGGTGCGGAAAGCAATGTCGGTCTCTTCGGCGAAGCGCGCGATCAGGCCCTTGCCGCCGCCAGAAAAGCCCGAGACGGCGTTGACCGTGTAGGGCCAGTCGCGCGGCAGCAGGCGGGCGCGGATCAGCGGCGTTACAAGCGCGATGAAGCCGGTTGCATAGCAGCCCGGGTTCGAGACCTGCTTGGCCCCGGCGACCACTTCGCGGCCGACGATTTCGGGAAAACCGTAGATCCAGCCCGGCGCGGTGCGATGGGCGGTGGAGGCATCAATCACCCGGGTGCCGCTGTCCTTGTCGATCATGGACACGGCCTCGCGCGCGGCATCGTCGGGCAGGCACAGGATCACGAAATCGGCGAAGTTGAGCGCCGTTTTGCGGCAGTCGGCATCCTTGCGCTCGGCCTCGCTGAGGCGGATCAGTTCAAAGTCGTCGCGCCCGGCCAGCCGGTCTGCGATTTCCAAACCGGTGGTGCCGGCGCCGCCGTCGATGAAGACATTGTATGTCATCGGTGTTCCTCAGCCTGCGGTGGTCGGCTCAAGCCGGTCGATGTGGACATAGCCAACGGGGCCTTCGAGCGACAAACAGCCCCAGGCCCAGTTTCCGACGATGTCGAGCAGTTCAAAGCTGTCGCCTTCCATCAGAACGCACAGCTCTTCGGCGCCCTCCGAGGGGGCGGTGCGCAAGGTGGCGCCGCCGGGCATGACTGCACGCGGCTGCGGCACGGCGTAGTGCGGCACGAAGTGCTTGCCCGCCAGGCCGATGTGCGCAAGGTCACCGCGCAGCGGCAGGTCGTGGCCCTGCGGTCTTACGACCGGACCGGACAATACAAACGGTCCTTGTACGTGCGTGGCAGGCTGGTTTTCGTCTATCTGGCTCAAGCGCCGGTTATCCGTAAGTACTGACTACAAGCGGCTGCGCTTAGACCTAGCGGAGGCGTGGGGCAAGGCCGCGCGGCGAAGGGGCGTTACCCGAAGCGTTTGCGCAACATGTGGAAGGCCGCGCGCAGGCCCAGTGCCTCGCCGCCTTTGGGCCGTCCGGGCTTGGCCGCCGGACGCCAGGCGAAGGTGTCGAAATGGGCCCAGTCGATCGGTGTGCCATCGCTCTTGTCGCCCACGAATCGGTCGAGGAACAGCGCCGCGACGCTCGCTCCGGCATAGGGGTTGTTGGGGCTGTTGGTGAGATCGGCGATCGGCGACTTGAGCCATTCGCCATAGGCATCGTGCAGCGGCAGACGCCAGACCGGATCGTCGCTCTGCTCTCCGGCGGAAAGCAGCGCTTCGGCGGTGGCATCCTCGCGGGTGAACAGGGCGGGCAGATCGGGGCCCAGCGCCACGCGCGCCGCGCCGGTCAGGGTGGCGAAGTCGATCACCAGTTCGGGCGCGCTCTCGCTGGCCAGCGCCAGCGCATCGGCCAGCACCAGACGGCCCTCGGCGTCGGTATTGCCGATCTCCACCGTCAGGCCCTTGCGGCTGGACAGGATGTCGCCGGGGCGGAAGGCGTTGCCTGCAATCGCGTTTTCGACCGCGGGCACCAGGCATTGCAGGCGCACCGGCAACCCGGCCTGCATGATCCATTCGGCCAGCGCCAGCGCGTGGGCCGCGCCGCCCATGTCCTTCTTCATCAGCAGCATGCCCGCGGACGACTTCACATCGAGCCCGCCCGAATCAAAGCACACGCCCTTGCCGACCACGGCCACGCGCGGGTGAGCATCGTTGCCCCAATTAAGTTCGATCAGGCGCGGGGCGTGCTTGCGCTCTGCAGCGCGGCCCACCGCGTGGACCATCGGAAATTCTTTCTCCAGCCGGTCACCGCGGATCACTGCAATGCTGGCGCTGTGCGCCTTGGCGATGCGTTCGGCTTCGGCTTCGAGCGCGGCCGGCCCCATGTCTTCGGCAGGAGTATTCACGAGGTCACGCACCAGCGCGACCGCGCGGGCCTCGGCGATGGCGGCTTCGATCTTGCTCGCCTCGCTCGTCAGCAGCACGCGCGGGCCTTCGCCCTCGCTGTCGCCGAGATAGCGCGTGAAGCGGTATTGCGCGGTCTGCCAGCCGTGCAGGGCAGGCCCGGCCGCGCCGCTGGCAAGGCGATAGGTTCCCGCTGGCAGGACTTCTGCCAGCTTGGCGAGGCACCAGCTTGAAAGCTCTTCGGGATTGGCCACCCCGCCGACCGCGAACCATCCGTCGCCCTCGGGCACGATCGCTGTTTCGTAACCACCGCCCTTGAACTTTTGCGCGGCAAGCGTAGCGCGCTGTGGCCCGCTCAGGCCCTTGGCGAAGTCCTCGAAGCCGGCGGCGTTAACGAGGTGGATCGTGTGGGCGTCCTGGCCGCGATCGGGCTGGATTAGGGGCTCTGCAATGCTCATAAAGCAGTCGCTTGCCGATTCGGGGCGAATTTGGGAAGAGTTGAAGGGTATGATGCGCAAATATTTCTGGCTCGTCCCTGCGCTTGCGCTTGTCTCTTGTCAGCAGGAGCCGATGCCCGAGCAACCGCCCGAGGCGCCGACCCCGCCGCCCGTGGCAACGGAATCGGGTGCGCAGGCGCCGGTTGCGCCAACCGGCGGTGCCCGGCAGGTGACCGAGGAGACGGACACCTTCGTCTTCAAATATTCCTATCCGCAGGCCGCCGGCGACAAGCCCGAACTGGCCAAGTGGCTGGATAATAACCTGCAGAAGCGGCGCGATGAGCTGGCGCGAAGCGCTGCGAGCGACAAGGAAGAGGCGCGCGACAACGGCTTCCCGTTCAACAAGTATTCGACGACCATTGAGTGGGAAGTGATTGCCGATCTGCCCGGCTGGCTGAGCCTGTCGGCGGAAATCTCCACCTATATGGGGGGCGCCCATCCCAACTACGGGTTCGACTCGATGGTCTGGGACGACGAGCGCAACATCGCACTCGAACCGATCGCCTTTTTTACCTCGCCCGAGGCGCTTGATGCGGCGCTGGGTCAGCAGCTGTGCGAGCGGCTCAACGAGGAGCGGGCCAAGCGGCGCGGCAAGCCGGTGCCCGAAGGCTCGGACGATCCGTTCGATGCCTGCGTCGAGGTCAGCGAACCGAACTTGCTGCTCGGCTCGGCGGGCGGCGAAAAGTTTGACCGGATCGGGGTCAAGTTCGCGCCCTATATTGCCGGGCCATGGGTCGAAGGGACTTACGAGTTCACCTTCGCGATGACGCCTGAACTGCTCGAAACGGTGCGTCCGGAGTATCGCGATATTTTCGCGGCCGGGAAATAGGCCGATCAGAAATATGCTTGGCGGCTCGAAATTCCGGGCAAGCCGCGCTACATGGGCCTGATGACGCAATACCAACACGTAGATGCCGACGCCGATATGGCGCGTGACGGCACGATCAAGCTGCACGGCCCCGAAGGTTTTGAGGGCATGCGCAAGGCCGGGCGGCTGGCCGCCGAGATCCTCGATGCAATGGCCGACCATGTGCGCCCCGGTGTGACCACGGGCGAGCTTGACGATATCGTGCGGCAGATGACGCTCGCAGGCGGCGGCGTGCCTGCCACCCTGGGCTATCACGGCTATACGCACTCGTGCTGCATCTCGCTCAACCACGTGGTTTGCCACGGCATTCCGGGCGACAAGAAGCTGAAGGATGGCGACATCCTCAACATCGACGTGACCCCGCTGCTTGATGGCTGGCATGGCGACACCAGCCGGATGTTCCTCGTCGGCGATGTGCCGTTGAAGGCGCGCAAGCTGGTCGAGGTGACTTACGAATGCCTGATGATCGGCATTGCCGAAGCGCGCCCCGGTGCGCGGGTGGGCGATATCGGCGCGGCGATCCAGGCCCATGCCGAACGGCACCGCTATGGCGTGGTGCGTGATTTCTGCGGCCATGGCCTGGGCCGCCTGTTCCATGATGCGCCCGAGGTAGTCCATGCCGGGCGCGCGGGCACGGGGCCGGAGCTGCGCCCGGGCATGTTCATGACCATCGAACCGATGATCAACCTCGGCAAGCCCGCGGTGAAGGTGCTCAACGACGGGTGGACCGCGGTGACGCGCGACAAGAGCCTGTCGGCGCAGTTCGAGCATTCGCTCGGCATTACCGAGGATGGCTGCGAGATCTTCACCAAGAGCCCGACCGGGCGCGACCAGCCGCCCTACGTCTGACGCGCAAAAGGTTGATCGGGCGCAAGGATTTTTGCACCCGTGATGGCATTTTGCAGGTCCTTTATTTCGGAGCCCCAACATGTCGAATGCAGCATTCAAGTCTTGCCTCATCGCCCTGCCGTTGCTGCTCGGCGCGTGCCAGACCGTGCCTGACGAACAGGCGGATGCTGCGGCTCCCATTACCTCGGCCGATGCCCATGCGCTGGCACAGGCGGCTTGCGGTGGGTGCCATTCGGTTGAGCGGTATGGCCTTTCGCCGAACCCCAAGTCGCCGGAGTTCCCGACCATCGCCAATGCGCGCGGGTTGAGCGTGGCGACGCTTACCAACTGGCTGCGCAACGCGCACAACTATCCCGAGGAGATGGACTTCTATCTCGAGGATGACGAGGTTTCGGCGCTGGTCAGCTATATCCTCAGCCTGCGCGACGAGGACTATCAGCCGCCGCGCTAATCGGGTGCGCTAGCCTTCGCGTGAGGCCCGGATGGCCGCGCCGCCGGCAAAGGGCGCCATGGCCACCAGCACGAGACTGATCGCCGCCGTGAGGGCCAGACCGCCTTCGCCGCCGGTCGAAAGCGCGCCTGCGCCAAAGATCAGCAGCGGCACGGCGAGTGGGATCACCAGCAGTCCGGCCAGCGCCGCCCCGCCGCCGCGCAGGCTGACGGTGACGGCGGCGATGATGATGCCGATGGCGGCCAGCCCCGGTGTGCCTGCCAGTAGGCCCAGCTCGACCACCCGCAAGGTTTCTCCATCGATCCCCACCAGCGCGCTGGCGGGCAGGGCTGCCAGCATCACGAACGGCCCGAAGCTGAGCCAGTGCGCGATCAGCCGCACGGCCACCACCAGCTCCTCAGAGAGGCCGCGCAGGGCCCACTGGTCGAACATGCCGGCTTCGAGATCAGGCGCGAACAGACGGTCAAGCGGGAGGATCGCGGCGAGCAGCGCGGCGACCCAGATCACCCCGCCACCGGTCCCGGCAAGCAAGGTGGGGTTGGGGCCGATCGCGAAGGGGTAAAGCATCGCCACGGCAAGGAAGAACAGCAGCGGCAGCAAGGTGCCGCCACCCTGCGCGCCGGGGAGTAAGCGCCCGAGATCGCGCCGCAGCAGGGCCAGCGCGGCGCTCACGCGACGTGCTCCGACAGCGCCAGCCGGGTGAGCGTGGGCAGGGCGAAGGTCTGGTGGCTGGCGATGATCGCGATGCCGCCTTCAGCGAGGTGTTCGGCCACCAGTGTTTCCACCAGCGCGATAGCATGGGTGTCGAGCCCGTTAAGCGGTTCGTCCAGCAGCCAGATCGGCGCACGCTGGCCCAGCAGGCGGGCAAGAGCGGCGCGTTTGCGCTGGCCAGTCGAGAGATAACGCACTGGCACATCGAGGAGCGCTTCGAGGCCAAGCCGCTCCAATCCCGCCGCTTCGCCGCCATCGATACTGCGCCAGAAATCGAGCGCGCGGCCCAGTGGCTGGTGTTCGTCGAGCGCGGGTCGTTCGTCGAGCAGGGCGAGGGAGCCTTGCCGCCCCACTTCGCCCGAATAGGGCCGCGCGAGCCCGGCAAGAATGCGCATCAGGCTCGACTTGCCGATCCCGTTTGCGCCCACGAGTTGCAAGGCCTCACCCGGCCCGAGAGCCAGCGACAGCCCTGCGAACAGCAGCCGGTCGCCACGCCGGCAGGCCAAGTTGGTAGCGCTGATGCGGCACTCTTCCATCGCTCTGGCGTTAGGGTAAGGAGTGGTCGCTCACAAGCCATCAGACGGAGATGACTCGATGCCTGCGACCCTGCTGCCCGAAGAGAGCCTGCGCGATGCGCTCGCCGATATTCCAGACTGGACGCTGGAAGAGCAGGGGACCGCCATCACCCGCCGCTTCAAATTCGCCGACTTCAGCGAGGCTTGGGGCTTTATGAGCCGGGTGGCTTTGCTGGCCGAATCACAAAACCACCATCCCGAGTGGTCGAACGTTTACAACACGGTCACGATCACTTTGACGACGCATGACGTTGGCGGCCTGTCCGAGCGTGATCTCAAACTTGCCAACGCGATCGAGAAATTGCTGTGATCGCTCGCGCGTTGCTTGCATCCGTGGCGGCCTTCGCCGGCCCGCTGCTGGCCCTCCCGGCCTTGGCGCAGGGGGATAGCCAAGACCCGCTGCGCGGCGTGTGGCATGGCACTATCGGCAGCATGCCCGTCACCGCCTGCTTCAATGGCGATGATGATCGCGGGGTCTATTATTATGATCGCTACAAGAAGCTGATCCGCCTCACCAACGAGGATGGCATCCTGTTCGAATCGATTGGCAGCGATGATCCGAGCGGGGATGGCTGGCACCTTTCCAGCCTTGAAGACGATATCTTGCGCGGCGAATGGCAAGGCGGAGAACGCAGCCTGCCGATCAGCCTGACGCGCGCCGAATGGTCCCCGCCTAACCAGTATGATGGTCCATGCCAGTCAGCCGCGTTCAACGATCCGCGCCTTGAGGGTGGCAGCATTGAGGAGGAACGCGCCAGCCTGAGCGGGCATGGCTACACGATTTTGCGTTACACCCCGCCGGCGCATTTCGATCCTGACTATTTGAGCGTGATTACCTTCGCTATCGATCCAACCGGCACCGAAGATGCCCGGATCAACTATCTGCTCGCCTATGATGTTTCGCGCAGCAGCTTGATGGGTGAAGCGGGAAGCTGCATTGCCCAGAATATTGCTGTTCATGGCGTTGACGGCGACTATTCCCGGCAATCGGCGCCCGAATTGCTGACCGATCGCTGGCTGGGCGTATTGGTGCACAGCAGCTCCTATTGCGGCGGCGCGCATCCCTCCTATTCGATGAGCCGACGCGTGTTTGACCGCCGCTACGGCAAAGAGGTGGAGCCTGCCGACTGGCTGAATGCGCGCGCGCTTGATCGCTCAATGCTGTCCGAAGACGCCTATGCCAGTGTGATCGCCAGTGTTGGCGAAAAGTTTCTCAGCCTGCTGCTGGCCGAAATTCCTGAACCCACCGATGCTTCAGCCGATCAGCGGCGGGACTACGACGAATGCATGAATGTGCTTCGTACCACCAAGTACTGGGATTTCGGGCTGGCCGCAGATGGCAGCGGCATGGCCATGATCCCTTTCGTGCCGCATGTCGCCACGCCTTGCGCGGAAACGGTGACCATGCCTTGGGCGAAGTTGCAGCCCTTTCTCTCGCTTGAGGGGAGAGCGGCGATGCTCTCCCTCACTGCGAGCGACTAGGAGCCTGTCCTAAAGCCCCAGATGCTCCGCGCCATTGGGGATCTGCGCGGTGGACTTGGCCACCGTGTCGCCCGCTGCCTCGGCCCGTCCGCCCAGATAGCGCGCGAGGAACCCTTCCGTGATCGCATTGAAAGCGATGTTGTTCTCGGGGCGGTGGAAGCCGTGGCCCTCATCGGGGAACAGCACATAGGTGACGGGAATGTCCGCCGCCTCCATCGCGCTCACGATCTGGTCGCTCTCGGCCTGCTTCACGCGCGGGTCGTTCGCGCCTTGCCCGATCAACAGCGGCTTCACGATCTCGCTCGCCTTGTAGAGCGGGCTGATCGACTTGAGGAATTCCAGCCCCTCGGGCGTGGTCGGGTTGCCCATTCGCTCGTGGAACTGCTTCACCAGCGGCTCCCAGTAAGGCGGGATCGTTTCCAGCAACGTTTCGAGGTTCGACGGGCCGACAATATCAACCCCGCAGGCGAACACGTCGGGCGTGAAGGTCAGCCCCACCAGCGTGGCATAGCCGCCATAGGAGCCGCCCATGATCGCCACCTTGTCGCGCGCGGCGATGCCTTGCTCCACCGCCCATTCGACCGCGTCGATCAGGTCGTTGTGCATCTTGCCCGACCATTCGAGGTTGCCGGCATTGATGAAGCTCTTGCCGAACCCGGTCGACCCGCGAAAATTCACCGAGAGCACGGCATAGCCACGGTTCGCGAGCCACTGATGCGTGCCGTTGTACCCATAGCCGTCGCGCGCCCAAGGCCCGCCGTGAACCAGCAGCACCATCGGCACCGGAGCGGAGGGAACACCGTCACCATCCTCGTCGCAGGCCGGGGGCAGAGTGAGGAACGAGGGCAGGGTCAGCCCGTCGCGGCTGGGGATTTCGAGCGCGTGCATCGGCTGCAGCGGCGCGCCTTCCAGCTCGGGGCGGGTGACGTAGAACTCGGTCAGCGTCTCGGCATCGCGGTCGTAAAGATAGGAGCGGATCGGGGCGGTGAGCGGATCGTTCCACACCAGCCACTTGCGATCATCGTCGGTGCGCGACTGCACGCCGAAATCGCCCTTGAGCCGCTCGCGCAGCCAGTCCAGCGCCTTGCCGATGGCGGGGTCGATGGCGTGGTGCTCGGTGCGCAGATAGGTCGCGCTCCAGGCCTGCACGACGCCGGTCTTGGTGTCGCGCATGGTGCCGCCGACATCGGCCTTGTCGTGCTCGGCGATAAGGGTGCGGGTGCCGGTGGCGGTGTCCTCGGCATAGAGCGCGGCGGTGTCGCGGCCGCGGCTGTCGATCCAGTAGAGCACAGAGCCATCGGTGGTGTAGCCGGCGGTGCTGGTGGTGAGGGCATCGTCCATGCCGATGCTCTCGCGCGGCTCCTCGGCCACCACGCCGTCGACGATCTCGAACATGTCGTTACCGCCCGCCGCATTCTGCGCGATGGCCCAGCGCAGGGTCAGGCTGTCGTCGCTTTCGAAGCCGAGATAGGCGTTGTTCTCGTAAACCAGCTCCAGTTCGCCGGTCTTCAGGTTCAATTTGTGGACATCGTGGAAGCGCGGATCGCGGTTGTTGATGCCGACAAGGATGGTGTCCCTGATCGTGTCGGACGAGCCGACGACCTGCGCGCGGGTGTTTTCGAACGGGGTCAGGCAGCGATCTTCGCCGCTTTCGATATCGACCTGATAAAGCAGGAAGTTTTCATCACCCGCCTTGTCTTGCACGTAAAGCAGGCTGGTTGAGTCGGGCGACCAGAAATAGGCCGGGATCGGGCGCTCGGTGGCGCTGGTCATGCGGCGCGGATTGTCCGGATCGTCGCTGGGGGCCATCCACACGTTCAGCACGCCCTCGTACGGCGCCATCCAGCTGACCCATTTGCCATCGGGGCTGATCTTGCCGCCCGCGCGGGTCGGGTTGCCGAAAATATGATCGCGCGGGATCAGGGGGGTGTTGGCGACGGTGTCAGCGGCTGTGGTGATGGTCATGAGGTCTCCGTTAGGTTGCAGGAGAGCTAGGGATTGTGGGGAGGATTGGGAAGGGCGGGGCTGGCAGAAGCCTGTCCGCGAAGGTGACAAAGTTGACAGCCTGTCACCCCGGGGCTTGGGCGCAAAACCCGAGGATTGGCGCGCGTTTGCGCGGCAATGGCGAAGTTGACACTCCGCCGCATTGAAACGCGAAAGCAGACGATGGGAAAGAACGGCTGCGGTCTATCAGCTGGTGGCGGCTGTAGGAATGTGCCGGGGCGGGCGCGGAGCGCGTGGCCTTCGACAAGCTCAGGCTGAGCGGGGTTGGTAATAGTCAGATCACAATTCCCCGCACCCCCGACTGACTTAGCAAGCGCGGCCAGTCCGCTCACACATAATCCGCCCACCGCTCAGCCTGAGCTTGTCGAAGGCCATGAACGACATTTCCGCCAGCACCCAAGGCTAACAGCGCCGGGGTTGTCATAACCATTGCAGGTGAAGCTCGCGCGCCACTTCGAAGCATGTAATTGGCAATCCACCGCAAGTGTGGTTCAATCCGCACATGCCGAAAACCGGGCCAGCTATCGGGACTTTGCTCATCGGCGCTGTCGCAGCCGTGGCTCTATGGTTGCTCGGCGAGGAAGCGGCCGCGATTGGTATCGTGCTTGCCGAGGGTGTGTTTTGGGCAGTCATTCATACGCAAAGCCGCGAATGATGAGGTTTGAACGACCTCTGGTTCCCTCAAAGGTGCCTGAAATCGCCATGTTCATTTTGGCAGTAGTCACGGTCTTCTTGATCGCTGCCTTTGCGATTTGGTCGGCATCGCGGGGGCTTATCGCTTGGAGCGAGGTTCCGATGTTAATCGGCATGATGGCCGTCGGTGCCGTGCCCATGTTTGCGTTTGGAATCGGCTTCAGGTGGCATCGGCTCAAGCGGTTATCGCAGGCCAAGGAATACGAACGCGTTCTCTCGGTAGCGTCGGAACCTCAGTAACTGCGCAGCCACTCAAAGCGCCGGGTTATTGTAACAATGCCAGGTAAAGATCGCGAGCGCGCCGCGGTGAGGCCGCCACTTTTCCGCCAAGGCGCGGGTCGCCTTTTCGTCGGGCCGCTCGGGCAGGCCCAGAATCTTTCCGATCCCCGCCATCACCGCCAGATCGCCAGCGGGCCAGATATCGGGCCGCCCCTCCGCAAACAGCAGGTAAATCTCCGCCGACCACCGGCCGATGCCCTTGATCCGCACCAGCTCGGCAATCGCCGCTTCGTCGTCTTCGGGCAGGTTCTCCAGATCGAGTTCACCCGCGTGGACCAGTTCGCACAGGCTCCGCGCATAGCCTTGCTTCTGCCGTGACAGCCCGCAGGCGCGCAGCGTATCGAAATCGCGCGCGAGCACCTCGGCGGGGTGCATGTCCTCGCCCAGTTCGGCCTCCAGCTTGCTCCACACGCTTGACGCCGCCGCCACGCTCACCTGCTGGCCGACGATGGTGCGCAGCAAGGTGCGGTAGCCGCGTGGCCGAATGCGCGGCTCGGGATAGCCGCAGGTTTCCAATGCCCGTGCAATCGCCGGCTCGCGCGCGGCGATCGAATCGAGGCTGGTCGTGATCTGATCCAAGGTAAGGCCCATGCGCGCCCTTCTTGCCAATTTTCGCCGTATTGCCTAGCAGCCTCTCGAAACCATTAGAGGGATTCCCGCATATGCCGCAGCTTACCGTCGTCAGCCGTTCGGGTGAGGAAAAGACCGTCGAAGTCGGCGAAGGCCTCACC
The DNA here is from genome assembly GCA_002337385.1 of Erythrobacter sp. UBA1916. Lineage (GTDB taxonomy): Bacteria > Pseudomonadota > Alphaproteobacteria > Sphingomonadales > Sphingomonadaceae > Alteraurantiacibacter. The sequence goes on from DDFY01000004.1 coordinate 168,353, forward strand.
GTGATGGAGGCCATCCGCGACAGTGGGTTCGACGAACTGCTCGCGCTGTGCGGCGGTTGCTGCTCCTGCGCGACCTGCCACGTGCACGTCGATCCGGCCTTTGCCGAGAAGCTGCCCGCCATGAGCGAAGACGAGGACGACCTGCTCGACAGCTCGGACCACCGCGATGCGACCAGCCGCCTGTCATGCCAGATCCCGCTCACCGGCGAGCTGGACGGCCTCAAGGTTCGCATCGCCGAGGAAGACTGACTTAACGCGGGCCAAGGCAAAGCTGATTGCCCTCTGGCCTCGCGCGTCCTACTTCAGGTGGCATGACAGCCTTACCTGTAAAGACCGACAGCCTCGACCTTATCGGCAACACGCCGCTCGTGCTCCTCAAGGGCGCGAGCGAAGCGGCCGGATGCGAGATCTGGGGCAAGTGTGAATTCGCCAACCCGGGCGCTTCGGTGAAAGACCGCGCCGCCCTGTGGATCATCCGCGATGCCGAGGCGCGCGGTGAACTCAAGCCGGGCGGCACCGTGGTCGAAGGGACGGCGGGCAACACCGGCATCGGCATTGCGCTGGTGGCCAATGCCAAGGGCTACAAGACGATCATCGTCATGCCCGACAACCAGAGCGCGGAGAAAATGGCCACCTTGCGCGCGCTGGGCGCAGAGCTGGTACTGGTTCCGCCGACCAAGTTCGCTGACCCAAACCACTTCGTCCACACCAGCCGTCGCCTCGCCGAGGAGACCGAAGGTGCGATCTGGGCCAACCAGTTCGATAACGTGGCCAACCGCCGCGCGCACATCGAAAGCACCGCGCCCGAAATCTGGGAGCAGCTCGGCGGCAAGGTCTCGGGCTTTACCTGTGCGGCTGGCACCGGCGGCACCATTGCGGGCGTCGCCATGGGGCTGAAGGCCTTCGACGAGAACATCCGCATCGCGCTCACCGATCCGCACGGCGCGGCGCTGTATAATTACTATGCCAATGGCGAGCTGAAGGCCGAAGGCTCTTCGGTGGCCGAGGGGATCGGGCAGGGGCGCATCACCGCCAACCTCGAAGGCGCGCCGATCGACACCCAGTTCCGCATTTCGGACGAGGAGGGCCTCAAGTGGGTCGCCCAGCTGCTGCGCGAAGAGGGGCTGGCACTGGGCCTGTCCTCGGGCATCAACGTGGCCGGCGCCGTGGCGCTGGGCCGCGAACTCGGGCCGGATGCGCGGGTGGCGACGATCCTGTGCGACACCGGCTTCCGCTATCTCTCCACGCTCTACAACGCCGAATGGCTGCGGGCGAAGGGCTTGCCGGTGTTCGATTGGCTAGGTTAGGTTCATCTGGTCCGGCTTAGGGACTTGAGGACATGGCACTCGATCCGCGCGAACTGCTGAAGAACCTGAACCGCACGACGGCTGCGGCGCCCGCGGCCGTGCCTTTGGCCGGGACGAGGGCGCAGAAAGTTCAGCGGCTGCAGATCGGTATATTTGGCCTGGTCTGCATGATCCTGGTCGTGGCTCTCGCCGATATCGTGGTCAACCGCGCTGACGAGACCGAGGCGAGCGTGGTTTCCGAATCTGGCCCCGCCAACCTGCCGGACGAGCCTGCCGCTCCGCGCGATCCGCTGGCCGATGCTGGCGTCGTGCCCGAATTGCCGGTCGAAACCGGCGCGCCGCCAGAAGAGGCGGAAATGCCCCCGGCTAACAATGTTCCGCTGCCCGCTGGCGTCACTGCGCAGTAGGCTGGCGCTTGCGGTCGGCGCAGCAGCGCTGGCCCTGTCGCCGCCGCTGGCTGCCAGCGATGTTGCGCCCGAAGTAGACAGCACGTCCGCCCTGCCGTCGTTAGGGCTGATGGGAACGATCCCGATCTACTGGGGCGAAAGCAACGGGCTTGCCGAGCTGCTGGCGGGTGAGGCCGAGCTGCACTGGGCGCGTGCCAGTCTGGAGCGTGACTATCACCTCGTTCCGCTCGACTATCTTTCACCCGAGGCGCTGGCCGGTCAGCACCTGTTGCTGCTGGCCCAACCGCGCGGGCTAACGCCGGAGGAGAACGTCGCGCTCGACAACTGGGTGCGGGCAGGCGGCCACCTGTTGCTGTTCGCCGATCCTCTCATGACGGGAGAAAGCCGCTTTGCCTTGGGCGACCGGCGGCGCCCGCAAGACACGGCGCTGCTGTCTCCGATTCTCGCGCACTGGGGGTTGGAACTGCAATTCGACCCGAGTCAGGACGCGAATTGGCAAATGCGGGAATTCGCGGGCAGGGCGCTGCCGACTCGGCTTTCTGGCGCCTTCAGCACGGTTGGCGACATGCCATCATGCACCCTGTTAGCAAGCGATTTGGTGGCGCAGTGCGGCCTCGGAAGCGGGTTTGCGCTGATCGTGGCCGATGCTGCACTGCTCGATCTGGTCGATCCGGTGCCCCAATCCGGTCCGGCGCTGGCCATGTTGCTGGAGCGCGCCTTCGCAGATAATGCGGGACAGAACGGAAGTAGGGGAGGTGGCGCGGTTTCATCTGATAATATCGCTCAGAATCAAGAATATGCTAATAATTCCGGTGGTTTGGTTAACGCTTCTGAAGGGATAAATAGCCCGCCGTAGAAGCTGGATGGCCCGGCATATCCCAACATTTCCCGCAATTTCCCCTTTATTCCCGCCCGGGCTCACGGTACTACGGTGAGGCATCGGACATGACTCGCGTCCAGCGCCCCGGTTTCCGGGGCGTCCCAGTTGCGCATGCGCTTCTGGGGGCGGGGAGGTCGTGTCTCGTAAGTTTGGGCTTAATTGGGGACCGGGGCAGTGGCATCGCCGATCCAGTACAAGGGACAGGGCTTTTCGCTTCGCGGCGAGAAGAGCCGGTTTGTGCTGCCTCCGTCATTCCGCAAGGACTTCGCCGACAAGGGCGATCAGCGCATCCTGTGCCTCGGCAAGCACGAGCGCTGGCCTTGCCTGAAAGCCTTCAGCCAGTCTGCCATCGCCGGGTTCGAGGACATCCTTGACCGCGAGGAAGAAGCCGCGCTGCGCCGTGACAAGGACTACGACCGCGAACTGCGCGGGGCGCAGCTGCTGAGCTATGTCGAGGTGCCGTTCGATGCCAGCGGCCGCTTTGTAATGCCCGATCATCTGACCGGCCTTGCCGAACTGGGGGACGAGATCTTCTTCCAGGGCGGTATGCCGTTTTTCACCATCTGGGCGCCGGACAAGCTCTATTCGATGGGCGAGGCCTGGGACAACGCGCAGGCCAACTGCCGCACGCTCGCCGAAAGCGCGAAGAAGAAGGCGAAGGCCAAATGAGCGGCGCGACCACCTCAGAGGCCCCGCACGTTCCCGTCCTGCTCGACGAGGTGATCGATGCGCTTGCCCCGCAGCCGGGCGAGCTGATCGTCGACGCGACCATGGGCGCGGGTGGCTATACGCGCGCGATTCTAGCGTGCGGGGCCACCGTTCACGCGTTCGATCGCGATCCCGACGCGATCGCCGCCGCGCGTGACTGGCCCGAAACACGCGAAGATCCGCCGCGGCTGGTGCTGCATCACCGCCGCTTCTCCGAAATGGCCGAGGCGCTGGACGAGGCTGGCGTTGCGCAGGTTGACGGCGTGACCATGGATATCGGCGTGTCGTCCATGCAGCTCGATCAGGCCGAGCGTGGCTTTGCCTTCATGCACGATGGCCCGCTCGACATGACGATGGATCAGGCTGGCCCCAATGCCGCCGACTTCGTGAATACCGCTGGCGAAGGCGAAATCGCCGACGTGATCTACAAGTTCGGTGAAGAGCGCCAGTCGCGCCGCGTTGCCCGCGCGATCGTGGCGGCGCGCCCGCTCACCACCACCGGTGAGCTTGCCAATGTCGTGCGCAAGGCGCTCGGCCACCGCCCTGGCGCACCGAAAGATCCTGCCACGCGCACGTTTCAGGCGATCCGCATTCACGTCAATCGCGAGCTGGACGAACTCGCGCAAGGGCTGGTCGCGGCTGAGCATTTGCTCGGTGAGGGCGGGCGGCTCGCGGTGGTGAGCTTTCACTCGCTGGAGGATCGCATCGTCAAGGCATATCTGCGCGATGCCGCCAATCAGACCCCGCGCGGATCGCGCCACCTGCCTGAAGTCACCGGTACCGCCCCGGCATGCTTCGAACAGGTGTCGCGCGCTATCCGCCCGTCCGCTGCTGAGATCGAGCGCAACCCGCGCGCCCGCTCGGCCACTTTGCGCGCTGCTGTTCGCACCGCCGCGCCTGCACGCCAGAACGATCAGGAGGCTGTATGACCACACCTGCCCGCTATCGCCGCTTCGGCTGGCTTGCCGCGCTTTCGGTCTGTCTTTTGCTCTATGTCATGCTGCACCTGAAGGTGAACGCGGTGCACTCCGACGTGGTTCGGGCCGAGCGCGAGATCGTGCGCCTCGAACGGGCGAACATGATGCTCGAAACCGAGTTCCTGACCCGTTCGAACCAGGTCCAGCTGGCCCGGCTTAACCGCATCAACTTCGGCTTTCGTGCGCCCGAGGCGAGCCAGTTCATCGATGGCGAGCGCCAGCTGGCTCGCTTTTCTAAGCCGCGCTCCAACGATGCGCCCGCGCCGATCCGGCTGGCGGGCCTCACTTCGACAGACGGCGTGCCGGCTTTCCCCAAGCTGGTTTCACCACTGACTGGCGAGCCGCTCGATGCGGCGCTGGTCAAGGGCGAGCCGCCTGCCGGTAGCGAAGCCTCGGGCCGCCGAAGCACGGCGGTCGGCCTTGGTAGTGGCACCGGGCAAGTGCGGGTGCCGCTGGCCTCGTTGGGCGGAGAGCTTGGTCAATGAGCACGCTGGCCGCGCCTGCCTATTCGCGCATACGCACGACTAGCGCCGGGCTGTTCGACCACCGTCGCCGTGCTCTGCTGGTCGCGCGGCTGCGGCTGCTGCTGATGGTGCTGGCCTTCGTGGCGCTGGCCCTGTGTGCGCTGGGCCGGATCGTGTGGCTGGGCGCGGCCAAGCCGGGGCCGCAGGTGAAGACCATGGCGGCGCTGCTGCTGCCCGATCGCGGTGAGATCACCGATCGCAACGGCCTGCCGCTGGCACGGGAATTTCCTGCCTATGCCCTGTGGTACAACCCCAAGGCGATGAAGGATGGCGGGGCACCGCTGGCCCGTTCGCCTGCCGAGGTGGCGCGCCAGTTGCGGGCGATCTTCCCCGACCTCGACGAGAGCGAAGTGGCCGGCATGCTGGCTTCGGGCAAGGCGGGCTATATCCGTCGCCGTATCCTGCCCGAAGATGCCAATAAGGTGCAGGACATTGGCGAACTGGCGCTGGAGATCACGCGCGAGAAGGATCGCCACTATCCGCAAGGCTCGCTGGCTGCGCACGTGCTCGGCTATGTCGCCGCTGATGGCCATGGCCGGGTCGGCATGGAAGCGGTGCTGGACGACCGGCTGCTCGATCCTGCGAAACGCGGCGAGCCGGTCGCGCTGTCGATCGATGCGCGGGTGCAAGGCGCGCTGGAGGACGAGCTGGAGCGCGGGATGCTCTCGGTGAACGCCGTGGGTGCGGCTGGCATTGTGCTCGATGTCGATACTGGCGAAGTGCTTGCCCTGTCGAGCAAGCCGGGCTTCGACCCCAACCAGATTCTCACCAGCGATGTCGTCCTGCCCGAGGAGCGTACCAAGGCGGGCGAAATGCCGCCGGTTTTCAACCGCCTCACCAATCAGGTTTACGAGCTTGGCTCCACCTTCAAGCCGCTGACGGTGGCGGTGGCGATCGATACCGGGGTGATCACCAATCTCGGCCGTCGCTGGCAGGCTAACACGCCGATCAAGGTGGGACGCTTTTCGATTGGTGACAGCCACACGATTGGCGACACGCTGAACGTGCCCGAAACGCTGATCCACTCGTCGAACATCGTTTCGGCGCAGATCGCGGGCGAAATTGGCGGGCCGACGCTGCACAACTATTTCGGCCAGCTGGGCATGGACGAGGCGCCCTATATCGAGCTGCCCGCGCGCGGCGCGCCGCTGGGCATGAGCGGGCGCTGGGACAATACGAAGGCGCTTTATGCCGGGTTCGGCCATGGCATCGCGGTGACGCCGCTGCACCTGGCCTCGGCCTATGCGGCGATGGTCAACGGCGGAATCTGGCGTCCGGCCACGCTTAACCGGATCGAGCCGGGCCATGCCCCGCGCGGTCGCCGGGTGTTCAAGGCCAGCACCAGCGCGCGGATGAACCAGCTGCTGCGGCTGATCGCGCTCTACGGCACCGGCAAGAACGCCGATGCGCCGGGCTTTCGCGTGGGCGGGAAGACCGGTTCTGCCGAAAAGCCGGGCAGCCACGGCTACCGTCGCACCACGCTCGTTTCGACCTTTGCTGCTGCCTTCCCGATGGACAAGCCGCGCTATGTCGTGATCGCCATGCTCGATGAACCCAAGGGCACGCGCGCTTCCTCGTTTCAGCGCACCGCGGCCTGGAACGCCGCGCCGATCGTCGGGCGGCTGGTCTCGCGCATCGGCCCGCAGCTGGGCGTGTTGCCTGATGCCACGCGCGACATCGACCTAAGCGACGTGCGCGCACTGGTGGGGGAGTAACGGCGATGTTGCTTAGCGATCTTGCGCGATCAGCCGGTGTCGAAGGCCCGCCGGATGGGGACGTGCGGATCACTGGCTTTGCCATCGACAACCGCAAGGTCGCGCCCGGCAACGTGTTCGGCGCCTTTCCGGGCACCAAGGTCAACGGCGAGGACTATATCCCTGCGGCCATTGCAGGCGGGGCCGTAGCCGTGATCGCGCGGCCCTCGGCCAAGGTCGAGGGCGCGCTGCATATTCCGGCGGAAGAGCCGCGCCGTACCTTCGCACTGCTCGCCGCGCAGTTCTATCGCCCGGTGCCCGAGAACGTGGTCGCGGTGACTGGCACCAACGGCAAGACCTCCACCGCCGAGATGACGCGCCAGATCTGGCGGATGCTCGGCCTGCGCTCGGCCTCGATCGGCACACTAGGCGTCACCACGGCGGATGAGAGCATTTCCACCGGGCTCACCACGCCCGATATCGCCACCTTCCTTGCCACCATGACCGGGCTGGCCCGCGAAGGCGTGAGCCATGTCGCCTATGAGGCCTCGAGCCACGGCCTGTCGCAGTATCGCAACGAGGGGATCGAGGTCGCCGCCGGGGCCTTCACCAACCTCAGCCGCGACCATCTCGACTATCACAAGGACATGGACGAGTACTTCGCCGCCAAGATGCGGCTGTTTACCGAAGTGGTGTCCGATGGCGGCAGCGCGGTGATCTGGACCGATGACCGGTGGAGCAAGCTCGCCGTGGCGGTGGCGACAGCACGCGGGCTGCGTCTGTTCACAGTAGGCGAGGAAGGTGACGGCATCCGGCTGATCGCGCGAAAGCCGACGCCGCTGGGGCAGGACCTGAAGATCGTCCATGGCGGGAGGGCCTATGCTATCCGCCTGCCGTTGATCGGGGCCTATCAGGTCGCCAATGCGCTGGTGGCGGCGGGGCTGACGCTGGTGACGGGCAGCGATCCGGCGCGGGTGTTTGATGCCGTGGCGCGGTTGCAGCCGGTGCGCGGGCGGCTTGAGCGCGCGGCCATCGCGGCCAGCGGCGCGCCGGTCTATGTCGACTATGCTCACACGCCCGATGCGCTTGCCGCCGCTATTGCAGCGCTGCGCCCGCATGTGTCTGGCCGGCTTATTACCGTGTTCGGCGCAGGAGGTGACCGCGACAAAGGCAAGCGCGCGCCAATGGGCGAGGCCGCCGTGGCCGGATCGGATCTGGTGATCGTCACCGACGACAATCCGCGCGGGGAAAATGCCGCCGCTATTCGCGCCGATGTGCTCGCTGGAGCGCCCAATGCACAGGAAATCGGTGATCGGCGTTTGGCAATTGCTGCCGCGATAGGCGAAGCGGGCTCTGGAGATATCGTGCTGGTTGCAGGCAAGGGGCACGAACAGGGTCAGATCGTGGGGTCGGGAGACAATATGCAGGTTTTGCCGTTCGATGACGTAAGTGTGGCGCGCGAGTGTGCTGCCGGGCTGGGCTCGGAGGCAAGCCGATGAATGCGCTCGCAAAGGTCATGCGCTGGCCCGTCGGTGAAGCGCGTGCGAGACGTCTGGCCTTGTGGACCGCTGCCGAGATTGCAGAGGCGACCGGCGGCACGGCGAGCGGTGATTTCGAGGTTTCGGGCGTCGAGATGGATTCGCGCGATGTGCGCAGCGGGGACCTGTTCGTGGCGCTGAAAGGCGAGGCCATGGACGGCCATCGCTTCGTGGACGGTGCCTTCGCGCGCGGCGCTGCTGCCGCGCTGGTCGACCGCCCGGTTGATGGCCCGCATGTGCTGGTGGCCGATACGAACAAGGCGCTGGAGGCGCTGGCTGCTGCAGCCCGCAAGCGGACCGTGGCCAAGATCGTCGGTGTGACCGGCTCGGTCGGCAAGACCGGGGTGAAAGAGGCGATTTTCGCCGCGCTTGAACGGTCGCGGCCCGGACAGGGCGAGCTGGGCGGCAGCATCGGCGCGCATCGCTCTGTGCGCAGCTACAACAACCATGTCGGCGTTCCGCTGAGCCTTGCCCGGATGCCCGTTCGTAGCAGCTTTGGCGTGTTCGAGATGGGCATGAACCATGCAGGCGAGATCGCCGGGCTCACCGCGCAGGTGCGCCCGCACGTGGCCGTGATCACCACGATCGCACCCGCCCATATCGAGAACCTCGGCTCCGAAGAGGCTATTGCCGATGCCAAGGCCGAGATTTTCGGCGGCCTGGAGCCGGGCGGCACCGCCGTGATCCCCGCCGACAGCCCCCATTTCGAGCGGCTGCGCGACGCCGCGCTGGCCATTGGTGCGAAGGTCGTGAGTTTTGGCCGTGCTGACCATGCCGATGTGCGCCTGCTCGAAGCCTTGCCCTTGGCGGAGGGCGGGGCGCTCGTCACCGCGAGGATGGACGGCGCGAGCCTGTGCTATCACGTGGCTGAGCCGGGTGAGCACTGGATTTCGAACTCGCTGTGCGCGATGGCCACCGTGCGTGCTGCGGGCGGCGATCTGGGCGCTGCTGGCCTTGCTTTGGCCGAAATGGGCGGCCTCAAGGGCCGGGGAGCGCGTCGCCGCATTGCCGCCGTTGGTGGCCATGCCCTGCTGATCGACGAGAGCTACAACGCCAACCCCGCCTCGATGCGCGCCACCCTTTCGCAACTGGGCCAGACGCCGGCGACCCGGCGCATCGCCGTGCTTGGCGCGATGAAGGAACTGGGTGATTTCGGGCCGGGTTTCCATGCCCAGCTGGTCGAGCCGCTGCTGGCGGCGCAGGCCGACTTTGCCGTGCTGGTCGGCCCGGAGATGGAAGTGCTCGCGCGTGAACTGGGGAAACAGTCCGTAAATACGCTTGGCAATCCCCTCGGCTACGCCCATTGCGCCGATGCAGGCGAGGCAATTTCCGCGCTCGAGGAATTCGGCCTGATCGGCGGCGATGCGGTGCTGGTCAAGGGTTCGAATTCGGTAGGGCTGTCGCGCCTCGTGGATCACTTCGTCGCCAGGGAAGGCTGAAACGCCCGACATGCTCTATTTTCTTGCAGGTTTGTTCGAATTCGAAGGGCTGTGGAACCTCGTCCGCTACCAGACCTTCCGCGCCGGAGCGACGATGATGACCGCGCTGGTGATCGGCCTGATCATCGGCCCGCGTTTCATCGCCATGCTGCGCGTGCGGCAGGGCAAGGGGCAGCCGATCCGCGCTGACGGCCCGCAGACGCACCTCGCCAAGGTCGGCACGCCGACCATGGGCGGGCTGATGATCCTCACCTCGCTGTTTCTGGCGATGCTCATGTGGATGGATCTGGCCAACCCGTTCGTCTGGGCCTGTCTCGCGGTGATCGCGGGCTTTGGCCTGATTGGCTTTCTTGATGACTACGACAAGGTGACCAAGCGCCACCATGCCGGCCTTTCGAGCAAGGTCCGGCTGCTGGCAGAGTTTGTCGTCGCCGGCATTGCCGCCTGGCTGATCGTGAGCGAAATCAACACCAACGTCTATGTGCCGTTCCTGTCGGATCGCTCGATCCCGCTGGGGCCGTTCTACTATGTCTTCGCCGCCATCGTGATCGTGGGCGCGGGCAATGCGGTGAACCTGACCGACGGGCTGGACGGCCTTGCCACCATGCCGGTGGTGATCGCGGCGGGCACCTTTGCGATCATCTGCTATGTCGCAGGCCGCGTCGACTTCTCCGGCTATCTCGGCATTCCCTATGTGCCCTTGGCGGGCGAGCTGGCCATCCTGTGCGCGGGAATCATGGGGGCGGGGCTCGCCTTCCTGTGGTTCAACGCGCCGCCTGCTGCCGTGTTCATGGGTGACACCGGCTCGCTGGCACTGGGCGGGGCGCTTGGCGCGATTGCCGTGGCCAGCCATCACGAGATCGTGCTCGCCATCGTGGGCGGTCTGTTCGTGCTCGAAGCGGTGAGCGTGATGGTGCAGGTGTTCTGGTTCAAGCGGACGGGCAAGCGGGTCTTCCGCATGGCGCCGATTCACCACCACTTCGAGCAGCTTGGCTGGAAGGAATCGACCGTGGTGATCCGGTTCTGGATCGTTGCCATCGTGCTCGCGCTGATCGGGCTGTCGACGCTCAAGCTAAGATGATCACCTCGCGCGCCTTTGCGGATAAATCCTACTGTGTGCTGGGTCTGGCGCGCTCAGGGATGGCGACCGTCGAGGCGCTGCTGGAGAGTGGTGCGCGGGTGACGGCGTGGGACCGGCGCCCCGAACCATGCGAGCAGCTGGCGGGGCGGGTGACGATTGCCGACCCGATGGAGATCGCCCTCGAACAGTTCGAGGCTATCGTGGTTTCGCCCGGTGTTCCGCTCAACACCCATCCGCTGGTGCCACGTGCCAGGGCGGTGGGTGTGCCGGTGATTGGCGATATTGAGCTGTTTGCCCAGGCGCGGGCTGATCTGCCGGAGCACAAGGTGGTGGGCATCACCGGCACCAACGGCAAGTCGACCACCACGGCGCTGGTCCATCACCTTCTCAAGACTGCGGGCGTGCCGACAACGATGGGCGGCAATATCGGCCTGCCGATCCTGGGGCAGGACCCGCTGCCCGAGGGCGGCGTCTATGTGCTCGAACTCTCGAGCTACCAGATCGACCTGACCTTTAGCCTCGATTGCGACGTCGCGGTGTCGCTCAATGTGACACCTGATCATCTCGACCGGTATGAGGGTTTCGAGGCCTACGCAGCATCCAAAGCGCGGCTGTTCGAGATGCAGTCGGTTGGTCAGGCGTCAGTCCTCACCGGAAGCGACCAGCCTTCCCGCCGCCTCGCAAAGGAGTTGGCAAACGATCCTGCCGATCCTGTCGAACTCGTTGAGCAGCTTCGACGCAGGCCCGCTGCCGTTGCCGCTGTTGGCGGCAAGGGACGCAAGACACAGCACAGTTTCGTGTTTCAGAGCGAGCAGGCCAATTGGCCGACTTTGCAAGGCCCGCACAACGCACAGAACGCCGCCGCTGCGATCGCAGTGGGCAAGGCGCTGGGCCTTGGCAATGAGGTGATTGCCGAGGGCTTGGTTACCTATCCCGGTCTGCCGCATCGGATGGAGCGGATCGGCACCTACAACGATGTGCTGTGGGTTAACGACAGCAAGGCCACCAACCCGGCCTCGACAGCGCCCGCACTGGCCGCCTTTCCGCGCGTCCACTGGATCTGCGGCGGGCTGCCCAAGGACGACAACCTCGGCGAGTGCATGGCTCATCTCGGCAATGTCGTGTGCGCCTATACCATCGGTGACGCGGCCGAGATGTTCGGGCGCCTGCTTAGCCCCCATATCCCGGTCGAGCCGTGCGAGATGCTATGCGAAGCGGTGAACCGCGCCTGCGCGAAGGCCGAGGCGGGCGACGTGGTGCTGTTCAGCCCGGCCTGCGCCAGCTTCGACCAGTTCCGCGACTACGAGGTGCGCGGCAATGCCTTTCGCGAACTGTGCGTCGGCACCGATACGGGGAGCGATGAGGCATGAACAAGCCGCGCGGAATCGTTCATGGGGTGAGCCTCCCGGGTGCGCCAGCGAGGCCTCAGTACAAGGGGCTGGCACTGGCGGAAGAGCGGCGCCGGATGGTTCGCATCTGGTGGCGCGAGATCGACCGTGTGCTGCTGGTGCTGATTGCCCTGCTGATGGCGGTGGGGGCACTGGCTGTGGCTTCGTCCTCGCCGGCCAGCGCTGAACGTCTGTCGACGGCAGATACGCAGCTGGAGGATCTGCACTTCTTCTGGCTGCACCTGCGCTGGCAGGCGCTGGGGATCATGATCTTGCTGGCGACCTCACTGATCGAACCCACGCTTTTGCGGCGCGGGGCCATTGTGCTGGCGGCGACCATGCTGTTCTGCCTCTTGCTGGTGCCTGTCGTCGGCACCGAGGTGAATGGCGCGCGCCGGTGGCTCAACCTCGGGCTGAGCCTTCAGCCAAGCGAGTTCCTGAAGCCCGCTTTCGTGATTGCGCTGGCATGGATTCTCTCGTGGAAGCTGCACGATCCCGATCTGCCGGTGATCGGGGTCAGCGTGGGGCTGCTGGTGGTGATCGTCGGCCTCCTGATCGCGCAGCCCAACCTTGGCGCAGCGATCCTGTTTGTCGGGGCGTGGTTTGTGATGGTGATGCTGGCCGGATTGCCGATGCAGCGGATCGGCGTGATCAGCGGCCTTGGCGTGGCGGGGCTGGTCGCGGCTTACCTGTTCTATGATAATGCCCGCCACCGCATCGATTCCTTCCTCGGTGGCGGCACGGCCTACGATCAGGTCGATCTTGCCGCGCGCACCTTGCAGGGTGGCGGCTGGACCGGCACCGGGCTGTGGCTCGGCACGAACAAGATGCGCCTGCCCGAGGCGCACACCGACTACATCTTCTCCGCCATTGGCGAGGAGTTCGGCCTGCTGGTCTGCGGGATCATCGTGGTGCTCTATCTGGCCATCGTGATGCGTGTGCTGGTGCGGCTGGTGAACGAGGACCGGATGTACAATATCCTTGCCGCCAGCGGGCTGGTTGCGCTGTTCGGCGGGCAGGCGTTCATCAACATCCTCGTCAATCTGCAGCTTTTCCCATCCAAGGGTATGACGTTGCCGCTGGTAAGCTATGGTGGCTCTTCGACCCTTGCGCAGTGTTTCACCATCGGTCTTCTGCTGGCGGTGACACGGCGCAACCCGTTCCTTGACCGCGAGAAATTCGATCTGCGCGGTACGCTCGAGAAAGAGGCCGGCTGATGCCCGGAATTTCGCGCCACTACGTTCTTGCCGCCGGGGGCACCGGCGGGCACCTCACCCCGGCCTTTGCGCTGGCCCATGCGCTGGAGCGGCGCGGGCACCATGTCGCGCTCATTACTGACGAGCGCGGCGCGGCGATCCCCGGCAAGCCCGATTTCCTTACCGCCCACGTGCTGCCTGCCGGGCGCTTCGGGAAGAACCCGCTTCGCTGGCCCAAGGCCATTGCCGCCGTGCTTGAGGGCAAGGGGCAGGCGCGGCGGATGTACGAGACGTTCCAGCCCAGCTGTGTGGTGGGCTTCGGCGGCTATCCGGCGCTGCCTGCGCTGCTGGCGGCGCGCGCCGAAGGTATCGGCACGGTGATCCACGAGCAGAACGCGGTGCTGGGCCGCGTGAACCGCCTGCTGGCGGGGCGCGTCGATGCGATTGCCACGTCCTATCCGCAGGTCGATCGGTTGAAGCCTGCACATCAGGCCAAGGTTCATCTGGTCGGCAATCCGGTGCGCCCCGGTGTGCTGTCTTTGCGCGAGGAGCCGTTTCCGCCGTTCACCGCTGATGGCCTGTTCCGTGTGCTGGTGACCGGCGGCAGTCAGGGGGCGAGCGTGCTTTCGGACGTTGTGCCCGATGGCCTCTCGATGCTGCCGACCGCGCTGCGCGGCCGGTTGCAGGTGACCCAGCAGTGCCGCCCGGAAGACGTTGAAAAAGTGCGCGAACGCTATGCCAGCCATGGCATTGCCGCCGAGCTGGCGACCTATTTCGAAGACATGGCTGCCCAGCTGGCCGATGCGCACCTGTTCATCGGCCGGGCGGGCGCTTCGACCATTGCCGAGCTGACTGCCGTGGGGCGTCCCGCGATCCTCGTGCCGCTGCCGATTGCGACGGATGACCATCAGGCTGCGAACACGCGCGAGATGGTCGCTGCTGGCGGCGCGCGTGCGATCCGGCAGACGGGTTTTACCGCGAAGGAACTCGCCAAGCAGATCCAGGCGATGGCCATGCGTCCCGAGACGCTCGCCACTGCCGCCCATGCCGCTTTCAACTGCGGCCGGCCCAAGGCGGCGGAAGATCTTGCCGATCTGGTCGAGAGCTTTGGCGGCGACACCATTCAGGATGTGATCCGCGTCGCCGGAGAGGCACGTACGACCTCGGTCTCGCGCGAGGCGACCGGACAGGTGGCCAAGGAGAACGCCGAATGAAGGGCGTTCCCACCGACATCGGCACGATCCATTTTGTCGGCATCGGCGGCATCGGCATGTCTGGCATTGCCGAGGTGATGCACAATCTTGGCTATACGGTGCAGGGCAGCGATCTGGCCGAAGGTGCCAGCGTGCAGCGGCTTCGCGCGCGTGGGATCACCGTGCATGTGGGCCATGCGGCGGAAAACCTTGGCGATGCGGCGGTGGTGGTCACCAGCACAGCGGTGCGTCGGACCAATCCCGAGGTCGCCGCCGCATTGGAAGCGCGCATCCCGGTGGTGCGCCGCGCCGAAATGCTGGCCGAATTGATGCGGCTGAAAAGCACGGTCGCGGTGGCAGGCACGCACGGCAAGACCACCACGACCTCCATGGTTGCCACGCTGCTTGATGCGGGCGGGGTCGATCCCACGGTCATCAATGGCGGCATTATCGAAAGCTACGGCTCGAACGCGCGGCTGGGCGACAGTGAGTGGATGGTGGTCGAAGCCGACGAGAGCGACGGCAGCTTCCTGCGCCTCGACGGCACCATTGCGGTTGTCACGAACATCGATCCCGAACACCTCGATCACTATGGCAGCTTCGATGGGGTGAAGGATGCTTTTCTCCAGTTCATCGAGAACGTGCCCTTCTATGGCGCGGCGGTGCTGTGCCTCGATCACCCCGAGGTGCAGAACGTGATCGCCCGCGTGCGCGACCGGCGTGTGATCACCTACGGTTTCAGCCCACATGCCGATGTGCGGATCGAAAACCTCGTCGCCGAGGGCGGCAAGAGCCGGTTCGACGTGATCCAGCGCGAGCGTGATGGCGCGGAGCGCCGGGTGGCCGACATCGTGCTGCCGATGCCTGGGCGGCACAACGTGCAGAACGCAGCGGCTGCGGTCGCCGTGGCGCTGGAGATGGGCTGCCCTGAGGATACCATCCGCGCAGGCTTTGCCCGCTTCGGCGGAGTGCGACGGCGTTTCACCGAGATGGGCCGGATCGCACTTGGCGGCGGTGAAGAGGTGCGCGTGATCGACGACTATGCGCACCATCCGGTCGAAATCCGCGCCGTGCTCTCTGCCGCGCGCGAGGCGGCTTCGGGCCGGGTGATTGCGGTCGCCCAACCGCACCGGTTCACCCGGCTGCGCGATCTGATGGAAGAGTTTCAGGGCTGCTTCACCGATGCCGACGTGGTCTATGCCGCGCCGGTCTATGCGGCGGGGGAAGATCCTATCGAGGGGATATCCTCCGATGCGCTGGTGGCGGGCCTGAAGGCACGCGGGCACCGGCAGGCCGGGCCCATCGCCAGCCCCGAAGCTCTGGCGGGCGAACTGGCCGGGCTGGTCGAGCCGGGCGATATCGTGGTCTGCCTTGGCGCGGGCGATATCACGCGCTGGGCCGCGGGCCTTGCCGATGCCGTCAATGCGCAGCGCAAGCAGGAGGCAACTGATGCAGCCTGATGCCAGCATGAACATGCCAACTGCCCCCGGCTCGCACGAGGAGAGCACCGTTGGCGGCAAGGTGCCGCAGAAGGTGGCGGGCAAGCTCACCAAGGATGCGCCGCTGGCCAAGCTGGTCTGGTTCAAGAGCGGCGGCACGGCTGACTGGCTGTTCGAGCCGGACAGCGTGGAAGACCTGATCCAGTTCCTGACCCGGATGGAGAAGGGCGTCCCGGTGATGGCGCTGGGGCTCGGCTCCAACCTCATCATCCGCGATGGCGGCGTACCGGGCGTGGTCGTGCGGCTGGGCAAACCCTTTGCCAGCGTCGAGGTGAAGCGCGACAACGTGCTCGAATGCGGTGGCGGTGCGCCGGGCATTCTGGTGGCCTCAAGCGCGCGCGATGCGCGCATTGCGGGGCTGGAATTCCTTCGCGGCATTCCCGGCACCGTGGGCGGCTTCGTGCGCATGAATGGCGGGGCCTATGGCCGCGAGGTGGCCGATGTGCTGGTCGATTGCGATGTCGTCCTGCCCGATGGCGCCTGCATCCGTGTGCCGGTGGCCGATTTGGATTATTCCTATCGCCATTCGCGCCTGCCCGATGGGGCGATCGTGGTCGCGGCGCGCTTTAAAGGCGAGCCGGGCGATCCGGCGGAGATCGAGGCGGAGATGAACCGCATCGCCCATGCGCGCGAGGAAACGCAGCCCTTGCGCAGCAAGACTGGCGGTTCGACCTTCAAGAATCCCGAGGGTGACAAGGCCTGGCGGCTGGTCGATGCGGCAGGTTGCCGGGGCCTCAAGATGGGCGATGCGCAGGTGAGTGAGAAGCACGCCAATTTCCTCATCAATACCGGCCATGCCACCAGCTCCGATATCGAGGGGCTGGGCGAGGAAGTGCGCCGCCGCGTGGCTGAGGCGACCGGCGTGGCGCTGCAATGGGAAATTCAGCGGGTAGGAAGGCCGTGAGCTTGGAAAAGTTGCATATTCTGGTGCTGATGGGCGGCTGGGCGAACGAGCGCGAGGTGTCGCTCATGTCCGGCAACGGGGTGGCCGATGCGCTTGAAAGCAAGGGCCACAAGGTGACCCGGCTCGACATGGACCGCGACGTTGCCGCGCGCATTGCCGAGGCCGCGCCCGATGTCGTGTTCAACGCGCTCCACGGCGTGCCGGGCGAGGATGGCACGGTGCAGGGCATGCTCGACCTTATGGGCGTTCCCTATACCCATGCCGGCCTTGCCACCTCGGTGGTGGCGATCGACAAGGAGCTGACCAAGCAGGCGCTGGTGCCGCACGGTGTGCCCATGCCCGGTGGGCGCGTGGTCAAGTCGCAAGACCTCTATGATGGCGACCCGCTGCCGCGCCCCTATGTCCTCAAGCCCGTCAACGAGGGCAGCTCGGTCGGCGTCGCCATTGTCACCGACGAGAGCAACTACGGCAATCCTATCCGGCGGGATGTCGAAGGTCCGTGGCAGCGCTTCGAAACCCTGCTGGCCGAACCCTATATTCGCGGGCGCGAGCTGACCACGGCAGTGCTCGGCGACAAGGCTCTGGGCGTCACTGAACTGGTGCCCAAATCGGGCTTCTACGATTTTGACGCCAAGTACACCGACGGGATGACCGATCACGTATGCCCCGCCGACATTCCCGAAGACATCGCCGCGCTGTGCTGCGAATATGCCCTGCGCGCGCACAAGCTGCTCGGGTGCCGGGGCGTGAGCCGGTCGGACTATCGCTGGGACGACCAGCGCGGTGCGGACGGGCTGTTCCTGCTCGAAACGAATACCCAGCCGGGCATGACCCCGCTCAGCCTCGTGCCCGAACAGGCGCGCTTCTGCGGCATTTCCTATCCTGACCTGTGTGAGATCATCGTCGCCGATGCGCTCCGCTTCTTTGGCAAGGGCGGATAGATGGCGCAGAAGATCAGCCGCAACGTGAAGGGCGTGCGCCGCCAGGCCCGCGCCGCCGACACCAGCCGCCGCGTGCGTAAGGCGCGCGGGCAGGGCCGGTCGCTGCTTGGCCGCCTGCTCGGACTGCTGCCGTTCAGCGAGAGCCAGCTGCACAAGTTTTTCACGGTGTTGATCTTTGCCGGAGCGCTGGCCTTCGTGGTGTTCATCGCGCGCGTCACCGGCCTTTCCGACTTTGCCGAAGACCGCTTTGCGCTGGCCTCGGCCAATGCCGGGTTCGAGGTGCACCATGTCGAGGTGCGCGGGACCAATCGCCTCAGCGAGATGATGGTATATGAACGCGCCATCGGCCAGCGCGACCTGGCGATGACGCGGGTGAACCTGGATGCGCTGCGCGATCAGCTGTTGACGCTGCCGTGGGTCAAGGATGCGCGTGTCTCGCGCCAGCTGCCCGACGTGCTGGTGGTCGACATCGTCGAGCGTGAGCCGCACGCGGCGCTGCGCCGCGATGACGAACTGGTCCTGATCGATGCCACCGGGGTCGAACTGGAAGACGTCGCACCTGAAGATGCCAAGGACATGCTGGTGATCGGCGGCGAGGGCGCACAGGGTCAGGTCGAGGCGCTAGCGTCGCTGCTCGATGCGGCCCCGGCGCTGCGCCAACAGGTCGCGGAGGCGGACTGGATCGGTAACCGCCGCTGGGATCTGACCTTTTCCACCGGGCAGCGTCTATCTCTGCCCGAAGGCGCAGACCGGTCTGCCGCCGCGCTGGTGGCCTTTGCCGAAGCGGACGGCGTGCATCGCCTGATCGGCGGCGAGGTGGTCGCGTTCGATCTGCGCAACCCGCCGAAGATGACCATGCGCGTGCCGGGGCGCGCCGAGAGCAGCCAGATGGATATGGGGGAGGAAAGCTGATGTCGGGCGGGGCAAATCGCATCGAACACGTGATCGGCGCGGTCAACATCGGCTCGTTCCGCATCTCGGCCATGATTGCTGCTGTCTCGGAGAACGGCGAGATGCAGGTGCTGGGCAGCGGCCATCGCGCCAGCCAGGGCATCAAGCGCGGCTATGTCACCGATATGGCCGCGGCGACCTATGCCGTGCGTGACGCGCTGGAGCGGGCGGAAAAGCTGGCGGGGGCGAGCGTCGACGCGGTCTGGCTTGGCGCTTCGGGCGCGGGCCTCACTAGCGAAATCCGCCCGGTCGAGATCGCGATCGGCGGGCGCCGGATCGAGGAAGAGGATATCGAGCACCTGCTGGTTACCGCGCAGGGCAGCCTCGAACCCGATGGCCGCACCGTGCTGCATGCGCAGCCAGCCTGCTATTTCCTCGATGGCGCTGATGGCGTGTTCAACCCACAGGGCCTTCATGCCGAGCGGCTGGGCGTCGACATTCACATCATGCTCGCCGACGGCGCGCCGATGCGCAATGTGACCGAGGCGGTGCAGCGCGCACACCTCGAGGTGCAGGGCGTGGTCGCCTCGCCGCTGGCCACCGGCCTTGCCTGCCTTACCGAAGAGGAACGCGATCTCGGGGTGGCGCTGGTAGAGTTCGGGGGCGAGGTCACCAATGTCTCGGTCTATGCGGGCGGAATGCTGGTGGGGCTCAACGCGATCCAGCGCGGCTCGGCCGATATTACCGATGCGATTGCCTCGGCCTTTTCGATCCGCCGGTTTCAGGCTGAACGGCTCAAGTGCAAGCACGGCTCGGCCATTGCGAGCCCGGCTGATCACCGCGAGATGATCGCCGTCACCGCGCCGGGCGAGGAAGGCCGTGGGCCGGTCGCACGCGGGGCTGATGATCGCGAGCAGGTGCCGCGGGCGGAGCTGATCACGGTGATCACTGGCGAACTCGATGCGCTGATGAGCGAAGTCGGCCGCAGTCTTGAAGCCATGGGCTACACCGGCACCAACGGTGGCCGGCAGGCGCGACAGGTCGTGTTGACAGGCGGCGGGGCCGAGCTGGCCGGCCTCGCGGACTATACCCAGAGCGTGCTTGGTGTTGCCGTGCGGATCGGCCGACCGCCCGCGCTGAAGGGCCTTCCGGAGGCCCATTCGGTGCCTGGATTCTCCACGCTGGCGGGGTTGGTTCTCTATGCTTTGCGCGATCCGGTCGACATTCGCCGCGTCGGCTCGCGCTTCACGCGGGCCCACCGTCCGGGCCCGGCGGCGGCAGTTGGCCGGGTGTGGAAAGCCATGCGTGATTTTTTTTGAGTGGTGCGCGCCAAGGAGTCAGGTGCGCGCAATTGTGGATTTGTAGAGTTTTCGGATAACGCCCGCCTAAGGCTTTGTGGCACAAGCTTTGAATCGTGGATGGCGGGACATATCCGCAGGAGAATGAGATGAGCATCAATATCGGTCCGCCTTCGGTGGAAGAACTTCGTCCCCGTATCACCGTGATCGGTGTGGGCGGGGCGGGTGGCAACGCCATCGCCAATATGATCGAGAGCGAGATCGAAGGTGTCGATTTCGTCGTCGCCAACACCGATGCGCAGGCGCTGAACAACGCCATTGCGGAGCATCGCATCCAGCTTGGCCCTGACATCACGCAGGGCCTGGGTGCTGGCTCGCGGCCCGAAGTGGGGCGCGCGGCGGCTGAAGAAACGGTCGAGGAAATCGAGCGCGCGCTCGAAGGCGTGAACATGGTGTTCATCGCCTCGGGCATGGGCGGCGGCACCGGAACCGGCGCTGCGCCGGTGATCGCGGAGGTCGCGCGGTCGAAGGGCATTCTCACTGTTGGCGTGGTCACCAAGCCGTTCCTGTTCGAAGGCACGCGCCGGATGCGCGCCGCCGAAAGCGGGATCGAGGAGCTGCAAAAGCACGTCGATACGCTGATCGTCATTCCGAACCAGAACCTGTTCCTGGTCGCCAAGGCCGACACCACCTTCAAGGAAGCCTTCGAGCTGGCCGACGAGGTGCTGCAGCAGGGCGTGCGCTCGATCACCGACCTGATGGTGATGCCGGGCCTCATCAACCTCGACTTTGCCGACGTGCGTTCGGTGATGAACGAGATGGGCAAGGCCATGATGGGCACGGGCGAAGGCGAGGGCGAGAACCGCGCGCTCGAAGCTGCTGAGCGCGCCATCGCCAACCCGCTGCTTGACGGTGTTTCGATGCAGGGCGCCAAGGGCGTGATCATCTCGATCATTGGCGGCGAGGACATGCGCCTGCTTGAGGTGGACGAAGCGGCCAACCACATCCGCGAGCTGGTCGATCCCGAAGCCAACATCATCTGGGGCTCGGCCTTCAACCCCGATCTGCAAGGCAAGATCCGCGTTTCGGTGGTCGCCACCGGGATTGAACAGACCGGCGATAGCGCTGCCAAGGCGACATCGCGTCCGCTCGACCTGTCGACCTCGCGCGGCCCGAAGACCCCGATGGCCGGTAGCGGCGCTGTTGCTGCCGCTGCTTTCGACGATGTCGACGAAGCCGACACGGAAGCTGCAGCCGAAGAACCGGGTGCGGCGGACCTTGATGACCTGCGTAACCCCGAGCCGGCTGGCTCGGCGCCCGAACCGATGGATCTCGCCGAGCTGGGCGATGTCGAAGAGGTTCGCGGTGACGATGGTGCCGATGCACAACCCCAGCGATTTGCGCCGTTCGAGCGCAAGGGCGCTGCGGGCCAGGATGGTCCGGACGCGCAGGCCAGTGCGGATGAGGACGATGAGCTGCTGCTCGATTCCTCCAGCCTGGCGGATGAGGAAGATGCCGTTGGCCTGCCCGGACGTCGCCGCAACCTTGTTGGCGGCGGCGAAGAGGCGAAGGCCGAGGCGACCTCGCAAGCGGGCCCGGGCCGGGCTGGCACAACGACGGGGTTCGCGGGCGGCACCAGCCCGGGAAGCACCCTGTTCGAGCGCATGGCCAACCTCTCGCGCGGTTCGGTCGATGAAGACGATTCGGACGACGATGACGATGATGCTGCCCCCAACATGCGCATCCCGCGCTTCCTGGGGCGGCAGAACAACCAGTAGTCGCATTGCTGATGGCCGCGCGCTTGCCAAATGCGGCGCGCGTGCCATCTAGGCCCGCAATGTCAAAACTTAGAGCCCTGTTCGCCTGCGGCACCGCGCTTTGCCTTAGCGCGGGCGGTGCTCCTGCCTTGCGCGCGCAGGAAGTGGTGCAGGCGCTACCCGATCCCGCCGCGGATGATCTGGCAAACGCGATGCGCCGCTTGTCGAGCAATCCGGATTCGGTTGAGGCACTGGTCGATGCGGGCGAGGCCTCGCTCGCACTCGACAATGTCGATGCCGCGCTTGGCTTCTTTGCCCGCGCGCAGGACGTCGATCCCGATAATGGCAGGATGCTGGCCGGGCTGGGGCAGGTGGCGGTGCGCCGGGGCGAGGCGGTGACGGCGCTGCAACTGTTCGAAAACGCCGCCTATGCTGGCGCGCCGATGGAGCCGCTTGCGGGCGAGCGGGCCTTGGCCTTCGATCTGGTCGGCAACAATGCCCGTGCGCAGCGCCTATACCGGCAGTCGATCAACGAGGATCCCGATCCGGAAACGGTGCGGCGTCTTGCCATCAGCTATGCAATTTCGGGCGATCAGGAGGCTGCGGAAGAGGTTTTGCTGCCGCTGCTTCAGCGCAACGATCTTGCCGCCTTTCGCACGCGCGCCTTTGCCTTGGCGATTCTGGGCAAGGAAGCCGAGGCGGTGACGATTGCCGAGACCATGCTGCCTGCGCAGCTGGCCAGCCGGATCGCACCCTATCTGCGTTACATGCCCCGGCTCACCAAGGCGCAACAGGCGGCCGCCGCCGACCTGGGGCAGTTTCCGTCGGGCTCGCAGATCGGGCGTGACGATCCGCGCATTGCCGCGCTTGGTGAAGCGGCGGATGAAGAGCCTGCTAGCCCAACCTCCACTGCGCGCGGTGACGAGCGTCTTGTTCCGGCAGGCCCGGCGCTGGCCAGTGCCTCCGCTGCTTCGGCTTCAGCTCCTGCTTCTGCACCTGCTCCAGCTCAGGCCGCGCCCCCCGTTCCAGCGCCCGAGCCGCAACCCTCTGTCAGCGGGCCGATTGCGATCAACTCGACGTCAGGCGAGTTGCCGCCAGCGGTCATGCCGCAACGCTCCGCCAGCGAGCAGGTCGCGAGCAGCTCGGCGCAAGCGGAATTGCCACCGCGGCCCGTGCAGGAGGCTCCTGTTGCTATGGCCGACGCAAGCGAGGAATTGCCTGCCGTCGCACCCGCGCCCGAAGCGCAGCCTGAGCCCGCTCAGCAAGCGGTGGTGGTGGCGTCGCTCACCACTGCCGAAACGTCGCCTGCCACCCAGGAGATTCCTGTCGTCGAGGAAGAGCCGGAGCCTAAGCCCGATCTGGCCACGGCCTTTGCCGACTTCGCTGGCGGATCGCAGCTGCCGGTTGCCGCATCGGCCAATGCGGTCGACATCACCGCGATCGACATCCCGCGTGAACGCCCTGCGCCGCCGCCGCCTCCGGCGCATCCATCGCGCCAATGGGTGCAAGTGGCGACGGGTCGGGATACGGGGGCCTTCCGTTTCGACTGGCGGCGGATCAAGCGGCAAGCAGATGGCCTGCTCGACGATGCAGAGGCGTTCTACGCCCCATGGGGCCAGACCAACCGCCTGCTCACCGGCCCGTTCGACAGCGCCCGCGAAGCGCAGCAGTTCGTGTCTGAGCTTGGCAAGGCGGGTGTTGACAGCTTCCGCTTCACCAGTGACGCGGGTCAGGAGATCAAGCCCCTGTAGCGCAACGCCGCGTTGTCGGGGTTCTGCACCCTTTTCTTTTTACACATGCTACGAACAGCCGATTGCAGTTTTGCACGGGGGACTTCGGTACAGCAATTGCGTGCAGGCCAGCGCGTCAGCCATTAAGCATGACATGACGAGGACACAGGCACTATGCGCATGACGACCACCCGCGAGACCATCGACGCGACCGAGGATGCCGCACCGGTGGATATGCTCGCCGCCGTGTTCGAGGCCCACGGCTGGGCCCACAATTTCGTCGGCGATGACGAGATTTGCGGCGAAATTCCAGGCAGTTGGACGACCTATCAGCTGCGCGCCATCTGGCGTGCGGAAGACCGGGTTCTGCAATTGCTGTGCCTGCCGGAAGTGCGCGTCACCGAGGCCAGGCTGCGCGAGGCGCAGGAATTGCTCGCTATGGTAAACGAGCAGCTCTGGCTCGGCCATTTCGATATCTGGTCGCACGGCTCGGTTCTGCTTTATCGCCACGGGCTGCTGCTGGGGGATGACGGCACGATCAGCCTCGATATGGCGCAATTGGCGCTGGATACGGCCGTTTCCGAGTGTGACCGGTTCTATCCTGCGTTCCAGTTCGTCTTGTGGGGCGATAAGAGCCCGCGTGATGCGCTGGCTGCCGCCATGGTCGACGCGGCAGGCGAGGCCTGAGGAAACTTTGGGCTTGAAATTTCTCGCTTAGCCCAAACTTGGTAAGGCCGAACTGGCGACTACGGCTAAGGAAGTTTTTATGGCATTCGAATCTATCCTCCTTTTTGGCTGCGGCAACATGGCCGGAGCCATGCTCGAAGGCTGGCTCGCTGCGGGCATTTCGCCCAGCCGCTTCACTGTCGTCACGCCGACGCGCGAAACGGTGCCCGGCGATGTCGAACTGCTGCGTGAGGTGCCCACCGACCGTAAGTTTGACGCCATCATGATCGGCGTAAAACCGCAGATGCTGGCTGATCTCGCTCCGAAGATCGAACCGCTGGCCGGGCCAGACTGCACCGTGCTGTCGATTCTGGCAGGGGTCGAGCTTTCCACGCTGAAGGACAAGTTCCCGCGTTCGGCGGCGCAGGTGCGGGTGATGCCCAATCTTTCGGTGGCGATGGGCAAGTCGCCGGTCGCGCTGGCGCAGGCGGGTCTTGATGAGGCGAGCCAGGCCGCGCTGATCGAATTGATGGGCGTGCTGGGCTATGCCGAGTGGGTGGGCGAGGACAAGTTCGATCTCGTCACCGCGCTGGCGGGCAGCGGCCCGGCCTTCGTCTATCGCTTCATCGATGCGCTCTCCAATGCTGCGGTGCGGCTTGGCCTGCCCGACGAAAAGGCGCAGCAATTCGCGCTGGCGATGGTGGAGGGCGCAACGGCGCTTGCGGCGCAGTCCGAGCACTCGCCGGGCAAGCTGGCAGACATGGTAGCCAGCAAGGGCGGGGTGACCCGTGCGGGCCTCGATGCGCTTGACGAGGATGAGGCACTGTCCACTCTCATGGCCAAGACCTTGCGCGCAGCCCGCGATCGCAGCCTGGAAATGGCGCGTGAAGCGCGCGACGAAGGTTAATGTAACGCCTGCCGGTTTCGCTTGAAATCGCAGGCCTTCATCGCGATATTGGCCATAGCCCGGCCCGCCCCTCTGGAGGCCGGACAAAGGAGTTTGCAACAAATGGCAAATTGGAACGACAACCGCCCGCAGACTGGCTTTGGCCAGCAAGGCTTCGGCGCGTCGGCGGGCCAGAAGCGTGATCTGTCAGGCGGCACCACGTTCGACGCCGGCCTGCGCGCGCACATGCTTTCGATTTACAACTACATGGCTTCGGGCGTGCTGCTGACCGGTGTGGTCGCTGCGCTTACGGCCAACATGGGCTGGGCCTATGCCTTTGCCTCGGGTCCGCTGATGTGGATCGTGGCGCTTTCGCCGCTCGCCATCGTGTTCGCGATGAGCTTCGGCCGCAACAAGTTCTCGACCGCCACATTGCAGGCGATGTTCTGGGGCTTCGCGGTCCTGATGGGGCTGTCGCTGTCGACGATTTTCCTCGTCTACACCTCGGGCTCGATCGCGGTGACCTTCTTCGCCACGGCTGCGGCCTTCGCTGGCCTCAGCCTGTTCGGCTACACCACGGGCAAGGATCTGTCGGGTTTCGGCAGCTTCCTGATCATGGGTGTGATCGGCATTCTGGTCGCTTCGCTGCTCAACCTGTGGCTGCAGTCGCCGGGCCTGATGTGGGCCATTAGCGGTCTGGGTGTGCTGATCTTCGCGGGCCTCACCGCCTACGATACCCAGCGCCTCAAGCAGGAATATCTGGCGATCAACCAGATGAAGATGACCAATCCCGCGGTGGCTGCGGCCTATCCGATGGGCAAGATGGTGGTGATGGGCGCGCTCAGCCTCTATCTCGACTTCATCAACATGTTCCTGTTCCTGCTGCGCTTCATGGGTGCCACGCGCAACTAAGAGCCAGGCTGTGAAGCTTATCAGATAAACGGTGAAATATTTGCCCGGTGGTGCTTCTGGTGCCGCCGGGCAAAGTGTATTGTCCACCTGCGGAGCTGCGCCATCCCTCGTTCAGGCGCGCCGCACCATAATCGAGCGCCATTGCGGCGGAGAGGACTCACACTTGCAAATCGAACTGACGCCCCGCAGGCTTTCCAACACGGCGCTTCTGGCCACGGTGCTGGCCTGCGCTGCCTGCACCACGCCGGCCCCGCCGCCGCCTCCGCCACCCCCGCCGCCTCCGCCGCCAGTGGTGGAAGCCGTGCCTTTTCGTCCGCTGCCGCCGCCACAGTCGTCCTACACCATGGACATTCCGCAGCGCGATGCTGCCGGGGTCCGGCGCACGATTAACACCGATCTCGACGAGAACGAGACGCTTTGGCACTTCCGCTCGGGCTGGAACGTGGCTGCGCTCAATTGCCAGGTCGAGGCGGACGATCCGATTATCGTTGGCTACGGCGCGATGCTCGACACGCAGTCACGCAGCCTGTCGCGAGCGAACACGGCGATCGATCGCAAGTATCGCGAGGACGCGCGGAACAACCGCGAGGCGCTGCTGGCGCGTGAAACCCATGCGACCGGTGTCTATAACTACTTCGCCAATCCATCTGCGCGGGCCGAATTCTGCGCCACTGCGCGGCAAGTCGGGAGCGAGTTCCTCGCCTCTCCGCCGGAAGACATTGTCGCTTTCGCGACCTCCGGTCTCCAGCGTTACGAGCAGGCATTCGAGCGCTTTTACACCGCCTACGAGGAATACGAGAACCTGTCCGCGGCGTGGGACCGCAAGTGGGGCGCGCAATATGGCCCGTCGCAGCCGGGCTGGGTAGCGATCTACGGCAACGGCACGCAGCCTACGCCGAGCGATGACCTTTCAGGTGCAACCGGCTATGTACTCGATACTGAGACCGGCGCTGAGGTTCCGGTCGTACCGGTGGATGAGACCGTCAGCGGCACCCCGGTGGTGCAGCCGCTGCCGAGTGACGCTCAGTAGGTCTCGACATTTTTTCCTTTTCGGAAGGGCGGCTTGGCGTTAAGAGCCGCCCTCCCAGCCGGGCCCGGATGCGATTCCGTGCTTGGCGAACCTGGATAAGGGGCCGTAGCTCAGTTGGGAGAGCGCGTCGTTCGCAATGACGAGGTCAGCGGTTCGATCCCGCTCGGCTCCACCAGAAACACCGGAGGCCATCGCCAGCGGCGGTGGCCTCCGGTGTTTCTGGATTGTTGTTTTCCGCTCACCCATCCGGATGAGCGTCCTCGCGGCTAATCCTCGCGTTCTGGCTTTGCTGGAGCTGCAGGGCCGCTGCGGGCGGGTGGTCGCCCTTGCGGCTGCTTCGCGACCGTTTCCGCGATTGCGGTTTTTAGGCTAAGGGCCTGTCATGCATTTTCTCGATCAATCCAAGATCTATCTGAAGTCCGGCGCTGGTGGACCGGGAGCGGTAAGCTTCCGGCGCGAAAAGTTCATCCAGTACGGCGGGCCCGATGGCGGCAACGGCGGCAAGGGCGGCGACGTGATCTTTCGCGCCGTGCCCGGCCTCAATACGCTGATCGACTTCCGCTATTCGCAGCACTTCAAGGCCAAGCGCGGCGGTCACGGCATGGGTCGCAACCGCACCGGCGCTGCCGCTGACGACCTTGTGATCGAGGTGCCCGTCGGTACGCAGGTGTTCGATGAGGAGCGCGAAGAGCTGATCGCCGACTTCACCGAGGAGGGGCAGGAAGTGACCCTGCTCGAAGGTGGCATGGGCGGGCGCGGCAACGCCAGCTACAAGTCGAGCACCAACCGCGCCCCGCGCCAGCATCAGCCGGGTGAGCCCGCGCAGGAGATGTGGGTGTGGCTGCGGCTAAAGCTGCTGGCCGACGTGGGCCTGCTCGGCCTGCCGAACGCGGGCAAGTCGACCTTCATCAACGCCGTCTCCAACGCGCGGGCCAAGGTCGGGGCCTATGCCTTCACCACCCTGGTGCCCAAGCTGGGCGTGGTCCACCACAAGGGGCGCGAATTCGTGATCGCCGACATTCCCGGCCTGATCGAAGGCGCTGCTGACGGCGCGGGGATTGGCGACCGCTTCCTCGGCCATATCGAGCGTTGCCGGGTGCTGATCCACCTGATCGACATCGGCGGGACCGATCCGGTCGAGGCCATGCGCATCGTCGAGGACGAGCTGTCGGCCTATGACGATGAACTGGCAGGCAAGCCGCGCATGGTCGTGCTCAATAAGGTCGATCAGGCCGATGACGAGCTGGTGCAGGGCTTCTCCGAGGAGCTGATCGCGGCAGGTGCTGACAAGGTGTTTCCGATCTCGGGCCTGAGCGGTCACGGGATCAACGCGCTGCTCGATGCGCTGCTCGCCTATCTGCCGCTGCGCACCTCCACCGAGACCAAGGCTGCCCCGGTGCTGTCCGAGGAAGAGACTGACGAGCCCGCAAAGCCGTGGAATCCGCTCGGCTGACGCGCTAAGCCGCCGTCTATGAGCATCACCTGCCTTCGTGATCTGGCCGACAGTGCGCTTGCGCCGCTGGTCGTGCTCAAGGTCGGCTCTTCGCTGCTGGTCGGCAAGGACGGCCAGCCTCGCCGCGCATGGCTTACCGGGCTGACCGGCGAGATCGCGCGTCTGCGCGAGGGCGGACAGAAGGTCATCGTGGTCAGCTCGGGCTCGATTGCGCTGGGCGCGGCGCGGCTTGGCATGGCGCGGGGCGGGCGTGGGAGCCTGGCCGATGCGCAGGCATCCGCCGCGGTGGGCCAGATTGCGCTGGGCGGGCTGTGGGCCGAGCTGCTCGGCCAGCATGGCCTGATCGCGGCGCAGATGCTGCTCACGCTGGACGATCTGGAGGATCGCCGCCGCTATCTCAACGCTTCGGCCACGATCGGGCGACTGCTTAAGGCAGGCGTGGTGCCGGTCATCAACGAGAACGATTCGGTCGCCACCGAGGAAATCCGCTTTGGCGACAACGACCGGCTCGCTGCGCGCGTGGCGCAGGCGGCTGCGGCTGACGCGGTGGTGCTGCTGTCGGACATCGACGGGCTTTATGACCGCGATCCGCGCGTAGAGGGCGCGCAGTTGATGCCGCTGGTGGAAGGTGTCACCGCCGAGATTTATGCGATGGCCAGCCCCAGTTCGGGCTCGGGCATGGGCTCGGGCGGGATGACCTCGAAATTGCAGGCCGCCGAAATTGCCGAGCGGGCGGGCATTGCGCTGGCGATTATCAACGGCACCCACGAGATGCCGCTGGCACGCGCGCTGGATGGCGATGTCGGCACTCTGTTCCGTCCTCAGCGTAACGATGGCGCCCGCAAGGCATGGCTTGGCGCGCGGCAAAAGCTGGAAGGGCTGCTGGTGGTCGATACTGGCTGCGCTGAGGCGCTGCGGAGCGGAGGCAGTCTGCTCGCGGCGGGCATCGTCTCGCTGAGCGGTGAGTTCGGGCGCGGCGATCCGATCGAGGTGCATGACGAGAGCGGCACTGTGCTGGCACAGGGCCTGAGCGAGTACACAAGCGCCGAGGTCGCGGCGATCAAGGGGCTGCGGCGCGAGGATCTTGCGCCCGTGCTAGGTTATGCGCCGCGTTCAGCGGTAATCCACCGTGATCATCTGGTGATGCTGTGAGCGCAGTCGTCGCCATCACGGGCGCCACGGGCTTCGTGGGGCAGGCGGTGATGGACGAGGCGGCGCGGCGCGGCATTGCCCTGCGCGCGCTCACCCGGCGCGAACAGGCACCGCGTGAGAACGTGGCCTGGGTGCGCGGCGATCTGGCCGATCACGCGGCGCTGGCCGAGCTGGCGCGCGGGGCCGGGGCGCTGTTGCATATCGCGGGCGTAGTCAACGGCGCGGACGCTGCCGCTTTCGAGGCGGGCAATGTCGAGGGCACGCGCGCGGTGGTTGCCGCCGCGCAAGCGGCGGGGGTGGGGCGGTTTATCTGCGTCTCTTCTATCGCGGCGCGCGAACCGGGCCTGTCGGACTATTGCCGCACCAAGCGCGCTGGAGAGGAGCTGGCGAAGGCCAGCGGGCTCGACTGGACCGTGGTGCGTCCACCCGCCGTCTATGGCCCGCGCGATACCGAGATATTTGAAGTGTTCCGCGCCGCCGCGCTCAGGGTCATGCCGATGCCGCCCGAAGGACGCGCCTCGATGATCCATGTCGATGATCTGGCCCGGTTGCTGCTCGACGTGGTGCCGGGCGGCGAGGGCGTGTCCGGACAGGTGTTTGAGCCGGACGATGGCCGTGTGGGTGGCTGGCGGCATTTGGATATGGCGCGGGCAATCGGGGCGGCGATGGGTTTTCGCGTCTGGCCGCTGTCGATGCCGGGAGCGGTGCTGGCGCTGGGCGGGCGGCTTGACCGGCTGGTGCGCGGCCCGCGCGCCAAGCTGACGCCTGACCGCGCCCGCTACATGTGTTATCCCGATTGGGTGAGCGATCCCGCACGCGCGGTGCCGTCTGCCTTGTGGCAACCGAAGATCGCCACGCCGGAAGGGCTGGCGCAGACCGCCGCCTGGTATCGTGCCGAAGGCTGGCTCTAGCTCACCAATGTGCCGGGCAGAAAAAAAGCCCGGCACGAGGCCGGGCTTTGAAAGTCTT
>DDFY01000004.1:198952-284448 GCA_002337385.1 Erythrobacter sp. UBA1916
TGTTGCGCAATTCGCAATCGATTGCTCACACCGGTTTGACGCAGCGCATTGCGCGCGCACGGCACCGGGTAAGCCGGTCCGTAAGATGCACGCCATCACCGCCGCGATCGTTGGGCAGAAAAAAAGCCCGGCGCGAGGCCGGGCTTTGAAAGTCTTGGGAGAGGATGCCTGAAAGGCCTGTTCCTTATGCGGACCGGGGCTGATTCCCGCAAACGCCATTACCGCAAGGCCTGTTGCGCAATTCGCAATCGATTACCCGCACCGGTTTGACGCAGCGCATTGCGCGCGCACGGCTCCGGGCAAGCCGTGCCGTAAGATGCAAGCCATCGCCGCCGCCATCGTTGGACAGAAAAAAAGCCCGGCGCGAGGCCGGGCTTTGAAAGTCTTGGGAGAGGATGCCTGAAAGGCCCGTTCCTTATGCGGATCCGGGCCCACTTGCACAAACGCCATAACCGCAAGACATGTTGCACAATTTGCAACTAAGCAGTTGCGCATCGTCAATGAAATGTCAGTCGCGGTTCATGTCGCGTCCAGAGTGATCGCACCCTCGAATAAAATTTCTCTTAAAATACAGGCTCGTATCCTGCCGGAAGGTCGCCGTCGTCATCCTTGCCGGGAAGCGGTGAACTGGGCCCGTGAATTCCGCACTCGGTCTTGTCCCACCCGCGCCAGCGGCCCGAGCGCGGATCTTCGCCCGGCATCACCTTGCTGGTGCAGGGCGCGCAACCGACCGAGAGGAAGCCTTCGACCTCCAGCGGGTGGCGCGGCAGGTCGTGTTCTTCGAAGTAGGCTTCAAGGTCGTCCTTGGTCCAGTCACCCAGCGGATTGATCTTGAGCCGACCCTTTTCGACCTCGAACCGGGGCAGGTTCTGCCGGGTGACCGACTGGAACGCCTTGCGCCCCGAAATCCAAGCGTCGAGCCCGGACTTGGCGCGCGCCAGTGGCTCCACCTTGCGGATCTCGCAACAGCCGTCGGGATCGTAGGACCAGCGCAGGCCGCTTTCGTCCTTCGCCGCCAGCACATCGGGCAGGGGTTGGACCACCTGCGAATTGGTGAGGCCGAGATGGGCGACCAGCGCTTCGCGATAGGCCAGCGTCTCGTCGAACATCTTGAGCGTATCGACGAAGATCACCGGCACCGAAGGATCGGCCTCGGCGACCAGATGCAGCAGCACGGCGCTTTCGGTGCCGAAGCTGGAGACCACGCCCACCCGACCAATCGCGTTCTCGGCAAACAGCGCGGCGAGCATGTCCTGCGTGGACACCCCCTCGAACCGCGCGTTCAGCGCATCGGCATCGGCCTGCGTGAAGGCGGGGTCGGTGTCGATCCGGTCAACCTGGCGGGCGGCGGTGTTACCCATGCCGCTTCTGCCAGATCGGCGCGCGGCCATCGGTGGTCTTCTGATAGACATTGTCCCAGAGGCTGAAGGCGTGTTCGGCGTCGGCCGCATCGAGCTCGTTGTCGGGGGCAAAGGCATCGAAGCCGCAGCGGCGCATGATCGCCAGCTGGTCGATCAGTACCTCGCCCACGGCGCGGATTTCGCCTTCATAGCCCGCTTCGCGCAGCACGCGGGCGGAAGAATAGCCGCGCCCGTCCATGAAGCTTGGGAAGTTCACCTCCACAAGCTTGATGCGATCGAGGTGCGGCAGCAGGTCGCGCGCGTTGTCGCCCGGTTCGATCCGCACGGCGGCGGCGTTCGACTGGTCGAGGAAAGAGTCGACGGTGACAGCGGCGTGATCGACCACTTCGTCATCGCGGAAGCGGAACTGCACGTCGTCAGGGCTCGTGCCGAGGGTGTTATCAGGCATAAAGTGCCTCCTTGAACGGGTCCATGCCGATGCGGCGGTAGGTATCGAGGAAGCGCTCGCCGTCCTCGCGCTGGGCCAGATAGACGTCGGCAGCCTTTTCGACCGCGTCGACGATGCCCGCTTCATCGAAGCCGGGGCCGGTGATCTTGGCGAGGCTGGTATCCTCCGCCTCGCTCCCGCCGAGCAGCAGCTGGTAATTCTCGGTGCCCTTCTTGTCGACGCCGAGGATGCCGATGTGGCCCGCGTGATGGTGGCCGCAGGCGTTGATGCAGCCGCTGATCTTCAGCTTGAGCGTACCGAGCAGCTCGCCCTTGCCGTTGGCTTCGAAACGCTGCGAAATCTTCTGCGCGACGGGGATCGAGCGGGCGTTGGCCAGGCTGCAATAGTCGAGGCCGGGGCAGGCGATGATGTCGCCGATCTGGTCGATATTGGCCGTGGCGAGGTCAGCTTCGGCGAGCTTGGCGTAAAGCTCGTTCAGGCGGCCGATCTCGACATGCGGCAGCACGATGTTCTGCGCATGGGTGACGCGGCATTCGTCGAACGAATAGTCCTTCGCGAGGTCAGCCATCGCGTGCATCTGCGCCGAGCTGGCGTCGCCCGGAATGCCGCCGACGGGCTTCAGGCTGATCGTCACCGCGACATAGCCGGGGGCCTTGTGCGGCATGCAGTTGCTGTCCACCCAGCGGGCGAACTGGTCGTCCGAACGGTCGGCCTTGTCGGGGAGGCCAGTCTTGAATGCGGGATCGGCGAAGAAGGGCTTGATCCGCTCCAGCTCGGCTAGCGGCGGCTCGATGCCCTGCTCAAGCAGGTGGGCGAACTCTTCCTCCACCTGACGGGCATATTCGTCCTTGCCCAGCTCATGGACGAGGATCTTGATGCGCGCCTTGTACTTGTTATCGCGCCGACCGTAGCGGTTGTAGACGCGCAGGCAGGCTTCCGAATAGGTGATCAGCTGGTCAAGCGGCACGAACTCGCGGATCAGCGGGGCGATCATCGGGGTGCGGCCCATGCCGCCGCCGACGTAGAACGCGCAGCCGATCTCGCCCGCATCGTTCTGCACGACCTGAATGCCGATATCGTGCAGGCGCATGGCCGCACGGTCATTGTCAGACGCGATCACGCAGAACTTGAACTTGCGCGGCAGGTGCAGGAATTCGGGGTGGAAGCTCGACCACTGGCGCAGCAGCTCGGCATAGGGGCGCGGGTCGACCAGCTCGTCGGCGGCGGCCCCGGCATATTGGTCCGAGCTGATGTTGCGGATGCAGTTGCCGCTGGTCTGGATCGCATGCATCTCGACCTTGGCGAGATCGGCCAAAAGGTCGGGCGCCTCTTCCAGCTTGATCCAGTTGTACTGGATGTTCTGCCGGGTGGTGAAGTGGCCATAGCCGCGATCGTACTTGTCGGCGATGTCAGCCAGCGCGTGCATCTGGGTCGAGTTCAGCGTGCCATAGGGCACGGCCACGCGCAGCATATAGGCGTGCAGCTGGAGATAGAGCCCGTTCTGCAGGCGCAGCGGCTTGAACTGGTCCTCGGTGATCTTGCCTTCGAGGCGGCGGCGCGTCTGGTCGCGGAATTCGGCGACGCGGGTGTCGACCATCTGCTGGTCGTATTGGTCATAGCGATACATGTCAGATCACCCAGTTGAGAGCTTCGGGCTCGGCGGGTTTGAGGGTCAGGTCGGGGCGCACCGTGGGGCCGAGCGCGCGCACGCGGTCCTTGATGTGGGCAGGGCGGACCTTGCCGTTCTCGTCAAGCGAGGCTTCGATGGCATAGCCGGAATTGACGCGGCGGGCGGCTTCCTCGCGGGCGAGGATGGCTTCGGCTTCGTCGCCGACATCGACGGCATTGTCGACATAGGGCGACCAGCCTTGGCCGTCCCACCACGTGACGAGGCCGGTCATAAGATCGTTTCCGGTCAGGATTTTCACTGTGCGGCCTCCAGAGCCAATTGCGTGAGAGCAGCGTCACCGCGTGCGGTCACGTCGCCGATGATGATGAGGGCGGGGCTTTTCACAGCCTCGCGAGAGACAAGGTCGGCAAGGCCCGCCAGCGGCGCGCGCAGCACGCGCATATCGGCGCGGCAGGCCTTCTCCACCACGGCGAGCGGGGCATCGGGGGCAAGCCCGTCGTCCATGAGCTTTTCAGAAATCATCGCGGCGGTAGAAACGCCCATGTAGATCACCAGCGTACGGCCCTTGCCGGCAAGACCGGCCCAGTTCTGCGCGCTGAGGCCCTTGCACTGGCCCGCCACGAAGCTGACCACCGAGGCATCCTCGCGGTGGGTGAGCGCGATCTGCGCGGCGGCGGCAGCGCCATTGGCGGCGGAAATGCCGGGCACCACCGCGACGGGAACGCCAGCGGCGCGGGCGGCTTCCATTTCCTCGCCCCCGCGGCCGAACACGAAGGGATCGCCGCCCTTCAGCCGCACCACGTCATGCCCGGCCATCGCCTCACGCACGAGCAGATCGTTGATCGCCTCCTGCGGCATGGTGTGGCGCGCGCGCGCCTTGGCCACGGAAACGAGGCGCGCATCGGGCCGCGCCATGGCGAGGATCGCTGGATCGACCAGCCCGTCGTGTACGATCACGCGCGCTTCGGAAACGAGCCGCGCGGCGCGCACGGTGAGCAGGTCCGGATCGCCCGGGCCAGCGCCAACGAGATGGATTGTGCCGATAGGAGTGCTTTTTGCCATGTGATGCAGATGAACGCTCGCCGGCAAGGATTGAAGCGAGAATGCCTTCACGGCGGGGTAGGTCAACTTTAGGCGGCGCCTGCGCTTCATTGACCTTTAAGCGGCAGCGGATAAGGACAGCACGCTTGGCCAGCAGATTTTACGCTGCATTCCGGCGGTTTGGCCTTGGCAGGAACCAGTTTTCAGGAACGAGGGGCATCATGGCAGAGCCGATCACGATCTGCATTTGCACCTATCGCCGGCCATCCTTGTTCGAAACGCTGGCATCGATCGAACGGCTGGCGGTGAAGCAGGTCGAGGTGGCGGCTGTTCTCGTGGTCGATAACGATGTCCACGACGGGCTGCGCTCCCAAGTGGCAGAACTGGCCAGCGCATACCGCTTCCCGCTGCGCTATCGCCATGCGCCCGCACAGAATATCTCGATTGCGCGCAATGCCGCGCTCGATGGCGTGGAAACGCGGTGGGCTGCCTTCATCGACGATGACGAGGTTGCGAGCGAAGACTGGCTCGACAACCTATATGCCGGTGCCGAAGGGGCGCAGGCAGTGATTGGCCAGAGCGTCGCGCAATATGGATCGGCGCTGCCGGGATGGGCAGAGCGGTGCGACTTCCATTCGAACCGCATCACGGGCCGCGTGGACAATGCCTACACCTCGAATGCGCTGCTTGACGTGGAATTCCTGCGGCACTCGGCAATCCGCTTTCGCGAGGAGCTTGGGCGGACGGGCGGGGAGGATACGATCCTGTTTCGCCAGCTGTCCGAAAGCGGCGGACGGATTGTCTATCGCCCGGAATCGGTGGTTTACGAAGAGGTGCCCCGCTCGCGGGCCTCGATGACATGGGTGCTGCGGAGGATGTTCCGCGCCGGGCAGACGCATGGCCTGCTATTGCGCGAATTCGACGCCAACGCCTTTGCCCGCCTCGGTCTGACCGCTGGGACCAAGGCTCTGGCGAGCGCGGCGATGGCTGTTGTCAGCCTGCCGGGCACCGATGCTTCGCGCCGATGGGCCGCTCGTTCGGCCCTGCATCTCGGTGCGCTGAGCTATCGTTTTCGGCCGACGATCCTCGAAGAGTATGGGGCTGACCCTGTGCCAGTATCTCGTCGATAAACAGTGCCTTAGGCATCAGTCCTACAAGCGTGCCTCGAAGCCTGGCCACTTGAAGGCAGGCCAAATCTGAGGCTGCTTCATTCCTTCTCGGTCTTCTTGTCCACCCGCTGCGCGATTGCCGCCACCAGCTGCTGAAACTGGCCGTTGTCGCGCAGGTTGAGGTCGCGCTGGGGGAAGGGGATCTCGATATTGTTTTCCTGAAACAGATCCCACAGCCGCTTGAGCACCTGCGAGCGGATATTGCCCACGCCCTCCTCAGGGTCGACGATCCAGCAATGGATGGTGAAATTGACCGAGCTGTCGCCATATTCGCGCATCCACGCGGTAGGCGGGGGTACCTTGAGCACACGCGGGCAGTCGGCGGCGGCTTGCAGCATCAGCTTTTCCGCCAGTTTCATGTCAGCGTCATAGGAGACCCCGACCTCCACCTGCATGCGCACGTTCTTGCTCGAATAGGACCAGTTCTCGACCTGATTGACCATCAGGTTCTCGTTCGGGATCAGATATTCCTTCTCGTCGCGCGTCACGATCGAGACCGCACGGATGCCGATCTTGCGAATCTGGCCGAAGCTCTCGTTGCCCGCCTGATCGGCAATGGCGATCACATCACCGGGCTTGATCGACCGGTCGAGCAGCAGGATGATCCCGGCGATCAGGTTGCCGAAGGTCTTCTGCAGGCCGAAACCGATGGCAAGGCCGAAGGCGCCCGAGAACACTGTCAGCGCGGTGAGATTGATGCCCAGTGTGTCAATGCCGATCAGGATCGCCATCGACCACACGAGGATGGTGAGGATTTTTTCGCCCAGCAGCTTCTGCGAGGGATCGAGCTTGGTCGTGCGATCGAGGATGGCATGGGCCAGCTTCGAAAGCACCCGCGCACCGATGATCACGGCGGCGACCACCATCACCACTACCAGCAAGCTCCAAACCGAAACGCGCGTGTCGGCCACGGTGAAGCCCCAGCTATCGAGCTTCTCCACCAGTCCGGCGATGGTCACGCTTTGCTCGGACACCGCATCTTTAATGGCATCGGCCCCGGCCACCGCATCTCCACCGATGGGCTGGCCTGACGGAACATTCGCGCCCGATAGCTCTACCGCTTGGCGTGCGCGCTCGACGGCCTTTTCCGCCTCCTCCAGCGCGGCTGCGGCAGCGGTAGGGTCTGGCGTGGGCGCTGCGGTGGACGTGTCAGCCGCATCGGTGGCGCTGATCGGCAGGTTGGTGAGTTCGGCAACGGCGCTCATGTTTCCCCCAAGGCGGCAAGTCCGCGTTCCAGATCGCGGATCAGGTCGCCTGCATCTTCTAGTCCGATTGCCAGCCGCAGGCCAAGCCCGCTGCCGTCGTCGATGCCGGGCGGCCAGGGGCGGATCGTGCGCAGGCTGGCGGGATCGAGCGGCAGGGCGAGGCTTTCGTAGCCGCCCCAGCTAAAGCCGATGCCGAACAGGTCGAGCGCGTCGATAAGGCGCGCGCGGGCCTTTTTGTCGACTCCTTCGGCGAGGACAAAGCTGAACAGGCCGCAGCCGCCGGAGAAATCGCGCTGCCACAGGTCGTGCCCCGGCGCGCTCTCAAGCTGCGGACACAGCACGGCGCTGACTTCGGGCCGCGCGGAGAGCCAGCGCGCTACCTCCACCGCAGTGGCACTGGTGCGTTCGAGCCGCAGCCCCATGGTCCGCAGACCGCGCAGCGCCAGGGCCGCATCGTCGGGCGAGACCACTTGCCCGAGCATCTGCGCATGGCGGCGGATCATTGCGAGGTGCGGTGCCTTGGCGGATACCGCGCCCATCATCAGGTCCGAATGGCCGCCGACGTGCTTGGTCAGGCTCATCAGCGTCACGTCGCAGCCGTGGGTGAGGGCAGGAAAGCCAAGCGGCCCGCCCCAGGTGTTGTCGATCACGCTGACCACGCCCCTCTCGCGCGCAATGGCGGTGAGCGCGGGAATGTCCGAGACTTCCATCGTCAGGCTACCCGGGCTTTCGAGCATCACGACCTTGGTGTTCGGCCCGATCATGGCGGCGAACCCGTCAAGGTCGAGCGGATCAAACGCGCGGTGGGTGATGCCGTATCCCGCCAGCAGCCCCTTGGCGATGTTGCGGGTCGGCTCATAGGCATTGTCGCAGACGAGCAGTTCGTCACCCGGCCCGAGCAATGCCAGCAGGGTGGCGGCGATGGCGGCGACCCCGCTGGGGAACAGCTCGGTGCCCTCGGCGCCTTGTTCCAGCTCGGTCAGCGCATCGGCCAGCGCCCATTGCGTCGGCCCGCCGCGACGGCCGTAGAAGAAGTGGCCATCGGCATTGGGGCGGCCCTTGGCGAGGTCGTCGGTGGATTCGTAAAGATGGGTGCTGGCGCGCCAGACCGGTGGGTTGACCACGCTGCCGGGCTGGCCAGGGACAGAGCGCCACTGCTTGCGGCGTCCAGCCTCGACCAGGCGGGTCGCATCGGCGAGGGCTGCGCTATCCGGCCTGTCTTCGCTCAAGCGGCTGGCCCCGTTTCCTTGGGGGTTTCGGGATCGGTGCCCCATTCGGCCCAGCTGCCATCGTACAGCGCGACATCCTCCTTGCCGGCAAGGGCCAGCGCGAACAGCAGCACCGCCGCCGTCACGCCGCCGCCGCAGGTGGTCACCAGCGGACGGTCAAGATCGACCCCGGCCGCGGTGAAAGCCGCACGGATTTCTTCGGGCGACCTGTAGGTTTCGTCGGCATTGAACAGTTCATCGAACGGGAGGTTGCGCGAGCCGGGAATGTGCCCGTCACCCACTTCGGGGCGGAAGTCCCCCATTTCGCCTGTGAACCGCTTGGCCCCGCGCGCATCGACCAGTTGTTCGGCCTTGCTATCGAGGTTGGCGAGTATGTCGGCCTTGGTGCGCACCTCGAGGTTGCCAGTGCTGGCCCCGAAGATGCTTGGTTTCACGTCGGGCAGGCCACTTTCGAGCGGGCGGCTCTCGCTGCGCCACTTGGGCAGGCCCCCGTCAAGCACCGAGACCTGCTCCATCCCGTGCAGGCGGGCGATGAACCATGCGCGCGCGGCAGTCTTCACGTAGCTGTCGTCGTAGAACACGATGCGGTCGCCCGCTTTCACGCCGAGTGAGGCCATGCGCTGGGTGAAGGTCGTGGGATCGGGCAGGGCGGCTGGCACCTTGCTCGCCGGATCGACCAGCGTGGCAAGGTCGAGAAAGCGTGCACCGGGGATGTGCGCCTCGGTGAATTCCGCGCGCGGGTCGCGTCCGGCATCGGGGAGGTGGGCGCTGGCATCCAGCACAACGAGATCGGGCGCACCGAGATTTTCGGCTAGCCACTCAGTAGAAACAAGCATGGACATGGGTGCGAGCCTAGCCCGCCCGCAGCGCGCCGTAAACGCCGCACTTGCCCGCGCGGGCAATCGCGGGCAACGAAGTTGGCATGAGTGAAACCAGCAATCCCCTGCACCTTGGCCAGACCAGCAGCCTGCCCGCTTCTCCTGAGGAGGCGGTGCTCGACTACGTGCCCAATCCGCGCCCGCAGTCGCTCTACATGGTGCGTTTCGCCGCGCCCGAATTCACCTCGCTGTGCCCGGTGACCGGCCAGCCCGACTTTGCCCATCTGGTGATCGACTATGCTCCGGGCGAAACGATCGTCGAATCGAAGAGTCTCAAGCTCTTCCTTGGCAGTTTTCGCAACCATTGTGGGTTTCACGAGGACGTGACGGTGGGCATCGGCGAGCGCCTGTTTGCCGAGATGGCACCCAAGTGGCTGCGGATCGGTGGCTACTGGTATCCGCGCGGCGGCATTCCGATCGACGTGTTCTGGCAGAGCGGATCGCCGCCCGAAGGCCTGTTCCTGCCTGATCAGGGCGTGGCCCCTTATCGCGGACGAGGGTAAGCTATTGCGCGAAGCGGGGGCTTATGTCTCACCGCAACTATTTCAAATAATATATTAAAAATAAAGGGAAATGGTGCCGGCTGCAGGAGTCGAACCCGCGACCTGGAGATTACAAATCAACTGCTCTACCAACTGAGCTAAGCCGGCGTAACCATTATGCTGCCCCATCGCGTTGCTGCTTGAGGGCGTTGCTTTCTGCCCTTTCGCTGCGCTGCATGAGGGCAGGTCAGGCGCGGCCCTTTGCCCTAGGTTACGCCAAAGGTCCAGCCCTCGGTGCGCGCGATTTCCTCAGTTAGCCCCACAGGACGCCACAATTCCTCCCGCGAGGCGGCGCGGCGCAGCCACGCGGCAGTGAGCAATGCGTCCGAAGCATGATCGCTGATCGGGCCTGCCCCGGCGACGGGCCATGAGCCAATAGCGGGATGGGTCAGCGCCTTGTTCAGATCCTCGTAGCTGCGGATCTTGGTGGCCGAAGCCTTGCCGCCCACTGCCAGCGCGGGGATCGCCGTGTACATCTCGACCACCAGTGAACCGGTGCCGGGATCGGCGTCGAACGGCCAGACCGGCAGGGTGCCCGCCAGCCGGTGAAGCACCCGCATCCCCGTCAGCGAGGCCTTGCCGACCTGCCCGTTGCCGACCAGCTTGAAATTGCTGTGCGGGCGGCAGCCCACGGCGCGTTGCGCATGTTCGGTGATGCGCAGGCGGCCGTTGCGATGCTCTGCGCCGTCGCAGCGGTAGTGCGTGCCCATCTGCGCGCCATGGTGGAAATACTCGCGCAACTCGGGATGGGCGACAAAGCTGGAGGCGGCGAGATG
Source organism: Erythrobacter sp. UBA1916 (assembly GCA_002337385.1). Taxonomy (GTDB): domain Bacteria; phylum Pseudomonadota; class Alphaproteobacteria; order Sphingomonadales; family Sphingomonadaceae; genus Alteraurantiacibacter. The sequence continues at coordinate 209,232 of DDFY01000004.1, forward strand.
GTCGTCCTCGGCGCAGCATTCTTCCACCAGCCGCCACAGGGCCTTGGCATCGGGCGGGCTGCGGCTCCAGCCGGGAAAGAAGGCGCCGCAATCGGCAAAGGCCAGCGAGGTGCCCAGATCGAGGCCGACCAGCGTCGAATCGGGCAGGTCGTGCTTGAGCAGGTGCAGCACATCTTCGCGCGACCATCCCTTGGCAGGGGGAGCGGCGAGTGTTGGTGCGTCATCGCCGAGGCTGCACGTCGCCAGTGCGATTGACCTGTGCCTTTCCCCTTTCGCCCCTGACCAGTCGATGGCGATGAAGTGGCGGAACCGGCTCAAGCGCGCTCCTCGCGCAGCCGTTGCCAATAATCCAGCCGCTTGCGCACCTCTCGCTCGAACCCGCGTTCGACCGGCTCGTAAAAGGTTTGTGGCGTCATCTCCTCGGGCCAGTAGTTGTCGCCCGAAAAGCCATCATCGGCGTCGTGATCGTAGGTGTAGCCGGCGCCATAGCCGACATCCTTCATCAGCTTGGTGGGGGCGTTGACGATGTTCATCGGGGGCATCAGGCTGCCGGTGTCGCGCGCAGAGCGGAAGGCCGCCTTCTGCGCCTTGTAGACCGCGTTCGATTTGGGCGCGGTGGCGAGATAGAGACAGGCCTGCACCAGCGCCAGTTCGCCTTCGGGGCTGCCGAGGAACTGGTAGGTTTCCTTGGCCGCCACGCATTGGGTGAGCGCGGCGGGGTCGGCCATGCCGATGTCCTCAACCGCCATGCGCACCAGCCGCCGGGCGAGGAACAGCGGCTCTTCACCGGCCACCAGCATCCGCGCCAGATAGTACAGCGCCGCCTGCGGATCGGACCCGCGCACCGCCTTGTGGAGCGCGGAAATGAGATTGTAGTGCCCCTCGCGGTCCTTGTCGTAAACCGCCACCCGGCGTTGCAGGAACTGGCCGAGTTCGGATGGACCGAGGGCCTTGGTAATCCCTGCGGCGTAAAGCGTTTCGGCCTGATTGAGCAGGAACCGCCCGTCGCCATCGGCGCTGGCGACCAGCGCCTCGCGCGCCTCGTCGGTGAGGGGAAGGGGGCCTTCCAGCTCCTCGGCCTTTTCGAGCAGCCGCGCGAGGGCCCCGGCATCGAGCCGGTGCAGGATCAGCACCTGCGCGCGGCTCAGCAGCGCGGCGTTGAGTTCGAAGCTGGGGTTCTCGGTGGTCGCGCCCACCAGCGTGACCACGCCGCTTTCGACGAAGGGCAGGAAGCCATCCTGCTGGGCGCGGTTGAAGCGGTGGATCTCGTCCACGAACAGCAGGGTGCGCTGTCCGCTCGCCTCCTGCACCTTACGGGCGGCTTCGAAGGCCTTCTTCAGGTCGGCTACGCCCGAAAAGACCGCGCTCACGGCTTCGTACCGCATGCCCACGCTGGCCGCGAGCAGGCGCGCAATCGAGGTCTTGCCGGTGCCCGGCGGCCCCCACAGCACCATGCTGGAGAGTTTGCCCGCGGCCACCATGCGGCCGATTGCGCCTTCGGGGCCGGTCAGGTGTTCCTGACCGATCACCTCATCCAGCGCACGCGGACGCAGCCGTTCGGCCAGCGGGGCCTGATCGTCAGGGGCGGACGCAGGATTAGGGGCGGGATCGTCTTTGAACAGGTCGCTCATCGCTTCCGCTATGTAGCGAAGGTGCCGACAATTGCATCCCGCCACGTGCAGCAAGGCGGGTATGACAGGCCTTTCCCCGGCAGAACGAAGCCCGAAGGCTCTGTGCAGAGCGCGACTATTGCCGCCGTTCGTCCAGACCGTTCAGCTTCTCGTCCCAGTCGTCGGTCAAGCTAGCGTCATACTCGCGCGCGGTACGGTAGAAGGCCTGCGCGCGGTCGATCGCCGAGTTGATATCGCTCTTGTAACGCCACACGCCCTTGGGATCGCCATTCAGCGTGGTGGAGAGGATGCGCTGATGCAGCATCAGCCCGGCGCGCATATTGACGATTGCGAAGTAACGGCAGCCGTTGGTGGCGTTGCCCTCACAGGCCAGCTTCGCATAGCGCAAAGTCTCTTGCGGGTTTTCCGGATCTTCGTTGTCGGACAGCGTGATGGCCGCGTTCAGGCATGAACTGGCTACGCCACTATTGCATTCGCGGATCGCGCCCGAAGCATCGCCTTCTTGCGCGCTGGCGGGCGAAGACCCGATTGCGGCGAAAGCGGCAAGCGCCAATCCTGTCGACCAATTCCAAGTACCCATGACTGCCCCCTGTTCGTGCCTTGGCATAGGCATAACCAGCTCGTCGTCGGTGACCAAGGGGCGGGGCACCAGCTTCATGAATCTTCAGAAGAGGTGTCTGTTCAGAACGTGGCGATGGCATGAAGAGCCAAAACCAGATCGACGAGCTGGCGGCGCAGGCTTGCGAAGCTATTACCTCAGGCGGCGGCGCGCTCTGCCAGCAGTTGCCGGTATATCGCGCCGACTGCGAGGTTGATCTTTTCCCAGTCGTAGGCCGAAGCGGCTTCGGCAGCGGCGACACCGTGCGCCTTGCCCAGTGCCGGGTCTTCGCAATAGGTGGCCAGCGCGTCGGCAAAGCCGGCAATGTCCGACGGATCGACCAGCCGTCCGGTGCGGCCATCGGCTACCAGCCCGCTCGATCCGGTTGCCCGCGCGGCCACCACCGGAACCCCGGAGGCCATGGCTTCCAGTGTGACATTGCCGAAGGTCTCGGTCACGCTGGGGTTGAACAGCATGTCCATGCTGGCGACGGCGCGGCCAAGGTCTTCCCCCGCAAGGAAGCCGGCGAAGGCGGCGCCCGGTGTGTGCTCGGCAAACCAGCCCTTCGCGGGGCCTTCGCCAATCACCATCACCTGATGCGCGACGCCGCGCTGGCGCAGTGCGGCGAGCGTCTCGGCGAAGACGTCGAGCCCCTTTTCGAGCACCAACCGACCGAGAAAGCCGATCACCGGCGGTTCGTCAGCGAGGCCAATGCTGCGCCGCCATTCGAGATCGCGCGCACCGGGATGGAAGATCTGCTTTTCCACCCCGCGCGACCACACCTCGACGCGGTCGTTCATGCCCTGCGCCTTCAGCACGTCGATCATCGTCGGGCTGGGGCAGAGCAGGATGTCGCAGCGCCGATAGAGCTTGCGCAGCCAGGCCTCGACCAGCCCTTCGGCAAACCCGAAGCCATAATAGCGCGGATAGGTCTCGAACCGCGTGTGGATGGTGCAGACGACCGGCTTGCCCCGTTTGCGGCCCCAGGCGGCGGCTTGCCGCGCGGCGCGGTCGGGGCTGGAGATGTGGATCACTTGCGGATCGAACCGTTCGAGATCGGCGCGCACCTTGGCCGAAAGCCCGGCGGGAATGCGGTATTCGCTGCGTCCGGGGATGGCGAAGCTGGGAATCGAAACGAGCGGCCCCGTCGGCGGGAAGGGCGGGTTGGAGATGGTGGGCGAATAGACGCGCATGTCCGCGCCATGCTCCATCAGTGTGCCCACGAGGCGGTTCTGCGCCTTGTTGGCACCGTCGCGTACGTAGTTGTAGTTGCCGCTGAAAAGCGCCACGCGCAGGCCGGCAAGGTCTGGTCGATTGTCTGCCATTGCGCGCTGCCTTAGGCGAGGCTGGGGGATATGGCGAGAGGGGGATGCTACCGGTTGGTGGGCATTTACGCCAAATCCACCATTCTTGCCCCATAGCGCGCCATCGACCATGCGCGAGCAAAGTGGGGCAAGTGAACACTGCGACGATCAAGGCAAGCGCAGCCCGCGCAAGCTTCGACACGCTCGAGGCGATGCTCACCCGTGCATGGCCCGTGGTGGTCGCCTCCATATTCGCCCTGCAAACCGCGCTGATTCTGATCCACCAACCCTTCGCAGACGAGTGGCAGGCGTTGCAGATCGCGGTGCAATCGCCAGACATCCCGGCGCTGTTCGCCAATCTCCGCTACGAGACGCACCCTCCGGCTTGGTACTTGCTGCTGCGCGCACTGGCTGCCGTGGTTGGCCCGTACAACGCATTGCCCGCCGCCGGCCTGCTGCTGGCCCTGCCGGTGCAGGCGATCATCCTGCTGCGCAGCCCTTGGCCGCATTGGGCACGGCTGGCGGTTGCGCTCTCGGCCCCGATCCTGTTCGAATTTTCCGTCGTCGCGCGTGGGCATACGCTTGGCATGGCGCTGATCTTCGCGGCGCTGGCAACATGGGAGCGCAAGACCATCCCGTGGTTCGCCATTGCGGTGCTGCCAGCGGTCGATTTCCTCTACGGCGTCGTGAGTCTCGCGCTGATCGCGTTCCGTTTTGCCGAGCGCCGGATCTGGCTGCCGGGGCTGGGGGCATGGTTGGCGATCAGCCTGATCGCGGCCTGGTCGATCATTCCGGCGCCTGACTATGTGCCCGTTTATGGTGAGACCGACGGGCGTTTCGTGCATCTCGTGCTGGCGCTGCTGCGCTTTTCGGTGGTGTACCTGCCGATCCAGGGCAAGTTCGACGCGCTCGACTGGGGTGCCGGTCCGCCGGAGTTGCTGATGCGGACCTTGTGGTCAGTGCTGGTGCTGACCATGGCGGTGCTCGCACGTGGACGGCGGCTCGAAGGGGCGGTGATGTTCGGCATCATGGCGCTGATGTTCGCCTTTTCTGCCTGGCTGTACCCTTTGCAGAACCGCCATGTGTTTCTCCTTGGCACTGTGATGCTGGTGGTCCTGTGGCGGCGCTCGGCGGCGGGCGAACCCGTGCATCCAGTCGTGGGGCTATGGCTTGCCTTCGGCGCATTCGCTGGCTTGTGGACGGCGTGGTTCGGGCTGACCCACACCTTCGAGCGCAGCCGTGAGATCGCCCAATATATCCGGGCCGAGGGCCTTGCCGATGAACACTGGGTGGCGGTGCCCGATATGGCCGGGCAGGGCATATCGGCGCTCACGCAGGTGCCATTTGAGAAGCCGGGCGGGGGTTGCATGCAGAGCTACGTGCGCTGGGATGCGCCCTTGGTCATGCGGCGGCCGGAAGGCTATATGCCGTGGCTCCGCGAACAGATGCGCGAGCGGGGGCGCTTCTACATCTTTTCGAACATCGCCATCGAGGGCCTGCCCGCGGTCCAGCCGGTCAAGAGCTGGGCGCCGGTGCTTGAGGCGAAGGAATACCACATCTACGTGGTGAACCCCGATGCGGCGCCCGCGCGGCTAGCCCTGCCGGACTGCGTGCCCGGTACGCGCCCGCTGGCCGGCACACCAGCGATCTGAAACGAAAATGCCCCCTCCGTTAGGAGAGGGCTTTCGTAGATTAGTCCTCGTTCTTGCGCGAGTGACGCTTGCGCTCGTGCGGATCGAGATAGCGCTTGCGCAGGCGGATCGACTGCGGGGTGACTTCCACCAGCTCGTCGTTCTGGATGTAGGCGATGGCCTGTTCCAGCGTCATCCGGCGGGGCGGGGTCAGGCGGATGCCTTCATCCTTACCGCTGGCGCGGAAGTTGGTCAGCTGCTTGGACTTGAGCGGGTTCACTTCCATGTCCTGCGGCTTGGCGTTTTCGCCGATGATCATGCCCTCATAGAGCTTCTCGTTCGGCTTCACGAACAGCACGCCGCGCTCTTCGATGGCGTTGAGCGCGTAGGCCTGTGCCTCGCCCTGTTCCATCGAGATCAGCACGCCGTTCTGACGGCCTTCGATCTTGCCCTTGTGCGGGCCATACTTCTCGAACAGGCGGTTCATGATGCCGGTGCCACGGGTGTCCGACAGGAACTCGCCGTGGTAGCCGATCAGGCCGCGCGAGGGGGCCGAGAAGATGATGCGGGTCTTGCCGCCGCCGCTCGGGCGCATGTCGGTGAGCTCAGCCTTGCGCTGGGCCATCTTGTCCACGACCGTGCCGGAGAATTCGTCGTCAACGTCGACCACCACGGTTTCATACGGCTCTTCGCGGCCATCGGGGCCATCGCGGAACAGCACGCGCGGGCGGCTGATCGACAGCTCGAAGCCTTCGCGGCGCATGTTCTCGATCAGCACGCCGAGCTGCAATTCGCCGCGGCCCGCCACTTCGAAAGCGTCGCGTTCGGCGCTCTCGGTGACGCGGATGGCGACGTTGGTTTCGGCCTCGCGCTCAAGCCGGTCGCGAATCACGCGGCTTTGCACCTTGTCGCCTTCGCGCCCGGCATAGGGGCTGTCATTGACCGAGAAGGTCATCGACAGGGTCGGCGGGTCGATCTCGGAGGCCGCGATCGGCTCGCTCACTTCGAGGGCGCACAGCGTGTTGGAAACGGTCGCGACGGTGAGGCCGGCGATGGCGACGATGTCACCTGCCTTGGCGCTTTCCACCGGCACGCGATCAAGCCCGTCGTAAGCGAAGACCTTGGTCGCGCGGCCAGCTTCGATCTGCTTGCCGTTCACGTCGAGCGCCTTGATCGGCATGCCGACTTCCAGCTTGCCGCTTTCGATGCGCCCGGTGAGGATACGGCCGAGGAAGTTGTCGCGGTCGAGCAGGGTTGCCAGCATCGCGAATTCGGCGTTCTCGTCGAGACCCGGCGACGGAACGTGGTCGCGGATCAGCTCGAACAGCGGCTCAAGCGTACCTTCGCGTGCATCGGGATCGGAGCTGGCATAGCCGTTGCGGCCTGAGGCATAGAGCACGGGGAAGTCGAGCTGCTCATCGTCGGCTTCGAGCGCGACGAACAGGTCGAACACCTCGTCGAGCACTTCGACGTGGCGGCCATCGGGACGGTCGATCTTGTTGACGACCACGATCGGCTTGAGGCCAAGACCCAGCGCCTTGCCGGTGACGAACTTGGTCTGCGGCATCGCGCCTTCCGAGCTGTCGACCAGCAGGATCACGCCGTCGACCATCGACAGGATGCGTTCCACCTCGGCGCCGAAGTCGGCGTGGCCGGGGGTATCGACGATGTTGATGCGCAGATCGTTCCACACCACCGAGGTCGGCTTGGCGAGAATGGTGATCCCGCGTTCCTTCTCGAGGTCGTTGCTGTCCATGGCGCGTTCTTCCACGCGCTGGTTGTCGCGGAAGGTGCCGGACTGGCGGAACAACTGATCGACGAGCGTGGTCTTGCCATGATCGACGTGGGCGATGATCGCGATATTGCGAAGCGCGGAGGACATTGACGATTTTCCCGGGTTGGATGGGCGCAATACGTGTTGCGCCTGCGAAGATTTTTGCGCCCGTAGACGATAGGGCCGCCGCCTGCAAGCTGTGCATTGACGCATTGCTGACTGACGTATAGGTTAAGTCTATGACCTAAACTGTGGCGAGCGCGCAACAGGTGAAGCGATAATTCACCGGCGTTCGGCTCTGGGTTGATAGTAAATGTAGATTATACAGTCATTTCGACCGATAACCTCGGTCGTCCGGAGGTACGCGCAGCAACAAGCTCGACCGCCGGGAGGAGAGGATGGAGAACAAATGAACACCAAATTTGTTGGCCGCGCCGGCGTTTCGCGTCTCGTACTTTGCGGGGCGTCGGGTCTCGCCCTTTGTGTTCCCGCATTCGCCCAGGCGCAGGAAGCCGGCGTCAGTGATGACATCGCCACCGGAAACGCCATCGTGGTCACCGCCACCAAGCGCGAGCAGACCTTGCAGGAAGTGCCCGTGGCGGTCACCGTCACCACCGGCGAGGTGCTCGAACGCGAGCAGATCCGCGACCTGAAGGACTTGCAGTCGATCGTTCCTTCGCTGCGGGTCAGCCAGCTGCAAAGCTCGGCCAACACCAATTTCATCATCCGCGGTTTCGGCAATGGCGCCAACAACGCCGGGATCGAGCCTTCGGTCGGTGTGTTCGTCGACGGCGTCTATCGCAGCCGCTCCGCCTCGCAGATCAACGACCTGCCCAATGTCAGCCGTATCGAAGTGCTGCGCGGGCCGCAGTCGACCCTGTTCGGCAAGAACGCCTCGGCTGGCATCATCTCCATCGTCACCGCCGAGCCGAGCTTTACCTTGGGCGGCAGTGCCGAGTTTTCCTATGGCAATTACAACGCCGTGGTGGGCAAGGGCTATGTGACCGGGCCGATCAGTGACAACGTCGCCGTCTCCCTTGCCGCGGGCTTCAACAGCCGCGACGGCTATATCGACGATCTCGGCACCGGCGGCACCACCAACGATCGGGACCGCTGGTTCGTGCGCGGACAGGCGCTGTACGACAATGGCGAGAACCTGAAGTTCCGCCTGATTGCCGACTATTCGAACCTCGATGAGAACTGCTGCGCGGTCGTGAATGTGCAGCCTTCGAGCTTCACCCAGGCGCTTCAATTGATCGGCGGGCAGGTCAACACCCCGGCCAATGCCTTTGCCGATCAGGTCTACAACAATTTCGCCTCGACCAACGATGTCACCAACCGGGGCATTTCGGGTCAGCTCGACTACGATCTCAACGACAACCTGCGCCTGACCTCGATCACCGCCTATCGCGAGACGCGCGGCGATTTTGGGCAGGACGTGGACTTCACCTCGGCTGACCTGCTGCAGCGCTATAACGATCAGGCCCTGGACACCTTCACGCAGGAACTGCGCCTGACCGGCGACTGGGATCGCCTGTCGGGCCTCGTCGGGCTGTTCTATTTCGACGAAACGGTGACGGAGAACCAGCGGGTCGGTTACGGGCAGGACTTCCGCCCCTTTGCCAACGTGCTGACCACGCAGCTGCTGGGGCAGTCGCTGGTTCAGGCCGAGGGGCTGCTGGGTCAGCTCAACTCGGGCAATCCGGCTGAGTTCATTGGCACCTTCTTTGCCCCCGGTACGGTTGAATCGGGCACCTTCACGCTCGATAACCAGGCGCTCTCGCTCTTTGCCCAGCTCGATTTCGAGGTGGCTGATGGCCTGACGCTGACGCTCGGCGGCAACTATACGATGGACGACAAGACCGGCACCACCAACTACCAGTCGACCGGGACCTTCTCGAATCTCGATCTGGTGACGCTGGGCAACCGGGCTATCGTGGCGCAGGGCGTGGCTGATCAAGTCGGCGCGGCCCTGTCGTTGGGCCGACCGGCGACGCAGGCCGAAATTCAGGCCTTCGCCACCGGGGTCAGCCCGGCGGGTGCGGCCGGGGCTGCTGCCTTCCCGACCATTCAGGCGGGTGTGCAGGCCTTCGCCAATGCCAACGATACGGACCCTTCGGTCAATCCGTTGCTGCAGGCGCAGGCGCTGCAGAACTTCCCCCGCTTCGTGAACATCCCCAACAGCGTGGAAAGCGGCAAGACGAGCGACGACAACTTCTCGTACACCGTGCGTCTCGCTTACGATATCTCGCCCGACCTTAACGTCTATGCGAGCTATGCGACCGGGTTCAAGGCCAGCTCCTTCGCCCTGTCGCGTGACAGCCGCCCGGCACTCAAGGATGCTGCCGCGCTTCGCTCTGCGGGCCTGCTCTACAACAACCAGACCTTCGGCAGCCGGTTTGCCGGCCCTGAGAAATCCAAGGTCATCGAAATCGGGCTGAAGGGCAACTGGGGCAAATATTCGGCCAACCTCACCGGCTTTAGGCAGGATATCGACGGCTTCCAGTCGAACGTGTTCACCGGCACCGGCTTCTTCCTCGCCAACGCGGGTAAGCAGCGCACCTATGGTGTCGAGTTCGACAGCACGGCGAACCCGATCGACCCGCTGACGCTGAACTTCGCGGTCACCTGGCTGGACCCGAGCTACGAGAGCTTCCCGCAGTCACCCTTTGGCGACATCACCGGCACCCGTCCGGCGGGCATCCCCGAATGGACCGTGGTGGTTGGCGGCCAGTGGGCTCAGCCGATTGGCGACAACACGCTGATCCTGCGCACCACCTACCACTATGAGAGCGACGTAAAGATCGTGGAGGGCCTGCCCGGTTTCCTCGATGCGAGCCTGCCCGATGGCGGGACCGCGCAGGCGCTGGCCGCGGCGGAGCCGTTCCGCCGTCAGGTCGACGACCTGTCCGCCTCGCTCACCTTCGTGCTGGAAGATACGGGGCTGGAACTGTCGGTGTGGGGCCGCAACCTGCTCGACGACCGCTACTTCCTGTCGATCTTCGACAGTCCGGCGCAGCCCGGCTCGATCTCGGCCTATCCGAACCAGCCGCGCACCTATGGCGGCACGGTGCGCTACAAGTTCTGATCGCGCGCATCGCACCAGGAATGAAGGGGCTGCCTGCGGGCGGCCCCTTTTTTTGTTGCCCTCATGGCAGGCGTGTGATTGCTTCCAGCGACCAACCGCAAAGGAGGAACATGGTATGGAATGGATGCTGATGCCGCTGCGCAAATATGCGCAGTTTTCGGGGCGTGCGCGGCGGAAAGAATTCTGGATGTTCGCCCTGTTGAATGTGATCGTCTATGCCGTGATCCTTGGCCTGATGTTCCTGACATCGGGGACATCGAACTTCGTTGTCGTTGATTCGGCTGATGTTTTTGCCGTCTATTCCGCGATGTTTTCCGGCGTTGGCTGGCTTCTGGCCGTGTGGGGCGCGGCGGTGTTCATTCCATCGCTTGCTGTCACGGTGCGGCGGCTGCACGATCGCGACATGTCGGGCTGGTGGTACCTTGGGTTCCTGGTCGTGTCGCTGATCCCGTTTATCGGTTTCATCGCCTCTATCGCTCTGCTTGTGCTGTTGGTTCTGCCGGGAACGCCGGGCCCGAACCGCTTCGGCCCCGATCCGAAAGACCCGAGCAGCGCGGACGTCTTCAGCTGATCTGACTTGCGGTCGGCGGGGCAGCCAATGGGCGCAGCCCCGCCGAACGGCTAAAGCGCGCGCAGGCTTTGCGCCGGGCGCGCGCGCAGCAGCGGCAGCGAGGCGCCGATGGCAAAGCCAAGCACCAGCACCAGCCCCGCGGCGAGCACCATGAAAATGCGCGGCCAGTCGGGCAGCCAGTCAAAATCGAACACCTGCGTGATCACCAGCCAGGCAAGCCCTGAGCCAAGCGCCAGCGCAACGCCTGCAAGCAGCGCCGAGAGCAGGCCGAACTCGGCCAGCAGCAGCCCCATCAGCTGGCGGCGGCTGGCACCGAGCACGCGCAGCACCACGGTATCGTATGTCCGCGCGGCGCGGGCGGCGGCGATTGCGCCCAGCAGCACGGCAAGCCCGGCCAGCACCGCCACGGCAGCAGCGGCGAGAATGGCCAGCGCCACCTGATCGAGGATGGCGCGCGCCTCGGTCAGCAGCGGGCCGACTTCGATCACGCTTGAACTGGGGAAAGCATCGATCAGCAACCGCAGCAGTCCGCTGCCGCTGCTGCCCTGTGGCAGGTCGATGGTGGCGGCGAAGTTGTGCGGGGCATCCTCCAGCGCATTGGGGGAGAACACGAAGACATTGTTGAAGCCGAGGCTCTCCCAGTCGATCCGCCGGAAGCTGGTGACGCGCGCGGTCCGCTCCACGCCGAGCAGCGACACGGTGATGGTGTCGCCGATCTGAAGGCCGATGGCATTGGCCAGCTCCTCGTCGACCGAAACCTCAGGTTCGCCGCTAGGGTCGGCGGGCCAGAATGTGCCGGCGGTGATCGAATTGCCTTCGGGCAGGGTGGAGGAATAGGTGAGGCCACGCTCGCCGCGCAGCGCCCAGGCGCCTTCGGGCAGCTCTTCCAGATCATCGACCCGCGTTTGGTTGCCCTCGGGCCCATAGGCGATCACCGCGCCGCGCAGCGTGGGCACGGCGGTCACTTCGCTGCCGGGGGCGAAGCGCTCGATGGTCTGGCGGAACTCGTCAAGGCCGGCCTTGGGCACGTCGAGCACGAAGTAATCCGGCGCGCGTTCGGGCACCGAGCGGGCGATATTGCCGGCAAGGCTGGTCTGCACCGCCGCCAGCAGCACGAAGGCGGCGAGGCCAAAGCCCAGCGCCGTCACCAGCGAACCGGTCGCCGCGCCAGGGCGGTGGAGGTTGGCAAGGCCGGAGCGCAGGATCGGGTTGGCAGGACGCGGAGCCTTGGCGGCGGCGTGGCGGATGGCGAGGCCGAGCAGCCATAGCAGCGCGAGTAGCACGGCGGCTCCGGCGAGGAACATGGCCGATTGCAGCGGGGTGGGCGAACCGATCAACGTCAGCGCCACGATTCCCGCAAGGCCGAGACCGACCGGAAGCGCATAGCTTCTCCATGCTCGCGCCAGTGGCGAGACCCGCGCGCGCATCAGCGCCATGGCCGGAAAATCGCGTGCACGCAGCAGCGGCGGGGCGGCGAAAACCAGCGCCACCAACAGTCCGAAGGCCAGCGCCCGCAGAAGCGCGAGCGGATCGAACACTATTCCGGTTTGCACCGGCAGCAGGTCGCCCAGCGCGCTCGCCAGCAGCGGCGTCACCGCGAAGCCTGCAAGCAGTCCGGCAGCCGACCCGGCCAGCGCGGCCGCCCCGATCTGCAAGCCGTAGATTTTCACGATGTCGTTCGAAGTCGCGCCGAGGATCTTGAGCGTCGCAATCGCGCGGCGGCGGGCTTCGAGATAGGAATTGACGCCAAGGCCAATGCCGATCCCGGCGATCACCAGCGCCGCCAGCCCTACCAGCGTGAGGAACTCGCCCAGCCGCGAGACGAACCGCTCGGCACCTGGCGAAGCGCGCTCGGCGTTGCGGAAGTCGTAGCCACGGCCCGGAAACTCCTGCGCAATCGCTGCCTCGACACCATCGGCGTCGTATTCTGCGTTGAAGCTGACGCGGGTCTTGCTCTGGTACATCGAGCCCGGCGCGACCAATCCGGCGGCTTCAGGAAGGCCAAGCGGCACGATCACCGTCTGGCCAAGCTGGAAGCCTTCGGACAGCCGATCAGGCTCCTCGGCGATAATCCCGCCGACACGCACCGTGCGGATGCCGAGCGTGAAGCTGTCACCCACGCCAATGCCAAGCCGCTCCGCCGCACCGGGCGCGAGCCATGCCGTATCGGTGGGCGGGGCACCGACATGCTCGCCGCTTGCGAGCACCAGCGAGCCGACCAGCGGCCACTTCACGTCGACCGCCTTCAGCTCGACCGGGGCGGCGGCATCTGGCGTGCTGGCCATGCCTTGCAGCCGCAAGCCTTCCGACAGCATGCCATATTGGCCGATGAAGGCCTTCTCCTCATCGTCGAGCTTGCGCTGCCACACCTCCACTTCGAGATCACCGCCAAGGATCATGCGCCCTTCGGCCTGCAGCTGATTGCGGATCGCGCCGGTCAGGCTGCCGATCGCGGCCAGCGCGCCGACGCCGAGGAACAGGCATACCAGCAGCAGGCGCAGGCCGGAAAAGCGCGCCGAAAGGTCACGCCGGGCGATCCCCCATGCGGCAGCGAACTGCATTAGGCCGCACCCACCCGTTCGTCGCTCGCGATTAGCCCGTCGGCAAGGCGCACGATGCGGTCGCAGCGGTGGGCCAGTTCCTCGTCATGGGTGATCATCACGAGGGTCGCGCCGGTTTCCCTGCGGCGGGTGAACAGCAGGTCGACGATGGCCTCGCCGGTCGAGAGGTCGAGGTTGCCGGTAGGTTCGTCGGCGAACAGCAGCGGCGGGCGCGGGGCAAGGGCGCGGGCGATGGCCACACGCTGCTGCTCGCCGCCCGAAAGCTGGGTCGGGTAGTGGGTGGTGCGGTGCCCCAGGCCGACAGCGCTCAGTTCGGCCCCGGCGCGGTCCCATGCGTCCCGTTCGCCCGCCAGCTCCATCGGGGTGGAGACGTTTTCCTGCGCGGTCATGGTGGGCAGCAGGTGGAAGGCTTGCAGCACGATCCCGATCCGTCCGCGCCGCGCGAGCGCCAGCGCATCCTCATCGAGGGTCGAGAAATCTGCTCCCGCCACATTGAGTACGCCCGAAGAGGCGCGCTCCAGCCCGGTCAGCACCGCCATCAGCGAGCTTTTTCCGCTGCCGGAGGGGCCGAGCAGCGCAAGCGTCTCGCCCGGCATCACGCGCAGGTCGATCCCGCGCAGGATCTCGGTGGCAGCCCCGCCGTCGCCGAGGGTCAGGCGCAGGTCTTGGGCATCAATCACGGGTGAGGCAGCGGGAGGGCTTGTCAAAGGGGCTCCATGGCATAGCTTGGCCGTATGACTAACACAGTGCCCGAGCGGCAAGGAAGCATCATGCGGCTGATGAAGTGGGGGATGGGGGCGGCCTCATGTCTCTTGCTTATCGCATGTGGGGAACAACCTACCTCGCCTCAAGGCGAGCAGGTGCAACAAATTGTCGCAGATGCGCCCGACGAGGTGGCGGTGGAGGGGCCCGAGCGGGTGATCCTCGCCTTCGGGGACAGCCTGTTTGCAGGCTACAACCTCGAACCCGAGGAGGGCTATCCCGAAGAGCTGCAGCGGGTGCTGCGCCGGCGTGGGATCAACGCGAAGGTGATCGACGCGGGCGTTTCGGGCGATACCACCGCGGCAGGTCTGCAACGGCTGGATTTCGTGCTCGACAACCTGCCCGATGACGTTGACCTCGCGCTGGTGGAGCTGGGCGGGAATGACCTTCTGCGCGGGATTGCGCCCGATCAGACCAAGGCGAACCTGTCGCAGATCGTCGAGAAGGTGCAGGCGCGCGGGGTGCCGGTGGTGCTGATGGGGATGCGCGCGCCGCCCAATGGCGGGCCGCAGTTCCAGCAGCAGTTCGATGGCATCTACCCCGCGCTTGCCGAGCAGTATGGGACTGCGTTGGTGCCGTTCTTCATGCAGGTGCTGGCGGAGGATCCGTCGTTGTTACTGGAGGATCATATCCATCCGACCGCCAAGGGCGTTCAGGCGATGGTGGCGGCGCAGGCGGATACGATTGCCGGGGCCTTGCCGAAAGGGGAATAGCGGAGGCTAGAGTGGTTCCACCGCCCCGCCGCTGACCCGCCAGCAGGCAGCCTCGTGCAAAATTCCCTCGAACGGCGCAGGCTCGGTGCCGGTGAGCCACACCTGCGTACCGCTGGCGCGGAGCCGGTCGAACAGGGCCTCGCGCCGCACGGGGTCGAGATGGGCGGCTACCTCGTCAAGCAACAGCACACTGGCGCGCCCGCGCGCGGCGAGCGCCGCATGGGCGAGCGTAATCGCGACCAGCATCGCCTTTTGCTCACCGGTTGAACATTGCGCCGCGGGTGCACCTTTGCCCGCCATGGTCACGGCGAGGTCATCGCGGTGCGGCCCGGTCAGCGTGCGGCGCGCAGCGATGTCTCGGCTGCGGCCGGCGGCAAGGGCTTCGGCCAGAGCGCCTGCATCAAGCGGGCCGCCTGCCTCGTAAGCCAGAAGCGGGCGGGCAAACGGCTCGTCCGGCTCATCCGATAAAGCCTCGGACAGCGCCTCGACCAGCGCCGCGCGGCGGCTGGCGAGCGCCGCCCCGGCCTCGGCCAGTTGCGCCTCGTTCGCCACCAGCCAGCGGCGGTCGGGGCCGCGCTCGTCGGCAAGCATGCGGTTGCGCTCGCGCAGGGCTGCCTCGAACCGCCCGGACACCCGCGCATGATCGGGGAATATCGCCAAGGCGAGCCGGTCCATGTAGCGTCGCCGCTCGCCGGGGCTGGCCATGAACAGGCCGTCCATCGCCGGGGTCAGCCAGCCCATGGCGAGCCATTCGGCGAGCGAGGTGGCGCTGGCATTGGCGCTGTTGATCCGCAGCAGACGGCGGCCCGGACGGTCAGCGGCAATGCCGGTGCCCAGCGCCAGCGGCTCGCCATCATCGCTCGCAGGTGCGAGCGAGGCGCTGATCGCGAAACTGCCGTTGCCGCCCGCCAGCGCCATGTCGGGCAGGGCCGCACGGCGCAGGCCGCGTCCGGGCGCGAACAGTGAGATCGCTTCGAGCACGTTGGTCTTGCCCGCGCCGTTTTCGCCCACCAACAGGTTGATGGCGCGCGCGCCATCAAGCCGGGTTTCGGCGTGGTTGCGGAAAGCGGTGAGGAGGATGCGGTCTAGCGCCATGGGACGGCCAGCGCATTAGCCGAGCAGGGCAGGGCAGGTCATGCGAAAAGTCTCCTGCCATGACTTGGTGAAATTTCCCAAATATTGGCATTTGGCATTATTTTGGCTTGCGGCGACATGAACGAAATCGGCAGTTTTCCGCCATTTTTCCCGAATTGGCACGCCCCCTGCAATGTTTGGGGCATCGAGCGGATGACCCGCTCATCCGACCAAAAAGGGGAATTTATTATGTTTGCCAATTCAGAACTCGCCAACCGCCTTCTCGCCGCTTTCAGCGCACTTGCGATCACCACCGGCCTGCTGGTGGCCAGCTTCGCACCGCCCGCAACGACCATTGCCACGACGGTGGTGGCATGAGCGCGCTGAACACGTCGAACGGCCCGCAGGCTCCGCGCAAGTTCCGCCTCGAGCGGGACAACAAGATGATCGCGGGGGTCTGTTCGGGCATCGCCGAGTACTTCACCGTCGATCCGCTGGTGGTGCGGCTGGTCTTCGCCATCGGCGCGGTGGCAGGCTTCGGGAGCTTTATCCTGATTTACCTGTTGATCTGGCTGCTGGCCAACTGAGTGATGCTCAGGAATGCCCGAAGGGGGAGAAGTCGGTCTGTTCATCGAACACATCGACCCCCTCGCGGCGCTTCAGGAAATTGACGACCCAGTAGGTGAGGGGGGTGAGCAGGGCCTCCCAGGCGGTCTTGATCGCCCATTGGGAGAGGATCACCTGCCACAATTGCTCGACCGGCCAACCCGCCAGACCATAGAAGGCCAGCGGGTAGAAGATCAGGCTGTCGAGCCCCTGGCCGACGATGGTGGAGCCGATGGTGCGGGTCCACAGCATCCGGCCCTTCGTCAGTAGCTTCATCTTTGCGAGCACGAAGGCGTTGGCGAACTCGCCCGCCCAGAACGCCGCCATCGAGGCGAGCACGATCCGCCAGCTGTTGCCGAACACGAATTCGTAAGCCTCCTGTCCCGGCCACCCTTGCGCGGGCGGCAGGGCCACCACCACAGCCGCCATCACGGCCATGAAGGCGAGCGCGGCAAACCCGGTCCAGATCACGCGGCGGGCGAGGGCATAGCCATAGACCTCGGTCAGCACGTCGCCGATGATGTAGCTGATCGGGAAGAACAGCACGCCCGCGCCAAAAGCCCATTGTCCGCCGCCGGGCAGCGGCAGGTAGCTGGGCTTGGATGCGCCGATGATGTTGGAGAGCAGCAGGATCGCGACGAAGGCGGCCATCACATAGGGATAGTAGCGAAAGGCCCCGAAAGCGTGGCGATTGGCGGCGATGGGGCGGGGCGCGTCGTGATCCATCGCCCGAAGTTAGCGCGGGCTGCGGGGCAGGGGTAGAGGGCTATCGGCGGATTATGCGCCAACAGCGATTTGCGTGGACGGGAAACATCGCTATCTGCCCAAACCGACGCGCCCATAGCTCAGCTGGATAGAGCACGGGACTTCTAATCCTGAGGCCGCAGGTTCGAATCCTGCTGGGCGCGCCATCCTTGGATGCCTCGGCATAGCCGCTTTATAGCGGGTTGGTCAGGATGGTCTTAGCCGTTTGGCCTTTGGCCTCAGTGGCGAAATCCGGGCTTCCACAGTCTTCAGTCGATTACACGCTGCCGCGACTTCCGAGCGGCGCAGTAAGCTGCGCCTTGTCTTGTGGCGGATGGATGAGGACTTGCGCCGTGCTCGACAGCCAGGGCCCCAGTGCCAGCACTCGCCCAGAGCCAATCGCGACCTCCAATAGTATCACAACAAGCAAATCCAACGGCAGCGCCGCAAGGTCGAGAACATAACCGCCAGTATTAAGTAATGGTGTCGCGTTAATACTTTCGTGACCGGGGTGCGCGCGCCGTCGTGCCAACCATTTCCATTCCCGCAGATGTCTATTTTTTCTGTAATAGATAACCGGAGATTTTGGAATTACCGGCAGGAATCCAGTGATTATAATAGTTAACGTAATTGTTAATGCCCTATATGTACTGAATCGAATTATCTGCATTGCTAACGGCAGATACGATTACATTACTTAATTGGCATTACTTTCGATAGGATTCGATGATGCCAGTAAGTAGTAAACCGATAGGAACAATACGATATTTCATTTGAAGAATTCCGAAGAGTCTACGGTTCAAAGTTGATGAGTCAACAATTCTGTGGGCTCCTGCACTGGTCATATGGCGCATTCGCGATTCTCCAAATTCCTTCCGGTGCAAAGAGTATTTGAATGGGGTATTTTGTTATGACTAATAAAACTGGGAAGAGTTTTCGGGCTGCAGCTGGCCTGCTGTCAATCATGATGGCTAGTTCCTCTCTCATGTCTGCGGCATCGGCGCAGACGGTGGTTGAGGAAGGCGTGGGGGTCATGGCTCCTGAAGCGCCTGTTGCCGATGGTGTCGCCAACAACAAGGCGCGCACGACATACTACAAGAACCGTCATTATGATGTTCCGGAAGGCCGTGAAGTCGGCGCGTATTACGCAAGCTGGGGTGTCTATGGTGGCCGTGACTACACGCCGGATCAGCTACCTGTTGAGCGTCTGACGCACGTCTACGTTGCCTTTGGCGGCATCTGCGGGGAAAACCCCGCGGCCTATTCCAACGGCGCCGGCCTGAAGGCGAGCTGCCAGGATCTGGGCAGGGCCAACAGCAACGGGGCCTACTATCTTTCGCCATCGCTGCTCAATCGCGGTGGCGCGACGTCGCTGGCGAACGGTGAAGTATCGTTCGTGGACGACAACTGGGCCTATTGGGACCGCGGCTATACCAAGGCCGATGGCAGCACCTATGAGGGCGAAATTCAGGGCATGATTGCGTGGAAGAACCGCAATCCGGACCTCAAGGTCGTCTGGTCGCTTGGTGGCTGGAGCTATTCGCGTCCGTTCTTCGAAATGACTGCCTCGCCCGAGGCGCGCAAGAAGTTCATCGACTCGGTGGTCGCCTGGCTGTCGGATCCGGTGATGGGCTTCGTCGACGGGGTCGATATCGACTGGGAGTTCCCCGGCGGCCTCGGCGCGGACTCCGGGGTGGGCAATGCCTCGGCTGATGGCAGCAACTACGTTGCGCTGGTCAGGGAGCTTCGCACAGCGCTTGATGCCCTGGGTGAGCAGAACGGGCACGACTACGAACTCACCACTGCTATCGGTGTTGGCCCTGACAAGCTCGCCAACTTCGGCCTGAGTGCCAAGGTTGCTGAAATGCTGCCTTACATCGATCGTCTCGGCCTCATGAGCTATGACTTTGCCGGTGCGTGGGACAACAAGGTCGGCTTCAATGCCGCACTTAACGACGGCGAATCCCCGCTGGGCGTCGAGTACGTTCTGAAGCTTCTGCGCGATACCCACGGCATCACGGACTTCTCCAAGGTGGCCATGGGCCTGGCCTTTTACGGTCGCTCGCATGGCGACGTGGTGGCAACCGATCCGGCGTCTCTGGTCGGAGCGCCCTCGAACGGGGCTGGCCCGGGTGGCACGATCGAGGATGGCAGCTTCTCCTACTTCGACCTCTATCCGAACTATATCGGCCCGGACGGCACCGGCGTGAACGGCTGGTCGGCGTACTACTATCCGGAATATGGCGCTGGCCTGCTCTGGAATCGCGCGTCGGGACAGGTCATCAGCTTCACCCCGCCCAAGGGGATCGAGGCCAGCGTCGATCTGGCCAAGGAGTACAACCTGCGCGGCGTGTTCGCATGGACGGTCGACGATGACAACGGCATGCTGCTTGAAGCCGTTCACCAGGCTTACGGACACAATGTCACTGCGGTTCAGCCCAAGGATAAGCCGTATATCTTCGCTCCGGCTTGCGACATGGCATCGGGTATCACGATCAAGCCGGGCATGGTCTTTTCCAAGGACGGCAATATCTACGAGGCCAAAGGCTGGGCCTCGAATTGCCCCGGTGTGGGTGAGGCCTGGGAGCAGGCGAACTGGACTGATCTGGGGAGCGCATCAAACTATACGGTCCTGACCGGGACCGCTGTAAGCGCGCCGAGCTCGCCTACTACCGGTAACGCTGTCGTGCAGCAGCCGGCAACGCCAACGCAGCCGGCTCCGGCAACCACGCCGCCGCCGGCCGATACGTCGCCCCCGGCCACGCCGGCACCGACCACGCCTCCGGCGCCTGCAAACGATGGAGGCAACCTTGCGCCGACGACCCCGACCACGCCGCCCGCTGGTGGCTCGGCCGACGGGGTTGCAGGCTGGAGCAGCAGCGCCGTCTATGCCACGAGCGGGACGCAGGTGTCCTACAACGGCGCGATTTGGGCGAACAAGTGGTGGACGCAGGGTGAAGAGCCCGGTCCTTCCCAGGTCTGGGAGAAGGTGTCCGGGGGCGCGAATGCTGCGCCAGGCAACAATGGCGCCCAGGGTGGAGCGGCGCCAGCCACTGGCGGTGCAGCACCGGCTTCGAACGCGGCCTGGTCGCCAACCACTGCCTATGCCGAGTCGAACACCGTCGTGTCGCACAACGGATCGACCTGGAAGAACAAGTGGTGGACGCAGGGCGAAGAGCCCGGCAACTCGCCCGTCTGGGAAGAAGTGGCCTCGTCCTCGGCCGCAGCGAGCGGACCGCAGGCATGGCAGTCAGGCCGTGCCTATCCCACCGCCGGCACCGTTGTGACGCACAATGGCAGGCAGTGGAAGAGCAAGTGGTGGACGCAGGGCGAAGAGCCCGGTGTGGCCGCCGTTTGGGAAGAAGCGCAGTAAAAAAAAGAGACGTGTGGGCAGGCAGGGGAAGCCTGCCCACACTGTCCTTGGGGCTGATACCGACATGGCACCGAGTGTGAGGGGCTGAACTTGCGAGTTCATGCCTCGTCAACTCGTCGTCGTGGTCTCTGGTGCAGAGGGCGACATGAACCGTACACTTCACATCAATATGCTGGCTTTCGCTTTGATAGCTGGCTCGTCGAGTTCTGCCGAGGCACAGTCGATCATTCCCGGCTGGAGCGAGCAGTTCTATTATCGCTACGGCTCTGTCGTCATCTACAAAGGCCATCGCTATCGCGCGATCAAGCCGTCGCAGAATAAGGCGCCCGATGACAATCCGACATACTGGGTCGATATCGGTGAATACCCTGTCGAGACCTATACTCCCGGTTTAGGCTATACGACACCGTCGAGCCGCGCCGAAGGTGGGATTTCTGCAGAGTCAGAGCTTCCCGCGAGTCCGCTCCTGAATAATGCCGGGACGACGCCTGCCGCCGAACCTGCCGAACCTGCTGAGCCCGTGGCCCATGATGCCTGGGACCCCACCCGAGCTTATGCCACCATTGGGCAGGTTGTGTCGTATCAGGGAAAACGCTGGCGCAATACGGTGTGGACGCAGGGAGAGCCTCCCGGCGAGGGGCCGGCATGGGTGGCGCTGGATATCGATGCTTCCGATGCGACGCCCGAATGGAACAGCCAGACCGTCTATGAAGAGCCTGGCCTGAGAGTGAAGCACAATGGCCTGACCTGGGAAAACTCAGCCTGGACGCAAGGCGAAGAGCCTGGGCGCGCCGCTGTCTGGATTGCCAAGGGCCGCGACAGCACGGGTGTCCAGGACTGGGATAGGTTCAAGGCCTATAGCGATATCGGTGTGGTTGTTCGCCATCTCGGGCGGACCTGGCGCAACACCGCCTGGACGCAAGGCGAGGAGCCGGGATACGCCGCTGTCTGGGTCGAGCCCGAAGCCGATCGGGCAGGGGCGATCGCTGACTGGGTTTCGACGAGCATATATGACCTGCCCGGCACGATCGTGATGCACAACGGTCGCATGTGGCAAAGCACCGCCTGGACGCAAGGCGAAGAGCCGGGATACGCCGCTGTCTGGAAGGAATATGGCGCGCGCGATCCAAGCGCGGTGGCGCCTTGGAACAGCGAAACCGTCTATAGCGAAATCGGTACATACGTTTCGCACGCAGGAAAGGTCTGGTCCAACAGCGCATGGACGCGGGGCGAGGAGCCCGGCATTGCGGATGTGTGGACGCAAGTCACCCAGGATGAGACGGGGGCTGGAACTGACGGCGGCGATACGGGCGGCGAGGGCTCAGAGGAGCCCGGTTCAGGCGGCTCGGAGGAACCCGGCTCAGGGAACGGAGGCGGCACCGACGGTGGGGACTCCGGCGAGGGCGGATCCGGCGGCGGCGAGGTTTCCGGAATCTCCGACTGGGTTGCCACGAAGATTTACGATCAGCCCGGAACCAAGGTCCGCTATTCCGGCCATATCTGGACCAACAGATGGTGGACAACTGGCGACGAGCCCGGCGAGACAGAAGCCTGGAAGTGGGTGGAGTCAGAAGACGGAACGTCCTCTTGGCTACCCATCTGGCGGGCGGGTTATGTCTATGACACTCCCGGAACCGAAGTGGAATACGAAGACCGGATCTGGGTCAATGCCCATTGGACGCGAGGCGAAATGCCCGGTGCATCGGCCGCGTGGCGTTTTGTCCGCTCGCTGGTGGATGAGCCGCTGAATTGGCATCCGCAGATGGTGTATGACACCCCCGGGACCATTGTCCTCTACGAGGGAAACCTGTGGAAGAACAAATGGTGGGCAGACGCGAAAGACGTTCCGGGCGGCCCCACCGGTGCCTGGGAAGCCGTTTCGGTTGACGGGACTCCCGATACAACATGGGCTGCGGCGAAAAACTACGCTGCGGGCAGCGAGGTCGACCACGAAAGCCGTCGCTGGCGCGCAGAAACTGCCACGCAGGGTGAAGAACCCGGCACCGGCGCTGCCTGGGCTCTGATCGCGGCGACGACAAGCGATCCGCTGATCTGGAACGCGCTGACCCGCTATGTCATGCTGGATGCGCAGGTTCGCTATGACAACCGGATCTGGAGCAACCGTCAGGATAGCCGCGGCGATGTGCCCGGCGCATCCCCGGCCTGGAAGCTCGTCAGCTCGGAAACGAGCGATCCGCTGAATTGGCATGCGCAGATGGTGTATGACACCCCCGGAACCGTTGTCCTTTACGAAGGCACTTATTGGAAGAACAAGTGGTGGGTTGACGGCAATGACGTTCCGGGCGGCCCCTCCGGTGCCTGGGAAGCTGTTTCGGCTGACGGGACACCCGATACAACATGGGCCGTGGCGAGAAGCTATTCTCCGGGGAGCGAGGTCGATCACGCAGGCCGCCGCTGGCGCGCAGAAAGTGTCACACAGGGTGAAGAGCCCGGAACCGGCGCTGCCTGGGCTCTGATCGCGGCGACGACAAGCGACCCGCTGATCTGGAACCAGCTGACCCACTATATCATGCTGGATGCGCAGGTTCGCTATGACAGCCGCATCTGGAGCAACCTTCAGGACAGCCGCGGCGATATCCCCGGCGCATCAGCAGCCTGGAAGCTCGTCAGCTCGGAAACGAGCGAACCGCTGACATGGCATAGCGCAGTCATTTACGACCGCGCGGGAATAACCGTGCGGCACAACGGCACACTCTGGGAAAGCAAGTGGTGGACCCAGAATAATGAGCCGGGCACCTCGGATGCCTGGCGCAGCCTCGTCCCGACCGGTGCCGGACCTCAAAACTGGAACCCTGCGACGGTTTACGATCAGGTCGGAACGATCGCGATCTACAATGGCCAGCAGTGGCGGAACAAGTGGTGGACACAGGGCGACACGCCAGGTGCGCCCGATGGCCCCTGGGAGCTGGTGCAATGACCTACTCTGAACGGAAAAAACCTATGCGAATGCTAGCGCTGTTGATTGCCTCGTGCGGCTTGTCTGCCTGCATGACGCCACACGACATACTCACGGAGCGTGACGGGAGGCTCAAAGAAGCGACAGAAGTCTCGATGGAAGGCTCTAATGAGGCTCTTGCCGAACTGGTCGAGAAGGCCAAGGATAAGGCCGAGAAGTCGGGAGATTTCGACGACTACGTCGATTATCACTACCTTAAATCGGCTTCTGCGCGCTTGCTTTATCTGAAGGTCAACTCACTTCTGTCCGAAGGCAAGCAGGCGGAAGCAATTCCGTTCGTGCGAGAGGGGCTGCGCATTGCCCCGCAGCATATCGGGCTTCTGAAAGTTGCTGGGCAAATAGATGTTGCCCAACAGACCAATTACGTTCTTGATGGCTTGGCTCCGACATCTCGGTCTGCACGCGTTATCAACCGCATGTTCGATCGCCGGATGCTGTACGCGCGGGGCTTTCGATTTCCTGCGTCTTCCGCCCTGGACGATTTTACGGACGATAGTCTTACGCCTTATCGTCAATACTACGATATTCTTTCCAAACCGCTCAGGGAATTGATGTCGGAGGCGTCGGGCGATGCTGGCTCCGCTGCGTTCGATATGGGGAACGATCCGTCACGGGCGGCCCTTCCTGCAGGTAGTCTGCCTCCGGTGAGCGTGGCGTCTGTTCTTGATCTGCTGCGGAAGGATTTGCGTATCCCTGTGGTGGCTCACGACTCTGCGTTCAGCGTTATTCGTCAGCATCCGCCGATAACGCTGGCGAATGAGAATATGAGCGCTCTCGATGTACTGAGGTCCATCGCGGAGACAAAGCCGATAAACACGGTTATCGGCCCCTTCGGCCTGTTCATCTTTGTCGGCCCTGACATCCCTGCCAGTTTGGACAATGGGCAACGTGTGTTCACGCTGAGAGCGGAATATCGGCCTACTGCGACTATCATCGCGGGCTTGCGCGCGGTTGGCTTCGCGCAGAATCTTGCGGGCGTCGACGACGACAGCTCTACCATCTGGTTTCGCGGCTCCATTGGTGAGTATTTGCGCGCGATTGAATATATTTCGACCGTCGATACGCCGCCTTCGGAAATTCAGCTGAATGTGGAAGTTGTCGAAATAGAGCAGAGCCTGCTTCAGGAAATTGGCGCTCGTATTCCGCAAAGAATTGATTTCAACCTCGCTGACCCGGCATACAGGCAATATATATTCAGTCCTACCAACGGATCATTTATTGATATTTTGGGTAATGACGGAATCATTGTGAATAATAACACAACCGGTTCTGTGAATATGACAAACCTCCTCAACCAGTCTGTCGAAGATGTTGTTCGTGCGGTTGTAACAGACGGCTCCTTCTCCGCGGCGGCGAGAGAGAAGAAGTACAAGTTGAATATTCTGGAGCGGCCCACGCTAAGGCTGCGATCGGGAATCACGGGCCGCATTGATGTGGGCAGCCGACTGCCTGTGATTACGGCGACAGCGACATCGTCCGGGTTTGTCTCCGAGCAGGTTACTTACGTGAATGCTGGCATCATGATCGAAGCAACCAGTCGGCTGGCGCAGGACGAAAAGCTGCATCTCGACCTCAAGCTCACGACTTCCAATCTGGTCAAGATGGTGAGCAGTCCGAGCGGCTCAAGCGCCCCTCAGTTGTCGAACCGCGAAGTGCAGACGTCCCTGGTTCTGCGAGATGGTGAAACGGCGCTGATCGGCGGCATCTCGTCGTTCAAGGGAGCGAGCGAAAACGACGGTCTGCCCGGCCTTGCACGTTCGCGCATCACCTCTGTCCTGGGCGGCTCAACGGGGTTCGAGCAATCGCGCAACGAGCTGCTGATGTTTATCACTCCTGAGATCATCGCAGGCGAGAGCTATTCGTCGCGCAACTGGATCGGCATCGATGGCGGTGGTGGGGCTTCGCCTTACGTGCCTACGTCGGGCTCGGGTGGTCCGACAGCGCGAAGTGCTCCCGCTTCGCAGGCGGAGCAATCGCGTAACAACGCGGGAGGCAACCGAGGCGACGGGAATATCGAGGGAGCACGCGCAGGACGGCGAGGCTAGTCAACCAGTTGGCGGCTGAGGTCCGATTGGCTTGGGCCGTCTTTGGGCTCTGACGGAAGGTTGTCGGGATTTTTAACAGCGAGGGCCGCGATTAACTTTTCGCGAACCATCGTCTCGCCCCGGAAACTCAGCTTCGCAAAAACTGGCACGTGGCATGCTAGTTATCTGGTGTACCTTTCGAGGTCTTCGTTCGAGGCGGGACCGTACCCTCATGGTCCCCAACCGTCTCCCGGTCCCGCCTCACCCGAACATCGCCAACAATCACCCGGCAGCGGCTCTATCAGCCGGGGTTGAATCAATTGTGGTGGGTGTAAACGGTCAGCTGGCCGCTCCAGATGCGGACGCAGAAAAGCCTCAGGGCCATCACAGGCCCTGAAGCGCAAATCCAAAACACAATTTTCAGAAGCCCACCCGGATCGGGCGGGGCAAGGACTCAGGAAGCCTTGGCGACCTGCTTTTCGTCAAGCAGGGCCTGCAATTCGCCGGCCTCGTACATTTCCATCATGATGTCCGATCCGCCGACGAACTCGCCCTTCACATAGAGCTGGGGAATGGTCGGCCAGTCGGAAAAGGCCTTGATGCCCTGACGCACTTCCATGTCCTGCAACACGTCGACACTGTCGAAGGCGACCTTGCAATGGTCGAGGATCGCCACCGCGCGGCTGGAGAAGCCACACTGGGGAAACAGCGGGGTTCCCTTCATGAACAGGACGACATCGGAATCGCCGACGATCTTGGTAAGGCGGGCGTTGATATCAGACATGGGGGCACTCACTGCTAAATTTGATCATGACAATCACTTGGGCACGGCGGTGGTCACTTGCAAGGCATGCAGTTCGCCGCCCACCCGTTCGCCGATCGCGGCATAGACCATCTTGTGCTGCGCCACGCGGCTCTTCCCGACGAAGGCGGCGCTGGTAACGCGGGCGTGCCAGTGGTCGTTGTCGCCCGCCAGGTCGATCATCTCGACCTCGGCATCGGGCAGGGCGGCGCGGATCAGCGCCTCGATTTCGGCAGCGGGCATAGCCATCGTTTGGCGCTCAGCTCTCGCTCATAAGCTGGCGGCGCGCTTCCACGGACTGTTCCGCCAGTTGTGCACGCACCGTTGCCTCGTCGATATCGCAGCCTGCCTGAGTCAGGTCACCGAGCAGCTTGCGGATCACGTCCTCGTCGCCCGCTTCTTCGAAGTCGGCCTGAACGACGGCCTTCTTGTAGGCTTCGGTTTCCTCGGGGGTGAGGTTCATCAGCTTGGCTGCCCATTCGCCCATCAGGCGATTGCGGCGCGCGGCAATGCGGAAGGTGGTGTTCTCGTCCATGGCGAACTTTGCCTCTTCGGCGCGTTCGCGGTCGTTGAAAGTGGTCATGCGTGTGATCCCTTGATCAAGAAAAGCTAGGCGGCGGCCTTCGTGCCGTTGGCCAGCCATGGCCGTTGGCTGCGCAGACGGTCCTCGTAGGCAGTGATTACGGCATCGCTTTGCAGCGTCAAACCAACTTCGTCGAGCCCTTCGAGCAGGCAGTTCTTGCGGAACGGGTCGATCTCGAAGGTCCAGCGGTCCTGGAAGGGCGTGCTTACGCTCTGGTTTTCGAGGTTGATTGTGATCGGATCGCTCTGGGCGACCTCCATCAGCCGGTCGACCGCTTCCTGCGGCAGGGCCACGGTGAGAATGCCGTTCTTGAACGCGTTGCCGCTGAAAATGTCGGAGAAGCTCGGCGCGATGACGGCCTTCACACCCATGTCGAGCAGGGCCCAGGCGGCGTGCTCGCGGCTCGATCCGCAGCCGAAGTTGTCGCCCGCGATAATGATCGGGGCACCGGCGAATTCGGGATCGTCGAACACCGAATCCCCGTCCTTGCGCAGCGCCTCGAAAGCGCCTTCGCCAAGCCCGTCGCGGGTAATCGTCTTGAGGAAATGGGCGGGGATGATGATGTCGGTATCGACGTTCTTCATGCCAAACGGATAGGCGCGCCCTTCAACTTCGTTCACCTTTTCCATCAGTCGGTCTCCGGTGCCTCGCCCGAGGGGATCGGCGGCAGCTGCTTCGCTTCGTTGGCGGTCTTCTTCTTGCGCGATGTGAACATCAGCGCCGCGGCAATCGCGGCCGAGCCGATGGCAGCACCTGCGAGGGCGGCCTTTCCGCCGGGGATCTTGGACTTGCTCATAATAGGGCCAGATGCGCGCAGGCTGGCCCGGTTGCAAGTCTCAGGCGACAAATTTGCGCAATGCGAGCCAGTGTTCGGTCTTTTTCGCGAGCGGCATGGCGGCATAGGCAGCGCTGGAGGAGGGCAGGTCGACCAGCTCTGGCGCCGCTTGCCCGGCGAGTTGCCTGCGCCCGATCTTCGCGGACTTTGCGCCGTTGAAGGCAAGGGCGCGCAGGTTGGGCAAGCTGGCGGCAAATTCGGCGAGCGGGTTCGCCTCGTGGGCGCGAATCGCGGTGTCGAGGCTGCCGCTGCGCTCAGCCGAGGCGACCGAGTCCCACAGGCCGATATGGTGCGCGCGCAGGGTGGCGAGCCGCGCCTCGTAATCGAGCGACACCAGATCGCGTTCGATCACTGCACCGACGAGATGCCAGAAGCCATTGCCAGGATGCGCGTAATAGCGCCGCTCGGCCAGTGACCGTTCGCCCGGAAGTGAGCCGAGGATGACGAGGCGCGTGTCGTCGTCGACGACCGCGCCGAACCCGCTCTTACGCAGGCTCACGCGTCAGTTCGCGCACGTCGGTGAGATGTCCTGCCACGGCTGCCGCCGCCGCCATCGCGGGCGACACGAGGTGCGTGCGTGCACCGGGGCCTTGCCGGCCGACGAAGTTGCGGTTGCTGGTCGAGGCCGAGCGTTCCCCCGGCGGCACCTTGTCGGGGTTCATGCCAAGGCAGGCCGAACAACCCGGCTCGCGCCATTCGAGGCCCGCTTCGGTGAACACCTTGTCGAGCCCCTCGGCCTCGGCCTGCAGCTTCACAAGGCCCGAGCCGGGCACCACGATGCCCCACTTGATGTTGGGGTGAACCTTGCGCCCGCGCAGCACTTCGGCAGCGGCGCGCATGTCCTCGATGCGGCTGTTGGTGCAGCTGCCGATGAAGATGTTCTGCACTTCCACTTCGGCCAGCTTCTGGCCGGGGGTGAGGCCCATATATTCCAAGCTCGCCTGCGCAGCGCGCTGCTTGTTGGGATCGGCAAAGCTCATCGGATCGGGCACGACGCCCGAAATGCCCACGGTATCCTCGGGGCTGGTGCCCCAGGTCACGGTCGGCTCGATGACCGAGGCGTCGATCACCACCGACTTGTCGAACTTGGCGCCTTCGTCGGTGTGGAGCGTCTTCCAATAGGCCACGGCCTCGTCCCACTCGGCGCCCTTGGGGGCAAGCGGGCGACCCTTGAGATAGGCGAAGGTGGTCTCGTCGGGCGCGACCAGGCCGGCGCGGGCGCCGCCCTCGATGCTCATATTGCAGACGGTGAGGCGCGCCTCGATGCTCATCTGTTCGAACACCTTGCCGCGATACTCGATCACGTGGCCGGTGCCGCCCGCCGTGCCGATCTGGCCGACGATGTGCATGATCAGATCCTTGGCGGTGACGCCGGGGCCAAGATCGCCCTCAACGCGCACTTCCATGGTCTTGGACTTGCGCAGCTGCAGCGTTTGCGTGGCCAGCACATGCTCGACCTCGCTGGTGCCGATCCCGAAGGCCAGCGCGCCGATGCCGCCGTGGCAGGCGGTGTGCGAGTCGCCGCAGACGATAGTCGTGCCCGGGAGCGAAAAACCCTGCTCGGGGCCGACCACGTGGACGATCCCCTGTTCACGCGCGGTGGCGCCGAAGTAGCGGATGCCATATTCGGGCGCGTTCGTTTCCAGCGCGGCGAGCTGCTGGGCGCTCTGCGGGTCGGCAATCGGAATGCGCTTGCCCGCCGCATCGACGCGCGCAGTGGTGGGCAGGTTGTGGTCGGGTACCGCCAGCGTCAGTTCGGGGCGGCGCACCGTGCGGCCTGCCTTGCGCAGCGCCTCGAATGCCTGCGGGCTGGTCACCTCGTGGATGATATGACGATCGATGAAGATCAGGCAGGTGCCATCCTCGCGCTGCGCGACGACATGGGCATCCCAGATTTTTTCGTAGAGGGTTCTGGCGGTCATGATGCGGGGCAGATAGCGATCCTTTGTCCTTCCGCCAAGTCGCCGTCGATCAGGCGTAGTTTACGCCTTGGCAAAAGCGCCTCCGGTAGCTATTTGAAACTTATGGCCGCAAACTCCCACACCATGCCGATCACCATTGAAGCCGACGACATCGACTTCATGGGGCACGTCAACAATGCCCGCTATCTGGGCTGGGTGCAGGATGTGGTGCTGGCGCACTGGCACAAGCTGGCCCCGGCAGAAGAGGCCGCGCGGATCGCCTGGGTCGCGCTCAAGCACGAGATTACCTATCGCAAGCCCGCCTTTCTGACCGATGATATCAACGCCACCACGGTGCTGGAAAAGGTCGCCGGAGCGCGCGCGTTCTACAACACTGTGATTGCGCGCGGCGAGGAAGTTCTGGCTGAAATCAAGAGCATGTGGTGCTGTCTTGACAAGGAAAGTCACCGCCCCTCGCGGATTGACCGCGATGTGGCCGAGCAGTGCTTCGGACTGCCGCGCAAGCAGGATCGCTACCTCGGCGACTGATCGGCCTGCGTCTGGCAAGGCGCGCCGCATAGGCCTATAGCTTGGTCATGACCGACATACTCGTCCCCGCGCTGATCGTGCTGGCCACCGTGGCCTGGATGGAGTGGGTCGCCTGGGCGAGCCACAAGTACATCATGCATGGCTGGGGTTGGGGCTGGCATCGCGATCATCACGAGCCGCATGCGAACGTCCTCGAGAAGAACGACCTTTATGCCATTGTCGGCGCACTGATGAGCATTTCGATGTTCGCGCTCGGCTCGCCGCTGGTGCTGGGCGCGCATGCCTGGTGGCCCGCGACGTGGATCGGGCTCGGCATTCTCGGTTACGGGATCATCTATACGCTGGTGCATGATGGGCTGGTCCATCAGCGCTATTTCAAATGGGTGCCGAAGAAGGGCTATGCCAAGCGGCTGGTGCAGGCGCACCGGCTGCACCATGCGACCGTGGGCAAGGAGGGCGGGGTGAGCTTCGGTTTCGTCTGGGCGCAAGACCCGGCCAAGCTCAAGGCCGAGCTACGCCGTCAGCGCGAGGCGGGGATTGCCGTGGTGCGCGAAAGTGCGCAGCCGGTCGGGCGCAATCTCTAGGCCTCGGCGCGGGTCCAGAGCCAGGCGGCGACGGCGGCAAGGCAAGTGAGCGGGATCAGCGCAATCGGAAAGCCGACCGTGGCCGTGGTGATCGCCCCGGCAATGGCCATTGCAATTACCGCGGATTTCTTGGCCTTGCGCGAGATCGCGCGCCGTTCGCGCCAGTCGCGAAGGGGCGGGCCGTAGACCTTGTGGTTCTGCATCCGCTCGGCCCATTCGGGATGGCCGCGCAGGAAGCAAAACAGCGCCACCAGCAGGAAAACGAAGCCCGGCATCAGCGGCAGCACGATGCCGATCCAGCCAAGGCAGAAGAAGAACGCTCCGGCGAAGGTCCAGAGCCGGCTGTTCATGTCAGGCCGCCGCGATCCGCGCCGCGTGCTCTCGCACCAGCGCGATCATGTTGGGGACGCCCTGCGTGCGGTTGGAGGAAAGCTGGTTTTTGAGGTCGAACGGTTCGAGCGCTGCGGCCACGTCCATCGCGGCAACCTCGCTGGCGGGCTTATCCTGCACCGCCGAGACCACCAGCGCGACGATCCCCTTGGTGATCGCGGCGTTCGAATCGGCGAGGAAGTGCAGCTTGTCGGCATTGCCGGTGGGGTAGACCCAAACCTGCGCCGAGCAGCCGCGCACCAGCGTGGCGTCGGTCTTCAGCGCGGCGGGCATTTCTTCCAGCTCGCGGCCGAGCTCGATCAGCAGGCGATAACGTTCGTCGGCGTCGAGGAAATCGTATTCCTCGTGGATGTCTTGGAGGGATCGCATGGGCGCGCGCCTACCATCTCGGCCATCCCAGCGAAAGCCGGGATGACGATGTGCCCTACAGGTCCACGCCGCTGGCGATGGCTTCCAGCTTGCGAATGCGCTCCTTGAGGTCGGCAATCTCGATCCGCGCGGCGCCTTCGCGCGATCCGCCAAAGTGCTCGGGCGATCCGCGAGCGGTATCCAGCTCGCGCAGCTTGAGCGCCAGCCAGCCCTGCCACATCACCAGCGCCGCACCGGCGAGGATCGACAGCGACAACACCATGCTCACAGCGATCAGCATGCTCTCGCTCATTCCGACTTGCTCCTTTCGTCACGCAACTGCTCAATTTCGCGGGCGAGGTTGAGGCTTTCGCGGTCCTCGGTGGCGATCCGTTCGAGCACTTTCACCCGTTCGCGCAGTTCGGCCAGTTCGCGGGCCATCTCGCTTTCGCGGGCGCGGTCTGCCGCGTGATCCGCGACCGGGTTGCCCCACATGTCGCGCACGACCCCTTGCTTGGTTTCCTGGTGCCGGTTCCAGGCGGCATAGGCCATGCCGCAGATGGCCACGAGGAAGATCATCGTCCACAGGCTCATTGCATGCGCTCCTTCATTGGCAGGTCCAGCGGAATGCCATCGGCGCCATCCTCGACCTTGCGGGTGTCGCGCAGGGCTTCGATCTGGGTTGCCACGTCATAGCCGCCATCGGTGACGATCCGTTCGAGCACGCGCACGCGGTCCTCCAGCTTCTGCACCTGCGCGGCATATTGCGCGGCGCGTTCGGCGGTGTTCTGCGCGGTGGCATCGACCTGGATCGCCGCGATCTTCTGCTTGTGCTTCGCCCAGATCGCAACGATCGGGATCGACAGCGCGAAGATCGGTACAATCACGCCGATCAGTCCGGATAGGTCACCCATGGCATAGTCCCCCTGTGGCTTGCGTGGTGCCGCTCAGCGCAACCGCTCGATCTCGGCCGACAGGCGCGGGTTGCTCGACACGTAGTAGCTCTCGACATCGGCCAGACGCCGGTCGACGTCCTTCATCCGGGCGCGGATTTCGCGCGCGGTGCGCTTCGGGCTCTGGCGAACCGACTGCCAGTAGCGGGCCTCTTCCGGCTCGACGTAGAGATAGGGCGGCTTCTTGTTCAGGATGAAGCAGGCAATGGCGTAGGCCGGGATCGTCCATCCGCCGGTGGCGAAGGTGAGGAACACCGTGCCCATGCGCACCCAGAAGGCATCGACTCCGGTGTAGTCCGCGATCCCCGCGCAAACGCCGAACAGCTTGCCGTTGTGCTTGTCACGGTAAAGCTTGGTGCGGGGCGAGTTCATGCGCGGGGTCCTTTCTTTTCGGCGAGCATCTTTTCGAGTTCGTGCAGCGGAACATTGTCCACTTCGCGGTTGTGCTGGACGCGCGCAGGCTTGAACTCGGGGTTGTCGGAGGCGACCAGGCGCTCGACCGTGTCCATGCGTTCGTCGAGGCGCTTGGCAAGCTGGTACAGCTCTTCGAGCAAGACCTCGTCATCGGTGGTGATGGTGGCGGCGGTTTTCCACTTGGTCACATAGTGGAGCACGACCCACGGCAAGCCGATGAAGATCGTGGCAATTGCAATAACGGGCATCAGATCATCCATGGCTTATCCTTCCTTTTCCGAGCCCTTGCCGAGCGCGCGCTTCAATTCTTCCAGTTCCTCATCGACCTTGTCGCCGCCTTCCAGCTCGGCAAATTCGTCGGCGAGGGTCTTCTTGCCCTTGCCGCCGATATCGAGCGAGTCGGCGCGGCCTTCGGCATAGTCGACGCGGCGTTCAAGCTGGTCGAACCGGGCGAGCGCTTCATCGACGCGTTCGTTGGTCATCAGGTTGCGTAGCTTGAAGCGGTTTTCCGCGCTTTCGAGGCGGGCCGCGATCTGGCTCTGGCGGCTGCGGGCTTCGCGCAGGCGGCTTTGCAGCTTGGCGATATCGGCCTCGTAAGCGCGCAGGGCGTCGTCGAGCACGGCGATCTCTGTCTTGAGCTGGTCGGACATGTCTGCCGCCTTGCGCCGTTCCATCAGCGCGGCACGGGCAAGATCCTCACGGTCCTTGCTGAGCGCGAGCTGCGCCTTCTCGTTCCAGTCGGTCTGCAGCTGGTCAAGCTTGACGGTGTGGCGGTGCATCTCCTTCTGGTCGGCGATGGTGCGCGCGGCAGAGGCGCGCACTTCGACCAGCGTTTCCTCCATCTCGAGGATAATCATGCGGATCATCTTGGCCGGATCGTCGGCCTGGTCGAGCAACTCCGAAAAGTTGGCGGCGATGATGTCGCGGGTACGAGAGAATATTCCCATCAAGCTGTCTCCGGATTTGATCGCGCGAGCGACCGGCGTGGGAGTGGTGCGTATACGTTCGATCTCACGATCGAGCCGCGTGCCACTATCGGGCCTGCGGGTCTCGCTGCCAAGCGGCTCGTGACCAAGGGGCGCCTTGCCGTTCACGCTAGCGCCGTCGAGGTAATAGGCGCGGCCATGCTATAGGCCGAGGCGCTGGCCGGGGCGAGCGCGGTGAAGGTAACGAAGGCCACCATGGCCGCGACGCTGACGAGCGCGGCCTGGCCGAGTTCGCTGGCAAAGAAGCGGGAAGTGAACATGGCGAAAACTCCTGATTGGTGTACGGCACATGAACTGCAAACGCCGTGCCAATTTGAGAAATTGCATTATTTCATAGGCTTATGAATTTGTTGGCCTGAGCAGTGTTGGTAATTATTGCCAAGGCTTGGGAAATATCGCTAGAATTCGGTCATGGAGCGGGCAACGCAATTCATTGGGCAATCGAGCGCCTTTCTCGATGCGGTCGAGCGCGCCAGTCGCGCCGCGCCAATGCGCCGCCCGGTGCTGGTGATCGGCGAGCGCGGGACGGGCAAGGAACTGATCGCCGAACGCCTCCATCGCCTGTCGGACCGCTGGGAAGAACCGCTCGTCACCATGAACTGCGCGGCGCTGCCCGAAACGCTGATCGAGGCAGAGCTGTTCGGCCACGAGGCGGGGGCCTTCACCGGCGCGACCAAGGCGCGGGTAGGGCGGTTCGAGGAGGCCGATCGCGGCACGCTGTTTCTCGATGAACTCGGCACCCTTTCTATGGGCGCGCAGGAGCGGCTGCTGCGCGCGGTGGAATATGGCGAGGTGACGCGGATCGGTGCCAGCCGTCCTACGCGGGTGGATGTGCGGATCGTGGCTGCTACCAACGAGGACCTGCCCGCGCGCGCTGAGGCGGGTGACTTCCGCGCCGACTTGCTCGACCGGCTGAGCTTCGAGGTCATCACGCTGCCGCCGCTGCGTGTGCGCGAAGGCGACGTGCCGGTGCTGGCCGACTATTTCGGGCGGCGCATGGCGGCCGAGCTGGGGTGGGAGGAATGGCCTGGCTATGCTGCCCATGTGGCCGAGGCGATGGAAGAGTTCCCGTGGCCGGGCAACGTGCGCGAACTGCGCAATGTGGTGGAGCGCGCGGTCTACCGGTGGGATGATTGGACCAGCCCGATTGGTGATGTGGTGTTCGATCCATTCCAGTCACCCTGGAAGCCGGCACCGATGCCCTCGGCGACTCCGGCCCCGGCCAAACCGGCAGCCGCTGCGGCGGCGCCATCGCCTGACCGATACGACGATATCGACGACCTTCGCGCGGCGGTTGACGAGCACGAGCGCAGCATTCTCATCCACGCGCTGGGCCGAAACCGCTGGAACCAGCGCCAGACCGCGCAGGCACTGGGCCTGAGCTACGACCAGCTGCGCCATTGCATCCGCAAGCACGGGATCGACAAGCAGGAGTGACCGCCACCGCGCTGAGCGGAGCGGCTATGGTTAAGGCGATCCGAACAGGGGCTTAACTTGGCGCAAACTCTATAAGTCTAGAAACCAGTTGGTAAGCAATGAAGGTGAAGGATGGCCTGAGAGAGGTCAATCTGGCCAGCTTCGCTCACACGCAGGAGACTAAGAGCAGCCTATGAGACAGCGTATGCCCGGTCACCGCATCGGTGCGAATCGCGAGCTGGCGGGCTCCTCCATGCCAGACAGGGGGCGTGCTCGGCCTGCTTCCGACAAGCCCGGGCTGGTGCTCAGCGTGGCCGCCTATGTCGGTGCGATCTGCGTGATCGTTTGGCTGGTCTTCACCTTCTTCGGTGCATCTGACGATGCCGGCGCTGACGGGCCTGAAGTCGTAAGCGTACCAGAGCCTGCGCCGACCGCAGCCTCGACGGTGGCGCCGCCTAGCTACGTGGAAGGCGGCGATAACTTCGTGCCGGGCGATAGTGACCAGACAGAGGAATTCTGGACCTCCGGCCCGAACCCGGCCATTCCTCCTTCGCAAGACCCGCTGACCAACCCGCACTACTGAGTCACCTCTGGCAGCGGGGTGAAAACTATCCCGTTGCAATTCTTGCGCGACTGGCCTATCTGCCACTCATCCCGACATTGTCGTAACATGGTTTGGATGCTGGCGCCTCAGGGGGCCGGCCCGAAGGCCCATGTTGCGATACGATCTTGATGGAACCCCGCTTGGCCGACCTTACGCGCCTGATCACGATTATCGAACCCGAAGCCGATGCCCTCGGCTTTGAGCTGGTGCGCGTGCGGATGATCGGTTCAGGGGAAGAGCGCACCCTTCAGATCATGGCCGAGGATCCTGCCACCGGGCAGTTGATCATGAACCAGTGCGCCACGTTGTCGCGCGCCATCTCCAACCGAATCGACGCGGTCGAGGAGGAGGAGGGCGAGCTTATCGAGGGCGCCTATATGCTGGAAGTTTCCAGCCCCGGCATCGACCGCCCGCTGACCCGCGCGAAGGACTATGCCAACTGGGCCGGGCACGAGGCGAAGATTTCGCTGGTCGAGAAGATCGGTGATCTGCGCAGGCTCAAGGGCGAACTGCTCGGGATCGAGGACGAAGTCGTCACGATCCGGGATAAAAAGGCGGGCGACATTGCAGTTCCGCTGGCAAACATTCATTCGGCCCAGCTCGAGCTGACCGATAAGCTTATCGCTGCCACGCTCCCGCTTGATGCGGAAGGGGCGGACGAATTCGAAGAGATCAACGAGGAAGAAGAGGCTAGTAACTGATGGCCAGTCCGATTTCCGCCAACAAGGCCGAACTGCTCGCGATCGCCAATGCGGTCGCGTCCGAGAAGATGATCGACAAGTCGATCGTCATCGAGGCCATGGAAGAGGCGATCCAGAAGTCCGCCCGCAACCGTTATGGCGCGGAAAACGACATTCGCGCCAAGCTTGATCCGCTGACCGGCGATCTGCGCCTGTGGCGTGTGGTCGAGGTGGTCGAGGAAGTCGAAGACTACTTCAAGCAGGTGGATCTCGCTCAGGCCGAGAAGCTGGAGCCGGGCAGCAAGGTGGGTGACTTCATCGTCGATCCGCTGCCGCCGGTCGACCTTGGCCGCATCGACGCGCAGAGCGCCAAGCAGGTGATCTTCCAGAAGGTCCGCGATGCCGAGCGTGAGCGTCAGTTCGAAGAGTTCAAGGACCGCGCTGGCGAAGTCATCACCGGCGTGATCAAGTCGGTCGAGTTCGGCCACGTGATCGTGAACCTCGGCCGCGCCGAGGGCGTGATCCGCCGCGACCAGCAGATCCCCCGCGAGGCCGCCCGTGTGGGCGAGCGTGTGCGGGCGCTGATCCTGAAGGTGGAACGCAACAACCGCGGCCCGCAGATCTTCCTCAGCCGCGCGCACCCCGAATTCATGAAGAAGCTGTTCGCGCAGGAAGTGCCCGAGATTTACGATGGCATCATCCAGATCAAGGCCGCCGCCCGCGATCCGGGCAGCCGCGCCAAGATCGGCGTGATCTCGCACGACAGCTCCATCGATCCGGTCGGCGCCTGCGTCGGCATGAAGGGCAGCCGCGTGCAGGCCGTCGTGCAGGAACTGCAGGGCGAGAAGATCGACATCATCCCGTGGTCGGAAGATACCGCCACCTTCGTCGTCAACGCATTGCAGCCCGCCACCGTGGCGCGCGTGGTGCTTGATGAGGAAGAAGGCCGCATCGAGGTGGTCGTGCCTGACGATCAGCTCAGCCTGGCGATTGGCCGCCGCGGCCAGAACGTGCGGCTGGCATCGCAGCTGACCGAAAGCCAGATCGACATCATGACCGAGGAAGAAGCCTCGGAGAAGCGCAGCAAGGAATTTGCCGAGCGCTCGAAGATGTTCGAGGAAGAGCTGGACGTCGACGAGACGCTGTCGCAGCTGCTGGTGGCCGAAGGCTTCACCGAGCTGGAAGAAGTCGCCTATGTCGAGCTGGCCGAGTTGGCCATGATCGAAGGCTTCGACGAAGAGCTGGCCGAAGAGCTGCAGAGCCGCGCGCTCGAAGCGATCGAGCGCCAGATCGAGGCTTATCGCGCTGCCCGCAAGGAGCTGGGCGTCGAAGATGCGCTGGCCGAAATTCCGCACCTTACTGAGCAGATGCTGGTGGTGCTGGGCAAGGCCGGGATCACTACGCTCGACGACTTGGCCGATCTGGCCACCGACGAACTGATCGCGAAGAAGCGCGAAGCGCCGCGTCGCCGTCAGAACGCCGATGGCCCGCCGCTGCGTCGTCCGCAGCGCGAGCAGGACAAGGGCGGTGTGCTCGGCACCTTCGGCCTGTCCGAAGAGCAGGGCAACGAGATCATCATGGCTGCCCGCGCGCATTGGTTCGAAGACGAAGAACCGGCCAAGGCTGAACCAGCCCAGACTGAGGAGGCCGCCGATGCGGAATCCTCGCAATGAACCGCTAGGGTCCGACAGCTCTGACGCGCGCACTTCCGGTAACTCCGGGAGCGAACGCCGCTGCATTCTGACCGGGGAGACCGGCGGGCGCGACGATCTCGTGCGCCTTGCCATCTCGCCGGATGGTCTGGTGCTGCCCGACGCCCATGCCAAGGCGCCGGGACGCGGCGCTTGGCTTGGCACTTCGCGTGCCGCGCTGGAGGAGGCCATGGCCGGCGGCAAGCTGAAGGGAGCGCTGGCGCGCGCGTTCAAGAGCGCGCCGCTTGAAATTCCCGCTGAGCTTCCCGACATGATTGAGCAGGCGCTGATAAAGGCGCTGACCGACAGGCTGGGTCTGGAAATGCGCGCCGGGCGCGTGGTTCTGGGCTCTGATCGCATCTCGAACGAAGCGCGCAGCGGCGCGATTGCGGTGCTCTATCACGCCCGCGATGCGAGCGAGGATGGCTGCCGCAAGCTCGATCAGGCCTATCGCGTCGGGCTCGACGCGGAGGGCTCGGGAATTGTTGGAGACAGGCTGCCACTGGACCGGCTAGCCCTGTCTGTGGCATTGGGCCGCGAGAATGTCGTCCACCTGGCACTGGCTGATCGCAAATCGGCCGAGCGGGTCGCGGTTCCGCTGGGGCGTTTGCAAACCTATCTGGGCGCCGCCACGGCGGCCAAGAACGGCGGAAACGGAGAAGCCATCGGGGCTGATCCTGAAACCGCCGCGAATATGTGATTTGAAGGATTAATCGAGGCTTATGAGCGATAACGAAGACACACCGAAGCGCGAACGCAAGCCCCTGGGGCTTAAGCGCTCGGTCGAAGCGGGCGAGGTCAAGCAGACCTTCAGCCACGGGCGCACCAATAAGGTGGTGGTCGAGGTAAAGCAGCGCCGTAAGCTCGTGAAGCCGGGCGAGGCTGCGCCGCCACCGCCTCCTCCGCCGCCCCCGCCTCCGCCTGCTCCCAAGGCAGCGCCGGCGCCCAAGCCCGCGCCGCGCCGCGCCGTGCCTGCGAGCGAGACGCCGCAGGAGCGCGTTGCTCGCCTTCAGCGCGAGGCCGAGGAAGATCGCCTGCGGATGGCCGAGGAAGCGCGCAAGCGTGATGAAGAGCGGGCCCGTCAGGCAGCGGAAGACGAAAAGCGCCGCGCCGAGGAAAACCGCAAGGCCGAGGAAGAGGCCGCCAAGCAGCGCGCCGCCGACGAAGCCGCGTCCAAGGAAGCAGCCGCGAATCCGCCCGCCGAAGCTGCGGCTGAGCCCGAACCTGAAGCTGAGCCCGCTGCCAAGTCCAGCGATGCGCCGGCCGCGCCGAGCCCGCGCCGGTTCACTCCGGTCAAGCGGCCCGAGATCAAGAAGCCCGAGAAGGTTGAACGCAAGAGCGCTGACAAGCCCAAGCGTGGCGGTGCGCCCGCTGCCTCGACGGATCGTGGCGGCAACAATGCCGGTAGCGCCGCGGACAAGCGCCGCTCGGGCAAGCTCACGGTCAACCGTGCGCTGAACGAGGACGAAGGCCGCCGTGCGCGCAGCCTCGCCGCGCTCAAGCGTGCGCGCGAAAAGGAACGTCGCATGCATGGCGGCGGCTCCAGTGCTCCGCGTGAAAAGCAGGTGCGCGATGTGATCGTGCCTGAGGCGATTACGGTTCAGGAACTCGCCAACCGCATGGCCGAGAAGGGCGCCGACCTCGTGAAGGCGCTGTTCAACATGGGCATGATGGTGACCGTCAACCAGACGATCGATGCCGACACCGCCGAGCTGTTGGTCGAGGAATTCGGCCACAACATCAAGCGCGTGAGCGAGAGCGACATCGACATCGTCGCCACCGAAGACGACGATCCCGAAGATACGCTGCGTCCGCGTCCGCCGGTGGTCACGATCATGGGTCACGTCGATCACGGCAAGACCAGCCTGCTCGACGCTCTGCGCGGCACCGACGTTGTGAAGGGCGAGGCCGGCGGCATCACCCAGCACATCGGCGCCTATCAGATCACCACCAAGAAGAAGGACAAGATCACCTTCCTCGATACGCCGGGCCACGCTGCCTTCACCGAGATGCGTGCACGCGGTGCCAATGTCACCGATATCGTGGTGCTGGTGGTGTCGGGTGATGATGCGATCATGCCGCAGACGATCGAGGCTATCAGCCACACCAAGGCGGCTGGCGTGCCGATGATCGTGGCGATCACCAAGGCCGACAAGCCCGAGTACAACGCGCAGAAGATCCGCGAACGCCTGCTCGAACACGAAGTGATCGTGGAGGAAATGTCGGGCGATGTGCAGGACGTGGAAGTTTCGGCCAAGACCGGTGCCGGTCTCGACGAGCTGATCGATAAGATCCTGCTCCAGGCCGAGCTGCTCGAACTCAAGGCCCGCCCCGACCGTATGGCCGAGGCGACCGTGGTCGAAGCTCAGCTCGACAAGGGCCGTGGCCCCGTGGCGACCGTGCTGGTCAACCGCGGGACGCTCAAGCGTGGCGATACCTTCGTGGTCGGCACCCAGAGCGGTCGCGTGCGTGCTCTGATCGACGACAAGGGCAAGCAGATCAAGGAAGCCGGCCCTGGCATGCCGGTCGAGGTGCTTGGCCTTGGCGGTGTTCCCTCCGCTGGCGACATGATGACCGTTGTCGAGAACGAGCAGCGGGCACGTGAAGTCGCGCAGTATCGTAAGGAAAAGGAAACCGAGAAGCGTACGGCGCTCGCGCCCACCAGCTTCGACACGATGTTCAACAAGAGCGACGTGATCGAATGGCCGGTGGTGGTGAAGGCCGACGTGCAAGGTTCGGTCGAAGCCATCGTCAATGCGCTGCACAACATCTCGAACGAGCTCATCAAGGTGCGCGTGCTGCACGCCGGGGTGGGTGCGATCACCGAGAGCGACGTGTCGCTGGCCGTTGCCTCCAAGGCGCCGATCGTGGGCTTCAATGTCCGCCCGAACGCCAAGGCCCGCGAGCTGGTGAAGCGCGACGGTGCGCGGATGATGTATCACGATGTGATCTATCACCTCACCGAAGAGGTCGCGAAGGAACTGGCTGGCGAGCTGGGCCCCGAGAAGATCGAACACGTGGTTGGCCGCGCCGAGGTCAAGCAGGTGTTCCCGGCGGGCAAGAAGGACAAGGCTGCCGGTCTGCTGGTCATCGACGGTGTCATCAAGAAGGGCCTGTTCGCCCGTCTTACCCGCGACGATGTTATCGTCTCGGCCACTGTCATCCAGTCGCTGCGCCGGTTCAAGGACGATGTCGACGAGGTCCGCACGGGTCTCGAATGCGGCGTGGTTCTGGCCGATACCAACGACATCAAGCCGGGCGACAATCTCGAAGTGTTCGAGATTGAAGAGCGCGAGCGCGTGTTGTGATCTAATGGCCCTTTCCCCACTGTGGGGAAGGGGCCGTGAGTTTGCCTTATGCCGAAACGTTCCAGCACAGATGATCCCTCGGTCCGCCTCCTGAAGGTGGGCGAACGGGTGCGCCATATCCTCAGCGAATTGCTTGCGCGCGGGGAGGCGCATGACGATGTGCTGAGCGCGCACAACATCGCCGTGACCGAGGTGCGCATGTCGCCTGACCTCAGGCAGGCCAAGGTCTATGTGAAGCCCTTGCTGGGCGAGGACGAGGCGACCGTGGTGAAGGCCCTGCAGGTCAACACCGCGTTCTTCCAGCGCGAGGTCGCCCAGCGGCTGGGCCTGAAGTTCGCGCCCAAGCTGCGCTTCCAGGCTGACGAGACCTTCGACGAAGCAAGCCGGATCGACCAGTTGCTCGACGATCCGCGCGTTCGCCGGGACCTCGACGAAGACGAGGAATGAGCGTCGATCTCGCCTTGCTCGGGCAGCCCTTGCGGGATCACGAGTGGAGCGGGGGGCTAGTCGATCTTGAAGTGCTGGCCGAGGCGCATCGCGAGCCGATGCGCGCCATCTGTCCGCCCGATGACCCGGTCTGGCCGATCTACCCGGTCGACCTCTCCGGAGCGGGTTTCGATCCCTATTTCGATAGTCTGCTGGTCGATCCGGCGCGCCGGGCCTTTGCGATCCTGCGTGATGGCAGGATGGCGGGCACGACCAGCTTTCTCAACATCGCGCCCGCGCGTCAAACGCTTGAACTTGGCGGCACCTTCATGGCGTTGGAGGAGCGGGGCAGTGGGCTGAATTCGCGGGTCAAGCCGCTGGTGTTGGCAAGAGCCTTTGCTGCGGGCTTTCGCCGGGTGGAATTCCGCATCGACCAGCGCAACGAGCGTTCGCAGGCGGCGGTGCGGAAGCTGGGAGCAGTGCAGGAAGGCGTGCTGAGGGCTGAACGGGTGACCTGGACCGGCCATGTGCGCGACACCGTGATGTTCTCGATTTTGGCCGAGGAGTGGGGCGCCGAGCGCGACAATTTGCGACACTGATGAATACCTAAGGGCCTGAAAGTTCAGAACGAGTTCAATCCGCAGTCGGTAGAACCGGTCCATGAACCAAAGGAGTCCCCTGATATGAAAAAACTTCTTCTCACGGCGCCCTTGCTGGCGCTTGGCCTCTTAGCCACTCCGGCCCTTGCCAATACGGGCGCTCAGCCCGCTGTCGCCGAGCAGCCTGAGGCGCGTATCAACTTCGTCAACCATGGCGGCATTCGCAACTGGCATGCCGAAGATCGTGATACGCTCTACATCCAGGATCGCCGGCGCAACTGGTATAAGGCGGAGCTGATGATACCTTCACCGGAGCTGCCGTTTGCCTTGGCTATCGGTTTCGATACCGGTCCGATTGGCAGCCTCGACAGGTTTTCGCAGGTCGTGGTTGATGGGCGCAGCTTCCCGCTGGCCTCGTTGGTAAAGGTTGACGGTCCGCCCGAAGCCGACGGCTGACCTTGGGGTAATGCCGCTGGGCCTGCT
This sequence comes from Erythrobacter sp. UBA1916, assembly GCA_002337385.1. GTDB lineage: Bacteria > Pseudomonadota > Alphaproteobacteria > Sphingomonadales > Sphingomonadaceae > Alteraurantiacibacter. The sequence continues at coordinate 252,215 of DDFY01000004.1, forward strand.
GCCCTTTTCGGCCCAATCGTGGCAAACATCGCGGCCTGCGGGCTTTACCGCAGGGCCGCGAACCCCCATGTGGGCGGCCTATGAGTGAAACCATCTTACTGGCCCTGCTGCTGATCCCGTGCTTGGTTGTGGCCATCGTGTTTCACGAGGTGGCGCATGGGTACGTTGCGCTGCTGCTGGGCGATCCCACAGCCAAGGAACGGCGGCGACTGAGCCTCAACCCGCTGCGTCATGTCGATCCGGTGGGCACGTTGGTCGTGCCCGGCTTGCTGGCGCTGACGGGCGGACCGATCTTCGGCTGGGCCAAGCCGGTGCCCGTTATCAAGCAGCGGCTCGACAACCCGCGCTACGGGATGATGGCCGTTGCCGCCGCCGGGCCAGGCACGAACTTCGTGCTGGCGCTGGTAGGGGCGGTGTTGCTCGGCCTCTCGCTGTCGCAGGGGATGGCGCTTGGCTATTCGGACGGTGGCACGCCGATCATCCTCAATGCCGATGGCAGTCTGGGCCTCGTTTCCACCTTTGCCTTCTTCATGGTGCTGGTGAATGTCTTCCTTGCGGTGTTCAACCTGCTGCCGATCCCACCGTTTGACGGCTCGCATATCGTCGAAGGCCTGCTACCCCCACGTGCTGCGCGCGCTTATGAGCGGCTGCGGCCTTATGGGATGCTGCTGTTTGTGGGCCTGATCGCGCTCACTTGGCTGGCGCCGGGGCTGAACCTGCTCGGTAACACCATCGGTGTGCCCGTGAGCTGGGCGGTCGACCAGTACCTCGCATTGGCGGACATGATCGCCCGATGAGCCCCCACGGCTGGATTATTCTCGATAAGCCCGTCGGGCTGGGCTCGACCCAGGCCGTGGCCGCAGTGAAGCGCAACATGCGCGAGGCGGGCTATGGCAAGGTGAAGGTCGGCCATGGCGGCACGCTTGATCCGCTGGCCGAGGGTGTGCTCCCGATTGCACTGGGCGAAGCGACCAAGCTGGCCGGACGGATGCTCGACAGCGACAAGGCCTATGCCTTCACGATCCAGTTCGGCACCATGACCGACACGCTCGATGCCGAGGGCGAAGTGATCGAAACCAGCGATCACCGCCCGCCGCGCGCGGCAGTGGCAGCGATCTGCGCCCACTTCACCGGCCCGATAGAGCAGGTGCCGCCCAAATATTCCGCGCTCAAGGTCGATGGCAAGCGCGCCTACGATCTCGCGCGGGCGGGCGAGGAGGTGGAGCTGAAGACCCGCGCGGTCACGATCCATTCGCTCGCACTTGCTGCGGGGGAGGGTGAGGAGGGCGCTGAGGCGCCGCAGTCCGCCTTTGCCACCACGGCGGGCCGGCCCGATCCCTACGATCCGCAGGCTCCGCTTGAGCTGGCTGATAGCGTCACCCTCATCGCCCATGTCTCCAAGGGGACCTACATCCGCAGCCTGGCACGGGACATCGCGCATGCTCTTGGCACCTGCGGCCACGTGACCTATCTGCGCCGTATCAAGGCCGGTCCGTTCACCGAGGCTCAGGCGATTTCGCTGGACAAATTGAACGCAATCGGTAAGGGCGCGCCTCTTGAAGACGTTATCCTGCCGCTTGAGGCGGGGCTGGACGGTATCCCGGCCCTCATCCTCGATCCCGATAGTGCGCAGGCGGTCCGCCAGGGCCGGGTCATTTCGGGATTGCCCCATTCCGACGGGCTTTACTTCGCGAAACTGGCCGATGAGCCAGTGGCGCTGATGGAGCTTTCGGAAGGCACGGCCAAGGTCGTGCGGGGATTTAACTGTAGCTGATACCGCGGAGTAGAATGAATGTCGGTCACTGCCGAAAAGAAGCAGGAAATCATTTCTGACAACGCCGTCGCCTCGGGCGACACTGGCAGCCCCGAAGTGCAGGTCGCGATCCTCACCGAGCGTATCCGCAACCTCACCGAGCACTTCAAGGAGCACCACAAGGACAACCACTCGCGTCGTGGCCTTCTGAAGATGGTCAACAAGCGTCGCAGCCTGTTGGCCTACCTCAAGAAGAAGGATCTGGCGCGTTACAACAGCCTGATCCAGAAGCTGGGTCTGCGTAAATAAGAGTTTCTCGGAGGGCGGCTCAAAAGGCCGCCCTTCGCACATTTGCCGGTCATAAAGTTCCGGCAAGAGAAAGCGGCCATGCCTTGCAATTCGGCAAGGCGGCCAGGGGCGCGAAAAAGCCCTACACCGGACCGGGACGGAATCCCCGGCAGGAAACCCCGCCACGCAATAGGGCTGGCGGGTATGATTGGAAAATTGATGTTCGACACCAAAACCGTATCGATCGAGTGGGGCGGAAAGACCCTCACCCTCGAAACCGGCCGCATCGCCCGTCAGGCTGACGGCGCCGTGCTGGCCACCTATGGCGAAACCGTGGTGCTGTGCGCCGTGACCGCCGCCAAGTCCGTGAAGGAAGGGCAGGACTTCTTCCCGCTCACCGTTCACTATCAGGAAAAGTTCTCCTCGGCTGGCCGCATCCCCGGCGGCTTCTTCAAGCGCGAACGCGGCGCCACCGAGAAGGAAACCCTCACCAGCCGTCTGATCGACCGTCCGATCCGTCCGCTGTTCCCTGAAGGGTTCTACAACGAAATCAACGTGATCTGCCAGGTTCTTTCCTATGATGGTGAGACCGAGGCCGACGTGCTGGCGATGGTCGCGGCTTCGGCTGCGCTGACCATCTCGGGCGTGCCCTTCATGGGCCCGATCTCGGGCTGCCGCGTGGGCATGATCGACGGCGAATATGTGCTGAACCCGAAGCAGGAAACCGCGCTCGCCGATGGCACGCTCGACCTGGTCGTGGCCGGCACGCACGACGCTGTGATGATGGTCGAATCGGAAGCCAAGGAGCTGACCGAGGAAGACATGCTCGGCGCCGTGATGTTCGCGCACGAAGCCAACCAGCAGGTCGTCAAGGCGATCGTCGAGCTGGCCGAGCAGGCTGCCAAGGAACCTTGGCAAATCGACCAGTCGGACGACAAGGCTGCCATGAAGGAAGAGCTGCGCGGGATCGTCGGTGACGATATCGCCGCTGCCTACAAGCTGACCGACAAGTCGGCCCGCGCCAATGCGCTTAACGAAGCGCGTGCGAAGGCCAAGGCGCACTATGCCGAGGCCGATGGCCAGACGCAGATGACCGCTGGCAAGCTGGTCAAGAAGCTCGAAGCCGATATCGTTCGCGGTGCCATCCTCAAGGACGGCCAGCGCATCGACGGCCGCAAGCTCGATCAGGTTCGCCCGATCGAAAGCATGGTCGGCTTCCTGCCCCGTACGCACGGTTCGGCGCTGTTCACGCGCGGTGAGACGCAGGCCATCTGCACCACCACGCTGGGCACCAAGGATGCCGAGCAGATGATCGACGGGCTCGACGGCCTGACCTATTCGAACTTCATGCTGCACTACAACTTCCCGCCCTATTCGGTTGGCGAAGTTGGACGTTTCGGTGCTCCGGGCCGTCGCGAGATCGGCCACGGCAAGCTCGCCTGGCGCGCGCTGCACCCGGTGCTGCCGAGCAAGGAAGACTTCCCCTATACCATCCGCATCCTGTCGGACATCACCGAGTCGAACGGCTCGTCGTCGATGGCGACGATCTGCGGCGGCTGTCTGTCGATGATGGATGCCGGTGTTCCGATCGAACGTCCGGTGTCGGGCATCGCCATGGGCCTGATCCTCGAAGGTGACGAATTCGCCGTGCTGTCCGACATCCTGGGTGACGAAGATCACCTCGGTGACATGGACTTCAAGGTGGCCGGTACCGAAGCTGGCATCACCACCATGCAGATGGACATCAAGGTCGCCGGCATCACGCAGGAGATCATGGGCAAGGCGCTCGAGCAGGCCAAGGCTGGCCGTGCGCACATCCTGGGTGAAATGCAGAAGGCGCTGGGCACCGCTCGCACCGAGCTTTCGGCTCACGCTCCGCGCATCGAGACCATGCAGATCGACAAGGCGAAGATCCGTGAAGTGATCGGCACCGGCGGCAAGGTGATCCGCGAGATCGTCGCCGAGACCGGCGCCAAGGTCGACATCGATGACGAAGGTCTGATCAAGATCTCGTCGAGCGACGTTGAGCAGATCGAAGCTGCCAAGAAGTGGATTCAGGGCATCGTCGAGGAAGCGGAAGTCGGCAAGATCTATGACGGCAAGGTCGTCAACATCGTCGACTTCGGTGCTTTCGTGAACTTCATGGGCGGCAAGGACGGTCTCGTCCACGTCTCCGAGATGAAGAACGAGCGCGTCGAGAAGCCGACCGACGTCGTGTCCGAAGGGCAGGAAGTTAAGGTCAAGGTGCTCGAGATCGACCAGCGCGGCAAGGTCCGCCTGTCGATGCGCGTCGTCGATCAGGAAACCGGCGAGGAACTCGAAGACACCCGCCCGCCGCGCGAACCGCGCGGTGACAAGCCGCGTGGTGACCGTCGTGGTCCGCGTGGTGGTGGCCGTGGCGGCGACCGTGGCCCGCGTCGCGATCGTGACGGCGGCAACGGCGGTGGCGGTGACGACCACATGCCGGCCTTCCTTAAGGACGACTGAGCTTTAACCAGCTCATAAGGCAACAAAGCAGGGGCCGCGCGATGCAGACCGCGCGGCCCCTTTGCTTTGTGTGGGAAAGTCGGTGCAGCCCGGTGCGAAAGACGGACCGCCCCGGCTGCCTTACATCTTGCTCACGGCCAAGCGCGGGGTCTTGGTGGGGTAGGGCGCGCGCCGACTGGCGGCCTTCACGCAATTGCGCCCGGCGTCCTTTGCGACATAAAGTGCAGCGTCTGCCATCGGCACCAGGTCTCGCATCGCGTCCGATGTCTCCGGCACACAGGCCACGCCGAACGACGCCGTAATCGGAGTGCCGTGAAGTTCTGACAGGCTTTCGATCCGGCCGCGCAGCATCTCCGCCTTGCGCATGGCGAGGTCGAGATCGCAGCCCGGCATGATCACCATCAGCTCCTCACCGCCATAACGCGCGACAATGTCGCTCGGGCGGACGGCGGCGGTCAGCTGCGCCGCTACATCGCGCAGCACTGCGTCGCCTTTGCCATGGCCGTGCGAGTCATTGATGCGCTTGAAATGGTCGAGATCGATCATGATCACCGATGTGGGGCTGCCGTTGCGTTCGGCGATATTGAGATGGCGCTCAAGCGCATCTTCCATGTAGCGGCGGTTATAAAGGCCTGTCAGCGGATCGCGCAGCGACTGCGTGCGCAGCTTCTCCTGCAGTGCAATGTTGGCGAGCGCGAGGCTCATTGAATCGGCCAGGGCCTGGGCTACGCGAGCGATTTCGCGCAGCCGCGTTGCGCCATCGATATCGTCGGACGCGAGCATGAGGAGCCCGTGAACCTTGCCACGCGCGATCATCGGCACTTCGATGGTAGCGTTGCGGCCACCGTTGTGCTTGCAGCACAGATTGATGGAATGCGGGTCGTTGATCTGGATCTTGCCGCGCTTCAAGGCCCAGCAAGTTGCGGGGACGAGCGACCTGACGGGGTCGGAGATGCCATCGTTTGGCCACAGGGTGGCAACGTCGAGGCGGTCCTGCGAATTGTTGAAGATGTACAGCGCGCCGCGCAGATCGGGCAGCAGTTCGGTGGCCGCAGCGGCAAGTACTTCACCCGCATCCTCGCGGCTGTGCGCACTTTGCAGCATGTCGGTCATGCTGAACAATTGCTCAATCTGCTCCCGCTGCTCGTCAACCTTCTTGGCGATGTTCTCAAGGCTCGAAATGCGCTGTTCGCTGATCGAGGCGAGGACAACGGAGATCGCTGTTTGGGCCAGCATAAAGAGCAGGCTGAGCACAGCTGCGTAGCGCAGGTAGGTGCCGCCTTCGATCAGCGCGGCGACCAGGATCGCAGCCGATATCGCGTGCGAGGCGCGCAGAAGCTTGCGCAGCCACGTAGGCGACGCTCTTTCTGCAGTAATGCTTATGCGCTCGCGAATCACACGCTCTCCCAAGCTCTTAGCGGAGTCAGTTAGAATCATCGTGTTGAGGCCATGACTTGCTTGCCCCCTAGGATTATTACCTATGATGGTCTCAGCCTTTACTTGCGGGCGGGGTCGCCGGTGTTACACTCCAGAAGGAGATAAAAAGACCATCGGAGGAGAGGAAGAATGGCGACACAAGGCGCTGATTCGATTGATTTTGGCAAGGTGCAGGAGGTAGCCGGCGGCGTGATGACGCACGTCGCGGGCGCGGTCAGCCTGATGATGGCGTACCTCGGCGATCAGGCGGGCGTGTTTTCGGCGATGGACGGCGAAGGCCCGATGACGCTCGACCAGCTGGCCGACAAGACCGGCATGGAGCCAAAGTACCTGCGCGAGTGGCTAGGGTCTGTTTCGGCGGCTGGCTATGTCGTTTTCGATCCTGCCGCCCAGACCTTCGAACTGCCCCCTGAACATGCGCTGGTGTTTGCGCGCGAAGGCCAGCCTGCCTGCATGCAGGGCTTTATCCAGGCGGTCGTGGCGCAATATGACATGCACGAAAAGGCGGTGGAGGTGTTCAAAACGGGCGAGGGGCGTGCCTGGTCCGAGCATTCACCGTGCCTGTTCTGCGGCACTGACCGCTTCTTCCGTCCGGTCTATGCCGCGCACCTGCTGACCGAGTGGCTGCCTGCGCTGGATGGCGTGGTCGACCGCCTGGAAGCCGGGGGCAAGGTGGCCGATATCGGCTGCGGATATGGCACATCGACCATCCTGATGGCGCAGGCCTTCCCGAACGCGACCTTCATCGGCTTTGATTTCCATCAGCCGAGCATCGACAAGGCGCGCCAGCGTGCGGCCGAGGCGGGGCTGGACAATGTGAGCTTCGAGCTGGCCACAGCGCAGGATTTTCCCGGTGCCGACTTCGACTTCGCCTGCATCTTCGACGCGCTGCATGACATGGGAGACCCAGTCGGTGTGGCCCGCCATGTGCGCGGGGTGCTGAAGGACGATGGCGTGTTCATGGTGGTCGAGCCGATGGCGGGCGACACCATGGCGGAAAACATGCACCTGATGGGCCAGATCTTTTATGGCTTCTCGTGCATGGCCTGCGTCCCGGCCAGCCTGGCACAGCCGGTCGGCTATGGCATGGGCGCGCAGGCGGGGCAGGCGAAGCTGGCTGAGGTGCTCGGCGAAGGGGGCTTCACCAGCGTCCGCCGCGCCGCCGAAACGCCGAGCAACATGGTGCTCGAAGCGAAGCCCTAGGCCTGCTTGGTGCGCATCATGCCCAGATAGTCGAGCTTGCCCACCGGCACGCCTTCTGCGCGCAGAATGCCGTAGGCGGTGGTGGCGTGGAAGAAGAAGTTCGGCTGGCTGAAGCTGAGCAGGAAGTCGGTCGGGGTGAAGGGCACCTTGTGCTCCTTGAACTCGAAGCGCATCGGGCCGCCTGCAAGGCTGTCCAGCTCGGCCGGATCGAGCGCGCGCAGGAAGTCTTCCGCTTCGGTGAGCTTGGCGTGCAACCCGTCATAGCTGGTGGGCGGGTCGGTCATGTCGGGCCCGAACACTCCTGCGCGAAGCCCCTCGATGGCACCCTTCGAGTGGTGCGCCATGCTTTTGATCTGATAGGCAAAGGGCAGCATGTCCTCGATCAGGCACCCGCTGGCCAGGGCCTCTTCGCTGAGCCCGTGGGCCTTGGCCTTGTCGATCCAGCCATGTCCGGCTCCCAGCAGCTGCAGCATCGTTGGGACGACAGAATCGTGAAGCGAGATCGACATGGCAAACCCTTCCATATGAAAACAATTTCCAGCCTGAAGCGATTGTCCGTGACATTTGCGAGAGGCTGGGCATGATTGCGATTAGAAATAGCAGAAAACAGGCGAGGGAGAAGGAGCCACAATGGCAAGAAGCTTTACCGAGGCGCTCGACGCACAGCCGGTCCGGCCATTCCAGTGGATGATCGCCGCAGTCTGCATGCTGGTGCTGGTATGCGACGGGGTCGATCTGCAATTGCTGGGCATCGTGGCCCCGCTGGTGATTGAAAGCTTCGGCACCGATCCCAGCACTTTCGGCATTGCTGCGGGCGCGGCGCTGGTGGGGTTCGGGCTCGGCTCCTTTGCCGGGGGTGTGCTGGGCGATGCGATTGGTCGTCGCTGGACACTGGCGATTTCAGCGCTGGTATTTTCGCTCTCAACGGTTGGCGCGGCCAGTGCTGGCGATGTCACCCAGATGGCCTTGTGGCGGCTGGCCGGTGGGCTCGGCTTTGGCGGTGCTTACGCTAATGCGCTGGCATTGGCGGGCGAGTGGTTGCCCGAACGCTGGCGCGGGGTCACTGTCAGCACCTTGTCGGTTGGCACCCCGATCGGTGGGACCATCGTCGGCCTGGTGGGGCCGGGGATGGCCGCTGACTACGGCTGGGACGGCACCTTCCTGCGCATCGGGCTTGCGACCACGCTGATGGTGGTGCTGATCGTGGTTGCCCTGCGCGACAGCCCGGCATTTCTCCTCGCCTTGGGCAAGCGCGAGCAGGCGCAGAAGAATGCCCGCTTCGTGCTCGACACCGACGAAGAACTGGCGCCCGAACGGCACGAGGCCGATGGCGTGGAGGGGCAACGCACCAGCGTGTTCGACCGGCGCAATCTGAGGCTCAACATCGGGATTGGCCTTGCTTTCACGGCCGCCGCGATGGTTGCCTATTCGATCCTGACCTGGACCACCACCATGCTGACCGCGCGTGGATTTACGCTTGCTGATGCCGGCGGTGCGGTGGCGCTGGCGGGCGTTACTTCGATGATTGGTTCTGTCCTCGTTGGCCTTGCCATGCGGCGGTTCGGGTCGCACCGGGTGCTGACCACGATCAGCGTCGTTCTTACCTGCGTGCTGGTGGCGCTGGCGGTTCAGGTGGAAGCCTTGCCCGCCGAGCCAAGTGCGATGCAGCAGCAGGTGGTGACCTGGCTGGTTGGGGCGGCTGGCGGCTTCTTTAGCGCTGCAATTGCGGGCATGTATGTGCTCATGACCTTCGGTTACCCCCAGAGCTGCCGGTCTTCCGGGATCGGTTTCGGGATATTCATGAGCCGGATTGGTGCCATCGGAGGCAGCGCGCTGGGGGGCGCCTTGCTCGAACTGGGCGGTGCGAGCACGTGGCCGTTTTTTGCCATCCTCGTCGTATGCGCGATCGTCATCTCAGCGGCGTCGCTCGTGATCAACCGGCATGTGCCGCCGTTGTCGCGGAGCTGAGAAGGCATGGTGGATGGGTTGATCTAAGGAAGGAATTTCCATAGAATTGGGGGTCTCGGAACGAAAAATTATCACTAACTATTAGATAATAACTTCCGCGGGCGCAAATATTCCAGTCTTGGGGGACTTGGTATGCCCGATATTGATGATGCGTATTCGCAAGCGCTCGGGGCAATTGCCGGGGCGGAAGATGTGTTCGCTGTTCGGGCAGCGATTCCCTTGGCCTTGGCGCTGGCGGGGATGCCGGCATCGTACTTCGTGGCACCGCTCACTGCAGATCCGCGGGTAGGGCGGATACTCACGTCGCTGGGTAACCCTCGCATATGGGAGCGGCACTATCGCAGTAGCCTGCACCGCGTCGATCCGTTGCCGGGCTTCTCGCTTTCTGTCTCTGGCGCATTCTTCTGGCCCGACGCGCTGGAGGGCGGGGCGCTTCATGATCGCGGGCGGCGATACCTGAAAATCGCTGGGAAGTTTGGCCTCGGTCGCGGGATTGGGGTCGCCTGCTATGGGCCGCAGGGGCGCAGCGCCTTTCTCGGCGCGGCCTGGCCGCATGCGGAAAAGCCCGAGATCAGCGTTTTGCAGTGGGTGAATAATGTCGGGCAGACTTCGTTTCAGCGTTATTGCCATTTGGTGCGAATGGACGAGACGATCCCGGCCTTGTCCAATCGCGAGTTGGAAGTACTCAGCTGGATGTGTGAGGGTAAAAGCAATTCCGTTATTGCACAAATCCTGAACATCTCGAGATCGAGTGTCGATATGTATATACGGCGACTGTTCAACAAACTCGAAGTGACCGATCGCACCGCTGCATGCATGCGTGGTGTTTCGCTGGGGCTGACGGTGGGCCGCGATTATCAAGAATTGTTCAAGCAAACCCGGAAGCGTGAACCCGGTAATGCTATTTAATTATTACACACTTGTGCAATTTTTTTGTCACCCAAGTGCGTGACGTGCAGGTAAGCGACTCGGGTACTAGTGCCCACTACGAAACATCGGCAAGCCATTCGGGTCGCAATCGGATGGACAGATGTTTTGCTAGTCCAATCCCCACAATTGGACTTGGAACGATCCGCGTTCGCCTTGGGGTGAATGAAGGGTCTTCCATGCGATTGGCCTCCGACACCCCCCCGTCGGAGGCCAATTTTCTATCTGCAATCATCGCATTGAAAAACGCCGGAGAACCAATGGCTCCCCGGCGTTTGTCTGTCTCGCAATATGCGCTGTTCAGCGGACGCGCGGCCCGCCGAAAGGCAGGGGCGGCGGGGGACGGCGCGCACCGCGCGGAAGCTGCGCCTGATAGGCCCGTCCGCAGTGCTCCACGCAATAGGGGAAGCCGGGGTTCACCTTCTCGCCGCAGAAGTGGAAGTCGGGCTCTCCTGGGTGGCCCATGGGCCAGCGGCATACCCGGTCGCTGAGGTCGAGCAGGCTTGTCTTGTCGGCGATCTCGGGGCTGGGCTTGGCCGGAACGAGCCGCCGCGGCGGGGCCGGAGGAATGGGTGCCTGCTGATCGCCGGGGCCTTGCCGCAAGAAGCCGCCAGGACCGTATGAGACGATCTTGGGCAGGTCTTCCTGCCGGTCGGGCAGGGGCTGGCTCATCGCAGCATTTGCAGGGGCTGCGGGAGCGTCCTGCTCCTTCGGTGCCGCCTCTCTCACCGGAGCTGCCGGTGCGGGGGTGGCGCGCGGCTTGCTCTTGGGCGCGGAGGCTTCGGTCGCGGCCTTGGTTGCCGGTGCCTTTTTCTTCGCGTCTTTCTTGTCGTTGGCCTTCACCGGGCTCGGCCGTGCCTTGAGGCCAAGCCGGTGCGCCTTGCCGATCACCGCATTACGCGAGACATCGCCCAGTTCTTCCGCGATCTGGCTGGCGGTGGAGCCACCTTCCCACATCTTGGTCAGTTGCGCGATCCGTTCGTCGGTCCAGCTCATCGAATACTTTCGTCCATTTGCCTGTGCGGAGCCAGGGATTCTCGCCCCGATCCGCAGGTGATCTTGCCAGCCAGCCCGGCGAAGGATAATCGCGACCCATGCCCCAGACCGAAACCGTTACCGCAACGAGCAATGCCGCGCTTTCCGGCACCCATGCCGGAACCAGGTTCCCGCCGAAGGGAGAGCCACAGATCACCGGCTTCAACCGGATCGGGCTGTGGAGCCTCTATATTAAGGAGATCAGGCGATTTCTCAAGGTGCAGACGCAAACTGTCTGGGCGCCGGCGATCACCACGCTCCTGTTTCTGATCATTTTCACCGTCGCGCTCGGGCGCGGGGGGCGCGAAGTGCTTGGCGTGTCGTTCGGAACTTTCGTGGCGCCGGGCCTCATCATGATGGGCATGATGCAGAACGCCTTTGCCAATGCGAGCTTCTCGCTGCTGTCGGGCAAGCTGCAGGGCACGATCATCGACCTGCTGATGCCGCCGCTTTCGTGGGGAGAGCTGATGCTTGGCATCGTGGCTGCCGCGATGACGCGCGCGGTGATGGTGGGTGCTGCGGTGGCTCTTGCCATGTGGCTTTATCCCGGCGTTCAGGTGGGGGCGGCGCATCTGTGGGCGATCGTGTGGTTCGGCCTTAACGGAGCGGCCCTGCTTGCGATCGTCGGTCTGCTGGCGAGCCTGTGGGCCGAGAAGTTCGACCACAACGCGGCGGTCACCAATTTCGTGGTTGCGCCGCTGTCGCTGCTGTCGGGCACCTTCTACGTGATCGACAACCTCTCGCCTACGTTCGAGGCGATCAGCCGGGTGAACCCGTTCTTCTACCTCATCTCGGGCTTCCGCTATGGCTTCCTTGGCCAAAGCGACATCGGCAACACCGATCATGCGGTGATGGGGGCAGCGCTGGGCGTCTTCGCGCTCAATCTCGTGCTTGGCTTCATCACCTACCGGGTGTTGGCCAGCGGGTGGAAGATCAAGAGCTAAGCGCGGCTCTGCCGCTGTTCTTTAGTGGGTGAGGCTGGCGCGCAGGCGATAGCGACCACCGGCGAACTGCTCGAACAGCTGCTCCACGCCCGGATGGTCAACCGGGCCGCCGTCGGTGTCGATCAGCAGGTTCTGCTGGCTGACATAGGCGACGTAGCTGGTATCCTCGCTGTCGGCGAGCAGGTGGTAGTAGGGCTGGTCGCGGCTGGGGCGCAGTTCGGCCGGGATTTGTTCGTACCATTCGTCTGAATTGGCGAACACCGGATCGATATCGAAGATCACCCCGCGGAAGTCATGGTTTTTGTGCCTGACGACATCGCCAATAGCGAAGCGTGCGCGAGCATGACGAGGGGCCTGGATGCGCTTTCCGGCTTGAGCCGAATAGAACTCTGTATGTTCCATATAGCGGGAATATAGGCGGTTTGTACCAGCGAACAAGGCGCGGCGGGCGATAATCACCGGTGGCTGTGTGCGATGGGTCTTGGCAAGGCGGATTTCATGGGCTAACGGGCGCCCTTCTCAGAGCGACCGGGGCCTTACGGCCTCTCACCTGATCTTGCGGAGAGGTGGCAGAGTGGTCGAATGCGCTGCACTCGAAATGCAGTATACGGGCAACCGTATCGAGGGTTCGAATCCCTCCCTCTCCGCCATCCCCCTCATTTGGGGTGACAAACCTTCAAAAAGCCTGAAAACACAGGACTTATGCGGGGTTCGAAAACCCTCATTACGGCTATATTCGAGTGGTGCTGAAAGCACGAGTTTGAGCACGGTTTGCTTGTCCTCGTAACGCTCGCTTTTCCAGAGATTGCAGGGGTTTGCGAGGAATCGCATGGCGAGTTCGAACATCTCCCCGAAGGCGCGGCGCGGTTTGCCCGCCGATTGCAGCTTTTCGGTTAGCATCAGCTTCTCTTTTTCGAGCTTTTCGATCCCGGCCTCATAGGTCGGTATCACGCTGTCGCTCGACGCATTGATAATGCGATCAACAAGCCGGGAAATCTGGGTTTCGCACTGGGCAATGGAGCGCTTAAGCGAGCTGGCCAAGTTCTGACCGTTCCGCCGCTGTTGTTCCCATGCGTCCGTGAACATGGCGCGAGCCATCGTGAATAGCGCATCCGAGGGCCGGAGCGTTTCGAGCATAGCCTCGAATTCACTCTCGATCTCCGCCTTGCGGATGGACTTGCCTTTGCTGGGGCAGCCCTTGGAATAACAGAGATAATAGGGGTGCCGCGCACCAGTCTTGCTCTTCGAAAAACACGCGGTCAGCGGCTTGCCACAATCCGCGCAGACAACACTGCCACGCAGCGGGAAGCTCTCATTGAGGTCCGCCCGCGCTGGCGCATAGGCGCGCCCCTCAAGCCGCTCCTGTATCTTGAGGAAGGTCTCATAGGAGATCAGGCCGTCATGCTGGCCATCGCGCAGGGGGACATCCCATTCCGGGCGCTCAACCATGCCTGCATAGAGCACGCGGGTCAGCAGGTCTTTGACGAGCTGATTGCGAACCTTGCCCTGGCTGGTCTTGGGGAAATCCGGTTGAGACTCGAAAAAGCGCTTCACCTCGGCCTGGGTTTGGAATCGGCCCGAAGCATAGCCTTCCAGCCCTTCCTGAATAATCGATGCCAGCGGTTCATCACGCACCAGCACATTGCCGTGTCCGGGGCGTCGTTCATATTTAAAGCCCATGGCCGAGGCAGCAAACGGCCAATAGCCGTTCACGATCCGCGCGCGCATGCGGTTGCGGGTCTGCTCCGCATTCTTGCCCCGCTGGTGGGCCGATACCGAGGCCAGCAAATGCTCAATGAGCTGGCTATCGGAGTCCTCACCGAACTCGATGCTAGGACTTTCCAGCACGCCGCCTGCCTCGGCAATGGCTGCGCGGAGTGCCAAATGCGCTTCGAGCCCGCGCGCAAGGCGGCTAATGTCGTCGATGATCACCCGCAGGTGGTCTTTGCGGTTTTGGCGCAGATGGGCGAGCAATTTCTGCATGCCGGGGCGCTCAACGAGCGAGCCTGATACAGCCTTGTCCTCGAATACCTTCTCGATGCGATAGCCCTTCATCCGGGCAAATTCTTCGCAGCGTGCGGCCTGGCTTTCCGCGCCATGGCCTTTCTTGACCTGGGCGACTGACGAGACGCGAACATACGATATGGCGCGTTGTATGGTGGTGATTTCTCCTCTCATAGCGAGACTCCTTCCTCGTCATCCGCAAGGGCGGAAGTGACGAAATTGTGAGTTATCGAATGAGAATATTCTACCTGATCCGGGGCTCGAATTGGGCTGTGATCATCAGAATCCGGGAGTTGCCCACAGGCAGTTTTGGCATCGTCGCGGCTATCCAACACCTGCTGTGCGGGCGTCAGACCATAGCCGAGTTGTACGAATGAAACGATGATCGACCACAGCGCTTCGATGAGTTGGCGCTTGTCATCTTCACAAATGTCAGCGTCCTGAAGGTACGGCGCGTAGACATCGAGATCGAGTTCAATGAGGGGAGAGGTATTGGGCGGGGGGCTGGGGGTTGCGTGGTTCACGTGCTTTTTTCCTATTTCTACGGGTTCATATTCATCCTTGGCTCCTTTCCATTTCCAAGAAACAACGATAGGAATACTGTCCTATTTCTTAGAAAATATCAAGGAAATTCTGATATTTATACTTCAAGGCGTCACCGGGCTTGGCGTTCTCGCGGCTGCTGCCGCGTTCCGGGTGTACTGCGCGTCTGTTTGAAGCGATCACGCCGGATGTCGGCACGGCTTTTGTTCTCGTCATGCCACTCTTCATCGAACATGGCCCGCTGGGCTTGCGCACGATCCGGTGCAGCCTTTCCCCGGTCTTGCTCGCGGTCCTTTTGCCGCAAGTGCTGCTCATACTCGTAGGCCGCACCGCGCAGCTTCTCGGCCTTGAGGTTTTCAGCGCCGGACAGGAAATGCGTTTCGCGCCATTCCCCTGCCTTATCGCGGTAGACTTTCACAACGCCCGTACTGAAGAAATCCGGTGCGCGTGACCCGTCTTCTCTCAGTGCCCCCTCATTTCGGAACATGGTCGCTTTGATGTTGCCGTCTCGCCAAACTTTCTCAGGCTGCTTCTTGGGTTGCTGTTGCTCCATGGGTGATTCCTTTCGTTCGTGGTCAGGATTGAAATTGCGGCAGGCTCACAAGGCCGATGGCGAGTAGGCCGAAGCCAACACCCGTGATCTGGATCGGTGAGTAGTGCTCATTGAAAACCAGCATGCTGATCAGCAGCTCGCCGATCAGGATTGCCAGTGAACTGACGACCATGAGCACGCCGTAAGAACCGCTGCGCAGCAGGATCACCATCAGTGCGGAGGCGCAGCCATAAGCGATGGCGCACCATACAAGCGCCGTACCATCCCGATCTCTGGCGAACAGGGCGAGTTGATAGCCCTCGAAGACATAAAGGCCCGCCATCAGGGCAAAGGCCGTGCAGCTATAAAACGGTGTCATGTTGAACTCACCCTTCGATCCGCGACCAGTATCCGTCGCGATATTGAGGATAGTCCGCGAACTTGGCGGGTACGGGCTCGGTGATCACGCGCCGCCAAGCATGGCCGAAGCGCGTCTTAACACGCACCCGGTCAGTCGGCGGGTGATAGGGATTGGGATGAAAACGCCCGGCCATGAAGCGCTGCTCATAGTATGCGTGCCTTTGCGCATGGACGGGACCGGGAAGCCCGTCGGCAAAGATGATCTGCTCATCCTGCGGCATGTTGAGGATTTCATCGGGTGTACGCAGCAGCCTTTGCTGCTTGCTGCGAAACTCCGCCTCGCGCTTGTGATGCGCTACATCCAGCCCGGACAGAAACGGATCGCCGCCACCCAGCAGTGATTGCATCGCCTGATGCTTGGCATGGCGCGCGCGCTCTTGCCGCAACTCGTCATCGTATTCGAGTGTTTGCGAGCCCAGCATACGCGAAACGGCGGTGGCTGTTTCAATGTCGCGGACGGTGAAATAGCTTCTCACCTGCGCGCTTGAGGTGATGATATTCCCGGCATTTGGGCCGATCTCGTCCATCTGGTAAGCCGACTGGAATACCGCCCAGGGGCGAATGCCGATCCCTGCCCCATAGGTGAAAAGCTGCGTGATGAGCGGAAAGCCGCCAAGCTGCGCGCATTCATCGAGAATCCAGGTCTGGCGCGGTGCATTTGGCTTGCGGGACTTGTAGATCATCCCTGCAACGAAGATCGCCTTGATCACAGGAGCCCACGCTTGGATGAACTCTGCGGGCGGCATCAGATAA
The DNA here is from genome assembly GCA_002337385.1 of Erythrobacter sp. UBA1916. Classification (GTDB taxonomy): domain Bacteria; phylum Pseudomonadota; class Alphaproteobacteria; order Sphingomonadales; family Sphingomonadaceae; genus Alteraurantiacibacter. The sequence goes on from DDFY01000004.1 coordinate 268,509, forward strand.
AGCTGGATGGGGTTGGTGCTGTCGCAGAGCTGTTCAAGCGAAAAGTCGAATGGCGGCGAGACCGATTCCATGAGTACCGGATCGGACAGGCAGGAAAGCGCCTTGAAGATTTCGCCGAGAATGCCGTGATAGCCTGAGCCAGAGGACTCGTTGCGCAGTGTGGCGATTTCTTCCTCAATGCGGGATGAGATTTCGAAACCCGCCTCGCTCATCTCGAATGCGAAATCGAGCCAGCTCTCTCCGCCGCCGGGAATCAGGTTTACGACCTTGTACAGCTCAGGCAGCGTGAGCGAGCCATGCATGCGCGCCAGTGTGAGGATAATGGCTTCGAGGAATTCCCGTGCTCGCCCTTCGAAATAGTCCGCGCTCTTGTTGCGGCTGGGCGGGATCAGGTTGTGGCAAAGGACTTTGACATCCGAGATCAGGCTCGGACTGTCGATGCGGATATAATCAACCGGATTGATCCGGTGTTGCGGCAGGCTGTGGAGTTCCGCCGGATTCCAGTAGATGCAGTGTTTGCGGTCAGGTGTCTGGTTCTGGCTGATCGCGGCCAACTCGCCCTTCATGTCGAGAACCAGCATGGAAGGCGTATGAATGCCGTGACACAGGTTGTAGCCCAACACCGTTGTCAGCTTGCCGCCGCGTGCCCCCGCCGTCAGCAGCAATCCACCAGCGCCTGAATACCAGATGGGTTTTCGGCCCATAAAGCCGATCAGCAGGGAGTGCGGCTGTTGGGTGAACATCCCGGCACGCCGCAAGTCTTCTTCATCACAGAATGCGGCGGAGCCAAAGCGGTTGGCTTCGTTGTCATTGCATAACATCGACGAACTCCAGGTAAAGAAAAGCCGGGCAGCGCAGCGGCGCTGCCCGGCAAGTTCTACGGTGAGAGGAAAGGCTGAAAATCAGCCGAGATTGGCGAGAATTACGATGACGATCACGCTGATGAGTATTGCACCTGCGACTTGATCCCAATCGACGACCTCGCGATGGAGCTCTCCGACTTTGACACGCTTCATAAACATCTAAATCACCTCCTTTCCATTTACTTGATTATTCAAAAAAACCGGGTGGCGATGGCGAGTGCCCCCATCATCAGGGCGGTCGAGACCGACGCGCGGGCGGTGAAGAAGATCAGCGCACCGCAGATCGCGAACCAGATCAGGGCGGTGACATCTTCCCAGCCAGTGCCGTAATTCTGCGCGGTGTAGGTCTGCACCCAGCCAACGGTTTTGCCGTACAAAGGCGGTACGCCCAGAAAGGTGATCACCGCCGCCAGGGTGGTTGCCAGACCGTTGATCGAACGCACGAATACCGACTTTGCGGCTTCTTTGCTTGTGGTTGCTGACTTCACGTCCTCGTCCTTTCCAAACTCCGGCAGACAAGGTTCTCCTGCGTTCAGAGTTGAATTATTTATCTGAACTAAAAAGAATTTTGTCTTTCTGGTGAACTAACCGTGGCGGTGAGCATCTTCGGGCGCAAGGCTCCCGGAGCCTTGGAACGCTCAAGGAATGAAGTTAGATCAATTTGGAACGATAACGGCCCTCAAGGAGGCGAATATCGATGGCGGCAGATACAAAAAGCCTAACCTTTCGGACCGGGCGGTTGGAAGACAAGCGTATGTATCGCGACGTGCTCCAACTCTACTTTGCAGGCTACCCGGCTCCATGGATTGCTTCGACGCTGAAGATGACGCCACAATCGGTCAATCGCACTCTACGCAAGCTGCGTTCGGCTTTGGTTCGCCAACAGCGCATCGGCGAGTTTTTGGATGACGAAGCCAGGCGGCTGCGCTTTCGGGAATACCCTGTCTATGTCTGGCTTATCAAAACCTCCGCCAACTCCATCGCCCAACGCGGGGAGAACTATCATCAGGAACTCAGGACCTGTTTCACACAATGCCCGCGTGCGCATAGTCCCGGTGACTTTATCGAGAAGTTCATTGATACGCGCATCGACCCGACCACGTTCCCCTACCCGGTCGATCCGCAGGTCAAGGAGACAGTAGCTTTTGCCGAAGTGGACGAAGCTATTGACCGCAAGGGCTCATGTCGAAGCTGCCCTTTTGGACTTGGCGCACGCAATCTTTCCATGGCGTTTGCTGATTGCCGGGAACTCTACGCCGACATTCAGTTCTATTTCAGCGTCACCCGCATTCGCAGCGCGTCCGACTTCTATTTTCATTTCATGGCGGCTGCACTGATCAGTATGGTACGCAGGCTCGCGCTCCTACGCCATCCGCAGGCAGTCGCCAGAGGGTGTGACGACATTCTTGCGGCGCGGCTGACCACGCGCAAACAGATCAAGATCGTCGATCATATCTATCGGTTGATCCAAAGACCCGCGCCGGATTCAATCGATGAATATGGCAATTTCATTCATTCTCAGGGGTACGCGCCGCCATCATCGCCGTGAGGCTTTCTTCCGAAAATTCTACGATAGGCCGCATTTTTGCCGCTGCCTTGCGATTTTCCTCGAATTCTCTGGCAAGCTCGTCACGGCTTCTGCCACTTACCGGAGGAGGAGTGGCGAACCCTGATAGATGAATGTTCCTCTTATTTCTATCCATTATTATATATTAACATAAATATATTTAAAAATTGAACAAATAAATTCCAATGACAACCAGAGGTTTAATTGAATTTTAATCAAAGTTTACTATGATATTCATCATGGAAATACGAAGAGAATATCACGATGCTTGTATCTTTTGGGATCGGATGGCGATATCGGTGCGCGGTGTCATCAACGGGGCTGCATCTGTCACAAGCAAATGCAGCGTTAGCGGGGCTGTAGACCCGCACGGCCTGCCGCACGGAACGGGGGCAACATGAGTGACAGACCCTCGGACAATCGAACCGATTTCATAGATCAACAAAGAGAGCTTTCGTCCGCTGGCGGCAGCAAGGCCCCGCGCTTTTTCGACAACGACGGTCATCCGCGTTCGCGGCAGGAGAAAGAGCGAAAGCTCCGCGCCAGTGCCCGCGAATTCACACGACTGATGGACCTGATCAATAGCGACCTGGCTTACGCAGCAGCGCGTCAGGAGTTCGGCACTTTCCTGAGTGATGTCGAACAGGCAACGGAAACAGCCCTTGCCAAGGCGCGCAAGGCCAATGATCAGGCACAAGACGGACTTCAGAGCATACTGGACAGCGCAAATCGCCTTCCGGATGGGCGTGCCGTATTCCGGGATGCAAACGGCAACGTTTACACAGAGGACGGTGAACAGGTATCAGCCGAGGATGCTGCCTCTATCGTCTGGAAAGATGCTGCGCCCAGCTACGAGGACTATCAGGCCGCTCGAACAAAGGCCGAAGAAGCGCGTCAGCAGCTTGAGGATGTCGAGCGCTATCAGCGGGACGTTCTTGGCCCGGCACGGGATCGCTTCGATGACGAAGACAATCCCATGACGCTGGACGAGTTCGAGCAGCACAAAAAGCGGATTGAGGAAGAGATGCCTGATATTGTTGCCCAGGAGATGCCCTCACATTCCGCCTCCGTGAAACCGGAGACAATTGGCGCGATTACCAAGCCGTCCCTTTAATCAGCCTGAGAAAAGGTAAAACTCCCACATGCCTCTTCCAATATTGCGATCATCACGCCTGCTGGGTGATGATCGGGGAAGCGACGCAAGGTGTTGCGGATATAGGTGTTCCGCTGGTTCATTGTGTCGGTGTCTTTCAGATACCAGTCATTGACGCACCGGGCTTTGCCACCAGGATTCTGCGCAGCTACCACTCCTGCCATCGTGATCGACGCCAAGAAGTATGAGTCCTGATCCTTCTGTGGCCAGTTGAGCACCTGAGCACTGGTAAAACCCGTGGCATACGCAGGTATGCTGATCGCAGAACTTACCAGGCAAGCCGCGAAAGCGGCAGCCACTCTCAAGCTTGCGCGTTTGCGTTGAGATTTTGACCTTAAACAGTTTTGGCTATTCGGTTTCTTTTGTTGAGACAGCCTAGTTTTGCGGTAATATGCTGAGCAATGACATCGGGTCAAACCCGATGCGCAGAACTGCTAAATGGCGGAAATCTCAAGGAGTGTGGACGGTGGAACAAAATAGCCAATTTTGTTCCACGGCACGCCTGCTCCAAGGGAGGATCGCACATGGCACACACGGCATCAGACATCGCAGGCATGTCGCTTTTCACCATCTATGGTGAACGCAAATATATGTCGCAAAATGAGCGCGTCCGCTTTCTCTCAGCGTTGAGCGTGCTGACGGACGAAAGAGACCGGACCTTTTGCGAGATGATGTTCTGGACCGGATGCCGCCCGAGCGAGGCACTGGCACTGACAGCCCGCAATATCGATCTTGATGAGCGCACGGTTGTCATTCGCAGCCTGAAAAAGCGCCGCGAGCTCAAGGGGAAGCACTTTCGCGCTGTACCACTGCCTGGAGCTTTCATTGAACGGTTAGATGACGTGCACGAGCTGCGCGCGCTGCAATCAGGGTCGGATCGAGGTGTTGAGGCAAGGCTTTGGGACTTTTGCCGGACGACTGGATGGCGGCGGCTACGTACAGTCATGGATACGGCGGAGATAACGGGCGTTCGCGCATCGGGGCGCGGCTTGCGCCATACATACGGCGTGCACGCGGTCATCACCGATGTGCCGGAAACACGGATTCAGATTTGGCTCGGGCATGCCAGTCTTAAAACAACGGCGATCTATCTGAACGCGGTCGGACCGGAGGATCGGATCATCGCACGGCGGATGTGGAATGTCGGCGCACTATGACGGACGACGATTCTATCAGCGATGATACGGTTCAAGGGCTGATCGATTTGATGGGCGAGCTTGAGACAGTTGAGGAAATGGCATTTCAGCTACGCAAGCGCATTGCTGATTTGACGATGGCGGTGACGAGGACGACGCGGCATTGAGGGACATTCGATGGTTCGTGTGAGTTCGAAGCGCGAACCAAAAAGGTGATGCAGTTTCGTGTAATACAAACAGCAATTAGTTCAATAATACGCGAAACACGACACGCGCAAGCTGTGCGTTGGCTGCCACCAACGCGCTTGGCTCCGGCGCTCCGCGCCTTCGGCAAGGGAGGCCCGCTGCGCGCCTCCCGTTGCATCCCTCCCGGCCTTTGGTTCGTTGGCAAATGGACTGCTTAACTACCACTCGAACCGTTCGTCGCGTTGGCGATCGTTCTTGGCTTCCCAATCCTTTTGCTTTTCGATGTAGTCCGAGAAGTCGCCGATCATCGCTTGGGCCGCATTGGCAATCTCAGTATTGGGGCTTGCGCAGAGTTCTTTCAACAACGGCAATCTGCTTTCCAGAATAGCGGCGAGTGAACCACTCCACCCGTTGGGCCTGAAGCGCTCAACCATAATCTCTAGAACTGTTTTTGGGTCTGGGCATTCATTGAGCAGCCTAAGCGCCGGCTCTGTCCAACTCACCGGGCCAGCATAGTCCTCAAGTGGGGGGCGGTTCTCTTGTTCCTTTTCTGGTCGTTCCCAGATCGGCATGACATGTGCGATAGCCAAGCACCGGTCTTCAGGCGCTTCCCGCACCCATTTGAAGATCGCTGCCGCACTAAGCCTCGAAGCCGGATTGAGCTTTGCAATCCGCCTGGTCTCGAACAATTCCTCGATCTCACCGCTTTTACTCGCTCTACCGATCAATTCATCGAGCACCTCTTGCGGAAACTTGTCAGCCAGCACTCCAACCAAACCGCCAAAATCGTGAGCATAAATGCTGTAGTCGACGAGGCCTTTCACTAGAGTCTGGCAAATCTTGCGTGCGACCTGCGCGTCCTTGCCCTCTTCCAAGCATGCTTGCGCCACCTTTTTGTATCGGTGTCCGTTTTGGTGATCCTCCCGAGAGAACATTGCGTTCTCCAACAGATGTTTGCCAGCCTCTTTTTCAGCTTGTTTGAGTGGTATTTTATCGCTGTTCCGCCGATAGATCAGATGCCTCATAATCTCGAACGCCACTGGTTCGCCTTCCGAACGTTGCGCGATGGATTTCATGAGCTGGCAGAAACTGTCCGGATCGAAGCATTCCAAAGCTCGTCCGGACGAGAGATGGTGAAAGGTGCTTATCGGTATCGAGGGCATCTTGGCCGCAGTTATCAAGCGTTCAATCCCCCTATCATCTAAGCCGACGTTGGATTGAAGGTTCACAAACAGGGGGTGCAACTTTTCGTCAGCCAGCGCGGTGTCGAGCAAATTTTCGACTAAGGGGCGGTTCTGTTCTGCGGCCGCACCAATGAAAACACCGGCAAGGGAATATGACGCCTTGCCCAACGTTTCTATGCTTGCTGCACTTACGATTGCCCATGCTGCGGCAATGTCACGGACGTTCTCTCCGACCGCCCGTAGAACTGAAACGATCCGATAAGATTCCGCGGTAGCCAACGCAGGCATGTGTCTTGCAAAGAGGTCCAAATCGGCAGCGAGTTCCTTTCCGATGTCTGCCGCAATCCTTGTCGCCTCGTCTTCTGCCTTGCTGTAGCGCTCATCGTCATTGAGCTCGATTTCGACGACATCGAGAGCCGACCATCCCTTCGGCAAAATGTATGCCCCAATACGGTCTTCGAGCGTTTGAGGAGCAAGTCGCCCCTCTAGAACGCGCAGCTGTGCAATCTCTTCTGCCCGTTCTGTTTCCTTGAGTTGACGTATCGCGCCGCGAGCTGCCACCCAACCTTGCGGCCATCCGCCATCTGAGTAGAGCTCATCCGCAAGAGCGATCAGCTCTGGCGTCATCCCTGTCTTGAAAACGAGCCAAGCAAATCTTTGTCCGATCAAGTCTCGAGTCTGTTCGCGCAGATGAGGGAGTTTCGCCATGAACGAACATGCGTTGAATGCAGAGCCGAACCAGTCTCTAAATTCATCTGGGCTAGCTGGCGAAAGTCCATAGTCGCGTTTGCGCGTCCCAAATTCAAAGCCATAACTCGAAATAAAATGGTCGGTTTGCAGCATGGATTCCAGAGCCGCCAATGCCAACTTGGCATTCCGTTCATCCCCAGTTTGCGCAAACTCCAGGATGAGTTCAGCACGCTCCGAAGGTGAGGCTTTGGTTCCTGAAAGATAGAGCGTGAAGAGCGACGAGAAAACACTGACCCCATCACCAGTGTTATTGCTGGCCGCACCATTTTTCGAAAAGCCAGAAATCAGCCGAGCCGCCGGAGCGAAAAAATCGGGCTCGTAAGCAAGCGAACGCAGCAATCTGATTAAGCGTTGTTGCTCGTGCTGGTCGCCGTCGAAGAAATTCTCATCACTCTTTGCCGCTCGTTCAAGGCACGCAAGCGTGGCGGCTGGGTCAACGGGCGCCACATTGTCCAAGACCGTGCGCCCCAGATCATCAAGACTGCCTGCGCTTGCAAGAATGCCGCCTTCTCCAAGCCATTCACCCACAATATTCTGGGCTTCCCGACAATCATGGAGGCACCCAAGCCTTCTTGAAAACGACCGCAGCAAGCGATCCGGTACTGAATTGCTCGCCAGTGCCGCAAGAATGATCGATTTAGGCAAATCCTGCAGGGCTTGCTTCGCAAGCCGGTGAGCAATGGCGTGTGGCAATAGCGCCCGCCATTTGGATCGCTGTTGAACAAGCTGCCGACGCGTGAGCTCTGATACATGGGCGTAAAATTCCGAGACGCTTTGCTCGGCCAGGCCAGCTAGGATTGGAAGTTCCGCATCGTCACCACCAAGTGTTTCAACATCGAACGAGTAAACGAGAGAACAAGCTTGCGCAGCCCGATAGAGCGCCGGATCGTGCTCCTTGTTCTGGCGGAACAGCCTCGTAAACAGCTCGCCGTCATTCAAATTAGCTAAGGATTCACCATTCCGCGCCGTTTCCGCCAACGCCAAAGCAATTCGGAAATTGCCTTCCGAGAAGGCCGTGATTGTACCAATCTCGGGGTTCGTTAGGTTGGGGTAGCGCTTTTGTAGAATCTCATCGATGATCTCATTCGAAGCAGGCTCGAGCTTGAATACATCGGTATTCTCTGGTGTCTCGTCGGCAATATCATATTCGACTGTTATCAAACTTACCGGGGCGCCGCTCTTCTGGAGACGGGCGACGAGTTTTCGGTGCAAAGCGATTCCGCAGTTATCAATGATAAACACACAGGGTTTGCGGCGGCCTTGGAGATTCACAAGTAACTCGGCAGGCACTGGTTCAGGCTCATCTGCCAAATCGGTATAGATTGCAGTGTGCGGACTTATGGCGTTCTCACCTACTCGCCCGTCGAAAAGCGCCTGCACAAGCCTAGTTTTTCCGACGCCAGAGAGCCCAACAAGCCGAATGGCCCCTCGCGGCTGGCGTAAGATGTCCCGCAAACGGTTGACGCCATCCTCGACATTGAGACTGCCCGTGTCGCCTAAGCCAGGGCCCTTAAGGCGCACGTTTTCATCGCCCAGATATTCGTCTTCAACAACTCCGGGGGAGCTCGACCAGTCGCCGAACGGTTGCCATCCCGACAAAGGCTTTCCGACATGCTCCTTAACCCAAGCAACTAGGCCGGGTGTTTGGTTCACCCAGGTCGCAAGCCGCTGGCGATCGAAGTAGTCGAGATGCAGCTGATCTTTGCCCGGTAAGTCCTGCACAGCCTCATACATCGCTTTGCGACGATTTGTGAGTGCGGTATCAGAAACTGAGCCTTGCGAACTAACAATGATATATGCGCCGCCTTGTGCGGCCAGATTAGCAATCGACTGGCGCAGCTCACCACCTGGCCGCATTTCGTCGATGACAGCCTGCCGTGCGAGATTCTCTGCCTTGACTTGGAAGCCGGTATTGTTTCGCGGAATGAAGTTTGTGTCTGCGGCATTCGAAATGGCAGCCCTTACATCAATCCCACCATCCGCCGCATTCTGATGACCGCCATAAGTGATCCCAGCCGGTGAGCACCCGCATTCGACCGCTACCTGCTCGGCCAGCCTGCCAACAAGTGACCTTAGCTCAGCGTCACCTAGTTCAGCGATTTCATCTGGTGTGACTTCAAAGATCAAAGGCGCGCATTCCGGGGGTTAGGGGTTCCACTTACATCTGCAGCGGGTCGATGTTTCTAGAATTCGATTTCAATCCCGACATCATTCTCGACCGCCAGGCTAATTGGCGTGTACAAGTCCACGTCAAGATCAGGCGCACTGAGCGTCGCCACTAATGCATAGCGCCCTTTGCGCTTGCAGTTTGCTGCTGATTGTCTCCACCAGCCAACAACGGGCTTCACGCAAATCACGTCGCGAGCTGCCAAAGCTACCGCTGGACCAACCCATTCATCGCAATGCAGTGATCCTGCGGAGATGCTGCCGGGACCAAAGCGCCAACCTGAGTTATCCGTAGCTTCCGGTCCCGCACCCAAAGGGTCTTCCCTCTCAAACGGGTTTGTCCGCTTGATAAAGTCGTCTTCGCTTTCCAACCGTCGCTTCAGGTCAAAGCGAAGACCGAATGATTGATATCGTTGCGCGTCAATCGAAGCGAAGCGACCGGGGTTTGGCTCTACGAAATACGAAAGCGTAAGTTTGAGACGCACGTCGTTCTCGCCGAGCTCGTTCAGCAAGTCTTTTGGCCAAGGAAGCTTGTAGAAGTGGCAATCAGAAAACCGCTTCTGCCCGCCCTGAACCTTGAACGGAGTGATCTCCTTCTGTGATACAAGGGCAAGATGGTTTTCCGCTGAAGCTACTGCTCTTTCGAAGCTCGGGACGCCATGACCGAACTTCCGCAAGAGCGGATAACGCGCGGTCAAACCCGGTGCGCCGTCCATCTCCTGCAACATCGAAGGCGTCCATTCCGCACTGTGGACGATCAGGGCTCGAATGGTTTCGGGCCAAAGATCGGGATAGGCGGCACTCAGTCGAGCGGCTAGCCTGGCGCATTGTGCGGCGGCGGCGCTCGTGGCCGCGAAAGGCACCAATGGCTGAACTGCAACATTGTCACCGGTCGTTAGAAGAGCGAGAGAATAGAGATTTAAGGCCTCGCCGCCGGACGGGCTAACAGCGCGATTACCGGCCTCCATAACCACTTCCGGCTTGAAGGCTGTACGACTTTGCGGCCAAGTGACTGAGGTCCGGGTGAAGGGGCTAAGCTCTCCGGGCTGAGCCATAGCGGTCCAGCCATCGAAACCATCGTCATCAATATCTGTTTTGTTCGTGTAGCCACCAACGCTCAATGCGTTCCATGCTTGCGCGGGATCTTCAATCGGCAGGTCTTCGGCTGGCAGGATCTGTGAAGTGTCGATGGCCGCTGGAGCGTTGCCTGCGGATACGATGAACAAGCGTGCAGGAGCATCGTCTTCGTCACCGGGCATCCTGCCAACCGCCGCTTGATCGATAGCGGCGCTCCAAGTAGTCGCCCTCGCACCTGAAACATTGTCGTTGGTAACAGCCAAACAAAATGTTCGCTGCCGTTCTGGCTTGTTGATCTCGGCGAGTGCTACGGCAGATTGAGTTATGGACCCATAAGCTAGGGGATCATTGGCTTCAGAGCCGGGTGGAGGCAAGATTTTGACTGACTCGACCCTGTGATTCAGCGAGATCACGCTTTTGTCTTCGAGCCGAGGAGTCAGGTCACCTAGCAGTGCTAGCCCAGCCATTCCGGTCCCATGCCCTGCATCGTCCGCTCCACCCCACTCGACGCGAATGCTTAGTAGATCGTCCGCAGAGACGGCCGGCTCAAGAAGGCTATGAGCTCTATTGACGCCCGTATCCATCAGACAGACCGCCGATGCGTCACCTGGCGGCCAAATCACTCTCTCCGCCAAATCTTCCGTCCACTCAATCTGATCTTCATAGTCAGACTCGATGAAGAATACAGGGCTGGCGCTAGCGCGCCTCAGTTCTGAAATCCCGGCGGTGGCAAAAAGAAGCAACTCCATGCAGACTCGGCTGCAGCGGATTGGAATCACAGTCGCTTCTGGGAATTTTAGCCAGTAGTGTTCCTCGGCCACCACACAATCGATATTCTGAGCAGCCGCGCGAACTTTATCTTCCAGTCCACCATAACACCACGCTTCCCACCAGATCGTGTCTTGCGCTTCGGCCGGCAAAGCGTTGGGCTCATCTGTCCAGAACGTTTCCAGCCTGGCTTGGCGGATCGACTCTATAGGTTCGACCTTGTCCCTTTTCGGCGGTTCTCCGCGAGCGTTAGTCTCGCCATGCGTATATTCGTTAAGTATCTGCTGCAGAACGGGTCGAGCTTCATCAGGTACGAACAACGCAACTCGTGTTTCATTATCTGCCGTGGTGCGGACGGCGCCTGGACGAATGTTGTCCCGTTTGCGTTCCAATGTTTTTTCTGGGTTTGTGCCTGCCCGAAGGTCAACCTCTAAAAACACACCGTCCGGCGGGTCGAGGCGATCATCTTGCGGGCGTGTTGCATCCGCGCTGACAAACGCAGCATCCATTTCAGCCCGGATTCGAGCACCGTGTTCCGCGCGTACCTTTGGCGCGGAACCACCGCCCATCGCCCGCCGAGGAGCTTGATAGTCTCGCCTGACCGCGCGAGCAGAAATATCGATATGTGGTTTTTCGAAATCTGCCATAGAAGTTGAGCGTTAACTTTTTGACTTGGAAAAAGCGTCACGCATCTCCCGACGATCATTCAGTCTTCTAAGTACGTCCTCAGTTCTGATCGTGTCCCTCTCATCAAGAATCGCCGTCTTCACCGCATCCTCAGAGGCACGCGCAATTTCTGACTGGCTCAGGCCCATAGCCACATCGACGATCTTCTTCCATGCCAGCCTCGGGTACTTCAATGGTCGGAGATACTTGGTGATGAGTGCTTTCACTTGCTCTCTTGAAGGAGACTCAAACTCGACCACCGAATCAAACCGGCGCAGCAGTGCACGATCAAGCAGTTCGGGATGATTGGTTGCGCCCAGCAAAATGCTATCAGTTGCGTTGGGCTGCTCCATGAGCTGTAGAAATGAGTTTAGAACACGGCGCATCTCAGCGACATCGTTGGTTGCATTACGATGTCCTCCAAGCGCGTCAAACTCATCAAACAGGTATACACCACGACGTTTTAGCGTTTCGTCAAATACGAGACGCAGTTTTGACGCCGTCTCACCCATGAATCGCGTGATGAGCGATTCCAGCCGAATAACAAAAAGCGGGAGATGCAATTCACCCGCGAGCGCTTCGGCCGTCATTGTTTTGCCTGCACCCGGAGGACCGACAAACAACACGCATCGGTTCGGGGTCTTGCCGTGCTCGCGCAGCCAGTCGCGCTTAATCTGTTGTCGAATTACGTCGTTGAGCTTTTCCTTCACAGATTCATGCAGGACCACATCTTTTAGATGTAACTCAGGTTCCTTAAGATCAATGAGGCTTTCCAGCTCACCGCGCGGCTGTGCAAAGGAGATAGGTACACTGGCCCCACGAGATCGGACCGCCCGAGCCTCATCCACAGCGGCACGCAAATCTTCGGCTGTTGTACGATGGCCGCGTCGAGCTTCCGCCGCAGCAATCTGAAGAGCAATGGAATAGAATTGCTCATCGTCGCCAGTGGCGCGGCTTTTTAACATTGCCAGTATTTGCTTCGTGTTCGACATGCTTCTCGACATAAATTAGACAAAACGGAGGATATTTTTCTCACTACGTCCAAATAATAGCCTAACTATCGATTATTATATAACGTTTTCTTCGCAAAGTCTCGGCTTCTGACCAAGTCCGCTCCAGGATGAACTTAGATATTGGCTGTTACCGGGCGCTCATGCAAGTGATGGCTGCATTTCCCTCTTGATAAGGTGATGGCAAGGGCGCGCCCTTCCGGTCGGGCTTTCGTGAACCGAACCCGCTGGTGCGGTTTCGGCCATCCGGCTTCAATCCCTCGCGCAGAGCTTAGGGGCCAGCCCCTCAGCGCACTTCACGAAAAATAGGCGGTCTCCCGAGGCTCGGCCGATGGCCTGCGCCCGCCGCCGATTTTTCCCTCCGTTTGCACACCCCGATCTCGCCGATGGGCATCGGTTGCATGAGCAACCCCTAACCCATTGGAGGGAAAAATGAGCGAAGGAGACGTCAAAATCTATGTGGCCTGTCTGGCCGCCTACAATAACGGCATTCTGCACGGGCACTGGATCGATGCCCATCAGGAGCCATGGGCGATCTATGACGGTATCCGCGCTATGCTGGGTGCATCCCCGATAGCAGACGCCGAGGAATGGGCGATCCATGATCATGAAGGCTTTGAAGGCGTCTCGATCGCTGAATATGAAGGCATTGAGCGCGTTTCAGAGCTGGCCGCATTCATTGCCGAACACGGTAAGCTTGGCGCTGAGTTGATCGACCACTTTGGCGAGGTCAAGGTGGCTCATAAGGCGCTGGAGGAGAGCTATCACGGTAGCTTTCCGAGCCTTGCCGACTATCTGCAGGAGCTGACCGAGGACTGCACTTCAATCCCTGAACATTTGCGCTTCTATATCGACTGGCACGCCATGGCGCGCGATGCTGAGTTGAACGGTGATGTGTTCACCATCCAGACGGCCTTCGATGAAATCCATGTCTTTGCGGGGGTGTGAGATGGAAGAGCAGACCTACCGCTTCACATGGCAAAACATCGAGATCGAGGCGACTTACACGCCCCTCAAGTGGAACGTGATCGCTCATCTCCAAATCCGCAGTGTCAAACCGGAGGCGGCTCCGCTGCCAATCACCGAGACGGGGTATCGCTCACACTTCCACCAGCCCGGCACCATCGAAGCCCATGGCGGCGATGTGGTCGGGCAAGTCATTGCGTGGCTGGATGAGGAATCCGAGAGCTGCGAATGGAAGGCTTACCTGGAGGCCAGCAGACAATACACACTGTTCTGATGGTCAGCGGTCGAGATCATGGCGCGGGCCGCGATTGCGGGCCTGCGCAAGGCGTCGTGCCTTGAAGGCTTCTCGTTTCGCCATACGATCCGCATCCTGATCGCCGGACCGGCGCTTAGGATCAGGCGGAGCACGGCTTGCTTGTTGGAATTGTGTCTTCGGTTTCGCTGATTGTGAGCGGTCAATTACCGGATAGCGATTGATGTCCGCATCAAGCTCGGCACGGTATTCACTTCGCTGGCGCTGTTGCGCTTTGTACCGCTTTGAGAGCTCACGCCGTTCTTCCAGATGGCTGAATATCAGCGCGTCCTTTTCCACCCGGTCGCGCAGCATACATCTGTATGCCTCTTCCATGTTCTGTTCGCGAATGCGCTTCAGTCGCCCTGAGAACTGATCGACGAGCGCCCGCCAGCCCCGATTAAAGCGGGCCTGCCGGTCCGCGTTCTCGCGATCCCAACGGAGTTTGATGGCAGCCGCCTGTTTAGCGCGCTCTTGCGCCTGCGATTGTATGAGCGACCGCTTTGCGCTTTCTGCACGCTCGCGCTCCTCCTCAGCTTTGCGGGCTTCCTCGTTTCGCAAATTGCGAAGGCGCGTGCCGATCTCCTGAGCGAATTGCTGCTTGCGGTCCTCGACACCCGGATAGTCCGGCTCCAGGTCGCCCAGGCGGGCGCGCACCTCTTTCGTCTTGATTTCCGCCCACCGCGCAATGGCGAAGGGTTCGCCGTTCATATCCACGACTACAAACCCCCTGCGGTCGCCGCGAGCAAGCTTGAAGCCGCGCGATTGCAAGGCGTTCTCGAAGGCGGCGCGGGAGTCCGAAACAGCCCAGCATTCCTTGATCGCCATCTTCACTTCGCGTGGATCGGCTTTCGCTCGCTTGGCCTGTTGCCATTCTTCCAAACTGAAGTTGCGCGGGTCGCGTTCCGCGCTCTTCATCATGCCGCGAGGCATTTTCCAGCCATGTTCACGGTACAGATCGCGCGACACCTCCATGAGTTTCTCGCGATCTTTCGACATGTGGACCGCCTTCATCTCGTCGGTTTTGATGCGGCTCCACACGCAATGCGCATGGCGGCGGCCTTCCTTCTCGTGGAACACGATGGCGCGAGGCTGGCCAGAAAGGCCCAGCCGCTCTTCCGCCCGGTCAATGGCTGCTTCGAAAGCTTCAGTGCTCACCTGATGGTCAGGCGGCGGATTTAGACTCATCGAGTACAGGAATTGCTTGCAGCGCGTAGCCCGGCTGATCGCATAGCTCTCATTCAGCGCCGAGGTGAGATTGTCCGAGGCGAACCCGCGCAGTTCGTGCACCTGCACATGATCGTTCTCTTCCTTGAGAAGATGGAGCGCTAAATCCTTGGCTCCGCCGCGTTGGTTGCCGACCAGGATCATGGTTCCTCACTCCGGCTTGATGCCGAGAGCCTCGGTCAGATCATGGCGCATCTTCTCGATGGTGAGGCAGGCCGCGCGCAAGGAAAGCAGCACGTCGCGACTATCTGGCACCGTGCCGGAAAGCGCAGCATCCGCCAATTCGCGCATCGACTTCGGCAGCTCGGACCGGCCCAGCGTTGCCAGGATTTGAGCAAGCAGTACGTGGTCCTGCTTGGGGCGGCGTGTGACCTTGCGCTTTCGAGCGCTGTTCCCGAGCAGCTTCTCGCGTGCGTAGGTACTGACAGGGCGGCCGCCTGCAGCCTTGTCCAGTGCGTTCCATTCGGGTTCCGACAACCTTATCGTGATGCGTTTGGCGCTCATGGTTCAAGCACCTCGCAATGGACATCACGGTCTTGCAGAGCCTTGAGCTGCTCTTCCCAATCGGCCAGTTCGTCGAAGATCGAGTTTAAAGAGAGTCCCTGTCTGTCCGCCACACACCCCCAGCACCTGTCTCTTGTTTCAGGGATCCGTCGCAGGCCCGCGGAGGGCACTGTCAAAGCAACCGCCAACCACCCTTAATTGCCAAGCGGGGGCGAAGGGTGGGCCGGTAGCATGCCTCGATCCCGTAAACCGGCCAGTCTCTTCTGCTATTTCGACTCCTTGCCCGAGGTGATCCGCCTTGTGGTGATGATGCATGTCCGCTTTCCCCTGAGTTTGCGGAACGTCGAGGACCTGCTGTTGGAACGTGGGATCGACATTCGCCACGAGACGGTGCGGCTGTTGTGTGTCCGTCGTCAGAACATTTG
>DDFY01000021.1:0-50281 GCA_002337385.1 Erythrobacter sp. UBA1916
GTCCATCGGCTTGCCGCTTTCCAGATCGCCCAGCACATCGGCGATGGCGCGCTCCTGATCGTCGGTCTCCTCCCAAGGGAAGCGATCGACGAACTGGTTGTAGCTGGCCTCGTCCGCTTCGAGCACGGGTGCCTTCTTGAGCGACCGCTGCGCGGCAGTGCGCATCAGCTCGCCCGCGATTTCCTGGATGCGCTCGCGCAGCTGTGCACGGCGCTTTTGCCATGCTTCGCCGCCCAGCCGGTCGAGCATGACCGCCTCTTCGGATGAGCCGTAGCGCGAGAGGACTTCGAGGTTCTCGACCGGGATGTAGAGCTTGTCGCCGCCCTTGTATTCCAGCATCACGCAGTCGTGCTTGGACTTGCCGACGGTGATCGGTTCGAGGCCGAGATACTTGCCGATCCCGTGATCGACATGGACCACCAGATCGCCGCGCCGCAGCGCCTGCAATTCGGCGAGGAAGGCGTCGGCGTCCTTCTTCTTCTTGCGGCGGCGTACGAGGCGGTCGCCGAGCAAGTCCTGCTCGGTGATCAGCTCGATGTCGTCGCTGGCAAAGCCGGTGTCGAGCGGCAGGACCATGGCGGCAAGACGGCCCTTGGCCGACTGCCCCAGCGCTTCCTGCCAGCTTGCCGCGAGCGTTGCCGGTGCTCCGGCCTCCTCAAGGATCGAGACGATTCGCGCACGCGAGCCTTGCGAATAGGCGGCCAGCAGCGGGCGCTTGCCTTGTTTGCCGAGCGCCGCAAAATGCTTGGCGGCGGCTTCGTAGACGTTCTCACCGCGCGAGCGTTCAGGCGTGAAATCGCGCGCTGAGCGGAATTCGAAGTCGAGGCTCTTTGCGTCCTCGGGGCGGGCGAACTGGTCGGCCACGTGCGCGGGCCACTTGGCGAACAGACCGGCGGCTTCGTCCGGCGCCAGATAGAGCGCTTCGGTGGTAAGCGGACGGTAGCTGCCCTTGGCCTGGCCCGAGACATCGCCGCGCTGGCGGTGGTAGTCGGCGATATCCTTCAGCCGCTCGTCCATGGCGGAGACGGCGCCAGCCTCCATCACCAGCACGTCGTCAGCCGAAAGGTGGTCGAACAGCGTGGCGAGCCGGTCCTCGAACAGCGGGAGCCAGTGCTCCATTCCGGCCAGCCTGCGCCCTTCGCTGACCGCTTCGTAAAGCGGGTCTTGCGTGGCGGTGGCGCCGAATTGTTCGCGGTAGCGGCTGCGGAAGCGCTTGATCGTGTCGTCGTCGAGCAGGGCTTCGCTGGCGGGGAGCAGAAGGTGGCTGTCGACCACCTCGGTAGTGCGCTGGGTGCTCGGATCGAATAGACGCAGGCTTTCCAGCTCGTCGCCGAAGAAGTCGAGCCGCAGGCCGCCGTCGAGCCCGCTCGGGTGGATATCGAAGATCGAGCCGCGCACCGCGAATTCGCCGGTGTTGACCACGGTGTCGGTGCGCGAATAGCCCTGCCGTTGCAGCAGCGCAGCGAGGCTCTCGTGCCCGATCGAAACGCCCGGCTTCAGCTCACGCACCGCCTCGCGAATGCGGAACGGGGTGAGCACGCGTTGCAGCACGGCGTTGATCGTGGTGACGAGCAGCTGCGACCCCGGCTTGCCCTGTTGCAGCCGATAAAGCGCCGACAGCCGCCGCGCGCTGACCGACAAGGCGGGGCTGGCGCGGTCGTAAGGAAGGCAGTCCCACGCGGGGAACTCGATCACCTCCAGTTCGGGCGCGAAATAGCTGGCGGCATCGGCCACGGCGCGCATCGCCGCATCGTCGGGCGCAACAAACACCGCGCGGCCTTTGGAAGCGCGCGCCAGATCGGCCAGCACCAGCGGCTGCGCCCCGCGCACGAGCGAGGACAGCGTGAGCGGCTTATCCGCCGAGAGGATGCGAGAGAGGTCGGGCATGTGCGTGACTGGTTCGGCTAAGGCGAGGGAAGGGCGCTCAGATGCGCACGTAATCCAGTTTGCGCAAGGCCTCCAATTGCGGCCCCTGAAACTCCGCCGGAGCCTCCGCTGTGCCCAGAGCCCAGGCGAGGATATCAACGTCTTCCGCGTCGAGCAGCCTCTCGAACCATGCGAGCTGCGCTTCGTCCCAGCCCTCGTGGAAGGTGTCGAAGTAGCAACCGATGGTGTAATCGGCCTCGCGCGTGCCCCGGTGCCAGGCGCGGAACTTCGCGCGGGCGAGGCGGGTGGAAAGGTCTGGGGTAATCATCGCCGGCCTCCTATCCGATGCGCGCGGCTTGGGCTAGAGCTTCGAACATGCGCCCCGAAGAGCTCAACCCGCTGTTTGCCGAGATCGATAGCCTCGATGGCATCGGCCCGAAGCTGAAGAAGCCGCTCGAACGCCTCGGGCTCGAGCGCGTGCGCGACGTGCTTTACCACCTGCCCGAACGCTTTGTGGCCCGCCGCAGCGTGACCGATCTCGACGAGGCGCTGGTGGGCGAGCAGATCGTCGTCGCGCTGACCCCGACCGAACACCGCGCGCCGCGCAATCCGGGGCGCGGGCCGTACCGGGTGCTGGCCGCAGACGCCAAGGGCAATATTTGCGCGCTGACCTACTTCGGGCGTGCCAGTTACAATGCCAAGAAGCTGCTCCCCGTGGGCGAGAAACGCTGGGTCGCCGGGCGGCTCGATCAGTATGGCGACATGCTCCAGATCGTCCATCCCGATCACGTGGCGGAAGACAGCGCGGGCGCGATGGGCAAGATGATTGAGCCGATCTATCGCCTTGCCGAAGGTCTGACCCAGCCACGGGTCGCTGCCATGGTGGAGCAGGCCTTCACACGCATGCCGGAACTTTCCGAATGGATTGAGCCCGGTGTCTACGCCCGCGAAGGTTGGCCTGCATGGGCCGAGGCCTTGCGGCTTGCCCATGCAGGCGAGGCGGCCAAGGCACGTGACCGGCTCGCTTATGACGAACTGTTCGCCAATGCGCTGGCGCTGATGCTGGTGCGGCAGAGCAACAAGGCGAGGAAGGGCCAGAGCCTGCAAGGCGACGGGCACCTGCGTGACAAGCTCGCGCTGCCATTCCCGCTGACCGGCGCGCAGAAGCGTTCGATTGCCGAGATTACCGGCGACATGGCGCAGGCCAGCCCGATGCTGCGACTGCTGCAAGGCGATGTCGGCGCGGGCAAGACCGTGGTCGCGCTGGAGGCGATGCTGGCCGCAGTCGAGGCCGGCGCACAGGCCGCATTGCTGGCCCCGACCGAGATCCTCGCGCGGCAGCATTTCGAGACGCTGCGCAAGTTGGCCGCGCCGACTGGGGTTGCAATCGAGCTGCTCACGGGCCGCGACAAGGGCAGGGCGCGCGAGGGTATTTTGATGGGGCTGGTCGATGGCTCGGTGCAGATTATCGTCGGCACCCATGCGATCTTCCAGGCTTCCGTGAGCTACCGCAACCTCGGGCTGGTGGTGATCGACGAACAGCACCGCTTTGGCGTTTCGCAGCGGCTGATGCTGACGCAGAAAGGCAAGGTCACGCCGCACACGCTGGCCATGACCGCAACGCCGATCCCGCGCACCTTGGTGCTGGCGCAATATGGCGAGATGGACGTCAGCCGCCTCGACGAGATGCCACCGGGCCGTCAGCCGATCGACACCCGCGTGATTCCGCTCGACCGGCTTGCTGATGTCGTCGAAGGGGTGGCGCGGCATATTGCCACTGGGCAGCAGGCCTATTGGGTCTGCCCGATGGTGCGCGACAGCGAAAGTGCGAGCGACGATCTTGCCGCCGCCGAGGCCCGTTACGCTTCACTGAAGGAGCGCTTCGGTGAGGATGTGGTTTTGGTCCACGGCCAGCTTTCGTCAGACGAGAAAGACGCCGCGATGGGGCGCTTCGCAGCGGGCGAGGCTAAGCTCCTGGTGGCGACCACGGTCATCGAAGTTGGTGTCGATGTGCCCAACTCGACCCTCATGGTGATCGAGCAGGCCGAACGCTTCGGGCTGGCCCAGCTGCATCAGCTGCGCGGGCGTGTGGGGCGCGGGTCGGAAAAGTCGGTCTGCCTCTTGCTGCGTAGCGGCGAACTTTCGCAAGTCGGCAAGCAGCGCCTCGCCTTGATGCGCGAAAGCCAGGACGGGTTCTACCTCGCCGAACAGGATCTCGAACTGCGCGGCGGCGGCGAACTGCTCGGCACGCGGCAGAGCGGCGAGGACGGCTTCTCTATCGCCAGCCTCGAACAGGTTCAGAAATTCGGCGAGATGGCCAACGACGATGCCCGTCTACTGGTCGAGCGTGATGGTGGGCTCGACGGGCCACGCGGTCAGGCTGCGCGCACCTTGCTCTATCTGCTGGAGCGTGATTGGGGCGTCCAGATGCTCCGTAGCGGTTGATCGTTTGCCACAGACCTTTGGTGTGGCAACAAAACAACATAGCCGCGTAATCATGTGTTTAGTGCTATCTCGCATTGCATATTCTTTGCGCCATATCAAATGCGCCTCGTTCGAAATTTGTCAGCTGCCGCTGCACAAGTAACGTTCGAGGAAGAGGAACTTTTTTAATGACCCCCAGGAATTTCGCTCGCGCTGCCGGTCTCGGCACCGTGTCGTTGGTCGCGCTTGCCGTTGCCACTCCAGCTCTGGCGCAGGAAGCCGCGCAAGCCGATGACGACATGATCATCGTCACCGCCAACAAGCGCGCCCAGGATATGCAGGACGTGTCGGTGGCCGTTTCCGCAGTCGGCGGCGAACTGCTCGCCGATCGCGGTATTTCGAACCTGTCGGACATCCAGGCCGCCGTGCCGGCGGTCACCTTCGGCAACGACTTCAACCAGGCCAAGGTGTTCATCCGCGGTGTCGGTGCCAACACCTCGACCACCGGGTCAAGCACCGGCGTCGCCATGCACGTCGATGGGGCCTATGTCGCCCGCGCCGAAGCGCAGCTGACTTCGATGTTCGACCTTGAGCGCGTGGAAGTTCTGCGCGGCCCGCAGGGCAGCCTCTATGGCCGTAACGCGGTGGGTGGTTCGATCAACCTCATCACCCGCAAGCCGACCGACTTCCTTACGGTCGACGCCATGTTCACGCTCGGCAACTACGAGACGAAGTCGGCAGAAGTCGGCATCGGCGGGCCGATTGTCGATGGCGTGATGTTCCGTCTGGCTGGCCGCGTCGATGACCGTGCCGGGTACGGCGTCGATCCGGATCATGGCTGGGACGTCGATGACAGCAAGCGCCAGATGGTGCGCGGACAGCTGCTGTTCGACTTCGACCAGGGCTGGGATCTGCTGCTGAGCGCCGAGTACTTCTCGCAGAACGACAATTCGGGTGCGGTGCACTATTCCTCACCGGCCTTCCCGGGCGTTGCGCGTCTTGCTCCCATCGGTGAGGGTGGCTTTGCCACCAATCCGCGCGACCTTGCGAGTGATGAGCCGCCTTCGGTCGACACCGAGACCTACAGCCTCACGGCCACGCTTGGCGTTGATCTGAGCGACAACCTGCGGCTCACCAACCTGACCAACTATCGGAAGTTCGATAGCCAGCTGATCCAGGATCTCGACATCTCGGCGGTTGTGAACCGCCTCCCGAACGCGACCACCATGCAGGTTCGCACGATCGATGCCGAGCAGTTCTCGAACGAATTGCAGCTGTCGATCGATACCGACTTCGTGACCGGTGTGGCTGGGCTCTACTACTTCAACGAGCGGCAGAAGCCGCGCGATACCGTGGGCCTTTCGAGCACGACCGGCATGGCTGGCAACATCGACACGCTGGCAACGCGCCCGGTGGTGATCGATGGCACGCCTGCCGCGCCGGGTTCGATCTCGCTGGCCGATTCGCTCTATATGTGCGGGTTCCTGCCGGACGCCGCGCCTAACCGCGTGTGCCTGCGTTCGAACCTCGGCACCGAGGCCTATGCCGCCTTCGGTCAGCTGAACTTCGACATGGGCAAGTTCGGTCTCGACGGTGTTTCGCTCAAGGTCGGTGGACGCTGGAGCCATGAAGAGGTCGACAGCCGCAACCCGTCGATCATCATGACGGCCAATGCCAACCCGGCGGTGTCGACGATCCTCGTCACCACGAACGATGGCACCTACCGCGAGCGGACCTTCGAGGACTTCACCCCCGAGCTGGGCATCAGCTGGGAGCCGAACTCCGACATGCTGTTCTATTACACCTATTCGGAGGGCTTCAAGGCTGGCTCGGGTGAGAACGCTGCCGGTTCGACCACCATTGTCGACCCAGAAAGCGTGGTGAACCACGAGATCGGCGCCAAGCTGCAGCTGCTTGACCGCATGCTGACGCTGAACCTTGCGGGCTACACCTACAAGTTGAAGGGTCTGCAGATCAACAAGACCGTTGGTGGTGGCCCCGCTGGCTTCACCACGATCTTCGAGAATGCAGCGGAAACCAGCGCAACCGGCTTCGAGGTCGACTTCGCCTTCTCGCCGGTGGACATCTTCCGCCTGACGGGTGGTCTGAGCTACACTGACAGCAAGTACGACGACTTCGTCACGCTTGATCCGCTCGATCCAGTCAATGTGTCACAGTCGGGCCAGCCTGCCTACGACCCGGTGACCAACCCCGATCCGACCGCGTTTGGCGGACCGTGCCCGGCCGATGCGCTTGACGACTTCGCACCGTGCAAGATTCAGCTGGCGGGTAACCCGACGCGCAATACGCCCGAATGGTCGTATAACCTGCGCGCCGAACTGGATGCCGCGCAGGATCTGCTCGGCGGCACCGTCACCATCGCCGGTGACATGTATGGCCGTTCGGACGTGTTCTTCACCGAGTTCCACCGCATGGTGGAAGGCTCGGAGGCCTACACCATGTTCGACGCCTCGGTGCGGTGGGAGGATAACGACGGGGGCCTCTATGCGCTCGCCTATATCCGCAACATCGGCGACACGCTGCGTCGGTCGAGCACTTTCGCGCTGTCGACCGGCCGCGTGATCGGCGCGACCTACCTGCCGCCGCGCACCTATGGCCTGACGCTGGGCTATCGGTACTAAGCGACTGGCGCTCAGGGCCTGCAAAGGCCCGGTGCACAACTAAAAGGCGCTCCCTCAGCGGGGGCGCCTTTTTCGTATTTGGGAGCGTTGATGCGTGCCGACATCGCCCTTGCCAGCGGGAGCAGGCAGCCCCACATGGGCGGACAAAATCAACCGGAAGGGATAGCCCGATGACCACCCAGCCTACCGCCACCGATCTCGCCGCCGACATCAAGCGCGTGTTCGCCGCGCAGCAGGAGCATCAGTGGGAGGTGAAGGCCTCGAGCGCAGAAGCGCGCAAGGCCAAGCTGATGAAGCTGAAGGAAGTCATCGGCGCGCGGGCCGAGGAAATCATCGCTGCCGTGCGCGAGGACACCCGCAAGCCCGAAGGCGAAATCCGCGTCACCGAGGTGCTCAACATCCTCGGCAATATCCAGCGCAATATCGATTGCCTCGACGACTGGATGAAACCGACGCAGGTCGGCTCCTCCTCCAATCCCGATGACAAGGCCGAGATCGTCTACGAGGCGCGCGGGGTGTGCCTGATCCTCGGGCCGTGGAACTTCCCGCTTGGCCTGACCTTCGGCCCGCTCGCAGCAGCGGTGGCGGCCGGCAATGTCTGCATGCTCAAGCTTACCGACCTGTGCCCGGCGACTGCGACAATCGCCAAGTCCATCGTCGAAGAGGTGTTCGAAGAGAACGAGGCGGCAGTGTTCGAAGGCGATGTGAGCGTCGCCGAAGCGCTGCTTGAGCTACCGTTCAACCACATCTTCTTCACCGGCAGCACCAAGGTCGGCAAGATCGTGATGACGGCTGCGGCCAAGAACCTCGCCAGCGTGACGCTGGAGCTGGGCGGCAAGTCGCCCGTCATTATCGACGAGGGGGCGGATGTTGCCGCTATCGGCGCGGCGCTCGCAGGGGCCAAGCAGTTCAACGGCGGACAGGCCTGTATCTGCCCGGACTACGTGTTCGTGAAAGAGGGACAGAAGGATGCGCTGGTCGAAGCCTTTGCCAGCAACGTGCAGACCAACCTCTATGAAGATGGTCAGATCAAGCATGAGGCCATTGCGCAGGTCGTCAACAAGGGCAACTTCGCGCGTGTGAAAGGCCTGTTCGACGATGCCGTGGCCAAGGGGGCCAAGGTCGCCGCGGGCGGCACGTTCGAGGAAGATACCCTCACCGTCCACCCGACCATGCTGACCGACGTGACCCCGCAGATGACGATCATGCAGGAAGAGATCTTCGCCCCGTTGCTTCCGGTGATGACCTATGACGATATCGACCAGGCGATCGGCTACATCGAAGCGCGCGACAAGCCGCTTGCTCTTTATGTGTTCAGCCCGAGCGAGGAGAACGTGGAGAAGGTGCTCCAGCGCACCAGCTCGGGCGGGGTGACGGTGAACGGCGTGTTCTCGCACTATCTGGAGAACAACCTGCCGTTTGGCGGGGTCAACGCCAGCGGTACTGGCTCTTACCACGGCTATTTCGGTTTCAAGGCCTTCAGCCACGAACGCGCAGTCTATCGCCATATGGCTGACGCCTAATACGAAACGCCACGCAGCAAGGCCCCGGCTTTTCGATTGCGAGGCCGGGCCTTGCGGCCTAGACGCATGGCACTTGCTTAACCTTAAAGAAGCCTAGCCCCTTGCTCCTAAGCCCCTTCGAATGGACCGTCGCCAAGCGCTACATGCTGCCAGGCCGCGGCGAAGCCGTGATCGCACTGGTGGCTGGCATCTCCATCACCGTGGTGATGCTGTCGGTCGCCATGCTGGTGATCGTGATGAGCGTGATGAATGGTTTTCGCGCCGAACTGCTCGATCGCATCACCGGGCTTAACGGCCATGCCGTGATCCAGGGCTATGGCGACAAGATCGATGACTGGCAGCAGGTTCTGGAACTGGTCCGCTCGACAGAGGGCGTGACCAAGGCCTCACCCATGATCGAGAAGCCGCTGCTGGCGAGCTACGAAGGGCGGGCCGATGCGGTGTTCGTGCGCGGCGCGACGGCCGAGGACATCGCGGAGATGAAGAAGGACCTCGTCTCGGGTTCGCTGGACGATCTCAAGCCGGGTGAGCGCAATGTCGCCATCGGTTCGCGGCTCGCGCTCAATCTGGGGCTGCGGCTTGGCGATACGATCACGATCATCAATCCGCAGGGGCGAACCACCCCCTTCGGCACCTATCCGCGACAGGTCGGCTATACTGTCACCGGCATTTTCGAAGTCGGTCTTTATGATTTTGACGAACGCTTCGTCATCATGCCGATCCCCGAGGCGCAGACCCTGCTGATGACGGGGGACACCATTGGCATGATCGAGGTGCAGGTGGACGATCCCGACAAGGTGAGCGAAATCCTCGCGCCGTTGCAGCCGCAGATCGCGGGCCGCGCTGTGCTGACCGACTGGAAGAGCCTCAACGCCTCGCTGTTCGAGGCCTTGCAGGTGGAGCGGGTGGCGATGGCCTTTGCGTTGTCGATCATCGTGCTGGTGGCTGCGTTCAACATCCTTTCCTCGTTGGTGATGCTCGTGCGTTCGAAAACGCGCGACATTGCGATCATGCGCACAATGGGCGCGCGGCGAAATTCGTTGATGAAGATCTTTGTCACCACCGGTTCGGCCATCGGCGTGATCGGCACCATGGCGGGGCTTACGCTCGGGTTTGTGGTGCTGTTCTTCCGTCAGTCGATCGTGAAGGGAATCGAGGTGGTGACGGGGCAGAACCTGTGGGACCCGTCGATCCGCTTCCTGTCCGAACTGCCTTCGCGCACCGATCCGTTCGAAGTGATCGCGATTGCCGGCATGGCCATGGGCCTGTCGTTCCTCGCGACGCTTTATCCGGCCTATCGCGCGGCCAACACCGATCCGGTCGAGGTGCTGCGTTATGAATAGCCCGGTCGTCCGTCTCACCGCGCTCGCCCGCAATTTCGAGCAGGGCGGCGTCGTGATCGAAGTCCTGCGCGGGGTCGATCTGACAATCCAGCCCGGCGAGATCGTCGCCCTGCTGGGGCCTTCGGGCTCGGGCAAGTCGACCATGTTGCAAGCCGTTGGCCTGCTGGAAGGCGGCTTTTCCGGGCGGATCGAGCTGGCGGGTGTCGATGCCAGCAAGGCCAATGCCGCCGAGCGCACGACCTTGCGCCGCGAGAACCTTGGCTTCGTCTATCAGTTCCACCACCTGCTGCCCGATTTCTCTGCCGAGGAGAACGTGATCCTGCCGCAGCTGTTGCTCGGAGCGAGCCGGAACGAGGCGGAGACGCGGGCGCGTGACCTGCTCGGGTCGCTTGGCCTGGGGCACCGGATGACCCACCGCCCGAGCCAGCTTTCAGGCGGCGAGCAACAGCGGGTGGCCGTGGCCCGCGCGCTGGCGAACAAGCCGTTGCTGGTGCTGGCCGACGAGCCAACCGGCAATCTTGACGAGATCACGTCGGACAAGGTCTTCGCGCAGTTTCTTGAACTGGTTCGCGGGCAAGGTAGTTCTGCGCTGGTAGCGACACACAACGAGCGGCTCGCGGCACGGATGGACCGGGTGGTGCGCCTGTCCGAAGGGCGCTTGGAATAGTCGCCTCGCGCGGAAACGCGGCGCAGGCTCATGCGTTCAGGAATTACAGAATAGGAGTGTTTTGGAATGGTTGATTTCCCCAGCAGCTATAAGGCCGAAGGCACGAACCGCGCCGGCATCCAGTGGGACGACCGGGCATTTCTCCATGCCACGGGCGATGGCGAAGGCGTGCTTGATCAGGCCAAGGCCATCCGCAGCGGCACCTTCGCCGAGCTGGTGGGGCAGGTCGCCTCCTTGCCCGAGGACAAGCAGGGCGAATACTACATCCAGAAGGCTGGTGACCGCGAGTATCACGCCGCAGAGATCGTGGCGCTGGCCAAGCGCGACGATTTTCCGGGCAAGTGATTGATCGCCTGCCTTGATCCTCTAGTCTCCCGATAACGCGCGGCAAGTGCGCTATCAGGATCGGAGACGCGCGTGCTGGCATCGTTAAATGACTGGGTTCTGGGCCTCGGGGCGGACTATGGGGTCAATCCCTATGTGTTCGGCGCGATCTATATCGGAGCCATTCCCTTCTTCCTCGCCTCCATCGGGTGGCTGGTAAAGCGGGCGCGGGCGGGCCGCTCGACCGTGGCGCCGACCATGCTGGCGGGGTTCTTCTTCGTCTCGGCCTATCTCTATCTGGCCGTGTTCGGGCAGGACATTCCGCTGTGGGTGTGGATGTTCCTCGCCGTGCTGATTGTCTACGGCGCATGGTCCACGATCCGCGACACCCGCCGCAAGATCGCCGCCAAGGCTAACGAGGAGATCTGATCGCTTCGGGTTTTCCCCAAGCCAGATGCGCGAACTCTTGATTGGCAGGCCTGCGCTCCGCACATTCAGCGCCTCATGCCATATGCTCCCTTTGTCCCCTTGCGAGTCTTCTCCAGCTTCTCGATGCTGGAGGCGGCGATCGACCCCAAGCAGATTGCGAAACTGGCGAAAGAGCGGGGCTTTCCCGCTATCGCCATTTGCGACCGTAACGGTCTTTATGGCTCCTCGGCCTTCGCCGGGGCCTGCAAGGGCGAGGGGGTGCAGCCGCTGATCGGCACACTGCTGGGCGTCGCGCGCGATGAGAGCGGCGAACTGGTCGACTACATTCCGCTGTTTGCGCAGGGGGATGATGGGTGGAACAACCTGTGCCACCTTGTCAGCCGTGCCCACCTCGACCGCCCGCTGGAGCTTGAGCCGCATGTGCAGATGCGCGATCTGGCAGGCCACACCGACGACCTGATCGCGCTGACCGGCGCGGGCGACGGTGCTCTGGCGCGGCTGCTGGCCGATGGCAAGGCAGCCCGCGCGGGCGCGCTGCTCGACGAGCTTGAAGCGCTGTTTCCGGGCAAGCTCTATATCGAACTGGCGCGGCGCGGCGATCCGGTTGAAGAAGCCGCCGAAGGCGCGCTGATCGATCTCGCCTATGCGCGCGACCTGCCGCTGGTGGCGACCAACCCCGCGCACTATGGCGAGCCGCATATGCACGCCGCGCACGATGCCATGCTGTGCATCGCCAATTCGTCGCAGATCGACAGCGCCGACCGGCCCACCTCGAACGCTGAGACCTACATCAAGCCTGCCAGCATGATGGAAGAGCTGTTCGCCGATCTGCCCGAGGCGCTGGCGAATACGCTGGTGGTGGCGCAGCGGTGCGCCTTCTCGCCGCCCAAGCGCAAGCCGATCCTGCCCAGCCTCGCGGGCGATCAGGAGGGCGAGGCGCGGGCGTTGGAGGAAGACGCGCGCAAGGGCCTCGCCATGCGGATCGCGCCCTATTATCCCGAGGTTGAGGAAGCTGGACTGACCGAGGCCTTGGCGACCATCTCCGCTGGCGAAGATGAAGCCGGGCCGGTGTTCGAGTCGCTCAGCGAAGCGGGCCATCTCGACGAATTCCGCACCTATGCCAAGCGGCTCGACTTCGAAGTCGGGATCATCAAGCGGATGGGCTTTCCCGGCTACTTCCTGATCGTTGCCGACTTCATCAAATGGGCCAAGTCGCAGGGCATTCCGGTGGGGCCGGGGCGTGGTTCGGGTGCAGGCTCGCTGGTGGCCTGGGCGCTGACCATCACCGATCTCGATCCGATCAGGCTCGGGCTACTGTTTGAACGTTTCCTCAACCCCGAACGCGTCTCGATGCCTGACTTCGATATCGACTTCTGCGAAACGCGGCGCGGCGAGGTGATCCGCTATGTGCAGGCCAAATATGGCCACGATCACGTCGCCCAGATCATCACCTTCGGCAAGATGAAGGCCCGCGCGGTGCTGCGCGATTGCGGGCGCATTCTGCAGATGCCCTATGGTCAGGTCGACCGGCTCACCAAGATGGTGCCCAACCACCCGACCGACCCCTGGACCCTGCCGCGCACCCTCAATGGCGCCGCCGATTTCAAGCGCGAATATACCAACGACAACGAGGTGAAGCGGCTCGTCGATCTGGCGATGCAGCTGGAGGGGTTCCCGCGTAACTCCTCCACCCACGCGGCAGGCGTGGTGATCGGCGATAGGCCGCTGTCGCAGCTGGTGCCGCTGTACCGCGATCCGCGTTCGGACATGCCGGTGACGCAGTTCGACATGAAGCACGTCGAGGACAGCGGGCTGGTCAAGTTCGACTTCCTTGGCCTGAAGACGCTGTCGGTGCTGCGCAAGGCGGTCGACCTGCTCGCACGGCGCGGGATCGAGGTCGAGCTGGATAAGCTCGCCTGGGACGATCCGGCGGTGTTCGAACTGCTCAAGCGCGGTGACACGGTCGGCGTGTTCCAGCTCGAATCCGAAGGCATGCGCCGCACGCTGACTGCGGTAAAGCCCACAAAATTCGAGGATATTATCGCGCTCGTATCGCTTTACCGACCCGGCCCGATGGACAATATCCCGAGCTTTGGCCGGCGCAAGGCGGGCGAGGAAGAGATCATCTACCCGCACGAAAAGCTGAAGGGTATCCTTGAAGAGACCTATGGCATTTTCGTTTATCAGGAACAGGTGATGCAGGCCGCGCAGATTCTCGCGGGCTACTCGCTCGGCGACGCCGACCTGCTGCGCCGCGCCATGGGCAAGAAGATCCAGGCCGAGATGGACGCCCAGCGCCTGCGCTTCTGCGAGGGCTGTAAGGAAGTCTCGGGCATTGAGAAGGCTGAGGCGAACGCGCTGTTCGACTTGATCGACAAGTTCGCAGGCTACGGCTTCAACAAGTCGCACGCCGCCGCCTATGCGCTGCTCGCCTATCAGACCGCCTGGCTGAAGGCGCACTACCCGGAGGAATTCTACGCCGGGTCGATGTGCTTCGACATGCACCAGTCGGAAAAGCTGGCGATCTTTGTCGACGACCTCAGGCGCAACGGCCTGAAGCTGCTCGGCCCCTGCATCAACCATTCTGAGGCCGAGTTCCACGTCGAGCAGACCGACGAGGGCTATGCCGTGCGCTTCGCCCTCGCGGGCCTCAGGAACGTGGGCGAAAAGGCGATGGATCAGGTAGTGGCCGAGCGCGAGGCGCGGGGACTTTTCACTAGCCTTACCGACGTGTTCGAACGCATGCCCGCTGGCGCGATGAACCGGCGGCAGCTGGAAAGCCTCGCCGCCTCGGGCGCGTTCGACGCGCTCGAACCCAACCGCGCCAAGGTGCTGGCCAATGCCGACATGCTGATGGCCGTGGCCGATGCCGCGAGCCGTGAACGGTCAAGTGGGCAGGCAGGCCTGTTCGGCGGCGATGACCATGCCGAGCCCGAAGTCCGCTTGGTCGAAGCAAAACCCTGGCCGCGTGCGGAGCAGATGGCCGCCGAGCGCGAAAACTTCGGGTTCTATTTCGCCGCCCACCCGGTCGAGCAGTTCCGCCATGCCGCGTCGGCCCAAGGCGCGCGGACCTATGCCTCGCTGATGACCGGCGGGGTGCGCGGCGGGCGCGAGAACGCGGTGGTCGCGGCGATGGTCGAGGGGGCGAGCAAGGGCCGCACCAAACGCGGCGCCGAATTTATCCGCGCAGATTTCTCCGACAGCACGGGCAACTTCTCCGCCGCCTGCTTCGAGGAGGGGCTGGTCGACAGCTTCCAGCGCTGGGCTTCGGAGGGCACCTGCGTGCTGCTGAACGTCGAGCTCGACAGCCCGAGCCCCGATGAACCGCCCCGGGTGACGGTGCGCGGGGCCAAGCCGCTCACCGAGGTGACGGGCTCAGCCAAGATGATCCTGCGCGCCGATATCTACGATGAGGCAGGCCTTGCCGCGCTGAAGGCGATGCTCGAACCGGGACAGCCAGGCCACGGCGAGGTGCTGGTGCGGCTGCGCATCGGTGAGAGCCAGGAGCCGAGCGTGCTGCTGGGCCGCGATTTCGCGCTCGATGGCTCGCTGGTCGACAAGTTGGCGAATGTGGCCGGGCTGGGCGGGGTCAGCCTCGCGCCGATCCGTGGGATCGGGCACCTGCGCCTCGTGGCCTAAGTTGCGTGGGCAAATTTAGGTTACCGTTTCGCTGTCCGCTATCGCGGACTTCTTTGTTGAGACCGGCCCTTCGGAAAACGACAACCTAGCGGACATTGAGCCCTGCAAATAATGAACACATCATGACGCTGACTTTAGGCCCAGATTGGGAACGAAATCTATGGTGCTCGCCTTTCCGGCTCAGCTTCGGGCTAAATGAGGGTGGCGCCTACGTGACAATGTTCACGACTAGCTACGATCGTGCTCGCAGTTTGGCCCGCGCCGCATTGTTAACCGAAATGCCGATTGCCGTTGTCGCGGCCTATCCTGAGCCAGAAACAGAACTGGGGGCGGAGCGCCACGGGTGGATGAGAGGGACAGGCTTCGATCACCTGAGAGAATTGGGTGTGCCAACCGAAGATGCTTTAGCAACATGGACTGGCTATTGCTGGCCCGGAGACGAGGAAGACGATGAAGCGGTGCCGTGGGTCCATAGGGCGGTACAGCTAAGGTGGGATCAGGCAGACATCCTACTCTGGAACCAACTCGCGCAGGACATTGGCGTTGCGCCGCGCGCTGCAGTCAAGTCAAAACTCGTGGATCTGGGGCGAGGCCTTTCGGTTGATGCATATGATGATCGGGGCATGGACATAACCGCCCTGACCAAATCGGCCATCTCCGGACTATACGAACGGTTCGATGAGTGGCTGCTGGGTTATGACCGAGACCGGATGAAGGAGGCATTTGAAGGGTAACACAATGTCCGTAATCCACCTCAATTCCAGCATCGGGCGGACCCCATCGCGCGAAGCAAAAGGCCCGGCAGGATCGCTCCTGCCGGGCCTTTTTGTGTCTGGCGCTAAGGCTGACCGGGCTTAGTTGCCCGAGCCGGGACCGTAGGTCACCGAAACGCGGCGGTTCTGCAGCTCGCGCACGCCGTCAGCGGTCGGTACGCGCAGGTTCGTCTCGCCGAAGGCCTCGGTGGTGATGCGGGCGGCGGGGATGCCGCGACCGATCAGGTACTGCTGGACCGACGCATTGCGACGCTCCGACAGGCCCATGTTGTACTTGGCCGTGCCCGAAGTGTCGGTGTAGCCGGCGAGCATGACATTGGCCGTGCCGCAGTCACCATAGGCGGTGACCGCCGAGTTGAGCACGCTGGCAGCCTCAGCCGAGATGTCCGCCTTATCCCAATCGAAGAACACGATGTAGGGGCCGGTGTTGCAGGGCCGCGCCACCGGAGCCGGCGGGGGCGGCGGAGGAGGCGGCGGGGGCGGAGGAGGCGGCGGCGGAGGTGGGGGAGGCGGCGGCGGTGCCACCGGCTCGCTGCCACCGAAGTTGTAGATCAACGTGGCGAGGAACGAGTGGGTCACCACATCGGTGTCGAGCGTGCGGTCAGCCTCGTCGATCAGCGAAACGCCGTCCACGCGGTGATACTTGTACTTCAGCGATGCTTCGAGGTTGTTCGACACCGGCATGCGCAGCTGGGCGATACCCTGATAGGCAAAGCGAATATCGTTATCGTCTACGAAATTGACATCCGCGCCGGTGGAGAGATCGAAGAACCGCGCATTCGAGAAACCCGCGCCGCCGCCGAGCGAGAAGCCGAGGCCGTCTTCACCGCCGAAGTCGAGCAGCAGGTTGGCCATGCCGCTGGCGACATCGACCTTGCCGTGGCCCTGAGCAAATTTCGCGAAAGTGAGCGCCGTTCCGCCGGTATAGATGCCGCCCGAAGTGGCATCGACAGGGCCGAGGGTAATGTGCTTGTAGGCACCTTCCGCCTCGAGGCGGACCGGGCCGAAGTCATAGCCGACCACGGCCTCTGCTTCCCAGCCCGTGTCGAGGTCCAGTTCGATGGTGTTGGTGGTGCCATCGACAGTGAGCTTCGGATCTTCGGCAAACACAACGCCGCCACCGAGCCCGGCATAGACCTGGCCGTCGCGCGCCATGGCCGGCGTCGCGATGAGCGC
This sequence comes from Erythrobacter sp. UBA1916, assembly GCA_002337385.1. Lineage (GTDB taxonomy): Bacteria > Pseudomonadota > Alphaproteobacteria > Sphingomonadales > Sphingomonadaceae > Alteraurantiacibacter. Next base: position 16,807 of record DDFY01000021.1, read on the forward strand.
CGTGGCTGTCATTAGGCCAATTGTGGATAGTCTCATTGATCAATCCCCTTACTGCAGGCCGAAAAATTCAAAACACGGCCGTTAGCGAGCGCTTAGGCGCGGGATAAGGCAAATTGGAGACAGTCGCGCAGAGCTTGTAACGCCTCACCTGCTCCGTGCTAAAACAGCGACAACTGGCCGGTTGCTTCGGGCTTTCGGAAGGCTTCGGTGTCCAACGGAGCGGCCTTGCGCGTCAGCCCCGCGCGGCGGCAGGCGAGGTGGAAGCGTTTGCGGAACAGGTCGGCCCAGACGCCTTGCGGGCGCATCCGGGCGAAGAAGCGCGGGTCGTTATCGCGCCCGCCGCGCATGTCGCGCAAGGTCGTCATGACCTTGCCCGCACGATCAGGGTAATAGGCCTCCAGCCATTCGCGGAACAGCGGGGCGACCTCGTGCGGCAGGCGCAGCGGTATCCAACTGGCGGACTTGGCCCCGGCGGCAGCGGCGCGTTCGATCAGCCGCTCCATCACATCGTCGGTGATCGCCGGGATCACCGGGGCGATGGAGCAATTGGTGTGCACGCCGGCAGCAGCAAGCGCGGCGAGGGCGGCAAGGCGCTTCTTCGGGGTGGCCGCGCGCGGTTCGAGCTGGGCGGATAGCCGCGCGTCGAGCGAAGTGACCGAGATCGCCACCGCCACCAGCTGATGGCGCGCCAGCTCGGCAATGAGATCGAGATCGTCAAGCACCCGGTCGGACTTGGTGGTGATCGTGACCGGATGGCGCAGTTCGAGGCACAGTTCGAGGATCTGGCGCGTAATCCGGAATTGCCGCTCGATCGGCTGATAAGGATCGGTGTTGGTGCCCATGGCAATCGGCGCGCACTTGTAGCGCGGGTGGGCCAGCTCGCGCCTCAGCAGCTCTACCGCATTGGGCTTGGCGAACAGCCGGGTCTCGAAGTCCAGCCCCGGTGAGAGATCGAGATAGGCATGGGTGGGCCGGGCAAAGCAATAGATGCAGCCGTGCTCGCACCCACGATAGGCGTTGATCGAACGGTCAAACGGAATGTCGGGCGATGTGTTGTAGCTGAGGATCGAGCGGGGATGCTCTTCCGTTACTTCGGTGCGCAGCGGAGGCGCGCCGCCATCGACCGCCTCGCGTGCATCACGCCAGTCGCCGTCGATGTCCCGCTCGGGCAGCGAAAAGCGGGTGGACACCTTGCCCGATCGCGCCCCGCGCCCCTTGATCCGCTGCTGTTCCACAGTGAGAACATAAACGGAACAGCGATTCGGGAAAAGCTATTTTTCGCGCAGCCTCGGCATCAGTTCGACGAAGTTGCAGGGGCGGTTGCGGCTGTCGAGCTGTTCGGACAGGATCCTGTCCCAGCCGTCCTTCACCGCCCCGTTCGAACCGGGCAGGGCGAAGATATAAGTGCCGCGTGACAGCACCGCACAGGCACGCGACTGCACGGTGCTGGTGCCGATCGTCTGATAGCTGACCCAGCGGAACAGCTCGCCGAAGCCGGGGATGTCCTTCTCCTTCACCCGGTCGAGCGCCTCGGGCGTCACGTCGCGCCCGGTCAGGCCCGTGCCGCCGGTCGAGACCACCGCGTCGATGGCGGGATCGTCGATCCATGCTTCGAGCTGGGCTGCGATCAGTTCGGCATCGTCGCGCAGGATCGTGCGTGCGCCCAGCGTGTGGCCCGCCTTGGTGATCCGCTCAGCGAGGATGTCGCCCGAGGTATCTTCGTCAGGGCCGCGCGTGTCGGACACGGTCAGCAGCGCGATGGTGATGGGGGTGAATGTGCGGGTGGTGTCGATTGCCATGAGGTTGCCTCAGTAGGAGAAATAGACGCGGCCGCTGCTCTGCCCGCGTTCCTCGCCGGCGGTGCCGGTGGTGAGGTGCGGCCAGACATTCTGAGCCAATGCGCGGCGACTGGCCGAGGGGGCATTGGCTTGCCGCTCGTACATCCAGTAATTGCGCATCACGATCGCGACATAACTGCGCGTCTCCCAATAGGGAATCGCCTCCATGTAGAGCAGCGGATCGCCCTGATCGTTGACCTCGCTCTCCCAGCGGCGGACCGGGGTTAGTCCTGCGTTGTAGGCGGCCATCATCTTGGGCAGCTGGCCCTTGATGGCAGCGTCATTGCGCAGCATCTGGAGGTTGCACTGGCCAAGGGCGAGGTTGGTGCTGGTGTCGAACACGTCGATTGCGCCCGAAGGTGCACCGACGCAGTCGGCGTGCTGGCGCACCGTGATCGGGGTGATCTGCATCAGACCCTGCGCATTGGCAGGGCTTACCGCTCGGTCGCGGAAGTTCGATTCCTGGAGGATATGCGCGAAGGCGAGGGCGGGGTCGATCTTCCATCCGCCGCGCGGCGCGATCTTGGGCGCGGGGAAGTAGGAGGCCGGATCGCTGCTGGTGCCGACTGGCGCATTGTAGGCCATGTAAAGCTGCGTCTGCGGGAAGCCGAGTGAGCGAGCCAGACGCGACAGTGCAGCGTAGTGTTTGGCAGGCCCGATAGCGGCTTCGTGGAGCAGCACCTGACTGCTGAGCACGTCACGCCCCAGCTCCGCAAGAGCAATCGCGATGCGGACGTTCTCGTTGCCGCCAAGCTCTCGCCAGTCGTCCGCGGTGAAGTCGGCGCTTTCGACCCGGTCGGGCAACGCGCGGCCAAGCTGTTCGGCGGCGAGCATGCCATACATCGTCTCGTCATTCACCGCCGCCAGGCCGAGCAGTTCGGTTGACACTTCAGGCTGGCGGCAGAGCAACGCCGAGCGCGCACCCCAATAGAGCGCAGCCGTGCGCAATTCCGGATTGATCGCATTATAGGCAGAGCGCTGAAAGGCATTGAGCGCGCTCTCGCAATCGTTGAGCCGCCACGAGGCCAGCCCTTCGACCCATTGCCCCTCGGCCACCCATGCCCCGCTGCCTTCGCTGACGGTGCGGGCCATGGCCAGCGACTGCGCGTCCATGTTCTCGATGAAATAGGACCAGGCGACGCGTTGACGCCACTCCGCGCGGGCCTCTGAGCTGAGTGAGGCATCGATCCCGTCGAGCAGCTGGCGAGCGCCATCGGGATCGTCGTTGGTGATGCGTTCGAGAATGGCGGCTTCGAGCGAGGACGGCATGGTGCCATCGTTCACCGAGCGCGGACGGGTGCGCCGAACCTGCGCGGGCTGCCGCACGAAGCCTTGCTTGGCGGGGAGCGTGACGGGCAGACTCGCGCCGCGCCGTTCGCCGAGGCGGGCAAGCTGTTCGGCCTCCGGCAGGTTGCGCCCGGTGCGCATCCAGTCCTCGATCTGCGGCGCTTCGACGCGCGGGGAATTTGCGGCAAGATAGTACTCGGCGCGCGCCACATCCCGCAGCAAGCCATCCTGGCGCTGCGCCAGCATGTTCTCAACCTCGCCCCAGCGCTCGGCGTCGATGGCGTTGAACAGGGCGCCGTAATAGTCGCGGTCGGACTGGCTGAGCACCTGCGGCACGTCGCTTTGGGTGATCCGGGCGGTAAAATAGGTGCGCGAGTCCTGAGCCGCCGCCGGCGCACACAGGCAGGCGGCAACGGTAAGGCCAAGGGCAATGCGGAGCGTCATAGGCTGGGCATCCAGTCGAGCAGTCCGCGCCACAGACGGGCGCGCTGGCGTGGGTGAGCAAGAAGGTGTTCGGGCGCACGCGCGGCGAGCGCCGGGAGTTCGGCAAGCTGGCCCTGACCTTGTGCGAGGCCGAACATCTGCGCCATGCCATCACCCAGCGCCAGCACGCGCTGCGGCTTGGCCAGCGCGATATGGCGCTCGGTAATGGCGTTGAGGCCTGCGCGGGCGAGGCCGGGCCAGTCGGGCATGGTGGTGGGGCAGGGCAAGGCGCTGGCGAAATAGACCTGCTCTTCGGCAAGCCCAAGCGCGCGCAGCACGTTGGCGATCAATCGCCCTTGCGGACCTGACAGCAGGCGCTCCCCGTCGCCAGCCTCGGGCATCGGCACCAACACCATCAGGCTTGCCTCGGCTGTGCCGCGCGCGGGCACACGCCTGGCATGGGCGAGCGGAAGCTCGGTCGCCGGATCAAGCCACCAGCTGGCGAAGGCTTCGAGCGACGTCGGCAAGGTCGAAACATCGAAACTGGGTTCCGGCTCTGCCGGCGTTTCAGCGGCTGTTTGTGCAACCTTTGGCCCTGCCTCGGGGCTGGCCACCTTTTCGCGCAACAACGCCTGCGGCTCGTCATCGAACAGATGATCGACACCCGCATCGGCCCACCACGCGTTAATCGCGGCGAGCTGATCGGCGAATGATCCAGCAGGTGAATTGTCGAACCCGAGCACGGAGCCACCCTTGACGCGCGCGCGGGTAGCGATCAAGCCCCGGTGCCATGATCTTACTGCAAAACGGGCCGAAACGATGAGTGCCGAGATGGAAATAGAACGCGAAAGCATGCCCTGCGACGTCGTGATCGTGGGCGGCGGCCCGGCAGGACTTGCCGCGGCGATCCGGCTTAAGCAGCTCAACGAGGAGCTGGAAGTGGTCGTGCTCGAGAAGGGCTCGGAGATCGGGGCGCATATTCTTTCGGGCGCGGTGGTCGATCCCAAGGCGCTTGACGAGCTGCTGCCCGAATGGCGCACGATGGACTGCCCAATGGCGGAAACGCCGGTGACCGATAACTGGCACTGGGCGCTCTCGAAGACCGGCAAGACCGCGCTTCCCCATGCCTTCATGCCGCCGCTGATGAGCAACCACGGTTGTTACACCGGCTCGCTCGGCAACCTCACCCGCTGGCTCGCCGAACAGGCCGAGGGGCTGGGCGTGATGGTCTTCCCCGGCTTCCCCGCCGCCGAAGTGATGTTCGGCGAAGATGGCGCGGTGAAGGGCGTGATCACGCAGGATATGGGCGTCGCCGCCGATGGCAGCCACAAGGGTGATTTCCAGCCCGGCATGGAGATCGAGGCCAAGTACACGCTGTTTGCCGAGGGCGCGCGCGGCAACCTCACCAAGCAGATGAAGGCGCGCTTCGATCTGGAGGCCAATTGCGAGCCGCAGGTCTATGGCCTCGGCATCAAGGAGCTGTGGGACATCGATCCGGCCAAACACGTGCCGGGCCGGGTGATCCACACGCAGGGCTGGCCGCTCAGCGAGAGCGACACCTGGGGCGGCGGCTTCCTCTATCATCAGGCGGGCGGGCAGGTGGCCTTGGGCTTCGTGACCGCGCTTGATTACAAGAACCCCTACGTCAGCCCTTTCCACGAATTCCAGCGCTGGAAGCAGCACCCGGAGATCCGGGCGATCCTCGAAGGCGGCAAGCGGGTGGCCTATGGCGCGCGCGTGATTAACGAGGGCGGGTGGCAGTCTGTGCCGCAACTGGCCTTCCCCGGCGGCGCCTTGATCGGCTGCGCGGCGGGCTTCGTGAACGTGCCGCGCATCAAGGGCAGCCACACCGCGATCAAGAGCGGCATGCTGGCGGCCGGGTCGATCGCCGCCGCGATTGCTGCGGGCCGCGAGAACGATGCAGTGATGGAATACGATGCGGCCTTGCGTGAAAGCTGGATTGCGGACGAGCTGAAGCTGGTAAAGAACGCGCAGCCGGCGGTGGCAAAGTTCGGCAACGAGATCGGCACCGTGCTGGCGGGCGCGGACATGTGGATGCGCACGCTCAAGATCGGGCTGCCGATCACGATGAAGCACCACCGCGACTACGAGGAACTGCAACGCGCCGACCTGCACCAGCCTATCGCCTATCCCGCTCCGGACGGCAAGATCAGCTTCGACCGGCTGACCTCGGTGTCCTACTCGTTCACCAACCACGCCGAAGACCAGCCCAACCACCTGAAGGTGGCGGACATGGAATTGCAGCGGGTGAGCGAACTGGGCGTCTTTGCCGGACCGTCGACGCGCTATTGCCCGGCGGGGGTCTATGAGTGGCTGATCGAGGACGGGCAGGAGCCGAAGTTCCAGATCAACTCGCAGAACTGTGTCCACTGCAAGACCTGCGATATCAAGGACCCGAACCAGAACATCACCTGGACTACGCCAGAGGGTGGCGGCGGGCCGAACTATCCGAATATGTGATTGGGTTGGCGACGAGGCGGTTCGCAGCACGCCGCCCCTCTTTGATAAGGCCAAGATAGGAAAGGTGCGTTAATGCAGGGCTCCGAAGGTCATCCCGAGCGCCATCAGGTCCAGCGTATCGGCTGGCTTCGTGCCGCCGTTCTGGGCGCAAACGACGGCATTGTCTCGACCTCCAGCCTGATCGTAGGCGTTGCCGCTGCCGCTTCATCAAAGGGAGAAGTTCTTCTCGCCGGTGTCGCGGCTCTGGTGGCGGGCGCGATGTCGATGGCGGCGGGTGAATATGTCTCGGTAAGCTCGCAGGCCGATGCCGAAGCTTCGGACCTCGCGCGCGAAAGGGACGAACTGGCGACCCAGCCTGTCGCCGAACAGCGGGAGCTTGCCGCAATCTATCGCAAGCGCGGTCTGGATGCGGAAACTGCCGAGAAGGTCGCGATCCAGCTGATGGAGAAAGATGCGCTCGCCGCGCACGCCCGCGACGAGCTGGGCATAAACAGCGTCACCACCGCACGGCCCGTTCAGGCGGCCCTGACCTCAGCCGCCACCTTCACCACCGGCGCTGCAATCCCTCTCGCCGCAGCGTGGATCTCGCCGGTAGGCCAAACGATGGTCGTGACCGTATCGTTGGCCTCCTTGCTGCTTTTGGCACTGCTCGGAGCGATCGGGGCGCGCACCGGCGGTGCGCCAGTGATGAAAGCTACATTGCGGGTGGCGTTCTGGGGTGCGGCCGCGATGGCCGTGACAGCTGTGATCGGCAAGTTGGTCGGAACCGCAGTCTAGAGCGAGCTGATGCAGGAAACCGCCTACGCCAAGATCAACCTCGCACTGCATGTCCGCAAGCGGCGGGAGGACGGCTATCACGAACTCGAAACGCTGTTCGCCTTTGTCGATTGCGGCGACACGCTGGTGGCCACGCGCGCCGAGCAGGACCAGTTGCAAGTGGTCGGCGAATTCGGCGGGGCGCTCGACGATCCGTTTGGCAATATCGTGATGCAGGCGCTGGGCGCGCTACCGCGGCCTAATGGCCTCGCGATCACGCTGGAGAAAAACCTGCCCGTCGCTGCAGGGCTGGGCGGGGGCTCGGCCGATGCGGGGGCGCTGTTCCGGCTTGTGAAAGCGGCGCACGGCCTGCCCGAAGACTGGCGCGAACGGGCCGCGAAACTCGGCGCCGACGTTCCCGCCTGTGTCGAGAGCGTGACCTGTGTCGGGCGCGGGACCGGCACCGAACTCGAACCCATCGACAGCGATCTGGCCGGAACGGCAGTGTTGTTGGTCAACCCGCGCGTGCCTTTGGCTACGGGGCCGGTGTTCAAGGCTTGGGACGGAGAGGATCGCGGCCCCATGCCGGAAGGCTCTGCACGCGCAATCGCCCAGCAGGGCCGCAATGACCTGCGGGACCCGGCGATCAGCCAGTGCCCGGTGATCGCCGAGGTGCTGGCAGCGCTCGAAAAGACCAAGGCGTGGAAGGTGGAAGTGTCCGGCTCGGGCGCGACCTGCTTTGCCTTGTTCGATACACTCGAGGCCTGTGATGCGGCGGCTGAGGCGATGCCGAGGGAATGGTGGCAGATGGCGGGGAAGCTGCGATAGGTCTGCCTAATTCCAACGGCTGTCCTTGCTTTTCCGCCTCACGCCCTATCTCTTGGCAAGACAATGCTTCGACAAGCTCAGCATGAGCGGACTTTCGTTTTCATAGGCACCCGATGACCTTTATCCCTTATCGCCAGATCGGCACCCCCACGCGCGGCGGCATTGTCGCCGTGTGCGACCATGCCTCCAACCATGTTCCTGAAGGCGTCGAGCTGGGCGTCACCGCCGAGGTGCTCGAAAAACACGTGGGCTGGGACATCGGCACCGCCGGTGTGGTCGAGCGGCTCGTGCGGCGCCATGGCATGGCCGCGCATCTCGCAACGCTCAGCCGCCTCGTGATCGACCTTCACCGCGAAGAGGATTCCAAGGGCCTGATTCCAGAGGTCAGCGACGGCATTCTTATTCCCGGCAACATCGGCGCGGACCGCGAAGCGCGGATCGAAGCCTATCATCGTCCTTACCATACGGCGCTGGCGAAGTGGCTCGATGAGGCCGATCCGGCGCTGATCCTGTCAGTCCATTCGTTCACCCCCTGCCTTGAGAAAAGCGGCGAAGCACGCCCCTGGGAAATTGCGCTGCTTTACAACGAAGACGACCGCGCCGCGCAGCATGCAATGAAATTCTTCACCGATCAGGGCCTCGTCGTGGGTGAAAACGAACCCTACTCGGGCCGCCAGCTCAATGCGACGATGAACCGCCACGCCGAAGCCCATGGCCGCCCCTATTGCGCCATCGAGATCCGCAACGACCTGATCGGTGCCGAGATGGGGCAGGCGCGCTTTGCCAAGTTACTGGCGCAGATGGGCGAGACCGTCGTCCACGCTCTCGCACAGGGCAGCTAGACCAGCCGTTGCAGGTGCAACCGCATTTGCTCTTAGCGTAGCGCCGCCGCTGCGCTAAAGGCGCAGCCACAAGCAAAATATGTCAGTCAGGATCAGTTCAATGCCCGCCTATCGTTCCCGCACCTCCACTCACGGCCGCAACATGGCAGGCGCGCGCGGGCTATGGCGCGCGACCGGTATGAAGGATGGCGATTTCGGCAAGCCGATCATCGCGGTGGTGAACAGCTTCACCCAGTTCGTGCCCGGCCACGTACACCTCAAGGATCTTGGCCAGCTGGTTGCGCGCGAGATTGAGGCAGCGGGCGGCGTTGCCAAGGAATTCAACACCATCGCGGTTGATGACGGGATCGCCATGGGCCATGACGGGATGCTCTATTCGCTGCCCAGCCGCGACCTGATCGCCGACAGCGTGGAATACATGGTCAACGCGCACTGCGCCGATGCGATGGTCTGCATTTCCAATTGCGACAAGATCACTCCCGGCATGTTGATGGCAGCGATGCGCCTCAATATTCCGGTCGTGTTCGTCAGCGGCGGGCCGATGGAAGCCGGCAAGGTCGTGCTCAAGGGCAAGGAAGTGGCGCTCGACCTTGTCGATGCGATGGTCGCTGCGGCGGACGAGAGCTATTCCGACGCGGAAGTCGCCGACATCGAGCGTTCGGCTTGCCCGACTTGCGGTTCGTGCTCGGGCATGTTCACCGCCAACTCGATGAATTGCCTGACCGAAGCGCTCGGGCTGTCGCTGCCGGGCAATGGTTCGCAGCTTGCCACCCACTCGGACCGGCAGGGCCTGTTCGAACGTGCCGGCCGGCTCGCGGTGACGCTCGCCAAGCGTTATTACGAAGAGGGTGATGAGAGCGTCCTGCCGCGCACCATCGCCACGTTCGAGGCGTTCGAAAACGCCATGAGCCTCGATATCGCCATGGGCGGCTCGACCAACACTGTGCTGCACCTGCTGGCCGCCGCGAACGAGGCGGGCGTCGACTTCACCATGGCCGATATCGACCGGCTCAGCCGCAAGGTGCCGTGCCTGTGCAAGGTCGCCCCGGCCAAGAACGATGTCCACATGGAAGACGTGCACCGCGCGGGCGGGATCATGGCGATCCTTGGCGAGCTTGACCGCGCCGGGCTGCTGCACACCGCGCTGCCCACGGTCCATTCGCCCACGCTCGGCGATGCGCTGGCCGACTGGGACATTACGCTCACCAACAATCCGAAGGTGCAGGAGTTCTTCATGGCCGCGCCGGGCGGGGTGCCGACACAGACGGCCTTCAGCCAGTCGCGCCGCTGGGATGCGCTGGACAAGGACCGCGAGAACGGCGTGATCCGCAGCAGCGAGCATGCCTTCTCGCAAGATGGCGGGCTGGCCGTGCTTTACGGCAATATCGCCGAGGACGGCTGCATCGTGAAAACCGCTGGTGTCGACGAGAGCATCCTCAAGTTCTCCGGCCCCGCGCGCGTATTCGAGAGCCAGGACGCCGCCGTTGAAGCGATCCTCGCCGGCAAGGTGGGCGAGGGCGACGTGGTCATCATCCGCTACGAAGGGCCGCGCGGCGGTCCGGGCATGCAGGAAATGCTCTATCCCACCAGCTATCTGAAATCGAAGGGCCTCGGCAAAGCCTGCGCGCTGCTGACTGACGGTCGCTTCTCAGGAGGAACCTCGGGGCTGTCGATCGGCCACGCCTCACCCGAAGCGGCGGAAGGCGGCAATATCGGCCTCGTCGAAGAGGGTGACGTGATCACCATCGACATTCCGGGGCGGACCATCGCGATGGAGGTCTCCGATGCAGACCTTGCCGCGCGCCGCGCTGAGATGGAAGCCAAGGGCGATGCCGCCTGGCAGCCGGCAGAGGAACGCCCACGTCGCGTGTCGCCTGCCTTGCAGGCCTATGCCGCGATGACGACCAGCGCCGCCAAGGGCGCCGTGCGCGATGTTAGCCAGATTGTTCGCGGCGGTAGCGCGAAGTGATCGCACGGGTCTTCGCACTGTCTGCCGTTATGGCGCTGGCCGGATGCGGCAACGCCAGTGACGATGGCTCGGCGGATGGCGCTGTTATGGTCGAATGTGCGCTGGCGGGAGCGGCCTCTTTTGCGCCCGACTGCAGCATGGAACTGCATGAGGATGCCGATGGCCGCGCGGTGATTGTTCGCCATCCTGACGGCGGCTTCCGCCGCTTCCAGCTGGGTGTTCCCGGACGAGGCCTGATTACCGCCGACGGTATGGAGCAGGCCGAAGTCATTCCGGAAGACGGCGTGGTCGAAGTGCAGGTGGGCGCTGACCGCTATCGTCTGCCCACCGCGCCATAGCGACATGCAGGCCCCCGATCAGATCCTGACTGCGGCGCAGATGCGCGCGGCGGAGGAGCAGCTCATTGCCTCTGGTATCAGCGTCACCGAACTGATGGAGCGTGCCGGTCGCGGTGCGGCCGACTGGGTGTACCGCGTGGCGGCAGGGCGCAAGGTCACGGTGCTGTGCGGGCCGGGGAACAACGGCGGTGATGGCTATGTGATCGCCCGCGTACTGGCCGAGCGCGGCGTTCCGGTCGAGGTCGTCGCCCCGCGCGCGCCGACGACCGATGCCGCGAAAGAGGCCCGCGCTCGCTGGGGCGGCGAGCCCGTGGCGAGAGCAAAGGGCACGGTGCTGGTCGATTGCCTGTTCGGCACGGGCCTTTCGCGCCCGTTGTCTGACGACTTGCACAAGCTGCTGATCGAGCTGAGCTATTCCCACGAGCACTGGATCGCCGTTGACCTGCCAAGCGGGATCGACGCCGACAGCGGCGAACTGCTCAACGATGTGCTGCCCGTTTACAGCCTCACCATTGCGCTCGGCGGTTGGAAGATGGCGCACTGGATGATGCCCGCACAAGCGATCATGGGGGATATGCGGCTCGTCGACATCGGTGTCACGCTGCAGGAGGGCACTGCGAGCCTGTCGGCCCGCCCGATGCTCGATCCGCCCGAGCGCGATGCCCACAAGTATTCGCGCGGATTGCTGGCGGTAATCGGTGGCGAGATGCCCGGCGCAGGTGTGCTGGCCTCGCGTGCGGCGATGCATGGCGGCGCGGGCTATGTGAAGCTCTATAGCGAACATGAAGGTTTGCCCGGCGTGCCGCCCGATCTGGTTGTCGCCGCCGAGGCCATGCCCGCGCTGGCGACCGATCCGCGCATTGCCGCCGTGCTGATCGGGCCGGGGCTGGGCCGCTCGGAAGAGGCGCGCAGCGTGCTCGCATGGGTGCTTGCCTGCGATCTGCCGACCGTGTGCGATGCCGATGCGCTGGTGCTGATTGAGCCGGAGATGCTCGAAGAACGCACCGCGCCGCTTATCCTCACCCCGCATGCGGGCGAGCTTGATGCGCTTGGCAATACCTTCGCCAGTTCCGAACCCGACCGGATAGAACAGGTGGTGGAGCTGGCCGAAGCCATCGAAGGTGTGGTGGTGGCCAAGGGGCCGGATACGATCATCGCCGCGCCGGGCCGCGCGCCCGTGTTCATGCCACCTGCACCGAGCTGGCTCTCGACTGCGGGGACCGGCGACGTATTGGCGGGCCTGATCGCAAGCCAGCTTGCGGTTGGCGAAGCGAGTGCATTTGACGTGGCGCAGACCGGCTGCTGGCTGCATCGCGAGGCTGCGCTGCGGGCTGGTCCGGCTTTCTCGGCGAGCGACCTGATTGCGCAGGTTCCCGGCGCCTATGGAGCGTTTCTGTGAGTACAAGTGAAGAGATTTTGCGCATCGCTGCCAAGGGGGACGGTGTCACCGCCAGCGGGCGTCATGTCCGCTATGCCGCTCCGGGTGATATAGCCAGCGCGGATGGCAGTTTAACGCCGGGGCCGCACCATGCCGAGCCACCGTGCCGTCATTTCGGAAAGTGCGGGGGCTGCCAGTTGCAACATTGCGACGATGCGGCCCTCGCAGACTTCGTGCGCGACCGGGTGGTGAATGCGGCCGAGGGGCAGGGGCTTGTCCCACGTCTCGTGGCGGCTCCGCACATGTCGCCGCCGGGCTCGCGCCGCCGCGCCTCGCTGCGCGCGATCAACGGCGGTGGGCGAGCGTTTGTCGGCTTCAACGAAGGCGGTTCGCACAAGGTTGTCGACATGCGCGAATGCCATGTGTTGCGCCCCGAGCTGATGGCCGCGCGCGACACGCTGGCGACCTATTTCGGCAAGTTGAAGGGCAAGTTTGCCATCGGCGTGGAGCTGGCCTTGCTCGATCAGGGGGTGGACTGCCTGCTGTCAGGTTTCATGCCCGAGCGATTGGAGCAAACCGAAGACCTGCTGGAGCTGTGCCGCCGTTCCGGTTTTGCGCGGCTTTCGCTTGATCAGGGCTATGGCCCGGAAGGGTTCTGGGAGCCGGAACCGGCCACGATCACGCTGTCGGGAACCCCGGTGTCGTGCCCGCCCGGCGCATTCCTGCAAGCGACTGCCGATGGCGAAGCGGCGCTGGTGGGTGCGGCGCAGGAGTGGCTGGCGGATTGCACCAATGTGGCGGACCTGTTCAGCGGGCTGGGCACCTTTGCCCTCGCGCTCGGTCCGGGTCGCAAGGTGCTGGCGGCGGAGGCCGAACGGGCTGCCTTGCTTGCCTCGCGGATGGCAGGCGCCAAGGCTGGCCTGCAGCTTGAGGCTACGCACCGCGACCTGTTCCGCAACCCGCTGCGCGCCGATGACCTGCGGGGCTTTGACGGCATCGTGCTTGATCCGCCCCGTGCGGGCGCTCGCACGCAAGTGGAGCAGATCGCATCCTCCGGAGTGGGGCGGGTCGTCTATATCAGCTGCAATCCGTCAAGCTGGGCGCGCGATGCCACGGCCTTGATCGAGGCTGGCTACGAGCTGGCGGAATTGCGGCCGGTCGGCCAGTTCCGGTGGTCAATCCACGTCGAGCTGGCGAGCCTGTTCCTCAAGCGCAGCGACTAACTGCGCGAACAGCCAGTCGCTGTCGGCGGCTCCTGAAAAGGCGTGATCGGCCCCTTCGCGGTGAAGCAGGCGCAGATCGCTGCGGTCCCATACTGCGGCAAAAGCTTGCGCCGTGCGGTCGCGCGAGGCGAGCAGGATGCGCGCGTTGCCGCCGAACCGGCTCAGGCCGCTGCGCATGTTTTCAGCCAGCGACGAGGGCGGGGCGGGCTTGCTGATCGCACCGCGCAGGCCGCGCGCCAGCTTGCGCAGATCGACCCCGCCGCGCAGCAGCCGCAGCCATTCGCGCGGGTCTTTAAGGCGGGCGGCGTAGCGCGCACGGATCGCCTCGGCAGGCATTGCAGTGGCGTCGTCGGCTGCCTCGCCTTCGAAGGTCCACGGATTGGTCAGCACCAACGCATCGCACCCGCCACCCGCGCCGAGCATCAGCGCACTCGCTGCATCGCAATTGCCAAAGCCCACCACGCGGCGTAGGCCCGTCTGTGCCGAGAGAAAGGCGCGCAAGGCAGCGGCAATATCATCCGCGCTGTCGGTAAAACCGTTGTTTTCACCGGTACTGTCGCCCACCCCGCGCCGGTCGAAGCGCAGCACCGGATAACCTGCTTCGGCAAGTCTCGCTGCAAGGCGGGCTTGTCCGGCGAATGCGCCCGAGCGTATCTCGTTGCCACCGCTCACGATCAGCAGGCCGACGGGGCTTGCTGCATTGTCGAGGGTGCAGGCGAGTGTCTCGCCGTTGCAGTCGCAGGTGAAATGGGTGCGGCTCATCTGGCCACGCTCTCGGCGATCAGGTTGGCCAGCGCCGCTGCCTGTTCGGCATTGTGCTCCGGCTCTGCCCGTAACCACAGCCCCGGCCCACCCGGTTCAAGCTTGGCAAGCGGGCTATCCGGAAGCGCTGCTTGCGATAGATCAGCCACCATCGCTGCGCCAAGGCGGTAGCCCGCCAGCTCCAGTCCCTCGGCCTTGCCGGTTTCCAGCAGGCTTTCGGTGGTTTCGGGTCTGCCCGCTTCCTTTGCCGCAATCGTCCGCGCCCGCAGCAGGGCGCGCAGGGCCGACTTTCCGGCCAGCGGGGCATAGGCGAATCCGGGAAGGGCCGGGGCAAGGTTCGCACCGGCGCGAATGGCCAGCACATGCGAACATCCAAAATGCGCCGCCGCAGCCGAAGCAGCCTCGCGCCATGAGGATAGCGTCTGCGCTTCCAACGCGGCCATGCTCTCGTTGCAACCGGGAAGGTCGGGCAGAACGCTGCCGATCCCGCGTTGGGCGAGCATGCGCATCGTTTCCACGGTGAAGTGGCGGGTCTTGTTGGCTTCGTCGAACCACGCGGGAAGCACCAGCAGGCAAGGGCCGGTGGCGCTGCCGCAACGAATGGCCTGTTCTACGCTGCCGCCGGGCGCCTGCCAGGTGGTCAGCATCGCAAATCAGTCCTCGGCGCGCTTGGCGCTGACGAAGGTGAGCAAGGCGCCGTAGGTTTCGAGCATCTCGCCGTCGACCTCGTCATCCTCGATCAGGATGTCGCAGCGATCCTCGACCTCGGTCAGCAGACCGGCAACGGCCATGGAGTCGAACTCGGGCAGATAGCCGAACAGGCCGGAGCTTTCGTCAAGCTCGGCAACGCGTTCGTCGGACAGGCCCAGCACGTCACGCAGGATCGCGCGCAGGATGGTGTCGGTATCGTCGGGTTGCGGCACCGTAGCGGGAAGATCGGTCGTCATGGCAGCGCCCCTTAGCGATGGTGGACCAGCGAAACAAGTTTGCGCGCGGCGGCCTTGGCCAGTTCGGGCCAATTGGCAGGTGATCCGGGCAGCAGGCAGGTGAGGCGGCGGCGCTCGCGCACCTGCTCCATCCAGTCGCGCTTGTAGCCATCGTTGCCGGTGCCGAAGTCCACCAGATCAACCTTGTCGTCATCGATCACCTGCGCGAACAGCGCCGCCGACAGGGTCGTTCCGGGAGACAAAGGCTTGGCGCTCTCGCGGTGCGCGAGCTTGTGAATATAGGCCGTGCCGCCGTCGACAGTCCAGAATTGGGCGGCAACCGGATGGCCCTCGGCCCGAGCAATACCGAAGCGCATCCGGCCCGCGGCTGCTTCCGCCATGGCGAACTGTTTGAGCAGCGCCGGATCGCCCTCTTCGGGCTTCCAGCTGTCGGCGTAGATATCTTCGTAAGCGGCCCAGTCGTCTTCGTTGAAGGTCTGGGAGAGCGAGACCTCCACCTTGCGCCCCTTGCGCTTGAGCGTGGTGCGCAGCTGGCCGGGGCGTTTGGCGAGGTATTCATCGAAGCTGCGCCCGTTCACCGTGAGCACGTGGTTCACATCGCACTGCTCGTCGAGCACGATCCAGCCGGCGCTGCGGAATGCCTGGGCGAACCGGGCGGCGCTGCCGTCTTCCACGCTCAGCTTATCGAACACGATGCGGCGGCTGCGCCGGGCAAGGTCGCGTGCCAACTCGCGTAGCAGCGCCGGATCAGGCGTTGTGCCGCTATACAGCGGGGCCCAAGTGAAGGCGTACCAGTTCGCCAGCGAGACCAGGCTTTCATCGCGCTGTTCCAGCGGCAGGCAAATCTGCTTTCCGGCATCGCTCGCACAGGCAAGAAATGGCTGCATCCCCGCCTGCTCAAGCAGGGTAAACCAGCTGGGCCGAGCAAAGGGGCCTGCTTCGGCCCAGTCTTGGGCTTGCAGATCGTTAACACTGGCGTGATAGCTGATTGCCGTCACAGCGAAGAAGTCCTCATCTCTTGAAGCAGCCTGTAAACCTTGTCGAACCCGATTCTGAGCCAAAGCCGCTCGACCATCTCGCCCTGCGTGGGGATGACGATAGCGCGGCCTTGGTTCTCAAGCACGAAGTCCTTAGCTGGAAGGACTTAAGAAGCCGTGTCGCGCAGCTCGCCGGGTGGCTGTCCGCGCGGGTTCCCGGGCCCGGCGCACGGGTTGCGAGCTGGGCGGGGAAGGGCGAGCTGACCTGTCTGCTGCCGCTCGCTGCAGCGCGTGCAGGGCTTGTCCATGTGCCGATCAATCCGCTGCTCAAGCGGGCACAGGTGGCGCATATTCTCGCCGACTGCGGAGCGAGCCTGTTGCTCGGCAACAAGGGGCGCCTTTCCCTGCTTGAAGAGGCCGACTTGCCAGAGGGCTGCGCCTCGCTGGAGGATATCGCGGTTCTTGCCGAGGCAGGCGATGCCGCTCCATTGCCGCCCAGCGACGCCGATCCTCATGCCCTTGCGGCCATTCTCTACACCTCCGGCTCGACCGGACGGCCCAAGGGGGTGATGCTCAGCCATGCCAACATGTGGCTGGGCGCGGTCAGCGTGGCGCACTATCTGGGCATGGCGGCGGATGACGTGACGCTGGGCGTGCTGCCGTTGAGTTTCGACTACGGCCAGAACCAGTTGCTTTCGACCTGGTATGCGGGCGGCAGCGTGGTTCCGCTTGACTATCTGACCCCGCGCGATGTGGTGAGGGCCTGTGCTCGCCATGGTGTTACCACGCTGGCGGCAGTCCCGCCCCTGTGGGTGCAACTGATCGAGCAGGACTGGCCCGCCGAGTCCGTAGCGCCGATGCGCCGCCTCACCAATTCGGGCGGCGCGCTCACCGAAGACATGGTCCGCACGCTGCGCACCCGTTTCCCGCAGGCTCGTCTGTTTCCGATGTACGGGCTGACCGAGGCCTTCCGTTCGACCTATCTCGATCCGGCGATGGTCGATGCCCATCCGACCTCGATGGGCCGCGCCATCCCCTTTGCCGAAATCCTCGTGGTCGACGAGGCCGGCGAAGTGTCAAGCGAGGGCGAACTGGTCCATTGCGGGCCGCTGGTCGCGCAGGGTTATTGGAACGATCCGGAGCGCACCGCCGAACGCTTCAAGCCTGCACCCAAGGCCTCGGTCTATGGCGGCATGGCCGTGTTCTCGGGTGACACGGTGCGGAGGGACGAGCTGGACCTGCTGCATTTCGTCGGTCGCACCGATGCCATGATCAAGAGCGCAGGCAACCGAATCAGCCCACAGGAAATCGAAGAAGCCGCAGTCGCAACAGGACATGCCAGCGAGGCCGCTGCCTTCGGTGTGCCTAATGCGCGGCTCGGTCAGGCGATCCATCTGGTGGTGCGCGGCAGCGGCGATGAGGAGGCCTTGAGAGCAGCCTTACGCGCTGACTTACCCAATTTCATGCAGCCAGCGGTTATCCGTTGGGTCGAGGCCATGCCATTGAATCCGAACGGCAAGATTGACCGGGCTGCCCTTGCAAAGGATCTTTCATGAAGCCGCTTGGCCCCATTCCGGCAGACTATTCCGCCATCGACGGCGAACTCGCGATTGGCGGGCGCAAGGCTTCGGCGCTGGTCAAGGAGGCGCGGCGCACCCCGCTGTTCGTCTATTCGCGCGACATCGTTAGTGCGCGGGTCGCGGCCTTGCGCGAGGCCATGCCCGAGCAGCTCGCCATTCACTATGCGATGAAGGCCAATCCCTATCCGCCATTGCTCGAACACATTTCCGAGCTGGTCGACGGGCTCGATATAGCCTCGGGCGGTGAGCTGGAGATCGCCCGCGCGGCGGGCTACCTTCCGCGTGAAATCAGCTTTGCCGGGCCGGGCAAGCGCGATGCAGAACTGAAGGCTGCGATCACCACCGGGGTCACGCTAAACTGCGAAAGCGAAGGTGAAATTTCGCGGGCGCTGGCCATGGGCAAGGCGCTTTCGGTCAAGCCGCGCCTCGCCATTCGGGTCAATCCGGGCTTCGAAATGCGTGGTTCGGGCATGAAGATGGGCGGCGGGGCAAAGCCCTTCGGGATCGACGAGGAACAGGTGCCCGCTCTGGCGCGGCGTATCGTCGATGAAGGTGCGGATTGGCGCGGCTTTCATATCTACACCGGCAGCCAGGCGTTGGACCCGTCAGCCATCATCGAGACGCAGGCCAATGTGATTGCTTTGGCGGCTCGCCTTGGCGATGAGGCAGGCGTCGCGGTGCCGCATCTCAACATGGGGGGCGGTTTCGGCATTCCCTATTTCGACAAGGATACGCCGCTCGATATTGCCGCTATCGGCTCCGCACTGGGGGCACAATTGGCTCAACTGCCCGAGCGGCTCAGCCAAACGCAGTTTGCCATCGAACTGGGCCGCTATCTGGTCGGCGAAGCGGGGGTTTACCTCACCCGGATTGTTGATCGCAAAGTCAGCCACGGCACGACCTATCTCGTCACCGATGGCGGATTGCATCACCAGCTGGCCGCATCAGGCAACTTCGGCGCGGTGGTTCGTCGCAACTATCCGCTCGCCATTGCCAGCCATTTCGATGCACCGGGCGAGGAAGAGGCAAGCGTCGTTGGGTGCCTGTGTACTCCGTTGGACAGACTGGCCGACAATGCCATGCTTCCGCATGCTGACGTGGGTGATTTGGTCGCGGTTTTTTGCGCCGGTGCCTATGGCGCCAGCGCCAGCCCGGCGACCTTCCTGGGGCAGGGGCCAGCGGTCGAAATGCTCGTCTGACGGAGTTCTGACCCACCATCCGCAAGTCGTCCCCTTTTGGGACGTAGCTCCACAAAACCGGCTCTTTAGGCGGGTTTGGACGCAAAACTAACGCAATGTTCACCCTTTTTCGCGACAAGCGAGCGCGGATCCACGGGCCATGTTGCCAATTCGGGCTCACCCCCGGTTGCGACAACGGCTCGACCACGTGAAGGACTTTCGATGCGAATGACAAAAATCGCCCGTCTCACTCTCACCGGTGCGGCCCTTGCGCTGACGCTGGGCGGATGCGCGTCCAGCAATGGTCCGCAGCTTCAACCTGCCCGCTTCGTGGCGATGCAGGAAGGCCCGGGCGAGGAATATGTCATTGGCCCGCTTGATGAATTAACGATCCACGTGTGGCGGAACGACGAGCTTGGCGCCTCGGTGCAGGTGCGGCCCGATGGCCGGATCACCACGCCGCTGGTCGCCGACATGCCCGCCGTGGGCAAGACCCCGACCATGCTGGCCGAAGACATCCGCCTGCAGCTCTCGCAATATATCGAGGAGCCGCTGGTCACCGTCATCGTCAACAAGTTCGCCGGCACTTTCAGCCAGCAGGTCCGCATTGTCGGCGCCACCGAGAAGCCCGCTTCGCTGCCTTACCGCGCGAACATGACGCTGCTCGACGCGATGATCGCCGTTGGCGGCCTGAGTGAATATGCGGCGGGCAACCGCGCCAAGCTGATCCGCTTCGATCGCGAAAGCGGCCAGCAGGCGGAATATTCATTGCGTCTCTCCGACCTGCTGCGCAAGGGCGACAGCGACGCGAACGTGATGCTGATGCCGGGTGATGTGATCATCATCCCGGAAAGCATGTTCTGAGCCGGAGGCTGGGGGCTTGAAGCAACTTCTGGAAGAAGTCCGGGCAGCAATCTGGGCGGTGTGGAACCGCCGTTGGCTGGCACTCGGTGTTGCCTGGGGGGTATGCCTTCTGGGCTGGCTCGTCGTGGCGCTGATTCCCAACTCTTACGAGAGCCAAACCCGCATCTTCATCCAGCTCGACGATGTGCTGGCCGAACAGATCGGCATTGGCTCGGCCAGCCGGGCACGCGATATCGAACGCATCCAGCAGACGCTGCTCAGCACGGTCAACCTTGAGAAGGTTGTGCGAGCGACCCGCCTCGGCGATGCTGTTACCAGCCCCAGCGAAATGGAGCGGGCGACCACGGACCTTGCCAAGGAAATCACGATCGAGAGCCAGGGCGAGAACGTCTTCGAGATTACCGCGACCATTGGCCGCAGGGACTATTCCGACCGCGAGAACGCGGAACTGGCGCAGACCGTCGCCCAGCGCATGATCGACATTTTCCGCGAGGAAAATCTCGGCGGCGCACGTGACGAAATGCAGCAGTCGATCGCGTTCCTCAACCAGCAGCTCGAAGAACGCGAAGCCGAACTGGCCGAGGCCGAGCAGCGCCGGCTCGCCTTCGAGGCGGAGAACCCTGACCTCGTTGGCGGCTCGGCCGCGATTGCCTCGCAGATGAGCGCCGCGCGCAGCCAGCTTCGTAGCGTCGAGGCTGACCTTGCCGCCGCTCAAAGCGCGCTTGCCGCCCTGCGCGGCCAGCTCGCCAGCACGCCGCGCACCATTGTCACCGCCAATTCGGGCGGTCCGCAGGCGGCACTGGCTCAGGCCGAGGCGAACCTTGCCGCTTTGCAGGCGCGTGGGCTTACGCCTGAACACCCCGATCTGGTGGCCGCGGAGCGCACAGTTGAGAACTTGCGCGCCACGGTCCAGCGCAATGGCGGCGCCGGTGGCGGAGGCTCGCTCAACCCGGCCTTTACCTCGCTCCAGTCGATGCTGGTCGAGCGCGAAGCCAATGTGCAGTCGCTCATGTCACGCGCTGCAGCGCTGCGGGCGGAGATCGCCTCGATCAACGGAAGCCTCGCGCGTGAGCCGGCTGCAACCGCCGAAGCCCAACGCATCAGCCGTGACTACGACGTGCTGCGCAAGCGCTACGACGACCTGCTCAACGATCGCGAACAGTTGCGCCTGCGCGGCGATGTGGAAAGCGAGAACAGCGCGGTGAAGTTCGAAGTGATCGACCCGCCGAGCACGCCCCGCAAGCCTGCCGCGCCAAACCGGCCGCTGCTGTTGGCGGGCGTGCTGATCATCGGGCTTGGTGCCGGCGGCGCGACTGCCTTCGCCCTGTCCAAACTCGGCTCCACATTTGCCACCGCCAGCCAGCTCGAACGCGAGATCGGGTTGCCCGTTATCGGGACCGTATCGCACACCTTTACCCAGGCGGGCCGAGCCTTGCGTGCCAAACGCCTCAAGTACTTTGCCGTCGGTGTTGGCGGGTTGGGGCTGTTGTTCGTGGTGCTGATGGGGCTCGAATTCGTCCAGCGTGGGCTGGTGGCATGAGGATGCGTGCATGACCGACCAGAGCAAGATTCCCACCCCCGGCCGCTCGCTGTTCGACCGTGAAGACGACGTCTGGGGCGCAGAGAAGCTGAGCACCGCTCCGGTGCCGAGCAACCTTGCGCCTCCGGTGAACCGGCAGGCTCCCAAGCGCGCCGAGCGGCCGGTGGCCCCGCGTGACCCGCAGCCGACCTTCCGCGCTAACGAGGCCCCGGTTGCTGACCGTCGTGCGCCCGACGCTCAGGTTTCGCAGCCGGAACCGACTCATCTCGCTCCGCTGCGCCTTTCCGGCCACATCGAGCCGATCGATCGCGAGCAATTGCAGCGCGCCGGCCTGATCCAGCCTGAAGGCCAGGTAACCGGCCTGCTGGAAGAATTCCGCATCGTGAAGCGGCAGGTGCTCAACTCGGTGCGCAAAGCGCGCGAGGCGGGCAAGGGCGCCCGAGGCCAGCGGGTGCTGGTGTGCTCACCGCTGCCAGCCGAAGGGAAGACCTTCTGCGCCTCCAACCTCGCGCTGGCGATGGCGGCGGAAAAAGACAGCGAAGTGCTGCTGGTCGATGCCGACTTCGCCAAGCCGTCGATCCTCTCGACACTTGGGCTTCCGAGCGGCCCCGGCCTGATGGACGTGCTCGCCAATCCCGAAGTGCAGCTGGATGATTGCATTATCGAGACCGACATTGCCGGGCTGCTGGTGCTGCCCGCGGGCAACCAGACCAATTCCGACAGCGAATTTCTCGCCAGTTCCCGCACCGCCGAGGTGCTTGATCGGCTGACTGCTGGCGCGCCCAACCGGATCGTGATCTTCGATTCGCCCCCGGCACTGGCGGCCTCTCCGGCGGCAGAGCTTGCCCGCCACGTGGGCCAGGCCATCGTCGTGACGCGGGCTGATCGCACCGGCCAGAGCGCGCTCGAAGATGCGCTCACCTTGCTGTCGGCCTGCCCCGATATCAAACTGCTGCTCAACGCGGCCCATTTCAGCCCCAGCGGCCGCCGCTTCGGCACCTATTACGGGCAGGAGGCATGATCGTCATGCTCAAGTACCGGAATACGACTGCTCTGGCCGCAGCCCTGATCGCATCGCTTGGCACCCCGGTGCTGGCGCAAGATGCCGACAAGGGCGAAGATCGTCGCAGCCACGCTGTGATTACGCCTTACATTGAGGCGGCGCAGGTCGTGACCGCCGAGCTACAGCCGGGCTCCGATGTGTTCACTTACTCGCGCCTTGCCGCAGGTGTCGACGCCACGATTGCCGGGCGCAATTCCGCCGGGTCGGTGTCGCTACGCTACGAACGCTCGATCGGGTGGGACGACGATGTATCCGATGTCGATACCCTGACCGGCGTGGCGCGTGGTTCGCTCGCGCTGGTGCCGCGGTCGGTCACGCTTGAAGCGGGCGGCATGGCAGCCCGGACGCGGATCGGCAGCAACGGTGCCAGTTCGCTCGGCGGCTATGGCGCCAATTCGGATTTAACCACGCAGATTTACTCAGTCTACGGCGGCCCCAGCGTGCAAACGCATGTGGGCGATGTCGAAGTCAGCGGAGCCTATCGGATCGGCTACTCGCGGGTCGAGTCGCCTGGGATTGTGCCGACCTCTTCGACAGGCAGCCTGGTTGACGTTTTCGACGACAGTGTGAGCCAGTCGGCCACGCTGCGGGCAGGAATTGCCCCCAATGTGGTTCTACCGGTTGGCATTGGCGCGGAAGCCGGGTGGAACCGGCAAGACATCTCCAACCTCGACCAGCGGATCGACGACCGCCATGTGCGCGGCGAAGTGACCGTGCCGATCCGCCGCGATCTCGCGCTGATCGGTGGCCTCGGCTATGAGGATGTCACGATTTCGAGCCGCGACGCGGTGCGTGACGCCAATGGCGACCCGGTGATCGGGAGCGATGGCCGCTTCGTCACCGACGACAGCCAGCCACGCCAGATCGCCTACGAAACCGACGGGCTGATCTGGGACGTCGGCGTAATGTGGCGCCCAAGCCGGCGCACGACCTTAACCGCCACCGTGGGCCGTCGCTACGATTCGACCACCTACTATGGTTCGCTCTCCTACACGCCCAGCGCGAATACGGCGCTCAATGTCTCGGTGTATGACAACATCACCGGCTTCGGCGGCCAGATCGCCAGCTCGATCGAAGGGCTGAGCACCAACTTCGATGCTTTCCGCAATCCCGTGACCGGAGACCTGAACGGCTGCGTGGGCAGTGCCGAAGGCGGCAACTGCACGCTTGCCGGGCTCGGCTCGCTCCGCTCGGCGACCTATCGTCGGCGCGGTGTCAGCGCCTCGTTCTCTCACACCCGGGGCCGCAGCCAACTGGGCTTCGGCCTGGGCTACGATCGGCGCAAATATATCGCGGCGGCGGGCACCGTGCTGGCCCCGCTCGATGGCCTCACCGACGAGAACTATTGGGTGGCCGCCTATGCCAGTCGGCAGCTTGATCGCCAGTCGAGCCTCAACTTCGGCGCCACGGCCTCATGGTTCGATACTCGGCTTGATAACGCTGGCAGCTCGCTGGGCTACAGCGCAAACTTGGCATACAACAGAACGATTATCGCCGGTTTGAGCGGCACAGCAGCCATCGGGCTTGATGGCATCACGCGAGAAAGCCTGCCCGACTACACCTCTGCCTCGGCCCTGCTCGGCCTGCGCTACTCATTCTGACGGACTACGGGAGTTCACAGATGCAAGACCAATTCTACGGCTTTACCGCGAAGCCATTCCAGCTGACCCCGGATCCGGACTTCTTCTTCCGCAGCGCCACGCATCGGAAGGCGCTGTCCTATCTTGGCTATGGCCTTGCACAGGGTGAGGGCTTCATCGTCATCACTGGCGAGATCGGCGCGGGTAAGTCGACGCTGGCCGCCCATACGATCCGCAGCCTTGATGAAAACCAGGTCACGGTGGCGCAGGTCGTCACCAGCCACCTCGATGGCGAAGAGATTGTCCATGTCGTTGCCCGGGCGTTTGGCCTGCCGGTCTCCGGTCACGACAAGGCCACGGCGCTCGGCGAGATCGAAGCCTTCCTGCACGAGGAAGCGCGCGCCGGCCGTCGGTGCCTGCTGGTCGTGGACGAATCGCAGAACCTTTCGGTCTCGGCACTAGAA
Organism: Erythrobacter sp. UBA1916; assembly: GCA_002337385.1. GTDB lineage: Bacteria > Pseudomonadota > Alphaproteobacteria > Sphingomonadales > Sphingomonadaceae > Alteraurantiacibacter. The sequence goes on from DDFY01000021.1 coordinate 41,125, forward strand.
GAGCTGCGGATGCTTTCGAACTTCCAGCTCGGCAGCCATCCGCTGTTGCAGGTGCTGCTGCTCGGCCAGCCGGAATTCCGCACCACGTTGCAGAACGAACCCTCGCTGGAGCAGCTGCGCCAGCGTATTATCGCTGCCCATCACCTCGAACCGATGCAGCCCGATGAGGTCGAGCCCTATGTGTTGCACCGCCTCCAGAAGGCTGGCTGGCAGGGCAACCCGCAATTCGCCGATGGCGTGTTTGCCGAGCTGTACGAAGCGAGCGGGGGCATTCCCCGCAAGGTCAACCAGATCGTTAACCGTTTGCTGATGCTCGGCTCGCTGGATCACGTCGAAACGCTCGATGTCGAGCTGCTCGATCAGGTGCTTGCCGAAATGGCGTCGGAGACGGCCCATCTTGCTCCGGTCGGGGCAGGGGGGCAGCCGCACAAGCCGCAGATGTTCAGCGAGGCCTCCGCCGAGGCGGAACCTGCGCGGTTTGCAGCACCCGCGATTGACCCGCAGCTGATCGACGACCTGCTGGCAGAGCGTGACGTGCGTATTGCCGAACTCGGCCATGCGCTCGATGAACTGGCGGCCAAGGCTGAGAACAGCCCCAAGGCCGAGGGTGATACCGATCAGGAAGCCATTCACGAGCAGATCGCCGAACTGCAACATGCTGTGCTCGATCTGTCAGGCCAGGCGGAAGAAAGCGTCAAGCGCCTGCTTACGCCCGAGATCGAGGCGTTGCGCGCCGAAATGGCAAAGCTTGAGGCACGCACGTTCGAGCAGGAGCGCACCATCCGCCAGACACTATCGATGCTGATCGAGTGGATCGAGGCGGAAATGGATTCGAGCAAGGCCGCCTGAGCGGCGGTCGGGGGCAAGGCACCGTGAACGCGATTACGCCAGATCGTGCCGCCCGGAAGGGCCAGGCCGCCGCCGCAAGGGTGGTCAACGCCCTGTCGGTCGATGTCGAGGACTGGTTCCAGGTCGGCGCATTCGAGAACGTGATCGAGCGTGACAACTGGCCCTCACTTGAGGACCGGGTGGAGCGCAATGTCGAGGCTATCCTCGCCATGTTCGACGAGGCGCAGGTCAAAGCCACCTTCTTCACGCTGGGCTGGGTCGCCGAAAGGCACAAGCGCCTGATCCGCCGCATCGCCGAGCAAGGCCACGAAATCGCCAGCCACGGGTGGGATCATGCCCGCGTGTTCACGCTCACCCGCGAACAATTTGCCGAAGACATATCCCGCGCGCAGGCCGTGTTGGAAGACGCTGGCGGAACTGCGGTAAAGGGTTATCGCGCCCCGAGTTTTTCCATCGACACCCGCACCCCGTGGGCGTTCGAAGTGCTGGCCGAGCAGGGCTATGATTACTCGTCGAGTGTGGCCCCGATCGCGCACGATCACTATGGCTGGCCCGAAGCACCGCGCTTTGCCTTTCGCCCGCTTCCCGATGCTGCACTGCTCGAACTGCCAGTGACCACCGCGATGTTCGGACAGCGGCGCATTGCTGCTGGCGGCGGCGGGTTCTTCCGCGTGCTGCCCTATGGTTTCAGCCGATGGGCCATCCGGCAGGTGAACAGCCAGGAGGGACGGCCCGCGATCTTCTATTTCCACCCCTGGGAGGTGGACCCGGAGCAACCGCGCGTGCCCAATGCTCCGCTGCGCTCGCGCTTTCGCCATTACACCAATCTTGACCGTATGGCCGACAAGCTCGCGCGGGTTGTGAGTGAATTTGCCTGGGACCGGGTCGACAAGGTCGCCGCGCATGAGGCGGCGGCGCTGGACGCAGCACAATGAACGCCCCCTTTGCCATGACCAGCCATTCCGTGCGTCTCGCCGAGCTTTCGCAGCCCGATGAATGCACGCGCATCGAAGCCTTTGTCGCGCAGCAAGGCGGCAGTCTGTTTCACTCTCCGCAATGGCTCCATGCCGTTGAGCGCGGCACCGGGCAGAGAGCGCTTGGCCTGATTGCCGAGCGCGGCGGTGAGCTTACCGGGTGGCTGCCGCTCAGCGAGCTGCATTCGCCGATTTTCGGGCGCACGCTGGCATCGTCGGGCTTTGCTGTCGGCGGCGGCGCTTTAGCGGTGGATCAGCGGGTTGCCGAACAGCTGATCGTGGCAGTCGAAGAACTGGCGCAGCGCCTTTCGTGTTCGAGCGTGGAGCTGCGCGGCGGACCGGCTCGCGCGGGCTGGGACATGCTTACAGAGCGCTATTGCGGCTTCGTCATGCCGCTGGCGGAGGACGACGACGCCCAGCTTGCCGCGATCCCGCGCAAGCAGCGCGCCGAGGTTCGCAAGAGCCTTGCGGGCGAGCTGGAGGTCAGCATCGGCCGCGATGAAAGCGACCGTGCGGCGCACTATGGCGTCTATGCTGAAAGCGTGCGCAATCTTGGCACGCCGGTATTTCCGCGCAGCCTGTTCGATGCGGTGCTGGATGCGGTCGATGCCGATATCCTGACCGTGCGCCATCAGGGTGTGCCGGTTTCTTCGGTGCTCTCGTTCTATCACGCGGGCGTAGTGATGCCCTATTGGGGCGGCGGCACCTATGCGGCGCGCCGCCTGCGCAGCAATGATCGGATGTATTACGACCTAATGTGCCATGCCCGCCGCCGAGGCTGTACCCAGTTTGACTTCGGTCGCAGCAAGACCGGCACTGGCCCCTATGCCTACAAGAAGACCTGGGGGTTCGAGCCTGAGCCGCTGACCTATGCCGAGTGGACGGTGCCGGGGTGCGAAGCGCGTGACGCCGATCCGCTCAGCCCGCAGCACCAGTCGCGCATTGCCGCGTGGAAGCAGCTGCCGCTGGCGATTGCCAACCGGCTCGGCCCTGTCATCGCGCGGGGGCTGGGATAATGGCTGGCGAAATTCTGTTCATTGCCCACCGGACACCGTTTCCGCCCGATCGCGGCGACAAGATCCGTTCGCACAACGTGCTGAAGGCTCTGGCTGAGCTTGCCCCGGTGTGTGTCGCATGTCTTGGCGAGACTGATGCGGACATGGCCGAGGAAAGGGCGCTGGCGGAAGTGGCCACCAGCTATTGCATGCCGCGGCGCACCAAGCCGCTCCCCCTCGCAGGGATCGAAGCTTTGGCAAAGGGCGAGCCGATCAGTGTTTCGGCCTTTTCCAATCGCGAATTGCACCGCTGGGTGCGCGAGACATTAGCAAGCCGTCCGATCGAAACGATCTACGTCTTTTCCGGCCAGATGGGCCAATATGTGCCGCAGGATTGGTCCGGGCGACTGGTGGTCGATTTCGTCGATGTCGATTCGGCCAAGTTCGAAGCCTATGCCCCGAAGAGCGGCTGGCCGATGCGCTGGGTCCATGCACGCGAGGGCAAGCTTCTGCGCCGGTACGAAGCCCAGCTTGCTGTCCGCGCCGATTGCTCCCTGCTGGTGAGCGAGGAAGAGGCTGCGCTGATGCGCGCGCGGTGCGCCGAGGCGCGGAACATCGGCGCGCTGCGCAACGGGATCGACTGCACGGCCTTCGACCCGGCTGCGGTTCACCCCCAAGCCGAGCTGGCAGGTGCCGAGGGGCCTCAGTTCGTGTTCTCCGGGCAGATGGACTATGCGCCCAACATCGAGGCGGTGGAGCGGTTCGCCCGGCAGATCATGCCCGCGATCCGTGCCCAAAAGCCCAACGCGCAGTTCCACATCGTTGGCCGCGCGCCCACCGCAGCGGTGCAAAAGCTGGCGGCCGAGCCAGGCACGCAGGTGTGGGGTGAAGTGCCCGACATGCGCCCGTTCCTCGCGGCGGCCAGCATGGTGGTGGTTCCGCTCACCATTGCCCGCGGCGTGCAGAACAAGGTGCTCGAAGCCATGGCGATGGGCAAGACCGTGCTCGCCTCACCCGAGGCGCTGACGGGAATAGGCGGCTGCGATGGCGAACACTTCCTGCGCTGCGACAGCGATGCCGAGTTTGCGACCCTCGCCTGTGCGCTGACCGATGACACGAACCGTGCCCAGCGTATTGGCGAAGCGGCGCGCCATCTGGTCCATCGCAAGATGAGCTGGCCCGCCATGATGGCACCGCTGGCCGACCTCGTCGGCGCGACGCCCGAGAGTGGCCATGGCAAAGCCCGTTCGAACGTTCGCAATGCGGCTTGAGGTAATGCAGCCCACAAGCGCTCCGATCACCGAGAGCATTGCTCCGCAGTGGCAAGGCCCGTTGTTGCAGCTGGCGCTGGCCTGGGCGGCGCTGCTGGCGCTGTGCGCGGGCGACTGGGCGGCGATGGTTGGCCATTGGTGGAGCAATTCGACCTACAACCACATCCTGCTGGTGCCGCCGATCATTGCCTGGCTCGTGTGGCAACGATTGCCCGAACTCGCCCGGCTGACCCCGCGTGCATGGTGGCCCGGCTTGTTGGCATTGGGCGCAGCATTGCTGGTCTGGCTGCTCGGCAATATCTCTGGACTGGCCACGGCGAGCCAGCTCGGCGCGGTGGCGATGCTGCCTGCCAGCGTGCTCGCGCTGCTCGGCCCGCGCGTCGCCTATGCGCTGCTGTTTCCGCTGTTCTATAGCGCGTTCCTCGTGCCCTTTGGCGACGAACTGGTGCCCGCGCTGCAAACGATCACGGCGGACATCACCATTGCGCTCACCCATGCCTCGGGCATTCCCGCCGAGATCGAAGGGGTGTTCATCGATACGCCGGTCGGCCTGTTCGAGGTCGCGGAAGCCTGCTCGGGGGTGAAGTTCCTCGTCGCGATGGTGGCGCTTGGCGCATTGGTTGCGAACCAGTGCTTCCAATCGGTCTGGCGCCGTGCGGCGTTCATGGTGGCTTCTGTCGTCGTTCCCATTCTCGCCAACGGCGTGCGCGCCTGGGGCACGATCTACATCGCACAGTTTCAGGGCATCGAGTTTGCCGCCGGGTTCGACCATATCTTTTACGGTTGGATCTTCTTCGCCGTGGTGATGGGCATCCTGATCGGCGCGGGCTGGCGCTTTTTCGACCGCAGCATGGATGACCCGGCAATCGACCTCAGCGACATCGAAGGCGCACGCTGGATCGCTCCGTTGGAGCGGTTCTCGGCTGCGGGCTCGACGGTGCTGGCGGGCATTGGCATTCTTGCCGTGGCCATGGCCGCATGGGCAGGCGCTGCACGCGCCCTCGAGGCCGATCTACCGCAGGCTATCGCGTTGCCGCAGGTGGCCGGTTGGGAGCAAGTGCCGACCGAGCAGGCCTGGGCATGGCGTCCCCATGCTCCGGGCGCGGACCGCCGCCTGTTCGGCACCTATCGCAGCGCCAGCGGCCAGCAGGTCGATGTGTTTCTCGCCTACTATGGCGCGCAGGAAGAAGGCCGCGAGGCCGGTGCCTATGGCGAGGGTGCGCAACCGCCGGGCACGGAGTGGCGCTGGCTGGGCGAGGCACCGGCTATCGATGGCGGCAAGGGTGACTGGCTTCAGGCCGTGGGTATCCACCCGCGTCTTGCCATGACCTGGTATCGCCATGGCGACTGGATGGGCAGCAGCCGCCTTGAACTCAAGGCGCTGACCATGCGCGACCGTTTGCTGTTCACGGCTCGGCCCACGGCAACGCTGATCGTTTCCGCAGAGGGCGAGGGCGCGCAAGCTGAAGCCGCCGTTGCAGACTTCCTCGCCGCTATCGGCCCGTCCGGCAAATGGATGGACCGTATCGTCGGCTTGGACTAGGCACCGCGCCCATGTGCGGGATCGCTGGCATTTTTCACTGTGGCACGATCAAACCGGTCGACCCAGGTCGGGTCGAGCGGATGTGCGACGTGCTCGCCCATCGTGGGCCTGACGGTTCGGGCGTCTGGAGCGCACCGGGTGTCGCGCTCGGCCACCGCCGGCTCTCGATCATCGATATCGCCGGATCACCGCAACCGATGCTCTCGCCCGACGAGCGCACGGCCATCGTGTTCAACGGCGAAATCTACAACTACCGCGAGTTGCGCCGCGACCTTGCCGCAATGGGCGAGCAGTTCCGCACCGATGGCGACACCGAAGTGATCCTCGCGGCCTGGCGGCGCTGGGGGCCGGACTGTGCGCGGCGGCTCGATGGCATGTTCGCCTTCGCGATTTACGATCAGGGCGAGCGCACGCTGTTCCTTGCCCGCGACCGGTTCGGGGTGAAGCCGCTGTTTCTGGCGCGGCTTTCCGATGGGTCTCTGGCCTTCGCTTCCGAGCTGAAGGGGCTGTTGGCACACCCCCTGCTGCGCCGCGAGGTCGATCCGCTGGCGATCGAGGACTACATGACGTGGGGCTATGTCCCCGATCATCGCTCGATCCTGAAAGGGGTCGAGAAACTGCCTGTCGCGCATACCCTGCTTCTGCGGCATGAAAGCGCGGTGCCGAGCCCGCAGCGTTACTGGGACATCTCCTTCGCTGACCGCCATCAGGGCAACACGCGCGATCTCGAAGCCGAATTGTTGCACCGGCTGAAGCTGGCGGTCTCCTCGCGCATGGTGGCCGACGTGCCGCTGGGCGCGTTCCTCTCGGGCGGGGTCGATAGCTCCACCGTAGTGGCGATGATGGCGGAAGAATCGCGCGATCCGGTGCGCACCTGTTCCATCGGCTTCGACGTCGCCAGCGCCGATGAGACCACCTATGCCGAGCGCGTGGCCGAGCTGTTCGCCACCAACCACGCCGCGCGCACGGTAAGCGCCGACCAGTTCGACGCTATCGACGCCATTGCCGGCATGTTCGACGAGCCATTTGCCGATGCCTCGGCGCTGCCGACCTGGCGCGTATGCCAACTCGCGCGCGAAGGTGTGACCGTTGCGCTTTCAGGCGACGGGGCAGACGAGGCGCTGGCGGGCTATCGCCGTCAGGTCTTCCATGCCCACGAGGAACGTATTCGCGGCCTAATCCCGCAGTCGCTGCGCGAGAAGGCGCTGGCGCCGCTGGGTGCCGCCTGGCCCAAGGCGGACTGGTTGCCACGTCCCCTGCGCTTCAAGTCCACGCTGCAATCGCTGTCGGGGACGGGACCACAGGGCTATGCGCGGGGCCTGTCGGTGACCCCGCCTGAGGTCCGTCTCGGACTCTATTCGGATGCGCTTGCCAAGCAAATCGGCGACTATCGCGGCGAGACGGCGCTGATCGAACGCATGGCTCGCGCACCGGCTCGCAGCGGCCTCGATGCCGCGCAATATGCCGATCTCACGTTCTGGCTGCCCGGCGATATTCTCACCAAGGTCGACCGCACCTCGATGGCCGTGAGCCTCGAAGCGCGCGAGCCGCTGCTCGATCACCATCTGGTGGAGTTCTGCGCGCAGCTGCCCGAGGGGCTGCGGGTAAAGGGCGGGCAGGGCAAGTGGCTGCTGAAGAAGGCGATGGAACGCTATCTGCCGAAGGACATTCTCTATCGCCCGAAGCAGGGCTTCGTGACCCCGATTGCCGAGTGGTTTCGCGGGCCGCTGGCCGACAAGGCGCGCGGCATCGCAGGGCCATCGGCGCTGGCGCGGACGGGCTGGTTCGACAACGTGCGCCTGTCCACCCTGGCTGAAGACCATATCGCGGGCCGCTCAGATCATGGGCGGCTGCTGTGGCAACTGGTGATGCTTGACCGGTCGCTCGCCCGGCTCGGGATTACGGCTTAATCACTTTCGCCGTGGCCCAGCGCCATATATTCACGGCTCTGCATTTCGTTGAGGCGGCTCACGGTGCGTTCGAACTCGAAGGCCCCGTCGCCTGAGGGATAGAGGTCGTCGGGCGCGCAGGCAGCAGTGGTGAACAGCTTCACCCGGTGTTCGTACAGCGAATCGATCAGCGTCACGAAGCGCGCGGCCTCGTTGCGCATCTGCGGCCCCATCTGCGGAATGCCGACCAGGATCACCGTGTGATAGGCCCGGGCAATGGCAAGATAGTCGGGCGCGCCGCGGGCCTCACCGCATAACCGCTTGAAGCTGAACACGGCCACGCCCTTGAGGCTCTTGGGCACATGCAACATGCGCCCGCCGCCCACATCAAGCTCGCCCGAGGGCACGTTGGCGGCATCTTCGGGAGCAAAGTCGGTCAGGCGGAAGAAGGCCTCGCGCACCTTGGCCGTGGCCTCATCGCCGAGTGGACAATGCCAGGTGTCGAGACCACCGATCCGCTGCATCCGGTAATCGGTCGGTCCGTCGAGCGTGAGCACGTCCAGCTCTTCCTCGATCAACGTGATGAAGGGGAGGAACAGGTCGCGGTTGATCCCGTCCTTGTAGAGATCGCGGGGAGGGCGGTTGCTGGTGGTGACCACGGCAATCGAATGATCGTGGATCAACGCGGTGAACAGCCGGCTCATGATCATCGCGTCAGCGGAGTTGGTGACGACCATCTCGTCAAAAGCCAGGACGCGCAAGCCAGCGGCAATATCGCGCGCGATGACCGGGATGGGGTCTCCGCTCTCGCTCTTGCGGGCATCGCGCAGGCGGGCGTGGACCTCCTGCATGAAGGCATGGAAATGTGCGCGGCGCTTCTCGGTAATGGCGAGGTTGTCGTGGAACAGGTCCATCAACATCGACTTGCCGCGCCCGACACCGCCCCACATGTAAACGCCTTGCGGACGGACCTTCTTGCGCCCGAACAGCTGGCCGAGCAGTCCGCCGGATTCGTCGGCTTCCAGTTCGCGTTGGAGCCGGTCGAGCCGTTCAGCGGCGCGGCGTTGGTCGGGATCAGGGCGGAGCTGGCCGTCCGCGATCAGCCGTTCGTAGCGCGCGAGCACGCTCATCTGGGCGAGATCTTTCGCAGGATCGAGGACCACGTGCCGATGACGGTATCCTCCTGCTCCACGGTGCCACGTACGAACAGCATCTTGCCCGTCTCGCGGACGATCTCCGTAACCGCATCAAGCGGTAGTGCCGGATCGCCCGAGCCCACGAAGTGGTTGTGAAGCTCGATCGTCACCCCGCCGGGGAACTTGCCGTCGGTCAGCTCCACCGCGGCGGCAAAGCCCGCAATGTCGATCAGGCCAAGCACCATGCCGCCGTGGATCACGCCGTACTGGTTCTTGTGCCACTCTTCCGGAAGCATCCGCACGCGCGCCAGGTTCGGCGTATCGCGCCTGACCAGCAAGGTGCCCATGACAGCCCGATTGTAGTGTTCAGCCTGGCCCAGGCTTCCGTCGTACCAACCGGGATAGTCCGGGTGTTCTCGGCGCTGAGCCGCCTCGTGCAATTCCGCCAAGGGTCAAATGTGCCTTTCGGCCATCATCTTCTTGGTTTCGGCGATCGCCTT
>DDFY01000021.1:50454-79471 GCA_002337385.1 Erythrobacter sp. UBA1916
CCGGTCATCTCGTCGCGGCTGTCGGCAAGCCAGCGATAGGCCTGCAACAGGATCGCCGGGCCGAGGAACTTGTCGGAATTCCACCAGTAGCTTGGGCACGAGGTCGAGCAGCAAGCGCACAGGATGCACTCGTACAGCCCATCGAGCTTCTCGCGCTGTTCAGGCGACTGCAGCCGTTCCTTGCCCGAAGGCGTGGTGCTGACGGTCTGCAGCCAGGGGCGGATGCTGGCATACTGGGCGTAGAAGTGGGTGAAGTCGGGCACCAGATCCTTGACCACGTCCATGGCGGGCAGCGGCGTGATGCGAACTTCGCCCGAGAGGTCTTCGATGGCGGTGGTGCAGGCAAGGCCGTTCTTGCCGTTCATGTTCATCGCGCAAGACCCGCAGATGCCCTCACGGCACGAGCGGCGGAAGGTCAGCGTGGGGTCGACCTCGTTCTTGATCTTGAACAGCGCGTCGAGAACCATCGGGCCGCACTCGTCGAGGTCGATCTCGAAGGTGTCGTAATGCGGGTTCTTGCCGCTGTCGGGATCGTACCGGTAAATCTTGAAGGACTTCACACGGGCCGCGCCTTCGGCCTTATGGACATTGCCCTTGCCGGAAATCTTGGAGTTCTTGGGGAGGGTGAAGGTCGCCATGGGATCGGTCCTGTATAGATTTGGTCCCTATCTAGCCGCCTGACGCGGTGGCGCAAGGTGTGCAGGCGCAGCAGAGCGGGGAATTTCGCCCCATAAGCGCGGTTTTGTTGGCAACACGGGCAATTGCACCGGGATTGGTGGCGGCGCGGTGACGTGCTAGAGTGCAGGTCTGGCGGCGCAAAGGAGCGGCGATGGGGGTAAGGTCCTGGTACGATGCGCATGTGCTTCCGCGCCTTATTGCGAAGGGCTGCAACAGCGGTGAGCTGACGCAACTGCGCAATCAGGTCGTGCCCATGGCGCGCGGCGCAGTGTTCGAACTTGGCTGCGGCGGCGGCTTCAACCAGCAGTTTTACGATCCTGCCCAGATCACCAGTTTCGCCGGAATCGATCCCAATGCCAGCCTGCTGGAAGCGGCGCGGGGCAGTGCGAAGGCGAGCGGGCTAGACGCCGATATTCGCGCCGGGGTAGGCGAGAACATCCCCTTTGCCGACAGTGCCTTCGATACGGTGGTCTGCACTTACACGCTATGTTCGGTGGACGATCAGGCGCAGGTGCTGGCTGAGCTGCGCCGGGTGCTGAAACCGGGCGGACGCCTGATCTATCTCGAACACGGACGCGCGCCCGATGCAGGCGTGGTGCGCTGGCAGCGCCGGATCGAGCCGGTCTGGAAGACGATAGCGGGCAATTGCCATCTTACCCGCGAGATCGGGGCGGCAATCCGCGCCTCCGGGTTCGAGGTTGAACCGGTCGGGCAGGAGTACTTTGCCAAAGCACCGCGCTGGGCGGGCTGGATGGAATGGGGCACAGCGCGCCGCGCCGGAGCCTGACGCCAATGCGAAACGGGCCACCTGCCCGAAGGCAAGCGGCCCGCTTATAGAGCTTCGACTTGGGTGATCAGGCGCCGAAAGTGCGCTGCCACCATCCGCCGCGACGAGGCTGTTCTTCGCCCGTCTTATCAGTCTCTTCGTTAGTGGTCGGCTCAGCTGCTGGCGCTTCCTCAGTAGCCGAGGCCTCCTGAGCCGGTTCCGCCGGCTTGGCTTCTGCCACGGGTTCAGCAGGTGCGGGTGCCGCCTCTGCCTCGGGCTTCGCTTCAGCTGCCTTATCCGGCGTTGCTGCGGCTTCCTCAGCAACCGGCTCGACAACCTTCTTGGCGCGCGAACGACGCTTGGGCTTGGGAGCCTCTTCAGCGGGCGCTTCTGCACCGGCCTCAGGCGCCGGTTCGGCGACCTTCTTGGCACGCGAGCGGCGCTTGGGCTTGGGAGCCTCCTCGGCAGCTGCTTCTTCACCAGCTTCCTCGGGCGCCGGTTCAACGACCTTCTTGGCACGCGAGCGACGCTTTGGCTTCGGTGCTTCTTCCTGAGCCGGTTCAGCCGGTTCGGAAGCGGCTTCAGCTGCTTCGGGTTCGGCTGCGGGCACCTCGTCCTTTACCTCAGCCTCAGCCTCAGCCTCAGCGGCTTCGGGCTTGGCAGCGTCATCGGAGGCATCGTCATTGTCAGACGTCGACTCGTCGTCGCTATCCGTGCGTTCCTCATCGCGGCGACGGTTGCGGCCACGTCCGCCACGGCGACGGCGGCGGCGCGGTTTGTCCTCGCTGTCGTCGTCATTGTCGTTCTGGCTGGAACCGGAGTTATCGTCGTCCGAGCTTGTCTCGTCGTCGCTATCCGAGCCGTCGTTATCCGAGTTGTCACCATCTTCGGTGCGGTTCTTGTTGCGACCACGGCCACCGCGACGACGCCGGCGACGCTTCGAGGAGCGCTGTTCGCTATCCTCGTTGTCGTCATTGTCATCGGTTTCGTCCGCGTTGCCTTCGTCTTCGTCCTCGAAGTCGTCATCGTCGACGATCTGCTCAAACTTGGGTGTCTCGGTCGGGCGCGGGCCAGACGAGCTGACGCGCATCTTGGCGCCTTCATCCTCGCCCTCGGGCTGGACCTCTACAGAAACCCCATAGAGCTTCTCGATCTCGGCGAGATCGGAACGCTTGGAGTTGAGCAGGTAGATCGAGGCCTCGGTCGAGGCATAGAGCGTGATCAGCGTGCCCTTGCCCTTGGCGGCCTCGTCCTCGATCAGACGCAGCGCCGACAGGCCCGCCGAGCTGGCGGTGCGGACAAGCCCGGTGCCATCGCAGTGCGGACATTCGCGGGTGGTCGCTTCAAGCACGCCGGTGCGCAGGCGCTGGCGGCTCATCTCCATCAGGCCAAAGCCCGAAATGCGGCCAACCTGAATGCGCGCACGGTCGTTCTTGAGCGCGTCCTTCATCGCCTTCTCGACTTTGCGCACGTTCGAGCCGTGTTCCATGTCGATGAAGTCGATCACGACCAGCCCGGCCATGTCGCGCAGGCGCAACTGGCGAGCGACTTCGCGTGCCGCTTCGAGGTTGGTGTGAAGTGCGGTCTGCTCGATGCCGTGCTCCTTGGTGGAGCGGCCCGAGTTGATGTCGATCGAGACCAGCGCCTCGGTCGGGTTGATGATCAGATAGCCGCCCGATTTGAGCTGCACCATCGGATCATACATCGCCGAGAGCTGGTCTTCCGCGCCATAACGCTGGAACAGCGGCACCGGGTCGGAATAGTGCTTCACCCGCCGGGCGTGGCTGGGCATCAGCAGCTTCATGAAGGCGCGTGCGGCCTTGTAGCCCGCTTCGCCTTCGACCACGACTTCTTCGATCTCGCGGTTGTAGATGTCGCGGATGGCACGCTTGATCAGGTCGCTGTCCGAATGGATCATCGACGGCGCCGACGACTTCATCGTGTTTTCGCGGATCTCGTCCCACAGGCGGGCGAGATAGTCGAAGTCACGCTTGATCTCGGTCTTGGTGCGCGAAAGGCCCGCAGTGCGCACGATCAGACCCATCGAGCGCGGCAGCGACAGATCGCTGACGATGCTCTTCAGGCGCTTGCGATCGGAGCCCGAGGAAATCTTACGGCTGATGCCGCCACCGTGGCTCGAGTTCGGCATCAGCACGCAGTAGCGGCCGGCCAGCGAAAGATAGGTAGTGAGAGCAGCGCCCTTGTTGCCGCGCTCTTCCTTGACGACCTGCACCAGCAGAACCTGGCGGCGCTGGATTACGTCCTGGATCTTGTAGCGACGACGCAGGGCCTGGCGCTTGGCGCGGGCTTCGTCGATTTCCTTGGCACGGCTGCCACCGCCGCGACGGCCACCGCCCTGACGGCGTGCGCGACCACGGCCACGACCGCGACGCGACCTCTGCTGGCCGTTGTCATCGTCTTCGGATTCGCTGTCGTCGTCGTCTTCATCGTCAGCGCTGGACTCTTCGCCATCGCTGTCGTCATTGCCGCTTTCGTCGTCTTCGCCGTTTTCGACGTGACCATCCTCGATCGTGGCGACGTGGGCCTTCTCGGACGTGTCGATCTCTTCGACGCCGGGCTCATCTTCGTCGTCGTTATCGTCGTCGCTGATGTCGCCATCTTCGCCGTCTTCCTGATCGCGCAGGGCGGCTTCTTCTTCGGCGGCGGCCTGTTCTTCGGCCAGCAGTGCATCGCGGTCAGACTGCGGGATCTGGTAGTAGTCGGGGTGGATTTCGCTGAAGGCGAGGAACCCGTGCCGGTTGCCGCCGAAATCGACGAAAGCAGCCTGGAGGCTGGGTTCTACCCGTGTGACCTTGGCGAGATAGATGTTGCCTTTGATCTGCTTGTGTTCGGCAGATTCAAAGTCGAATTCCTCAATGCGATTTCCCTGGAGCACCGCCACCCGTGTTTCTTCCGGGTGGCGCGCATCGATAAGCATGCGCGTAGCCATTGATAAGTCTCCGGACAGCGGGGCGCGAGGAGGCTGTGCCTGCTCGGCTGCGCTGTCCCAATGTGTGAATCCCCGCGGTCAGCGGAACCATTCCAGTGATCTGCGGGGGAGAAGGACAGACTTCGCTGGCACGAGGGCCTGCGAAATCGTGATTCGTGTCTGCAGCAATGCCAAGGCGCAGCTTCGTGTTCTGCGCAAAGCCCTGTGCGCCTGCGCAGCAGCCTGACGGCTGCGGCTTGGCGAGGGGGCTTTTGCTTGGCATTACGACATCAACCTGTAACTGCGGCGGAAAGAGGGCGGGCCTTTGGCTTTCCAAACCTTTGCCGGCCAATTGAGCCGGATTGCATTTCGCTAGCATCCGGGGAAAGGCTCGGCAACCATGTTGCGCATCCAGGTCAATTTCTCTTTCCGTTGCGCTACGTATTAATTCGAATGTGCAGCAAGGCTGAGGAATATCATAGTACGGTGTGGGAACGCTTAAAGATATTGCTGCTTTGTGCCGCTCCGGTGCTGCTGCTGGGCTTTCTCTACGTCTGGGGGTTCAGCATACCGGTGCCCGTGCTCGGGCGGAGCTACGTTGTCCGGATAGAATTGCCGCAAGGCGGACAGCCGCTTGATCTGCCCGAAGTGCTGGGTCCGCAGGACAAGACCCGGCCACTGGTGGTGATCGATGCGGGCCACGGCGGAGTGGACCCCGGCGCAGTGGGGCCGGGGTTTCAGGAAAAGCGGATCGTGCTCGGGCTGGCCAAGGCATTGCGCGACCGGTTGCTCGAAGAAGGCGGTGTGCGTGTCGCCATGACGCGCGACGACGACAGCTTCGTGGTGCTCGCGGAGCGCGCGGCCATCGCGCGCGAGCTGGACGCGGACCTGTTCGTCTCGATCCATGCCGATAGCGCAGGCGAACAGGCCGATGTGAGCGGCGCCACCATCTACACGCTTAGCGACGCGGCCAATTCCCAGGCCTCAGCTCGCTTTGCCCAGCGCGAGAACGGGGCTGACGTAATCAACGGCCTCGATCTTTCCGGGCAGGACGAAGCGGTCGAATCCATTCTCGTCGAGCTATCCCAGCGCCAGACTGCCGCGCGCTCGGACGAATTTGCTGCGCTGGTCGTACGCGAGGGCGAGGGGCGGCTGACGTTCCACCCGCAACCGCGCAGGAGCGCGGCGCTGGCAGTGCTGCGCGCGCCCGACGTGCCGGCAATTCTCTATGAGGCGGGCTTTGTCACCAACCCCGACGAGGCAAAGCGGCTGTCCTCCGCCGAGGGGCGCGACGACTTCGCGGCCACCATGGCGAGCGCCATTCGCATCTTCCTTGCCCGCAATGCGGTGGCTCCCTGAATGTTGCCTTTCAGGCCGTCGCATCCATCTGGCGCAGAACCGCAAGGCCATGCTAGAGGGCCACGCAAATGAGTGACGATCATACCATGGACGAGGGTTCCTCCAGCTATCGTATCCGCCGCAATGCCGGTGTTGCCTTCGGCCGGATCGGCGAAATTTGGCGTGCCAACCTGCTGGTTCGCCTGGCGGGCTATGCCCTGTTGCTGGCGCTTCTGGCCGCCGCCGCCTTGTGGGCCGTGCTGGTGCGCGACCTGCCCGATGCGGAAAGCCTGCTCGACTATCGCCCGAACCTGCCGACGGTGGTGCGCGGGATCGATGGCGAGATCGTCGCCCGTTACGAGCGTGAGCGGCGCGTGGAGCTGCAGTTCAAGGATCTGCCGACCCAGCTCATCAACGCCTATACCTCAGCTGAGGACGAGACCTTCTGGAGCCACGGCGGGATCGATGCCGGCGGCTTCGTGAACGCCGTGATCGACTATGTCTCCAAACTGGGTTCGGGTGAGCGCGCGGTTGGTGGCTCGACGATTACCCAGCAGGTCGCGAAGAACATCCTGGTGGGGAACGAATATTCGATCACCCGCAAGCTGAAAGAAATGATCCTCGCCACGCGCGTAGAAAGCGTGCTGTCGAAGCGCGAGATCATCACCTTGTACCTTAACGAAATCCCGCTCGGTCGCCGCTCTTTCGGGGTGCAGGCCGCAGCGCGCGCCTATTTCGACAAGGACGTCGACGATCTCGAACTGCACGAGATGGCCTACCTCGCGATCCTGCCCCGCGCACCGGAGGTGTACAGCCGCTCCAAGAACTTCGAAACCGCACGTGCCCGGCGCAACTGGGTGCTCGAACAGATGCAGGACAATGGCCATATCACCGTGGCCGAAATGGAGGCTGCACAGGCCAAGCCGCTCGGGATCGTGACGAGTTCCAGCCGCACCAACGAAACCGCCGATGCGGGCTATTTCCTCGAAACAGTCCGGCGTGAGCTGATCGAGCGCTACGGCGAAGAGGCCGATGATGGCCCCGACAGCGTCTATGCTGGCGGCCTGTGGGTACGCACCTCGCTTGACACCGAAATGCAGGATGCCGCGCGCGATGCCCTGCGCAATGCCATCCTGCGCTATGACAACAATCGCCCCTGGAAGAAGCCGATCGCCACGGTCAATCCTGGCGATGGCGATATGAAGAGCCAGCTGCGCAGCTCCTATATCGGCATCAATTACCGTGACTGGCGTATTGCCGTCGTACTTGATCGTGCCGGGTCTTCGGGCCGGGTCGGTTTTGCCAATGGCGACGAGGGGCCGCTGGCAGGCGAACTTCCCGACGCGCTGAAGGTGGGCGATATTATCGCTGTCTCGCCACAGGGCGGCGGATGGCGGGTGCGCGGGATACCCGAGGTTTCCGGCGGGTTCGTGGCGATGATCCCGACCACGGGCCGGGTGCTGGCGATACAAGGCGGGTTCGATTCGCGGCTCGGCGCCTTCAACCGGGCGACGCAGGCGCTGCGGCAGCCCGGCTCGACCATCAAGCCGTTTGTCTATGCCACCGGGCTCGACAACGGGATGACCCCGGCCACGCTCGTGCCTGACCGGCAGTATTGCTATTATCAGGGCTCAAACCTTGGCGAAAAGTGCTTCACCAACTTCGGCGGCTCGCGCGGCGGCGGGGAATACCCGATGCGCTACGGGCTGGAGCAGTCGAAGAACCTGATGACCGTCCACATCGCGATGGATTCCGGAATGGAAAACGTCATCAAGACGTTCGAAGACGCTGGCATCGCCGACAAGGGGCAATACGAGCCTTATCCCGCCTTCGCGCTTGGCGCGGGTGATACCACCGTGCTGCGGCTCGTTGATGCCTATGCGATGATGGTGAACCACGGCAAGCTCATCAAACCTTCGCTGATCGACTATGTGCAGGATCGCAATGGCAAGGTGATCTGGCGCGCCGACGAGCGCCCCTGCAACGGCTGCAACATGGACGAGTGGGACGGCAAGCCCATGCCCCGGTTCCCGCGCATGGGCGTGCAGCGGATGGACCCGCGCACCGCGTTCCAGATCGTGCATATGCTCGAAGGCGTGGTGCAGCGCGGTACGGCGACCCGGCTCAAGGTGCTCGACATGCCGCTGTTCGGCAAGACCGGCACCACCTCCGGCCCGACCAACGCATGGTTCGTCGGCGGCTCGCCCGATATCGTCGCGGGCACCTATATCGGCTTCGATCAGCAGTCGCGGAAGCTGGGCGGCTATGTGCAGGGCGGCAACACGGCTGCTCCGATCTTCGTCGATTTCGCCAAGGCCACGCGTGATCGCTGGTCCGAACGGCCCTTTATCGCGCCGGACGGTGTGCGCATGGTCCGGATCGACCGGCGCAGCGGTCGGCGCGTGTTCGATGGCTGGCCCGGGCAAGGCTCCGATGCCGAGATCTGGGAAGCGTTCAAGCCAGATACCGAACCACGCCGCAGCGGCCGTGACGGCGATACCATCGCAGCCATGCGCGACCTGATCCTGGCCCAGCTGCGCAGACGCGAGCAGGGCGACGGAGCCAACCAAAGCGGCGAGGGTGAGCCAGGCAACTTCGCCGAGGATCAGGGCGGCATCTATTAAAACGCTGCCCAAGTCCCATATTCGCACTACCCTTTCCCTTGTCGCGCGGCTGCGCTAGTCGGCGCGCTTTGTTTTAGCGGAGACCAATGCCATGCGTGCCGAAGGGCAGGCCCATATCGACCGGATCGAAGCCGCGCTGGCGCTGGTCAGGAAGTCGCTCGACTGGGACGCGGCGCTGCGCCGGCTCGACGAGCTGGAAGCGCGCGTGCAGGACCCGAACCTGTGGAACGATCCCAAGCTCGCCCAGGCAGTGAGCCGCGAGCACAAGAACCTCAAGGACGCGGTCGCCACCGTGAACGAGATCGCTTCGGAAATGTCCGATGCGGTCGAATTCATCGAGATGGGCGAGGCCGAGGGCGATGACGAGGTGGTGGCTGACGGTCTGGCCACGCTTGCCTCGCTGGCGGAACGGGCTGACCGCGACAAGGTCAAGGCGCTGCTCTCGGGCGAGGCCGACGGCAACGATACCTATATCGAAATCCATTCCGGCGCAGGCGGCACCGAAAGCTGCGACTGGGCCGAGATGCTGTTCCGCATGTATCATCGCTGGGCCGAGAAGCGCGGCTTCAAGGTCGAAGTGGTGGAATATCAGGCAGGCGATCAGGCGGGCATCAAGTCCGCGAC
The DNA here is from genome assembly GCA_002337385.1 of Erythrobacter sp. UBA1916. Classification (GTDB taxonomy): domain Bacteria; phylum Pseudomonadota; class Alphaproteobacteria; order Sphingomonadales; family Sphingomonadaceae; genus Alteraurantiacibacter. The sequence continues at coordinate 59,414 of DDFY01000021.1, forward strand.
GCTGCTGATCAAGGGCGAGAACGCCTATGGCTATGCCAAGACCGAAAGCGGCGTTCACCGCCTCGTCCGCATCAGCCCCTATGACAGCTCAGCGCGCCGCCACACGAGCTTCTCCAGCGCCTGGGTCTATCCGGTGATCGACGATAACATCGAGATCACGGTCAACGATTCCGATATCAAGGTGGACACCTACCGCGCCTCGGGCTCGGGTGGGCAGCACGTCAACACGACCGATTCCGCGGTCCGCATCACGCATATTCCGTCGGGGATCGTGGTGGCCTGCCAGTCCGACCGCAATCAGCTGAAGAACCGCGTCACCGCGATGAACATGCTGAAAGCCCGCCTTTACGAGCGCGAAATGGCCGAACGCGAGGCTGCGGCGGCGAGCGAGTACGAGGAAAAGACCGAGATCGGTTGGGGCCGCCAGATCCGCTCCTACGTCCTCCAGCCGTATCAGATGGTTAAAGACCTGCGCACCGGCGTCACCAGCCCCACGCCTGACGACGTGCTCGACGGCGACATCGACGAGTTCATCGCGGCCGCGCTTGCGCTCAAGGTTACGGGCGAGGCGGTTGAGGTAGACGACGTCGAGTAGGGACGCGCGCGATGATGTCTCATCCGGCTTGCCGCCTTTGCCTTCCGCGCTCTAGCAGAGTAGAGGCGCGTGCCATGTTCGCATCCCGCTCTCTGGTTGCCCTGGCTGCGCTCGCGCTGCTTGGCGCCTGCAATGGGCTTGAGGACGACCGTGCGCCGGGTTCGCAGGATTTTCCTAAGGCAGACCGGCCCGTTTCGGCGGGCGGAGCGACCGCGTTTTCCAACGAGGAGGCCCGCGACCGGAGGCAGGAGGCCGAGACGGTCATGGACCTTGCGGGCATCAAGCCCGGCATGAGCGTGGCCGACGTCGGCGCGGGCGAGGGCTATTACACCGTGCGCCTGGCCCAGCGCGTGGGTGAAACCGGGCGCGTGCTGGCCAACGATATCAACGAGGATGCGCTGCGCCGCCTCGGCAGCCGGGTCGAGCGCGACCGGCTCGACAATGTCTCGATCAAGCTCGGCCTGCCCGATGATCCGCGCCTGCCGGTCAACAGCTTCGACCGCGTCCTTCTCGTGCACATGTATCACGAGGTGGAGGAGCCCTATGCTTTCCTCTGGCGGCTGCGTCCGGCGCTGCGCGAGAAGGGGCATGTGGTGGTGGTCGATGTTGATCGCCCGGCCGATCAGCATGGTATTAGCCCGCAATTGCTGTTTTGTGAATTTGCTCGCGTGGGCTATCGGCTGACGGAATTTGTCCGAAAGCCGGAAATAGCCGGATATTATGCCGAGTTCGAAGCATCGGGCAAACGGCCCGAACCGGGCGATATCAAGCCGTGTGTTCAGGCCGAAATTAGAGATAGTTCCGCCACCAGCTGATCGGTGGCGGCTCAGGGGAAGTAGATGACGTTCAAAGGTTTGAAGCCGATTATCTATGGTGGCCGCGAGGTGTGGCCACTGGTGGAAGGTGGCAAGGGTGTTTCCGCTACCAACCACGCCAGCTCCGGGGCCTGGGCCGCGGCAGGTGGCATCGGCACGGTCAGCGCAGTCAACGCCGACAGCTATGATGCCGAAGGCAAGATCGTGCCGCAGGTCTATGACCAGCTTACGCGCAAGGAGCGGCACGAGCAGCTCATCCGCTATGCCATCGATGGCGCGGTGGAGCAGGTAAAGCGTGCCCATGACATTGCTGGCGGCAAGGGCGCCATCAACATCAACGTGCTGTGGGAAATGGGCGGGGCGCAGGCCGTGCTCGAAGGCGTGCTCGAACGCACCAAGGGGCTCGTAACCGGCGTGACCTGCGGCGCGGGCATGCCCTATCGCCTGTCCGAGATCGCTGAGCGCTACAATGTGCACTATCTGCCCATCGTCAGCTCGGGCCGTGCGTTCCGTGCCTTGTGGAAGCGCGCCTATCACAAAGTTTCGCACCTGCTGGGCGCGGTGGTCTATGAAGACCCGTGGCTGGCGGGCGGTCACAATGGCCTGTCCAACGCCGAAGATCCCAAGGCTCCGCAAGACCCTTATCCGCGCGTGGCCGAGCTGCGCGCGATGATGCGTAAGGAAGGCGTGCCCGAAAGCGTGCCGATCGTGATGGCCGGCGGTGTCTGGTATCTGCGCGAGTGGAACGACTGGATCGACAACGAAGAGCTTGGCCCGATCGCGTTCCAGTTCGGCACCCGTCCGTTGCTGACCGAGGAAAGCCCGATTCCGCAGGGCTGGAAGGATGCCCTGCGCACGATCCAACCCGGCGATGTCGAACTGCACCGCTTCAGCCCGACCGGCTTCTATTCGAGCGCGGTGCGCAACCCGTTCCTGCTTGACCTGATGGAGCGTTCGCAGCGCCAGATCCCTTACAGCCGCGTCGAGGCGGGCGAACATACCGTTCAGCTCGACGTGGGCGTGAAGGGCAAGAACTTCTGGGTCACACCGAAGGATCTGGAGCGAGCACGGGGCTGGGTGGCCGAGGGCCACACCACTGCGCTCAAGACGCCCGACGATACGGTGGTCTTCGTCTCGCCTGAAAAGCGCGCCGAAATCCGCCAGGACCAGGCCGATTGCATGGGCTGCCTGTCCCACTGTGGCTTTTCCAGCTGGAAGGACCACGACGACTACACCACCGGGCGCCTCGCCGATCCGCGCAGCTTCTGCATCCAGAAGACCCTGCAGGAAATCGCCCACGGCGCTCCGGTTGAAAAGAACCTGATGTTCGCCGGCCACGCGGCCTATCGCTTTGCGGAAGACCCGTTCTATTCGAACAACTTCACCCCCTCGGTGAAGCAACTGGTCGATCGCATTCTGACCGGGGACTAGCCCTGGTTGGCAAGGCCAATCCGCCGCCCTTGCGCAATACCTTGCGCGAAGGGCTGGCGGTGCCGGCGCTGCTTGCCAACCCATTCCGGCCCGCACGCAAGGGCAGGCGGATCGGGGAAGGGCGTCCGGTTCTGGTTATTCCCGGCCTTGCCACGGGTGACATCTCCACGCTGTTGATGCGCCGCACTCTGCGCGCCCGCGGGTTTGCACCGTGCGGGTGGCACCTCGCGATTAACCACGGGGCTGACCTTGCCAAGCTGGCGAAGCTCGAAGCGCGCCTTGCCGCGCTGCACAGCCAGACCGGGCGCAAGGTCGTGGTGGTCGGGTGGAGCCTTGGCGGGCTCTATGCGCGTATTCTCGGCCAGCGTGTGCCCGAGCATGTGGCCTCGGTCATCACCGTGGGCAGCCCATTCTCGGGCGGGCGGCGCGACAATGCCGGGTGGCGCTACTATGAGCTGATCAACGATCACACCGTCGACGATCCGCCCTTTGCGGAGGATTTCAGCATCAAGCCGCCGGTGCCGACCGTGGCAATATGGTCGGCTATCGACGGGATCGTGGCACCGCATTCCGCGCGCGGGCTCGACAGCGAGAGCGATCTGCGCCTGCAGGTCGACAAGCAGCACTTTGCGCTCGGCACCTCGCGGCGGGCTATCGAGCAGGTCATCACCGCTATCACCATGGCCGACGCGCTCTCCTGAGCTTGCCGCTTGCCGCTGATGCGGCTAGGGCGCGTGCCAATCTCTTTGAAATCGGAAGCAGACCCATGAAGATCAGCGGCGTGGACATCCGTCCCGGCAACATCATCGAATACGAAAAGGGCATCTGGAAGGTCGCCAAGATCCAGCATACCCAGCCCGGCAAGGGCGGTGCCTATATGCAGGTCGAGATGAAGAACCTCATCGACGGCCGCAAGACCAACGTCCGCTTCCGCAGCGCCGACACGGTCGAAAAGGTGCGTCTGGACACGAAGGACTACCAGTTCCTTTATGAAGACGGCGACATGCTGGTGTTCATGGACACCGACACCTTCGAGCAGATCCACCTGCCGTCGGACCTGCTGGGCGATGCCCGCCCGTTCCTGCAGGACGGCATGCAGGTCTCGCTCGAACTGTGGGAAGAGCGCCCGATTTCGGTCGCCCTGCCGAACCAGGTGGAAGCGACCATCGTCGAGGCCGATGCGGTGGTGAAGGGGCAGACCGCCTCCTCCAGCTACAAGCCTGCCGTGCTCGACAACGGCGTGCGCATCATGGTCCCGCCGCATATCGAAAGCGGCACCCGGATCGTGGTCGACGTTTACGAGCAGGCCTACGTCGGGAAGGCTGGTTAAACCACCATGGCAGCAATTTCCGGCCTCATTCGCGTGATGGAAAAGGCCGCCCGCAAGGCGGGTGGTCGCCTGCGCCGCGACTTCGGCGAAATCGAGAACCTGCAGGTTTCCCGCAAGGGCCCGGCAGACTTCGTCTCCAAGGCAGACGAAGCCTCCGAACGCATCCTGTGGGATGAGCTCAAGGTCGCGCGCCCCGGTTGGGGCTTCCTGCTCGAAGAGGGCGGCGAGATCGAGGCAGAGCCAGGTCAGCCGCGCTTCATCATCGATCCGCTCGACGGCACCAGCAACTTCCTCCACGGCCTGCCGCACTTCGCGATCTCCATCGCGGTGCAGGAGCGCAAGCTTGGCTCGGACGAGTGGGGCGATGTCACCGCCGGGCTGATCTATCAGCCGATCACCGACGAGACCTTCTGGGCCGAGAAGTCGCGTGGCGCATGGCTCCACGACGGGCGGCTGCGCGTTTCGGGCCGCAGGCACCTGAGCGAGGCGCTGATCGCTACCGGCACGCCCTATCAGGGCCATGGCAATTTCTCCGAATGGACCCGCATCTTCAGCCATGTCGGCCCCAACGTGGCGGGTATCCGCCGGTATGGTGCTGCATCGCTTGATCTTGCATGGGTTGCAGCGGGCCGGTTCGACGGGTTCTGGGAAAGCGATCTTTCCGCATGGGACACCGCGGCAGGCTGTCTGCTGATCCGCGAGGCGGGCGGGTTCGTGTCCGACTATCGCGGGCGCAGCCAGACGATTTGCGACAAGCAGGTGATTGCCGGCAACGACCAGATGCACTCGCGTCTCCACAAGTTGGTGACCGAAGCGCTGAAGGCATAGCTTGTCAGGTTGCGCGGGGGCCTGTATCGGCCCTTGCGCTGGCGATGCCTCCGTGGCGGAATTGGTAGACGCGCTCGACTCAAAATCGAGTTTCTTCGGAAGTGCCGGTTCGAGTCCGGCCGGAGGTACCAGGCATTTGGAGGGGCGCTTTCGAGCGCCCCTTTTTCGTAGGGGCCGCCGCGTAGCTATGCGGTCTTTTGCTTCACCTCCAGCCACGGCTACGATAGAGGCAGGTGATGCTCGATATGCCTTCCTACCATGCGCTTGCGGCCATGGTGCTGACCGTCATCGTGTTTTTCCTGTTCGCGCGGGGGAAGATGTCGACCGAAATCGTGTCGCTCGGCACGATCGCGGTGATCGCGGTCGGGCTCTATTTCTATCCCTTGCCCGAAGACCAGCCGACCGATGGCATCGCGCTCGCGTTCGGTGGCTTCGGCAACTATGCGCTGATCACGATCTGCGCGCTCATGATCATGGGCCGCGGACTGGTGGTGACGGGCGCGCTCGATCCGGTCTCACGCGCGCTTGAGCGGGTGTGGAAGTTCAACACCCAACTCGGGCTGATGGTGTCGCTGGCGATTGCCATGGGCCTGTCGATGATCGTCAACGATACGCCGGTGCTGGTGCTGTTGCTGCCGATCTTCGTCGCGCTGGCTCAACGCGGGGCCATGCCCGCCTCCAAGACGCTGATCCCGATCAACGCTGCCGTGCTGATCGGCGGCATGGCGACCACCATTGGCACCTCGACCAACCTGCTGGTGGTGGGGATCGCGGCCGAACTGGGTATGCCGCACATGAGCGTGTTTCACTACACCCCGATTGTGCTGGCGGCCGCCGTTGTCGCGTTCCCCTATCTGTGGCTGGTGATGCCACGCCTGCTGCCCGACAACTCGCCGGACAAAACCCATAGCGAACGGCGCTTCTTCTCCAAGCTGCGCGTCACCGAGCTGAGCGGTCTGGTCGGCAAGCACTTCGACGAGATTGTCGATACGCTGCCGGAGGATTTCCGCTTCGAGGAGCGGCCCACAGGCCCGTTCAAGGCCGGGCAGCGAATGATGATTTCGGGCACGCACGAAGGGCTGGAAAGCGCGATGCGGCTGCTGCGCGGCCCGGTTGCGCCGGCCTGGGTGATCGAACGTATCCGCAGCGAGGGCAAGACGCGCGACGAGGACATCGAAGTTGTCGAGATGATCGTGACCGGCGATAGCCGTCTGGTCGGCCGCACGCTCGCCAGCAGCAACATCGCCGATCACTACGGCGTTGCCGTGCTGGGCATCCACCGTCCGGCCAGGCCGCTGGACGAGGCATCGAGCGAAGTCAGCAGCCAGATGCGCCTTACCGAAGGCGATGTCTTGCTGGTGATGGGGCTGGGCGACGGGCTGGAAGCCTTCGCCACCGGCGACAGCCTGCTCAGGCTCGAAGGCGCACGCGAAATGCCGCGCCGCTCGAAGGCGCTTGTGGCGGGGGCGATCATGTTCGGCTCGGTTGCCTTTGCCTCGGTGGGGCTGGTGCCGATCGCCATTTCCGCGCTGGCCGGGGCGATCCTTATGTTCGTAACGGGCTGCGTGAAATTCGACCGGGTGGGCAGGGCGCTCTCGGGCAAGGTGATCGTGCTGGTCGCTGCCAGCATCGCCATCGGGCGGATCGTTCTGGAGAGCGGCGCGGCCTTGTGGCTGGGCGAGGCGCTGGCGTTGGGTCTGCAATATCTCCCGCCGGCGGGCGTGATCGCAGCGGTCATGCTGTTCGTGACCGTGCTCACCAACTTCGCTTCGAACGCCACGGCGGCCACTGTTGGCACTCCGATTGCGTTCAATCTCGCCACGCAGCTGGACATGCCGCAGGAGCCGCTGATCCTGGCCGTGCTGTTCGGATGCAACCTATGTTACGCGACGCCCATCGCCTATCAGACCAACATGCTGATCATGGCCGAGGGGCGCTATTCCTTCGCCGACTATCTGCGTACCGGGGTGCCGCTGGTGATGATCATGGTCACCACGCTCAGTATTCTGCTCGCCATCACCTACGGCATGTAGCGTCAGTCGCGACGAGCCTTGCCCGCACGCGCGGCCGAGGCCCGCTCTAGCGCTGCAAGCTGGGTTGCACGCCGAGCGGGATCGAGCATCCCTGCCTCTCTCAGCCCCTCGACGAGCGCTTCGTATTCCTCGTCGCTAAGGCTCTCGAGATACTCCTGCGAATAACCAGCGACAGGATGGTGAAAGCTGCCGTGGGGCACCCGCTGCAGCGCAATCGAGCCACCCGATTGCACTGGGCGCATCATCGGAGCGCCGAAGGTGCCACCGGAGTCTCCGAAGTAGTCGCCCGAACTGTCTTCATAGGCGGATCTGCCGCTATCCCGGCGCACCAGCGTGGGCTTGTCGCTGGTGGGAACGGCTTCGGGCGCATCGTCGGTGTTGGTCTCTGCTTCACGATGGCTGCTATCGGCCAGCATCCCCACGGCGGCAGTGAGCGCAACCGTGGCCATGGCAAAGTGCCTGAACAGCTTGGCCGGAATGGGGGGCTTTCGAATCTGTGCCATCGCACCAGCGTGGATATCAGACAGGCTTTACGCTTTTCGCCATAAGTTATGGTTAAAATGGAGCTAATCATCCGCTAGCTGCGCGGAAATCCAGCCTTTTTGGTGTAAAGTTTACCGACAATTTATCCTTACCAGCTACCGCCCAAGCTCCGGGTGCGTGCCCGGCAACTAGCGGCAGGAACCATGATCCGACTATTCAAACACTACATCCCGCACGCCGTGCTGCTGCTCGGCTTGCTCGATTTCGTGTTATTGCTACTCGCTGCCAACCTCGCCTGGACCTTTCGGGCGACGCAGATCGCGATGGACTTGGGAACCCTGTCCGAGCGCCTCGGTCCGTTGGCCGCCTTTGCCGCGACCACGCTTGCAGCGATGATTGCCGTGGGTGTCTATGGCGCGGACGCCTTGCGCTCGATGCGGTTTGCCTGCGCGCGCCTTTTGGTTGCGGTAAGCCTTGCGATCCTCGCGCTGGCGGTGATCGACTTCCTCTTGCCGGGGCACACCTTCTGGCGCTCGACGCTGCTCTATTCGATGGGGGCTTCCATTGCCCTGCTGGTGACCAACCGTCTGCTGGTGGGCGGTTTGCTTGGCACATCCGCCTTTCGCCGCCGGGTGCTGGTGCTCGGCGCGGGCCAGCGGGCGCAGCGCCTGCTCCAACTGAGCGAGAGGCCCGGCAGCGGGTTCACCATCGTCGGCTATATCGCGATGGCAGAGCAGCAGAACGTTGTAATCCCCGAAGCCATCGCTCGCGCGGCCATCCATGATCTGGCCAAGTACGTGAGCAACCTGGGCGTGACCGAAGTGGTTCTCGCGCTTGAGGAACGGCGCAATGCACTGCCGCTGAAGGACTTGCTGCGGATCAAGACCGCCGGCGTTCACGTCAACGACTTCTCAAGCTTCCTCGAACGCGAAACCGGCCGCGTCGATCTCGACACGCTCAACCCGAGCTGGCTGATCTTCTCCGACGGCTTTTCATCAAGCCGGACCTTTTCGAGCATCGCCAAGCGCCTGTTCGACATCATCGCCAGCCTGACGCTGCTGGTGTTCGCCTTTCCGGTGATCGTGGTCTTCGCCCTCATCGTCAAACTCGATTCGAAGGGGCCAGCGTTCTTCCGCCAACAACGAGTGGGCTTATACGGCCAGAAGTTCGAGCTGATTAAGCTGCGCTCGATGCGCACCGATGCTGAAAAGGACGGTGCCAAATGGGCCGACAAGGACGATCCGCGGATCACCCGTGTCGGCAATCTCATCCGCAAGATCCGAGTGGATGAGCTGCCGCAGGTGTGGACGGTTCTGAAGGGCGAAATGAGCTTCGTCGGACCTCGGCCCGAAGTGCCCCAGTTCGTCGAGGAGCTGGATGCTGCGCTGCCTTATTATGCCGAGCGGCACATGGTGAAGCCGGGCATCACCGGTTGGGCGCAGATCAACTATCCCTATGGCGCGTCGGTGGAAGATGCGCGCGCCAAGCTCGAATACGACCTCTACTACGCGAAGAACTACACGCCGTTCCTCGACTTGCTGATCCTGTTGCAGACGCTGCGCGTGGTGCTCTGGCCTGAGGGCGCGCGCTGATGGAGCCGCTGTGGTTCCTGTTTGTCTACGTCCTGTTCGTGGCCTCCGCCTCGGGCGCGGCTATTCTTGCCATATGGCTTGTCTCCAGCGGGCGCGCGAAGAGCCCGGCCAAGAATGCCAGCACCGTTGCGCTCGCCATATCGAGCGCATGGGGATTCTGCGCGATTGGCTTCGGCTATCTCGCCGTGCCGACCCTGCTGATGTTCTCAGCCTCTTACTTTGCCTGGCTGTGGTTGCTGTACCGCCTGTTCGGCAGCGATGATCGCGACAAGAATCTCGCCCCAATCCGGCCCGTCGTCGCGGCGCTCGCCTTGGTTGAGCTGCTGCATGTTTCGACACTGCTGGTCATGTTCAACTACCCGGCGAGCAGCGCACCGGCGCAGTTGATCGCGCAATTTGCCGTTATCTTTCGCCTGTTGTTTTGCGTGGGTGCGCTGGTGCTGGTGCACAATCTCTATGCCGGTGCCGAGCAACAGTCGCGCCAGTCGCTGCGCTGGCCCGCCGCCGCCATGGGCGCGATATGGCTCTATGACCTGAACTTCTACACCATTTCGTACCTGCTCAACGGGCTACCCGAGTTGCTGGCACAATTGCGCAGCGGGGCCTTGCTGGTGGCGGTGATCTTGCTGGCGATCGGCTCGCTTCGCGACGAATCCCAGATGCGGTTCCGGCCTTCGCGCACCTTTGCGTTCCAGTCGTTCTCGCTGCTGGTGATCGGCACCTACCTGGTGGTGATGGTGGTGGTGGCGCAGGCCATCTCCTATGCGGGCAGCGTCTACGCCCCTGCCATGCAGGCCGGCTTCCTGCTGGCGGCCAGTGCGGTGGCGCTTGCGGTGCTGCCATCGCCCAAGCTGCGCCGCTGGCTGCGGGTGATGCTTTCCAAGCACCTGTTCCAGCACCGTTATGACTATCGCACCGAGTGGCTGCGCTTCACCGATACCATCGGCCGCGCCGGGCCAGAGGCTCCGCCATTGCCGCAACGTATCGTGCAGGCAGTGGCCGATGTGACCGACAGCCCGGCGGGGCTGTTGCTCACTCCGCTTGATGAAGGCGGCCTGGCGCTCGCGGCGCGCTGGCAGTGGAATACGATCGAGGTGCCGGGTGAAGCCGTGCCGGTGGAAGGTGCCCGGTTCTTTGAAGAAAGCCAGTTCATCCTCGATCTCGACGATCTGCGCGCCGGGCGCGAACAGGAAATCCCGCCGGCCGCCTATCCGGACTGGCTGATCGAGGACGAGCGCGCCTGGGCCGTGGTCCCGCTGGTTCACTACGAGCGCCTCGTGGGCCTGGTGGTGCTGGCCCGCCCGCCGCTTGCGCGCCAGCTCGACTGGGAGGACTTCGACCTGCTGCGCGTGGTGGGTCGGCAGCTCGCCAGCTACCTTGCCGAACACGCCAGTCAGGATGCGCTCGGCGAAGCGCAACGGTTCGACGAGTTCAACCGCCGCATTGCCTTCGTGATGCATGACATCAAGAACCTCGCCAGCCAGCTCTCGCTGCTCGCCCGCAATGCGGAGCTACACGCAGACAAACCCGCCTTTCGCGCGGACATGCTGCTGACGCTCAGGAATTCGACCGACAAGTTACAGGGCCTGCTGGCCCGCCTTGGCCGCTATGGCGCCCAATCGGGAGACACTCGCGAGCAGGTCGATCTGGCGGAAATGATCCGCACAGTGGCCGCGAACTACAGCACCAAGCACGAAGTGAAGGCGACGGACCTTTCCGCTTGTCTGGTCGAAGCCAACGGCGAGGCGCTCGAACAGGCTATCGTGCACCTCGTGCAGAACGCGATTGAGGCGAGCGCCCCGACATCGCCGGTCTTGCTCGACCTGCGGTTGGAGCAAGGCAGCGCCGTTCTCGAGGTGGCTGACGCGGGAGTGGGCATGAGCCCCGAGTTCATCCGCACGCATCTGTTCAAGCCGTTCCATTCATCCAAGCAGGGCGGCTTCGGCATCGGCGCCTTCGAGGCGCGCGAAATGATCCGCGCCATGGGCGGACGGCTCGATGTCGAATCGCGCGAAGGGCAGGGCACGCGCTTTATCGTGCGCCTGCCGATCAGCGGAGCTGCCGATGTGCAGCCCAATTTCAACGATGTGAACGCCGAGGTGGCATAATGAGTGATCCCAAACCAACCCTGCTGATCGTCGAGGACGACGAAGGCCTGCAGGCGCAGCTCAAGTGGTCATACGACGATTTCGAGGTGGTGATCGCGGGTGACCGCGAAAGCGCGATTGCTGCGCTGCGCGCCTATGCTCCGCCGGTCGTCACGCTCGACCTTGGCCTGCCGCCGGATCCGGATGGCACCAGCGAAGGCTTTGCCGTGCTCGATGCGATCATGGCCTTGAAGCCTGACACCAAGGTGATCGTCGCCTCGGGCCACGGCGCGCGCGAAAGCGCCCTGCAGGCCATCGAGCGCGGAGCCTACGACTTCTACCAGAAACCAGTCGACATCGACCAACTCGGGCTGATCGTGCGCCGTGCCCTTAACCTGCACCGGATGGAGCGCGAAAACCGCGCGCTGGCGGAGAAGGTCGGCGAGGAAAAGACCGTGCTTGGCCGCATGATCACCGCTGCGCCCGAGATGGTGAAGGTCGCCCGCACCATCGAACGGGTCGCCAACACCAATGTCTCGGTCATGCTGCTCGGCGCGAGCGGCACGGGTAAGGAGCTGCTCGCCAAGGGGCTGCACGATGCCAGCAACCGCAGCGAGGGCGCCTTCATCGCCATCAACTGCGCTGCAATCCCTGAAAACCTGCTCGAAAGCGAGCTGTTCGGGCATGAGAAGGGCGCATTCACCGGCGCCGTGAAGACCACCGAGGGCAAGATCGAGCTGGCCGATGGCGGCACGCTGTTCCTCGACGAAGTGGGCGACATCCCGCTGCCCTTGCAGGTCAAGCTGCTGCGCTTCCTGCAGGAGCGCACGATCGAGCGCATCGGCGGCCGCAAGGCGATCAGCGTCGATACCCGGATTGTCTGCGCGACCCACCAGAACCTCGACAGCATGATCGCCGCGGGCTCGTTCCGCGAAGACCTGTTCTATCGTCTGGCCGAAGTGGTCGTGAAGATCCCGAGCCTCGCCGAGCGTCCGGGCGACGCGGTGCTGCTCGCCAAGGCCTTCCTCAAGCGTTTTGCCAAGGAGATGAACCCCGCCGTCACCGGATTTGCTGCCGATGCGCTGGCCGCGATCGACAGCTGGGGCTGGCCGGGCAACGTCCGCGAGCTGGAGAACCGCGTCAAGCGCGCGGTCATCATGGCCGATGGCAAGCTGGTGGGAGCCGAGGATCTCGATCTGGAGGCGAGCGAGGAAGAGGCCGGTGAGGTGCTCAACCTCAAGTGCGCGCGCGAGCAGTCTGACCGCAAGATGATCCGCCATGCACTGGCACGCAGCGAGGGCAACATCTCGAACACCGCCAAGCTGCTGGGGATCAGCCGCCCGACGCTATACGACTTGCTCAAGCAATACGATCTGCAGACCTGAAGCGGGCCTACTCGGCTTCGGCCCGCTTCTTCTGCCGGATCGACCACCACAGCGAGAGGCCGATCAGTGTCGCGCCAATCAGGCCGGTGACCGTTTCGGGAATGTGGAACCGGGCCGAGGCGAGCATGATCGCGCCCAGCGCGATGATCGCCCAGAACGCGCCGTGTTCGAGGAACTCGTACTCCGCCAGCGTGCCCTTCTTGACCAGGTGGATCGTCATCGAACGCACGAAGAAAGCGCCGATCGAGAGGCCGAGCGCGATGATCACCATGTTGTTCGACAGAGCAAAGGCCCCGATCACGCCGTCAAAGCTGAAGCTTGCATCGAGCACGTTGAGATAGAGAAATCCGCCGAGGCCTGAGCGCACCACGGCTCCGGCCGCACGGCGCAGTTCGTCCTTGTATTCAAGCCACTTCGAAATGCCTTCGACCGCGATGAAAGTCACGATCCCAAGCATGCCGGCGACAAGGAACTTGAGCGCGTCTGCATCGTCGAGCAGCAGCGAGATCAAGAACATCGTCAGCAGCAGCAGGCCGACCTCAATCGCAGGCACGCGCGCAAAGCTCGATAGCCATTGTTCGAGCATCCGGATCCAGTGAACCTCTTTATCGGCGTCGAAGAAGAACTTCGAGCCGACCAGCGCAAGGAAGGCCCCGCCAAAGCCCGCGATGGCGATATGGGCCGAACTGACGATCCGCTCGTATTCCTGCGGGTTGTTCAGCGACAGGTTAAGCGCCTGCAGCGGCCCGATCCCCGCGGCGATGGCGACAATGGCAAGCGGAAACACCACGCGCATCCCGAACACGGCAAAGGCAATGCCCCAGGTCAGGAACCGGCGCTGCCAGATGTCGTCCATCTCCTTGAGCACCGAGGCGTTGACCACGGCGTTATCAAAGCTGAGCGACACTTCGAGCACCGACAGCACCACGATGATCCACAGCACCCCGGCAACGCCCGCGATGGTGCCCGTGCTGTCCCAGCCATACCAAGCGCCCAGAAGCAGGCACACGATGGCGAAAATCAGCGATCCGCGATAGAACTTGAACAAGCTGCGGGCCTTTACTTGGGCTGATAGGTCTGGTCGGGACCGGGGAAGCTGCGCTCGCGCACTTCGGCGGCGTAGGTCTCGGCGGTGCGGGTGATAAGGCCCGCCATGTCTTCATAGCGTTTCACGAAGCGCGGCACGCGTTCGAACATGCCGAGCATGTCTTCGGTCACCAGCACCTGCCCGTCGCACTTGGCCGAAGCACCGATCCCGATAGTAAGGCAGCTGACCGCCTCGGTCACGGCGATGGCAATCGGTTCGACCACGCCTTCAACCACGATGGCAAAGGCGCCGGCATCGCACAGCGCCTTGGCGTCGCTGACGATCTTGTCCGCCTCGGCGTCCGAGCGCCCGCGCGCACCGTAGCCGCCGAGCACGTTGACCGCCTGCGGTGTCAGCCCGACATGGCCCATCACTGGAATGCCGCGCGCGACGAGGAAGGCGACCGTCTCGGCCATGGCCGCACCGCCTTCGAGCTTCACCGCAGCGGCATTGCTAGCCTTCAGCAACATGGCAGCGGCTTCGAAAGCGGCCTCGGGCGAGGCCTCGTAAGCGCCGAAGGGCATGTCGACCACGACCACCGAATGGTAGGAGCCGCGCACCACGGCGGCGGCATGGTTGGCCATCATGTCGAGCGTCACGGGGATAGTCGAGGGTAAGCCATAGATCACCTGGCCCAGCGAATCGCCCACCAGCAAGATATCGCAATGGGGATCGAGCAGCTGCGCCTGCCGCGCGGTATAGGCGGTAAGCATGACGACTGGTTCGGCGGTAACCCCATCGACCTTGCGCGCACGGATCGCAGGCACCGTCAGCCGTTTCATCGGCGCGGGCGTGGGATTGGCGCGGCTGGTGGAGGTATCGAGCGTGAAGCTGGTAGACATGCCGCGCTTCTAGCAGATGCTTCTCTCGACGCGAGGGGGTTTTCCATGCATGTTGCACCTCAGATCGCATCTTCAGGGGACGCGCATGGTAGGGACAAGTGCAGTGTCGGCGCAGGACGGGTGGTCGTCGCGCACGGCATTTCTGATGGCTGCAGTCGGTGCCGCTGTCGGTCTGGGCAATATCTGGCGCTTTCCCACACTCGCAGGCGAAAATGGCGGTGGTGCCTTCGTGCTGGTCTATGTCCTGTGCGTGGCGCTGATCGGCATGCCCATGGTGCTGACCGAGGTGCTGCTGGGCCGGGCAGGCGGTGGCCATGCCGATGCCGTGGGCTCGGTGGCCGACGTGGCCGAACGCTCTGGCCGCAGCCGCATGTGGGGCGCCTTTGGCCTGATCGAGGTGATCGCGGCCTTCTTTATCCTGTCGTTCTATTCGGTGGTGGCGGGCTGGGTGCTCAACTACGTGTTCCTGTCAGGCGGGGACGTGCTGTCAGCCTTGCTCGCGGGCAATCCGCTGTCGGGCGCCTTTGCCGGGCAGAGCCAATCGGACGTGACGGGCATGATGGGCACGCTGTTCGGCTCGCCCGGACGCATGATCACCATGCACGCGCTGTTCATGGCGGTGACGCTTTCAATCGTGATGCTCGGCGTGGGCGGAGGGATTGAAAAGGCAGCCACCTGGCTGATGCCCGCCTTCTTCGTGCTGCTGGTCCTGATCACGATTTACGGCGCCTTCACAGGTGCCTTTGCCGAGGCGGTGGCATTCCTGTTCACACCCGATTTCTCGGCGCTGACCCCGCAGGTGATGAACGAGGCGCTGGGGCAAGCGTTCTTCTCGCTCAGCCTCGGCTCGGCCGCGCTTATCACCTATGGCTCCTATGTCCCGGCACGGGTGAGCCTAGGTTCGACCGCGGCGATGATCGCGGCGGCGGATACCGGGGTGGCGATCCTTGCCGGTCTGATGATCTTCCCCATCGTGTTTGCCGCCGGGCTTGACCCCGCTGCGGGACCGGCGCTGATCTTCCAGTCCTTGCCGGTGGCATTCCAAGGGATGACCGGCGGTGCTCTGGTTGGATTGGCCTTCTTCGTGCTGATCTTCTTTGCCGCCCTTACCAGCTCGATCTCGCTGCTGGAGGGGCCGACCGCCTTTGCCATGTCGGCGCTGAACTTGCGGCGCGGACCGGCAGCGGTGCTAGTCGCCGTGCTGGCCTTCATGGTCGGGGTCGCCTGTGCTCTTGGCTACAGCACCTGGTCGGACGTGCGGCCGCTGGCGTTCTGGAGCATCTTTGCAAATTCCGACATCCTCGATTCAATCGACGGAGTGACGGGCAAACTGATGTTGCCGCTGGCTGGCCTTGGCCTGGCGGTGTTTACCGGATGGCGTGCCGACCGGCGACTGGTGGAAGCGGAAAGCGGGCTTTCAGGCGTATCCTTTGTGCTGTGGCGGGGACTGGTGGCGTGGCTGGCGCCAGTCGCGGTGTTCCTTATCCTCGTGTTCGGATTGTTTCCCGAACTGTTGGGATAGATGACAAAACTCGGGCCGCCGCAAGAAATGCGACGGCCCGAATTTGCTGCACACCTTTGCAGAGATTGGCGCTAGATCAGAGCGTCGTTTCGACGTGTTCGTCCTTGGCTTCCTCGCGCATGTCGAAGCCGAACAGCATCCGCGCCGTATCGAGGAAGCCGAGGTCCGAATTCCACAGTTCGGCCTGGCCAAGGTCCATGCGCAGGAGGATCAGGTTAGGGTCCTGCTTGCCTTGCGGATACCAGGCTTCAACCGGCTTGCTCCAGAAATGCTCCAAGCGCTCGCTGCTCGGTTCTTCGACCAGCACGCCGCTGAAACGGGCGAACATTTCGTGGCCCTTGCCGGCGAACGTCGCGGTAACAGGGCCGCCTTTGGCGAGGTCTGACGAACGGCTGCCGAAGAACCAAATCGCATGGTTGGCATCCTTGTC
Organism: Erythrobacter sp. UBA1916; assembly: GCA_002337385.1. GTDB lineage: Bacteria > Pseudomonadota > Alphaproteobacteria > Sphingomonadales > Sphingomonadaceae > Alteraurantiacibacter. Next base: position 75,874 of record DDFY01000021.1, read on the forward strand.
GAGCTGGGCAGTCATCGGGACGGCAGTACCCGGGGCGCCGTCATGCTGAAGGAAGACGAAGGGGCTGTCGGCCAGTGTCTTCCAGAAGCGCTGCTTGAGTTCTGCAGTGTCGGTCATGAACAATCTCCTTTCCTCACCAACGGCGTGTCAGCCTTGCGGTTCCGCTCTTGCATGTTCTGGCAATAAGAACATAAAGGGAACAAAGGAGTCGAATCATGGAACTGGCCTCGCTGTCACGGGCGGTGGAACTGGTGCAGGCAGGCGCGCGCAATCCGCGTTGGCATCCCGGCGCTGCCCCGGCGCTGCATAGCGAAATCTTCGCCGCCTCCAGCGATGGCGGCGGCACCGGCGCGCTGCTGGCGCTCGCGAATGCGGCGCTGCGCCAGCGCGAACGTGACACGGTCGAACAACGCGCGCTGCTGTGGGTGCAGGACAGGGCGGCGATCCGGCTGAGCGGGCGGCCCTATCCTCCGGGCCTGCCGCAAGCTCTACGCCACCGCATCATCCATGTCGCGGCAGACAGTGCCAAGGATGCGTTGTTTGCGCTGGAAGAAGGGGTGCGTTGCAAGGATCTGGCCTGCGTGATCGGCGAGATTGCGGGCAACCCTCGGGAAATAGACTTCACCGCCTCGCGCCGTCTCACGCTGGCGGCGGAGCGGCATGATGTGCCGTTGTTCGTGCTTCGGCATGACGCGCAGCCCGATCTCGGCTCGGCGCGGATGCGCTGGCGGATGTGCTCGTCCCCGTCGGTGCCGCCGCTGTGGGACCGGGGCGCACCCGGCCATCCGAGCTGGCATGCCGAACTGTTCCGTGCCCGCGGGCACGCTCCGGGAGAATGGACCTTGCGCGATGATGGACACGCCCTTGGCGCCGAGAAAATTGCCCCGCCGGATCATGGCGATCTGGTGCCGGTCGCTGGCGCTCGACCGCTGGCGGCAGGCTGAACGCTGCACCCCGGGCGAGGGGGCTGACGCCGCGCCGCTGGTGCTGACTATGGATACCGCCCATGGCCCGCGCATCAAGGCGGCGAATGCGGCGGCGCTGGCCGAAGGGGCCGCATCGGGCATGATGCTGGCCGATGCGCGCACCTTGTGCCCCTCGCTTGCCCTGCGTGCGGCAGACCCGGCGGGCGATCTCGCCTTTCTCGAACGGCTCGCCTTGTGGGCGCAGCGCTGGGGGCCGTGGAGCGCGCTCGATGCACCCGATGGCGTGCTGGTCGATGTGTCAGCACTGGCGCACCTGTTCGGCGGGGAGGCGCGCCTGCTGGCCGACGTGGTCGAACGCTGCGCCGTGCGCGGGCTGGCGGTGCGGGCGGCAATCGCACCCACGGCGGGCGCGGCCTGGGCACTGGCGCACCATGGGCCGGAGCGCGCGATCCTTGCCTCTGTAGACGATCCGTTTGCCCGCCTGGCCGAACTGCCGGTCGCCGCGCTCAGGCTCGATAGTGACGTGCTGCTGGTGCTGCGGCGGCTCGGGCTGAAGCGGATCGGTGATCTGGTGCGGGTCGAGAAGGGCGAGTGCGATCAGGCCAGCGGGCGTGATGCGCTGCGCCGCCGGTTTCGCACTCGCCACGCCGCCAGCGCCAACCCGCTGATCCGCCTCGATCAGCTGATCGGCCATGTGCCCGAGCCGCTGCTGCCGGTGGCGATGCCCGAGGTCCCGCTGGTGCAACGCCGCCTGATGGAACCGATCCGACACCGCGACCCGCTCGACACCGTGATGGCCGATCTGGCGGCGGACATGGAGCGGCTGCTCGAAGGCCGGGGCGAGGGCGCTCGGCGGCTCGATCTGGCCTTGTGGCGGGTCGATGGCGAGGTGCTTGTTCGCCGCCTCGAACTGGCCGAAGCCACCCGCGCAGCCGCGCATATCTGCCGCCTGTTCGCAGAACGGCTCAACGATATCGACGCCGGGTTCGGGATCGAGATGGTGCGCCTCACCGCCAGCTGGGCGCAGCCACTGCCGCTGGGTCAGGCCGATCTCGAAACCGCAGCCGAGGCGCACGGCACCTCGCTTGCGGCCTGCATCGACCGGCTGAGTGTGCGGCTTGGGGCAGAGGCCGTGCGCCGTCCGGTGCTGCATGCGAGCCATATCCCCGAACGCAGCCTGCGCTGGCAGGCCCCGCTGGAGCTGGAACCACTCCATCAGGAAGAGCTGCGCTTCCATGCCCGCCCCGCCAAACTGCTCGACAAGGCGGAGCTGATTTCGGTGCTTTACGCCAGCCCTGATGGCTATCCACGCCGGTTCCGCTGGCGCGGCGAGGTCCACGAGGTTGCGCGGGTCGAGGGCCCGGAGCGGATCGCGCCCGAATGGTGGCGCGAAGGCGGGCGCACGCGCCTGCGCGACTACTACCGCGTCGAGGACGGCGAGGGCCGCCGCTACTGGATCTACCGCAGCGGCCTTGCCGGCGACGGACGCGGCGGAATGCCCGACTGGTTTTTGCAGGGGCTATGCGGATGATCACCTGTGCCTGACACTCCGCTCACACCCGAAAGACGCCATGCCGAGGCCGATCCCGAGCTGATCGGCGAGCCACCGCGCGCCAGCTTCGTCGAGCTGGGCGTGATGAGCTGTTTCTCGTTCCTGCGCGGGGCCTCCGAGGCGGTCGACCTCGCGCTCACCGCGCGGGCGCTGGGCTACGACGCGCTGGGGATTGCCGATGCCAATTCGATGGCCGGGGTGGTGCGTCTGCACACCGAGGCCAGAGCGCTAAAACTGCGCCCGGTGATCGGCTGCCGGATCGAGACAGTCGAGGGGCTGGTCTTCCTCGCCTATCCACGTGACCGGGCCGCCTATGGCCGGTTGTGCCGCCTGATCTCGGCAGGTCGGATGCAGACGCTGGACGGCGAATGGCAGGACAAGGGGGCCTGCGCGATTTCGCTCGCGATGCTAGCTGATCATGCCGAGGGGGTGCACCTGATAGCCCTGCCGCCGCGCGATCTGACGACGGAGTTCACCATCGCGGTGGCGGACAATGTGGTGGCCTTCCCGGTGGGAGGCTCACGCGGAGGCGCGGAGACGGAGAGACCTTCCAAGCGTCCACACACCGCCGCATATGCCGACCTGCTCCCGCACCTCGCCCGCCAACTGCCGAGCATGAAGCACCTCGCCGCCAGCTTCCTCCATGCAGGCGATGACATCGCCCGGATCGAGCGGCTCGACATGCTCGCACGCACCAATGCACTGACGATCCTTGCCACCAACGACGTCCACTACCACGCGCCCGAACGCCGCCCGCTGCAAGACGTGATGACCGCGATCCGCCACAAGACCACGGTCGCCCAGGCCGGCCATCTGCTTCACGCCAATGCCGAACGGCACCTGAAATCCCCCGCAGAGATGGAGCGCCTGTTCGCCCGCTGGCCCCACGCGATCGCAGCGGCGCGCGAGGTGGCCGATGCCTGCACCTTCGAACTGGAAGAGCTGGCCTACGACTACCCTGAGGAGATCTATCCCGAAGGCCGCACCCCGCAGGCGCATCTCGAAGCCGAAACGTGGCTCGGCGCCACGCGACGCTATCCACCGGAGGAGTTCCCGCAAGGTATGCCGCAAACCGTCCGCGAGACGCTGGAGCGCGAGCTGGCGCTGATCGGCAAGCTCG
>DDFY01000021.1:79543-114837 GCA_002337385.1 Erythrobacter sp. UBA1916
CCGCCGATCCTGTGCCAGGGGCGCGGCAGCGCGGCCAATTCGGCGGTCTGTTATGTGCTCGGCATCACCAGCGTGGACCCGGCGAAGCACGCGCTGCTGTTCGACCGCTTCATCTCCGAAGAGCGCAAGGAGCCGCCCGATATCGACGTCGATTTCGAGCACGAGCGGCGCGAGGAAGTGATCCAGCACATCTATGACAAATATGGCCGCCACCGCGCGGGGCTGTGCGCAACGGTGATCCACTACCGCCCGCGGATGGCGATCCGCGAGGTGGGCAAGGTGATGGGCCTGAGCGAAGACGTCACCTCCGCGCTTGCGCGTACCGTCTGGGGCAGCATGGGCCGCGAGGTGAGCCACCGCCACGCCGAGGAAATCGGCATGGACCTTGCCGATCCGCACCTCAGGCGCGTGCTGGCGCTGACCGAGCAGATGATCGGCATGCCGCGCCATCTTAGCCAGCATGTCGGCGGCTTCATCCTCACCGCCAGCCCGCTCACCGAGACGGTGCCGATCGGCAACGGCGCCATGCCCGATCGCTCGTTCATCGAGTGGGACAAGGACGATATCGACGCGCTCGGCATCCTCAAGGTCGATGTGCTGGCGCTGGGGATGCTGACCTGCATCCGCAAGTGCCTCGACCTGCTGGAGGAGCACCATGGCCGCGCGCTGACGCTGGCGACAGTGCCGCGCGAGGATGCGGAGACCTACGCCATGCTGCGCAAGGGGGATTCGCTGGGGGTGTTTCAGGTCGAGAGCCGCGCGCAGATGAACATGCTGCCCCGGCTGCGCCCGCGCGAGTTCTACGATCTGGTGATTCAGGTCGCGATCGTGCGCCCCGGTCCGATCCAGGGCGATATGGTGCACCCCTACTTGCGCCGCAGACGTGGAGCTGAGGCGGTCGAGATACCCGCGCCGGGCCCGGAACACGGTCCTCCCGACGAACTGTCGAGCATTCTCAAGCGGACGCTGGGGGTGCCGATCTTTCAGGAGCAGGCGATGAAGATCGCGCTCGATGCGGCGAAGTTCTCCCCCGGCGAGGCGAACCGGCTGCGCAAGGCGATGGCCACCTTTCGCAGCCGGGGCAAGGTCGACGAGCTGGAGGACATGATGGTCGGGCGGATGATCGCGCGCGGTTATGACCCGGACTTTGCAACAAGGTGCTTCAACCAGATCAAGGGCTTTGGCGAATATGGCTTTCCCGAAAGCCACGCGGCCAGCTTCGCGCACCTTGTCTATGTTTCGAGTTGGCTGAAGTGCCACTTCCCCGCCGCCTTCGCTTGCGGCCTGCTCAATTCGCAACCGATGGGGTTCTATGCCCCGGCGCAGATCGTGCGCGATGCGCGCGAGCATGGCGTGGCGGTGCTGCCGGTCGATGTGAACCGCTCGGAGTGGAACTGTACGCTGGAGGAGATCGCCTCGGCAGGCTGTGACCGTGAGGATGGTAGACAAGACTGCCATATCGCTCTGCGCCTGGGCTTTCGCCAACTTGACGGCCTGCCTGAACATGCCGCAGCCATGCTGGTCGCCGCGCGGCAGGCGGGCGGAGGCTTCACCGACGTAAGCGATCTCCGCCAGCACGCACGGCTGCACCCCGCCTATATCGAGAAGCTCGCCAGCGCCGATTGCTTCGGCTCGATCGGCCTCACGCGCAGGCAGGCCCTGTGGGACGCGCGCAGCCTCACCGCCGCGCCCGATCTGCCGCTGTTCACCCACGCCGAAACGCACGAAGAGGGGGCCGAGCGAGGCCGGGCCGCGCTCCCCAAAATGCCGCTCAGCGAGGAGGTCGTCACCGACTACCAGACCACGCGGCTCAGCCTGAAGGCGCACCCGATGAGCTTCCTGCGCGCCTCGCTGGGCGAGCGCGGCTTCGTCCGAGCGGCCGATCTGCGCGCGCGCAAGAACCGGGCCACGGTGCAGGTGGCGGGCGTGGTGCTGATCCGCCAGCGGCCCGGCTCGGCCAAAGGCGTCTGCTTTATCACCATCGAGGATGAGACCGGCGTCGCCAACGTGGTGGTCTGGCCCGATCTGATGGAGCGTCTACGCCGCGTGGTGATGGGCGCGCGGCTGATGGAAGTGCGCGGGCGGGTCGAGTATGACGACGAGGTGGTTCACATCATCGCCCAGCACATCACCGACACGACGCAGGATTTGCATCTGCTGTCGGACGACCTGCTGTCCGCCCCGCTCGCGCGCGCCGACCATATCAAGGCCCCGATTCCCAGTGGCAAGGTCAAACCGCGCGACAACCTGCGGGAGGGAGCGGACGATCCAGTTGAGCCATGGCAGGATCCGCCGCCGGGCAACCGCGACTGCGGCTTCCACGGCCCCGACTTGCGCGGCCATCCGCGCAATCTCAGGATCATTCCCAAGTCCCGCGACTTTCATTGACATGGCCCCACCGAAGCGACGCCGCAAACCATCCAGAATGCCAGCGCCCGGAACATGGGCCAGCCTCATGGCGCTGGTCGCCTTCGTCTATGCCGGGTGGATCTGGCTGCAGGAGAACCCGCAGCATAACCCTTGGACACCGCTCGATCTGCGACAGGAAAAAGGCTGGGCGACCTCAGCAAAACTCGAACTGGCACGCGAAGATATGGACACCTGCCGCGGCGTGCTCACCCGAAGCGACATCGCCTTTACCGCGCTTGATCCCTCAGGCGAGGGTGAGTGCCGTCGCGAAGATCGGCTAACGCTGCCCGACTATCCGCTGACGCCCGCCACCCCGCAAATGACCTGCCCGGTGGCAATCGGGCTGGAACTGTGGACGAAGGACCTGAAACCGCTCGCCACCGATATACTCGGCTCACCCATCGCCCGGATCGAGCAGCTTGGCACCTATTCGTGCCGCCGCATGTACAGTGCAGACACCGGCAACTGGAGCGAACACGCCACCGGCAACGCCATCGACATCGCCGCTTTCGTGCTGGAGGATGGGCGCCGGATCAGCGTGTTGGGCGACTGGGACGACGAAGGCGAACAAGGCCAGTTTCTGCATGCCGCGCGCAAGGCGGCCTGCGAGAGCTTCGGCACGGTCCTGTCACCCGACTACAACGCCGCGCACGCCGATCACTTCCATCTCGATCAGGGCCGCCCCGCAGTGATGGGCGCCTGCCGCTAGGGTCAGACCGGCTCCAGCGCGTAACCCGCCGAGCGCACCGTGCGGATCGGATCGCGTGCGTTATCCAGCGCGATGGCCTTGCGCAGGCGGCGGATGTGCACATCAACCGTGCGTTCCTCGATTTCGCTGCCCGTGCCCCAGACTGCATCAAGCAGCTGGCTGCGCGAGAACACCCGGCGCGGGTGCTCCATGAAGAACTTGAGCAGGCGGTATTCGGTCGGCCCGATCTGCAAGGCGCGGCCCCGCCGCTCCACCCGGTGTGCGACCGGATCGAGCTTGATGTCGCCCGTTTCGATCGTCTCGCCCGCCAGCGCCGGACGCACGCGGCGCAGCACGGCGGACACGCGTGCCAGCAGCTCGCGCGGGGAAAAGGGCTTGGTCACATAGTCGTCAGCGCCGGTTTCGAGGCCGCGCACACGGTCGTCCTCGGCCTCGCGCGCGGTCAGCATGATGATCGGAACGTGGGCGGTGGCCTTATCGCGGCGCAGGCGGCGGCAGACCTCGATCCCGCTGGTGCCCTCGATCATCCAGTCGAGCAGCACGAGATCGGGCGTATCCTCGGCGGCCATGACCAGCGCCTCGTCACCATCGGCGCTGGTGCGCACCTCGTAGCCTTCGCTGGCGAAGCGATATTCAAGCAGTTCGGCAAGGGCCGTATCGTCTTCGACCAGCAGCAGTTTGGGAGCGGACATAACGCGAAACCTCATTGGCGGCCGCACAAGCGCGGGCAGCCGTCACGCAGTTATGGCATTTTTCCGACAGATTTGTGACATTAAGACACAACGCTGACGCCGGAATGACCCTTAGCGCTCGATATCCTGTGGATAGGTCCCGACCGCAGCAAAGTGGACCATCTCGGCCACGTTGGTCGCATGGTCACCAATCCGCTCGATATTACGGGCCACGAACAGCAGCTGCGCCGCACTCGAAATGGTCGCGGGATTTTCCACCATATAGCTGACGTAATTGCGGAAAATGCTGTCGTAGAAAGCATCGACCTTGGCGTCAGCCTCGATCACGTCGCGCGCCACGATGGGGTCACGCGCGGCATAGGCTGTCAGCACGTCGTGGACCATCTCGATCGCGACCTCGGCCATGGCGGGCAGCAAGGTCAGCGGCTCGAACCGCGAGCGGCCCTCGATACGGCCGGTGCGCTTGGCGATGTTCTTGGCATAGTCACCGATGCGTTCGATCACGCCGCCGATCTTCAGCGCGGCGATAATTTCGCGCAGATCGTCGGCCATCGGCGCGCGCAGGGCGAGCATCCGCACCGCCATGGCGTCAACCTCGGCTTCGAGCGTGTCGAGCTTCTTGTCGCGCTCCACCACCTCGGCGGCGAGCACCTCGTCACCGTTGAGCATGGCCTCCATCGCCTGATGGATCGCCAGTTCAGCCAGACCGCCCATCTCGGCAATCAGCCCGCGCAGACGCGTGATGTCCTCGTCGAAGGCCTTTACGGTATGTTCGCTCATCAGCCGTAGCGCCCTGTAATGTAGTCCTTCGTCCGCTCTTCCGCCGGGTTGGTGAAGACATCGGACGTAAGACCGTATTCGACCAGATGGCCGAGGTGAAAGAAAGCAGTTCGCTGCGAAACACGCGCAGCTTGCTGCATCGAATGGGTGACGATCACGATAGCATAGTTACCGCGCAGATCATCGATAAGTTCCTCGATCTTGGCGGTAGCGATCGGATCGAGCGCGCTGCACGGCTCGTCCATCAGGATCACTTCCGGCTCCACCGCAATGGCGCGCGCGATGCAAAGCCGCTGCTGCTGGCCGCCCGAAAGCGCAGTGCCGGTATCGGTCAGCCGGTCCTTGACCTCGTTCCAAAGGCCTGCGCGCTGGAGGCTCTTCTCCACGATCACATCAAGGTCGGCCTTGCTGTCGGCCAGCCCGTGAATGCGCGGGCCATAGGCGATGTTTTCATAGATCGACTTGGGAAACGGATTGGGCTTCTGAAACACCATGCCGACCCGCGCGCGCAGCTGCACCACGTCCATGCCGCTGTCGTAAATGTCTTCGCCGTCGAGCGCGATCTGGCCGGTGACGCGCGCCGAAGCGATGGTGTCGTTCATCCGGTTCAACGACCGCAGGAAGGTCGACTTGCCGCAGCCCGAGGGACCGATGAAGGCGGTCACATATTCGCTGAACACGTCGATCGAAACCGAATCGATCGCCTGCTTGTCGCCATAGTAAACCGACACGTCGCGCGCGGTCATTTTCGCGGGGCCGTGATCGGCGCGCTCGGCGTCGATTGAGGGCATCGCGGCCCGTACTTGCGGGGCTTCGGGGTATTCGGACATTACCATTTCTTCTCGAAGCGGTTGCGCAGATAAATGGCGAGACCATTCATCAGCAGGAGAAACACAAGCAGGACGATGATAGCCGCGCTGGTCCGTTCCACAAACCCGCGATCGATTTCATCCGACCACAGGAAAATCTGCATCGGCAGCACAGTGGCATTGTCGGTGAACCCATCGGGCGGTGTAGCCACGAAGGCGCGCATCCCGATCAGCAGCAAGGGAGCGGTTTCGCCCAGCGCGCGCGCCATGCCGATAATCGTTCCGGTCAAGATGCCCGGCAGCGCCAGCGGCAACACATGGTGGAACACCACCTGGACCGGAGAGGCCCCGATGGCCAGCGCCCCGGCGCGAATGGATGGCGGCACCGCCTTGATCGCATTGCGCCCCGAGATGACGATCACCGGCATGGTCATCAGTGCCAGGGTGAGGCCGCCGATCAGCGGAGCCGAGCGAAAGCCCGGGAAGATCGCGAGGAACACCGCAAGGCCAAGCAGGCCGAAGATGATCGAAGGCACCGCAGCGAGGTTGTTGATCGAAACTTCGATGATGTCGGTCCAGCGATTCTTGGGGGCATACTCCTCAAGATAGAGTGCCGCCAAAACACCGATTGGAAAGGCGAGGGCTAGGGTGACAATCATCGTCAGGATCGAACCCTTGAGCGCCCCCCAGATGCCTGCCAGCTGCGGGTCCGTTGCATCCGACCGGGCGAGGAATCCAAGGTCTAGGCGCTCGGCCAGCTTTCCTTCGGCTGCCAGCTTTTCTGCAAGCGGCTGAAGCTCCGACTGGCCATCACCAGCGAAGGCCGAGGCAAGCGAGTTGCTTGCAGGCAGCCACAGGGTGCTCGACCGGTTGAGCATGGTGGGATCGGCGATGATGTCTTTGGCGACCAGGCGCCATGCATCGGAGTTCAGCTCCTTGCCGGCTTGCTCGCCGAGGCTCTGTTCGGCCGAGAAGGCAACCACCGCTGGCAGGCCCTGATTTTCGAGCGAGCGGATCTGCACCGAGTCGCTGGTGGCATTCGGATCGAGCGAAAGGGAGGCCCCGGCAAGATCGACCTCAACCTGCAGGTCTGCACGCTGAAAGCCGCCCAGGCCGTTGAGCGTCATCGTCACCAGCAGGAACAGCAACATGGCAATCGAAAAGCCCACGGCCGCCATGCCGGCATATTTGAAACGCCGCTCGGCAGCATAACGCTTCTTCAGCCGGGCTGCGAAGTCCGGGGTGCGGGTAGGGCCGAGGGGGTTGGCGGTGTCAGTCATAGGCTTCACGGAACCTCTTCACCACGCGCAGGGCGATGAAATTGAGCGCCAGCGTTACCAGGAACAGCACGAAGCCAAGCGCAAAGGCGGCGAGCGTGGTGGGATGATCGAAGCTGCCTTCACCGGTGAGCAGGGCAACGATCTGCACCGTAACCGTGGTCATCGCCTCCAACGGATTGGCAGAGAGATTGGCGGCGGTGGACGCAGCCATCACCACGATCATGGTTTCGCCGATCGCACGGCTGATCGCCAGCATCACGCCCGCCACGATGCCGGGCAGAGCGGCGGGGACCAGCACGCGGCGGATCGTCTCGTTCTTGGTTGCGCCCATCGCGAGGCTGCCATCGCGCATGGCCGAAGGCACGGCAGCGATGGAATCGTCGGCCATCGAGGACACGAACGGAATAATCATCACCCCCATCACGAGGCCGGCCGACAGTGCGCTTTCGCTGGAGGGGTTAGATACGCCGAGCGCCAGCGCGACATCGCGGATGGCAGGGCCAATGGTGAGCGCGGCGAAATATCCGTAAACCACCGTTGGCACGCCAGCGAGCACCTCAAGCGCGGGCTTGGCCCAGGCGCGGAAGCGCGGGTTGGCATATTGGGTGAGGTAGATAGCGCTCATCATCCCGATCGGGATGGCCACGATCATCGCGATGATAGCGCCAATGAACAGGGTGCCCCAGAACAACGGCACCGCGCCATAACGGCTTGCGTCGATGTTCTGGACCGAGCTCATCGGGTCCGGGTTCCACTGCAGCCCGAACAGGAAATCGAGCGGCGAGACAATCCCGAAGAAGCGCCAGGTTTCGAACACCAGAGTCGCGAAAATGCCGAGGGTGGTGAAGATCGCGACAAGCGAGAAGGCCAGCAGAAGCCCCATCACCATGCGTTCGACATGGTTGCGCGCGGCAAGGTCGGGCTTCACGCGCAGGAACACGTAAACCGCCGATGCTCCGGCAATGATCAGCGCGATGCCGATGCCGAGGAAGGTGTAGAACTGGCTCGAAGCGGCGTAGACCTCGGCCAGCGTGCGGGCTTCTTCGTAGAAGTTCGGACCGCCCGGATTGAGAGCCAGACTGCGCGCCTCAGCAAGGATCGCCATGCGCTGTTGCCCGAAGGCGGGCAAGCTCTGCGCTGCCGGGCTGTCCAGCACGTCGGCCATGATGAGCTGCGACGAGATCGGCCCCCATGCCAGCAAGAACAGCGCCATCGGCACCGCCACCCACAGCGCGGCATACCAGCCGAAGTGCGAGGGCAGCGCCGCATGGCGCTTGGCCTTGCTATTGGCACGGAAGGTTTGCGCCCGCGCACGCGCGAACAGCCAGGCGACCAGCCCAAGGCCTAGAGCGAGCAGGATCGGCAAAGCGGGCGACATGCTGAGCGCTTCGTCTGGCTACTGGAAGTCGGCCAGGGTGAGGGCAGGACGGGCGGACACCGCCTCATCCATTTCGGCCATCTTCTCAGGCGGATTGGCGACCAGGCCAACCTTGGCGAGCGGGCCATCAGCCGTCCAGCTTTCACGCCACACCTGGAGATATTCGGTCATACCCGGGATCGCCCCGATATGGTCGTCCTTGACGTAGATGAACAGCGGCCGCGCGCCGGGATAGGCGAAGCTGGCGATGTTGTCGTAGGTGGGCTCGACCCCGTCCATCGTCAGGCCCTGCAGCTTGTCGAGGTTCTCTTCCAGATAGGAATAGCCAAACACGCCGATGGTGTTCGGATTGCTCTCGATCTTCTGCACGATCAGGTTGTCCTGCTCGCCCTGTTCGACAAAGGCGCCATCCGCACGCACTTCTGTGCAGATGCGGTCTTCATCCTCGTCGCTCAGTCCTTCGGGCAAAGGTCCGGCCTCGCAGCCGACCTTGAGCACCAATTCCTTGAGCGCGTCGCGCGTGCCGGAGGTGGACGGCGGGCCGTAAACCAGAATCGGCAGGTCGGGCAGCGAGGGATCGATGTCAGACCAGGTCTTCGCGGTCTGTTCGCCGCCATAGGGATTTGCCGCGAGCGCGCGATAAACGATCTCGGGAGTCAGGTTCATGGTGATCCCGTCACGCGAGGAGGCAAAGGCGATGCCGTCGAGCCCGACCTGGATCTCGGTGATCGCGTTGACGCCGTTGGCGGTGCAGGTCTCGAACTCGCTTTTCTTCATCCGGCGCGAGGCGTTGGCAAAGTCGGGCGTGTCAGGGCCGACGCCGCCGCAGAACAGTGCAATGCCTGCGCCCGAACCGATCGCCTCGATCACCGGCGAAGAGAATTCGGGGTAAGACCGGGCAAAGGTCTCCGCCACCACTTTGGCAAACGGATAGACGGTCGAGGATCCAACCGCCCGAATGCCGGTGCGGCCTTCGCCGCCCCCGGAATCACCGCAGGCGGAAAGCAGCGCGCTGGCGGCTGCAAGGAGGGTTAGGGCAGGTCTCGCATTCATCGGCAATTCCAATTCCTTCGGATCGCGACCTAGATCGGTCAGGTTGCGCTGTGGCTACAGCCAAGCTCGGCTGTCAAAGCAACCCCTCTTTTCGCAACTGTTGGGGACGACGCCCCTCGGACAAGGGGCGCAAACTAGGCTTCTGTCACTAGCGGAAGCTTCACTTCCACGGTTGTTCCGACGTCGAGCTTGCTACTGATGTCGAGCCGACCCCGGTGCCGTTCCACGATATGTTTGACGATGGCAAGCCCCAGCCCGGTCCCACCCTGAGCGCGGCTGCGGCCCGGATCGGTGCGGTAAAAGCGCCGGGTGAGGTGGGGAATATGCTCCGGAGCGATGCCTTCACCTTCGTCGCGCACGGTAAACACGGCCATGTCCCGCGCCCCACGTTCGAGCGTGACGGTTACGGGCTTGTCCGGCCCGCCATATTTCATGGCATTGTCCACGAGATTGCGCACCAATTGTTCGAGCTGACGCGAATCACCCCGTACCGGAAACTTGCCCTCGGGGATGTTGCAGACGAGCCGCTCGATTCGATTGGGGCCAGCCCCGTCGCGCGCGGCCTGAACCACCACCGGTCGCAGGTCGATCCTCTCGCGCGGATGATCGTGCTTTTCCGCCTCGACTCGGCTCAGGCTCATCAGGTCGTCGACCAGCGCCTGCAACCGCCGGGCCTCGCGCAGCACCGTGCCATAGAACTTGTTGGCCTGCTTGGGATCGACGTTCTCGCCTTCGTCCTCCAAGGTTTCCATATAGCCGATGATGGAGGCGAGCGGCGTGCGCAGCTCATGGCTGGCGTTGGCCACGAAATCGGTATGCGCACGGCTGACATCGACTTCGGCGGTGCGGTTGACCAGTTCGATCAGGCAATAGCGTTCATCGATCGGCTGCCGCGTCATCTGCCAGTTGGAGCGAGGTCCGGTCAGGCCCTGCACAGTCGCCGAGCCGCCCTTGGGACGTGCGAGCAGATCGACCGCTGCGGGATGGCGCAGCGCCACGCGTGCGTCCTGACCCACCACATGGGCACCGATGGCTTCGCGCGCGGCGGCATTGGCAGAGATGATTCGGTTCCCGTCGAGCATCAGCACCGGGAGGCCCGAATGCTCAATCATGTCACGCATGCCAGAGCGCGTCAGTTTAACGCTATCGAGTTCCTGCGCTCTTGGGGGCGGGGGCGGCGGTGCAAGCAGCCACAACGACGCGATCCATACGATGCAGGCGCCCGCCACGAGCCAGAAATCCATGCCCGCAACGACGAGCACAGCGCCGGTTATCAGCGCGATTGCGATTCCGGCATATGGCAGCGGACGTCCACCCATGCCGGGTGCAACAGCACATGGTTTGCAGCTTGGCTAGGGAGAAGTTGGCAAGGGCCGGATTATGTCCGGCTGGTGACCCCTACGGGAATCGAACCCGTGTTTCAGCCGTGAGAGGGCCGCGTCCTAACCGCTAGACGAAGGGGCCCTGAAGGCCGTGTGGTAAAGTCGCCTCGCGCTGGTGACCCCTACGGGAATCGAACCCGTGTTTCAGCCGTGAAAGGGCCGCGTCCTAACCGCTAGACGAAGGGGCCATGCGCGAGGCGAGCGGCGCACTTACGGGCGCTTTGGATTCGGGTCAACCCCTCATTGCAGCACCCGACCAACAGTAACCACATCAGTCGGCCCAAGCCGCGTCTTCCAGATGCAGTTCGGCGGCCGGGCGGCTGCCCCAATCGTCGATCTTGGCGCGGCCTGCCAGATGCAGCAGACGCCCCTTGGAGCCATGCAGCAAGGCCTGGCCCATCGCGCTTTCCGCCGCGCGAAAAGCGATGGCCTTGAACGAGGCGCCATCCTGCCCGGCCGCAATCAATCGCACATGATCGGTTCCGACCACATCGGCCTTGATCAACCTGACCGGCCCGACCGCCACCCGAGGACCGGGCCAGCCCATGCCATAGGGGCCCGCCGCCTCCAGCGCTGACACCAGGTCAGGCACCAGCCCGCCCGGAGCGACCGCAATATCGAGCAGCATGCTCTGTTCAGCGCTTGCCATGGAAACCGGTTCGGCAAGACGTTCGTCCAGCCACTCGGCGAAGCTCTCAAGCTTGCCCGCAGCCACAGTGAAGCCGGCCGCCATGGCATGGCCACCGCCAGCCACAAGCAAACCCTCGGCACGCGCGGCGATGATGGCCGCGCCAAGATCGACACCCTGAATTGAGCGGCCAGAGCCTTTTCCCTCGCCGCTCGCCGAATCGATCGCCACCGCGAGGGCAGGGCGGGAATACTTTTCCTTGAGTCGTCCGGCCACAATGCCGATCACACCGGGGTGCCACCCGCGTCCCGACACCGTGATGACGGCGCGGTTGTGCTGCGCAGCGATCTGCGCCTCTGCCTCTTCCTGCACCGCCGCTTCGATGGCGCGGCGATCTTCGTTGAGCTGTGAGAGCTGAGCGGCGATCTGGCGCGCTTCCTCGGGGTCTTCGGTCGTCAGCAAGCGCACGCCAAGCGTCGATTCGCCCACACGCCCACCAGCATTGATTCGCGGGCCGAGCGCAAAGCCGCAGTCGCTTGCTTGCGGCGCGGCCTTCAGCCGGCTGGCATCGATAAGCGCAGCCATTCCGATGTTGGCACGCTTCGCCATCACCTTGAGGCCCTGCGCAACGAAAGCGCGATTAAGGCCGCGAATGGCGGCGACATCGGCCACGGTGCCCAGCGCCACCAGATCGAGCAGCCCCATAAGGTCAGGCTCAGGTCTGTCCTTGAAGTACCCGTTTGTCCGCAAGTGCCGAACCAGCGCAACGGCGAGCAGGAAAGCCACACCAACTGCAGCGAGATGCCCATGAGCGGCAGCGTCGTCGTCCTCGTCGAGCCGATTCGGGTTCACGAGAGCAAAGGCGCGCGGAAGTTCAGGGGCACACTTGTGGTGATCGACCACGATAACGTCGATCCCGGCGTCGTGCGCCTCTGCCAGCGCATCGAATGCCATGGCTCCGCAGTCGACCGTAACCACAAGGCTCGATCCCGAACGGCCCAATTCGACTAGCGCCGCGCCGCTCGGGCCATAGCCTTCGAGCAAGCGGTCAGGGATATAGTGGCCGGCCTCCAGCCCGAGTTGGCGCAGCAACCTGATCAAAAGGGCGGAACTGGTTGCGCCGTCGACATCGTAGTCGCCGTAGATGGTGACGTTTTCCTGCGCGATAACCGCTTCGGCCAGACGCTCTGCCGCCCGATCCATGTCGCGGAAGATCGAAGGGTCGGGCAGGAACGATCGCAGGCTAGGCTGGCGGTGACGGTCGAGATCGTCAGGGGCCACACCGCGCGACAGCAGCAGCTGGGTGACGATATCCTGGCTCAAGGCCTCAGCGGGCGAGGACAAGGCCATGTTTCCGCCACGCCACAGCCAACGCTTGCCGGACAGCGACCGATCGACCCCAAGTACAGAAGCGCGATTGTGCATCTACGCCGCGCTAGGCCATGCCGCCCGGCTGCGAAAGGTGATCTGCCTGTCCTTCTACAGATTTGTCCTATGTGGTAGTTGTTAACGTTTATAAACTTTTCGACTGTATCTGTCTTACTGGGTACGTCTCGCGCTAAGTGGATGGTTCGATCTTGCCCTTGATCAGTTTGAAGAAACGAACCCGAAGAGGAGAAGGTGAAGGCTATCGTCAACGGCGGAAACTTCGATTTGTGCGGAGACCTCTCTGCCGTCTCGCTGCTCTTTGCCGCGGGGATGAGGCCGGATGCGTCCGCTATCCGCGCCTTGACCCGCAACGACGGCAATTTTTCGGTTAGCCTCGAGCCAGCAGAGGTTTCGAGCGAAGAGGCGGCATGGGTCGAATTGCTCGCCAATGGCCTCACTTTCGACGTGACCGGCCTAAACCCCGGGCCTGCCGCAGCCCAGCCTGAACGGGAGCATCTCTTCGGACTGTCCGAAGCCGCCGATTTCGCTGCTTGGGAAGCCATCACGATCACGCCAGGGGCGCACCTTGCAGGCGGCAAAACCATGTTTGCGGTGCTGCGCACTCTCGCCTGGCTTGGGGCGCTGCTTGCTGACTTGCCGCACCTGCAGGCGATTGTCTGGCATCCGGCCCGCGCCTGGAATGCACCGAACTATTACCGGTCAGGCGTTCAGCGCTGGATCGAGGGCGGCGTATTTCCCGGCCTCGGCCTCACTGCGATCAGTCCCACCGGCGGGGGCAGCCTGATGAGCGAGGGGCTGGCGGTGTTCATCGGGCAGGAGCTGGTGGTCTCTCCTGAGCTCGTGCGCGACCGTTCCGAGGGCACCAAATTTGCCATGCGACTGGTGAACTGGCTGATAGAAAACGGCCGAATTACCGAAAGCACGTCGATGATAGGCCCATCGGGCGAGACCTTGCGCCTGATTTCCGATCAAAATCAGCAAATTGTTAAGGTGACTGCGTCTTCCTGACCATGTGGGAAGGGGGTACCAAGTCAGCGCTGCCGCTAAGGCAGGCGCTCACCCCGTCGTGCGTCCAAGACCGCGGCGCCAACTGTCGTTCCGTTCGGTAAACCGCAAAGACGCCCCTGGTTTCCGGCCGGAAATGCAGCGCCATCACCTTTTGCCGCGCCAGCTGTTCGGCCAGCCTTGCTTTGCCGGGCTGATCGATGCGGCTGGACGCGACCAGGTCGGCTATGACGACTTTCGCCGCAACGGCCTGCTGCTGCCCGCCACCGAGAACGCCGCCCTAAAGGTGGGTTTGCCGCTCCATCGCGGTCCGCACCGCGCCTATAACGAACTGGTGATGGAACGGTTTGGCCAGATCGAAGAGCGATGGTCGCAGATGCACCGCCGCGCACCGGTAGTCGCGCTTGACGAGGCGCTGATGCGGGTCGACTTGTTGCGCAACGCCCTGCGGCGAAAGCTCCTCGATGCCAGACAGCGCCCGTACCTGCTGAACCGCAACGACCCGCTCGGCAAAGGACTGGACTTCACCGAGCTTGATGCAATGGCCGATGCCTTGTGGGCCAGCAGCAGCTGGCCCGTGCATTGAAGGCTAGGCTCAGGGCTTGGCAGTCCCCGGCCCATGGTGCGCCGAATTGGCTGCCGAGAGAATCGCACGGACACTGGCGGTCGCCACGTCCTCGTCGATGCCCACGCCCCAAACGACCCGCCCATCGGGCAGTGCACATTCAAGATAGGCGGCTGCGCGCGCATCGCTGCCTTTGCCCATGGCGTGCTCCGAATAGTCGAGCACATCCAGTTCAAGGCCATAGGCGTCACGGATCGTGGCCAGCACCGAGGAAACGAGCCCTTTGCCGCGCCCTGAAATGCGCTGCGGCTCGCCATCGACCTCGACCGTGCCGGTGAAGATGCGCGTGCCATCGCCGGCCCGGCTTTCCTCATAGTCCACAAGGCGGAAGTGGCGCGGCTCGACCTTAACGTAGTAGGCCTTGCGGAAGCAGGCCCAGATGTCTTCGGCGTTCAGCTCGCGGCCCAACTCATCGGCCATCTGCTGCACGTGCTTCGAGAAGTCGGCCTGCAGACGCTTGGGCAGTTTGAGGCCCTGACCCTGTTCGAGCACCCAGGCAAAGCCGCCTTTGCCGCTCTGCGAGTTAACGCGGATCACCGCCTCGTAGCTGCGCCCGAGATCGGCCGGGTCAATCGGCAGATAGGGCACGCGCCAATATTCGTTGTTCTGCGTCGAGTGAGCTTCGAAGCCCTTCTTGATCGCGTCCTGATGGCTGCCCGAGAAGGCCGTGAACACCAGCTCCCCGCCATAGGGGTGACGCGGGTGAACCGGCAGTTGGTTGCAGTATTCGACCGTCTCGATCACCTTGTCGATGTCGGAGAAGTCGAGCCCGGGATCGACACCCTGCGTGTACATGTTCATCGCCACGGTCACGAGGCAGCAGTTGCCAGTGCGCTCGCCGTTGCCGAACAGGCAGCCCTCGACGCGGTCGGCGCCGGCCATCATGCCCAGCTCCGCCGCCGCAACGCCGGTGCCGCGGTCGTTGTGCGTGTGGAGCGAGATTACCGCTGCTTCGCGGTTCGGCAGGTTGCGGCAGAAATACTCGATCTGGTCGGCATAGATGTTGGGCGTGGCCGCCTCTACTGTCGCCGGCAGGTTGAGGATGATCGGCCAGTCCTTGGTCGGCCCGACAACGTTCATCACCGCCTCGCAGACCTCGAGGCTGAAATCGAGTTCGGCGGTCGAGAAGGTTTCCGGCGAATACTGGAAGTGCCACTTCGTATCCGGCTGCTTGGCCGCTTCGTCGACGAGGAGCTGCGCGCCCTTGATGGCGATGGCCTTCACTTCCTCGCGGCTCATCCGGAACACGATGTCGCGCCACGCGGGGCTGACGGCGTTGTAGAGGTGGACAATCGCCTCACGCGCGCCCTGCAAGCTTTCGAAGCTGCGGCGGATCAGGTCTTCCCGGCTCTGCGTGAGCACCTGAATGATCACATCGTCGGGAATGCGATCTTCTTTGATGAGACCGGTGATGAAATCGAATTCGGTCGCCCCGGCGGCGGGAAAGCCGACCTCAATCTCTTTCACGCCCACTTCGCACAGCAAGTCGAAGAAGCGGTTCTTCTTCACCGCGTCCATCGGATCGATGATCGACTGGTTGCCATCGCGCAGATCGGTGCTGAGCCAGCGCGGCGGCGCGGTGATCGTGCGGCTGGGCCACTGACGGTCGGTCAACGGAACCTGCGGGAAGGGCTGGTACTTGCGGGAGGGGTCTTTGAGCATCGGCATGATGGAACTCGCCTTATCGCCTGACGCGCGCACGGCAAGGCCATGCGCAGCTATTTCTATACGGAGATGGAAAGGCCCTTAGGCGGGTTCCTGCCGCGCGGGCAGGAGAAATGGCGCGCCTAAGGGCGCGTTAGTCGAAGCAGCGAAAGGCGTTCGCGGGTGCTCATAGGCAGCATATGTGGGCAGGACGGCAGAATGTCCACCCCCGTCATGCGAAAGCAAGAAGCGCGCAAGGCCGGGCCCCACGCGCTTCTGCTATTGATCTGGAAAAGAGGCTTACTTCTCGAAAGCGACCGAGATTTCGAGATCCACATCATCGCTGATGCCGAAGGGGATGCCCCAGGCCAGGTTCCAGTCCGACCGCTTGATGGTGGTCGTGCCGTGGAAGCCGAGCGTTTTCTTCTGGCTCATGGCGTTGGTACCCATGCCCGAGAGTTCAGCGCGAATGGTCACCGGGTTGGTCACACCGTTGAAGGTCAGCTCGCCCATGATTTCAGCCGTGGTGTCGCCAGTGCTGTGCACAGCGGTCGACACGAAGCGCGCTGCGGCAGGTTCGGGGCCGAAGAAGTCAGGCGCGCCGCCATCCTTTCCGGGGCGCAGCAGGTGGCCCTTGAGACCTTCGCTCGGCACGGTGACCGAAGCGACCGGAATCATCACGTCAAGCGCGGCGCCTTCAACATTGGCCGGGTCGATAGACAGGGTGCCTTCGACGTCGCCGAAGATGCCGAAGTAGTCGTTGAAGCCGAGGTGGCTGACTTCCCAGACGACCAGCGAGTGCGACGGATCAGTTGTATAGTCGCCTGCTTCAACCGCGGCGAGGTCGATCGCGCCGGGGGCAGGGGCGCCCTGTGCGTTGAGCGTGCCGAGGGCAACAGTGGCGAGGCCGGCGGCGGCCACGGTGGCGAGGATAGTCTTGCGCATTCGATATCTCCCGTTTCGAAGAAGTGAGGGCAGTTGATAAAGTCAAATTGCAGGAAGTCGAGGACCAATTTGAGCGTGGAGCCGGACCTTGTCCACCGTCAAGTTGCGAATACGTCGCATTTTTCGGGTGATTGATCCAGGCTGTCGTTAAGACTGACGACGATAAACCAGGCGATAACGGTTCGGGCCCGTCTGAAGCCGCAAGACCAGTTTGTAGTGTTCTGCCAGCTCGCGCTCGACGATGGCCCGCGTGACCGGGTTGCCCCGATTATAGGCGGGCAGGTCGGTCACCACGGCATCGGGTTTGTTGGCAAAGATCCGCTCGACTTCCTCGCGGCTATCCACCCCGAGCGCCTGAGCCTCGTTGGCCATGTTGAGCGAACCGGGAAAGGCGAAGGGTGTCGGCAGGCAACTGCCCGTAAGCCGGTAAAGCGCGGGAAAGCCATCGTGCACATAGAGGCAGTTCGGCACCGGCCCGATGGCGTCGACCATGGCCATCGCTTCGGCCCGGCCACCCTTGGTTTCCTCATAGTGGTGAAGCAGGTACTGCCCGGCAAGGGCGCCGACCACGAGCATCGCGGCCCCTATCTTGCGCCAGCGCTGGAACGCGGGTGCGAGCACTACGAACAGCGGCGCAAGCAGCGGGATGAAGTAGTGCGGACTATAGGCACCGACGAGCAGAATTGCCGCCAGCGCCACGGCCAGCCATTGCCATTCGAAATGCCACTTGCGCATCTCCTTTTGGCGCCACGAGGCCAGCTGCATTATAACAGGCAACAGCAGGATAGCCGCGCTTCCCAGCAGGTCTTCTCCCATGACCGAAAGCTCGTCCGGCACGCGCAGAAACTGTGACTGGAAGTTGGCGAACACGAAGGCATCGAGCGCCCCAAGGTGCCAATAGTATGCCAGAACCAGCAGCGTGGGCAGCAGCGCCAGCGAGGCCCAAACCGCAGCCCACACGAGTGTCTTGGGGACAGACCAGCCTCGCCGCAGCGCAAGCGCGATCAGCCACAGGCCGAACAGAAACCCCTCAGCCGCGGCGGTATACTTCATCTGAATCGCCAGCCCAACCAATGCCATCGCGCCAACCCCGTCGCGCGTGAAGTGCGGGCCGCGCCGCTGAACGAGAAAGGACGCGCCAGCCACCAGCGGGGTGTAGAACACCGAGGCCTGGGTACCTTCCCCCTGTGCGAGGTTAAGCCAGATGATGTAGGCCAGCCCGGCCATAATTGCGGCAAATCCGTCTGCCCCGATGCGCAGCGCCATGCGGCGGATCAGCTCGGCAGTGGCAAGTGCAGCCAACACGCCGCCGATCTGACTGGCGAGCAGGCCATCGCCGCCGAACAGGCGACCGATCCACGCAAAAGCGGCGAAGACAGTGAACAAGCCAAGCGGCTTGCGGTCCCAAATGTCGACATAGGGCAGGGCGCCATGGAGCATCCGCTCGCCCACAAGCAGATAGTACTGCTCGTCGAACTCGATCACCGGATTGCCAAAGGTTTGTGCGCGAAGGATTATGGCCGCGAGCAGAAGCCACACCGTGGCCGGAATGCCGCGTAGGACGCTCACGGCTGGTCTTGCTCGCGCACAAGCGTGTCAAAGGCGGCAAGGTATGCCTCAGCTGCGGCCGACAGGCGGTGCCCGCCGATGGCCTGCTCGATTACATCCGCGCTGGGGAAGGGCTGCGCTGCCCGCAGCTGCACCGCGTCTGCAAGCTGACGCGCTTCGTGAGCGGTAACGAGCGTTCCCAATCCGGGATCGCGCGAGACAAGGCCTTCGAGCCAAGCGGTGCAGGGCGTCGCCACGAAGGGTATGCCAGCCACCAGCGCCTCGCCGATCACCGCAGGAACGCCCTCATAGCGCGACGTCATAAGCAGCATGTCGGCTTCGCGGAAGAACGGCGCCGGGTTGGAAACGTGGCCCTGCAGCACGACGTGATCGGTGAGAGCGAGCCGCGCGACCTCTTTGCGTACGCGCTGCTCCATCGCTCCGCCGCCGATCATCGTGAGCGTGAAGGGAACACCCATGTCGCGCAGCCGCGCGGCGGTGGCGAGCGCTAGCAACGGGTTCTTCTGCGGTTCAAGCCGGCCGACAAACAGCAGCGAAAGCGGCTCTTGCGGCTGCCCTGATCTGGCCATCACGGCCACATCGTCGTCGAGAAACGGGTCGGCTATCGCGAGGGTGCGTTCAGCAGGGACTATCTGCGAAAGCTCATCGCGCAGACCGGGCGACATCGCCACCAGCCTGTCCACTCCACCAGACCACCACCCGGCCAGAGCGCGGGCAAGCGGGCCTGTGCCGAGCCCAGCGGGCACCAGTGGATTGCTGATCTTGCCGACTATCGGCGCCCTCGGCATCGCCTGCTTGAGAGCCCGCGCAACCGCGAAATGGAAATTGCCGATCAGGAACACGGCATCGGGCGCGAGCGCCTTGGCCGGCCCCGCCATCGCCGCCCCCAGTCGCATCCGGGAAAAGGTGCTGCGCGGCACCGGCTCGGCAAGAACCTCAATGCCGACACCGTCCGGCACCTGCGGCCGCATCGGGCCGTCGGCCGCCCCTGCCAGCACGGTGACGCGCCGCCCGCGGCGGACCCATTCTCCCGCCAGACGAAAGGCAATCCGCTCGGTGCCGCCGAGCGAGAAGTCGTGGATCGGGATCAGGATATGTTCGGCGCGGGGGCCGGTTGCCTCGTCCATATCTGGTTCGAACACGAAAAAGCGCGCCATGGAAAGGCCATGGCGCGCTTTTTGCGATTCCGATTATCGGGTCAGGCTCAGTTCTTTTCCTGATCGACCAGCTTGTTCTTGCCGATCCACGGCATCATCGCGCGCAGCTTGGCACCGGTCTGCTCGATCGGGTGCGCTTCAGCAGCCTTGCGGCTGGCCTTCAGCTCGGGCTGGCCAGCGCGGTTGTCGAGCACGAAGTTCTTCACGAAGCGGCCCGACTGAATGTCTTCGAGCACGCGCTTCATCTCAGCCTTGGTGTCGGCAGTGATGATGCGCGGGCCGGTGACGATGTCGCCATATTCAGCGGTGTTCGAGATCGAGTAGCGCATGTTGGCGATGCCGCCTTCATAGAGCAGGTCGACGATCAGCTTGGTCTCGTGCAGGCACTCGAAATAGGCCATCTCGGGGGCATAGCCCGCTTCGGTCAGCGTCTCGAACCCGGCCTGGATCAGGTGGGTGATACCGCCGCAGAGAACAGCCTGCTCACCGAACAGGTCGGTTTCGCACTCTTCCTTGAAGTTGGTCTCGATGATGCCCGAACGGCCACCACCAACGCCCGAGGCATAGGCCAGCGCAACGTCATGGGCATTGCCCGAAGCGTCCTGGTGGACCGCGATCAGGCACGGCACGCCGCCGCCCTTCTGATATTCGCCGCGCACGGTGTGGCCAGGGCCCTTGGGTGCGATCATGATCACGTCGATGTCGGTCGGCGCTTCGATCAGGCCGAAGTGAATGTTCAGGCCATGGGCGAAGGCAAGCGCGGCACCGGGCTTCATGTTGCCCTTGAGATCGTCAGCCCAGATCGCTGCCTGATGTTCGTCAGGTGCAAGGATCATGAGGATGTCGGCCCAGCCGGCAGCTTCGCTGTTCGAAAGCACCTTGAACCCGGCGCCTTCGGCCTTCTTGGCCGAGCCCGAGCCGGGACGCAGCGCGATGGCGACGTTCTTGCAGCCCGAATCGCGCAGGTTCTGTGCGTGGGCATGGCCCTGCGAACCATAGCCGAGGATGGCGATGTTCTTGTCAGCGATCAGGTTGAGGTCGCAATCGGCGTCGTAGTAGACTTTCATCTGGTCTTTCCTGCTATCTTGTGAACCCGCTCCACGACGGACGAGGGGGAGCGGCGACTCGGAAACAGCCCCTAGCGGCAATGCCCCCCGTTCGGGAACGGGAAATTTAGTTACATTGAAACGACCCGGCGTGCTGCGCTCAGGCGCCCTCGCTCCCTCGCATCATCCCAACCACGCCGGTGCGGCCAACCTCGACCAGCCCCAATTCGCGCATAAGCGAGACAAAGGTGTCGATCTTTTCGGGCGGGCCGGTGATCTCGAACACGAAGCTTGTCGTCGTGGTGTCGACAGGTCGGGCGCGGAAAATATCGGCCAGACGCAGCGCCTCGACGCGCTTTTCTCCGGTGCCTTTGACCTTCACCAGCGCCAGCTCGCGCTCAACATGCGGGCCAGCGGCAGTGAGATCGACGACCTTGTGCACCGGCACCAGGCGCTCAAGCTGAGCTTCGATCTGGTCGATCACCTGCGGCGGGCCGTTGGTGACGATGGTGATGCGGCTTATGGCGTGGTCGTTCGAGATGTCGGCCACGGTCAGGCTGTCGATGTTGTAGCCGCGCGCGGTGAACAGGCCGGCAATCTTGGCGAGGATACCCGCCTCGTTGTCGACCATGATGGCAAGCACGTGCCGCTCGGATTCGCGATGATTGATTTTCATGTCCTTGCGCCCTTACACCAGAGCCTTGGCTTCGTCGTCCATGGTGCCGCCCACCATGTCGCCATAAAGCAACATTTCGGTGTGTGCGGCTCCACTTGGGATCATCGGGAAGCAATTGGCTTCCTTCGACACGAGGCAATCGACCATCACCGGGCCATCATGCTCGATCATCGCCTTGATCCCGGCGTCGAGTTCGCTCTCATCATGGATGCGGATGCCCTTCCAGCCATAGGCCTCGGCCAGCGCTACGAAGTCGGGCAGGCTATCGGAATAAGAATTCGAATAGCGGCTCTCATAGGTCAGTTCCTGCCACTGGCGGACCATGCCCATATATTCGTTGTTGAGGATGAACACCTTGATCGGCAGCCGGAACTGGCTCGCCGTGCCCAACTCCTGAATGTTCATCTGGATTGAGGCTTCGCCCGCAATGTCGATCACGAGGCTTTCGGGATTGCCAAGCTGCGCGCCGATGGCGGCAGGCATGCCGTAACCCATCGTGCCGAGCCCACCCGAGGTGAGCCACTTGTTCGGCCCCTGAAAGCCGAAATATTGCGCGGCCCACATCTGGTGCTGGCCAACCTCAGTGGTGATGATCGGGTCTTTGTCCTTGGTCAGGGCATAGAGACGCTCGACCGCAAGCTGCGGCATGATCTCGTCGGCCTTGGCCGGGTAAGACAGGCTCTCACGCGCCTCCCATCCGGTGATGCGCGCCTTCCATTCGGCAAGGTCCGCGCCCTTGCGGTCGCCCCAGGCGGCGATCAACTGTTCGAGCACATGGGCACAGTCGCCCACGATGCCGAGATCGACCGGCACAATCTTGTTGATGCTGGCACGGTCGATATCGATGTGGATCTTCTTCGAACCCGGCGAAAAGGCGTCGAGACGGCCCGTAACCCGGTCGTCGAAGCGGGCGCCGATGTTCACCATGACGTCGCACTGGTTCATCGCCATATTGGCTTCATAAGTGCCGTGCATGCCCAGCATCCCGAGCCAGTCGGCATGATCGGAAGGAAAGGCGCCAAGGCCCATCAAAGTGGACGTAACCGGCGCGCCAGTCAGTGCCTGGAACTGGCGCAGCAACTCGGTAGCACGGGGGCCCGAGTTGATGACGCCGCCGCCGGTATAGAAGATCGGCTTCTCGGCGTTGGCGATAAGCTCGACCGCTTCGGCGATCTCATCCGCCGGAGCAATCAGCTGCGGGTGATAGCGCTTCGGGCGCTGCGGTGCGATGTCTTCGAAGCGCGCGGTGGCGATCTGGACGTTCTTGGGAATGTCGATCACGACCGGGCCGGGACGGCCGGTGGTGGCGATCTCGAACGCCTCGTCGACCGCGGCCGCGAGCTGCTCGGGATCTTTCACCAGATAGTTGTGCTTGGTGCAGTGGCGCGTCAGGCCGACGGTGTCCGCCTCCTGGAAGGCATCGGTGCCGATCAGGTTCGTGGGAACCTGCCCGGTGATGACGACCAGCGGAATGGAATCGAGAAAGGCATCGGCAATGCCGGTGATCGCGTTAGTCGCACCGGGGCCGGAGGTGACCAGAACCACGCCGGGTTTGCCGGTGCTGCGGGCATAGCCCTCGGCAGCATGAGCCGCGCCGGCCTCGTGGCGCACCAGGATGTGGCGGATGCGCTCCTCGGCGAACAGTTCGTCGTAGATCGGCAGCACGGCGCCGCCGGGATAGCCGAACACGAATTCGACCCCCTGCCGCACCAATGTCTCGACCAGTATCGCAGCGCCGCTGCGTTCGTCTGCCACGTTGAATTCCTTTCTGCGCTTCGTGAAATGATTGGCCCGACATGATCGCTCATGCCGGGCCGGTCCTCTCCGAATTCATGCAGGCGGTCTATGAGACACGAAATGTCATGTCAACCTTTAATTACGCAATAAACTTTCAAAATCCCTCACAAGATCGACACTTTCGGGTGGCGTACGTTTCCAATCAGCAGGCAGCTGGTTGCGCAGCCAGGTATATTGCCGCTTGGCGTAGTTTCGGGTGGCCTGCATGCCATTGACGATGGCATCGGCCATGGACAGCCGCCCGCGCAACACCTCACCCAATTCAGGCACGCCGATGGCCCGCATCACGGGCAGGCTCTCGTCCAGCCTCCGGGCATAAAGCGCCTCCACCTCATCCAGCGCGCCTGCGTCAATCATCGCGGCAAAGCGCCGGTCGCATCGTTCGAACAGTTCTTCACGGTCGGGCAGCAACACCAGCGGAGCGAGCGTCACCCGATCCCCGATCCCGCCTTCGAGGTGTTGTTGCCATTCCAGCATCGACCGGCCAGTCGAGCGCACCACTTCAAGGGCGCGGGCAACTCGCTGACTGTCCCCGGCGTTGAGCTGGGCGGCGCGGTCTGGGTCCTCCGCCTGCAACGCCGCATAGGCGTCGGCCACGGGCAGGGCGCGCACTGCCTCGCGCACGGCAGGATCGATCGGCGGAATCGGCGCAATGCCCTCGAGCAACGTGCGGATATACAGCCCGGTCCCGCCGACAAGGATCGGCACGGCACCATCAGCATGGGCAGCGAAGATTTCCCGCTTGGCAGCCTCGGCCCAGTCCGCCGCCGAGCATGCTTGCGCCCCGTCCCAGGTGCCGAACAGGAGATGAGGCACGCCCTGCATCTCGGCCACACTCGGCCGTGCGCTGATGATCGCCAGATCGGCATAGACCTGTGCGCTGTCGGCATTGATGACGCGCGCTTCGCGTCCGCGCTCCTGCAAGGCAAGGGCAAGCCTCACCGCGAGATCGCTCTTGCCGCTGGCGGTCGGCCCTGCAATGAGCGCCAGCACGTTTTCTGACGCCTTTTTCGATGGAGTTTCCTGAGTGCTCATTGCCCGCGTGATAGCAGACCCCGCGAAGCTGCAAACCGGCCTCGATACAGCCCTTGCCGAACTTAAGGCCAACGGACTGCCGGTTGCCAGCGCTACGCTGCTCGACGCCAATTCGCGCGTGCTGCAAATCGAGTGCCCGGGCGACGATATCGAGATGCTGCGCGAAGCCATCGACAAACATTTCGGGCCGACCGATGGCCTGATCGCACGCGACGAAATCGAGATTCCGCACCTGTTCGTGTCCGACATGGATTCGACCATGATCGGGCAGGAATGCATCGATGAGCTGGCTGATTTCGCAGGCCTCAAGGAGAAGATCGCCGACATCACCGAACGCGCAATGCAGGGCGAGCTGGATTTCCGCAGCGCGCTGCGCGAGCGGGTTGGCCTGTTGGAAGGCCTCGATGAAGGCGCGATCCAGCAGTGTCTCGACGAGCGTATCCGGGCGAACGACGGGGCGCGGGTGCTGGTTGAAACGCTGAAGGCGAAGGGCTGCCGCACTGCACTGGTCACGGGCGGCTTTCACCACTTCGCCGACGTGGTCGCGAACGAGATCGGGTTCGAGCGCGTGGTCGGCAATCGGTTGGAGGTGGCGGACGGCAAGCTCACCGGCGGTCTGGTGGGCGACATATGCGACAGCTCCACCAAGCAGGCGGTGCTCGAAGAAGAGCTGGCCAAGCTGGGCGAGGGCGCGATCAGCATGGCGGCGGGCGACGGGGCGAACGACATCCCGATGCTCGAAGCCTCTTCCTACGGAATCGCCTACCGCGCAAAGCCCAAGGCACGCGCCGCCGCCAATGGCTGGGTAGAGTTGGGTGACCTGACTGCGCTGCTCGAACTGCTTGAGATTCCTCGTGAACAGTGGGTCGGCGGCTAGGTCAGCTAGACGGGGCAAACGACAATTCGATGCTTAATGTGTCGATCCGCCCTTCCTTGGCACTATTTCTGGACGATACCCGCAATCCATCGCTTGAATTGCCAAGGTCTAGCTGATCATAACGGACACATTCCCTGCCGCTAGAGCAACCATTTCGGAGTACATAAATGAAGATTCGCCTGCAGTCTCCGTTCAAGAGGCTAGACAGCGGCATAAGCCCTTCGGTCCGCGACTATCAGGATCTTGTCCGGAAGAGGCTCCGCAAGATGCCGGAGAACAGGACTCTGGCGCTTGCTAATTCAATTGGCGCATTGGACATGAAAGAGTTCGTGAGCCAGGGAGACGGCCACGTCGCGGTGCTGCGCGCCTATGGTCTGGCAGACGGCATGGCTATCTACGATCTCGGATGTGGATGTGGGCGCACTGCGCAGGCCCTGAAGCGATCGGGCTGGACTGGCACCTACACCGGCGCGGATGTTGTGCCCGAACTTCTGGAGGAACTGGCCGCACAATGCCCCGGCTATGGCACTGTGCTCAATTACGACCGGACGATCGAAGCCGCCGATTCCTCGCTGGACATGATCTATGGCTGGTCGGTTTTCACTCATCTCTTTCCTGCGGAAACCTATCTTTATATCGAGGACTGCTTTCGCGCACTGAAGCCTGGCGGAACGCTGCTGTTCTCATTTCTCGAGATGGAAGAGTCCGAGCATGACCGAGTTTGGGACAACGCTCTGGGTCACCTGCGCAGAGGAGCCAGAGTCGAGCAACTCGACGCGTTCCTGCACCGCGACTGGATCGCCAAGTTTGCTCGCCTTGCCGGCTTTGAGGAACCGATCTTCACCGACGGCACCGACAGCAGCAAGCACCCTCCGTTCTGGCAGGCGCTCGCAGTGCTGAAGAAGCCGAAGGCCTGATTTCCGACAGGACCGGACGCGCTTACCGCTCTTATTCAGCGGTAAGCGCGTCCCAGGTTTCCCAATCGATCGCCCGACCGGGATAAGCGACTTTTGCGAACGGCCATTCGTTCGCGACCCATCGCTGGACCCAGTCGTAAAGCTGCGCGTCGAATCCAGCATCGTATTGAGGCTTCGTGACCCAGAGCATCACCACAGCATCATAATCCGGCACAGGGCTGGGGCGGACATAGACGCTGCCCAGTTCGTGCTGGCCGTCTGGCGTAAGTACACCATAGGCAAAGCTTTCGCGCGCTGCGAAGCGGGCCGCTTCGGTCTCCATGTCGACCATCGAATCCGCCAGCGTGAGATCGGCGCGGGGCCAGCCCGTGCTACGCGTGAAGGTCTGCTGGAGGTGTTCGATCGAGGACATGTAGGCCTCGTAATCCTGCTCGACGACTTCCGGGCCAAGCGGGACCAACTTGAAGCCTGGCGCTTCAACCAGCGTCGGCGGATCGAAGTCGGCGGGAATGAACGAAGGGGCAGATGTGGCTGCGGTCTCGGCATCGGCAGGTGTGGTACCAACAAATCCCGTCGCAAAACAAAGCGCGAGCGCCATCACCGGCAGGCGCAATGCCTCAATCATCCGCGTATTTTTCATAGACCCACCCTGCCAGATATTACCTTTATAGGGTTAGGTAATATCCATCGTCAGTCAAGCGGCAATGCGGCTTCAGGCGCCGGGGATGGTTCCGGGCCGGGCATACTGGAACATGTGCGCCACATAGTCGGCCTTACCGAGATCGACGCCCTCCGCGCGCAGGATCGCGTAGGCGGTCATGATGTGGAAGTAGAACTGGGCCAGCGCCCAGTCGCGCGCATATTGTCCGGCAGTGAGGTCGAACACGAGGCCCATGGGCAGGGCATGCTCAACCGCACGGTCATCGTCACCCGCCGGCATATCCTCAGCCAACTTGCGGACTTCGGCCACCACCTGATCCAGACGAGCACGAGCCTCCGCAATGGTGCCGGGTTGCTCGCCAGCATTGCGCCCTTCGTTCAGCAGTTCGTCGACCAGTGGCGGGAAGTCTTCGCCGCGCAGCCGGTGCATGCCTTCAAGCGCCTGCACGCAACAAAAACGCACCTGCGTCGCCAGCGGGAACATGTCGTCGGCCAGCCGCTTCGATAGCAAGGCCTCGGCCTCTGCTTCAGGCAATTGCTCCGCCGCCTTGCCCAGCCACGCCGACAAGGCGCCGAGCATCTGGACATAGGTCGGCGCAAGCAAGTCGGCGAGTTGCATGGCGTTTAGGCTTCCATCCACTCTTTGAAGAAGGCCTGGTGGGTGCTGCGAAGCTCCTCCACCTCGACCCCGAACAGCGAAGCGCCGCCCACGGTGCCAATCCGCCTGAGGCCGCTCGAAGCGGTCTCGTCGTCGCGGGTGCCCTTGGCGATCTGCGCCTGGAAGGCCTCGTTGTCAGGCACGGTCACGATGTAGCGGCCCTGATCCTCGCCGAACCACCAGCGAGCCGGGTCGTAGTCGGGATGGTTGACCGTTTCCGCGCCAAGCCCGCTCTGCATCGCCATTTCGGCAAGCGCCACGGCGAGGCCGCCATCGGACACGTCATGCACCGCGTTGACGAGGCCAGCTTCGATCAGCTCGCGGATGAACTCGCCCGAGTTCTTCTCCAGCGTCAGGTCGACATAGGGCGCGCGGCCTTCCTCGCGGCCATGGATGATCCGCAGCCACAGCGACTGGCCGACAAGGCTGCGCTCGGGGTTAGGCGTCGCCCACGGCTCGGCACCGAGCAGGTAGATCGCGTCGCCTTCCTGCTTGAACGGCGCGGTCATCATGGTGGCATAGTCGTCGATCAGGCCAACGCCGCCAATGGCGGGGGTGGGCAGGATCGCCGAGCCGCCGCCGGTCGCCTTGCTCTCGTTATAGAGCGACACGTTGCCGCTCACGATCGGGAAGTCGAGCACGCGGCAAGCTTCGCCCATGCCGTCAAGCGCGTGGACCAGCTGCGTCATGATCTCAGGGCGCTGCGGGTTCGCGAAATTCAGGCAGTTGGTCACCGCCAGCGGCCGGGCACCAACCGCGCAGAGGTTGCGATAGGCCTCGGCAATCGCCTGCTTGCCGCCCTCGAACGGGTCGGCATAGACATAGCGCGGGGTGCAATCGGTGCTGATCGCCAGCGCCTTCTTCGTGCCGTGGACGCGCACAACACCGGCATCGCCGCCGGTCTGCAAGGTGTCCGCGCCCACCTGGCTATCGTATTGCTCGGAAATCCAGCTGCGGCTGGCGAGATCGGGGCTGGCGATCAGCTTGAGCAGGTCGCCGCCGATATCGGTACCGCCGGGGATGTTCTCCAGCGGCTTGGTTCCAGCCCAGGTGCGGTACTCGTCGCGGGTGAGATAGGGGCGGTCATAAAGCGGCGCATCGGCAGCAAGCGGGCCGAGCGGAATATCGCAGACCACCTCGCCGTCGAATTCGAGCACCATGTGCTGGGTGTCGGTCACTTCGCCGATCACGGCAAAGTCCAGCTCCCACTTGGTGAAGATCGCCTCGGCCATGGCTTCCTTGCCGGGCTTCAGGACCATGAGCATCCGCTCCTGGCTTTCGCTCAGCATCATTTCATAGGGCGTCATGCCCTCTTCGCGGCAAGGCACCATGTTCATGTCGAGCCGGATGCCGGCCTTGCCGTTGGTGGCCATTTCCACGGAGGACGAGGTCAGACCCGCCGCGCCCATGTCCTGAATGGCGACGATGGCGTCGGTCGCCATCAGTTCGAGGCAGGCCTCGATCAGCAGTTTCTCGGTGAACGGATCGCCCACCTGCACCGTGGGGCGCTTGGCCTCGGCGTCTTCGCCGAAGTCAGCGCTGGCCATGGTCGCACCGTGAATGCCGTCACGCCCGGTCTTCGAGCCGACATAGACGATCGGATTGCCGACGCCGGTGGCCGCGCTGTAGAAAATCTTATCGGCGTCAGCCACGCCAACGGTCATCGCATTGACGAGGATGTTGCCATCATAGGCCGGGTGGAAGTTCGTTTCGCCCGCCACTGTCGGCACGCCCACGCAGTTGCCATAGCCGCCGATGCCAGCGACCACGCCCTGCACGAGGTGCTTCATCTTCGGATGCTCGGGACGCCCGAAGCGCAATGCATTGGCGTTTGCCACCGGACGCGCGCCCATAGTGAACACGTCGCGCAGGATGCCGCCCACGCCCGTCGCCGCGCCCTGATAGGGCTCGATATAGGAGGGGTGGTTGTGGCTCTCCATCTTGAAGATCGCCGCTTGCCCATCGCCAATGTCGATCACACCGGCATTCTCGCCGGGGCCGCAGATGACCCACGGTGCCTCGGTCGGCAACTTCTTCAGATGCAGCCGCGACGACTTGTAGCTGCAATGTTCGGACCACATGACCGAGAAGATGCCAAGCTCGACCATGTTCGGCTCGCGGCCAAGCGCATTCAGCACGCGCTCGTATTCCTCGGGGCTGAGGCCGTGCGCCTCGACGACTTCGGTAGTGATTTCGCTCATGGTCAGCGCCATTAACGCTGGCTGCGGCCAAGCGCCAGTCCTCCTGCGCTTGACCATGCCACTCATCCCCGTCAAACGTGGCCGTCATGGAGGAAAACCCAGCCCAAATCGCCGACCTGAGCTTCGAGAACGCCCTGCGCGCGCTTGAAGACGTAGTGCGTCAACTCGAAGGCGGCGAAGTGCCGCTCGACGAATCGCTTGCGCTGTATGAGCGCGGTGAGGAGTTGCGTCGCCATTGCCAGAAGCGGCTCGACGCCGCGCAGGAGCGGATCGAGAAGATCGTCGCTGCCGCCGATGGTACGCCGACCGGCACCGCACCGTTCGACGCCGGCTAAGGGAGCACCACGCGATGGGGCTTATCCTGGCTGACGACCTGCTCGGACGCGGACTAACGCAGATCCAGCGCGAAATCGATGGCGCATTCGATGCGATCCTGCCGGTGCCCGAAGATTCGCGCGCCCGGTTGGTCGAGGCCATGCGTCACGTGGCGATTGGCGGGGGTAAGCGGGTCCGCCCGTTGTTGCTGGTGACCGTGGCAGAGATGTACGGCGCGAGCCGCAATGCCGCGATCCGCGCCGCCTGCGCGTTGGAGTCGATCCACGTCTACTCGCTAATCCACGACGATCTGCCCTGCATGGACGATGATGACCTGCGCCACGGCAAGCCCACGGTCCACAAGGCCTTCGATGAGGCGACCGCCGTGCTGGCAGGCGATTCGCTGCACGCACTGGCGTTCGAGCTGTTGGCCGACGAGCGGGTAAGCTCCGATCCCTTTATCCGTGTCGAGCTCGTGGGCGCCCTGGCAGCGGCCAGCGGGCACAATGGCATGGCTGGCGGACAGATGATGGATCTCGCCGCCGAGACTGAAGACTTTGACCTGCACACCGTCACCCGCCTGCAGCAGCTGAAGACGGGCGCGCTGTTGATGGCGGCGGTGGAGATGGGCGCGATCCTCGGCAAGGTGCCGGATGAGGGTAGGGGGCACCTGCGCAACTATGCCCGGGATATCGGCCTCGCATTCCAGATTGCCGATGATCTGCTCGACCACGAGGGCGACGAAGAGCTCGCGGGCAAGACGCTGAGAAAGGACGAGGGGCAGGGCAAGGCGACCTTCGTTTCCCTCATGGGCGCTGATGCGGCGCGGGCACAGGCTCAGGCATTGAGCGAACAGGCCATCGGGCACCTTGCCCAGCATGGCGAGGAAGCCGACCTCTTGCGGGCGTTGGCGAGGTTCATCGTGGAGCGTGACAGATGAGTGCTGACCGCATCGGGCTCTATCCCGGCACTTTCGATCCGGTCACGCTCGGCCATGCCGACATCATGCGGCGCGGTGCGAAGCTGGTGGATCGGCTCATTATCGGCGTCACCACCAACCCGTCCAAGAACCCCATGTTCAGCTCCGAAGAACGGATGGACATGGTGACCGCCGAAGTCGCAAGGCTTGGGCTCGATAACGTCGAAGTGGTCGGTTTTGACGCGCTGCTGATGAAGTTCGCCGAAGCCAAAGGGGCCAACGTGATCGTGCGCGGCCTGCGCGCTGTCGCCGATTTCGAATACGAATATCAGATGGCCGGCATGAACCAGCAGATTAATGCCAATATCGAGACGGTCTTCCTGATGGCCGATATCTCACTGCAGCCAATCGCCTCCAAGCTGGTCAAGGAAATCGCAGTCTATGGCGGCGACATCACGCCTTTCGTAGCACCGCATGTTCGCAAACTCGTAGACGCGCGGGTGGCGGAGCGTGGGCTGCGCGGCTCGCTTTGACCACAGCGGCGCGCGCAATGTTCATTGAACTGTCAGCGTGCTTTGACTAGGCCCGCCGTTCATCTGCCATGTGCATAACCGGACTAGCTTCATGATCCGCAAATTGATCGGCGCTGCAATTGCCGCCACCCTGTCGTTAACCGCCGCGCCGTCGTTGGCTCAGGACACCTCGCTGTCGCCCGCGCTGGAAACTGCCGAGGCGGCAAATGCCAGGGCCGAAGAAATGCCGATCAAGGTCAACTTCGACCTTACCGAAGATCGCGACAATATCCTCCTGCTTGACCTGTCGACCGGCGAACGGGTGGCGATCCGCCTGATGCCGCAGTGGGCACCGCACCATGTCGAGCGGATCAAGGAACTGACCCGCGCAGGCTTCTACGACGGGGTGATCTTTCACCGCGTGATCGATGGCTTCATGGCCCAGACGGGCGACCCGACCGGCACTGGCCGCGGCGGCTCCGAGTTGCCCGACCTTGAAGCGGAGTTCAACATGCTCCCGCACGTGCGCGGCACCGTTTCGATGGCGCGATCGGATTCGGAAGACAGCGCCAACAGCCAGTTCTTCATCGTGTTCTACCCGCGTTTCGCGCTGGACCGGCGCTACACCAATTTCGGCCGCGTGATCTCGAACATGGCTGCGGCCGACGCCATTGAGCGCGGCGAGCCGCCGACCAATCCCACGCGCATCCTGCAGGCAAGCATCGCGTCGGACAACAAGCCGCAGGTGATGCCCGCGCCCGCTGCGCCGCCGCAGCAGCAACAGGAAATCACCCTCGACATGCTCAACAA
The DNA here is from genome assembly GCA_002337385.1 of Erythrobacter sp. UBA1916. Lineage (GTDB taxonomy): Bacteria > Pseudomonadota > Alphaproteobacteria > Sphingomonadales > Sphingomonadaceae > Alteraurantiacibacter. The sequence goes on from DDFY01000021.1 coordinate 111,421, forward strand.
CTCCGAGAGCAATTGATCGGCCATTGCTGAAGGGGGCGCGCCATGCGCGTTGACCTGTTCGATTTCGACCTTCCGCCCGAACGCATAGCGTTGCGGCCCGCGCGTCCGCGCGATGCAGCACGGATGCTGGTGGTGAAAGCGGGTGAGCCGTTCGTCGATGCAGGCGTGCGTGATCTGCCCGACCTCCTCGCGCCCGGCGATGTGCTGGTGTTAAACGATACCCGCGTAATTCCCGCTCAGCTCGAAGGGCGGCGCGGCGAGGCACGCATTGGGGCAACGCTGCACAAGCGGCTCGACCTCAGACGCTGGCAGGCCTTCATCCGCAACGCCAAGCGGCTGCGCGAAGGCGATGTGATCGACTTCGGCGCGGACGTCTTCGCCACAGCCGAGGCGCGCCATGCCGATGGCTCGTTTACGCTGGCCTTCGCTGGTGAGGAGCCGGTCGAACTGCTGCTTGAGCGTGCTGGCACGATGCCGCTCCCGCCCTACATCGCCCAAAAGCGCGGCACCGACGAGGCCGACCGCTCCGATTACCAAACAATGTTCGCGCGGGAGGACGGCGCAGTTGCTGCACCCACCGCCTCGCTCCATTTCACCGACGACTTGGTCGCCGCAATCGACAAGGCGGGGATCGCCCGTGAGACGCTCACCCTGCATGTGGGCGCGGGCACCTTCCTGCCGGTAAAGGCCGAAGAGACCAGCGATCACAAGATGCACTCCGAATGGGGCCGCATCGATGCCGCCACCGCCCAGCGGCTTAACGCCGCACGTACCGCCGGGGGCAGGCTGATCGCGGTTGGCACCACCAGCCTGCGCCTGCTCGAAAGCGCGGCGGGCGAGGATGGCCAGATCCGTGAATTCGCGGGCGATACCGACATCTTCATCACGCCGGGCTACAAGTTGCGCGCGGTCGATGGGCTGATGACCAACTTCCACCTGCCCAAGTCCACGCTGTTCATGCTGGTAAGCGCAATGATGGGCCGCGAGACGATGCAGGCGGCCTATGCCCATGCGATCGCTAGCGAATACCGCTTCTATTCCTACGGAGATTCGTCGCTGCTGCTGCCCGCGCGCGCTGCGCCTCAGACAACCGAAGAATAAAATACCATTCGATACAGAACCGCTTGCAATACCGTTCGCAAGCGCCACATTGCCGCGAATGGGTGGACCAATTCTCGACATTCGCGGACTCGAAAAGACCTACAAGGGCGGCACCAAGGCGCTTGCCGGGGTCGATCTTGCAATCAACAAGGGCGAAATCTTCGCTCTGCTGGGGCCGAACGGCGCGGGCAAGACCACGCTTATCGGCGCAGTCTGCGGGCTGGTGAACCCCACTGCCGGGACGATCCATGCCTTCGGTCAGAACACCGCGAAAAGCTGGCGCGAGGCGCGGCGCAAGATCGGGCTGGTGCCGCAGGAACTCAGCTTCGACATGTTCGACAAGGTGATCCGGCAGGTCCGCTATTCGCGCGGCATGTTCGGCTGCCCGCCCAACGAGGCGCGGATCGAAGAAGTGCTGCGAAGCCTCAGCTTGTGGGACAAGCGCGATGCCGCCATCCGCGAGCTTTCGGGTGGGATGAAGCGGCGCGTAATGATCGCCAAGGCGCTGGCCCACGATCCTGAACTGCTGTTCCTAGACGAGCCGACCGCTGGCGTTGACGTCGAACTGCGGCGCGACATGTGGCGTCAGATCGATGCTCTGCGCGAAGCTGGCGTGACCATCATTCTCACCACGCACTACATCGAAGAGGCCGAGGAAATGGCCGACCGGGTGGGCGTGATCAACAAGGGCCGCATCCTGCTCGTCGACGAGAAAGACGCGATCATGGCGCGGCTCGGCCGCACCGAGGCGCACTTCATTCTGGCCCAGCCACTGGCCGAAATCCCCTCCGCCTTTGCGCACTATCCGCTTTCCCTTGAGGATGACGGCATGCGCCTGATCTATCGCGGAGGCGATGGCACCGGGAAGGGCAAGCGCGAGGTGGCCGAACTGGCCCAGACGCTCGCCGGAGCCGGGATTGGCTATACCGGGCTCGAAACCCGCGAAAGCACTCTGGAAGATATCTTCGTCGACCTTGTCGAACAGGAGCAGGCAGCATGAACTGGCGCGGCGCAATTGCCATCCTGAAGAACGAACTGGCGCGCTTCTTCCGCACCGCCTTTGGATCAATCCTTTCGCCGGTGCTGACCACCTCGCTCTATATCGTGGTGTTCGGCGCGGCCATCGGCGGGCAGATGGACACCAGCCAGTTCGGCGGGGCAAGCTACGGCGCCTTTATCGTGCCTGGGCTGATCATGCTCACGCTGCTGTCGGAAAGCACCAGCAACGCAAGCTTCGGCATCTACATGCCCAAATTTACCGGCGCGATTTACGAGCTGCTCTCAGCGCCAGTCGGCGTGGCCGAAACGATCTTCGGATTTGTCGGAGCGGCGGCGCTCAAGTCGCTCATCATTTCGGGGATCATCCTCGTCACCGCGCGCATCTTCGTGGACTATGAAATCGCGCATCCGGTGCTTGCGGTGGGTTATGTCGTGATGGTGGCTTCAGCCTTTGCGCTGTTTGGCTTCATCATCGGTCTGTGGGCTACCGGGTTCGAAAAGCTCCAGATCATACCTATGCTGATCCTCATGCCGCTGACCTTCCTTGGCGGCACCTTCTATTCGGTGCAGATGCTGGCCGAGCCGTGGCGCACCGTCGCTCAGTTCAACCCGATCTTCTACCTCATCAATGGCCTGCGCTGGACTTTCACCGGCAGCGCCGACGTACCGATCGGCGTCGCTTTCGGCTTCACGCTGGCCTTCCTGGTGCTGTGTGTCGGCGTCATCACATGGATTTTCCGCACAGGCTGGCGCTTGCGCGAATGATTGGCTAGCCATCCGGGCATGACCCGTGCCCGCTTGATCGTTCCCGCCTTCGTTCTCGCCTGCGCTGCCACCAGCCCGGCCTTCGCAGAACTGCCCGACCCCGTCCGCGCCATGGTCGATGCCGCAATAGAAACCGGCGATCCGGACAAGGTCGCGACGGTGATCGATATCGCCAAGTCCACCAATCCGGACGACGTGGCCGAGCTTGACGCGCTGCACGATGCCTTCAAAACCAGCAAGGCCGAAGCCGATCGTCTCGCCGCCGCCGAGGAGGAAGAGCGGATTCGCCAGGCTGGACTTCTGGCGAACTGGAGTGGGGAAGGGCAGATCGGCGCCTTCCAGTCGTCCGGCAACACCGACAGTATAGGTATTTCAGCCGCTCTGTCGCTGACCCGGGAGGGCATCGACTGGAAGCACAAGATGAAGCTTTCCGCCGACTATCAGCGCACCAACGGCGTCACCTCGCGCGAGCAGATTCTTGCCAGTTACGAGCCGCGTTATCAGTTCGCCGAGCGTGCGTTTGTCTTCGGGCTTGCCCAGTTCGAGCGGGAC
>DDFY01000035.1:0-8817 GCA_002337385.1 Erythrobacter sp. UBA1916
TGGGACTGGAGCGACGGCTCGTCCTCGGCGTGGGGCCGGAAGGCCGCAATGCAACGATCGAGAATGCTCTCGCCGGTGCCGCGGTCTTCGACCTCAGCCATGATGACGCGAAAGCAATCGCCGAAAACATGAGCAGAACCGTAGCGACACGGTGGGAACAGCTGTTCACGGAGGCTGGGATAAGCGCGGCTGACCGCAAGCGTTTCGCAACCTGCTTCCGATTGGCAGCGCCTGCATCATGATCGCAATCGCAGAAATCCGTTCATGGCGGCGCGTGCTTACCAAATTTGGCATGGTGATTACCCGGTGATTGCTAGCCGAAAAAACAGGGATCAAAAAATGCTGATTAGTGATTATATATCAGTGTATTATGATAGTATGATCACTAAGGTCTGGTACTTCCGGTTCCGCCGGAAATAACGCCGGCGCTGCTTACCGAAAAAGGCTGAGGCGGCTGCCTCAGCCCACCACGCCCGCGCTCGCCAGCACGGCCAGCGTCAGGATATCGGGCGCAATCGCCGTCATCGGAGCGATCTGGACCGGCTTTTCCGATCCGATCAGCATCGGCCCGATCGTCGCATCGCCGCCCAGTTCGCGCAGCAGCTTGGCCGACAGGTTCGCACTCTGCAGCCCCGGCATGATCAGCACGTTGGCCGGGCCCGACAGGCGGCTGAACGGATAGAGCTTCATCACCTTGGGGTTGAGCGCGGCATCGGGTGCCATCTCGCCTTCGTATTCGAAGCCCGGCTCCTCCGCATCGAGGATCGCCACCGCATCGCGGATGTTCTCCAGCCACTGGCCCGAGGGATTGCCGAAGGTCGAATAGGACAGGAAGGCAACGCGCGGCTCATGCCCCATGCGGCGGGCAACAGCGGCGGTTTCCCTGGCGATATGCGCCAGCTCTTCCGCCGTCGGGCGTTCGTTCATGGTGGTGTCGGCAAGGAAGGTGGTGTGGTTCTTGCCGATCATCATGTGCACGCCGAAAGGCACAGCGCCCGGCTTCGGATCGATCACGCGGGCCACTTCCCGCGCGGTCTGGCTGAAGGTACGGGTCAGGCCCGAGATCATCCCGTCACCATGGCCCAGCGCCACCAGCAGCGCGGCAAACACGTTGCGCTCCTGATTGACCATGCGGCGCACGTCACGCTCGGTATAGCCGCGGCGCTGCAGGCGCTTGTAGAGGAAGTCCACCATCGGCTCGATATGCTCGGAGGTGTAGGAATTCTCGATGATGTAGCTGTCGGGATCGTCGACCGCGAGTTCAACCAGCTTCTCGCGCACCTTCTCGGTTCGGCCCACCAGAATCGGGGTGCCATAGCCAAAGTCACGGAACTGGATCGCAGCGCGCAGGGCCACCTCTTCCTCAGCCTCCGCAAAGACCATCGTCTTCGGATTGGCCTTGGCCAGCGAGTAGACGTTGGTGAGCGCCGAAGTGGTCGGGTTAAGGCGCGCCTTGAGGCTGTGTGCGTAAACGTCGAAATCCTCGATCGGGGCGAGCGCCACGCCCGAATCCATCGCCGCCTTCGCCACCGCCGAGGAAACCACCTCGATCAGACGCGGGTCGAACGGGGCGGGAATGATGTAGTCGGTGCCGAACTGGTGGTTGATGCCATAGGCTGCGGCAACCTCCTCGGGCACCGGCCTGCGCGCGAGTTCGGCAATGGCATGAGCCGCCGCGATCTTCATTTCCTCGTTGATCGTGGTCGCCTGCACGTCGAGCGCGCCTCGGAAGATGAACGGGAAGCCGAGCACGTTGTTGACCTGGTTCGGATAGTCCGACCGGCCCGTTGCCACGATGGCGTCGGGGCGCACGGCCTTGGCGTCATCGGGCGTGATCTCGGGATCGGGGTTGGCCATGGCGAAGATGATCGGCCTGTCGGCCATGTCCTTCACCCATTCGGGCTTGAGCGCATCCTTCGCTGACAGCCCGAGGAAAATGTCCGCCCCCTTGAGCGCATCTTCCAGCGTGCGGCATTCGGTTTCAACCGCATGAGCGCTCTTCCACTGGTCGACATTGTCGCGCCCCGGGAAGATCACGCCCGAACGGTCGCACATCAGCACGTTCTCGTGGCGCACGCCCATCGACTTGATCAGCGCCGTGCAGGCAATCGCCGCCGCACCCGCGCCATTGACCACGACCTTCACGTCCTCAAGCTTGCGCCCTGTGAGGTGGCAGGCGTTGACGAGCCCGGCAGCGGTGATGATCGCGGTGCCGTGCTGGTCGTCGTGCATGATCGGCACGTTCATCCGCTCGCGCAGTTCCTGCTCGATGATGAAACACTCGGGCGCCTTGATGTCCTCGAGGTTGATGCCGCCGAAGCTCGGCTCCATCAGGGCCACCGCCTCGATGAAGGCACGCGGGTCTTCGGTGGCGAGTTCGAGGTCGATCGCGTCAACATCGGCGAAGCGCTTGAACAGCACGGCCTTGCCTTCCATCACCGGCTTGGCGGCAAGCGCGCCCAGATTGCCGAGGCCGAGAATGGCGGTGCCGTTGGAGATGACCGCAACGAGATTGGAGCGCGCCGTGTACCGCGCCGCCATGGCCGGATCTTCGGCAATCGCCTTCACCGGCGCAGCAACACCAGGAGAATAGGCCAAGGAGAGATCGCGCTGAGTCGCCATCGGCTTCGACGCCACGATCTCGATCTTACCCGGACGGATCGTCTCGTGGTAGAAAAGCGCTTCGCGGGTGGTGAAGTCCTGGTTGGTCTCGTCGTCTTTCACGTTCATCTCCATGTGCTGAGCACTCCCATAGTGGGCAGAGGCGCGGGGCGATAGGGGAAAGGCGGCCAGTCAGCCTTTCCAAATCGGCCACGGCAAGGCTAGGCCTCACCGCGATCATGTCTTCAGCCCCGACCCCGATGATGGCGCAATATTTCGCGCTCAAGAAAGAAGCGGGTGAATGCCTGCTGTTTTACCGCATGGGCGACTTCTTCGAACTGTTCTTCGAAGACGCCCGGCGGGCTGCCGCGGTACTGGATATCGCGCTGACAACGCGCGGCGAGCATGGCGGTGAGCCCGTGCCGATGTGCGGGGTGCCCGTCCATTCAGCCGAAAGCTATCTCGCCCGCCTAATCCGCGCCGGATGCCGGGTGGCCATCGCCGAACAGGTCGAAACGCCCGACGAGGCCAAGGCCCGTGCCAAGCGCGAGGGCACGCCGGTGTCCAAGGCGCTGGTGAAGCGCGACATCGTCCGCTTCGTCACCGCCGGAACGCTGACGGAAGAGGCCCTGCTCGAACCGCGCCGGGCGAACATGCTGGCGGCCGTGTGCGAAGTGCGCGGGGTCTGCGGGATCGCCGCCTGCGATATTTCGACCGGGCGCATGGAGCTGGAAGAGTGCGACGCACCGGCAATGAACGCGGCGCTGGCGCGGATCGGGGCCAGCGAGCTAGTGGCGCCCGAGGACTGGGAGGCCGCTCCGCCAGAGCATGTGGCGCGGCCCGCCGGCGACTTTGCCAGTGATCGCGGCGAAGCGCGGCTCAAGGCGCTGCACCAGGTGGCGACGCTCGATGGGTTCGGCCAGTTCAGCCGGGCCATGCTGGCCGCCGCAGCTGGTCTGATTGCCTATCTCGACCATGCCGGGCGCGGCGAGCTGCCACTGCTGCTGCCGCCGGTGGTGCGTCAGGGCGGTGGCTATATGGCGATGGACGAGGCCACACGCACCAGCCTCGAAATCCTGACCAGCCAATCGGGCGGCCGCGAAGGCAGCCTGATCGCGGCTATTGATCGCTGCTCGACCGGCGCCGGTGCTCGCCTGCTGGCGGACGACCTCGCCGCCCCGCTGGCCGAGGCCCGGCCAATCGGCGAACGACTGGAACTCGTGGCATGGTTGCACCGTGACCCGCTGCTGCGCGGCGACCTGCGCGAAGCCCTGCGCGCCCTGCCCGATATCGGGCGCGCGCTGGGCCGGGTGGTGGCCGGCAGAGGCTCTCCGCGCGACCTCGGACAGATTCGCGACGGCCTCGATCAGGGGCGTCAGATCGGCGAACTGCTCGATGCCGCACTGGATCGCCCTGCGCTGCTGGCCTCGCTCCTTCCCGCGCTGGGCGGCCATGGCGAACTGATCGACCTGCTGGCGCGCGCGCTGGTCGAATCGCCACCGACCGAGCGGCAGTCGGGTGGCTATATCGCTGCGGGCTACGACGCCTCGCTCGACGAATTGCGCGACATTTCGGGCAATGCCCGCCGCGCCATTGCCGCTCTGGAAACGCGCTATCGCGAAGAGACCGGGATCTCGGCGCTCAAGATCAAGCACAACGGCGTGCTCGGCTACTTCATCGAGGTGCCCGCGCGCCACGGCGATGCGCTGATGGCGCCCGACAGCGGCTTCACCCATCGCCAGACCATGGCCGGCGCGGTGCGGTTCAACTCGCTGAGCCTGCATGAAGAGGCCAGCCGCATCGCCGAAGCGGGCGGGCGCGCACTCGCCGCCGAGGAAGCGCATTTCGAAGAGCTGGTCGAAGCCGTTGCGCGCAGGTCCAAGGCCATCGCCGCGACCGCCGCGGCGCTCGCCCGGATCGACGTTGCCGCCAGCCACGCCACCCGCGCGGTGGAGGGCGAATGGTGCCTCCCGCAAATCTCCGAGGGCACGGACCTCGCTATCGAGGCAGGCCGCCATCCGGTGGTGGAACAGGCGCTCGAACGCAGTGGCGAACGCTTTGTCGCCAACGATTGCAAGCTCGCTCAAGCCGACCGGCTGTGGCTGGTGGGCGGGCCGAACATGGGCGGCAAGTCGACTTTCCTGCGGCAAAACGCGCTGATCGTGCTGCTGGCGCAGGCGGGCAGCTTTGTCCCGGCAAAGGCCGCGCAGATCGGGCTGGTCGATCGCCTGTTCAGCCGCGTCGGCGCGGCCGATAATCTGGCGCGCGGGCGCTCGACCTTCATGGTTGAAATGGTGGAGACCGCCGCCATCCTCAGCCAGGCGGGCGAAAACAGCTTCGTCATTCTCGACGAGGTCGGTCGCGGCACCTCCACCTATGACGGGCTGGCGCTGGCCTGGGCCGTGGCCGAGGCGATCCACGAGACCAACCGCAGCCGCTGCCTGTTCGCCACGCACTATCACGAGATGGCGCGGCTGGCCGACACCTGCCCTGCCCTCTCGCTGCACCATGTCCGCGCCCGCGAGTGGAAGGGCGACCTCGTCTTGCTGCACGAACTGGCCGAAGGGGCCGCTGACCGCTCCTATGGCCTTGCCGTGGCCAAGCTGGCGGGGGTTCCAGCCCCCGTGGTCAAGCGCGCGCGCGACGTGCTGGCTCGGCTCGAAAAGGGCCGCGCGGAAACGGGCGGACTTGCCGCAGGATTAGGCGAACTGCCGCTGTTTGCCGCCTCCATGGCGCAGGAGGAGGAAGCGCCCGATCCTCTGCGCGCGCTGCTCGACGAGGTGGAGGTCGATGCGCTGTCACCGCGCGAGGCGCTCGATCTGCTCTATCGCCTGAAGCAGGAAGCCGGAACGAGCTGACCTCTCCCTGCGTTTGACAAGGTATGGCGGAAAGCGACTCCAGCGATCAATCGGGCGGCAAGAACGATCTTGCCGAGTTTCGGACCGATCTTGCCGAAGACCGTAACATCATGGCGATGGAGCGCACCTTCGCGGGCTGGATCCGCACGGCCTTTGCCGCGATCGGTATCGGCATCGGCTTTCGCGCCCTGTTCGGAGAACTCGATCCGCCGTGGCTGGCGCGCGCGATTGCCACGGTGTGCATCCTCGCAGGCGCATGGCTGGCAATTATGGCCCAGCACCGCGCCTGTAAGACCCTCGCCCGGCTCGACCCGCACAAGCTTGAGCGCCTGTCGCCGCCCAACTTCCGCTTGCTGGCATGGGGCGTGGCGGCAGGCGCCATGGTGCTGATCGCCGGCTTATGGATTCTCAACGACGGCTCGATCGGCTGAAGCCGGGTTAACTGTCGTCTTCGGGCTTCGCCGAGGGCTTGTAGAGGCTCTCGTCATCATCGTGCGCGGGTTCGCCGCGGAACGCGTCCATGTCGATCCGGCCCGAGCTTTCCATATCGCGCATGTGGTCGACGAGATCCTGCGTCGAATCGCCCATCACGTCGCTTTCGTTCGGCCCCTTGATGCTTTCAGTGGGGCTGCGCAGCTGCTGGCGGATTTCGCCTGCCCGCTCGGCCACGCTCTGCGCCTGAGAGGAAGCATCGTCCTGCTCGGAATTGTGCAGTTCGGGCGCGCTGTCGTTCTTGTCGGTCATAGCGATTTCTCCTTTGTGGATGAAACGGACGAATGCCGTGCACCGTTCCCGAACCAGCTGCGCGCAAACCGCAAGTTAACCTGCTGCTGATAGGCGCGAAGGCTATGCAAAGTGGGCTTCTCAAGCTTGTGGCCGGGGCGCTGGTGATCGGCGCGCTCATGATGTTTGCGGCCCTGCAACTGATCGGCACCGAGGCCAACAAGGGCCGCCTGGCGGAAATCGCCGATCGGCAAAGCATGCCTGAGCCCATGATCGAGCCGGATATCACGCCCATGCCCGAACCGATCCCGGAGCCGCTACCCGAAACGGTTTACGAAGAAGACGGATGGTATGGCGCTGAAGGTTCAACCGAAGGCTTCACCCCCGAACCGTTCGACCCGAGCCCCCAGTTCGACGACCTGCCGCCCGAAGACCTGCGGTTCGACCCGCGGCCTGAACCCGGTGTGGGCCAACCGCAGATAGTCGATCCCGACACAGAACCGTTCATGCCGTAGCTCAGCGGCTGGCGCCCGGCACCCACAGAACATCGCCCGCACCGCCATCGTTGGCGAGCCGGGCCAATACGAACAGATAGTCCGAAAGCCGGTTGATATAGGCCAGCGCCTGCGGGTTGACCGGAGCCTCCTCTGCCAGCGCCGCCATCGCACGCTCTGCCCGGCGTGCGGCCGTGCGGGCGAGATGCAGCCGGGCCGAAGCTTCACTGCCGCCGGGCAGCACGAAACTCGTCAGCGGCGCGAGCGCTGCGTTTTCGGCGTCGATGCGCTGCTCAAGCCATGCGGTCTGAGTGGCAACCATCCGCAAGGTCACCTCGGAAGGGGTGAAATCGTCGCCCGGCGTGGCAAGGTCTGCGCCGAGGTCGAACAGGTCGTTCTGGATGCGCCGCAAATGCTCGGCCACGTTGCCATCGAGCGCGCAGATCGCGAGGCCTATCGCGCTGTTGGCTTCGTCCACCGCGCCGACCGCTTCCAGCCGCGCGTGATACTTGGGCAGGCGCGAACCATCGACCAGCCCGGTCGTCCCGTCATCACCAGTGCGGGTGTAGATGCGGTTCAGCCGGACCATGCGCCGCTGCGCAGCCGGATCAGCTGTTGATCGCGAGCAGCACCAAAACCGCCACGATGGCGAGCGCCTGATACTTGATACGCGACATCATCGCCTTGTTCTGCCGCATCTGTAGCTCGGCAGAATTGGTGCCGCCGTTTTCCAGATCCATCTTGGTGGTCTGCAGGAAGGCAATCACACCGCGCACGAGGCTGACAACAACCATGAGCGACAGGCCAACGATAAGGAGGACGATTAAGACGTTCATGGAGACTCATGTAGGCGGTCTGACAGCGTAATGCCAGCGGGCAGCTTGTGCGCGCGCAAGCGATCGGCCAGCACACGCCCGTCTTCGCCCGCCAGCCGCAGGTCCGCAAGGGCAGGAGAACCGCGGCGCTTGGCCAGTTTGCGCCCTTCCTCATCAAGCAGCAGCGGGTGATGATGCCATGTCGGCACCGCCAGCCCGAGCAGCGCCTGCAACAGACGGTGCACATGGGTCGAGGCAAACAAGTCCATCCCGCGCGTCACCAGCGTGATCCCATCGGTGTGATCGTCGAGGGTCGCGGCGAGGTGATAGCTGGCGGGCGCGTCCTTACGCAGCAAGACCACGTCCCCAAACAGATCGGGCCGCGCCTGCTGCTCTCCGGCCAGTTCGTCGGTCCAGACAAGCGGCCCGGCGATGGCACAGACCCGCGCCATATCGATCCGCCAGGCGCAGTGGCTGGTGTCGCCGCTAACGGGATGCTCGCGGCAGGTGCCAGGATAGACGGGCGAGCCATCGGGCGCGGTTTCACGCGCCGCAGCGGCAATCTCGCCGCGTGTGCAGCGGCACGGATAGAGCACGCCCAACGCGCGATAGAGCACCTCGTGCGCCATCCGATCATAGTCGGCTATGCGGGTCGACTGCGCCGGCACCTCTTCCCATTCGAGGCCGAGCCATTCGAGATCGCGGCGAAACTCGTCAGCCAGTTCAGGCCGCGAGCGCGCGCCGTCGATATCCTCGATCCGCAGCAGGAAGCGCCCGCCGTGTCGAGCCGCCAGATCGTGCGCGGTGAGCGCGGAAAAGGCATGGCCGAGATGGAGGGGGCCGTTCGGGCTGGGGGCGAACCGGGTCACGATCATGGCATCACATGCTCCGTATCTGGCCTTAGTTGCGCCAGCCTTCTCATGCGACTCGCGAATTTTCCTGTGGATTCGCGTTTTGTAACAGGCTTGACGCTTTCCTGCGCAAATGCTCCTCTCGACCGCATCAGGGAGGACACCAAACCGTGTTCAATGCCGAACTGATCGAACGGGCCGCGCGCTTTCGCAGCGCCGATGAAGACCCTACCCGCAGGCTCGAATCCTGCCCCGCGCTGGTGCTCAACGCAGACTACACTCCGCTTTCGTACTACCCGCTGAGCCTGTGGCCGTGGCAGACCGCGATCAAGGCGGTGTTCCTCGAACGGGTGGACATCGTGGCGAGTTATGAGCGCGCGGTGCACTCTCCCTCGCTCGACATGAAGATCCCCTCGGTGATCGCCTTGCGGCAATTCGTTCGCCCAAGCGAGTTTCCCGCCTTCACCCGCTTCAA
>DDFY01000035.1:8932-45200 GCA_002337385.1 Erythrobacter sp. UBA1916
TTTCCCGCCTTCACCCGCTTCAACCTGTTCCTGCGCGATCGCTTCGCCTGCCAGTATTGTGGCAGCGAGAAAAACCTGACCTTCGACCATGTCGTGCCGCGCCGCCTCGGCGGGAAGACGACCTGGGAGAACATCTCCACCGCCTGCGCCCCGTGCAACATGAAGAAGGGCGGGCGCACGCCGCAACAGGCGGGCATGCGGCTGCAATATCAACCGATCCGGCCGACCAGCTGGCAGTTGCAACAGCATGGCAAGGCCTTTCCGCCGAACTATCTGCACGAAACCTGGCGTGACTGGCTGTATTGGGACATCGAACTCGAGGCCTAAGGCGCGCGCCCTACTGATCGATCACTCGCGTGTGCGGGTGATGCTTGTCGAGGTGCTTCTTCACGATCCTGAGGTTGCGCGTGTTCGAGCGGAACAGGAAATCGAACAGGTCGCCCGCCACCGGCACCGCCCCCACCACGCTATCGAAGGCAACATTGCCCGCCATGCGCGCCAGCTTCCACTTCGGCATGCCAAGGTTGCGCGCCTCCCACACGATATAGGCGCCCATCGCCATCCCGATGATGTCGCCAGCCACGGGAATGAGCCCGACCAGTGCGTCGAGCCCGACCGGGCGGTTGATGCCGGGAACGACGAAGCTGCGTTCGAGCAGAATTTCCATCGCCTCGATCCGGCGGCGCACCGAATGGGGATCGTTGCCGAGCGGCAGGTCGGCGGTCAGGGGCCGCGGTCTGGACTGCATTGGCGTTGGCATGGGCATGCTCCTCGCCAAACTATCTGGGGACTTCGGCCATCGGCGGCAAGGGATGGAAGGCATAGCGGTTGGGTGAGAAACCCTTCGAACCGCTGCGCACCAGCGACCAGCGGATCGGCGCGCCAATCGGAATATAAACGTTTTCGCGCGCAAGTTGCAGCTCCGCCTGTGCGATCAGGCTGGCACGCACTATCGGATCAAGCGCGTTCATAGACTGGGCGACAAAGCTATCGGCCTGCTCGCTGCAAAGCCCCTGCCGAAGCGAGCAGGCGAACTGGTTGAGGAACCAGCGCGGATCGGAAAAGCGGGCTACCCGGTCGACCAACACCAGATCGGCCTTGGCGGGATCGTCCGCCCGCTCGAGCCGGATGTTAACCGTCGCCAGCTGTTCGGCCAGACCTTGCAGCAGCAGGTCCAGCCCCGGACCTTCGCCAATCGCCAGAGTAAGACGCGCTGGGCCCGGTGCTTCGCTTTCCTGCCGAGCGAGATACTGCCGCACGCGGGCGCTCGCGGTGTCGCGGCGTTCTTCAAGCGACTGGTCGGCCCAGCGTTCGCCCACAAGGCCGGGGTCGCCGGGCAGATCCGGGGCGACCAGGCGCGAACTCGCCGCCCAGCCGCCGACGTTGAAGGGTGCCATCACTGCGGGCCGGTCAAGCGCCATGGCGACCGCTTCGCGCAAGACGGGCTCTTCGAGCAGCCCCTTCGCTTCGCGGACCCGCAGGCCGAACAACCCGATCGCCGGATCGATCTGCAAGGTTCCGCGCGAGAGCGGGCCGATATCGACCAGCGGCAAGTGGTTGATCCGCCCGCCCAGCACGATGCTGGCCTCGCCATCGTCGAACAAGGCAAGTGCCCGGGGTGCCGGCGCGGGCACAAGCACCAGGTCGCGCACATCTTCCTGCCACTCCGGCTCATCGGGAAAGCCGCGCTCGACGGGCGGCTTGAACCTGAACAGCAGTTCTTCGGCTGGCGGTTCTTCGCCCCCGCTGGCCGGTAGCTCGATCCGCTCCAGCGTCATCGGCCCCGTGCCCTCTTCGCGCAGCGCAAGTTCGGGTTGCGCAAGCAGGGTGAGCAGTTCGGGCACAGGCGTGGTCAGGCGGATTTCGACGACGCGGCCGGTCATCGCGCGGATCTCGTCGATTGGCGAAAGATCGAGGCCCAGCGAGGTACCCCGCAGCGCCCTGAGGTTGCGCCGCAGCGCGTCGCGCACCGATTCCGCGCTCATCTCGCCGCCATCGGCCCACTCGTCCTCACGCAGACGGAAAATGAAGCTCAGGCCATCGTCGGTCACGATCCAGCGTTCGGCCAGCGCAGGCACGACCTCACCGCGCGCATCGAGCGCAACCAGGCCCGATTCGGTCGCCGCACGCACCAGCTGCGCGCCATTCGAAAGGCGCAGCCCACTCGTCAGCAAGTCCTCTTCGCTGCCGATCCAGGCGACCGTAAACTCGCCATCAGAACCCTGCCCGCAACCAGCCAGCGACAGCGCGAGGCCGCAGACCAGCGGACGAAGCAGCCGATGCAGAGTGAGATGTCGAAACCGAGCGAGAGAGGGCAGCATGGCCGCTGGATTACGCAGCCTGCGCGCGCGCTTCAATGGTGGCGTGAAAATGACCTCGACCGGGCGGGAGATCAGAGCTTGCGAAACTGTTCACCGCGCTTGCTTGCGCTAGCCGCCGGTGAGCCGGCAGTGTGAAGTGGCTCGCGCGCTTGCTTGGGGTCGATTTCGTCGATGAAGGCAATGCCGAAGCGATTGTCCTGGCGCCAGGCCACCGTGCCCTTCACCCAGCCGATGTTGCGCAGCTCGACCTCGACCGGTGCGCCGCGGCCGACTTCGACCTCGCCCTCGGCCATCATTCCGCCTGCCGAAAGATTGCGGACCTTGACGCGATGAAGCTGATCCAAGCCATCGACCCGCACCTGCGCGAGCAGGAACAGGCTGTCGCGATTGACCTGGCGGGTTTCAACATTGCTCATTGCCGGAATGGTTCCTTCCAATGCTGTCGCCTTCGGGTGAACGTTCGCAGGCGTGACTTGTTGTGCAACGCCAACAGACTTGTCTTTGCGCGCCTAACGAGGCGTTAATCAGGCACCACGTCCTGTCAACATGTCCCAGAATGGGTCAGTCGTCGCGGGAAATCTTTTCACGCCGTTCATGCGCTTCCTGCGCTTCAACGGTCATGGTGGCAATGGGGCGCGCGATCAGACGGTTGATCCCGATCGGGTCGCCCGTCACCTCGCAATAGCCATATTCACCCTCGTCGATCCGGCGCAGGGCCGACTCGATCTTGGAGATCAGCTTGCGCTGCCGATCGCGGGTGCGCAGTTCGATCCCCCAGTCGGTTTCGCTGGAAGCGCGGTCGTTGAGGTCCGGCTCCCGGATCGGGCCATCCTGCAAATTTTGCAGGGTGCCCACCGACGCTTCGAGAATCGAGCGCTTCCATTCGAGCAGCAGCACCCGGAAATAGTTCAGCTGCTTGTCCGACATATATTCTTCGTTCTCATCCGGCGCATAGTCGCGCGGCAAGGCCCGCTTGGCCTTCATGAGAACGTCGATGTCGTCGCCTGTGACAGACGCCATGATTACGTTGCTCCGCACCCAGTTCAAAAGGACCGCCCATCCTGCGGATCAATCGGGCCGGACCCGTTCAAACAGGTCTCTGTTACGCCAAACTCCTTGGGCCATCGATGGGGCGCGCCTATAGTAGGCGTGCCAGAGCCAGACAAGCGGCAAGTTTAGATCGTCCCGAACTAGCAACAGAAAACAGCCCCCATATTAACCAAATATTGACCATATTTGGCGGAACATCGTGCCATGGTTTCCGAGATCGCTTTCTCGGACCAGATGGGGACGATCAATGGAACTTGTGAGACAGCAGACGTTTGGCACTATCACACCTGCCGATATCAGCAGTGCGGACATCATGGTGGCGCAATGCCTGGCCGATGCAGCGCAGGGGGATATCGAGGCCTACTTCAACCTTGGTGTAGCCTTTTCAACCGGCAGCCACGGGGTCGATTGCGAACTGATCGAGGCTCATAAATGGTTCAACCTTGCCGCGGCCGCCGGTCACGAGGAAGCCAGCTGGTGCCGCGCCGATGTCGCCGACGAAATGTCCGCGCGCGAAGTGGCCGAAGCACAGCGCCGGGCGCGCGAATGGCTGCGCACCGACTTTAGCAAGTGCGCCTGATCACCCTTTCCTGAACGGGGTCATTTCCCCCAGCCGAAGCTGGTCGAGCGCAATGCCGCGCCGTTCCGCCTCGACAAATTCGGCCACAGCCCGGCGAAAGTCCGGATGCGCGATGTAGTGAAACGAGGTGGTCGCGACCGGCTCGTAGCCCCGCGCCAGCTTGTGCCCGCCCTGGGCCCCCGCCTCGACCCGGTCGAGCCCCAGTTCGATCGCCAGATCGATGGCGCGATAGTAACACAGCTCGAAATGCAGGAACGGCTTGTCGACCAGGCAGCCCCAGTAGCGCCCGTATAGCGCACTTTCCCCGATGAAGTTGAGCGCACCGGCCACCGGCTGCCCGGCCTCATCATGCGCCAGCAGCAGCAGGATCCGCTCGCCCATTCGTTCGCCCAGCAGGTCGAAGGCCTCACGCGTCAGATAGGGCGTGCCCCACTTGCGGGCGCCAGTGTCCTGATAGAACAGCCAGAACAGGTCCCAGTGCTCGGGCCGGATAGCATCGCCGCGCAGCGCGCTGACGGTAATCCCCTCGTTCGCCGCCGCCCGCTCCTTGCGCAGGGTCTTGCGCTTGCGCGATGACAGCTCGCCCAGAAAATCGTCGAAGCTGGCATAGCCGCGGTTGGTCCAGTGGAACTGGATGTCCTCGCGCCGCAACCAGCCTGCTTGCTCGAACAGCTCCGTCTGCGCCGGTTCCACAAAGGTCGCATGGGCCGAGGACCAGCCGTTGATGTCGACCAGCTGCGCCGCCGAACGCAACATCGGGCCCGCCAATGCCGGATCGCGCAACAAAAGCCTTGGCCCGGTCGCGGGCGTGAACGGCACGCTGATCTGCAGCTTGGGGTAGTACTCACCGCCTGCGCGCATCCAGGCATCGGCCCAGCCATGGTCGAACACATATTCGCCCTGGCTGTGCTGCTTGAGATAGGACGGCATCGCGCCCAGCAGCGCGCCAATCTCGTCCTCGATCACGATCGGCGCGCTCTGCCATCCGGTTCCCGGCCCCACACTGCCCGAATCCTCAAGCGCGGTAAGAAACTCGTGGCTGACGAAAGGATTGTCGCGGCCAGCCAGCGCGTTCCACTCGGTTGCCGGAATTGCCCCGACCGAGGGCCGCATCGCTGCGCTGATCTTGCCGCTCGTCATGCCCTCGATCTAGGTACGCGCCTGGAAGGCTGCCACCCCTGCGCCTTCCAGGATGGGCGCAGCCCCCGCCTCAAGCGCCCTATCGAGCAAGGCCGCGCTGTCGACAGTCCAGCTCACCAGCGGCGCCTTCCGGGCGATCTGGCGGCGCGAAAGACCGTTCGGCAGATCACGCACGTCAAGCGCAAGAAAATCGGGCTTGGCATATTCCACGGCGAGCCGTCGCTTGATTTGCGCCATCAGCGTCGGGCGGCCCTCCTCGCTCACCACCAGCCCTTGGGGGAACGGTGAGCCATGCTTGGCAAACCAGCGCGCCACACGCGGATCGAAGCTCATCACCGCAAGCTGTCCGCGATAGCCTTCGCAATCACGCCGCACGGCCCGGCACAGCGGCCCCACGGGGCGGTCGTGCTCGGTCTTGAGTTCGAGCAGCAGCGGCACCTGCCCAGCGACCAGCCCCAGCATGTCGCGCAGAGTGGGGATGGTCTCCTCGCTATCGCGCAAGGTCAGCGCGGTCAGCTCGCCGACGCTGCGGTCGACCAGCAGCCCATCCACCTCGGTCATTCGCTCAAGGTCGGCGTCGTGAAACACCATGGCGCGCCCATCGGACGCCTTGCGCAGATCGCACTCGATGCCGAGCCCGGCCTCGATAGCCGCCGCGAAGGCGGCCATCGAGTTTTCCGGGCAGCCGTCACCGTGCAGCCCGCGATGGGCATAGGCATGCCGGCCTATCCAGCCGCAGTCCTGCGCGTATGACGCCATGGCGGCCCCGATCAGTCCGCCGCCAGCTCGATCACCGCATCGACCTCGACCGCCGCGCCAAGCGGCAGGGCCGGAACGCCAACCGCGGCGCGCGCGTGCTTGCCCAGTTCGCCGAACACCTCTGCCATCAGTTCCGAGGCGCCATTGGCGATCTTCGGCTGGTCGGTGAAATCGGCGCTCGAATTGATGAACGCCCCGAGCTTTACGATGCGGCTCACCCGATCAAGCGAGATGCCCGCGCCTTCCAGCTGGGCCAGGATCATCAGGCCGCAGGCCCGCGCCGCTGCCGCGCCCTGTTCCAGCGTGACATCCTCGCCCAGCCGTCCGGTGACGAGCTTGCCGTCGATGAAGGGCAGCTGGCCCGAGACATGGGCGAGATTGCCGCTCACCACGACCGGCACATAGGCGGCAACGGGTGCAGCTGCGGCAGGCAGGGTGATTCCCAATTCGGAAAGACGGGCGGCGATAGTCATGAACTTACTTCCTCTAGTTGGCCGGTGATCCACGGCAGGGCCTCGGCCCACGTATCGATGCGGGCATGGGCCGCACCGGCAGCATGGGCGCAGGGTACGAAGGGCGCGATTGCCGGTTCGCCGCAAAAGTGCAAGCGGCGCACCTGCGGCACGTGCTCAGCCGCCGAATGGTGATGGTTGGCGATATCGTCAATGAAGACCGCCGTGCTCGGGCTATATTCCTCCACAATCGCGCGCAGGGCGCCGCCTTTCGGCCCCTGGTTGGTGAATACGCGGGCCTCGATCCCCAGCCGCCGCAATTGCTGCGTGCGCGCTTCACTGCGCGAATCGATCAGGTTCGTCAGCACCACCACGTCGGCCTGTTCCTGCAACGTGTTGATCGCTTCGACAGCCCCGGCAATCGGCTGCTGGCTATCCATCTCGGTGTCGAAGAACAGGCCCAGCAGACGCCACATTTCCTCTTCGCCAAGCGGCCCGGATTCGCCGCGGCGGCGCATGGCCTTGGAAAATTCGTGCGTCTCCAGCTCCAGCTCGACCTGATGCTCGGCATCGAGCCAGTCGCGAAAGTGGCGGACCATGTGCAACAGCACCTCGTCGCAGTCGGTTACGATCAGCGGACGGGTCATTCGGGCAGGCTCCTGTGATGGACCAGCGCCTGCGGCTCAACGCCAAGTGCGTCGGCTGCGGCGAGGAGGTCGGGTTCATGCGCGGCGAGAAAATCGAACACGGCCTGATGGGTGGCATTATCACCAATCGCCGCACGCAGGCCGTCAGGCGTCAGCCCGGTCAGCGCGAGGAAGCGTTCGGCGCGGTCGCCATCACTCAGAATCCAGCCGAGCGCCGCCAGTGCGAGCGCTCCGCGGTCGTGCTCCTGGCCTGATGATTCCTTTGGAATTGTCACTTTTCCACAAGAGCGGTAGAGGGAGGGCTTATCGGTCTGGCAAAGCGCCGGACCGCCGAGGGGCCTGCAATGTCAAAACGGATCCTTGTTGTCGAGGATAACGATCTTAACCGCAAACTGTTCTGCGACGTATTGCGCGCGGGCGGTTTCTCGGTGGAGCCGGTTGCCGACGGCAAG
Source organism: Erythrobacter sp. UBA1916 (assembly GCA_002337385.1). Taxonomy (GTDB): domain Bacteria; phylum Pseudomonadota; class Alphaproteobacteria; order Sphingomonadales; family Sphingomonadaceae; genus Alteraurantiacibacter. Next base: position 16,334 of record DDFY01000035.1, read on the forward strand.
GAAGCCATTGCCAGGGCGCGCGCTTTCGAGCCCAATCTGGTGGTTATGGACATCCAGCTGCAGGACGTCTCCGGCCTCGACCTGATCGCACACCTGAAGGGTGACAGCGCACTGATGGATGTCCCCGTGCTCGCGGTCACCGCCTATGCCGGCAAGGGCGATGAGGAGCGTATCCGCCTTTCGGGGGCGGAGGGATACCTGTCCAAACCGGTCAGCATCGGGCCGTTCATGGCCGCGGTGAAGGGTCTGGTCGGCACGAACTAGCCGGTAGCCGAAGGCCTCGCCGCCTTGACAAGCATGCGCGCTCGGGCTTTGCCCGCGATAATTGGGGCCATTCGCCCGCGCGTAACAGCAGATAGGACCTTTCCATGGACCGTGCCGAAGTCGACAGCCGAATTCGCACCATCATCGAGCCGTTCAACAAGAAGTCGGTGGAGATTACCGACGCCACCAGCTTTGCCGGTGATCTCGAGTTCGACAGCCTGACCGTGATGGACTTCGTCGCCGCAATCGAGGACGAATTCGACATCATCATCTCGATGAACCAGCAAGCCGAGATCGAGAAATACGGCCAGCTGGTCGATGCCGTCACCGGCATGCAGGACAAGTGAGCGAGCCGATGAGCGAGACCGCGACCGCCGCCGCGCCTGACCTGTTCGCCAAGTTCGACGAGATCATCCAGATCCGCGAGAACCTGCTCGCCAGCGGGGTGGAAGACCCGTTTTCGCTGGTGATGGAGAAGGTGCTCTCGCCCACCCGTGCGATCTGCAACGGGCGCGACACCATCCTGCTCGGCACCTACAACTACATGGGCATGACCTTCGACCCCGACGTGATCGCGGCGGGCAAGGAAGCGCTTGACCAGTTCGGCTCCGGAACCACCGGCAGCCGCGTGCTCAACGGCACCTATCAGGGCCACCGCGAGGTGGAGGACGCGCTGCGCGAGTTCTACGGCATGGATCATGCCATGGTGTTCTCGACCGGCTATCAGGCCAACCTCGGCATCATCTCCACCATCGCCGGCAAGGGCGACTACATCGTGCTCGACATCGACAGCCACGCCTCGATCTGGGACGGCTGCGCGATGGGCAAGGCCGAGGTCGTGCCGTTCAAGCACAACGATATCGAGGCGATGGAAAAGCGCCTCCGGCGCATCCCCGAGGGCGCGGGCATTCTGGTGGTGCTTGAAGGCGTCTATTCGATGCTCGGTGACATCGCCCCGCTCAAGGAGATGGTCGCAATCGCCAAGAAGTATGGCGCGATGGTGCTGGTCGACGAGGCGCACTCGATGGGCTTCATCGGCGACCATGGCCGCGGCGTGGCCGAAGATCAGGGCGTGCTGGACGATGTCGACTTCGTGATCGGCACCTTCTCGAAGTCAGTTGGCACGGTGGGCGGCTTCTGCGTCTCCAACCACCCCAAGTTCGAGATCATGCGGCTGGTGTGCCGGCCCTATGTGTTCACCGCCAGCCTGCCGCCTTCGGTGGTGGCGACGGCGGCGACCTCGGTCCGCAAGCTGATGCACGCGGGCAACAAACGCGCGCACCTGTGGGAGAATTCCCGCCGGCTGCACAGCGGGCTTACTTCGCTGGGCTTCACGCTGGGCACCGACGAACCGCAGAGCGCGATCGTGGCGGTGATCATGCCCGACCTCGAAAAAGGCGCGGCCATGTGGGAGGCGCTGCTGCACGAGGGGCTTTACGTGAACCTGGCGCGCCCCCCGGCGACGCCTGCCAATATGACGCTGCTGCGCTGCTCGCTATGCGCAGAACATTCCGCCGAAGAGGTCGAGACGATCCTCGGCATGTTCGAGCGTGCGGGCAAGGCTGTGGGGATTATCTAAGGAACGTCAGCACCATGTCGTGCGTCTCCTGAACAAAGGAGACGCATGATATGACCACCAACACCGGCAGTGCCCGTTACGAAGGCTTCGGCAAGAGCGGCAAGGGCCACATTTCGACCGGCTCGGGCGCACTGAAAGAGCAACCCTATGGCTTTTCCACGCGCTTCGAAGACGAGCCCGGCACCAATCCCGAGGAGCTGATCGCTGCGGCCCACGCCAGCTGCTTCACCATGGCGCTGAGCTTTGCGCTGGCCAAGGCCGGCTTCGAGGATGGCACCATCGACACGCAGGCCAAGGTAAAGCTCGAAAAGGAGGGCGAGGGCTTCGCGGTGACGCGCTCCGATCTCGTCACCAAGGCCAGTGTTCCCGGCATTGACGAAGCGGCGTTTCACCGCATCGCCAACGAGGCCAAGACCGGCTGCCCGATTTCCAAGCTGCTCAAAGCCGAAATCACACTCGATGCCAGCCTGACGAGCTGACCTCAGCGGCGGATTAACCTCAGAGCTGGTCGAGGCTCGTCACATTGGCGCAGACATCGCTCGGGTCGGCCTTGCCATCGTCATGGCCGACCTGCGCGATCAGCACGAAGCCGCCGATCACCAGCACCACGAACAGCCCGGTCAGCCAGGCGAGGTACTTGTCGATAAAGGCCTTGATTGGTGCGCCGAACACCTGGAACAGCACGCCAACGGCCATGAACACCATGCCCCGCCCGGCGATCGAAGCGAGCACAAAGGTGCCGAAGTTCATTCCGATGAATCCAGCCGTGATCGTCAGCAGCTTGAACGGCACCGGCGTGGTGCCCGCGATCACGATCGCCTGCCAGTCGTTCTCGCGCAGATAACAGGCGGCCTTGGGGAACGCCTCTGACAGCCCTAGCGTGTCGATCAGCCAGACGCCGATTGCCTCATAGAGGAAATGGCCGATGGCATAGCCCGCCATCCCGCCAAGCACCGAGAAGCCGGTGCAGATCGCGGCATAACGGATCGCCTTCTTCGGCTGCGCCAGACACATCAGGCCCAGCAGCGGATGCGGCGGGATCGGAAAGAAGCTTGATTCGACGAAAGCGAAAAACGCCAGCCAACTCTGCGCGTGGCGGTGCTTCGCCTTTTCCATCATCCAGTCGTAAAGCGACTGCAGCAGCGTGGTTATCATCTGGTTTTCCGGTCCCGAACCGCCTCGTCCCTTCAGCGATTAGGCGAGTGGCGCTGGCAGGGCAAGCGGTACAAAATAACCTATTTGGCACTTTTCTATTGACATCGTAACGCTCTTGGGTTAGCAGAAGACAACATCGCGATAGAGCGAGTCGGCAAGAGGCGGTCCCCACCACGGGGTACCGCCTTTTTTGATGCTCGCCGCCAGCGCCAACGACGGGACCTTGCATTTATGGCCAAACGCAACTGGGAGACCACCTTCATCAACGAACTGGCGGAAACCTCCAACGTAAAGGCCGCCACCATAGCCGCCGGGGTGAGCCAGTCGCTGGTTTACAAGCGCCGCCGCGAAAGCGCGGAGTTCGCCGCCCGCTGGTACGCGGCACTGGCCGAAGGATACGACAGCCTCGAAATGGACCTGCTTTCCCGCCTGCGCGAAGGGCGGCTGGAAGACGTCGACGAGGAAGGCAACAAACGCAAATACGACATCGGCACCGCCTTTCGCTGCCTGCTCGCCCACCGCGAGAGCGTGGCCCGCGAGAAGGGCCGCCAGACGCTGCAGGACGAGGTAATCACCATGCGCGAGATCAACGCCAAGATCGACGCCCAGCGCGCCCGCGAAGAGCGCGCCGCCGAGCTTGAAGCCAAGCGCCAGAGCCGCTCGCAAGATGGCGAGTGAGAGGCCGCGCGACAGCCGGGGCCGCTGGTTTCGCGCGGGCGGCGAGGAGGGCAGCCACCGGCGGCTCGCACTCGACAAGACGCTGCTGGCGCACGAGCGCGCGGCGCTTGGCTCGTGGCACTGGGAGGTCTGGGGCCGTGACGAGCAACTGCCGCCGCCGGGGGCCTGGCGGATCTGGCTGATCTGCGCCGGGCGCGGCTTCGGCAAGACCCGTGCGGGCGCCGAATGGGTGCGCAATGTCGCGCGCCACGATGGCAATGCGCGCATTGCCCTGGTCGGCGCGAGCCTGTCCGAAGTGCGCAGCGTGATGGTCGAGGGTGAAAGCGGCGTGCTGGCCGCCTCGCCCAATGCGCTGGCACCCGATTTCGAGCCCTCGCTCAAGCGGCTGACCTGGCCCAACGGCGCGCAGGCATTCCTCTATTCGGCAGGCGAGCCGGAAAGCCTGCGCGGTCCGCAACATACCCATGCCTGGTGCGACGAGATCGCCAAGTGGGACAATGCCGGGGGCCGCGCGATGGACTGCTGGGACAACCTGCAGCTGGGTATGCGGCTGGGCGATCAACCGCGCATCCTCGCCACCAGCACCCCGCGCGCGGTGCCGCTGATGCAGAAGCTGCTGACCGAGGCCGAACGCGGCGATGGCAGCGTGGCGCTGACGCGCGGTCGTACGGCGGACAATGCGGGCGTCCTGCCCACCGCCTATTACGAGGCCATGCTTGGCCAGTACGGTGGCTCGTCGCTCGGGCGGCAGGAGCTGGACGGCGAAATGCTGCGCGAGGTTGAGGGCGCCTTGTGGACGCGGGCGCTGCTGGAGACGTGCCGCCTTGCCGAGGCCGAGGACAGGCCCGCACGGATCGTGGTCGGCGTCGACCCGCCAGCCTCGGCACGCGGCGATGAATGCGGGATTATCGTCTGCGGGGTAACGCCCGAAGGCTTGGGGCAGGTGCTGGCCGACCACTCGGTCGGCGGTGCGACGCCCGAGCGCTGGGCTTCGGCGGTCGCGGAGGCAGTGCGCATCTGGCAGGCCGACAAGGTGGTCGCCGAGGCCAACCAGGGGGGTGATATGGTGCAATCTGTGCTGCGCGCCGCCGACTGGGCGATGCCAGTCAAGCTGGTCCACGCGAGCCGCGGCAAGGCCGCCCGGGCCGAGCCGATCGCCGCTTTGTATGAGGCTGGCCGGGTGCAGCATGTCGGCCAGTTCGCCGCGCTCGAGGATCAGTTGTGCGGACTGATGGCGGGCGGGGCTTATGAGGGGCCGGGACGGTCGCCGGATCGGGCCGATGCGCTGGTGTGGGCGCTTAGTCAGTTGATGCTGGGGCGGAAGAGCGTGCCAAACGTGAGGTCATTGTAATGGCTCAAACAATCCGCGCGCCAAGGGCGGCCGCAGTCAACCCGCTCCCGGTGAATGCCAGCAGAATAATCCGAAAGATCCAGTGATCTTTGCGTGCCATACGACGGTCGAACCAAGTCAGTCCCGGCTGCAACCCAAGAAAACTTGCGCAAGCAAATGCCAGCCAATTGGCTGCGAACAGGGGCAATTGCGGGACCGATGGCGCGAACAAGGCAACGGACAGAATAAGGATCGAGCATACGAGCGACAGTCCAGCGCAAAGATAGAATGCCCTTTGGCGCTTAGGGGTCATGTTCAACCTCGGCTGGGATGCGAAGCAGTAAGATACCGCGCCCCTCAAGAATAACCAGACAAATCGGAGATTCGCATGTCCTTCATCGACACGCTCCGCTCCGCCCTCAAGGGCGGGGACGGGGCTCGCGTGCCTTTGGCGCGCAGCTTCACCTCACCCTGGGCGCTGGCCTATGGCGTCCACGCCGGGCGGCCCGGCTTCGACTACGCCGCCTCCATCCGGCGCGGCTATATCGAGAACCCGGTCGCCCAGCGCGCGGTGCGGATCGTGGCCGAGGGCGTCGGCAGCGCGCCGCTCACCGAGGCCGATCCCGCAGCGCTTGCGCTTGTGCAGGCCACCAGCGCGGGGCAGTCGCTGCTCGAAACGCTCGCCGCGCACCTGCTGTTGCACGGCAATGGCTTCGTGCAGATCGCCCGCGATGCCTCGGGCAAGCCGGTCGAGCTGTTTGCCCTGCGGCCCGAGCGCATGAGCGTGGTCCCCGGCGCCGACGGCTGGCCCGCCGCCTATCGCTACACCGTGGGCGAAACCAGGGTCGATCTGCCGCTGGAGGACGAGGACGGCTGGCCCTGCCTGATCCACCTGAAAACCTTCCACCCGACCGATGACCACTACGGCGCGGGCTGTCTGGTCGCCGCCGAGCAGGCGGTGGCGATCCACAATGCCGCCGCGACCTGGAACCGCGCCCTGCTCGAAAACGCCGCCCGCCCCTCGGGCGCGCTGGTCTACGATACGGGTGAGGCCTCCACGCTCACCGCCGAGCAGTTCGACCGGCTCAAGGAGGAACTGGCCGCAGCCTATCAGGGCGGCGGCAATGCGGGCCGGCCGATGCTGCTGGAAGGCGGACTCAAGTGGCAGAGCCTGTCGCTGTCGCCCGCCGACATGGACTTCGCCGAACTGAAGGCCGCCGCCGCACGCGACATTGCGCTCGCCTTCGGGGTGCCGCCGATGTTGCTCGGGCTGCCGGGTGACAACACCTATGCCAATTACAAGGAGGCCAACCGCGCGCTGTGGCGGCTCACGCTGCTGCCGCTCGCCGCCAAGATCCTGGGCGGGATCGCCGAGGGGCTGCAACCGTGGTTCCCCGGCGTTTCGCTCGGGGTCGATCTCGACCGCATTCCCGCGCTTTCCGAAGATCGCGAGCGGCTGTGGTCGCAGGTCAGCGGGGCCGACTTCCTGAGCGAGGCCGAGAAGCGCGCCATGCTCGGTCTGCAGCCCGCACCTGAACAAAACACGAACGGAGATAGCGAATGACCAGAGAAGACATGCTGGCCGCACTCATCGCGCAGGCGCAAACCGGCGGCAGCGATCTCGTCACCTTGCGCGCCATCGTCGAGGAGGCGAGCGAGCTGGGGGCCGACCGGGTGCTCACCCGCATCGGGCTCGAAGACGACCACGCGCAAAGCGATATCGACGAACTGCGCGAGCTGCTCGAGGCCTGGCGCAGCGCCAAGGCGAGCGCCTGGAAGGCGACCGTCGAATGGGTCGTGCGCGGGGTGCTGGCGCTGCTCCTGATCGGCATTGCCGTGCGGCTCGGCGCCTTCGGGCTGCTGCGCTGATGGTGCGGCTGGCTGGCTATGCCGCCCTGTTCGACATTGCCGACGGCGCGGGCGACACGATCCGCAAGGGTGCCTTTGCCCGCACCTTGGCGGATCGGCGCGAGCCCTTGCCGCTGTTCTGGCAGCACCGGCCCGAACAGCAGATCGGCACGGTCGACCTCGCCGAGGAAGACAACAAAGGCCTGCGCGTGATCGCCCGGATCGATAATCCGCACAGCCGCGCCTTGCACGAACTGCTCGGAAAACGCGTGAACGGCCTCAGCTTCGGCTACCGGGCACGCGGCTATCGCCGGACACTTGATGGCCGTGTGCTCGAAGATATCGACCTGTTCGAAGTGAGCCTCGTCACCCAGCCGCTCCAACCGGGCGCCAGAGTGCATCTGGTTCGCTGAACCCACCACACCACCGCTCTCATCCCCCCTGACCGGCCCCGTTGCGGGGGGCGGTCTGATTTGTCGTGCCCCCCAACCGAAAAGGTAAGTTGCTACTATGGATATGGAAATCGAAACCGAAGTGATCGCGCAGAGCTTCGATCTGGTCTCGCGCCAGGACGAGGCCGAGAAGGCGATCAAGGTGCTGCGCTCGGATGTCGACGAGGTGAAGGCCCGGCTCGACCGCGTCAGCCGCGCCGCCTCGCGCCCCGCGCTCGATGGCGTGGTGAAGACCGAGACCCCCGAGGTGAAGAGCTTCGTCACCGGTTACCTGCGCCAGGGCCGCGAGACCGAGCTGAAGTCGCTCTCGGGCATCAACCCGGGTGATGGCGGCTATGCCGTGCCGCGCGAGATCGACGCGATGATCGCCAGCGAGCTGAAAACCATCTCGCCGATCCGCCAGCTTGCGCAGGTGGTGCAGGTCGGCAGCGCGGGTTATCGCAAGCTGGTTGCCACCGGCGGGGTTGCCTCGGGCTGGGTCGGTGAGGGCGATGCTCGCCCCGCAACCGACACCCCGACCTTCGCCGAAGTGGCCCCGCCGTCGGGTGATCTTTACGCCAACCCCGCGGCCAGCCAGGCCATGCTCGACGATGCCGGGTTCGACCTCGAAGGCTGGCTCGCCGCCGAAATCGCGGTGGAGTTTGCCGCCGCCGAAGGGTCCGCCTTCGTCTCGGGCACGGGCGTCAACCAGCCGCTCGGCTTCCTCGCCTCGCCCACCTCGCTGGCGGGCGATGCGGTGCGCACGTTCGGCAGCCTGCAATATATCGGCTCGGGCGATGCAACTGGCTTCGACGCCAACCCCGAAAGCAAGCTGATCGACCTCGTCCACACGCTCAAGGCCGGCCACCGGCAGGGCGCGAGCTGGGTGATGAATTCGAGCACGCTCGCCGAAGTGCGCAAGATGAAGACCAGCGACGGGGCCTTCCTGTGGCAGCCGGGTCTGGTCGAAGGCCAGCCCGATCGCCTGCTCGGCTATCCGGTGATCGAGGCCGAAGACATGCCCGATATCGCGGCGGACCAGTTCCCGGTCGCCTTCGGCAACTTCCGCAACGGCTACCTCATCGCCGAACGCTCGGCGACGACGATCCTGCGCGATCCGTTCACCAACAAGCCCTTCGTCCACTTCTACGCCACCAAGCGTGTCGGCGGGCAGGTGCTCGATAGCGCGGCGATCAAGCTGCTCAAGATCGAGGCCTAAGCGCCTTCGATCCGCCGGGCCTTGCCGACCTCAGGCAAGCCCGGCGTCCGTGCGCGCCCGCTCCCCTGCGGCTCCCTCTCCCGCCGGAGCGGGCGCGCCTTTCTTCTTGCCGAAACACAGGAGACCGCCATGCAGCGGCAACTCGTCACGCCACCTGACCTGGCCGGTGCCGCGCTTACCGAGCTCAAGGCCTGGCTTGCCATCACCACCGCGCGCGACGATGCGGAGCTGACCCGCCTCCTCGCCGCCAGCCTCGCCACCTGCGAAGCCTTCACCGGCGTGGTCGCACTGGAAGCGACCTACGAAGAGATGCGCGCGGCCAGCACCGACTGGCAGACGCTCGGTCTGACGCCGGTGCGCGCGATCCTTGCCGTCGAAGCGCTGGCCACCAATGGCTCGCGCACGGCGCTGCCGACGGCCAGCTATCTGGTCGACATCACGGCCCGGGCAGAGGGGCGTTTTCGCCTCGCTGTTCGCAGCAGCGAGACGCGGGTCATCGTTCGCTACACCGCCGGCCTCGCCGCCGACTGGGACCTTCTCCCCGCCGACCTGTGCCACGGCGTGCTGCGCCTTGCCGCGCACCACTTCCGCGCGCGGGAGGACGAGACCGCCAAGGTCTCCCCGCCCGCAGCCGTCGCGGCCCTGTGGCAGCCCTGGCGGCGGATGCGGCTGACATGATTACGGCCCAAGTCCCCCGCCTCGCAGGGCTCGTGCGGGCGCTCGAACGGCGGGCCCGCGAGCGGGCTGCGGCGCTGCTGGCCGAGCGCCGCCTTGCCGCTTCGGCAAGCGAGCTGGCCTGGCGCCGCGCCGACTGGCTCTGGCCCACCTTTACATCGGAGCAGTAACCCATGGAAAGTGCCCTGCGCATCGCGCTGATCGCCTGGCTGGCAAGCGATCCGCTGCTGGCCCCGCTGCTCAATTCCGTCACCGAGGAAGTGCCCACCCGCACCACTCCGCCCTGGCTCGCCATCGCCACCAGCGCCAGCATCGACTGGAGCACCAAGGACCAGCGCGGGCGCGAAGTGCGGGTGGCGCTCGAACTGCACCTGCGCGGCGAGGAGGGCGGCGAAAGCGCCGATCTGGCCGCGCTGGTCGCGGACCGGATCGAGGCCATGCCCGCGGCGCACGGCACCTTTCGCTTCGTCTCGACCCGCTTCCTGCGCGGCCGCGCCGAGCAGCGCGCAAACCTCACCCGCGCGGTGCTGCTCGAATACCGTTTTCGCCTCTTCGAAGCCTGATTTCACTCACGGAGACCATGCCCATGACTGCCCAAAAAGGCTCTGCCTTCCTGCTCAAGATCGGTGACGGCACCGCGCCGCCCACCTATGCCACCGTCGCCGGGCTGCGCACCACGCAGCTTTCCATCAACGGCGACGCGGTGGTCGTCACGCACAAGGAATCGGGCGGCTGGCGCGATCTGCTGTCGGGCGCAGGCACGCGCTCGGTCTCGGTCAGCGCCGCGGGGATCTTCCTCGGATCAAACGCCGAAGCCGCCGTCCGCGCCCATGCGCTGGCGGGCACCATCGAAGATTATGAACTAAGCTTCGAAGATGGCGAGAAACTGCGCGGGCGCTTCCTCGTCCAGCGGCTCGACTATGCGGGTGATTTCAACGGCGAGCGCAATTATACCCTGCAGCTCGAAAGCTCCGGCCCGGTGGTTCCGGTATGACGCTGCACAATGAGCAAAGCGCCAATCCTGCACGCGGCGAGGCCATGCTGGCGGTGGCGGGCAAACCCCGCCTGCTCAGGCCCAGCTTTCAGGCATTGGTCCTGGCTGAAGAGGAGCTTGGCCCGCTGTTCGCCCTTGTCGAGCGCGCAGGCGAAGGGCAGCTGCGGCTGACCGAAATCGCCGCCCTGTTCTGGCACTGCCTCGCCGAGCGCGAGGATGTCAGCCGCGAGCAGGTGGGCGAGGCGGTGATGGCGATGGGCCTCGCTGCCGCCGCCGCGCCCTTGCGCACGATCCTGCGCCAGATTCTGCAGGGGCGGATGTGAGCGAGCGCCTCGCCGACAGCGCCCTGCGCCTGTGCGGCGAGGTCTGCCGGGCGCTGGGCTGGCTCCCGCACGAATTCTGGCAAGTAACCCCAGCGGAACTTTCGACTCTTTTCAAAAACCATGATGGCGATCCCGCACAGGGCGTCACGCGCGGCGAGCTGACCGCAATGCTGGAGCAAGACAGGCATGAATGACGATCTCGAACCTCTGCTGGTCGAAGTGCGCGCCAGCACCAGCGACTTCCGCGCCGACATCGAGACCATGCGCGCAAGCGTCGACAGCTCGCTGGTGGGCGGGTTCGAAAAGGCCGGATCGGTGCTCGAGCGCGGTCTGCTCGGCGCGATCCGGCGCGGCAGCCTCGGCTTTGACGACCTCAAGCAGGTGGCCCTGCGCGCCATGGGCGAGATCGCCGCCGGAGCCGTCCAGAATGGAATCGGCGCTTTGTTCGGCGGCGGGGCGGCAAAGGGCGCGAGCAGCGGGCTTGGCAACTTGCTGAGCAGCACGCTCAGCTCGCTGCTCGGCGTTCCGGGGCGCGCCACCGGCGGGCCGGTCTCGCCGGGCTCGCCGTTTCTGGTGGGCGAACGCGGCCCAGAACTGTTCGTGCCGACCTCTGCGGGCCGGGTCGAGACGCTCGAGAGGCAGGGCAGCGGCAAGGACGTGCGCGTGTCGATCAATCTGGCCGCTCCGCGCGGGACCGATAGCCCGGTGATGCTGCGCCGCTCGTCGCGCCAGGTCGCCAGCGCCGTGGCCCGCGCGCTGCGCGGCGCCTGAGGGAGGCAAACACATGGCATACTGGCTGGCGAAAAAGCACAGCGGACAGGACTTCGACTATCTCCAGCGGTTCGACCCGCGCTTCTGGACCGTGGACTTCCCGCGCCCCGAAATGGCGAGCCTCACCAGCATCGGACACGATGGCCTGCGGATCGACTGCGAGTTTCACCACCGCGACGCGCTCGCCGGGCTGATCTGGGACAGCGAGGATCGCTACGATCATCCCCTGCTCGCCTATGCCACCGACCACGATTATGCGCACACGACCTTGCGCTTCCGCTGGCGCTCGGCGGGTGTGGTGGCGCTCGATCAGGTGCACGGGCCGACGCTCACGATCGAGGGCCGCGATGCGAGTGGCACGGCGCGCACCTGGTATGTGCGGCTGTGGAACTATGCCGAGGGCTCACCCGACGACGCTGCGATTACCCTGCCCTTTTCCGAGCTGCGCGAAGGCTGGCTGGCCGATGGCGGCCCGATCCATCCCGGCGATATCGACCGGATGTTCATCTCGCTGGTCCCGCCCGAACACGATCCGGGCGATCACACGCTGCTCCCCGCGCGGGCCGAGGGCTGGGCCGAGCTGACCGGCATCGCCTGCGAGGGTCACCGCGCAATGCTCAAACTGGGCGATGTGCTGGTGCCGCCGCACGATGTCGGCATGGCCACCGCCTATGACGACAGCTACAACCTCAACCCCGCGCGGCTGCTGCGCAATGCACTGGGCCTCGGCTATCGCGGGGCCATCGTCCACTATCTCGGGATGAGCCACTATTACCGGCTCGCCGAGCAACCCGGCGGCGACCTGCTGGTGGCAGAGCCGGCGCAGCTGTGCGGCCCATGTGAGGCCTGGCACCGCGCCTTCCTCGCCGAATGCGCGCGGCTCAACTATCAGCCGATCGTCTCGCTGTCTTACGAGCTGTTCGCCGAGCACTGCCCGCCCGAGTGGAGCCAGCGCGCCTATGATGGCAGTCGAGCGCTAACCGGATGGGTTCCTCCCTCCACCCTGCTCTCGCCTGCGAACAACACCGCGATGGCCTATCTGCGCACAGTGGCCGGAGCCTTGACGGCGCTGGTGGTGGCGGAAGGGTTGCCGGTCCACTTCCAGATCGGCGAGCCCTGGTGGTGGCTCACCTTCGACGGGCACATCTGCCTTTACGATGACGCGGTGATCGCCGCGCGCGGATCGGCCCCCGAGATTCCAGACCTCACCGCCCCGCTCGACGCTGCGCAAATCGCGCTGCTTGACTGGGCCGGGGCAACACTCGCGGCATCGACCGCCGCCCTGCGCGATCACGTCCGCACGGCGGCGTGCGGCGAGGCGACGGTCTATCTGCTCGTCTTCACCCCCACGCTGCTTGACCCCGCCCGCCCCGAACTGCGCCGCGCCAGCCTGCCCGAGGGCTGGGCCTGGCCCGCCTACGACCGGCTCCAGGTCGAGGACTACGACTGGCTCACCGCCGGTGCCGAAGGCGCGCGCCGCGCGGCTTACGACGCGGTGCAGGGGCGCCTGCACTACCCGCTCGAAGTGCAGGACTATCTGGCCGGCTTCGTGCTCAGTGCCGCAGATGCGCCCAGCTACTGGCAGCACATCGACCGGGGCCTCAACGAAGCGCGCGAACGGGGCGTGGATCGCCTGTTCGTCTGGGCGCTGCCGCAGGTCGCGCGCGACGGATACACCCGCCTTCCCTCCAGCGAGGACACCACCATGCAAGCCTTCGACGACGTTCTCTATCCGCTCGCACCGGGCCGGGACCTGGCGGTCAGCCCCGAGTTTGCGACCTCGGTCGCGCTGACCGCATCGGGCTTCGAACGGCGCAACAGCCACTGGAGCGATGCGCGCCTGCGCTACGATGTCGGCCCCGGCATCCGCTCCGAGGCAGAGCTGGGCGTGCTGCTCGAATTCTTCCGCGCCCGGCGCGGCGCGGCGCGCGGGTTCCGCCTCGCCGATCCGTTCGATTTCAGCTCCAATGGCCAGACCGGGACGCCGACGCCAAGCGACCAGTTGCTCGCCATAGGCGATGGCGAGGTGGTCAGCTTCCAGCTCGCGAAGAGCTATGGCGCCGGGGACGATCCGCAGGTCCGCCCAATCACCCGCCCGCGCCCTTCATCCATCGTGGTCAGCGTCGATGGCGTGGCGACCGGGGCATGGACCTACAGCAACGGCGGCTGGATCACTCTGTCCGACCCGCCGCCCGAGGGCGCCGAGGTGCGCGCCGGGTTTCTGTTCGACGTGCCCGTCCGCTTCGCCGAGGACCGGCTCGACATCTCCGCCAGCAACTTCGCTGCGGGCGAAGCGCCATCGGTGCCGCTGATCGAGATCCGGGAGGCGACATGAGCCGGGTCTTCTTCGCCGAGCCGCTCGAAACCGTCGCGACCTACTGGCGCATCATGCGCCGCGACGGGGTGACGCTCGGCTTCACCAGCCACAACCGCGACCTCATCTTTGAAGGCATCGCCCATCTGGCCGCGCCCGGAATGGTGCCCTCCTCGATCCGCCGCTCGGCCGATCTGGCGAGCGAGCTGGTCGAGATGGAAGGCATCCTCTCGCACGCGGCAATCACACCCGCCGACTTGCGGATGGGCCGCTATGACGGGGCCACCATCGAAGTTGGCGTGGTCGATTGGGAAAGCCTCGAGCACTCGGCCTTGTTCGCAGGCCAGATCGGCAGCATTTCCGAGAACGGCGAAAGCTTCGAGGCCAGCCTGCAATCGGCCAAGACGCTGTTCGAACGCGACCTCGTGCCGCGCACCAGCCCAACCTGCCGCGCCCGCTTCTGCGACCGCGACTGCGGCCTGAACCCCGCGCGCTTCACCCATCTGGTTCGTGTCCTGTCCATCGACACGGGGAGCGGCGCGATTGTCTTTGCGGATGCCCCGGCACCCGCCACGATTGTCGGCGGGCGGCTGCGCTGGATCGACGGTCCGCAGGCGGGCGTGGAAATGCGGATCATGGCTGCATCAGGCTCCGAGCTGACGCTTGATCGCGACATCGTCTCCGGGCTGGCGGCGAGCCATCGTGCCTTCGTCGTCGAAGCCTGCGACCATACAATTGCCACCTGTGCCGCACGCTTTGGCAATGCCGCGAACTTTCGCGGCGAACCGTTCATGCCCGGCAACGACCTGCTGACCCGCTACGGGACGGGCGGCGCATGATGGCGCGCGGACAAGACCTCCTCGCAGCTGCCCGCGCACTGGTGGGCGCGCCCTTCCGCCTCGGCGGCGCGACCCGCAAGAGCGGCGTCGACTGCGTCGGGCTGGTGGTGCTGGCACTGCGCGCGGTCGGTCGCGAGACCGGACCGCTGCCGCCCTATCGCCTGCGCCACATCACGCTCGATGGCTTTGGCCCCGTGCTGGCGCGGGCGGGTCTGAACGAAGTGTCTGACAGCATCGTGCCCGGCGACGTCATCGCACTGCGCCCCTCGCCCGCGCAACTGCACCTCGCCATCGCGGGCGAGGCAAACACCCTCGTCCATGCCCACGCCGGACTGCGCAGGGTCGTCCACGGCCCGCGCCCGGCGCAATGGCCACTGCACCGCCACTGGCGGCTGGCCCCAAGCGGAGACTGATCATGGCCACTCTTATCCTTTCCACGGTCGGCACCATGATCGGCGGGCCGATTGGCGGGACAATCGGGTCGCTGATCGGCAGCCAGATCGACCGCGCCGTGTTCAAGCCAGCGGGCCGCGAAGGGCCGCGCCTGAAGGAGCTGGCCGTCACCAGCTCCAGCTATGGCACCCCGATCCCGCGCTATTTCGGGACCATGCGCGCAGCAGGCAGCGTGATCTGGGCCACCGACCTGGTCGAAACCAGCGAGACCACCGGCGGCGGCAAGAGCAGCCCCTCGGTCAAGACCTACAGCTATTCCTGCAGCTTCGCGGTGGCGCTGGCGAGCCGCCCGATTGCCAGCCTCGGCCGGATCTGGGCCGATGGCCGGCTACTGCGCGGCGCAGCAGGCGATCTCAAGGTCGGCGGCGTGCTACGCGTCCACCAAGGCTACGGCGATCAGGCCCCCGACCCGCTGCTTGCCAGCGCCGAGGGCGCGCAATGCCCGGCCTTCCGCGGCCTTGCCTACTGCGTGTTCGAAAGCCTGCAGCTGGAAGAGTTCGGCAACCGCATCCCGACGCTCGCCTTCGAGATCACCAGCGACGAGGGCGAAGTCAGCATGGTGGAGGTGCTCGCCCCGCTGGAGGCCGATGCGTCGATCGACCGCCGGCTCGAGGGGCTGAGCGGCTTTTCCGACGAAGGCGGTCCGGTGCTGGCATCGCTCGAACTGCTCGACCGGGTCTATCCGCTGGCCTGCGATGTTGGCGCGGGCCCCCTGGCGATCCGCCCGCGCGATCCCTCAGACGTCCCGGCGGTGACCTTGCCCGAAGCCGTGGTCGACCCGGCCAACGAGAGTTTTGGCGGGGCCTATGGCCAGCTGTCCACCCGCCGCACCGATCACAGCCAGCTTCCTACCGCCCTGCGATACTACGACATTGCACGCGACTATCAGCCGGGCCTCCAGCGTACCGGCGGGCGAGCCGTGGCCGGACAAAACAGCGTGATCGACTTTCCCGGCGCGCTTGAGGCCAGGACCGCTCTGCACCTGATCGACGCCATGGCGGAGCGCGAAGGCATGGCGGGCGACCGCCTGCAATGGCGCATGGCTGAACTCGATGAACGCATTGCCCCCGGCGCGGTGGTCGCTGTGCCCGGTCGGCCCGGCAGGTGGCGGGTGGAAAGCTGGGAATGGCGCGAGACGGGGGTCGAGCTCGAACTGACGCGCGAACCGGGCGCGGCCCTCCCTCCCGCCGTGAGCGATCCGGGCCGCAACCTCGAAACACCCGACGAGGTGGCAACGCCAACGCTGTTAATGGCGAGCGAAGTGCCATGGGACGGCCTCGGCTCACGCGACGAGCGTCAGGTTATCGCGGCGGCCAGCTCGACCACCAGCGGTTGGACCGGCGCGATGCTTTATGCCGATCACGGCGGGAGCCTGTCGCCGATCCGGGGCACCGGGCGGCAGCGATCGGTTGTGGGCACCTTGTCGACGCCGCTGCCACCGGCTGATCCTGCGATTATCGACCGGGTGACCGCTTTCGATGTCACCCTGGCCTCGCCCGACTTCGAGCTCGCCTCGCGCCCGCTCGAAAGCTTGGCCGCAGGCTCCAGCCGCTTGCTGGTGGGCGCGGAGCTACTCCAGTTTGCCCATGCCGAGAGCCTCGGCGGCGGTGTCTGGCGGCTGTCGGGCCTGTTGCGCGGACGGGGCGGCACCGAAGCGGCGGCGCTGGCAGGCACGGCGGCAGGCGCGAATGTCGTGCTGCTCGATGACAGACCGATCCGTCTTGAGGCGGCAGACCTGGGCAGCGCCGAAGCGATAGCCGCCATCGGACTTGCCGATGACACGCCTGCCGAGGCCATGATCGCCAATGCCGGACTCACCCTGAAGCCTCTCGTTCCCGTCCATCCGCGTGTGACCATCGCAACAGATGGCAGCGTGGCGCTGGGCTGGACGCGCCGGGCGCGCGGGGCCTGGAGCTGGAGCGGAACGGTGGAGCCACCGCTCGCCGAAGAGTTCGAACGCTATGTCGTCGGTCTCGGCGATACGGACCTGCCTAACGCGGCCTGGGAAGTCTCCGCGCCGCTGCTGGAGTTCTCCGCCCCCGACTGGGCTGCGCTCGGCGCCGACCATCCCGGAAAGCCGCTCTGGGTGCGCCAGATCGGCAACAGTGCCCGCTCCGATCCACTCTATCTCACAACCCTTGCCTGAGGTGACCTATGCCTAATCCGATCACATTCACGAGTGCCAGCGCGCGGCTTGGCCTGCCCTTCCTCTTCACCGCGCAGGCGCAGAAGGAGTTCACCGTCAACGAGGCTCTCGCCCGGCTCGATGCCTTGCTGCACATCGCTGTCGAGGGGACGGCGGAGACACCGCCAGCCGCTCCGGTCGATGGCGAGGCCTGGTTAGTCGAGGCAACGCCAACCGATGAATGGACGGGTCACGCTGGCGAGATTGCCTGTCGGCAGGCCGGCAACTGGCTGTTCCAGTCGCCGCTGCCCGGAATGCGCATCTACGACCAATCGACGGGGCAACAGGCCGTGTTCGACGGCAGCTGGAACCGCGCCTCTGCGGTTGCCTTGCCAAGCGGCGGCGCGACACAGGACAGCGAAGCGCGCGCCGCGATTGCGGGGCTCGTCTCGGCACTCGTGGCGGCCGGGATTCTGGCCTAGCTGGCCACGCGCGCCGCGGCCTCGGGATAGAGCCGCAGGCCAGCGATCAGACATACACCCGCCGGAATCGCCGCCAGCAGGCTCATCATCACGCCGAGGCCCAGGTCTCCGGTCCGTTCCGACACGAGGCCGACTGCGAAGGGGCCGAAGCACAGGCCGACCAGCGTCGGCCCCAGCAGAAACAGCGCCGAGGCCCGCCCGCGCATTCGCTCATCGACCAGGGCCTGACTGGCCGAAGCGCAGGCGCCAAGCGCGGAGGCGGTGGCGAACTGGGTCAGGAAGTTGCAGGCGAGGAACAGGGTCTGGTTCTCGGTGGTGTAGCCGATCAGGACCAGCGGCACGGGCAGAACAACTGCGGCACTGGCGACCAGCACCCGCCCGTTCGCAGTATATCGCAGCAAGGCGTCAGCAGCCCACCCGCCCGCCAGAATGCCGAGGAACCCGCCCACCGCATTGGGCGCGCCGATCAGCAGGCCAAGCTCTGCCTTGCCCAGCGCAAAGGTCCGCTCGGCATAGGGTGCGGCCCAATAGGTCACCGAATAACCGACGTAAGACGTGCAGGCATAGATGCCGACAATGGCGAGAAAGGCGCCGCTGCCCCAGGTCTGTACGTGGCACTCCGGGTCAGCCCTGCGAGTGTGGCTCACCCAGCTGAACACGGCGTAGTAGGCAATGCCGATGAGCACGAATTGCTCCACGTTGCCCAGCCACAGCGCCAGCGCCGCGCAAATCAGCGCGATAAGGGCCGCGCCTGACAGGTTGACGGCCAACGCCCGCCCCCCTTCGCGCGCCGCGCTGATAAGGGCAAACGGGGGCACCATCAGCGCGCATTGGGCGAAAAACGTCCGGAAGGCTCCGGCGGATTCCGCTGTCTTGCCCCGCTCCGGCTCACGCAGGGTCAGCAGCCAAGCGGCCAGCACGAGGCCGGGCAGGCCGACGACGATAAATGCCGCCTGCCAGCCCGCAAGGCCGAGCGGCGGATTGGTCGGGAACGCCCGTGTCCAGCCCTCGACAATGAACCCACCCAGCCACAGCGACAATCCGCTGCCAACGAACAGCCCCGCCGAATAGATCGCAATCGCCCGCGCGCGCATGTGAGCGGGAAACCAGTCCGCGATCAGCGAATAGGCGCTAGGATTGGCCGAGGCCTCCCCCACCCCGACCCCGACCCGCGCCAGGGCCAGCTGCGCATAGTTGCGCGCAAGGCCCGACAGCACCGTCATCGCCGACCACAAGGCCAGC
This sequence comes from Erythrobacter sp. UBA1916, assembly GCA_002337385.1. Taxonomy (GTDB): domain Bacteria; phylum Pseudomonadota; class Alphaproteobacteria; order Sphingomonadales; family Sphingomonadaceae; genus Alteraurantiacibacter. The sequence goes on from DDFY01000035.1 coordinate 35,056, forward strand.
CCGAAGCTCAGCAGGCGCAGGCGATGGGTGCTGTCTGCCAAGCGCCCGAGCGGAATGCCGAGCAGCGCGTAAAACACCGCGAAGGCCGTGCCATAGAGAAAGCCCAGTTGGGCGTCGCTGATGGCCAGGTCGGCCTTGATGTCGTTGGCGAGGATCGACAGGATCTGCCGGTCGATGAAGTTGGTGCAATAGACCAGCGCCAGCACGCCGAGCGCATACCAGTTGTAGACCGGTATCCGCTCACGCCGCTCCGGCTGCGCGGCTGTCATCCCTCGCCGGGGCCTGCCACCGGATCGACCGCACCCGCCTCGGCAAAGCCCTTGGCCCTGAGGCGGCAGCTGTCACACAGACCGCAGGGTGTGCCGTCGGGCTGCGGATCGTAGCACGACCAGGTCAGCGACAGATCAAGCCCCACACGCAGCGCCTCGCTGACGATCCGCGCCTTATCCCAGTGCTGCAAAGGAGCCTGAATCCGGAAGCCTTCGCCCTCCTGCCCCTCGCGCGTGGCCAGCCTTGCGGTCTCCACGAAGCTGGCGATGAATTCGGGACGGCAATCGGGATAGCCCGAATAGTCGAGCGCGTTCACGCCAATAAAGATGTCATTCGCGCCCACCACCTCGGCCCAGGCCAGCGTCAGCGACAGGAACACCAGATTGCGCGCCGGAACATAGGTGATCGGAATGCCGTGTTCGGCAACCCCGCCCTTGGGCACGTCGATATCGGCGGTCAGGGCCGAACCGCCGAACTGCGACAGGTCCAGCGGCAGGATGATGTGCCGCTCTGCCCCGAGCGACTGCGCCACGGCCCGCGCAGCATCGAGCTCGCGGCGGTGGCGCTGATTATAGTCGATGGTGAGGGCGTTGATCGCAAAGCCCTGCTCCTTGGCCAGCGCGGCCGACAGGCTGGAATCGAGGCCGCCCGAGAGCAGCACGATCGCTTGCTTTTGGCTGGTGGTCATCGCGCCGAGCTAGGCTGCTCCTCGTCGTGGGGCAAGCCCCCTTCGATCAGCAAGCGCCCGTGTAGCGAGCCTCCGCCTCGATCGAGAACGGCTTCCCGTCCTCGGTCCCCTGGCTGCGAAGCTGCACCAGCCGCGCATCTTCGCGCCGGATGCTGGTGCGGCCATAACCATGCCCGCGACAGGTATACTGCACGGTGACCTCATTGGCCTGATCCTCGACCACGAAACGATCGCAATTGAGCTGGCGATGACGCAGCTGGATGAATTCGCGGCCCGTGCGCACGCACAGCCGCAATGTTGGCCCGTCGGGCCTCACCCGCGCGGTCCACGCCCCCTTTTCGAGGGTGTTGAACATGGCAAGCTCGGGCGCCTGTGCCGCTGCCGGCAAGCCTACCGCCGCCCCTACGGACACCATCGCTACAAGTTTCAAGACCTTAGTCATCGCACTACTATAACCTGTCTAAGCTGAACAATCACGTTATAATGCGAAATGTCATGTTACTTCATCCGGCAGAGCCGGTATTGCAAATTTCCGCGAACAAAAGGCGCAGTCGACCACGATTTCGTCAGCCTCGTTTACCATCTCAGCACGTTCTTCCTCGCCGAATCGGCTAAGGACTGCCGCGTAGTGTTCGATTGAACAGCGGCATCCCTTGCGCAGGCTGACCGCGCCATCGGTGCGCAGTTCGCGCTCCTCGTGGAACAGTCGCCACACCAGCGCCTCCATCGACAGCTCCTGATCCACCAGTTCGCCATGCGAAATTGTGTCGGCGAGGATCGAGACGTGCTCCCACTCGGGATGGTCGAAGCGCACATGCAAACGCTCGCGCCCCTCCTCGCCATCGGCCAGATGCTGCACCAGCATCCCGCCGGCGATGCCCCCGTCCTGACCGAAAGCGATCCCCGTGCGCACGCGCGTGGGCAATTGCTCGCTCTGCGCGAAATAGGTCTCGATCGCATGGCTCAGGCTTTCGCCTTCGAGCGCCACGATGCCCTGATAGCGCTGCCCGGTGCTGGCGAGATCGAAGGTCACGGCAAGGTGCCCCTTCCCGAACAGCGATTCGAGCCGCGCGTTCGCGCCAACCTGTGCAGGAACCTCCGGAGCCACCTCGGCATAGCCGCGCAGAGCCCCGCCGCGATAGTCGCATACCAGCAGACGAATCAGGCCCTCTTCCGAGCGTGCCTGAATAGTCATCTGATCCTGCTCGTCCTTTAGCATCGAGCCCATCAGCGCGGTCAGCACCAGCGCCTCGGCCAGGCAATGCTTCACCGGCGCAGGATAGTCATGCGCGGCAAGGATCTCATCAAGCACCGGGCCAAGCCGTACCACCCGACCGCGGCAATCGCGGTCGGGCAGGATGAAGCGCAGGACGGTGTCGAACCCGGTCTCGGTATCGGCGGCAGTAGTGTCAGTCATTGGCTATAGATGGGAATAGCCGGGCGCGATGTTAAGCCGCCGCGCCCAACTGACCGAAACACCACAGCAAAACAGACTTCTGGCCGTGGATTCGGTTCTCCGCCTCGTCGAACACCACCGACTGCGCGCTCTCGAACACGCTCTCGGTCACTTCCTCACCCACGTGCGCGGGCAGGCAGTGAAGGAAGATCGCATCGGCCTTGGCCTTCGCCATCAGCGCATCATCGACCTGATAGGGTGCCAGCTGCGCCAGCTTTTCCTCCGCGTGGGCCTGACCCATCGAGATCCACGTGTCAGTGACGACCACATCCGCCCCGCTGGCCGCCTCGGCCGCATCGCTCGTCACGTCGACGCGCGCCCCGCCAGCGCGGGCCTTGGCGACATAGTCAGCGTCGGGCACGATCTCGGCAGGTGTGCCGATGCGGACGTTGAACTTCATCAGCCCAGCCGCCTCCAGCACCGAGTTCAGCACATTGTTGCAATCACCCAGCCAGGCGACCTCCAGTCCCGGAAGCGCCTTGCCATGCTCGACGATGGTCACAAGGTCGGCCACGATCTGGCACGGGTGCGACTGGTCGGTCAGCCCGTTGATGACCGGAACGCTGGCATAACGGGCCATTTCCTCGACCTTGGCGTGATCGTCGGTGCGCACCATGATCGCATCGGCCATCCGGCTCAGCACGCGCGCGGTATCGGCCACGCTTTCACCGCGGCCGAGCTGCGACGTGCCCGCATCAAGGATCAGCGCCGAGCCGCCGAGCTGGCGCATCGCCATGTCAAAGCTCACGCGGGTGCGGGTCGAGTTCTTCTCGAACACCATCGCCAGCACGCGGCCAGCAAGCGGGGCATCGGCATCAGCCTTGCCCTTGGGCCAGCTCTTGCGCGCGGCCTTGCGGCTCTGCGCATCGTTGATCATGGCGGCGATCGCATCGCCCCCGGCATCGCTCAGGTCGAGGAAATGGCGCGTCGTCATCCCGCATTCTCCGGCTTATAGTCTGCAGCGCCCGCCGAGAGCTTCTCGAAGAACTCGTCGATCTCGGCCTCGCCGATTACCAGCGGCGGCAGCAGCCGCAGCGTCGAATCGCCAGCGGCCACGGTGAGCAGCTGATGGTTGTCACGCAGGTGCTGCATGAAGGGACGCGGTTCGACCTTCATCTTGATCCCGAGCATCAGGCCCAGCCCGCGCACCTCTTCGAACAGCTCGGGATAGTTGCCGATGAACTGTTCAAGCCGGCCGCGCAGCCGCTCGCCCGTGGCGCGCACTTGCGCGAGGAATTCCTCGTTGCCGACCGCATCGAGCACGGCCTCCGAGGCTGCCATCGCCAGCGGATTGCCGCCATAGGTAGAGCCATGGGTGCCGAAGGTCATGCCGCGCGCGGCCTTCTCGGTGGCGAGGCAGGCGCCGAGCGGGAAGCCGCCGCCAAGGCCCTTGGCGGTCGCGAGGATATCGGGCTCGATGCCATACTGCTCGTAGGCATAGAAGGTGCCCGTGCGCGCGACGCCCGTCTGCACTTCGTCGAACACCAGCATCAGGTCGTGCTTGTCCGCCAGCGCGCGCAGGCCCTTGATGAACTCCTGGCTGCCGACACGAATGCCGCCTTCGCCCTGCACCGGCTCGACCAAAAAGCCTGCCGTATGCGGACCAATCGCCGCTTCCACCGCCTCAAGATCGCCGAAGTCGACATATTTGAAGCCCGGCAGCAGCGGGGCGAAGCCCTTGTGCATCTTCTCCTGATTGGAGGCGCTGATCGTGGCCATGGTCCGCCCGTGGAAGGCGTTGTTAAAGGTGATCAGCTCGAAGCGGTCTTCGTTGCCGGCGTGCTGGTGATAGGCGCGCGCCGTCTTGATCGCGCATTCGACCGCCTCGGCCCCCGAATTGGTGAAAAACACCGTATCGGCGAAGGTCAGATCGGCCAGCCGCTGCGCGAGGTGTTCGCCCTGCGGGCTGCCATAGAGGTTCGACACATGCATGAGCTGCGCGGCCTGCTTCTGGATCGCACCGATCAGCCCTTCATGTGAGTGGCCGAGCAGGTTGACTGCGATGCCCGCAGCAAAGTCGAGATAGCGCGTGCCATCCTCGTCGATCAGGTGGCAATGCTCGCCACGGACCGGCCGAACGCCGCACCGTGGATAGACTGGCATAAGCGCTGAAATAGCCATTGGGATTCCTTACATCAAAACACAAAAGGGCGGCCCGATCGCGTGGGATCGGATGGCCGCCTGCTGGTCGTGTATCTATGATGCTGCGGGCGGCCGGTCAAACACTCGGCCGCCCCGCAATCCAGATGGCGTCAGCCAGCCGGAACGAGATTTACAGCCGAGTACTTGCCTCGTCGATCGACCTCGAGGTCGAATTCGAATCGGTCACCCTCGTTGATGCCCTGCAGGCCCGAACGCTCCACCGCGCTGATGTGCACGAAAGCGTCTTCCTTGCCGTCGTCGCGGGTGATGAAGCCGAAGCCCTTCATGGAGTTGAAGAACTTCACCGTGCCCACGGCCTTCTCGCCGGTAAGTTCACGCTGCGGGGCCTTGGCCTCGACCGCGATCACATCGCCAACGACCTGCAAATCGGCCGCCGACACCTTGCCGCCGCGATCCACCAGGTTGAAGGCAAGCTCCTGACCTTCGGCCAGACCTTCAAGCCCGGCCCGTTCGACCTGGCTGATGTGAACGAACACGTCTTCGCCGCCCTCATCACGCTGGATGAAGCCGAAGCCCTTCTGCGTATTGAAGAATTTGACCTTGCCGGTGCCGCTGCCAACCACCTGCGGAGGCATGCCGCCACCGCGCGGGGCACCACCGCCACCGCCGCTGAAGCCGCCGCCGCGCGAGCCCCGATCGTTGTCAAACCGGTTGCCGCCGCCGCCGAAGCGGTCTCCACCGCCGCCGCCGCCGAAACCACCGCGACCGCCGCTGTCGCCACCGCGCCAGCCGCCGTCCGAAGGCGGACCACCTTCAAAGAAGGGATCGAAGCCTTCCTCGCCAATGTTGTCCCGCTTGTCGCGTCCCCGTCCGCGACGTCCTCTGTCGTAACCCATCTAAACCAAAAACCCTAAGTTTCCGTCCTGAAACCATGCCGTAGAATTCGGACGAAGACCCCCGGCCGGAAGCGGCGGCGTGCCCCGCCACTTCCATTTGCTGTGTATAACCTAGAAAAGCTCTCGACGCGAATGTTTTAAGATTGCGGCGAGGTTACGCCTCTTTGATCGTTGCATCGGCCGGTTCCACGCCGCCGCTAGAGGCGACTCGAAAACTTGGGTTTGCATAAAGAATCAACGCAAAGAAAAGGCCTCGCAACACTGTTCATGCCAGGCCTTTCTTGTCTGGCACCAGGGCTTGGGCGGCCTAATCGCCCAAGCTGGGCGCCTCGCAAGTCGCACCAACGCGCCGATTCTTCATGACTACAACGCGTGTTCGCCCGTCTCGCCGGTGCGAATACGGACGGCCTCGCCCAGATCGAGCACGAATATCTTGCCGTCACCAATCGTCTCGGTGTTGGCGGCAAGGCGGATCGTTTCAACGACCCGCGGGGCGAGGTCATCGGCAACCGCGATTTCCAGCCGCACCTTGGGCAGCATGTTCACCGAATATTCGGCGCCGCGGTAAATCTCTGTCTGCCCCTTCTGGCGGCCGTACCCCTTGACCTCGTTGGCGGTAAGGCCGGCGACGCCAATTCCGGCAAGCGCCTCGCGCACCGGTTCGAGTTTGTGCGGCTTGATCACCGCAATAACCATTTTCATCGCCTCGTTCCTCCGCTTGGCCAGACCTCGGCAGGTTGCCGAGCCACAGGCCTTCCCCATGTCGCACGGACGCGAGGCAAAAAAAAGGGGCCGGAGCGCTTGGCTCCGGCCCTTTCAAAGGTGTTCGTTCGCAGGAGGAACGTCGGTAGGCGGGACCAGGGGGAGAGGAGGAAGACCTGGCCCCGCCAAACTTGTGTTGGATCAGGCCTGGTTGGCGAGACCCGGGTAGGCTTCCACGCCAACCTCAGCGAGGTCGAGGCCCGCAAGCTCGATCTCTTCCGAAGGACGCAGGCCCACGGTAGCTTTCAGAATGAACCACAGGATACCGGAAGCAACCGACACCCAGACCATGGTCAGCAGCACGCCGACAAGCTGGCCAACGAAGGTCGCATCGCCAGTCCAGGCGACCACGAGGGTGCCGAAGATACCGGCGCACAGGTGAACCGGGATGGCGCCGACAACGTCGTCGATCTTGAGCTTGTCGAGGATCGGAACCACGATCACCGGCAGGATGCCGCCAATGCCGCCGATCAGGACCGACTGGCCAACGGTCGGAGCCAGCGGCTCGGCCGTGATGGCGACCAGACCGGCCAGAGCGCCGTTCAGAGCCATGGTCACGTCAGCCTTGCCGTAGCGCAGCTGGGTAGCGATGATCGCGACCACGACACCGCCGCAAGCAGCCATGTTGGTGTTGACGAAGATCTTCGAGACGTCCGACACGTCACCCACGGTGCCCATCGCAAGCTGCGAGGCGCCGTTGAAGCCGAACCAGCCGAGCCACAGGATGAAGGTACCCAGGGTAGCGAGCGGAATGTTCGAACCCGGGAACACATTGACCTTGCCGTCGGCGGTGAAGCGACCGAGACGCGGGCCGAGGATCAGCGCACCGATCAGAGCAGCCCAGCCACCCGTCGAGTGGACGAGGGTCGAACCGGCGAAGTCGGAGAAGCCCCAGACGCTGTCGAGGTAGCCGCCACCCCATTCCCAGCTCACCACGACCGGATAGATCACGGCGGTAAGCACGGTCACGAAGATGAAGAACGGAACGATCTTGATGCGCTCAGCCAGGGTGCCCGAAACGATCGAGGCCGTGGTGGCGCAGAAGACCATCTGGAAGAACCAGTCCGAAGCGACCGAGTAACCGGTGTCGAGATCGGCATCGCCGACGCCCTGCATCGAATACACAGTGCCGTTAATGCCGAACAGGCCGAGCGAACCCTCGGCGAAGCCCGGATAGGCAATGTTGTAGCCGATGACCCAGAACATCAAACCGGCGATTGCATAGAGGCCGATGTTCTTCAGGCACTGCGTCGAGACGTTCTTGGTGCGGACCAGACCAGCCTCGAGCATGGCAAAGCCAGCGGCCATCCACATCACGAGGAAGCCGCCGATCAGGAACAGCAAGGTGTTGAGAATATAGGCGGTGCCGCCGCCGACTGCGTCAGCCGCAGCCTCCTGGGCGAACGCCGGCGTGGCGAAGGCGAAGCTTGCCGCAGCAACAGCGCCCAGTTTCAAAAGAGTGTTCTTCATGGAATGCGTCCCCCTCAAAGCGCGGTTTCGTCGGTTTCGCCGGTGCGAATCCGCGTGGCCGATGCGAGATCGAGCACGAAAATCTTGCCGTCCCCGATGCTTTCCGTGCTGGCGGTTTGCTGAATGGTCTCAACGACCTTCGGCATAAGCTCGGTGCTCACCGCGATTTCCAGCTTCACCTTGGGAAGCATGTTCACCGAATACTCGGCTCCGCGGTAGATTTCGGTCTGCCCCTTTTGTCGACCGAACCCCTTAACTTCCGAGACAGTCATCCCGGCCACGCCCAGCCCGGCCAGTGCTTCACGCACCTCATCGAGCTTGAACGGTTTGATTATGGCGATGATGAATTTCATCACAGACCCCTGTTGCCTAGCCGGGCACGCCCCCGGCCACGGCAATGCCTCGCAAGCAACGTGCCAGTTTCAATAAGCTCAGGATTCAGGGAACGTTTGGCCCGGCTGCCCATCCAAAAGGCACTTGGCCTGCCTATTCGGTAGGCGCGTTGCCTAAATTTTGTGCATCGAGCACGAGCCGCGCGCGGATCGGCAGATGGTCTGACGCTTCGCGCGCCAGAACAGAGCGGAACACCTCGAGATCGGTGCAGCGCCAGTGCGGGCTGACAATCATCCGGTCGAGCGACAACAAGGGCCCGCGCGCCGGAAAGCTTCGGCCGGGGGTGAGCACCGACCAGTAGTCATGCAGTCCGCGCAGGCGATCCGGGCGCGCCAGCCAGGCGTTGAGATCGCCCAGCATGAGCGAGGGCTGCCCGCTCGCCCGGCCCGCTGCACACAGCTGCGCCAACTGCGCTTTCCGCCGCAGGCCCGAAAGATCGAGGTGCATGCTGGTGACGTTGAAGGGCTGGCCATCCACCCGCAAGCTCGCGGTGAGGGCGCCGCGCGGTTCGAGCCGTGGAAGGTGCACCGCATCAACCGCATCGATCGTCAGCCCATCGCGCACCAGCAGCATATTGCCATGCCAGCCAAGGCTGGCCGGTTTCATCGGCACCGAGGCCAGTTGCCAGCCCAGATGCTCAAGCCGCGCCCGTTCGAACACGCTGGCACGCTGGCCAAGCCGCAAGTCGACCTCCTGCAGGCCGACCACGTCTGCCCCCAGCTCGTCGATCACCGCGAGGATGCGTTCGGGATCGCGCCGCCGATCGGCACCGATCGCCTTGTGAACATTGTAGCTGGCGAAGGTAAGCTCGGTCATTCGCCGGCGATAAACCGATCGGTTGCGCGCGTCGGCAGGCCATCGATGCTGGTGCGTGCGCGCATGAACTTGCCCTTCCATTCGATGGGATCGGCCTGCGCGTGGTATTTTACCAGCGTGTCGCGCTCCTGCTCCAGCTGCATCAACGGAACGCCATAGCCGCAGCTGGTCTGCACGCTTTCGACCGAGATATCGAAGATCTGGCGCGTGCCGGGGAGCATGGTGAAGTGCTCGGCCAGCGCGTCCCAGCCACTTTCCCACGGCAGCACCGGATTGCCGCGCCCGTAGATGCGCAGGATCTGCGCAGGCTGCTGGAAGTTGCAGAACATGATCGTGATGCGCCCGCCCTGCCCGTTGTCATCGGCAAGCAGATGGGCATTGGTCTCGTTGCCCGAGCCGCCGAGATCGAGATAGGCCACCCGCTGCGGGCCGAGCACGCGAAACGCGTCATAGCCCTTGGGCGAGAGGTTGATCCGCGCGTCAGCCGCTGCGGTGGCCACGAAGAACACCGGCTGCTGCGCGATCATCGCGATGTGCTTCTCGTCGAGCGCGTCGAAAAACTGGGCCATGGACGAGCTATAGCCGCTGTCTGCGGGCTTTCCTACAGGCCGCGCCGTGCGGCATGACAGGCAGGCTCTTTGACACGTCCGGACCGTTCCGCCTCGCGCCCTTGGTGTGAGCCGCAAGTGGCGAAGCAATCTGCCCGGGTGTCAACTTTGCGGATTTTCGTAACACCCTGAATACGAAATAAAATTTCCTGGAATACGCGTTGTCAGGCTGTCATGTTCGTCAGCTTCTCACCGCTCCTTGGTGGCGGAGAAGGTGAGATCAGGGTTTTTCTCCTGCTGATAGCCGACGTCCCAGCTCGACTTGGCGAGGAACACGAGATCACCGTCGCGGTCGTGCCCGATGTTGCCCTGATTGAACTTTTCGAAAGTATCCTTCGCCGCATCGCTGCCCTTGATCCAGCGCGCGGTGGCAAAGGGTGAGGCTTCAAGTGCCGCCTCGACCTTGTATTCGGCCGATAGCCGCGAGACCAGCACGTCAAGCTGCAGCTGGCCGACCACGCCGACGATGCTCGACCCGCCGATCACCGGGTAAAACACCTGAATCACGCCCTCTTCGGACAGATCGTCGAGCGCCTTGCGCAACTGCTTGGTCTTGGTCGGGTCCTTGAGCTGGACCCGGCGCAGGATTTCGGGCGCGAAGTTGGGCAGGCCGGTGAAGCGGATCTTGTTGCTCTCGCTCAGCGTGTCGCCCACGCGCAGGGTGCCGTGGTTGGGAATGCCGA